>NZ_OZ034712.1:0-1323550 GCF_964026915.1 Wolbachia endosymbiont (group A) of Eristalinus aeneus
TGCGTCAGGCTGGCAGGTCTCTTCCTGAGTACCGCAAAGCAGTAGAAAATATGAATAATTTTATGGAGATATGCTACAACACAGATTTAGTGACAGAATTGACGTTACAGCCGGTGACAAGATTTGACATGGATGCGGCGATAATTTTTTCAGACATTTTAATAATAGCTGATGTTTTGGGTTGTGACGTGAATTTCGTACGCGGTGTAGGTCCAATAATAAAACCCGTGGAAAGTCCTAAGGAATTGAAGGGTCCACAAGAAATTGAAACTAAAACCTTACCAATTCTAAACGCTATAAAAAAAGTCAGAAGCCAATTACCAAAAGAAAAATCTCTCATAGGATTTGCTGGTGGACCATGGACAGTAGCCTCATACATCATAGAAGGTGGGAGCAGCAAAACTTTTTCCAAAGTATTAAATTTTTATCCTTCGTGTTTGAAGGAAATAATTGAACGAATAACGGAAGTAACGATTATTTATCTAATTAAACAGATAGAATTTGGAGCAGATGTTATTCAGCTATTTGACAGTAATGCTGGTGCGTTATCGGAACCATTGTTTAAAGAATATGTTATCGAACCAACAAAGAGAATTATCTTGGCAATAAAGGATAGATTTTCTGATTTTCCAATAATAGGTTTTCCAAGGTCTGCTGGAAATCTTTATAAAGATTACTGCGAACAAACAGGTGTATCTGCAGTAAGTATAGATTATAATGTTCCAATAAAATGGGCGAAAGCGAATCTAAACATCCCTCTACAAGGAAACCTTGATCCTAATCTTTTAGCCTATAATAAAACGGAAGCAATCAAAGAAGCAAAACGTATAATAGATTGCTTTAGAGATTTACCCTTCATATTTAATCTCGGACATGGAGTACTCCCTGATACTCCAGTTGAAAATATTGCTGCGTTGGTAAACCTGGTAAAAAGCTACTAATACAATACACAAAATTCTAGCTTTTTTGTTGTACGGGGTTTATCATTTGAATTTAGCTTCAGTAAGATATGTCAGACCTTGCAAAAAGAATGTCCCTAATAAAACCATCACCTACGATTGCTGTAACTGATAAGGCAAATAAGTTGAAAAATGAAGGAAAAAAGATCTGTGTTTTAGCTGCAGGAGAACCGGATTTTGATACTCCAGATCATATAAAAAAAGCAGCTATTCAAGCAATAAGTGAAGGTAAGACTAAATATACTGCTGTTGATGGAACGCGTGAGCTGAAAGAAGCAATAATTAATAAGTTAAGAAAGGATAATAACCTCGAGTACACGCTTAACCAAATCTGTGTTGGTACAGGTGCTAAGCAGGTGTTATTCAATTTGTTCATGGCAACAATTAACTCTGGAGATGAAGTTATTATTCCAGCTCCTTATTGGGTTTCATATGTTGATATGGTAAGTCTTTTTGGCGGCTTGCCAGTTGTAGTAGAATGCAAACAAAATTTTAAACTGACAGCGGAATTATTGAAAAGCAGGATAACTAAAAAAACTAAATGGTTAATTCTTAACTCACCGAACAACCCTGCAGGAGCTGTGTACACATGTGATGAATTGAAAGACATAGCACAAATATTGCTTGAATATCCACATATGAATGTCGTTACAGATGATATTTATGAGCATATAATATACGACGAAAAGTTTTTTACTATCGCTCAGGTTGAGCCGAAGCTTTATGATAGAGTTTTTGTAGTCAATGGAGTATCAAAAGCCTATGCAATGACAGGCTGGAGAATAGGGTATATTGCAGGTAGAAGTGATGTGGTAAAAGCTATCTCTACGCTGCAGTCTCAAAGCACTTCTAATCCAAATTCGATAGCACAAGCAGCAGCAGCAGCAGCATTAAACGGTGATCATAGTTTTTTGAAAGAAAGAACAAGGATTTTTAAGAGTCGTAGAGATTTTATGGTGAAAGAGCTAAATTCTGCCCCGGGATTATCAGCGTCTGTTCCACAAGGTGCGTTTTATTTATTTGTCTCATGTGAAGGATTGCTCAGTAAAAGCACAAAAAGTGGTAAGATAATAAATAATGATTTAGATTTTACTGAATACTTACTGGGAGATCATTTGGTTGCTGTGGTTCCAGGAATTGCATTTGGTCTAGAAAATTTTATCAGAATTTCTTATGCAACCTCTCAGGAACAATTAGAAATTGGATGTGATAGTATTACTAAAGCGTGCCAGGAGTTAAAATGAAATAGACTATCCATAAGTTGTATATTTTGCCATACTTCGCCAAGGTTATTTTGAATGTTCTAACTTGTGTTTTTCTATGGAAGGCATTTTTATTGATTGAGCAAGTGTCTTTCTAATATTGAATTCCTCATTTTTTTCATTTTGTTGCAGTAAGTTAATGTTATTTATTTTATTTACTAAATCTTTCCCCTTTTCCAGAGTCTTTAAATCACTTTCGTTAATGTGATGTTCATTGTAAAATTCTGCAACAATTTCTTTTCTTTTCGGATAAGTATTTAAAAATTCCGACACCTGATGTTTAGCAACAGCTTGAATAAATTTCTTATTAAATCTTGAATCGTTATATAGATCTTCTAAATTTTCATCGTAGTGTTTTGCTTCATTTACAGCAAGCTTTATTATCTCTTCTATACCACTTAGAAGTTTCCTATACAATTTGTCGTATCTATTGCCTAGCACGTGTGTAGCGAATGTTTGTTCAATGTATTTTGTTATGTAATTTTGCAGCGTATTATCTATCGTGCTTATATTCATCAGCCTGCTTTAATATTATATTAACTATTTTACACATAAAAAGGTTAATATTGAATTAATAGAATACTTCTGAAGTCAAATTTTACTGAAAATTATGGTATTTAAGATATAATTGTCAGCATGAAATAAAAACATAAATAAAATGGATCTTGTAACAAAAGTGAAGCTCAAGATAAAGATGAATAAGGGTAAAATCATAAATATACTTATCATTTGTGGTGTAATTTTTTTCATATACCTTATTCATGAGCCAGTTGTAGATATGGTAGAAAAAATTATAAGTAAAATAAAAGGTCTCTTTTAAAAATAGAAAAAGTGAACTTTTTCCATCATCCAAACTTGAACCTGGAAAATTTAGTTAATGCATAAACTACTTATGTTGGCTATGAGTTCAACTGTATAAAATTCCGGTAAATTAAAATAAGTATTCATAAAAATATTGTTTTCTATAAACAGAGTATCTATAATGCTATAGTATTTTCTAAAATGAATGATAAATTTCCATTATGGTATTACCAACCAAAAGTTGTAAGTCTGTATATTTATGCATTAAAGGTCTGAGGCGGCTTTTGATGGTATTCCAACAATGCTCTATAGGGTTCAAATCTGGTGAATATGTTGGTAGATAGAGCAAACGGCATCTAGCATTATCTATTAACTCCTTTGTTTTGGGAGTTTTATGGAATGTGGCATTGTCCATAACTATTGTAGTACCATGTGGCAATTTAGGTAATAACATCTTCTCTAACCATGTATTGAATACCTCTTTGTCACACCCACCTTTGAAAGTCATTGGTGCAATAAATCTCTTTCCAATCCACCCGCCTATTATACTGATTCTCTCTCGTTTTCTTCCTGGAATATCTGCATAAATTTTCTTTCCTATTGGAGCACGTCCATACTCTCGGTATAACCTATTATCAACTCCTGCTTCATCTATATATAAGATGCTGGAATGGTCTATTTTTGAGATTTTATCGGTAAATCGCTGCCTATCTTCTTGATTGCGCTCTTGATATAGTGTAACTTTTTTTTAAAGTAATTCTTAGCTGTTTCAGCCTATACCAAATTGAATTTATTCCAAATCCAAGATTTTGTTTCATCTCTGCCAGCGTATGATCTGGATTCTTTTTAACATATTCTTCGAGTATTTTTGGGTCTATTTTTCGAATAAAGCTGCCGTTTTTCGATGGCCTTAGGCTTTCACCAGCGGCTTTCTTTCTTAACCAGCGGTACAGAGTTGCTATTCCTATCTCCAAAAGCTCTGCCACCTCAACCTTTGACTTCCCTTTTTCTATCATCGATACTGCCCTTTCCCTTAAATCCACACTATACGCCATTATAACTCAAATAGCTTATTATACCTTTATCATTTACTTTGGGAAGTACTATAGCTTTGGGGTAAAGTATTGCAGAGGAATTTTTTAATCTGGTTGTTGGCGTCACTGTTTTATGCATACCAATATATATTACGCGTAATTCCAAATATTATAATTCCTGAATTGGTAGTAAGGTTTAATATAGGAACAACAGAAATAGGACAATTTTGTGGACTGTATTATGTAGGTTATGTGTTAGCACATATTCCTGTAGGTATTCTTTTAGATAGATTTGGTTCTAAAGTTGTTATACCGATTTGTATTGCATTAACATCTTTAGGTGCTTTACCTTTAGTCAGTTCTAATGATAGGAGTTATTCTATTATTGGAAGAATAATTACTGGTATTGGATCCTCTGCTTCAGTACTTGGACTCTTTAAAATAATAAGAATCTATTACCATAGAGAAAAATTTGCCATGATGTTCAGCATATCGGTTATTATTGGCATTTCAGGTGGTGTATTTGCCACCAAACCATTACATGTCTTACTTGATAAGTTTGGGTGGGATTATTTATTTACTGTGTGTATAATGCTTGGATTATTGCTTGCTTTAACTACCTTTATATCTATACCTAAAGTTGGCACCTCAGACGAAGAATTAAATATTAAAAATTTAAGCAAAGTTATATTTAATAAAGATATTTTATTGATAGGTTTGTTTGGCGGTTTTATGGTTGGACCATTAGAAGGCTTTGCAGATGCGTGGTCCGCAACATTCTTGCATGAGATGTACGCTATAGATAGACACATTGCATATAGCATTTCAAAATGGATACTAATAGGCTTTGGCTTTGGGCATTTATTACTTCCTTACATATTAGCAAAAAATCCAACCAAGCACTATGAAATAATAATTTCTTGTGCTATGGCCATGATAATTGTGTTCTTATTACTTTTTATATGCAATATTAGTGAACTCCTGGCATGTATATTACTATTCATTATTGGTCTTGCTTCTGCATACCAAATTGTTTTTACTGCTAAAGTTGTAAGTTGTGTAAAAAACGAAGCAGTAGCAAGTGCAGGATCTGTAGGTAATTCCATAGTTATGAGTTTTGGTTATTTTTTTCACGTCATTATTGCAAATATAATGAATTTTTATTGGAACGGTGAAATTATCGATGGAAAGCCATTTTATGGAACTGATGTAATGGTTAAGTCTATGTTAATAATACCTATATGCCTACTAATAGGAATGATAGGCTTTTGGTTACTTAAAGTTATAAGCTGTAAAAAGAGCTAAGCAGATTTAGATGATTAATATAGTATTGTTTTTTATAACTAAAGTATCTATAATCCTAAATTTTAGCTGAGATTCATGTTGCAGAGGAATTTTTTAATCTGGTTGTTGACGTCACTGTTTTATGCATACCAATATATATTACGCGTAATTCCAAACATAATTGCGCCTGAATTAATAACAAAATTTAACATAAGTATTGCAGATGTTGGCCAGTTTGGTGGGTTATACTATGTAGGCTATACGCTAGCTCATATACCTATTGGTCTTTTCCTTGATAGATTTGGACCAAAGTTTGTTTTACCTGCTTGTACCGTTTTGACATTTACCGGAACACTACCGCTTATATGCTTTGATGAGTGGAGTTATTCAATAATTGGAAGAATAATTGTGGGAATTGGGTCATCCGCTTCGGCAATTGGAATCTTTAAAGTTGCAAGCATGTATTTTGCGCAAGAAAAATCAGCAAGAATGGCCAGCTTATCTATAATTATAGGAATTTTGGGAGGGATATGTGGCGGGTTACCTTTAGACTTCTTACTCGATAAATTTGGCTGGAATTATGTTATCTATACATTCTCAGCATTTGGGTGTTTACTTGCTCTGTTGCTGTTCTTAGTAACGCCTGAAAGCAATGCTCAACAGGAAAAAGTTAGCATTAGAGACTTAAAAAACATACTTTTCAACAAGCATATTATTCTAATTAGCTTTTTTGGTGGACTCATGGTCGGTCCAATGCAAGGTTTTGCCGATGGTTGGGTGAAAGCATTCTTTTTTGAAGTATATAAAATGAATGAAGACTTGGCATCTTCTCTCTCTTCCGTAATATTGATAGGAATGTTAACAGGATCATTCTCTTTGGCTTATTTATTGGAAAAATATAAAAATAAGCATTATGAAGTAATAATTGCATGCTCATTTGCAATGATCGCTAGTTTTCTTTTGCTTTTTACTCAGATTGGTGGCTTGTATGTTGTATTACCTACGCTTTTTATTATTGGCTTCACATCTGGATATCAGGTGGTTACCATTTACAAAGCGATAAGTTATGTAAATAATAACTTAGTAGGCCTGGCTACAGCTGTGTCAAACATGATAGTTATGGTTTTTGGCTATTTTTTTCACACTGGGATCGCAAAAATAGTAGATTTGTGTTGGGATAGAACAATAATACAAGGAAATCCTGTGTATGGTGCTGAATTGCTGATAAAAGCAACATCAGTTATTCCTGTATGTTTGCTGGTGGCTGTTTTTGGGCTCTTATGGTTAAAAAATAAAGATTTTAGAGAAGTTGATTGTAATAAGTAGATAATTTATCGAAGGCTCGTATGATAAAATCGTTAGATGTACTAATTTAAGGCTCTTGTTATTATGAAATATAATACTTTATTTTACTTTGATATTTTTGTTTTAATTGTAATAGGGTTTTATTAGGTGGTAGGTATGTCGAAAAGTAATTTTTTTGTATGGTTGATAGTATCTCTTTTCTATGCATACCAGTATGTGTTACGTGTCATGCCAAACATAATTGCGCCTGTATTAATAACAAAATTTAATATAAGCATTGCAGATTTAGGGCAATTTAATGGTCTCTACTATGTGGGATTTACACTAGTTCATATCCCTGTTGGTCTTTGTTTTGATAGATTCGGTCCAAAAATTGTTTTACCTATTTGTGCTGTCTTGGTATCTATTGGAACATTACCTCTTGTGTGCTTTGATGAGTGGTATTATTCAGTATTAGGTAGAATAATTGTTGGGATTGGCTCGTCTGCGTCAGTAATAGGAGTATTTAAAGTTGCCAGTATGTATTTTCCGCGAGAAAAATCAGCAAAAATGGCAAGCATATCTGTTATTATAGGGCTATTAGGGGCAATATATGGTGGTCTACCAATAGAACTTTTGCTTGATGAGTTTGGTTGGAATTACGTAATTTATATTCTTTCAGGGTTTGGTTTCTTACTCGCTTTATCTTTATTTTTAGTTATTCCTTACAATGCTTACGACTTTCGAAAAGAAAAAATTAGCATGAAGGATCTAAAAACTGTGCTTTTCAATAAATATATCATTCTAATTAGTTTTTTTGGTGGCTTAATGGTAGGTCCACTAGAAGGTTTTGCTGATGCTTGGACAAAAGCTTTTTTATGTGAGGTATATCAAATGGCCGGTGATCTAGCGTCTTCAATTTCTTCTGTTATATATGTAGGATTTGCAGCTGGATTGCTCTCTTTTGCTCACATATTAGAAAAATATCCAAATAGACATTATGAAGTTATTATTGTCTGTTCCTTTGCAATGATTGCTAGTTTCCTTTTACTTTTTACACAGGCTGGCGGATTGTATATTGTATTGCCTGCACTTCTTGTTATAGGTTTCGCTTCTGGATATCAAATAGTAACACTGTACAAAGCATTAAGTTATGTAAATAATAACTTAATAGGATTAACTACAGCTGTGTCAAATATGATAGTCATGGTTTTTGGCTATTTTTTTCACACTGGGATCGCAAAAATAATAGATTTGTGTTGGGATAGGACAGTGATACAAGGAAATCCTGTGTATGGTGCTGAATTGCTGATAAAAGCAACATCTATTATTCCTGTATGTTTGCTAATAGCTGTTTTTGGGCTCTTATGGTTAAAAAAGCAGGATAAGCAGTCTTAAAATTGCTTGTGCATCTTAAAATTAAAGCGAGGTTTGATCTATGATGAGTGTTTTAAAAAAAATCTGTGGCTCTAAAAATAGTTTAAAGTCTTTTGATAACGAGGTTTATCAGTCTATAGAAAAAGAATTGCAACGCCAAAGATCACAACTGCAACTAATTGCATCAGAAAATTTTGCAAGCAAAGCGGTAATGGAGGCACAAGGCTCTTTTCTGACTAATAAATACGCAGAAGGTTATCCAGGCAGAAGATATTACTGTGGTTGTGAGCATGTGGACAAAATTGAAAGTCTGGCTATAGAAAGACTTTGTAAGTTGTTTGGTGTTAAATTTGCAAACGTTCAACCTCATTCTGGTTCTCAGGCAAACCAGGCGGTATTTGCTTCACTGCTTACTCCAGGTGATACGATACTTGGATTGTCACTGAATTGCGGTGGGCATCTAACTCATGGTGCGGCACCAAGCCTTTCTGGTAAATGGTTTAAGTCGATTCAATATACAGTAAATAAAGACACTTATCTGCTCAATATGGATGAGATAGAAAAGCTGGCGCTGGAGCATAAACCGAAATTGATCATAGCTGGTGCTTCTGCTTATCCAAGAAAAATGGACTTCAAACGCTTTCGCGAGATTGCAGATAAAGTTGGTGCTTATTTGCTTGCAGACATTGCTCACTATGCAGGGCTTATTGCAGCGGGCGAATATCCATCCCCTGCTGAATATGCACATGTTATGACTTCCACAACTCACAAAACTTTGCGTGGTCCTCGTGGTGGAATAGTGATGACCAATGATGAAGCATTACACAAAAAAATTCAATCTGCAGTTTTTCCAGGATTGCAGGGCGGGCCACTTATGCATGTGATAGCTGCAAAAGCTGTTGCATTTAAAGAAGCGTTAGCGCCAGAGTTTAAAACTTATAGCAAGAAAGTCGTGGAAAATGCGAAAGTACTAGCTCAAGAATTGCAAAAGCATGGACTCGACATTATAACCGGTGGCACTGACTCTCATATAGTGCTAGTTGACTTAAGATCGCAGAAATTAACTGGAAAAGACGTTGTAGATAGCCTTGAGAGAGCCGGTATTACCTGCAATAAAAACTCTGTACCATTTGACACAGAAAAGCCAACCATCACCTCAGGGCTCCGTTTTGGCACCGCTGCTGAGACAACACGCGGGCTTGAGGCAGAAAATTTTAAAGAAATAGCCGGCCTAATAAATGAAGTAATTCAAGGATTAATCAGCGGAAATAGCCCTGATATTGAAAGAACGGTGAAAACTAAAGTTGAAAAGATTTGTAGTAATTTTCCTATTTATTAATTTAGAGGTTGTCCGGAAATAAGTAAAAGGCTATAATATCTGAAATTTTAGTACGGGGTAAAGATGAGAAAAAAGTATCCAACAGATCTAAGCGAAAGGGAATGGGCAAGAATAGAAAAACACTTCAGAGTATCATACAAGAAAGGAGGAAGGCCGCCAAAGTATAGCAAAAGAGAAATATTAGAAGCAATTTTCTATGTATTGCGTACAGGGTGTCAATGGCGGTATTTACCAAATGATTTTCCGCTATGGAAGACTGTGTATGAGCAGTTCAGGCAATGGAAGAAGCAGGGAATTTTTGAGAAAATGAATTATGAAATTACAAAATATAGTAGAAGAAAAATAGGAAGGAATGAGCAGCCGAGTGCCTGTATAGTAGATAGTCAATCTGTAAAGACTACAGAAAAGGGAGGATCAAAGGCTATGATGGAAGTAAAAAAGTAAAGGGTAGAAAAAGGCATATAATTACAGACACTCAGGGTTTTATACTAGGTTGTTACGTAGGCGCTGCTAACGAAAATGATAGAGATGGTATTAAAATAGCATTAAACAATATGAGAACAAAATATACTAAAGTTAAAAAAATGTGGGCTGACATGGGATACCAAGGAAGAAATTTAAAGAATCACATAAAGGAAGAATATGACATAGATATTGAAATTGTTAAAAGGCCTCCATGTAGATTTTGGGTGCACAAAGATACGCCACCTGAGCTACTACCAACAAGAGAACAAGGGTTTAAAGTACAGCCAAGAAGATGGGTTGTAGAAAGGACTTTTGCTTGGGTTAATAGGAATAGAAGGCTATCGAAGGAGTATGATTTACTCACAACATCCACTGAGAATTTCATATACCTAGCTATGAGTAGGGTTATGTTAAAGAGGGAATATGCTTGAATTTACTAGTTTCCGGACAACCTCTATAGTATTTTCTAAAATGAATGATAAATTTCCATTATGGTATTACCAACCAAAAGTTGTAAGTCTGTATATTTATGCATTAAAGGTCTGAGGCGGCTTTTGATGGTATTCCAACAATGCTCTATAGGGTTCAAATCTGGTGAATATGTTGGTAGATAGAGCAAACGGCATCTAGCATTATCTATTAACTCCTTTGTTTTGGGAGTTTTATGGAATGTGGCATTGTCCATAACTATTGTAGTACCATGTGGCAATTTAGGTAATAACATCTTCTCTAACCATGTATTGAATACCTCTTTGTCACACCCACCTTTGAAAGTCATTGGTGCAATAAATCTCTTTCCAATCCACCCGCCTATTATACTGATTCTCTCTCGTTTTCTTCCTGGAATATCTGCATAAATTTTCTTTCCTATTGGAGCACGTCCATACTCTCGGTATAACCTATTATCAACTCCTGCTTCATCTATATATAAGATGCTGGAATGGTCTATTTTTGAGATTTTATCGGTAAATCGCTGCCTATCTTCTTGATTGCGCTCTTGATATAGTGTAACTTTTTTTTAAAGTAATTCTTAGCTGTTTCAGCCTATACCAAATTGAATTTATTCCAAATCCAAGATTTTGTTTCATCTCTGCCAGCGTATGATCTGGATTCTTTTTAACATATTCTTCGAGTATTTTTGGGTCTATTTTTCGAATAAAGCTGCCGTTTTTCGATGGCCTTAGGCTTTCACCAGCGGCTTTCTTTCTTAACCAGCGGTACAGAGTTGCTATTCCTATCTCCAAAAGCTCTGCCACCTCAACCTTTGACTTCCCTTTTTCTATCATCGATACTGCCCTTTCCCTTAAATCCACACTATACGCCATTATAACTCAAATAGCTTATTATACCTTTATCATTTACTTTGGGAAGTACTATACTTTAATATTTAAATCTTCAACTTCTATAACATGTGGCGAATTAAACCCTTTGCCGTTATTGTTGAAATATTCTGCTTTAATTATATTTTTATTTACTTGTTGACTAATTGTCATAATTTTAACCTCTAATTTGCTGATCTTTCAATATCAAGCATAAAGTAATTTCCCTAAAAAAAACGTAAATCCCTGTATTAATATAATTTATATCTTAATAAATAAAGTATAGATAGTTAACTTAATATGTAAAATTTAGAATATGGCTGAAATTCTATACAGCTATATTCCGGAATCACATTGGACAAGGACAAAAGCAAAGTGGTTTATTGACTTTCATTCCACCAAAGCACTATACTAAAACCACGATGGGTAATTAGCTCAGTTGGTAGAGCACTTGCTTGACGTGCAAGCGGTCGCTGGTTCGAACCCAGTGTTACCCACGTTTTTGTTTATGAAAAGATTTTATATGACAGCAGTGCATAACGGTAAACACTCAGCAGCGCAGTCCAAGCGCTTAATCTATTCCATAATAATAGTTGCGATAACAATGTTTATGGAAATAGTAGGTGGAATAATTTCACATTCGCTTGCTCTATTATCAGATGCAGGGCATATGCTCACTGACCTCTTTGCCTTGGTTTTAAGCTGGTTAGCACATAGGTTTTCAGCTAAGAAATCCGATTTGCAGAGATCATACGGATATCATCGGTTGCAGATAATTGCAGCATTTGTTAATGGTTTAACTCTATTCCTCATTGCAGTAATCATTATAATTGAGTCAATAAAGAGGTTTATTTTTCCAGTCAATGTTGAGTGGAAAGTAATGTTAATAATTGCTACACTCGGTCTTGTCTCTAACATAATAGTCTTTTTTATATTACATAGTAAATGCGAGAGCAATATAAACATAAAAAGTGCTGTACTACACGTTATAGGAGATATTTTAGGTTCTGTAGCTGCTATACTTGCATCTATAATTATCATGCTTACTGGATGGCAAATAGTAGATCCAATCTTATCAGTATTTGTTAGTGTGATAATTCTAAATAGCGGCTATAAAATTCTCAAAAATTCTTGCCATATACTCCTTGAAGGTACGCCTGAGGGTATATCTGCTGAAGAGATAAAAAGTAAGATCACATCAGAATTACCTGAAGTGATAGATGTGCACCACATACATACATGGTCGCTGTCTGATAATTATTTTATAATTACCATGCATGCTAAAATAAAGCAAAATGTGCAGCACACCAATGTTTTATATGAAATAAAAAAAATATTGCTAGATAAGTTCGAGATAGCACACTCTACAGTCGAGATCGAATACGATGAGTGTGCGGATAATAAGATACTTAAACATTGACGTTTTAAATTATTATGCTATTACTAGAGTGTAATGATGTTGAAGGTAAGCTATGATAGGTATTTCTCAAATACAATTTCCTTCAAAGGATTCTAGTAAGCTAAAATTTGTTAGCTACTTTGGAGCTTTTGTCTCGTTAAGCATTATCACTAATCCTGTTAATGTTCTTTTTTCTCTTGGTACTATGTTCTTCAGGTCTGAAATTAAAACTCTTTATATCTACAAAGAAATAAAAACGGCAAAACAGCAAAAAATGAGCAAAAGGGAATATTGGGAAATATTTTTTAAAAACAATACAATCAAGGTAGCAGCCTTCCTCTTGTTTTCTGCTTTCATAACATATCTAACTTTCACTACCACTTTCTTGCTTATTTCGTTACTGGGAACTATACCACTTACAATGCTATTAATTTTATTGCAGAGTGAACTAAGGCCAAAAGATTTTAACCCATTTACGCTGCTTAAAGCTTCTATAAATTTCTTTTTGGAAGGTATAAAAGAGAATTTACGTGGTATGGTTAATAGTTTTGATGTTAAGCTTGAACATTTACTGCCCCATCAATTAAATGATGATATCATTAAAAATATTGATAAATTAAAAGGTAAGTATAGTGAACAAGTACCTGAAGACGTAATCAAAAATGATGAATATATTCAATTCATTGGATATATAAACAATTCATATGAGTTTAGTGATGAGGATAAAGGAAGAGTAATTGCATTTTTAGATGACTTTTGCAAAGATGATCAAAAGCATAGCTCCGGCTTTACAGGTGGGCAGGTTCTGCTTTTAGTTTTAAGGGCTTGCAATGATGGAGACGGAGAAGCCGTTAAGAGTAAAAAGGATGCATTGATTTCTAATTTAATTGATAGCCAAACTTTCTCTAGAAAAGAGCGAATTCCTAACACTTGCTTCACCGGTATTATCTATAGAATGTTAAGCACGCTAGAGGGTATTCATCCTGATCCAGAAATTAGATTTACTCCCCCAAGGGAAATGTTGCTCTCAGAAGCACAAAATAAAGCACGTGAGTTTATGTTAGACAGGTTAAAAAACAAGAAAAACAATAAAGAAATTCTTAAGGCTTGGTATGACGTTCAAAATGGTTATGAAGACGATGAAAGTCAAAAAATAGTTGATGATTTTATTTCAGAAGTAAGTATTCCTTTAATGAGAAAATTATTGAGAGGTTGTCCGGAAACTAGTAAATTCAAGCATATTCCCTCTTTAACATAACCCTACTCATAGCTAGGTATATGAAATTCTCAGTGGATGTTGTGAGTAAATCATACTCCTTCGATAGCCTTCTATTCCTATTAACCCAAGCAAAAGTCCTTTCTACAACCCATCTTCTTGGCTGTACTTTAAACCCTTGTTCTCTTGTTGGTAGTAGCTCAGGTGGCGTATCTTTGTGCACCCAAAATCTACATGGAGGCCTTTTAACAATTTCAATATCTATGTCATATTCTTCCTTTATGTGATTCTTTAAATTTCTTCCTTGGTATCCCATGTCAGCCCACATTTTTTTAACTTTAGTATATTTTGTTCTCATATTGTTTAATGCTATTTTAATACCATCTCTATCATTTTCGTTAGCAGCGCCTACGTAACAACCTAGTATAAAACCCTGAGTGTCTGTAATTATATGCCTTTTTCTACCCTTTACTTTTTTACTTCCATCATAGCCTTTGATCCCCCCTTTTCTGTAGTCTTTACAGATTGACTATCTACTATACAGGCACTCGGCTGCTCATTCCTTCCTATTTTTCTTCTACTATATTTTGTAATTTCATAATTCATTTTCTCAAAAATTCCCTGCTTCTTCCATTGCCTGAACTGCTCATACACAGTCTTCCATAGCGGAAAATCATTTGGTAAATACCGCCATTGACACCCTGTACGCAATACATAGAAAATTGCTTCTAATATTTCTCTTTTGCTATACTTTGGCGGCCTTCCTCCTTTCTTGTATGATACTCTGAAGTGTTTTTCTATTCTTGCCCATTCCCTTTCGCTTAGATCTGTTGGATACTTTTTTCTCATCTTTACCCCGTACTAAAATTTCAGATATTATAGCCTTTTACTTATTTCCGGACAACCTCTGAGTATTACTTCTCAATATAGTGAACAAATTGTGCTGACGTTAATGAAAAATATTAGCTCTATAAAGTTAAATAAATTACAATGTTGTGAGCTGGTTCAGCACATGAGAAATAAACTGCAGGAGCATGATTTAGATGACCAAGAAAGTTTACTCGAAAACATCGGAAAAAAAGTATTCTTAGAGCTATTAAATCGAGATCTACTCGAGACAGATTTTTCTCTCAAGGATTCATCTTTGGATGGAGCTAAGAGAATAGCTAATAAGATAATAGAAGAAGAAGTAGCAGAATTTAAGTTAAAGGCTGAGAAGACTATTGAAGGTCAGATAATTAGCATGTTAGATGGGTTAAGAATGCTCCCAAGAGAAAAAAGATGTTATAGGGTATATGTAGAACTCAGTAAAAATAACGAAAATGATAAGGAAAAAATAAAGAAAATTTTGCAAGAAAGGTTAAAAGTAACAAAAGCAGCAATGGATGAAATGTTAAAAAAAGGAGCTTCACATAAGCTAGAGTTAGAAATTGAAAGTGTATATGAAGGAAATAAAGATCACGTTACTCAACTTTATGAAAAAATAAGAGAAACAAAAAAGGAATTCATTGAAGATGGTCTTTTAACACCTCAAGAAGTAGAGAATATAACAAAAGCAAAAATCATAGACTTAAACAAAGAGGACAAAATCATACCGTCAAGCAATTTGTCTCGTAGTTTAAGTGTCAATAATTTGGCAGTACATTATCTATAAAATTTATACTCTTTACCTTGCAGAAGATTCACAATATTTCTGTGGTGTTTTAGGAAGACCAGTGCTCCTATAATTAGTAATGTTACGAACAAATTCCTCTGAAAAAAAAAGGACCATGCTACAGCCGTTGAAGTAGCACTGAGTGAAGCAAGGGAAGAGTATCTAAAGGCAAGAAAGACTATTATCCAAATTATTACGAATACTAAAGTAATATCGATGTTAAATGCTATCAGTATCCCTAGAGTGGTTGCAACGCCCTTTCCTTCACTGAATTTTAGCCAAATAGGAAACATGTGTCCTAAAACTGCTAAAATTGCAGATACATATATATAAAAATCGTTATTATCACAAAATTGTTGTGCTATATAAACGGCAATAAATCCCTTAAAGGAATCCAGAAATAATGCCAAAGCAGCAAGAAATTTATTTCCCGTCCTTGCAACGTTTGTAGCACCAATGTTTCCTGAACCTACTTCTCTTAAGTTTATCCCTTTTATTCTTGTAATGATTAAGCTAAACGGTATTGAACCGAGTATGTAGGACAGCATAAGGACTACATACTTTTCCATTATACCAAGAACCTAATTAATTTTATTATTCCTCAGCCTTTTTAGGTAGCACTGAACTTCATCGTTAATCTGATTACTAAACAGTATAAGCGCTGTCATGTTGATGAGAGCTAAACAAGAGAATAAAGTTCCACCGATATTGGCAATAGCCATTATATCTTTAGAAAGACCAGAGAAAAACGCCACAATTATTACCGCTATGCGGTATATCACTATACTTTTTGCACCGAATAAATATAGCCACCCCATTTCACAACAATATACAAACGAAATTACTGAAGAAAATGCAAACAAAGGAGCAGCTACTGTTAGAAGGATAGGAAACCATGGAGAAACTGTCTCAAATGCTTTGTGAGTAATTAATATTCCCTCACCAACACCTGTTTGGTATGCACCTGTTATTACTATTGTTATTCCTGTTAAACAGCAAATTAACATTGTGTCAAAGCATGGTTCTATCATAGCGACTAGTCCAGTTCTTACTGGTTCTTCATCTTTAGTTGTTGCATGAGTAATTGAAGCAGAACCAACACCTGCTTCGCTGGCAAAGATTGCCCTTTGAATTCCAGCAACAAATGCTCCTACCATCCCTCCGCCAACAGCATTGAAATCTATCATAGTGGAAAATAATATTTTCAACGTATAACCAAGGTTATGAATATTAAATGCAATAATAATAATACAACTAAAGATATATATAAGTGACATAATAGGCACTAGTGCAGAAGATACTCTAGCTATCCTTTTAATTCCGCCAATAATCACTAGAGCAAGCAGCGCAGAAATTATGGAAGAAAGAAACCAAGAGTGACCATCTACCCAACTTGAATAGCCAGATAATATTGAAACCATTTGGTTGGTTTGAAACGCTACACTTCCACCAAGACCTGATAATACAAAGAATACTGCATACATGGCAGCCAGCACAATACCAAGTTTTTTAAATCCAAATTCCTCCAGACCATTCCTTATATACTGAAAGGGACCACTAAACAATTGGTCCTGATCTTCTGTTCTATGTCTAAACGCCAACGTTACCTCAGCAAATTTTGCTGACATACCAAAAAAACCTGTAATCATCATCCAAGGCACCGCTCCTGGTCCACCCATTGAAACTGCAATTGCGACTCCAGCAACAGTTCCAAGGCCTACTGTGCTTGAAAGTGCAGTCATAAATGCCTGAAAATGCGTAATATGACCATCATGGTGATTCGTGTCATATTTTCCACATAAAATAGCAAACGCATGCTTAAACATTCTTATGTTGAGAAATCCAAAACGTAATGTTAGAAACACATAACCAAAAACTAGTAGAAGGATTATAAATGGCACGTAAAGGATCTTGAAAAACAGTACTTCATTCATGAAGTTATTTATTCCATTCAACACAGCGTCATAACTTTCGTAAAAACCTGAAGCAGCGTACACATCATTAAACAATAGGCAAAATAACACCATACAAAGCAATCTATAAATCATGTTAATACCCTTTAGAATTGTAATAAGAATCTATTGTATTCAAAACTTCCCTTCTTAGTAGATATATTGCAACAGCATTTGGAATCATAAGGCACATAAACAAACTGTCACCTAGATAAGATATAAATTCTATATTCTTTGACATACAGCTGATATACACTGAAACCACTATAAGAATTTGGAACGGTATCAGTATTTTTTTACTACCAAATAAATACAGCAAAGCAACTTCACAGTAGTAACAATAAGCTATTATTGTGGAAAATGCAAAGGAAAACATCATTAGCGGAAAAACTAACTTGCTGAACAAGGGCAAAGCTGTTGAAAATATCGAACTAATTAGTGTAATATCACCCACGTTATCAGTGCTATGCATACCAGTGATAATTATCACAATACCAGTCAAAAATGAGATTAATATTGTGTCTATAAGTGGTGCAATCATTGCAACGCACCCAACTTTAATTGGATCTTCTTCTTTTACAGCTGAATGTGCTATAGCTGCTGTTCCGGTACCTGCTTCGTTAGCAAACACTGATCTTCTCACTCCGGCTATTAATCCGCTCAATACTCCGCTTCCTATAGCTGATTTATTGAAGATATCTTGGAATATTATGGATAGAGCATTCAGCAAATTACTTCCGTTTACATAAATTAAATATATACACATACCCACATATAGCACTATCATAACTGGTGTTAAGCTCGTTGAAACGAAAGCAATGCGCTTTATTCCTCCCAATATTACAATAAAGACAAGCAGGGATATAATAATGGATGCGTTGTATTCTAGGAGGTTATTTGATAGTGCTGCTATTTGATTTGCTTGAAATGGTATACCGCCCAAAATCATTGCAATAAGTAGCATAATCGCATAAGTGAAGGCAAGAAATCTACCAGTTTTTGCAAATCCAATTTTTGCAAGCCCGTACTTCATGTAATAAAAAGCCCCGCCAGTTGTATTTTCAGAGCGATAAGTAAATGCAAGCACCACCTCGGCAAACTTTATCGACATACCAAGTATTCCGGTAATTACCATCCAAAAAACTGCACTTGGGCCCCCTATTGTGATAGCTATTGCAACTCCTGATATTGTTCCAAGACCAACTGTTCCTGAAATTACTGTTGCAAACGCTTGAATATGAGTGATTATGCCATTGTTGCTGTTATTACACTTTAGATTGAATAGCGTCTGTATTCCATATTTAAGTAACCTAAAGTTAATGAATTTGAACTGGGCAGTACAAAAGATTCCAGTTGCAATTACCCAAATAATTATAAATGGAATGTTGAATATCTTTATATACAGAAATGAATTTAATAGTTCACTTATCTTCAAAATCATGCAGTTTTCTATTTTTTGTTAGCTAACGAGTTTTATATGTAAAATATATGTAAAACCCGATGCTTATTGGAATAGTAAGTGTATACACTATACCTAAAATTGGTAGAGTCATCCAGGGCTTACTGATGAAAAATACAATAAGTACTCCAAAAAATGACACAAATATATAGGATAGGCTTTTGGGAATATAAATATATTTTGCAGAGAAAGTTGGAATGTGACTTATCGAAAAAAATGAAATGGCCAGAAAGTAACAAGCTACGTTTCTTGTGTTAAAAAATCGCTCTATGAGAAGTAAGTATTCACTCTCATGAGATTGAAAGGTAATAATTATTGGTAACAAAGAAAGTAAAGCACACACTGGAGCTGGAACACCAGAAAAGAAAAATTTTTCCCAGTATGGTTGTTCTGAGTGTAGCGAAACATTAAATCTTGCAAGTCTTATTGATATGCAGATTACGTATATCATTACTAAAATCCAACCTATGACTTTGATTTCGTTTAGCTTCCAAAAATACAAAAGAAATGCAGGCGCTGCACCAAAATTTAGAAAATCTGCAAAAGAATCAAGTTGGGCTCCAAAATCGCTAGTTGATTTTAGAATTCTAGCTATTCTGCCATCCATTCCATCTATTATTGCTGCAATGATGATAAAAATTACTGAGAATTCCCATTGTTCATTAAATGTAAATTTAAGTGAAGTGAGACCAGAACATAAACCCAATAAAGTTATAAAGTTTGGGAATAATTTAGTAATAGGTAAGAATCTACTGTTACTTCCATCGTTATTCATATAACGTCAAAAGTAAGCTTCTCTTGAACGTTTTCCTTATTTAAGTTTGCTATAATTGTTTCACCACCAATAACAGTTTGCCCTTCTGAAACTCTGACTTCTGTATCAGCAGGAACATAGATATTCACTCTACTGCCAAACCTTATAATTCCAAACCTTTCACCTGCTTTTACGTTCTGGGATATTCCTAAATTACAAACGATACGACGTGCAATTAATCCAGCTATTTGCTCCACAATAATTTCTTTCCCCTTTTCGTATTCAATTACAATAACCTGCTTTTCATTTTCATTACTAGACCTATTGCTCATTGCGGATACAAACTTGCCTTTTTTATAACTCATTTCCTTTATCGTACCAGATATTGGTATACGGTTCACATGGACGTTCAAAACACTTAAAAATATGCTAACAAGCGTAAACTTCTTCTCCTCTCCGTTTTCTGCTGATAAAGGATAATTAACTTCTTCAATTTTTGAAATCACACCATCAGCAGGACTTAATATAAGATTCTTATTGTTTGGCACAGCTCTTGCTGGATCACGAAAGAAATAAGTACACAATAATGTTGGAAACAAGCACGTAACGCCAAACCCCCAAGATATAGAGAATGCTATACACGTTACTATAAAGGAAACTACTATAAATGAATAACCTTCCCTGTTTATATTAGGTAAACCAAAACACATAATCTTATTAACAATAACCTATTGTTAACAATTTATCATTTATAATTTCTCATGAAAAGCTTTTTTTAACTGCTTCAGCAAAGTCTTTTTGATACAAGGTAACATTACAGATTGTTATATTAGCACATAGAATTACCGTCATACTGTAACAACCCGTCCAACACAAAATCTAATGCCTAAGTTTAGATCAGAAAACTGATTCTTCTAAAAGTTGCTCACTATCCTCGTCTATTATGATAGAATTATCATGATTTCTGAGTAAATCTCTGATTTTCGTTTCTATTTCATTTGCGACTTCTTTGTTTGTTTTTAGGTAAGTTTTTACATTCTCTCTTCCTTGCCCAAGACGTGTGTTGTTATATGAATAGTAAGCGCCTGCTTTTTCAAGCACACCAAGGTTTGCTCCCATATCTATTATTTCTCCGAGTTTTGATATACCTTCATTGTACATTATATCAAATTTCGCTTCTCTAAATGGAGGAGCAACTTTATTTTTTACAACTTTAACTCTTGTTTCATTACCTGTAATATTTTCTTTGTCTTTTATTACACCAACTTTTCTTATATCAAGCCTTACAGAAGTATAGAATTTTAATGCATTTCCACCCGTGGTAGTTTCAGGATTTCCATACACTACTCCTATTTTCATACGAATTTGATTAATAAATATCAATATACAGTTCGCTTTTGAAACGGCAGAGGTTAGTTTCCGTAGCCCATGACTTAGAAGCCTTGCTTGCAGCCCCATATGTTGATCACCCATATCACCTTCAATTTCAGCTCTTGGAGTTAATGCTGCGACAGAGTCAATAACTATCACATCAACCGCACCAGAACACACTAAATACTCAACAATATGCAACGCCTGCTCTCCAGTGTCTGGTTGTGAAATCACTAAATCATCAGTGCTTACCCCAAGTTTACGAGCATATAAGACATCCAATGCATGTTCTGCATCGATAAATGCGCATGATCCTCCTTTTTTTTGTGCTTCAGCAATCACGTGCAAGGCAAGAGTGGTTTTACCAGAACTCTCGGGGCCAAATATTTCAATTATACGCCCTTTTGGCAGACCTCCAACACCTAGAGCCGAATCAAGCGCAATTGATCCTGTGGATATTGTGTCTATTTTTTCTACAGGGTTTTGCTTCAACTTCATTATTGCACCTTTACCGAATGCTTTTTCAATCTGGCTTATTGCGTTATCTAGCGCTTTTTGTTTATCACTATTTCTTTCTTCTGGGTTACTTGCCATAGATCATTTATTAATTTATATAATTCTCTATGATAATCAAACGCGAATAACCTGCCAAGGTTTTTCTAGTATTTATGTATTATTTCAATGAAAAATATTAACGTTTTCATAAAGCAGATATTTGTTTGCCTTCGTTAGTAACACACTATACTTTAGTGTACGAACGTTGCAATTTGCAGCATAGCAGGTGGTGTCATCCAAGTAGCCAACACTGAAATGACTAAATTCGAAATGGCTACATGAATTTATTGTAAATTACTACCGTATAAGGTGCGATGCAACAAAGCCATTCCAGTGTCAGCTACTTGAATGACACCTCTTAGATGGGTCAGCTACTCAGATCTGCCATGAAAACTGCAACCCTAAATGTTGGAGCACTGTCGTACACTAAGCGCTGTAATGACAATTTTAGTCGCTTCATACACTTATCATGCTAGTCATAACAGAAATAATTTTTACCAAAGATATTTATAAAATAATTGACATAGTTTGGAAATATGTATATTATAGAACATTAATAGTCAGAGGTTGTCCGGAAATAAGTAAAAGGCTATAATATCTGAAATTTTAGTACGGGGTAAAGATGAGAAAAAAGTATCCAACAGATCTAAGCGAAAGGGAATGGGCAAGAATAGAAAAACACTTCAGAGTATCATACAAGAAAGGAGGAAGGCCGCCAAAGTATAGCAAAAGAGAAATATTAGAAGCAATTTTCTATGTATTGCGTACAGGGTGTCAATGGCGGTATTTACCAAATGATTTTCCGCTATGGAAGACTGTGTATGAGCAGTTCAGGCAATGGAAGAAGCAGGGAATTTTTGAGAAAATGAATTATGAAATTACAAAATATAGTAGAAGAAAAATAGGAAGGAATGAGCAGCCGAGTGCCTGTATAGTAGATAGTCAATCTGTAAAGACTACAGAAAAGGGAGGATCAAAGGCTATGATGGAAGTAAAAAAGTAAAGGGTAGAAAAAGGCATATAATTACAGACACTCAGGGTTTTATACTAGGTTGTTACGTAGGCGCTGCTAACGAAAATGATAGAGATGGTATTAAAATAGCATTAAACAATATGAGAACAAAATATACTAAAGTTAAAAAAATGTGGGCTGACATGGGATACCAAGGAAGAAATTTAAAGAATCACATAAAGGAAGAATATGACATAGATATTGAAATTGTTAAAAGGCCTCCATGTAGATTTTGGGTGCACAAAGATACGCCACCTGAGCTACTACCAACAAGAGAACAAGGGTTTAAAGTACAGCCAAGAAGATGGGTTGTAGAAAGGACTTTTGCTTGGGTTAATAGGAATAGAAGGCTATCGAAGGAGTATGATTTACTCACAACATCCACTGAGAATTTCATATACCTAGCTATGAGTAGGGTTATGTTAAAGAGGGAATATGCTTGAATTTACTAGTTTCCGGACAACCTCTAAGCAGCCACAAGAAAATGTTATGAGTAATGGAAAGGCTTCAATAGAAGAAGCTATAGGTAATAATTATAGGAGAGGTAAAATGTCTAAAAATAAAAAAAGTATAAAGCAGGGATTGTTTATTGATGTTATCTACGATGTTAAGCGGATGAAGAATTTCCTAAAAAGCAATGATGATAAGCTTGTTTTGGAGAAGGCCCTAAACCAAGTAAATACTGAAATTAAAAAGAAGGAGGACACTAACGGTCTAGGTGTTACTAAGAAGAAAAGAAAAAATGATCAGAAAGAAAAACTCTTACAAACTAAAGAATTGCTTGAAGACAAGATCAAAAGCATTGGAACTGATGCTAAGGCTGCTGTATCATCAGTAACTGATGTTAGCGCTACTACAAGTAGTCACGAAGCTCCTGTTAATATTGATGATGAGAAAAAACAAGCTCATGCTCAACCTGCTGAACATGTACCAGAAGAAAGTGCAAAACTTAAGGCACAGCCTTCTAATACTCAAGAGCAACAAGAAGTTTCTGAGACTCCAGTTCCAGAACAAACGGATGATATTGAAAGTTTAAGTACACAGGACGCTCTTGTTCCTCAAAGTAAAAGTGCTACCGTGTTATCAGTTGATAGCGATGAGGAAAAACAAGCTTCTCTAAGTGATGAAGTTTTTTATGATGCAGAAGAATCTATGTTAGGTACAACAAATAGTAAGGATGGTTCTACGCTTGAAGGTGATAGTGATAAACAAGAGCCACAACCAAAATCAGTGCCAACACCTTTAGTAGCTAAAGAAAATTCTGGACAAGTGAATAATGTTCAAAGTAATGGTAGACAGTCTGATAATCAAAACAATAAAGATATACAAGATGTTAGCGCTACTATAAGTGATCAGGTAACTCCTGTGAGTAGTGATACTGAAAACAATAAAGTGGAAAAAAGTGGTGTGAGTTTACAAAGCAGCGGCTATGTGGACAATAGCACAGTATTATCCTTTGTGGATAGAGAGCGTGTTATTCATGTTGATGCGCAGGTTTCAGGGGATGTGAGTTGTCTGGTTGAAACTATTAGTGAAGATACTGATGAAGTTGCAAGTAATCAAAATGGTGTACTTTTGCTGGAAGCTCAACCTATGGTACAGAGTTATGATTCAAGTGAAAAAGGTAATACTAATTTGCAAAGTGCAGGTGATAGTAGTGTAGGTGTAGTGTCAAAGAATGGTAGTGATCAACTACCTGCCGATAATCTAGAGCAGAATAGCAAAGGGGTGGATGATAGTAGTGTATCTGTGCAGTCTATAGGTATGGTGATAAGTCAATCTAATAGTGCTTCCACTATAACTCTGGATGATCACAAGCCTCTCATGAAAGATATAGAAAATGATAATGATCCAAGTGAAGAAGATAATGATTCTCCACAGAATATCAAAAAAAGCACATTGTCTACTATAGTTGTTTCAACACTAGTCGTGGCTGCAGTAGCTTCGATAGCTATCTCTGTTTACTTAGAAATGTTAGCAGTGGGGATAGCAGTTGGAGCTTGTTGTCTGGTTGCCGCTGCAGTTATATACTGCTGTACACCTAAAAGCCAAGTTGAAAACAGCGAGGTTGAAAAACCTTTCAACACGGGGAAAGTACCTACTGCCGTACATGTATAATAAATATAGTAGTCTATCGTTTAATAATTTATTATAATTATGTTAATTATCGGTAAATAAGGACTTGGTAAACTACGAAGAAATATTCTTGAATAAAATAAAAGATATAAAAGATGAGGGGCGCTACCGTGAATTTACGCACTTTGCGTCATTACCAGGTAGGCTCCCCCACATTATGGACTATGAAAGAAATAGGGAAGTAATAGTCTGGTGCAGTAATAACTATTTGGGAATGTCACAAAATGAGAGTGTAATTGCCGCTATCCAAAATTCATCTGTTGGTGCTGGAGGAACAAGAAATATATCTGGTACAACAAAAGAGGTTGTTGAACTTGAAAAATCCTTAGCTTGTTTGCATAAAAAAGAGGCTGCTTTAACTTTTGCTTGTGGCTACCTCGCTAACCAGACAACACTTAGCACTTTATCGTCTGTTATTCCGGGCGTAGTAATTTTTTCAGACGAGAAGAACCATTCTTCGATGATAGAAGGCATAAAATCAGGAAAAAGGCCAAAACATATATTTAAACACAATGATGTTAATCATCTAGAGCAGTTACTCAAGTCTATAGACAAAAAGACACCAAAAATAATAGCACTTGAATCCGTATATTCAATGGATGGCGATATAGCGCCGCTTAAAGCAATATGCGATCTTGCAGATCAACATAATGCAATTACCTATTTGGATGAGGTGCACGCAGTTGGCATGTATGGTTCACATGGTGGCGGAATTGCAGAAAGAGAAGGCCTGATGGATAGAATAACCGTTATTCAAGGTACACTATCAAAGGCTTTTGGAGTGATGGGTGGGTATATAGCGTCTTCAAAGAGCTTGGTAGATGTAATAAGAAGTTCCGCTCCAGGATTTATTTTTACCACTGCTATGTCGCCTGTTTTAGCAGCGGCAGCAAAGGCAAGCGTTGAGCACCTAAAATCGAGCAACATTGAAAGGGAAAAGCAAAAGCAAGTCGTTGAAAAAGTAAAAAACTCACTGAGAAATGCAGGAATTAACTTCATTCCAACAGAAACTCATATAATTCCAATAATAATTGGCAACTCAGAGTTATCCAAAAAAGCATCAAAATTATTATTTGATGAGTATGGAATATATGTTCAACATATAAATTACCCGACAGTTCCAAGAGGAACTGAGCGTTTCCGTATTACCCCTACACCTTATCATACCGATGAAATGATAGAGCATTTAACAGAATCTCTTGTAAAAGTTTTCGAAAAGTTGTCTATCTCTGTAGCCTGTTTATGCTATAGCTAGTACAGCCCTACATCATACCGCGATTTATTCGCGGTATCTCAGCATGGATTCCGCTAACAAGTAGCGGAATGACGAGTTTTACGCTTATCAAATTGTAGGTAAACATAAATTACTTTAGCTATAGTTTTATATCTCCAGCAATGATTAGCCCGTTGTCTTCCGTTAGCCTTCCACCGCTTTCTTGCAGAAAAAGTCTACCGAGCAAGGCTTTATATTTGTTAACTCCAGAGTAAATTATTCCACTGTGCCTTCCTGCCGCAAGGTATGCAAAGCCTAAAATTGTTGAACCTATGGAGCGTACATTACTATTGCCAGGCAGCAATTTATTTAACAAATTACCACTTACATCTATTAGACCCCCTTCACGGCTTTTCACTCGCATTTTTACATGACGAGATCTAAAATCCTCAAGAAAAGCACCTTTCTTTTCTTCTGCCCAAAAAGTTTCTCTAAGAGCCGGAGCATCAATTACAGCTGCCACAACTTTATTTTTATGAATGAGACAGACTGATACTGCAAAATAAACCATGCAACTAGAAAAGTTCTCCCTGCCCTCTATAGGCATAATAAACCAGGTATAAGTGTTATCTTTTACTTCTTGATCAGTATCATCTTCAAAAATAAAACCATAGTCTCGTTTGTAGTCGTGCAAGCAATCGTATATGGTTTGCTTGGATTTTGAATAAGTTTTATTAATAAAGTCTGCTGATTTAACATTAGAAATTTGCAATTCATTAAAATCGCGCATAAGCTGCTTGGAAGCATTACGCACAGAATCAAGCATCACATTAATTCGTGGTGATGAGAGGGACATTCTTCCTTTTACTCTTTCACTCTTTCATAATAGCTGTCACCTGGAGTATATACTACAATTTTATCCTCTTCTTTTATAAATTGAGGCACGTTAACGCGCATTCCGTTTTCCAAAATTGCAGGCTTATAAGAAGCAGTAGCAGTTTGTCCTTTAATAACAGACTCTGTTTCTTTCACAGCAAGTGTAACATAATCAGGCACATGCGCAGAAATTATTTTGTCTTGATAAGCTACAACTTTAATTTTCATGTTATCCTGTAAATAAATTTTTTTTTCTCCCAATAAGTCCAAATTTATAGTGATTTGCTCGTAATTACTTGGATGCATAAGATTTACAATGTTTCCTTCAGTGAAAAGGTAAACATATTCCTCTTCATCTAAAATTGCCCTTCTGATTGTTGCATCAGAACGAAATCTTTCATAGTGTTTTGCTCCGGTCTTGATATTTTTCATTTCAGCTTGTATGTATGCACCACCTTTACCAGGTTGAGTATGCATAATACCTACAACCAAAAATAATCCGCCGTTATGTTCCAACACCTGACCTGGTCTAATATCGTTAGCTCTTTCTGCCATAATTACATTTTCAGTTTGATCTTACAATTATAAATAGCTTTATATAAATATCAAAGTCTTTATTAGTCAATAAATTCTGGTATATTTAATACTATATACCTCCCCTTTATATTTATATGTGGAAATATCTCTTTAGTGAAAGACAGCATAATACGTTTTTTTGTGCTGATAACTAAAATTTCTAATATATCCCCTGAGCCGAAATTATACACAGATTTTACATAGCCATATAATTCATTACTTTTCAGCCTTACTTCCATATCTACAAGGTCACTTTGGTAAAATTCATCCTCATCATTTAGCTCTGGTAACTTGCTTCTTTCTATATATAGCTTCTTATTCCTTAAAAGCTCTGCTTCATTACGGGAATTTACTCCGCTTATTGTAGCTATTACTAAATTATCACCTATGACGGATACTGAGTCTATTTTATAATTCTCATCACCACTTATTAGCTTACCATATAAGAAGATATTTTCAGGCTTTTCAGTAAAGGTTTTTACTTTAACAGCTCCTTTAATTCCGTGAGGAGAGGTAATAATTCCTAAGCATACCAGATTGTCGTTCATATTAATGCAAGTATCTAATCAGAAGATTTCTCAGATAAATATTGAGTCAAAATCTCGATGCCTTCATCAATCTCTTTTTCAGTGATAATGAGTGGAGGTAAAATTCTCACAACGTTATCTGATGTTACCCCAACAGTAAGCAAGCCGCGATGACTTAACTCTTCTGCAAACTTTTGATTGTCTGCTTTCACTTTTATTCCAAGCATTAACCCTTTCCCTCTTACTTCCTCTATTATTGGAAATTTACTTGCTAAGTCTTCTAGTTTATTTTTTAAGTATTTACCTCTAATTTCAACATTTTTCAAAAAGCCGGGGCTGAGCAATTCTTCGAGCACAGCATTACCTACTGAGGTTGCAAGCGGATTGCCACCAAAAGTGGAACCGTGCATACCGACCGCCATATATTTAGCAGCATTTTCAGTCGCAAGACAAGCCCCTAGCGGAAACCCGCCGCCTATTCCCTTTGCAAGAGCACATATATCAGGTTCCACTCCTATATGTTCGTATGCAAATAATTTTCCTGTCCTGCCAGCACCGCATTGCACGCAATCAAAAAATAACAATATGTCATTTTCATCACACAGCTTTCTTAGTTCTTTCATAAAGACTTCATTCATTACTTTGATACCACCTTGCCCTTGTATTGGTTCTATTAATATAACGCCTATACCACTTGAAATTGCTTTCTTTACGCTCTCAATATTGGGCTCGATGTTATCACACCAATCAATGTAGGGATTTAGTAATTCAGAAAATTTCTGTTTATCGTTTGTAGCACAAGTTAAAAAGGTTCTTCCATGAAATGCACCATGGAATGTTAAAATTCTGTGACGATTTTTATTGCCTTTTCCATTTTGATAGATCCTAGCAATCTTAAGCCCACATTCTACTGCCTCTGATCCAGAATTTGAGAAAAATACAGTGTCAGCGAAACTGTTGTTTATTAATTTTTCTGCAAAATTATTGGCAGCAGGTATATTATAGGTATTTGATATATGCCATAATTTTTCTCCTTGCAATTTAAGAGCACTAATTAATCGCGAATTAGTGTGACCTAAGCTACTAACGGCTATTCCGGAGTGAAAATCTACGTAGCGCTCACCATCAACATCATATAGGTAGATACCTTTGCCATGAGAAAAATTTATATTAACAGGAGAATAAACTGGCAAAATAGGAGAAATTGTCATAAAATATTATATGCTAAATTTTATTATTAATAACATAAAAGCCGTTGTTTCGCAATGAGTAAGGATATGTATAAGATAGGTAAATTAATGTTTTCTGCACTGGGGAGAAACAAATACACAAAAGTTATCGCATTATTCTCATCAATTTTTATGATTTTATTCAGTGTGATATATTGTAATCATTTACTAAGGAGTAATTTCCTTTCTTCTTACCGTGATTCAAGTGTAAACTTAAAAAGCGTACTGGAAAATGGCATAATAAAAAAATACCATTATTTACTAATAGAAAAGCATCACATTAAATACAAAAATTTTGACTACATAAACCAACTAGTAAAACTACGTGCTGAATTATTACAATCAGTGAGCAAAGTAAAGGATTTCAGCTTAATACTGTATGATCAAAACGGCAGAATAATATTCAGTAATTTTAACACTCAAGATTATGATTATGAACAGTTACTTACAAACGATGAAATTGATAAACTATTAAGTAACCAAGAAATATTTTATACTACAGGAAATACATTAACTTCTATTTTCCCTATATTCCATGAAAATAGCGTTAAACCGTCGTTTTTTTTGAAGATTCTTCGAAACTACAATAATTCTTATGTTATAGCATATGGCCTGTTTTTAACATTTTTGGGCCTATTATTAATAATCTTAATATTAATAATGTTCTATTTGCACTTTTCTAATACCCAAATGCTAGCCAAGCAACATAAAACTAACATTGAATTACAGCAGATAAAAGAGACATTAGAGCAAGAAAATGCAAACAAGCTAAAGTTTTTTGCAAGCGTTACACATGAATTACGCACACCTCTTAATGCTATTATTGGATTTGCGGAGTTGATCAAAAATAAAACTTTAGGTTCAATGGATAATTCTCAATACAAGGAGTATGCAGACGATATATATAATGCAGGAACACACTTACTTACCTTAATTAATGATGTGCTCGATTTTTCTAAAGCTGAATCAAGTAGTTTAACAGTAGAAAAAGTGAAGTTTAACCTGAACAAAATAATGGATTCATGCGTAAATATGCTATTACCTAAATTAAAAGAAGCCGGGATTAATTTAAAAAAAGAGATGACTAATAAACAATTATTAGTCATTGCAGATCCCAAGAGAATGAAACAAGTTATAATAAATTTATTATCAAACTCAATCAAGTTTACTCCCAAAGATGGTTTAATAAGAATGGTGATAAAAGAAAATATAGAAAAAAACTTATTAACTATTGAGTTTCATGACAATGGAATAGGAATAATGCAGCAGGACATATATAAAGTTATGTCTGTTTTTGGCCAAGCAGATTCGGGGTATAGAAACGAAGGTACGGGCATCGGATTGCCGCTAAGCAAGAAATTAGTAGAGTTAATGGGTGGAACTTTTGACATTAAAAGTGAAGCAAAACTTGGTACTACGATAACATTGAACTTCTTTTATGAAGAACAAACATGTGAAGATTCGATTGATTTTTAATAGGATCTATTTGATATGGCCTTACATCAGACGAAAACCACACTTTATCAAAAGCGGCAAGCCGAGAAGGTAGGCAGAAATTCATCAATAAGCCCCCATCAAGAATCTTATCTGTTAGCTATATATAAAATTTGATACTCTGACTACAATATACTACTATAGATAGAAGTGTTATTAATGGAGCAAGGTATGGAATTAGCAGTAGGAAATAATGCACCCGATTTTAGCTTACCAACAGATTCTGGTGAAAATTTACCACTGAGTGAATTTTTTGATAAAAAAAATGTAGTTCTTTATTTTTATCCTAAAGACGATACTCCGGGTTGTACAATGGAGGCAAAAGGCTTTAGAGATAAAATAGATGATTTTTCTTTCCTTGACACAGTGATAATTGGTGTATCAAAAGATAGTGTTAGATGTCACACTAACTTCAAAGCAAAATATTCTCTGCCGTTTTCTTTAGTTTCTGATGAGAATGCTGAAATGTTGGGAAAATATGGTGTTTGGGTAGAGAAAAGTATGTTTGGCAAAAAGTATATGGGAATAGAACGCACTACTTTTTTAATAGATAAAAAAGGTAAAATAGTGAAGATCTGGAAAAATGTAAAAGTTAGTGGACATGTTGATGAGGTTCTGGAAGAAGTAAAGAGAATATAAACTAAAGAATAGGTTAATGGCTACCCATTGCTACATAAAAAAGCTGAAATTACATAATTTTCGTAGCCACTCAAACTTTGAACTGGATTCAGATGATAGCTCAGTTGTAATAACTGGCAAAAACGGTATTGGTAAAACTAATATACTTGAAGCAATCTCGTTGCTTGCTAAAAGCAATGGAATGAAAAAAGCAAAAGCCAGTGAGATACAAAATAGATTCAGTAATGAAGATTGGGCAGTGCACTATGATTTTTTTAATGGAACAGATTTTAATTCAATTGGTATCGCAAAGAGTTTTGATAAGAAACTAATACAAATTGATGGAAAAACGCAATCAAGTTATTCATCTCTGTATAAGATATCCAATGTAATATGGCTGATTCCACAAATGGACTATGTTCTTCTTAATTCTCCAAGTGACAGATTAAAATTTTTAGACCGTATAGTCTCACTGTTTGAGGAAAATTACACTTGCTGCTACATGAAACACAGAAAAGCTAAACGTGAGCGAAGTAAACTGTTGAGAGAGAACACCTTGGACGAAAATTGGCTCTCTAGTCTTGAAAACATAATGGCTGTTAATGCAGTTAGTATTTTACGTATGCGATCGTCTGTTTTAAAAATATTACAAGACACAATTGATAACCATTCCAGTGAGCTTTTTCCAAAGGCAAGTTTGAAATTCAGCAGCCAGCTAACTTTGAACGATACTGCAGAATATTTTCAGAATCGTCTAAAGGAAAACAGAGAAAAAGACTCATTGACTGGTAGAGTAACCTTTGGTGTGCATAACGATAATTTTCGGGTTTTTTGTCAAAAAAGAAACGTACCAATAAATCTGTGCTCCACTGGAGAACAAAAGTTATTACTGCTTTCTATTATTTTATCCAGTGTAAAAGCAAGGTGTATTCATTACAATAAGGCACCACTTCTTCTGCTTGACGATATAATGTCTCATCTGGATAAACATTACAGAAAGGCGTTAATAGAGGAAATGTTAAGTATTCAATGTCAAACTTGGATAACTGATGTAAATCAAGATAATTTCAATAGCTATCTTTATTCTTTCAAGTTTTTTGAATTATCAAATGAATTAAATGCAAAACTTCCTTGACAAACCTCGCCAGCCCCCTTATCATGATACTGAAGGTATTCAGTTATCTTCATCTGTGCAGATTAAACAGCAAGAAAACAACGTAGTTGGCGTCTTATTTTTAATTTTTTACACTATGTGCACCTTATGTCTTCACAACATTTCTGGGTTTTTACCTATATAAGCTGAAACGCGCTTGTAAGTCGTTTAAGACAGTATAGTACGCCAATTTTGCAGGATTAGAGAGTGACAACTAGCTAACACGGGGTTTCTTTTGCCTTTTTTTCTGCTTAGTAAATTTCTTAAACATTCAAACTAAGGTGAGTTGCATTCAAAAGCAGCTAAATTGCAGTGTTTAAGACTTAAAAAACGCCAATACTGAAAATAGACAATGACCAGGGCTTCTTTTGCCTTTTTTTTTATTTGGTAAATTTCTTAATATTCATAGCTAAACGACAACCGTTATTCCGCTGCTTGTTAGCGGCTGAGATACCGCGAATGAATCGCGGTATGACGGTATGCGGCGGCATGACGATAAGCCTTGTCATTCCAGCGCGTGACGCTGGAATCTAAACTTTAACTGATATGATTACAGAAAGAGAATTTATTAGGTATTCATAGACACTGAAAGTGGTCAGCTTGACCACTTTCAAGTAAAGAAAACTACGTTTGTGCCTCCAATAATTTCTATTGCTTATTCGTTACTACACCGTCTTTACAAATCACACCTCCTGGTGTTATTTTTGAAACGACTACAGGAGCGCCAAAAAACACAGCAGTAAATGCACCGAGTGCAAAAAGCGCTGGCCATGGCATTCTGCCAAATATCGCAAGCAAAGCTGCACCAATTATCACTATTGTGATCATCGGCCCACCTATGCCATGAGTATAGCCTATTATCTTGCATATCACTGATGATGTTGTATCACTTTCATCAACAAAAACGGTGTTGGTGGTGCCACCACTATAGTATTTTCTAAAATGAATGATAAATTTCCATTATGGTATTACCAACCAAAAGTTGTAAGTCTGTATATTTATGCATTAAAGGTCTGAGGCGGCTTTTGATGGTATTCCAACAATGCTCTATAGGGTTCAAATCTGGTGAATATGTTGGTAGATAGAGCAAACGGCATCTAGCATTATCTATTAACTCCTTTGTTTTGGGAGTTTTATGGAATGTGGCATTGTCCATAACTATTGTAGTACCATGTGGCAATTTAGGTAATAACATCTTCTCTAACCATGTATTGAATACCTCTTTGTCACACCCACCTTTGAAAGTCATTGGTGCAATAAATCTCTTTCCAATCCACCCGCCTATTATACTGATTCTCTCTCGTTTTCTTCCTGGAATATCTGCATAAATTTTCTTTCCTATTGGAGCACGTCCATACTCTCGGTATAACCTATTATCAACTCCTGCTTCATCTATATATAAGATGCTGGAATGGTCTATTTTTGAGATTTTATCGGTAAATCGCTGCCTATCTTCTTGATTGCGCTCTTGATATAGTGTAACTTTTTTTTAAAGTAATTCTTAGCTGTTTCAGCCTATACCAAATTGAATTTATTCCAAATCCAAGATTTTGTTTCATCTCTGCCAGCGTATGATCTGGATTCTTTTTAACATATTCTTCGAGTATTTTTGGGTCTATTTTTCGAATAAAGCTGCCGTTTTTCGATGGCCTTAGGCTTTCACCAGCGGCTTTCTTTCTTAACCAGCGGTACAGAGTTGCTATTCCTATCTCCAAAAGCTCTGCCACCTCAACCTTTGACTTCCCTTTTTCTATCATCGATACTGCCCTTTCCCTTAAATCCACACTATACGCCATTATAACTCAAATAGCTTATTATACCTTTATCATTTACTTTGGGAAGTACTATAGTGCTGACATTAGCCAACTGAGAAACAGAGTTTTTGATCGAGACTTTGGAGCAAAGCTTATGTGTTAAGGTGGCACATAGAGGAAACGACTCAAAGTAGGAGCAGAGTTAGAGAATTTTTCTGGAGAGGCTGTATTACAAGAATTTTGGGCAAACTTGGTCATGTGCAATATATTATCGCTTCATATGTGTGATGCACAAGGGCCTTGGAACCCAGATCAAATTACTGAGTATCGTTTAAATTTTTCAGTTTTATTTGGTGTAATGAGGCAGAAACTCTATCAGGTACTTATTGCGCCAAAAAACTTTCAAGCCCTTTTTAAGTATACGCGCTAAAGTTAAAATCCGACCAGGACAGCCGCGATAAGGTAGATAAGCCCAAACGCCATCATGTCTTTAGGAGAGTTTGCTAATGGAGGCTCTTAAGTTGACGCCATTGGCTGAACGGATACGGAATGACACCATCCTTTTTTCTGGATTCCAGACTGGAATGACACCTCTGGACACTTCCGTCGTAAAGGAACCAGTGTCAGCTACTCGGATGACACCTTTTTTCTACTTAGTTTGGGTTATGCAAGAAGTCTAATGAAGTGAAAATAAATTTATTTACCAAAATAGAGTTGCCTTGGTCTACAGATCTTAGTTTCTTTATCATTTATCATTTCATACCACTGAGTAACCCAACCAGTGGTTCTTGCAAGTGCAAAAATAGGCGTGAACATATTTGAGGGGATATCAATAGCATTCATTATTATACCTGAGTAAAAATCAACATTTGGATATAACTTACGCACGATAAAATATTCATCCTTTAAAGCTATTTCTTCAAGTTTTTTTGCAATTTTAAGCAGTTCATTATTTTGTTCTAGTTTACTTAGAACCTCATGGCAAGCGCCTTTCAATATACGCGCGCGCGGATCATAATTTTTATAAACACGATGTCCAAATCCCATCAATTTAAATGGATCTTTATCATCTTTAGCTTTTTCGATGAATTTATCTATATCTCCACTTTGCTCTATCTCTTTTAGCATATTTATAACTGCCTCATTAGCTCCACCATGTGCTGGTCCCCAAAGTGTAGCAACTCCTGCAGAGAGGCTTGCAAACAGATTAGAACCAGCCGATCCCACCAATCTGACAGCCGCCGTAGAAGCATTCTGTTCATGATCAGCATGGAGAGTAAATATTTTATCCAGAGCTTTTGCAAAAAGGGCGCTTTTATCATTATCAACAGCATCGCCAAATATCATCTTTAAGAAATTTTCACTGTAACTTAATTCATTGTTAGCATTTATGAATTCCTGATTGTTGATATGCCTATAAATCATTGCAATAATTGTGGAAACTTGCGCTATTGCAGAAATTCCAAAATCTAGGTCTTCACCATTGACATTGTTGCCATGCTTTTCATGATAAGATGCTGACAAACTTGCAAAACATGCAACTAAGATTGACATAGGGTGAGCAGTTTTTGGAAATGCTTTAATTACATTTGTAACTTGCTCTGATACTTTGGATGATTCTTGTATTTTGAGAAGAAATTTTTTGTGTTGCTCTGAACTGGGTAATTCACCATAGAGCAATAAATAAATCACAGCAGTAAAATTATTATTCTCTGCCAAATCAGCTATATTATGTCCCCTATATTTAAGAACTCCTTCATCTCCATCAATGAATGTAATTGTAGAAGAGCATGAAGCTGTAGAAACAAACCCTGGATCGTAAGTGAATAATCCTGTCATCTTATATAAATCCTTGATATTTAACACATCAGGACCTGTTGTTCCGCTTAATACAGGTAGCTCGATTTTTAATCCATTACTTAGTTCTAATAGCACTTTTTTATCCATCACTTAAGCTACTTAAATTTTATACAGAATATACAAACTGAGGAGTATATATTAATACAGTTAACTTTACATTAACCGTATTAAGCGGTCATCAATGCTTTTACTTTTGCATTTAAGCGACTTATTTTACGCGCAGCAGTATTCCTATGAATAACACCTTTATTCACACACTTGTGTAAATTAGATTCAGCATTCCGAAATGCCAGAACAACATTTTCTTTGTCGCCAGACTTGATTATATCAACCAATTTTCTAATAGAGGTGCGAGTTTTACTTTTCCGCATCTTATTTATTAAAGTGCGCTTTGCTATTACCTTTATCATTTTTTTAGCACTCTTATGATTTGCCATATATTAATACCTAAAATACTGTACTTTTCTTTTAATTATAAAGTTTTTTTGTTAATTTGCAATATCAGTTTTTCCTATGGTTAATCTACTGCTTCTCTCTTCAATAATTTTTTCTAAACTTTGCAAGAATTCATTTTTGTTTAACCCAGGATATATTGGGGGCAATATTTCTATTACTGCCTTTCCGGGATTCTTTCTCAGAGAAAGTATGCTTTTTGGCCAAAACAAACCAGTGTTTAAAGCAACCGGTAACACAGGAACAGATAATACGCTATATAAAGCAGCAATACCTGGTTGATATTTTATATTTTGGTTTATAGTTGTTCTTGTACCTTCAGGAAATATTATTATGCTTCTATTTTCTTTTATACGCATTTTTGCTAGTTTGATTATATGGCGTATAGAACTGATACCATCTGAACGGTTAATAAAAATCATTTTCAGCGCTATAAGATGCAAACCAATGAATGGAATCCATTTCAATTCACGTTTTAAAATAAAAACCGCTTTTCTAAATAGTAGTATAAAAATAAATGTTTCAAATGGAGATTGGTGTTTAGATGCAATGATAAAAGGTTGCTTAGGGATGTTTTCCATTCCCCTCACTTCATATTTAATGCCACATAATAAACGCAGCATGAATAATACAACTCTCACCGAACAGACGAGGAAAATGGTTATTACACACTCAGAAAAGAAAATTACAGGGAGAGTAATGAAAGTATAGAATACCTCCCATAATATAAGAAAGAAATTAAACAATAAACTTGAAATCACAAACTCACATAAATTTATTTAAATTTAACTTTATTACAAATTAAAAACAATAAATTTAATTATTGATCATCTGAGTAATAGGATGCGAATCAGCTAATTTGTCCTTTAACTTTTCGTTAGCAATATGAGTATATATTTGTGTTGTAGAAAGGTTAGTATGGCCAAGAACTTTCTGTATCAACACAATATTTGCTCCGCTATTTAGTAGATGGGTAGCAAAAGAATGCCTAATCACGTGTGGAGAGATCTTATTTTCATCAATATTGCATTTTCTTGCCAACTCCTTCATTAATTGACCGACCCTCTGCCTTGTAATTGGTTTATTAGGTTTATCACCTGGGAATAGCCAATCGGATTCCTTTTCTTTAGAGATCAGATTATCACGAACTGATAAATAATTTCTAAGGCTCTGCAATGCTTGTTCATTAAAAAGAATTTGCCTCTCTCTACCACTTTTTCCTTTTATTATTATATAGCATTCTTTGTTATTACTGTTTATTAAATGTGACACTTCACATAATTTCATACTAATTAGTTCAGAAACACGCATTCCAGAAGAGTAAAGGATATCTAAAATCGCACATAGCCTTTTACTGCTTATCTCTTTATTCGATTCGCTTGCTGATTTTCTCACTGTGTCCATTAGCAAAAATATTTCTTCGACACTTAAATACTTAGGCAAAGGACGAGAAACTTTTGGATTCTTTAATTCAGCATCATTAGCCGGCGCTGGATTAAAATCTATTATTCCGTCATTAAATAGACACTTGTAAAAATTTTTCATAGCGGATATTTTTCTTGATATAGAGCTACTTTTATATTTTTTTTTTGTACATAAAGATTTCACATAATCTTTAATATTGGTTTTGTTTACACCAACCAAGGTAGTGCCGCTTTCCAATAAAAATTCTTCAAACTGGTGTAAATCCGAACGATAACTTTCCAGAGTATTTTGTGCAGCGGACCTCTCTGAAGCTAAAGCATCTATGTAATATGTTATGTAAAGATTTTCTTTTTTATTTTGCGACTGTTTATTTTTCATTATCAGTTCCTATATTTATTTCTTTGGCTATAATTTGATTAGAAGTGTTCCCTGTGTTTCTTATGAGAAAATATGAGACAAATAAAGCATTTATCAATAGAGTGAACATCACAAACTTTTGCTTTAACCTTTTTCTTAAATTTAATCTTACTCTTATCATAGTTAAATTATAACGTTAAATCTATAAAAAACACCTTATAAAGTGAGCTCTACTATAAATATAGAATACTTCTTAGCTGTATCTATCTATATTTATTATAACATAACATTGATTATAATTCTAACATGGACAGATAGAGATTCCAATTACGTTAGTGTTATGGGTGTTAATAAATTTTTAATATACACCTTTACAAAAGAAGAAATCAAATGGCATCTTTTTTTAATAAAGTGCTAATAAAAGGAACGGTCACATTTGACCCTATAGATTCATTATCTATCTTTTCTATAATTTTATCAATGCTATAGAAAGAACGTTCTATTCTTGCTAAAATATAATTAATCACTTTTAAATCAATTTTTAACTGTTTATCTGAAAATCGTTTTATTAGCATAATTCTTAATAATTCCTCGCTTGCAGGCAAAATTTTTACGCTGATAGTTGATAATATTCGAGAACTTAAATCTCTTAGTTTGAAGTTAAGCTTTTTTGGTGAAATTGAAGAAGTGATTAGCAGCCTCTTGTCGTTTTCTTTCATGTAATTGTAACAATGTAATAACATTGCTTCATCTTTAATGTTTTGTACGTCTTCTAAAATAAAAGCATCGCTATACCTAATCTCGCTTACGAAGTTATTCACATTGATAAAGATTGCATCGTTTATTGATTGCCAAATATGAGCAAGATGAGTTTTACCGGAGCTTTTAGGTCCAAAAAGAATCAGACATTTCCAAGATAAATCATTAACTACCGAATTATATACGTGCTTATTTTCATCTAAGATGATGTAATTTTGCCGGCTATAATCAGCTTGATTGTTGTTAAATAAATTTAATTGCACGTTAAGCCTCTTACGTAACCTCTTTCTGGTAGTAATTTTTGCGCAAAAATTTACTTACGCTCCTAAAATATCTCAGGTATTCTGGGCTCATTTCTCCTCTTACCATAAATTGATTATGCAAAAGGTCTGTTAGCCGTTTTTATAAAGCTCACTTTTAAAATATTTATTGATTGCATATTCTACTGATACATTGAACATTGCTATTATTGGAATAAAAAGTAATATACCTATAAATCCAAAATATGAAGCGCATATAGTAATTCCCAGAATAATTACAGTTGGATGTATATGAACTTTTTTTCCTATTAATAAAGGAACTAATATGTTTGAATCTATTAATTGTCCAACACCAAATAATAGCAAAACGGCAGCACTTTCAAACCATCCACTAAATTGAGTGATAGCGCTCAAAAACCCAATAATGGTATATAATAATGGCCCTACGTAAGGTATGAACGTTAACATTCCTGATAAAATTCCAATAACAATAGAGTGTTCCAATCCGATTATGCTCAGACTCACAGAGTAAAAGACCATCATGACAATACATACATTTACCTGCCCCTTTAGATAATTAGATATAATGAAATCCACTTTGGAAAAATAATCTGCAATTTTTCCTCTGTAAGGAATAGGGATTAATTTACTAGCTTTTTCTATAATTAAAGGCCAATCACGTAATATATAGAAAAACACTACAGGAGTAATCACCATTAATGATACCGTGTTAAAGCTTGAACTTAACACTTGGATTATAAAGTTACTAGCAATATCAAGAGCATTCATGAAATAAGATACATAGTTGCTGTAATTTTCTGCTAGATTTTTAGATAAATGATCAAATAAGCTATCCTCGATTTTCATATTAAGAAATTCTAATACAGAGGGGATTACTTGAAGCTTTAATGAAGGCACTTTACTCACTAAGAAATTTAATATTGAAGTAATTTGAACATATATAATAGGTAAAACAAATGTTATGACTAGTATAAAAGCTATTAATAAAATAAGTATTATAAAAATTACAGAACATGAACGTGGTATTCTATACTTTTCAAACTTGACTACTAGCGGATTAAACAAATATGCAATAATAATAGATATTAAACATGGAAAAATCATAGGACGCATCAGGAATAACATCCCTATTATAAAAAGCAGTATGAAACAAATAGTTATATGACGTTTTTGCATGTGTTTAGCATAGCTAATTTACTGAAAAATATGCAATTTATTTTTCCTATGTTGAAAGTATTTTACGATTTGTAATACTATCGTTTTTTACTAAAATTTAGTTGTTTAATCCACAGGCAAAGATAGATTTTGAGCTCTCTAAATATCTCTTTTGCTATTATAATTATGCTAGTTAATAGGGGAAGTAACTTTTATATGATGTCAGAAATTTTATTTTTCGGAAAGAATCTTGGATAGAGAGGAAAGCTTCTACAAAAAGAAATATGTGCGCTAAGAAATACAAAATAGCAGCATTAATAGTTGCAGCGGGAGTAGGCAGTAGATGCAATTCTACGATTCCTAAGCAATATATAAAACTGGCAGGTAAATCTGTTTTATTTCATACAATTAAAAGATTTCTGGCTAACCAATATATAGATTACATAAGAATAGCAATTAATAGAGACCATGAAAGTTTCTATGAGAAAGCTATATCACTAATTACAGACACTAAATTACTAAGCCCTGTATACGGAGGAGAAAACAGGCAAAGTTCAGTTAAACTAGGGCTTGAAAGCTTACAAAAAGTTAACCCAGATTTTGTAGTTATACACGATGCTTGTAGGCCTTTTGTGTCAGATGTTCTGATAGATAACTTGGTTGAATCTATGATTAATGATCAATATACAGGAGTAGTTCCAGCAATAGAAGTTGAAGACACTATGTCATTGGTGAGTAATAGTTTTATTGAATCTACGATTTCAAGAGGAAAGCTCAGAGCCATACAAACCCCTCAAATTTTTAATTTCAAAGAATTATTATCATGCCATCAATCAGTCAAAGAATTTACTGACGATTCATCACTAATGGTAGAGCACAAAAAACATGTTGCGATTATTAAAGGTGAGAAAAGCAATTTTAAGTTAACCACAAAAGAGGATATCAATATGGCAAAGCTTCTTTTTGAAGAGCCAAAATTTCGTGTCGGAGCCGGTTATGATATACATAAGTTCATTAAAGTTCAAAATGGTGCTGAAAGCTTTATAAAAATTTGCGGTGTGAAAATTGAACACAACATGGCAATAGAAGCGCACTCTGATGGTGATGTTGCAATACATGCAATCGTTGATGCAATACTCGGAGCACTGGGATGTGGCGACATAGGAGAGCACTTTCCTCCTAGTTCCTCTGAATGGAAAGATTGCAATTCATCTCACTTTCTTGACTTTGCTGCTAAAAAAGCAAAAGAAAAAGGGTACAGCGTGTCTAATTTAGATATTACTATAGTTTGTGAAGAGCCTAAAATATCGCCTTACAAAGTAGAAATGAAGAAATTCATATCAAAAGCATTAGAAATTGATGATGAATTTGTAAATATCAAAGCAACCACTGCAGAGAAATTAGGTTATATTGGAAGAAATGAAGGAATAGCAGTGCATGCTTCTGTGTTATTGCATACAAACTTTTATTGGAAATAGAAACGAAAAAACTTACTTGACACCCTTCGCCAGCCCCCTTATCATGAAACTGAAGCTATTTATTTATCTTCTCTGTACAGATTAAATGACAAAAAAACTCAACGTATTTGGCGTCTCATGTTTAATTTTTTGCACTATGTGCACCTTATGTCTTTATCAAATTTCTAGCTATACAAGCTAAAATGCGCTTATAAAGCATTTAAAACATCAAAAAACGCCAACTTAAAAAATGGATAGTGAGTAATTAGCTACCCTAGGTTTTCTTTGCCTTTTTTTCTGTTTAGTAAATTTCTTAATGTTTATAATTTAGATTAGTTGCGGCTTAAAAGCAGATGAATCGCGGTTATTAAACGTTTAGAATAAAAAAACGCCATACTTGAAAGTATAATGTAAGTAACTAGCCAACCACGGGGCTTCTTTTGCCTTTTTTTTCGTTTGGTAAATTTCTTAAACATTTATGGCTAAACGACAACCGTCATCCCGCTACTTGTTAGCGGGATCTAGAGATACCGCGGCGGCATGACGTAGGACTGCTGTCATTCAAGTAGCTGACGCTGGAATCCAGCCTTGCTGTAATCTCATCAAGAACGTTGTGTTTTAACATAAGATCAGCCACTTTTATGCTTACCAACTTAATAAAATTCCTGGATCCAAGTAGTCAGGCTACTCGGATGACACCTTCATAAAGTGAAATGAGATCCCGCTAACAAGCAGCGGGATGACGAGAAAGGGGCTACTCGGATGACACCCTCATAAAGTAAAATGAGATCCCGCTAACAAGCAGCGGAATGACGGGAAAAGAGGTGCTGGGATGACACCTTCACAAAGTGAAATGAGATCCCGCTAACAAGCAGAGGGATGACGGGAAAAGAGGTGCTAGAATGACACCGTTTACTATGTAACATCTCATCATATCACAATGTTCGTACAGTTGTGGCGGTATGACGTAGAAAAACTGTTAACTTAAATCTATATTGACATGTCCCATTTTACGCTTATCCCTAACCTCTTTTTTCCCATATATGGTTAAACTAGCTTTTTCGTTGCTCAAATACTTATGAGAATCATATATATCATTACCTATTATATTTTTCGTCATACAAGGAAAGCGTAATACTACTTCCTGCATAGGTAACCCGCATATTATCCTAACTAGCTGTTCAAATTGACTAACGTTACATGCATCCAAGCTCCAGTGGCAAGAATTGTGAGGTCTGGGAGCTAGTTCATTAACTAACAATTCGTTATCCTTAGTAACAAAAAATTCAATAGCCAGAATTCCTATTACATCAAGCGCATTTGCTATTTTCTTTGCAGCTCGTTGTACCTCTTGAGTTAATTTACTATCTATTTTAGCTGGCACTGTTGAAGTATCAAGTATTCCATCAACGTGGTAATTTTCTGCTATAGGAAAAAAAGCTACTTTACCGTTTTTATCTCTTGCAACGACTATTGAAACCTCTTTCAGTAGATCAACACTTGCTTCAAGAATGTACTCTGTATTCCAATCAAAGGAAGCAAATTGCTTCACTTCAGAATCATTCTCAAGCACATATTGCCCTTTTCCATCATAACCCATTTCTGTTGTTTTCAGCCTTGTTGGATAGCCAAAAGCTCTACTGCTTTTCAGTAGCTCATTATAATTTTGTATACTTTTGTATTTAGCAGTTTTTATACTCAAGCTTCTAATGAAATCTTTCTCTCTAAGCCTATTTTGCGCAATGTGTAACGCTTTTTTACCCGGATAAAAATTTACATCGATATCAATTGCACTACATGGAATATTTTCAGACTCAATAGTGACCAAATCCACACTCTGTGCAAAAGATTCAAGCGCTTTCTTATCAGAGAAATCTGCTATTGTGAAATCATCAGCAACAGAGCAAGCCGGATCGTCTTTAGCACTGGCAAAAACATGTATTTTTTGTCCAAGTTTTGTTGCAGCGATAGCAGTCATTTTACCTAATTGTCCACCACCTATTATTCCTATTACTTTTTTGCTCAGCGCATCTGGTTCATTCATACTATAAATTGATATTTCCTAATTAAAGTATACTTGAAAAATCTATGAAAAAAGCATATAATTAGAATATTATCTTTTTATCATGAATATTCTATAATGATTCTAGAATACACATTGACTACCAACTTTGTTGAAGTTACAGTTTTACCAATTTACATTGAAGAGCAATCCATTCCTTATGAAAATTGCTATGTATGGATGTATAACGTTAAGATAAAAAACAAAAGCCAATCAACTATTCAATTGTTAAGTCGTCATTGGCAAATAATAGATTATAAGGGCAAAGTAAATGAAATTGCCGGAGTTGGTGTTATCGGAGAACAGCCTGTGATAAAATCTGGAGAGGTATTTAAATACACAAGTGGAACATACTTAAATGTACCGTCAGGAATAATGCAGGGTAAGTATGAATTTCTGAATGAAGAAAGCATAAAAGTTTTTGAAGTTATGATACCACCCTTTTCTTTGGATAGTCCATACATCAAAACTAGACCCCATTAACTATCAAAATAGTTTGTTTGTAACTGCTCACTATTAGACTGCATTCTGTGATTTTTAGCAAAACACGATCTTTCATTTGAGCTTTCTTCAATTTAAAATAAATACAGAAAATTGCTGCCTATAGCTAAACTGACTTACGACAATTTGAAAAACTGTCATCCCGCTACTTGTTAGCGGGATCTATGCTAAGATACCGCGAATGAATCACGGTTCGTGGCGGTTATGACGTGTTAGCTATAGCTATCTTCAAAAATATGGTTGAATAATTGTTAATAATAGTGTATAATTATTAATATTTTTAAGCACTTTGGCTATGGCTCTTTCAAAGTTTCTCGATCCTCGCAATGATTTGTGTTTCAAAAAAATCTTTGGAACGGAAAAAAATAAGAATATCCTTATCCACTTTTTGAACGATATTTTAGGGTTTACTGAGATAAATGCAATACAAGAAGTTGAATTCTTAAGTACTATTATGGATCCCGAAGTTGCCTCTGATAAACAAAGTATTGTTGATGTTCTCTGCAAGGATTCTCACGGAAATAGATATATAGCAGAAATGGTGCGACCTGAAAGTCTTCGGTCATATTGTTTAAAAGGAGAGGAATTCATTCAGAAAGAAACTGAAAGGATTCTAAAACTTATTAAACCAGATGTTTTGCCATCTGAGTCTACGCATCAGTGCGAATCGGGCAACCGGTTGGTGCCAAGCGATGCGGACAATGAACCTCCTCTTGAAAAAGAAGATGCTCAATCGTGAGAGAGGCATAAACTGCAAGCATCATGTGGTTGGAGGGCTAGGCTTAGTGGTATGGTGAACGTAAGTGAAGCTTTATAAGTACCGATACGATGAAAGAGCTAAAGATGCTGATAAGCTCTGACCAAAAGGTAATGTGGATAAGATACATTTTTCATCTCTGGATGTACGCAAATAACAATTCCACCGGTATAGAGAAGCCACCTAACCCACTGTTGTATGACTGGAGAAACAGGGTAAGCCTGTATTTTCGCCTACATGGCAAGCAAACCGCAAGGAATGCTGATGGAAGTGCAGGTAAAGGAGAATGGAGAAAGCGAATGCCATTTTGTAACGAAATGGATAGAATTTGTAACATTAATTCTCGTGAAAACGAGCAGACTTCCATTTGGTCCCTCGTGACAAGAAACTTTGTTAACCACTTAAGGTAGGAAAGCAGATGATTACAAGTAAACCTGTAAGTGCATCTACCGAAAGCTTTGAAGCATGGAAGCAATTGCCATGGAAGAAATGCCAGAAAGTTATTGTGAGGCTACAAAGACGTATTGTTAAGGCTGTCCAAGAAGGAAGATGGGGTAAGGTAAAAGCTTTACAACATCTTCTCACACGCTCTTTTAGCGGAAAAGCTTTGGCTGTTAAGAGAGTAACTGAAAACCAAGGAAAAACCACAGCAGGTGTAGATCGTCAACTATGGTCAACTTGCAATGCTAAATTTCAAGGAATAAAGCTGCTAAAACAAAGAGGATATAAACCTTCTCCGCTCAAACGAATTTATATCAGTAAATCTAATGGCAAAAGAAGGCCTCTTGGTATACCCACGATAAAAGATAGAGCGATGCAAGCATTGTATCTGCTCGCGTTGGAACCGGTAGCTGAAACAATCAGTGATCGTCACTCTTACGGCTTTAGACCTAAAAGATCCTGCGCAGACGCTACTGTGGCTTGCCACTTATTACTGGCAAGTCGTAATCAACTACAATGGATACTCGAAGGTGATATCAAAGGTTGTTTTGATAACATTAACCATGAATGGCTCATGAAGCATATTCCTATGGAGAAGAAAATTCTTCATAGATGGTTAAAAGCTGGTTTCCTAGAATCGAAAACTCTGTATCCCACAACTGCTGGCACTCCGCAAGGAAGTATAATTTCTCCAATACTAGCTAACTTTACCTTAGATGGTCTTGAACAGTTATTAGAAAGTCGCTTTGGTAAATTAGGTAGCAAAAGAAGAGGAAAAATCAGAAGTGGAGTGAATGTAATCAGGTACGCAGACGACTTTATTATTTCAGGTTTCACACATGAAGTACTGGAAAATGAAGTTAAGCCTTTAGTATCATCTTTTCTTCATGAGCGAGGTTTAATTCTATCAGAAGAGAAGACAAAGATTACATCTATCACAACAGGGTTTGACTTTCTTGGTTGTAATGTACGTAGATATAATAAGAAGTTAATTATTAAACCTTCGAAAGAAAGTATTAAAAGACTTCTGAATAAAGCACGTACATTGATAAAAGCAAATATAGCGAACACTCAGGCTATAGTAATTAAGTCACTCAATTCTCTACTGAGAGGATGGGGAAATTACTATCACCATGTGTGTGCTAAAAAAGCGTTTAGAAAGATCGACAATGAAATTTGGCATAGTTTATGGAAATGGGCAAAGAAAAGACATCCTCGTAAAGGATTACGTTGGATAAAGAATCGTTACTTCAAAGTAATGGGTCAACGCCAATGGGTTTTTGCTGCACCCATATGCAAGAACAAACCAAAAGAGATACGGTATTTAAGACTGCTTAAGCTGATTGATATACCTATCAGACGACATGTTAAAATCAGAGCGGATGCAAATCCCCTTGACTTAAAATGGAAAAAGTATTTTGATGAGAGAGTAAAACGAACAAGAATGTTGGCAAGCTCCTTTTCAAGAGAAGGTTCTCTACTATTAGTGTCACCACTAAAGTTGATGTATTCTGAGGATTTATGAAAGACAAGCCGGTTCGACAAAAGAAGAACTTAGATAAGGGGCTCAAGCGTAGTGTGGGGAAACCTGCATGCTGCGTTTCTAAGGGAGGGAGTAGTAGTAATACTGCTTCCTTACCTGACCAGCTCGCTAGAGACAAGGGCTTCGAAAAACGCGCTCAATTATATGCCGCTAAAGCCTACTCAAGACAATTAGATAAATCTGGCAACTACATTGATTTAAAGAAAGTCTTCTTTATTGCTATATCAAATTGTAACTTACTTCCTGAAGAAGTTGATTATATTTCTACTCACAATATACGTGATATAAAAACTAACGGCCATTACTTAAAAGATTTTCAATTTATCTTTATAGAATTGCCCAAATTTTCAAAAAGTAAAGTAGAGCAGCTAGAAAGTACAATAGAAAGGTGGTGTTTCTTTTTTAAATATGCAGAAGAAACAACAGAAGAGGACTTAAAAGAGATAGCAGAAAAAGCACCAATAATAAAGCTGGCGTATGATGAGTTAGACAAGTTTCGTTGGAACGAAAAAGATTTAGTAGCCTATGAAGAAAGGATAATGGATCTACGCAAAGAAGAAGCCATTCTTGAATACAGACTTGATCTTGCTACTGAAAAAGGCAAAAAAATTGGTAAAGAGGAAGGGAAAATTGAAGTCGCAAAAGCAATGCTGGCTAATAATGTTGATGTCAACACTATTGTCAAGTTTACTGGCCTTTCTATTAGTGAGATTGAAGAATTAAGTGGAAATCTGTGAACGGTTACGTTTATTTTTTATCCTTATCATCAAGTGTAAATAAGGTTATTGTAGAGATTAAGCCTATTATAACTATTATTAACGAAAATGGGGCAGCTTCTCTATAGCGCTCATCGCTTACAAGTTCATATATTCTAGTTGATATAGTTTCAAAATTAAATGGTCTTATAATAAGTGTTGCTGTGAGCTCTTTGATAGTATCCATAAATACGAGCAAAAATCCCGATAATATACTCTTCTTGATGAGAGGGATATGAACATTCAAACATGTGGAAATAGGTCCATGACCCATAGTATATGCAGTCCACTCAATTTCATTTGGTGTTTTTTTGAGCCCTGACTCTACCGCCTTGAAAGATATAGCAAAAAAACGAAATAAATATGAGTAAACTAATGCGCCAATAGTTCCTACCAAGCTAATTTCCACAATATATTGAGTAATGAAAGAGGATATTCTGCTTAAAAATATTATTATGCTAATTGCGATAATTGCATTTGGAATTGCGTAGCCTAAAGAAATGAGACGTGCTACATTATTGATTACCTTATTTTTACGCGCCGTATATCCAATAATTATTGCAATGCTAATTGAGATTAGTGCAGTGATGAATGATAAACTAACGCTATTTGCTATTATGTTATAGAATCTTGCTTCATATATGAAAAACCCCTTCTCTATGCTCCAATATATGAGCGGAATCATTGGCAAAATAAAACCTATTAATATCGGCAATACACACATAAGATAAGCAAAGATCAATGGTATAGTGCCACTTATACTCCGTTTGTTGTGATAATCTGAATTGGTATTGATTGAAGAGTAGGATATTCCTTTTTTTTGTAGTTTTTTTTCGATAGCTATTAGTGTTGCAACGAAAATCAATTCTGCAACTGCTAAAACAGTAGTTGAATATTTGTCATGCAGTAAAAACCAGGTGCGATATATTCCTGTTGTGAAAGTATCGATAGCAAGAAACTGTGGTGTGCCGAAATCTGTAATTACTTCCATTAGTACCAAAGACAACCCAGCTATAATTGATGGGCGTATGGAGGGTATGATGACAGAAAACAGGCTCTTCAATGAGGAGAACCCAAGTGTTGACGCAATAGTGACTAAGTTACTAACATTCTTTAGACTTGAGCGGACTAACATATAAACGTATGGATATAGGCTGAATCCCATTACTAATATTCCACCACCTAGAGATTTTATTTCAGGAAACCAATAGTCACCTTTGCTCCACTCTAAAATGTCTCTTAATGAGCTCTGCACCGGACCTGAAAACTCTAGCGTATTTACATAGACGAACGCTACTATATATCCAGGAATCGATATCGGAAAGAACAAAGCAATCTCAAAAATTTTACTTCCAGGAAATGAAAAAAATGTGGTGAGCCAAGCTGGAATTACTCCAAATATGAAAGATATTCCCCCTACTCCTACCATCAAAATTAACGTACTCAGTATATATTCAGGAAAAAGTGTACTGATTACCCATTCGGAATTCGCTGAATCTGTAAATAAGATTGATATTAACGATAGTATAGGACAGACGAATAATATACTTACTAGAAATAAGAATATATTTTTAAATACTCTTAAAAACATTAATTTGAATCTATATTTTATATTAAAATGTTATATGTAAAAACTGAAGATATCCAGTAATTAACAGCCGTACTATTGAATATCTTTATAATTTTGTATATCATGTTTTTAGTTGATAAGTGAATAATCATGAGCTTCGTCATTGCAACTTTCTATCATTTTGTAGAACTTTCTAATTATTATGACATGAAAGACGAAATAAAAGCTACATGCAACAACGTTGAGTTAAAGGGCACTATACTCCTTGCAGAAGAGGGTGTTAATGCAACAATATCTGGTGAAAGAAACGCAATTGATAAAATATTCGATTTTCTACGTTCTGATTATAGGCTAAGGGACCTTACATGGAAAGAGAGTGCAGCAGAATATCAACCATTTAGCAAGATGAAGGTAAAATTAAAAAGAGAGATTGTGAATCTTGGTGTAAGCAATCTTGATATTTCCCTTAAGGGTAAATATGTTGATCCAGAGCATTGGGATGATTTTACTTCTCAACCTGACGTTTTAGTAATAGATACACGAAACGAGTATGAAGTGAAATTAGGCAAGTTTAAGAATGCAATTAATCCACACACACAATGTTTCCGTGAGTTTCCTCAGTGGACAGAGTCATTTTCTGAGAGTAAAGACCTGAAAGTGGCTATGTACTGCACTGGTGGGATTAGATGCGAAAAATCTACAGCATATATGAAAAGCCTTGGATTTAGTGATGTTTACCATCTTAAAGGCGGCATTCTTTCTTACCTTGAAAAAACTTATAATAAAAATGGTAATTGGAAAGGAGAATGTTTTGTTTTTGATGATAGAATTGCTGTTGATAACTCACTTACTCCAAGCAACACAATAAAATGCATATTCTGCTCAAATCAAGTTTCAACTGATAAACTGAAATCAGTTCCACGTGGCCAAGTGGTTTGTTCTGATTGTAAACTTCAGTGTTATAGCTATAATAAATAAAACATCATACTGCTGCAGTTGTATGCACGTTGTGATTTGAGAGCAACCTCTACCAGAAAGGGTGTCATGCCAGTGCCCAGACACTGGCATCCAGGTTCTTTTTTTCTAGATTCCAGCGTCACACGCTGGAATGACAAAAAAGCTGATTTTTAACGTAGATAATGGTTATGCAAGAAGTCTATTTCTTACCCTTAATCAACTCTAAAGCCTTCTTCAAATCTATACTCTCAATATCTGCACTCTTGCCCAAAGCAACGTTTGTTTTACCGCATTTTATATAGAATCCGTACCTACCGTTGCAGATGAAAACTTCTTTTCCCTTTTCATTAACCCCGAGAGACTTTAGTTCTTTGCGTGGACTGTTTGCAATAATTTGTACAGCTTCGCTCAATTCTGTATTTAGCACCTCTTTGGAGCTTTTCTTAAGAGAAAAGTATCTACCATCATAGAAAATATAGTACCCAAATCGCCCAAGGCCTATTTTTACTTCCTTTCCGGTTTCAGGGTGTTCTCCGATTACTTTTGGCAAGGAAAGTAACTGAGTAGCGGTGCTCAGATCAATCTCATTAACATTTATATCTTTTGGTATGGAAACCGTTTTTTTCTTTTTTAACTCGTTATTAAACTCCAGATAAAGTCCAAAAGGACCCTTTTTGATCATCACTTCTTGGTTTGTTATATCATCTATACCTAAACTTTTTGGATATTCTGAATTGTCGTTACTGCCCATAATTTCTTTTGTATGGTTGCATTCAGGATAGTTAGAACATCCAAGGAACACCCCGGCTTTTCCAAAGTTCAATTTCAATATGCCATCAGAGCAAGCAGGGCATTTTGTATTCACCTCTTTTCTTCCTTCTTCTGAACAAAACCAATCGACTACCAAATTGTGAATGCCGCTGAAAACTTCATCATGCGTCATTTGCTTGACAGAGTTTACATGACCAAAAAATGGCACCCAAAAGTGGCCTAATTCTTTTTTCCAATCTGCATGTCCATTTGAAATTAAATCAAGCTTTTCTTCCATTTGTGCTGTGAAATCATACTCTACACAACGCTGAAAAAAAGTTTCTAAAAATATAGTAACGATTTTACCACGACTGCTTGGAATAAACCTTTTGCTATCCAATGAAACGTACTCACGATCTTGTAATACCGAAATAATTGTTGCATAAGTTGATGGTCGACCTATACCGATTTCTTCCATTTTTTTTACGATACTTGCTTCACTATAACGAGGTGGCGGTTGAGTGAAATGTTGTTTTGGCTCAACTGAAATCAGCTTGCATGCTTCCCCTTCCTTCATGGCAGGTAGCAGGCCTTCATTTTCGGCTTCCATGTTATCTTGATAGACTCTATAAAAACCATCAAAGAATATACTTGATCCACTTGCTCGCAGAATTATTTTCTGGTCAGTAGAACTAATTTCGACTACCACTTGATCAAGAATCGCCGACTCCATTTGACTTGCAATGGTCCTTTTCCAGATTAAATCATACAATTTAAATTGCTCTGGCGTTAAGTAATCCTTAATACTACCCGGCGTTCTATTGATATCAGTTGGACGAATTGCTTCATGTGCTTCTTGAGCATTTTTGACCTTTTTTACATATTTACGAGGAGACTGCGGTAAATATTTATCACCATATAATGACTTAATTGACCCTCTAATTGAGTTTATAGCCTCATCTGCAATATGAAACCCATCTGTACGCATGTAAGTTATCAACCCTACAGTTTCACCACCAATATCGATACCTTCATATAAATTTTGCGCTATGCGCATAACACTTTTCACATTAAAATACAGTTTATTCACTGCATCTTGCTGAAGACTTGAAGTAATAAACGGAGGAAGCGGGTTTCTCTTAACTTGCTTGCGTTCTACTGTGCTTACAGCATATTGCCTTGATTCAATCTCCCTGACTAAGTTCTTTGCTTCTTCTTCATTCTTAATATCAAATTTTTCTAGCTTTTTATTGTTATAGTGGCTTAGCATAGCAAAAAAAGCCTCATCTTTGCTATTTTGCATTTCTGCTTTTATGCTCCAATACTCCTGTGTTATAAATTTACTAATTTCATCTTCTCGTTCGCATATAATCTTTAATGCAACAGACTGCACTCGCCCTGCAGACTTGCTTCCCGACAATTTTGTCCACAGCAGTGGTGACAAACTAAACCCAACTAGATAATCCAAAGCTCTACGTGCTTGTTGTGCACGCACTAAATCCATATTTATTTCACGTGGATTTTTTATAGCCTCTTGAACTGCTCTTTTTGTTATCTCATTAAAGACTACTCTATAAATGTTGTTTTCATTACTGATTGCTTTCTTTTCTTTTAATGTCTCTATCACATGCCAAGCCATTGCTTCCCCTTCTCTGTCTGGGTCTGTTGCAAGATATATATCTGATGTTTTGCTTGCGGCTTTTACTAACTCTTTTATATACTTTTCTGCTTTTTCAATGGTTTCATACTTTATAGCAAAATCATTATCCGGATCGACAGAGCCGTTTTTTGCTGGAAGATCCCTCACATGTCCAAAGGATGCAGCTACTTTGAACTCTTTACTCAAATATTTACCTATTGTCTTTGCTTTCGCAGGTGATTCAACTATTAATAATGCCATATTGTTAATTATTTTAGTACTTAAAGATAATATGTTGAGAAATATACAATGAAAAGTAAAAAAATATTTTAATGGTTCTTGTGAATTTTACGAACCGGGTTGTGGGACCTTTTCAGAAAACCCTTGGACGTTGCTATTTTTAAGTGACTTTGAAGGCTCATTACAATAGTATATGATCGCAGCAGCAACGAGAAGCTAGATTCCAGTGTCAGCTGCTTGCATGACAAAAAAAGGAGCGCTGGGATGACATCCTCCCTTGTGGAAATTGCTCTCAAATCACAATGCCCGTAAAGCTGCGACCCTAGAGGTACTGTTTCTCACCCACTGCAAATATTGCACGGTACTATCCACTTGGTCGTCGTGGCGCGTTTCTGGGAACATTAAAATCTCATACTCAAAATCGTTCAGCCATACTGCTTGATGTGGCAGAAAAACCTTGCCAGACTCTATAATCGGAACAATTTGATGAAATCGAGTGAGCTTGTCATCATGTGGCACTATTTCAATAATCGGTAAATCACTGTTTGTCTTTAGCTCTTGCACCAATTGTTGACCACTTGTTTTTGCTTCGATTAAAATTGCGTGTGGCGTCCATCTTGCAGCTAGTGACAAAACCTGTTCTTTAAGCTTTGGATACTCAAGCTTTGCGCGATATACGTCGAGTAAATAGAATTTATTATCTATTTTTGCCCAGGTGGTGCAGACACTAAAGTTGCTCATGTTACTTGTTGAAACCGCAGTATCCCAACTTTGTGTTACATGCGAGAGATTATCAGGAACATTTTTATAGCGCTTTAGCCACTCTCGTTTGACTATACCACTTGAAAGCGGCAGAGGGTTTTGTTGATATTGAGCAGCAAAAGCGTAACTCCCAAGTTCAGCTTTTATTATCTCAACTTCTTCTTTTCCTCCATCGAGGGGATATAACAACTGACCTTCTTCTCTTGAATATAATATCCTTACAGGTGACGCTGGTTTATTATATAATCGCCTGGTCGCACAGTGCTGAGCTACTCGGATGATAGGAACGGGAGGTATTGGCTTTTTGATTGAATAAATAACCTGCTTATTTTCAGAAATCATTGGCAAACAAATATGATGCCATATGTTTTTTGGCTTGGAGAGAAGGTGTCCAGTTAAGTCCTCCTGGTGTAGCCTGTGCATTACAAGAACGATGACTCCTTTTTTTCTATCGTTCAGCCTGGTTACTAAAGTCTGATCAAACCAGTTTGTGGCACGCTTTCTAAGCGTTTCACTCAAAGCTTGAGCAGAACTGAGCGGATCGTCCACAATGATAAAATCACCACCTTCACCAGTTAGTGTTCCACCAACTGATGTTGCGATTCTGTATCCTCTCTGCACTGTTTGAAATTTATATTTTGTATTCTGGTCTTTGGATAGTTCTATCTCTGGAAATAGCGCTCTATACCAACTAGACTGCATCACGCACCTGGTGTCGAGCGAGTGCTTTTCGCTGAGCCGCTGAGAATAACTTGCAACTATTATTCTCGCAGTTGGTTGGTTTCCCAGTATCCATGCGGGCCACGCAACGCTTATGCACATGGACTTCATCGAGCGCGGAGGCATATTGAATATTATTCGTTTCACTTCACCAGCGCTCGCCGCTTCCAGCCTATCTGCTATGACTTTTATATACTGATAATCGTTATACTCACACCCCGGCACTACCGTTTGAAAGCACAGTTCAATGAATTTTAGAAAGTTCATGATATAATGTTGAAACCAGCGCGTGACGCTGGGATGACAAAAAAAGGAGCACTGGAATGACACCCTACTTAACCGTCATACCGCCGCGGTATCTCTTAGCCGCTAACACGTAGCGGGATGACGGTTGTTGTTTAGCTATAAATATTAAGAAATTTACCAAATAAAAAAAAAGGCAAAAGAAGCCCCGTGGTTATTATCCGCTTTAAAATATTGGCGTTTTTTATGTTTTAAACGCTTGACAAGCGAGATTCAGCCGCTTTTAATTGCAACTAACCTACGCTGCAAACGTTTAAGAAATTTACTAAGCAGAAAAAAAGACAAAGAATCCCCGAGTTAGCTAGTCTTTTACTATCTCTGTCGAGTATTGGCATTTTTTGATGTCTTGTAACGCTTTATAAGCGCGTTCAGCTTATTTAGATAAAAATCTAGATGTAGATGAAGTTTTGTAAAGACATACAGTATCTATATACTGCAAAAAATTGAACATAAGACGCCGATACATTAAGTAATCCTTACCTTTTAATCTGCAGATTGGCGAAAGCAAATACAATAGCTTCAGTTTCATGATAGGGGGGCTGGCGGAGTTTGTCAAGCAACTTTCTATATAATATTTTCTAAAATAAATAGACTTCTCGCATCCAATTTCGGTAGCGTGTGACACACAACTGCAATGACAAGGTGTTGCAAGATATTACCACAACCATCATATTCACACGAAGTACTTGACTTCACGTGTACTAAGAAGCATTTTATATATGTTGTGTGCCCGTAGCTCAGCTGGATAGAGCAACAGCCTTCTAAGCTGTGGGTCGTAGGTTCGAATCCCACCGGGCACACTCTTTTATCAATACTTTCTATAAATCTTCAAGTACTCTGGCACCACATTTTCAATTGCTAATGGTCGAACCTTCATTGTTTCAAGGTCAACTGACTTTTCGATTGAACTATTCATCATAACTTTCACCTGATCTTGAGTAAGCATAGGGTTCGTATCTCCGGTTATTGGTTTTAGCAGCATAGAAATAATTTTATTTTCTAAAAAGAAAGCTATTAACTTTGCCATTGGAAAAGATACATTGATCAACAAACACTTTCTGTTAGTAACATTCAGAATAAACTTCAATAAGCTTTTGAAAGAGTAAACCTTTGGTCCACCCATGTTATAAATTTTCTTGTCTTGCTTATTAAAACTGATAATACGATATACCACTTCAGCTAAGTCTGTTACACATATTGGCTGAAATTTAGTTGTTCCATTGCCAATTAGTGGTAAGAAAGGAAGAATAGTTGCTAATCTTGCAAATTTATTAAAGAAGTTGTCTTCTTTACCAAATACAAGGCTTGGCCTAATTATTATTGCTTTTTGAAATGCTGAAGTTACAGCTTTTTCACCTTCCAATTTACTTTGAGCATATTTTGACAACTTGCTATTTTCTATTCCCATAGCAGAAAAATGTATCATCATAGGTACATTTTTCATTTTTGCCGCTTTTGCTATCCTTTCAGCTATTTTAACGTGAACAGCGTAAAAATCGTGCTTTTTTGCTTCATATAATATTCCCACTAAGTTTATGGCTACATCACATTCTTCCATACCATCCAGAACTGATTTTTCATCAAAAAAATCGCCTTTAAATATTGATATTTGTCCCAAATTGCCACACAATTTTAAACAAGCAGCTTTTTCCTGATTACGAGTGAATATCTTTATTAAATATCCTTCTGCTGCCAAGCGTCTTACGATGTGTTTCCCTATAAACCCCGTTCCACCAAAAATAATTACACGTTTTGTCACAATTAAAGTTCCTAATAATTTGTTACTGTAAATTAATACAATGATTTCGCTTAATATTTTATTACGAATTCCCGTACAATAAGATCCATTTTCATTCCTCGTGAGCCTTTAACTAGAATTGCATCATTATTCTGAATAATGTTAGCTAAATCACTTTTCAATTGATTAGAATCATTAAAATGCGTGCCTCTTATATTATCTGGCAAAAGCTCATGCAATTCTAACATAAATTTACCAACTGTATAAACTTTATCTATATTATTTTCTGTGATAATCTTAACCAAATCTGTATGAAACTCTATGCTTTCATCACCAAGTTCCAACATATCACCAAGCAAAGCTACTTTTCTCTGATTAGAATATGTACTCAAAGTTTTTATTGCAGTTTTCATCGAAGCAGGGCTGGCGTTATAGGAGTCATCAATTAAATGTATATATTTTTTATTGCATTTGACCTTATGAATATTGCCTCTACCTTTCGCTACACTAAAATTCTTAAGTGCAAGTGGTAATTTTGATAAATCAAGTCCGAGGCTTTGCACAACTGCTGCAACAGCAAGTAGCGAATAAGCAAAATGCTCACCTTGTACACGTAAATTACAGTTTATAATTTGATTATCACTCAGCCTGATTTTTAAACTTAATCTATTAGCAACTCGGTTTGATGTCATTCCAGCGCGTGACGCTGGAATCCAGTCTTTATTATACAACCGTCTGATATGCTCATTTGCAATTGAACTTCCTGGATCCAAGTAGTCAAGCACTGGGATGACAGAAGATAGTGCTGAAATGACAGAAGATTCATCGTTTCTTATTAAGTTTAGTAAACAAACTTCAGCATTTTTATCTTTACCGAAGCTTATTACATTTCTATTGGCGTGTGATGAGAGATAATCATAATATTTATTATCTCTGCTTAAAACCAAAGTACCGTTATTTTTCATACCATACAGAATTTCTAACTTCGCTTGTGCAACGTCAAATAGTGATGAAAAATTTTCAGTATGTGCAGGTTCGATGTTGGTAATAACTGCAATATTCGGATTACTAATTTTTGATAATTCTTTTATTTCACCAGCTTTATTCATTCCCATTTCAAGAATTAAGTACTGGCAGTTTTTTGGAGCTTTCAGAATTGTCAAAGGCAATCCTATATTATTATTTAAGTTACCTTCGTTTGCATGGGACACTCCATATTGCGATAAAACAGTATGCAGCATATCCTTTGTAGTAGTTTTCCCGACACTGCCTGTAATTGCAATAACTTTAGCGTCAACAAGAACATTTCTAATATAGTATGATGCCATATCGTGCAAAGCTTTCAGGGTATCTTGTACAATCATGAGAGGGAAACTTTTATATTTACCCTCACTCACTATTGCAGCGACAGCCCCTTTTAAAAACGCTTCATGCAAAAAATTATGGCCATCAAAATTCTTTCCCTTGAGGGCAATAAATAAATCACCTTTTTTTATGCTTCTTGTGTCCGTTGAAATATTTGAGCTATGTATCCAATTACAACCATTTACGTCTCTTCCGCCAGTTGCATCAATGATATTATTTGTGTTCCATTTAAACATAATTTAGAGTATTCTTTATAATAAATTGAACAATAAAAGTAGCGAAAATACTACATGTTTTAGACAATGTACAAATAATGGTTGCAATCCCTATAATTCTATCTTATAATGGATATAGAAGTTTAAATTTTTTCGTCTATAATTAAAATGTATTTAGTTGTAGAAAGTACCTTGGAGGTATGTATGTTCACAGGAAAAAATGAAAAATCTACTTCTATACTAGCTAAAGTTGGTAATGCAGCTTCGGGAGTAGGAAGTTTTCTGGGTAGAGGTGTAAAAGTTCTAGTCAAGGGTGCAGTGTACCCTATATGGCCAAAGAATTGGTTTAAGTCCTGGGATGAAATGCGGCACGACATAAAAAATGGCGGACGTTCTATTATTGGCAACCCACTTGAAGAATATGATCCACCTATAGAAACCACACAAGCTAGTGAGGATCTTGGTGTCCAAATAATGGAGCAAAAGAAAGGAACAGGAAAGGTAACTTTTTTAGCATCAAGGACTCTGACAGGGGATATACCCTATTTGACGCCAGAACGATTAGGTGAAATAAAGCAAAACCTGCCAAATGTAACTATCTTTAAAGAAGAAAACAAAGTTGTAATTGAAGTTGATGTTAAAAAAATAATTGAAGACATCAAAAAGAACAATCCAGGAATTGATGAGAAAAGAATAAAAGAGCTTGCTCTTGAAAAAATTGCTGAAGGAGCTGAAGGAGTTGGTGGCAACCTTAAAAAGCTAGCAAAAATTACTGGCGGAGAATTTAAAGTTCACACAGACTTAAAATTGCTGTATGGTATTGCAGAAAAATTGTATAAGGAATATGATGATCAAAAGCAGTCATCAGACAAAGTTGTGAAGTCTGATGTTGGTCAGCCTTCAGAAACTATAGCTTCAGGTGAGAAAAAATGGGCGCAAGAAGCTATAAAAGCAGGTAAGTCGCAAAGTTGTGGAATGCAAAAATAAGTTATAGGGGAGTATTATGAGTGAAGCTAAAAAAATAGAGGAAAGACATCATAGTCTAACTGTTCCTGGGGATATGTATCACTTACAACCAGGAGTTATTACTGGAAAAAGGGTAAGTGGAATAGAACCCTTTTTGAAAGAACAGCAGGACATGGTAAAAGTAAGGGAACTTGTAAGCTCTTTAAATCTTGAAGATGCTTCTGGTGAAGCGATAAAACCACTATCTACACCTAATGTAGAGAAAAACGAAGAAAGAGGGAAAGGTCGCTCTTAAAATATGAGCAATGAAGTTTATGATAGCGATAACATCTTTGCTCAAATATTAAGAGGTGAGTTACCTTGTGAGAAGGTACATGAAAATGAAAATGTACTAGCTTTTCATGATAAGTACCCTGACGCACCAGTTCATATTTTAGTTATATCAAAAAATCAATATATTTCATATGATGATTTCATTCTAAAAGCTCCTGAAGAGGAAATAGCGGATTTCTTCAAAACTGTAAGAGAGATAGCACACAAATATAATCTAGAAAAAACAGGATATAGATTAGTCACTAACTACGGTGAAAATGGAGAGCAGGTTGTACCACACTTTCACGTGCATATTTTAGGTGGTAAAAAGTTAGGAAAGCATGTAAACTCATAGTGTTATATGTTTTGTTAAATGAGCGAATATTTAACCATAGTAATCTTTATCTGCGTATCAATTGTAGTATCTTTTGCTTTAGGTATATTGCCTATGTTTCTTGCAGTGAGTAAGCCAGATGGTGAAAAGCTTTCCACATATGAGTGTGGCTTCAATCCACTATCCAGTGCAAGGAAAAATTTTGACATTAAATTTTACCTAGTTTCAATATTATTTATAATATTTGACTTAGAAATTGCTTTTCTTTTTCCTTGGGCTGTTTCTTTATCTAAGATAAGCTATGGTGGATTTTGGTCTATGATGGTATTTCTTGCAATACTCACTATAGGTTTTATCTATGAATGGTGTAAAGGTGCATTAGAGTGGGAGTAGTTTATGACAAATCAAATTCTATCTAATGATGACTGGGGTCGTTATAAAAAAGAAGGGTTTCTTGTCGCTAAATTTGGTGATTTAACAGATTATGTAATGAATTGGGCAAGGTCTGGTTCATTGTGGCCAATGACATTTGGTCTTGCATGTTGCGCAGTTGAGATGATGCATACTGCATCCAGCCGTTATGATCTTGATAGATATGGTATAATGTTTCGTGCAAGCCCACGTCAATCAGATGTGATGATTGTTGCTGGCACACTAACTAATAAAATGGCAGCAGCATTGCGCAAGGTTTATGATCAAATGGCAGACCCGAAGTATGTTATTTCCATGGGAAGTTGTGCAAATGGTGGTGGTTATTACCATTACTCTTATTCAGTAGTCCGAGGCTGTGATAGAATTGTGCCAGTTGACGTGTATGTCCCTGGATGCCCACCAACCGCTGAGGCGTTGCTATATGGAATGCTATGCCTACAAAACAAAATAAAACGGACTCGGAATGGATAAAACTGCAAAGTATATACAAAAAAAGACCAAATGCGAGTGCATTCAAAAAGATGATGGCATTATTGTAATATATTCAACTTTAGATGAAATTGAAAAGTACCTATTCTTTCTACGTGATGATGAAAAGTGTAGGTTTGAACTATTAGTTGATATTTTTGGGGTTGACTATCCAAATAGAGAGAAGCGTTTCGAGCTAATATACAATCTGCTCAGCATTGTGCATAATATTAGAGTACACATAAAGCTTCAGTTATGTGAAAGCGACATGCCTCCAAGTGTAGCGAAGATATTTAGTACGGCTTTGTGGTTTGAGCGTGAAGTGTTTGATATGTATGGAATAGAGTTTTCTGATCACCCTGATTTGCGTAGGATTCTAACAGACTATGGATTCAAAGGTCATCCAATGTTAAAAGATTTCCCTCTCACTGGTTATGAGGAAGTAAGATATGATATAGAGACAAAAAAGGTTGTGTATAATCCTATAGATTTACCGCAAGATTTTCGTATGTTTGATAGCTTATCGCCTTGGGAAGGTAAAACCATAAAAGTAAATACAAAGGAGTAGAAAATGACAGTACAAAGAAAAAAAATATCTTTAATCGGTGCAGGAAATATCGGTGGAACTCTCACCCATATGATTGCACTAAGGGAACTCGGTGATGTTGTTTTACTTGATATTAGTGATGGAATACCACAAGGTAAAGCACTCGACATAGCAGAATCATCCCCTATTGATGGATTTAATGTCAATATTACTGGCACAAATAGGTATGAAGATATAAAAAACTCCGATGCAATTATAATAACCGCTGGCATCGCTAGAAAACCTGGAATGAGCAGGGATGACCTCCTGCAAACCAATGCTAAAGTAATGAAGGAGGTTGGCGAAAATATTAAAAAATATTCTCCAAACGCGTTTGTAATAGTGGTTACCAACCCTTTGGATGCCATGGTTTCAGTGGTGCATAAATTTTCAAACCTTCCAACTAATATGATTGTTGGCATGGCAGGAGTGCTTGATTCTTCCCGTTTTCGTTACTTTCTTGCAAGTGAGTTAAATATCTCAGTTGAAGATATATCTGCTTTTGTGCTTGGAGGACATGGCGACACTATGGTACCACTAATCAATTGTGCTTCAGTTGCTGGAGTTCCACTTACTCAAATTATCGATATGGGTCTTATCACACAGAAAAAAGTCGATGAAATAGTTGAACGCACTCGCAATGGCGGTAAAGAAATAGTTGATCTGCTTAAGTCTGGATCTGCATACTACGCTCCTGCATCTTCAGCTATATGCATGTTAGAATCATATTTAAAAGATAAGAGGCGCATATTACCATGTGCTGCTTACCTTAATGGTGAATATGGTGTAGAAGAGTTGTTTATTGGTGTTCCTGTAATTATTGGAAAAAACGGAATTGAAAAGATCCTAGAAGTTAAAATGAATGATAGTGAACAAGAAATGTTTAATAAGTCTGTAAACTCGGTGAGAGAGCTGGTGAAATCTTTAGGTTCATAAGCAAATTAATGGTTTTATAGAGCTTCTTTATAGCTCAAACAGCCTAAAAAAGTTGCTTGTGGTTACCTTCGCTACTTGTTCTGGTGACTCATTCCACAACTCTGCCAAACAATCAACAACGTATTTCACCATTGCTGGTTCATTCTTTTTTCCCCTATAAGGCTCAGGTGATAGATATGGTGCATCAGTTTCGACTAAAACACGCTCGCGTGGTACATTTTGTGCAATTTCTCTGAGTAAGCTCGCATTTTTAAAAGTAATAATTCCAGAAAATGAAATATATAACCCCAAATCTATAGATTGATAAGCAAGTTCTTTAGAGGAAGCAAAGCAGTGCATTACTCCACTAAAAGCACCGGCTTTCATTTCTGACCTTAACATATCGATCATCTCATTATCAGCGCTTCTTGTGTGAATAACTAAAGGTAGTCCAGTTATTCTTGACGCTTCTATATGTAATGCAAAACTTTTTTTCTGATTGTCTTTGTTGTCAGATTTATAAAAATCTAACCCGGTTTCACCGATACTAATTACCTTTTGGTTCTTGGTAAATTCAACTAATTCATCAACATGTATACACTCACCGTTTTCTATAGCAGCATCAAGCGGATGTATACCAACAGAGGAGTAGACCTGATCATAGGATGAAGAAATTTTTAATAACTTAGGAACATCGTCAATGCTTACGCATATGTTATGCAAAACCTTTACACCATTTTGCTCTGCCCTTGAAATTACTTTTGGTATTTCATCGTCAGAAAAATAAATCAAGTGGCAATGAGAATCTACTATCATGAGCTTATTGTTGAGGCTTTTATTATAGAAGAAAACTCTTCTATCACTGTTTTATAAACTTCTTTTTTAAATGATATAGCACTGGCTACTAAACTATCTATACCTTGCCAACGCCACTCTTTGAACTCTGGATGACCAGTATAATTAATATCAATGTCCTCATCCTCTCCGCAAAACTTCATTAAGAACCACCTTTGCTTTTGACCAGAATATTTTCCATTCCAGCATATTGGTATAACTTCTTCAGGCAAGTTGTAGTATATCCAATCCTTGCTTTTAGTTATAACCTTTACTTTATTAGTACCAACCTCCTCTAGCAACTCACGTAACGCTGCTTGTTCCAGTTCCTCACCATCATCAACACCTCCTTGTGGCATCTGCCAGTAAGAATCACTATCAAAGCGTTTTCCAATAAAGGCATGTCCTTGTCTGTTAAATAGCATTATGCCAACACAAGGACGGTACTTATCTTTCTGCTCAACCACGAGTACGCTCTGTTTTTAAATGATTTGTTACAGAAGTTTTAATTAATTTTCCATTTTTTTCTTTCTTCATCTCTTCAACAATTTTCTTTGCAACTTCCTTTGCACTCAAGTTCGAGTTATCAATTTCAAGCGAACCCTCAGGTATAAATAGCCTTTTCCCTTCAATTTTCTTTATAGCAAAATCCGGATCAGTAATTTTATTTTCCTGATATCTCTCTTCTGATTGGACACGTCTTACTAGTTTTTCATTATTACAATGTAATACTACAGAAAAAATTTCCATGTCCATTTTTTTACTTAAATTTACCACTGAGTTATATAATCTTTGGTCATAGGGATCACCCTCTATCAATTCATTTGTAAATATATAATGTTTTGATTTTACGTAGTGTTTTTCCAGTATTGCTAATACATTTTCCCTAACTGCAAAAATTTTTTCCCATAGGTCATCTGGAACTTCAGCGTTTTGTAATTTAACAATATCAAATATAATATTATTGAATAGATTATTGCTTACTATTACTGCACCAATGATTTTACACAGTTCCTTTGCAGTAGTAAACTTACCACTGCCTGGAAAGCCGATTAAGTAGATGAGAGTCTTGCCCATAATGAATACTAGTAAAAAGCTATTTTCAATTATATAAAAAGTATATACATTGTACATGCTAAAAACATGATGATAAAATAGATGCAGGTAATACCTTTAACAAGTAGTTGCGTTGAAAATAGTTCATATTTAGAAATTTTGAGTATATAATTATAAATGAATCATATAACCTGTAAACAATGCTTAGCGATATGGAATCGATAAGAAGTACAATTGAAGAGATAATAGATCAAAATAAAGGTCATGATATAGTAACTTTTGATGTGCAGAATAAAACCGTTATTGCAAAATATATGATTATTGCATCTGGTGATTCAAGCCGTCACGTTAAAGCTTTAGCTGAGCACGTAATAAAAAGCCTCAAGCCACATGATAAAATAGATGTAGAAGGTATGGATGAAGGCAATTGGGTGGTTTTGAATTTTCAAGGCATAATGGTTCACATATTCAGGCCGGAAGTAAGGGAGTATTATAAAATAGAAGAGTTATGGAACTGATTGCCTGGATAGCTGGTGCACAACTGCACAAACGTTGTAATTTTGAAGGCAACTCCTGCACAGGTAGTGGTGTCATGAAAGTAGCTGACACTGGAATCCAGTTTTTCATGCAATTTCATCGAAAACGTTGCATAGTGTGCTTGTTTATAATTAAGTTCCAGTGTCTGGGCACTGGCTTCTCTATTAGGGTTACCTTCGGCATTAATGACAGGATAGACTGGGGTTTATAAAATGAAACACGCATCTGAATTTTTAAATTTCATCCAAGAAAGAGGGTACCTATACCAATGCACAAACATTGAAGGACTAGATCAATTATTATTGCAGAGCAATTATATAGTTGCATACATTGGGTTTGATTGCACAGCACCAAGTCTTCATGCTGGTCACCTAATTCAGATTATGATGCTCTGTCACCTACAAAAATTTGGTTATAAGCCGATAGTCTTACTTGGAGGTGGCACAACAAAAATTGGTGACCCATCCTTCAAAGATAAAGCAAGAAGCATCTTGCCTGTAGAGAACATCAATCAAAATACATCCAGTATAAGGAGAATATTAGAGAAAATGGTGTCTTTTAATGACAGCAAGACTGGTGCAATGATAGTAAATAACGCAGATTGGTTGGATAACATAAAATACATAGATTTTTTGCGTGATATAGGAGCTTATTTTTCTGTAAATCGTATGCTAAGTTTTGATAGTGTGAAAACCAGGCTGGATAGAGAGCAAACCTTAAGCTTTCTGGAATTTAATTACATGCTATTGCAAGCTTACGACTTTATTGAATTAAACAAAAAATATGATTGTCGTCTGCAGATTGGAGGGTCAGACCAGTGGGGAAATATAGTAAACGGAATTGAACTTGGAAAAAAGTTGAATTTACCTGAGCTATTTGGCCTTACCATGCCTCTTTTATTAAATGCACAAGGAAAAAAAATGGGCAAAACTGAAAGTGGAGCAGTGTGGCTTGATGATAATATGCTAAAGCCTTACGACTACTGGCAATATTTTCGCAACGTTGATGATCAAGATGTTGGACGTTTTTTAAGATTGCTCACTGATGTGCCAATTGATGAGATTAGAAAATTAGAGTCTTTAAAGGATCAAGAAATAAATGAAGCAAAAAAGGTCTTGGCAACAGAAGTGACAAAAATATGTCATGGTGACAAAGAAGCGGAACTTGCACAATTTGCTGCAATTTCTGCTTTTGAGAATGAAGATAGCTCACTACTTCCTGATTACATCATAAAAAAAGAACAAGTTGCAAGCGGCATATCCTTAGTAGACCTACTACATGACACCGGTTTTGAACTTTCAAAAGGCGCTGCAAAGCGTTTAATACAGGGCAACGGATGCAAGATTAATGATAATGTTGTAAACAATATTGATCATGTAATAAATTTCGAAAGCTTTAAAGATCAGCCATTTATAAAATTATCTGCAGGAAAGAAACGCCATATAAAAGTTGTGGTAGATTAGGTCTCGAAGTAAGAAAACAAATTTTATACAAGTGAGAAATTAGATATGGAGCAAATTTTCAAAATTCGAGAATTATGTATAAAACAACTGGAAAGATAGTAGAAAGCGAAATTCTATTATATATAGCTAAAGTGGCTTAGGTTTACCTACAATTTGAAAAACAACAAATTCGTCATTCCGCTACTCATTAGCGGAATCTATACCGCGAATGAATCCATAACTGTACGGACATTGCAATTTGGGCCTACCAGGAGGGCAATGCCTCTTATCCAAGTACCCTCTTCTTGTCATCCAAGTAGCCGACACTGGGATGGCTTTGTTGCATCGCTAGCTATGATGGATTAAAGATAAAAAAGGTGGAGAATATCAGTAGCTTATTATTCTGGTATTTATAACAAGAACGGTCAGTGAATACCTAAATTTGAGTAAAAGAAATTTCACTACCACTCACTAATCCGGCTAAAATTCAAAAATTTCAATGCTTTAGCTATTTTCAATAGAATTAAATTTATTAATATAAATAATAAATTACTATTCTTAAATTTGATCAGATTGATTGCAAAAAAACAAGATTTTCAATAGGTTGCTTATAATCCTAATTATAGTTAGCCTTTCATAAGTAGCGATGCAACAAAGCCCACTGGGATCCAGGAATTTTATTAAGTTGGTAAGTATAAAAGTAGCCGTTTTATGTTAAAACACAACGTTCTTGATGAGATTACGGCAAGGCTGGATTCCAGTGTCAGCTACTTTCATGACACCATTTGCTGTGCAATTTACCTTCAAAAATGAATGTTCATACAGTTATGGAATGAATCGCGGTATGACGTAGGGAAACCTTTCTTGAGTTAGCTATAGCACTATAAAATTGTCCGCAGGGCCATATAAAAGTCGTGGTGAGTTAATAAATTTTTATGGAAGAAAGGATATATTAGAAAATTGAGGGTTTTAAAGGAGGTAAAAATGAGACTGTATTATAAAGATATCACAGGTCTTATCAAAGAACCCTACCGCTCCAGAGGAAGGGATTATTTTGACAAAAGAAAGGTACAGATTATATCTGTTAATGAATCTCAAGCTAAATCAAAGGTAGTTGGATCAAATGTATATCGAGTAACACTAAAGCACGATGGTCCTCTTTTGAGTGGAACATGTTCCTGTCCTGCATTTGTGTATTATGGTCCATGTAAGCATATGGCTGCAACAGGTTTTGCTTTGGTTGCACTTGATAGAAAGGAGTATCGATCGTCTGCGCGCCCAGATGAACAGACTCTCTTTGAAAGGTTTTACTAAGAAAAACAAAGCAAGAGCTAATTTCAATAATTACTCGTTCCAGTAAACATTATCCTGAGATTTTTGAAGAACTAGAGGATAAAGAATATGAGCAATTTATTCAAAGTGAACTTTCAAAATCCGAGAATTATGTATAAAACAACCGGAAAGATGGTGAGATCAGGTAATCTATGGCTAAGACGTCATACCGCCGCGGTATCTCTTAGCCGCTAACACGTAGCGGGATGACGAGATGCCACCACGAACCGTCATACCGCGCGATTCATCCGCGGTATCTCTTAGAGGTTGTCCGGAAACTAGTAAATTCAAGCATATTCCCTCTTTAACATAACCCTACTCATAGCTAGGTATATGAAATTCTCAGTGGATGTTGTGAGTAAATCATACTCCTTCGATAGCCTTCTATTCCTATTAACCCAAGCAAAAGTCCTTTCTACAACCCATCTTCTTGGCTGTACTTTAAACCCTTGTTCTCTTGTTGGTAGTAGCTCAGGTGGCGTATCTTTGTGCACCCAAAATCTACATGGAGGCCTTTTAACAATTTCAATATCTATGTCATATTCTTCCTTTATGTGATTCTTTAAATTTCTTCCTTGGTATCCCATGTCAGCCCACATTTTTTTAACTTTAGTATATTTTGTTCTCATATTGTTTAATGCTATTTTAATACCATCTCTATCATTTTCGTTAGCAGCGCCTACGTAACAACCTAGTATAAAACCCTGAGTGTCTGTAATTATATGCCTTTTTCTACCCTTTACTTTTTTACTTCCATCATAGCCTTTGATCCTCCCTTTTCTGTAGTCTTTACAGATTGACTATCTACTATACAGGCACTCGGCTGCTCATTCCTTCCTATTTTTCTTCTACTATATTTTGTAATTTCATAATTCATTTTCTCAAAAATTCCCTGCTTCTTCCATTGCCTGAACTGCTCATACACAGTCTTCCATAGCGGAAAATCATTTGGTAAATACCGCCATTGACACCCTGTACGCAATACATAGAAAATTGCTTCTAATATTTCTCTTTTGCTATACTTTGGCGGCCTTCCTCCTTTCTTGTATGATACTCTGAAGTGTTTTTCTATTCTTGCCCATTCCCTTTCGCTTAGATCTGTTGGATACTTTTTTCTCATCTTTACCCCGTACTAAAATTTCAGATATTATAGCCTTTTACTTATTTCCGGACAACCTCTTAGCATAGATCCCGCTAACAAGCAGCGGGATGACGGTTGTCGTTTAGCTACAAACATTAAGAAATTTACCAAATGAAAAAAAGGCAAAAGAAGCCCCGTGGTTGGCTAGTTACTTACATTATACTTTCAAGTATGGCGTTTTTTTATTCTAAACATTTAATAACCGCGATTCAGTTGCTTTTAAGCCGCAACTAATCTAAATTATAAACGTTAAGAAATTTACTAAACAGAAAAAAAGGCAAAAGAAACCCTAGGGTAGCTAGTTATTCACTATCCATTTTTTAAGTTGGCGTTTTTTAATGTTTTAAATGCTTTATAAGCGTATTTCAGCTTGTGTAGGTAAAAACCCAGAAATTTGATAAAGACATAGAGTGCACATAGTGCAAAAAATTAAACATGAGACGCCAGATACGTTGAGTTTTTTTGTCATTTAATCTGTACAGAGAAGATAAATAAATAGCTTCAGTCTCATGATAAGGGCGCTGGCGGAGTTTGTCAAGTGGTTTTTTAGCCACGTTTCCCTGTTATAATGTTCGTTTGCTTGACCTAAGATCCGGGAGTATTTAAACTGAACTCTATATAGTGTTAAAAATGATAGGAAATCTAAGCGGAATAGTTGATGAAGTGCGCAGTGATCACATAATCCTGAATGTGAATGATGTTGGCTATATGGTGCACCTTTCTGCCAAAACTTTAAATGCATGTTCCACCGGAAGCAGAGTCAAATTACTTATCGAAACCTATGCAAATAACAGAGAAAACACTACTCAGCTATATGGTTTTATAAGCGAAGAAGAACAGCAGTGCTTGAGGTTGCTAGTTAAAGTAAGCGGCGTTAGCTATAAAACTGCAATGTCAATTTTGGGCAAATTAACTCCAGAACAGCTATTTTTGGCAATTATGAATGAAGATAAAGTAGCACTCAAGATGAGCGGACTTGGCCTGAAACTCATAAATCGAATCATCACTGAATTGAGTGGCAAAGTGAGTAAACTAGAAATAAATAACAATAACTTTAATCTAATTAATGAAGATGCCCTTTCAGCATTGATCAATCTTGGATATGAAAAAATGAAAGCTTATGATACGATAAAAAAATACAGGCCAAATCTGGACACTAAGGATATTATTCGCATAGCGCTTAAGGAGCTCTCAACATTATGAAATCAATATCGTGCGGTAAAGAATATACTGAAGATGTGCGCAATATCAACATCAGACCTGAACAACTTGACGATTTTGTCGGGCAAAAAGACTTAATACAAAATTTAAAAGTGTTTATAAACGCTGCACAGACGAGAACTGAAGCCTTAGATCACGTTTTATTATATGGTCCTCCAGGGCTTGGCAAAACAACTTTAGCACAAATTGTTTCTAAAGAATTAAGAGTTAGCTTCCGCGCAACTTCTGGTCCTTTACTTAGTAAAGCTGGAGATTTGGCCGCAGTGCTTACCACTTTAAATGCAAAAGATGTTCTATTTATCGACGAAATTCATAGATTAAATCGCAGCATCGAAGAAGTTTTATATACTGCTATGGAAGATTTTTGCCTGGACATATTAGTAGGTGAAGGTCCATCTACTCGCACTTTAAGGATAGATCTACCACCATTTACGCTAATTGGAGCAACAACGCGGCTTGGATTACTTTCTGCGCCACTCAGAGATCGTTTTGGCATTCCTTTGCATCTTGAGTTTTATTCTTTTGAAGAACTGGTTAATATTATAAAAAGAGGCGCAAGAGTTCTTTCTGCTGAAATTGAAGAGGGTGCTGCGCGGGAAATTGCCTACCGTGCGCGCGGCACTCCAAGAATTGCTCTGAGGTTACTGAGGAGAATAAGGGATTTTGTTGAAGTGAAAGATGATAAAAAAATCACTTATGAAGTCGCTGATTCTGTATTACTAAAATTGGGTGTAGATAAAATGGGACTCAATAAACTTGATATGAATTATCTAAGATTTTTATTCAACACCTCAGGACCTGTTGGAATTGACACTATATCTATTGCACTATCTGAGGATGTTGGCAATATTGAAGAAACAGTAGAACCTTATTTAATCAAAATTAGTTTTGTAAAGCGCACACCAAGAGGGCGCGTTCTAACCGATCAAGCAAAGGAGTATTTGAGCCTTTAATATTAGAGAGCTTTTCTACCATAATTCAATTATATATATATTGATTGGCATAATATCATATACTGGCATCTTTTTGTATGAAGGCATATGTGTTAAATAGCACTGAAACTGTAGTTCAAATTAAAACTTCTCCATTTCGTACTCGCTAGTAATGCTATTCTAACTAATTAAGCTATGGTTTGGGTAATAGGAGAAAACTGGATTCCAGCGTCACGCGCTACCCTATGGGTGACTGCTTGCATATATTCTCTCTTTCACCATCTCAATGTTTCTTTCTTATTATGCCAGTACCATTTTCTTGTCATTCAAGTAGCTCCCCTTCTTGTCATCCCAGTGCTTGACACTGGGATCCAGAAATTCTTAAACTGAACTCTATATAGAACCTCAGAACAAAAATAAAAAATGGGTAGCACAATACTGCCAAGAAATTTCTACGAGCGGCCGACCTTAACTGTAGCTGGAGAGTTATTGGGAAAAGTCCTCAAATTTTCTAACTTTAGTGGAATAATAACCGAAGTTGAAGCCTATATAGGAATGAATGACCCAGCTTGTCACGCGGCAAGAGGCTATACTAACCGAACCTCAGTAATGTTTGGTATGCCGGGGTTTTCATACGTGTATTTTATATATGGAATGTATTACTGTTTAAATATTGTAACAGAAACAGAAGGGTTCCCAGCAGCAGTGTTAATACGGGGATTAAAGCTTATTGAACCACTTGAAGCAAATTTAGGTGGACCAGGAATATTGTGCAAAAGATTAAATATTACAAAAGAACATAACAAACAGGACCTTACTATAAGCCACGAATTTTGTGTTTATGAATCCCACCTCAAACCAGATTATATTTGCACTCCGAGAATCGGAATTAGTAAAGGCCAAGAGAAATTTTGGCGGTTTAAGATTTTCTAAACTTAAGACCTTGCGTAGACTATTTGCCAATCGGATAATCACCAGTGAAACAAGCATCACAATATTGTGGTGTAGCATTGTTACGCTTTTCTGCTTTAACAGCCTGATATAGTCCATCAATACTCAAGAAGGCTAGGCTATCTACTCCTATAACTTCCTTAATTTCCTCTACAGATTTATTTGCAGCAATTAAATCTTTGCACTCTGGCGTATCTATTCCATAAAAACAAGAATGCTTAATTGGTGGGCTTGAAATTTTGAGGTGAATCTCTTTTACTCCTGCATCCTTTAACATAACTATTATATTTGTTAACGTACTACCACGCACTATACTATCATCTATTAAAATTATGTTTTTACCTTTCAAAGTGTGCTTATTAGCATTGAATTTTAATTTTATTCTAACTTTACGTACTTCAGCGGTTGGTTGTATAAAAGTTCTTCCTATGTAATGATTACGAATTATTCCCAGTTCCATAGGTAATCCTGAATGCTTTGCATATCCAATAGCTGCAGGTATTCCAGAATCAGGTATTGGTACAACCATATCCATATTGTTTTTTGGTGGGCTCTCTTCTGCAAGTATTCTTCCTATTTCTTTTCTTATATCATATATGGACCTATTCTCCATTATGCTGTCTGGTCTTGAAAAATAAACGTATTCAAAAATACAAAAACTTGATTTTTGCTGTGGGAAAGGAAATGCTGAAGCTAGATTACCATTTCGATCAATGGTGACTAACTCACCTGGTTTTATTTCTCTAACAAACTCTGCATTTACTATATCAAGAGCACAAGTTTCAGATGCAAGAACATAAGAACCGTTTAACTTCCCTAAAACAAGAGGCCTGATTCCAGATGGATCACGTACTCCAATAACTACTTCTTGATTGATTGCCACAAAAGAATAAGCACCTTGTATTTGCTTTAATGCATATATAAAACTCTCTAAAAAGCTATCTTTTTCACCGCTTGCTGTCAGATGCACTACTACTTCTGTATCAATATCTGACTGAAAAACGCACTCTTGTTTAATTAATTGTTCGCGTATTGGAGAAATATTAATTAAATTACCATTATGTGCTATGGCGAAATCCCCAAATTTGCCACTTTTGCCAAACATGGGCTGCACTCCAAATTTACTACCACTTGTTGAGTATCGAACATGACCTATTGCACAGTCTCCAGGTAAGGATTTCTTTATTTCATCTACATCATCAAATACGCTGCTCACTTGACCTTGAAAGTGATAAGAGTGCAGCTTATCGTTGTTACTGGTTACTACACCAAAAGACTCTTGACCTCTATGCTGCAAAGCGTGGAGAGCAAGTATAGAGTTAAAAGCAGCACTTTGGTTGCAACTTATGCCAAATACCCCACACTCCTCACGCATTTCATCTAGCATAAAAACTATTAAGTAAAGTTAAATTTTACTTTAGCATAGGTAAAATACAAGTATTTTGTTGTTCATCTGCTTTTATTGCTAGCAATAGTCCTATACATATTAAGCTTGCAGCAGTTGTACTTCCTCCATAGGACAGAAATGGCAATGGGTCGCCTATTACAGGTAAGAGGCCCATTGTCATTCCGATGTTTATAAAGAAATGAGCACTAAAAAAGGCAAAAATGCCGATAGATACCGACTTAGAAAAATAATTTTTTGACCTATAAGCAATAGAGAGCATTATAGCAAGCAATGTAGTATAGAGTAAAATTAAAGTCATGCTACCTAAAAATCCCCATTCCTCACTCAGCACTGCAAAAGCAAAATCTGTACGTTTCTCCGGCAAAAATCCAAGTTGAGTTTGACTTCCGTTAACAAAGCCCTTACCAAGCAAACCTCCTGAACCAATAGCTATTTGAGATTGCTGCGCATTATAACCTATTCCAAGTGGATCCACTGATGAATCCAAAAATGACAATATCCTTTGCTTGTGATAAGGACGTAAAAAAGGCCAAATAGCCGGTACTGCAAAAATGCCAAGAGTTCCACATATTACTGAATGAGATCTTTTTATTATTGTTGTGAATATAATTGATATCCCTATAAATAACATTATCATAGCTGTGCCTAAATTAGGTTGCTTTAACACCAAGAACACGGGTAAGAAAATAATTATAAGTGCCTTAAGCAATCTTTTAAATTCCATCATTTTATACATACTCTGCTTATCAAAATAGCGAGCAAGCGCAAGTATTAAGCCTACTTTTGCAAATTCTGATGGTTGCAAACTAATTGATCCAATTCTTATCCACCTTGTTGCACCCATTATGTGTGAGCCAAAAAAATTTACTGCTAATAGTGAAATCGCTGCTGCTATATAAAAAAAGTAGGCGTACTTCAAATAAAAATCTAGCTCTATGAATGACATAGCTATAGCGAGTAGGAAAAAGAAGGAAAATATGACCAGTTGGTGAATCGCAAATGGCACCCACTTTCCTCCAGCAGAAGAGTATTGAACAACAATGCCAACGCAAAACAGCGCTATCACGTTAATGACTAATAACCAATGAATCTTCTTCAGCCTACCCACAATAAAGACCTTATAACCTTAAAGTATAGTAAAATATGAAACAAAGATAAAAATCAAAAAACCAACTTCTCAACTACTAACCGAATTGGAGTGCTATATATTCCAGTTACTACTGTTAAAGCTGCCATAAACAATAGACAGAAAAGCATAGGAAATGGCACATCATTAATTTTGCCTAGTGTCATTCTAGTGCGTGACGTTGCATCATTTTCAAAATACATTTTCTCTACCATCTTCCACATGTATATTAGTGCAAGAAAAGAACCGGCAGCAAAAGCTATCAGGGAAATCCACGCGCGAGATTCGATAATTGCTTTCATTATATACCACTTGCTTACAAAGCCATTTGTTAAAGGCACACCGATTAATGCTAAACTGAGTAGAGTGAACGCAAGTGCTGTATAAGGCATTGATTTCTTGAGTCCCGATAAATTCTCTATTTTTGTTGTATCAAATTTGTAAGAAATACATCCTGCAGCCATAAATAAAGATGTTTTTATTATGCTGTGGTTTACTATGTGAAGAATTGCTGCAAATACACCTGTTTTTGAGTTAAAACTCAGTGCTAAAATTATATAACCAATTTGGCTAATACTAGAGTGAGCAAGCAGTCTTTTTATGTCTTTTGCGGTTATTGCAAATATCGACCCAAATACAATAGCGCAAAGTGCGAGGATAATTATCACATTGTCCAGTAGCGGCTTAAACAAGAAAAAATTTTGATGAAAAACAGTATAAAAGATTCTGATGAAAACATATATCATCACTTTTGTCACTGTGCCTGAAAAGAATATGCTAATGAAACTTGGCGCCTCACTATATGCATTAACCAGCCACCTGCTTAATGGAAACAGTGCCATTTTGATTGAGAGACCAACAAAAATGAACAACGTGCCAAGTTTTATGATGTTGTTATCGTATAATGGAACTATTCTTTCAGCCATGTCAGACATATTGAGCGTTCCAGTCATTGAATACAAGAGCCCGATGCCAAATAAATAAAATGTTGCACCTATTGTTCCACTAATTAGATATTCAAATGCTGCAACCAAGGCTTTTTTATCCCTTCCCATTGAAACTAATACATAAGAAGAAAGAGATGAAATTTCCAAGAAAACGTAAAGGTTAAATATGTCGTTTGTTACTAGAATCCCGAACAGTCCGCTTAAGCACAGTAGAAATAGAGAGTAAAAACCAGTGATTTTGTTTTTGCTAATTTCTTTTTCGTTAATATAAAAGCTATAAAGCACGCTAATCAGCGCTATAAAATTCACCAAAGTTAGAATCAAGGAGTTCAACACGTCGATTCTTAACTCTATGCCGTACGGGGGAGCCCAATCCCCAAGGTGATAAGTTATAATTTCGCCTTTATATGTTTTAATGAGTAGTATTGATGAAATGATAAGAGTGATTGTTGTTGCAATAAAAGAAATAAACCAAGATACCTTGTGTTTCTTGGCAAGAAAGCAAAACATTGATGCAATTATTGGGATAATAACTTGTAAAATTGGTAATTGCATTAAATTGTTGTTAATATATCGTTAAAGTATTAGTATATATAATACTTTTTGTTTTAATACCCTTATGTTATCTAAAATTTGTAACGCAATAAAACGCCTATTACGAAGAGAAGATAAATTTGTAGGAAGAGATGAAAATGGAAATTCTTACTATGAATCAAGTAAAGGAAAAAGGTGGGTTATGTATAGCAGTGTCTCTGAGCCTACAACAGTGCCTCCGGAATGGCATATATGGCTTCACTATACTGATAATGTAGTACCAGTTAATAATAAAAAAAGAAAAGTAAAACATACTCCTAATTTAACGGGTACAAAAGATGCATACTATCCAAACCAAAAAGTGAAAAATTACTATAAAAGCTGGAGTCCTGATAACTAAAGATGCGAAGGTCAAATATACTTGAAATAACCGCTGGATTATTTGTATTAATTTTTACTATTTTTCTGATTTTCTTTGCTATTGATAAGCTATCTTACATAAAGAAAAACTATAAGGATTGCTATAAAATATATGGTCTTTTTGCTAACGCTAACGGTATAGGAGTTGGTGATAGTGTCAAGATCTCTGGTGTAGATGTTGGAAGCATAACTGGTGTATCACTTGACAAAGCTACCTACGTAGCACGAATCGATATGTGTATAAGCAAAGACATAAAATTGCCAATTGATAGTTCAGCTCTGATCACTAGCAGTGGAGTTGTTGGCAGTAAATTTGTTAATATATCACCTGGATCAGATATTAAACTAATCTTGCATGGTGGTAAAATAGAGTATACTCAAGCTGAAGCAAATATGGGTGGAATAATGGACAGAATTCTTGGTATGTTTACAAAGTGAAAATGGCAGGATTCCAAGTATATCCGTTCAGGTAAAGCCTCCTGTAGTTCTAAAGTATTTAAGGAGTTTGCCTTATTTCTTGCCTTTTCTACCGCTTGCTTTGGGGTTTATAGTATAGAAAGTGCCTTAATAGTTGCAGTGCATGTCTATCAATGATAAAATGAAAATTAATTTATTTTGATATTATGATTGGTTTACTGTTTGCCGTACTGTTGTTCCTCTGTGGTAGTGATGCACTTGCAAAACAGGAGCCACGTTCAATAGCTGGAGATAATCACATAAAGGTGATAAATTATAACCCACAAGCTATACATAAGTATACGGGTTTTTATGGTTATCAGTCCAGTATATTGTTTGAACCAGGGGAGGTAATACAAAACCTTTCAATGGGTGATTCAACTGGTTGGCAACTCCTTCCTCAAGGTAATAGATTGTTTATTAAGCCTATAGATGATATTGCCGATACTAATGCAACTATAATTACCAATAAAAGAGTTTATTACTTTGAACTTCATGCTGAAGAAGCAACTGGACTAGATGATCCAAGATTAGCATATGAAGTAAGGTTTCTTTATCCACTATTTAGCAGTGATGAGATTTACACAACAAATAACGGTGATATCTTCGAACAAGCTAGTCATACCATTATTCCTGATATCAATGATATTGAAGTTGTAAAGAAGGGATTAAATTTTAATTATTCCATCTCGCACGTCAAAGGTAGTCAGTCAATAATACCAATTAAGGTTTTTGATGACGGAAAATTTACATATCTACAATTCAATAAAATAAACTCTGATTTTCCGGCAGTTTTTATGGTTGATTCTGCAGGATATGAGTCTTTAGTAAATTTCCGTACAGTTGATAACTACCTGATAATCGAAAGGGTAAGTTCAGTGTTTACCTTAAGGAATGGATCGAGTACAGTTTGCCTATTTAATGAAACCATACCTTTCAAAAAAGGGTAAAGGCTATAATGCCCGAGATATGGGTGCAAAATTTTTTCTATGATGTTCTGTAATTCCATAAAGGCCAATAGCGTTAAGGTGCTCTTTTGTCCCATATCCTTTATTTTTATACCAATTATATTCAGGATGCTTATTGTGCAATTCTTGCATAAGCCGATCTCTCGTAACTTTTGCAACGATTGAAGCTGCTGCAATTGATGTACTCAAATTATCACCATTTACTATGGATTTCACTTGCCATTTCACTTCAGGTGGTTGATTACCATCAACTAGCACATAATCTAATTCTAGGTCCAAGTCTATCAACGCACGTTTCATTGAAAGTTTTGTTGCTTGCAAGATATTGTATGAATTTATTTCTTCTACGCTTGCCATTCCTATACCAAATTTTGCAACGGATATTATTTTTTCATATAGGACTTGCCTACATTGAGGAGTCAACTTTTTCGAGTCGTTGATTCCATCAATAATTGTATTTCTATCAATAAACACTACGGCTGCGGATATTACTGGACCAGCTAGCGGACCTCTTCCAACTTCATCCACTCCTGCTATCACTCCTGATAATTTATTTTCTAATGTAAAGTCTGGGTATTTCATAGGTTTTTATAATAAGAAAGTTATAGTAAAAACTGAACAGATAATAGAAATTATCCAAAATTTCATAACGATTGTATTTTCTGACCATCCCTTCTTCTCAAAGTGATGATGTATTGGTGCCATAAGAAAAACTCTTTTTCCTTCTCCATATTTAAACTTTGTATATTTAAAATATGATATCTGAATAATAACAGATAGAGTCTCTATTACAAAGATTATTCCAATAATGGCAAAAAGCATTTCTCTTTTAATTAGGACACTAGTTAACCCTAAAGCCGCACCTACCGACAAGCTACCAACATCACCCATAAATATTTTTGCTGGATGTGTGTTAAACCACAAGAAACTTAGAATAGCTCCTATAAATGCAATGCAGAATAAAGTAATATTCATATCTGCCTGAGTTATATATGCAATTAGCCCCAAAAAAGCAAAGGAAGTGATAACTTGAGTTGCAGCAAGGCCATCCAAACCATCTGTGAGATTCACAGCATTAGAAGAGCCGACAATTACAAACGCAGCAAACGGAACATATAGATAGCCAAAATCTATTATTACTCCTTTAAATAGGGACGTTTTTGTAAAACATTCAGCAGAGTATAGCTTAAGTATAAACACACCAACCAGAGCAACAATAAACTGAATAAGTATTTTGGTTTTTGCACTTAAACCTCGATAGTGATTTGTCTTCAATTTTAAATAATCATCAATAAATCCAAGTAGAGCAAAAAATAGAGTTATCAATATCAGCAGCAAAATTTCTGGTGTTAACTGAGCCCAGAGTAAAATTGGTAATAAAGAAGAAATCAGTATTATTATTCCGCCCATAGGTGGTACATTCTTTTTTGTTATTAAATGACTTTCTGGTCCACATGATCTAATTGGTTGCCCATCTTTGCTTATTTTTTTTAGAAGCTTTATAAAATAGGGAAAAAGAATAAACCCAAAAACAAATGAGGTAAAAAATACTTTTGTAGCTAAGATCATCTGCTTACTTAAATTGACTAAGTGTCATACCACCTATAGCTAATAAAGTCAACTTCTGTCATCCTATAGCCTGACCCACAACTGTACGAACATTGTGATTTGGGCCCATCAGTAGGGTGTCATCCCAGTCTGGAATCCACAACTGTACGAACGTTGTAGTTTGGACCACCAGTGGGGTGTCATCCCAGTGCCCAGACACTGGTTCTATGCAACTTAATTAAAAACGTTTGTTTTAGTGTAAGACAATTACCTTTAGCTTATCAGCTCAGTTATAAGCAAAATTTCTGGATTCCAGACTGGAATGACACCATTTGCTGTGCAATTTACCTTCAAAAATGAATGTTCGTACAGTTGTGAACCTGTGGCAGGTATTACATAAGAGCATTTCCCTCTTCTAAATTAAAACGCACTTTTGCCTCCTTTGCAGTCTATACTTTAGATGTATTTAATTTACAAATACTAATTATTTATTAATAATGGTGATATGTAAATATAGTTATAAAATAATTGTTACACTTGAATTCCTTCCTGGTTTCTGTTGTTATCAGAACATTTAAAACACTTTAAGAAAGTTGCTTAGTTAAATTAACTTAGACAAGTAAATAGCAGTTTTGCAGCCTGTTTTTATGAATGATGATAAAATGTTGTAGCCAAATGCGCTTTCAGCATTGTGCTGAATTGCAATATCTTTGTGCTCTAACTCCTCGTCGCGAAATTTACTTATAGTTTCTCTTAATTCCCCATCTTCTAAATGTGAAACTTGCTCTTTGTAGTGCTCCCCGATAACTTCTTCAACTGCAGCAGTGCAAGCCATAGCAGCTTTTTTGCCCATAATGGCAGTTGCAACGCCAAGCGACACTCCTAAAACACGCCAAACAGGCAACAAAACAGTAGGACGAACTTTTTGCTCTTTGATTTTCTCATTAAAATAGTGAAAATGCTTTTTTTCCTGCTCTTCCATTTCAATTATTTCATTGATTATAGAAGATTTCTTAAGAATAAATTTTTGACCAGAATAAATGCAAATAGCTCCATATTCTCCAGCGTGATCTACTCTAATTGCCTGTTGCAAGAACTGATTGTTGCTGTACCTTAAATTATTTAGATTTCTTTCTTTCTCCACAATACACCTTACCTGATACGAACAGAGCTACTATGAGATAAATTAGATTCCATGTTGCTAAGGAAACACCTAGAACGTAATGAGGTCTGTCACAAGATGGAGAGTAATTAGGATTTAGTAGATTATTTCTGAGCTCTTCTATACTAACGTTACCACTTGCTTGCTCTGTACAACCTAAAACATCATGAAATAAGTGGAGTTCAAGACCTATATGATAAAAAGATATTACTGCACCTATGAGGTAGCTGCAAAACATTGCATAGATTAGAATTTTGTTGTCTTTAAGCATGCACGCTACTGCAAGTAATCCGGCGATATAGTAAACTATTCGCTCGTATGTACATAACTTGCATGGCAGCATGTTGAAAAAATATTCTAGCACATATGCAAAAATTAGAGCAGCGGCACTCGACAGCAGAAAGATTGCAGGAATTCTGGAATTATTACACATAACTTTAAGTAAATTATCCCTGAAAGTATAAAGCAGAGTATTCATTTTACATAGGGATTTTTATTTTTTTTCAAAAGCAATCTAACTGGCACACCGTCTGCAAAGAAATTTTTTCTGAGATCGTTAATTAAATAGCGTTTGTAACTTTCATCAACACTTTCAGGTATGTTACATATCAAAGAAAAAGCTGGAGGTTTAGTACCAATTTGAGCGATATACTTCATTTTAACTGCTTTGCCTTTTACAAGAGGGTGAGAATGTTTTCCTACAGCATCTATGAGCCACTTATTCAGTTTTGCAGTGCTGATCTTCTTGTTCAAGGATTCACTCACTTCAAGACACTTATCTATCACATCACCGCAGCGCATGCCTTTTAACGCAGAAATTGTTATAGTTGGCACTTCCAAGAATAACCTAGTTACTTCCTGTTGTTTGACAAATTTTATTAACCTGCTTCTGTCATCCTTACCTATTAAATCCCACTTATTTAAAACAACAATAATCCCTTTCCCTCCCTTAATTGCAGCTTCACCAATTGATAAATCCTGCTGCTCAATACCAACTAGGGAGTCTAGCATTAAAACTACCACATGAGAGCGCTTGATTGATTCCATGCTTTTCTCAACAAATCTTGATTCTAAGCCATCTACAACATTCGCCTTTCTGCGGATTCCGGCAGTGTCAATTAGAGTAATTAACTCTCCATCATGATCATATGTAATATCCACAGAATCACGTGTGGTACCTGGCTCTGAACTTGTTATTAGTCTGTTTTCTGCAAGTAAACCATTTAAAAAAGTTGATTTTCCAACATTCGGACGGCCGATGATCGCGATCCTCAGCCTACTCAGTTCATTGTTAGGTAACTCAGTGTTCTCGTTAAAATTTTCAATAACACCAGCTAATGCATCATAAAGATCAACCATGCCAAGATTATGCTCGGCAGAGATATACACCGGGCCAAGAAAATCAAAAAACTGCAAATAATCAACATTTTCGGATTTATGACTCTCGCATTTATTTGCTATCAGTATCACAGGTTTATTTATTTTTCTCTTCAGCCACTTTGCAAACTCTTTATTTCGCTCATTTTGCACTTTTGCGTCAACAAGAAAGAAAATTATGTTTGAACTGGATAAAGAAAACTCTATTTGCTCAATAACTTGCAGTGAAAAACTAGTTTGGTCGTTCCATCCTCCTGTATCTATAACTTTAAACTCCAAATCGCTAATTCTCCCCATTCCCTCTCGCCTATCCCTTGTCACTCCTGGAATGTTACTCACTACTGCTGCTTTTCTTCCTACTAATCTGTTGAATAGGGTCGATTTTCCAGCATTTGGTAGGCCTACTATGGCGATTTTTAGCATAATTCAAGGGCATGTTCTATATGAAGTAAATTATAACCGAAACTTTTCAATTTAACTATTGACTTCGTAGATTATATAAGCATACTACAGTTAGAATTTTTTTATTTCGTTATGTAAAATATGAGGTAGTTATGCTAGTGTCAGAGCAAATAGAGAGTGTAGATAGAGAAGGATTAAAGCAACAAAATCATATACATAAAGATACAGAGTGTTCGGAAGAGACGACAATATATGGGCATATTAATCAACATATGGAAAAAAACATCTCAAATACATTGCATGAAATATATGATGCTCTTATGTCATATAACGAATCGGAACAGTCAATGACGTCAACTTAAGAACTTTCATTAGCAAACTCTCCTAAAGACATGATGGCGTTTAGGCTTATCTACTTTATTGCGGCTGTCCCGGTCGGATTTTAACTTTAGCGCGTATACTTAAAAAGGGCTTGAAAGTTTTTTGGCGCAATAAGTACCTGATAGAGTTTCTGTCTCATTACACTAAATAAAACTGAAAAATTTAAACGATACTCAGTAATTTGATCTGGGTTCCAAGGCCCTTGTGCATCACATATATGAAGCGATAATATATTGCACATGACCAAGTTTGCCCAAAATTCTTGTAATACAGCCTCTCCAGAAAAATTCTCTAACTCTGCTCCTACTTTGAGTCGTTTCCTCTATGTGCCACCTTAACACATAAGCTTTGCTCCAAAGTCTCGGTCAAAAACTCTGTTTCTCAGTTGGCTAATGTCAGCACTATAACTCTTACTTTCTGTCCTTTCATTTTATTTTTTAGCTTTTCATTTTCTAATATAAAATCAAAATCTAATTCGCCAGCGTTCCCATAGCTTACTATAATTTCTTTTTTGCAAGCGAAAAATAAAATCTACTTCCAAATCATAATGCTGCTGAATGAATTTTACTGAAGACGATCATAGATAAATAATAATTTCTCTTGATTTAATAAACGCATTTGAGTGATAACTTCGGGTAATTGCTCTGCCGCCAACGTTTGTTCACCTATATTCCAAGCTGCAAGACGAGCACTACAAATCAGCGAAGTACACAAATCAACAAACAAATTGCCAATGGTGCCTGTTGTTCCATTTGGTTCAAACTCGGATACAATTTCCCCAGAGCTGGGTAATCTCATACCAGAAACATCTGCTGCAATAAGTCTATAGCCTCTCCAACTCAGGTTCATCCTGATAGGCTGTTTGGATGCTTAAATTCTTGAAAGCCTGTATGGCAAATCTTATATCTTGCTTTAGAAAAAGCTTGCTTTGAGGGTACATGTCAATGGCTCCATAAGTTCACATTCTATTCCCAAACTTTTTTTAACTAACTTTAAAATCATAGAAAATACTGTCGAAAAAGCTTGTTCGTGTAAAACTCAACACAATGGATTTTCTGAAAAGTTTTCGAGTATATTATATTTTTAATTTGTAGAATAAGGTTTTTTCCTTTTTGCATATTTCACCTAAAAAGGACACATTTTAGACTTCTTTGTTGAAATAAAACAGAAACAAAAGTGCTGTCCCTTGCACTCTTTGGATAATTTAATGATAAAAAATTTAGAGAGAAATTTTATACACTATCGCTGATATTTTTCCTTAAGTTGATGCCATTGCCTGAACACTTACCTAATGATGAAGCTATCGAAAACATAGCAAAGAGACTTCAAAAATCTATAGACGATGCAAAAAAGCACAAGGTCATGTTTAGTGTTGATGTATTCCAAGGAGAAAAAAGTCATCAATAATAGATTATTCGATACTGATCTTATACCACCTCATGGAGCAAGATAAAAATGTTACTGAGACTGGAAAAGAAAAACTACGGCCTCTTATGTTAGAAATGTTTAATCTATAGTACTTCCCAAAGTAAATGATAAAGGTATAATAAGCTATTTGAGTTATAATGGCGTATAGTGTGGATTTAAGGGAAAGGGCAGTATCGATGATAGAAAAAGGGAAGTCAAAGGTTGAGGTGGCAGAGCTTTTGGAGATAGGAATAGCAACTCTGTACCGCTGGTTAAGAAAGAAAGCCGCTGGTGAAAGCCTAAGGCCATCGAAAAACGGCAGCTTTATTCGAAAAATAGACCCAAAAATACTCGAAGAATATGTTAAAAAGAATCCAGATCATACGCTGGCAGAGATGAAACAAAATCTTGGATTTGGAATAAATTCAATTTGGTATAGGCTGAAACAGCTAAGAATTACTTTAAAAAAAAGTTACACTATATCAAGAGCGCAATCAAGAAGATAGGCAGCGATTTACCGATAAAATCTCAAAAATAGACCATTCCAGCATCTTATATATAGATGAAGCAGGAGTTGATAATAGGTTATACCGAGAGTATGGACGTGCTCCAATAGGAAAGAAAATTTATGCAGATATTCCAGGAAGAAAACGAGAGAGAATCAGTATAATAGGCGGGTGGATTGGAAAGAGATTTATTGCACCAATGACTTTCAAAGGTGGGTGTGACAAAGAGGTATTCAATACATGGTTAGAGAAGATGTTATTACCTAAATTGCCACATGGTACTACAATAGTTATGGACAATGCCACATTCCATAAAACTCCCAAAACAAAGGAGTTAATAGATAATGCTAGATGCCGTTTGCTCTATCTACCAACATATTCACCAGATTTGAACCCTATAGAGCATTGTTGGAATACCATCAAAAGCCGCCTCAGACCTTTAATGCATAAATATACAGACTTACAACTTTTGGTTGGTAATACCATAATGGAAATTTATCATTCATTTTAGAAAATACTATAGTTTCAACAGGCACTGATGTGAGCCAAGAAGTTCGGAGATTATTGCCAGAAGATATACTGAAAGAACGCGGCGAATATTTGTCACGTCTAAAACAAATTGTAAGTGATAGTATTGAAAATGACAAAAAAAAAGAAATTGTAGTAGAAAGAGATAATAAATTTTATTATGTACAGTGTCCAGAAAAAAGTGTGATCACTCCTGCAAAATTTATGAACTCCCCGGAATTTAAGGACTTAGAATATGGTGCATTGCGAATAGGAGAAGGAGATAATCTAATCTGAATAAAAAGCTGGCAATATCATGGTATGCAAGGCAAAGTAAAAATGACCTTTAGGGTAGGCGATGAAAAGATCGAAATGATTTTATCTTCTGAAAAAGCTGAAAGTTTTGGTAAAATAATGGTACATATGGATGACAAAAGTTGTGAAATCTTCTCAAAGTACCTAAAAGAGCTAGAAAAAGAACCTCGTATAAGCAAGGTTGTTGAAGCTGCTAAAAGTTTTGCACAAACGAAAAGCAGTGCAGTTAGTCCACCTCTTTCTAATATGAAAAGTGTTGACACATCGCAACATTTTCAAAGTAGTGACCATGAATCACCAGAGCATTAACAATTATCATACATACATTGTTGCATATAGCAATAGTGTATGTGTATAGTTAGTAGGGTTTGTAAACTTAATAAAGTCTACAACTAATTTGAAAACTACTTTATTGTATGCAAGACTTTAAAATACTAGAAAATCTAAAAACCAAAGCACTAGAAGCTGAAAAAGGAGGCGGTTCTGACAGGATTACCAAACAACATGAAAAAGGGAAATTAACTGCTAGAGAAAGGCTCAGTATATTGCTCGATGAAAGTTCTTTTGCAGAATACGATAAATTCGTAAAACATCATGCAAATGATTTTGGCATGCAAAATGCTAATTTTTTAGGTGATGGGGTAGTGATTGGTCATGGTACTATTTATGGCAGAAAAGTTTTTGTTTATTCTCAGGATTTTACTGTCTTTGGTGGTTCACTTGGTGCGTCACATGCAAAAAAAATATGCAAAATTATGGATATGGCAATTAATGCCAGAGTTCCAATTATCGGACTAAATGATTCTGGTGGAGCCAGAATTCAGGAAGGAGTAAATTCTCTTGCTGGTTATGGAGAAATTTTTCAAAGAAACGTAAATGCATCGGGTGTTATACCACAAATTTCTTTAATTATGGGCCCATGTGCAGGAGGTGCAGTTTATTCCCCAGCATTAACTGACTTTACTTTCATGGTGAAAAACAGTTCATATATGTTTATAACCGGGCCAGATGTAGTAAAAAAGGTTACCTACGAAGATGTAAGTTTCGAAGACCTCGGTGGAGCAAAAATTCATACAAGCAAAACAGGAGTAGCGGATTTTGCATTCAATAATGATGTTGAAATGCTGCTAAAAATGCGTGAATTCTTTACTTTCTTACCAGCAAATAATCAAGAATCACCAAAATCTGCACCAATCTGTAATGATGTTGACGACATTGATGAATCCTTAAACACTCTAATTCCTACCAATCCTAATACTCCTTATGATATGTATGAACTCATTGAAAAAGTTTGTGATGAAAGGAATTTCTTTGAACTGAAACCTGATTTTGCTCGTAATATCATAACTGGTTTTGGTAGAATTGGAGGAAATACTGTCGGTATTGTTGCAAATCAACCTATGCACCTTGCAGGATGTTTGGATATTGATTCTTCAAGAAAAGCTGCGAGGTTTGTAAGGTTTTGTGACGCATTTAACATTCCGATCATCACACTTATTGATGTTCCAGGATTTTTGCCGGGTACAAATCAAGAATACAATAATATAATACAACACGGAGCGAAACTGCTTTACGCTTACGCTGAAGCGACCGTGCCGAAAATTAGCCTTATCACTAGAAAAGCGTATGGTGGTGCATACATTGTTATGAATTCGAAACATCTAAAAGGTGATATAAATTATGCCTGGCCAACTGCTGAAATAGCTGTGATGGGCCCTGAAAGTGCAGTTGAGATTATATTTCGACACGAAAAAGATCAGCAAACGTTAATTAAAGAATATAAAGAAAAATTTGCTAACCCATTTTTTGCTGCATCATATGGATACATTGATGACATTATAGTGCCAAGTAAAACAAGGTATCACTTTTGTAAAGCATTAGAGCTACTCAAAAACAAGAAGGTAGAAAGGATATGGAAAAAGCATGACAACTTACCTCTGTAACTTTCTTCTAAGCCTTGCTTACAAGTTATGCAATATTATAAGTATAATCAGTGTGCCGTTACCAAGACTCGAACTTGGGACCTCGTCATTACCAATGACGTACTCTACCACCTGAGCTACAACGGCAAGTTTATATATTATGATGATGAATAACACAAAAAAGAATAAGGAAAAAGAAGAGGAGAAAAAAAGATTAGCGAAAGCTTTAAAGCAAAATATTTTGAAAAGAAAAAAGCAGCAACAGAGTAGACAGAGAACCCTTTCAAAACTCGTTTGTGGTGAGGAATTTTTAGGAGAAAGCACCGCAGAATACTCGAATGTATTTGAGAACGACAAAATTACCATCAGAAACTTAAGTTTTGAAGGAGGTATCATGCCAGAACTACCGGAAGTGGAAGTAATCTCTAATTTTTTGCTTGATAAAATTAAAAACAAGCAAATCAGTAATGTTATAGTGAATAATTGGAATTTACGTGCCCCAATAACAAAAAATATTGATGATATGCTAAAGGGCAAAGTCATACGCAACATCAAGCGTAGAGGTAAGTATACCATCTGGAATACAGATGGTAGTGTGGCTGTAATCATACATCTTGGCATGAGCGGAAAGCTTATATATGCTGACCACGATCAAATGCGGAATAAGCATGATCACGTGGTATTTTTATTTTCTGACAATACTTCAATAATTTTTAATGACCCAAGAAGATTTGGATTAGTTATCGTTTTAAATAAAGAACAAGAAACGGATTTTTTTAGCGATTTTGGAATAGAGCCCCTCACGGATGAATTCAGTGGAGACTATTTACAGGAGTTGCTGAAAAACAAAAAAGTGAATATCAAATCAGCGTTAATGGACAATAAATCAATAGTTGGCGTAGGCAACATATATGCTTCTGAGAGCTTGTTTAGAGCCCGTATATCACCACTCAGGTCAGCAAAAAACTTGACCTATAGAGAGTGCGAAAAACTTGCTGCTGAAATAAAAAATACTCTGAGTGATGCAATTGCTGCAGGTGGTTCAACACTGAAAGATTATGCACAGCCATCTGGATCTGCTGGATACTTTCAAAATAACTTTTACGTATATGGTAAAGTTCAAAAACCTTGCAAGATTTGCAATAATATCATAACACTTATACGACAAAATGGCCGTAGCACTTATTTTTGCAACGCGTGCCAGAATTAAGATTTTATTTTTTGATATGATATTTTCACTTGAAAAAGATCCATTTGATTTGTTTTCAAAGTGGTACAAAGCAGTACTTAATTCTCCGTGTGAACAACCAACTGCAATGACGCTAGCAACTTGTAGCAAAGACTGTATTCCATCTGCAAGAGTGGTATTACTAAAGGAATATAGCAAAGAAGGTTTTGTGTTTTTCACTAACGTAAACAGTAAAAAAGGGAAAGAATTGACTGAGAACCCCAAAGCTGCGTTAGTGTTTCATTGGATAGAATTTGCTAGGCAAGTGCGAATTGAAGGAGAGGTTAAACTTCTAAACGATGAAAGAACTGACAAATACTTCTCTTCTCGAGCGCTGGGTAGTCAAATTAGCGCATGGTGCTCAAAACAATCGAGCATTCTGAAAGATTGGCAAGATTTTGAGCAAGCTATAAAATTGAAGGAAAAAGAATTTCACAATACACAAGTTTCTCGTCCTGATTTTTGGGTGGGATTTTGCGTAATCCCAAAAGTAATTGAATTTTGGCAAGAAGGTGAATATAGGAAGCATATTAGATTTAGATACACTCTTGTTGAGGGAAGCGATTGGAAAGTGGAACAACTATATCCTTAAAAATGGTTGCGGGAGTAGGATTTGAACCTACGACCTTCAGGTTATGAGCCTGACGAGCTACCGAGCTGCTCCATCCCGCGTCGTTGCTTATTTAGTTATTATATATACAAATAATGAAAAAAGAAAAATAAAATTTCACCACATGCAAATATCGACACACTTATTAACTTTTCTTGACATAATAGTTAGTTATATACGTAACAATCTGCGCAATGAACAATATAACTTGATACTGTGGTTTCCTGTTTTTCAGTGTGTAGGAATTCTAACCTATTTTTCCCTAAGTTTTGAACCAAGCTGCATATCTATTTTTCTTTTGCTTTTACCCACACTAATTTTGATTGCAATATTGTATAAAAGGTACGCGATATTGTGTATCGCTTTAATTGCAGTGCTCATAGGATTTACAGCTAGTAAATTAAGAACAGCTTTAGTTGATACTCAAATTCTTGATAAAGAGAGATATGTAAAAGATATCGTTGCCACAGTGAAGGATATTAACGACAGGGGCTCATATAAACAATTTCTGCTTTCTGTTGAAAAATCCCCTACTATCTCAAAATCCTCTCCTGTCATCCCAGCGCCCCCTTTTGTCATCCCAGTACTTGATACTGGGATCCAGAAAAAAAAGATATGGATTCCAGCGTCACGCGCTGGAATGACACCGGATAGAGCTCTAGATAACATCAGAATATCAGTTAGAACCAAAGTGGAAAAAGGCATTAAAATAGGCGATCAAGTAAAATTATCAGCAAAACTCTTCCCTCTAAAGATTGCGCCCTCGGAGTATGCATACGATTTTGCAAGAATAGCATATTACCAGAAAATAAGTGCAACAGGCTTTGCAACAAGCAAAATAGCCCTGCACAAAAAGGCTGAAGCAAGGAAATTTCAAGAATATATAGAATCTTTCCGTCAATACATTTATGAAAACCTGCAGCAAAATATCAAGAAACCACATGCGGATATAATCTCTGCATTACTGATCGGTAAAAAAGATGGCATAGATCAAAAAACTATGGACGCGATACGAGATTCAGGTATAGCACATTTGTTTGCCATATCTGGTTTGCATTTATCATTCGTTGCTGGTCTGTTTTTTGTAGTGTTTCGTAATTTATTCGCAATATCTGAAACTTTGACTCTTAAGTATAACACCAAGAAAATATCTGCATTCCTTACTATCTTGCCAACCACGTTTTATTTGTTGATTACCGGTATGCAAATTTCTGCTCAGCGTGCCTACATCATGGTGATTTTAGTACTCGTTGCAATAATGATAGAGAGAAAATATCGAGGGTTAATAGCAATTGCGTTTGCTGCTGCAGTGATACTTATCATAGAACCTGAAGCAATTTTAAAGCCAGGCTTTCAGATGTCATTTTCTGCTGTTTTGGCACTGGTTGCCAGTTATCAAATTAATGCTAATAAATTATTCAAAATAAAAATAATGAAATATTTTGTGTCGATAATGATCAGCTCAGTAATAGCAAGTTTAGCAACTGTTCCGTATACGATATATAATTTTAATTATTTTTCAATTAGTGGCATTATCACAAATTTAGTTGCTATACCAATAGTTACATTAATTATTATTCCACTTGGAATAATCTATGTTTTGTTGATTCCTTTCGGTATTGAATGGATTATAGCGCCACTTGTAGAACGCCCAATTGACAGCATTTTGTATATAACAAACGCTATCGCTAGTCTTCAGTATTTGGTTATTCCCATTCGTACTTTTCCTGCCTCATCAATTATTATAATAACATTTGGGTTATTGTGGCTGTGCTTGTGGGAAAGAAATTGGCGTTTTTTGGGATTTTTTTTTATTGTACTAGGTATTTGCTTTAGCGCTGCATATAAAACCCCCGACATCCTAATAAATGCTGATAATGTTGCTGCAAAGGAGAGTGATAACTTACTATATTCTCTCACTAGAAAAAGCAGAAATTTTGTTATCAAAACGTGGGCAAAGCAAAACGGACAGAACCAAATTTTGAATCATACAAAATATAACAATTCAAATAAAAGGCTACAGTGTGAAGATTATGATTGTATATATAATAAAGGAAATAATAAATCAGTGCTACTTGCTTATAAAAAAGAAGATATTTCAGAAAATTGTGATAAAGTTGATTTAATAATTCAATTAAGTGAATTCGACTATTCAGCTTGCAACGCTAAAATTATTAAACATGCTGATCTAGAAACGTATGGCACACATTCTGTTTGGTTAACAAATCGTTACGTAAAGATTAATACAGTGCGCTCCAATAGGCCTTGGCACATGTTGAAAAATTAAGAAACTTGATTTTAAGGTTTGGTTAATGTATACCTAAATAAGTTTAAACTAGAAAAATGTTATGGTTACAGACACTAAAGATCCTTTCAAAGACTATTTTGATTTTTTAGGATTTAGAAAACTTTCTGACCAGCCCAGTAGAATTTTGAGCTCTATAAGAAAGTATTCTGGTACTATATCGATAGCAAGTACCATTGCTACTCTTATAGCATTTACTGCCTTTTCTATTCAGCCTGTTACAGTAAGTATTGCTGGGTTTGCGTTCACGCCAGCACCTCTTGCCTTTATTCCTCTTATAGTTCTCTTATTTACTGCTGTTATAAACTTTATAAATACACAAAAAATAAAAGAGAATGAAATAGATAAAAAAATAGGAAACTATCAAGTTGATGAACAGTACAGCCAGATTGCTCAAGAAGCTAAAAAAATTGAAATTGTAACAAATTTAGATAAAAAGGGGGAAAAGCTTTCAATAGTTTTACCAATTTCTAAGACGCAGAGAGAAATACTAGAAGATATAGAAGCAGAAAATAGAAATAGGATTCTCTTGTTTACTGGATCATATGTATTTGGTACTATTATAGTAGTTTCAGCAATATCACAATCCATTAATGCTCCAATAATATTAATAGCTTTATTAGTCGCTATTCTTTTATGCATCATATCAACACTTAGCAATCTAATAAGTAATAGCGTGGATCATGAAAATCATACTATTAGAAAACACAGTTCTTTAGGTCTTCTATTTCCATACTGGTCTGGAAAGGGCATGGTTGTATCAGTAGTAGAAAATAAGCTTGGTAAAAGGGAAAATGAACTAATATCTCTAATGAAAAAACTACTTAGTACGCTTTGCAACTCATTTGACAGTAACCTTAAAAAAGCTTGCGATTTACTTGATAATAGTCTTTTAAAGCCTGCAAATATTAACATTAAAGAAACGCTTGATCACCTAAAAAAAATCAGAGAAGACATCAAAAAAGATTTAGATTGGCTACATGCAGAAATTTCAGAAGTTTTAAACAACACTAAAGAATTGACAAAAAAAGCACATTCACTAGATATTGAAGGTACTTTTTCTAGGTTAGAGAATGCTATTAAAATTGCTGAAGATAAAATTGAACGATTTGAACCAAGCCGCTTTGTAGGCTGGCTTCAATCAACTACGCAGTCTAATAATAACGAGTTCCTTAGCATGCTAAAAAAGTTAAAAGAGGATACAGAAGAGGAAAAAACGGAATTGAAGGAGCAATTAAACGTAGTAAGGAATGAATTAGAAGAAATAAAAAAGAAGCAAGCTCAACCAAGTACGCCTGATTTAGAAGCTAACAATGGAAATAATACTAATAAATTATTAGTATTAGAAAATAAAGTCAAAGAACTACGTGACACAGTTAGAAAGTTAGAGCTGGAAGCAGAACAAAATAAGCTGCAGCAAAAGAAGGAAAAGTTAGAGCAAAAAAAATCTGAACAAGAAAAAACAGATGAATGGAAAGAAAAAATCAACGGCAAACCAAGTGACTTTCTATATTATTTATTAGAATCTATTAAGCTGGAAGAAAAAGATAATAAAGAAAAAAAGGTTGAGGCAACATTACGAGATTTTGATAATAAAGTTACAATCTACTGGAAAGATGGCTCTCAAACAATTTGCCATATTAAAAAACAAGGTGATCTGCAAATTGAGTCTAGTGCAACAATGTTTACAGACCCAAATGTTCAAGCAGCATGGGAAATGGCGCGGGGTAAATCACTATAGATCACTCAATAATAACCTTAAGTGTTAATAATGATAAAGAGAAATTAAGGTTAGACACCTATATAGCTGAAAAATGCAACATATCACGCAGCAAAGCGCAAAGATTGATACAAAATGAGCAGGTGAAATTACTTGGCACACCGATAATTAATAATGACTACATAGTAAAACCAGATGAAGAGTATGTGGTGCATCTCGTTCAACCTGACATATCCACATCAATTGAGCCTAATTATGACATAAAACTTAATATCGTCTATGAAGATGAAGACATTATAGTTCTGAGTAAACAAAGTGGATTAACGGTACATCCAGGTGCTGGGACAAACAATGATACGCTTTTGAACGCAGTTATCGCTCACCTTGGTAAAATCCCATATACCCATGTGAGACCAGGAATTGTTCATAGACTCGATAAAGATACCAGTGGGCTAATGGTAATTGCAAAAAATGAAGCAGCCCATAGTTTTTTGTCTGAATTGTTATCGAATCGCAAAATAAAGCGGGAATACTTAGCAGTAGTTTGGGGAACATTATCTTCCCAGCAGGGAACTATAGAAACTAACATTGCTCCAAAGCGTGGTAATAAAGAAATGATGTGTGTTACAAAAACAACGGGCAAATTAGCAATCACTCATTACTCAGTAGAGAAAGTTATAGGACAAGCAAGCCTCGTTAAATGCACTTTAGAAACAGGTAGAACGCACCAAATTCGAGTCCACATGAGCCACATAGGACATTCCATAGTTGGTGATCAAGTTTATGGAAAAAATAGTAGTAAAAGCACAAAATATGCTAAAAACTCTAGTTTCATTCGTAATTTCAATAGACAAGCACTACATGCTTATACACTGGGCTTATACCACCCAAAAAGTAAGGAATACATGGAATTTGTCTCTGATTTACCGCAAGATATAAAAACTTTAATTGGTGAGTTTGACAACATATCTTAATAACATTCGTATTAACCTATCAATATTATCATCCATGTTATCAGGAAGTTAATTAATGAAAGAAAAACTGCTGCACTACCTAGATCTTTCACCTTTTTTGAAAGTATGTGTTGTTCACTGGAAATACGCTCAATTGTCGTTTCAAAAGCAGTGTTAACAATTTCCACAATTAACACCAGGAATAGGCTGCTTATCATTACTGCACGTTCTAGATTACTTACATCCAAAACAAACAAAACTGAGACACATACTATAAAAAGCAGTAACTCCTGTCTGAACGCAATTTCTGATATAAAAGCTGATTTTATTCCTTCACAAGAGTATTGAATTGCTTTTATTAGACGAATAATGCCCTTCTTCATTATTATTCACAAAACCCTTTAATCAAAATTTTAACTCATTTGGATTTGCTCCACCCTATAGCATTTTTATCATTTGTTCACCCTATTGGTTTTGAAATTAAGATTTACTGCAACTACAATAAGTACTCTTATCATCACATTTTGGTGTTAAGTCAGGATAGAACGTGAGTATAGCATCATTCTTTCTTACAAACACTGATTGATAATTGTCATCTTCCATTTCATATAGACACATTCCATCTTTTCCTAATTCCTTAAACGCCTTAGTTGCAGAAATTATCGGCATGAAGGTTATATGCGTATCCATTTGGGCATTTAACTTTCACTTCCCCATCCTTACCTAAATATTTCATTCCAAATGTATAAACTGGCGGCTTAATATCTGATTTATTGCATAGGATGCCAACTGCCCATTTATCCTCTTGAGCTTCAACATATCTACCTACAAAATGCATACCACCTAGTTTATCGTTTGGCTCACCACAAAAAATATGTCCAAACCCTATAGTTTCTTTTTCACTTCCACTATTTGTAAACCAAATGTTAGCCAGTTCATCTTTAAGTAACTCCAAATCCGCATCTGGCGTAATCACTTATATATTCCTTTCACTACTTCTTGATGCTGCGGACAACTAAGTAAAATTTTGAAATCTTCTTTATCTGGATGTGCTCCCCAATCTCCACAAACTTTCAACACTCCTCTATCGAAGTCAGTTAATTCTGAAACGGTGGCTGGTTGTGAACTGAAAAATGGTTCAAAATTGACTTCAACATTTTCTTCTACATAGCCGGTGTGAAAATAATGATCCTTAATATAAAAAATAAATCCTATTATTGGTATTATTAAACACAAAATTAGTTTAACTGTCTTCGACATAATCACGTTCACAAAAAAGCTAGCTTACAAGAAACAATTTAAAAAAGTTTTAATCTAATCATTTTTGCAGAGCAGCAACTCCCGGCATTTCGTCACCACCCAGCCAACTTAAAAACGCTCCTCCACCAGTGGAAACATATGTAAAATCCTTATCAGTAAGGCTTGCAGCGCTTATTGCAGATAGACTATCACCTCCCCCTATTATGCTGGTTAACTTTCCTTTGTGCGTTAAGTCACTTACGACTTTCATTATTCCTATTGTACCACTTGCAAAAGCTGAATGTTCAAAAACACCAATAGGTCCATTCCATAATAGAATTTTACTGCTCGCTATTATACTGCTTATTATACTCAAAGTTTGTGGTCCGATATCCAAAATTACATCGCTGTCCAAAATGGACTCAGCTTTTCTTGAAATACTAGTGCTGTAATCAGAGTTTATTGCAACCAAAACGTCTTCCGGTACAATTATTTTGCAATTGTTTTTATTTGCTGTTTCAACAATATTATGTAGAAGGTCGTCAACACCATTTTGAAAGAAAGATTTTCCTATATTTACTTTGCTAAATGACAAAAAATTATTAGCAATCGCACCACCGAGAACTAGGTAATCAACCTTTTCTGTTAGCTTCATAAGCACTTTTATTTTAGTTGATATTTTAGCTCCCCCAACTATCGCAGTAATAGGTTTAGCTTTAAACGATACAGCTTTTTCAAGATACTTTAGCTCATCTTGCAAGCAAAACCCTGCATAAGAGGGTAAAAATTCTGTAATGCGTGAAATAGAAGCGTGAGCTCTGTGAGAGCAAGAAAATGCATCATTTACATATATATCCGCTAGAGATGCTAGTTGTTTGGCAAAATTTGAGTCACTTTGCTCTTCCTCTTTATAAAATCTTAGATTCTCTAGTAATATTATATCTCCTGCATCCATAACACTTACTGCTCTTTGTACTTTTTCACCAACGCAATCGTCAATGAATTTCACTTTTTTATTTAGTAACTGCGATAAAGTGTCAATTACATTTTTTAGCGACAGATTATTGTCTCTGGCCTTTGGGCGTCCAAAATGTGATATAATAATAATCTTTGCACTCGCATTCACTAAATACTGAATAGTAGGCAATGCTCTCAAAATACGAGTGACATCACGAATTTCTCCATCTTTTATAGGAACATTGAAGTCAACTCTAAGTAAGACGGCTTTATTGTGAAGATCACAATTTTCTATACTAGGTATGTTCATTACAAAATTGAAGCTATAAAGTCACTATACAGCAGTTTGATCTAAAGTAAAGTTTTAAGCTTACGAACGTTTAAGGAAATTTGCATGCCAAACGCTTGACACTGGAACTTTATCGTCATGCCACCACGAACCGTCATACCGCGATTCATTCGCGGTATCTCTAGATCCCGCTAACACGTAGCGGGATGACGATTGTCAGGGTGTCATCCCAGCACCCCTATGATGTCATTTAAGTAGCTGACACTGGTTCCTTTATGATGGCAGTGCCCCTATGGTGTCATTCCAGTGCTTGACACTGGAATCCAGCCTTTCCATAATCATCAAAACATTGTATTTTAACGTAAAACAGCTATTTTTATGCTCACCAACTTAATAAAATTCCTGGATTCCAGCGTCACGCGCTGGAATGACATCACAGGAGCACTGGAATGACACCATTTGTTGTGTTTAACAAAGTTCGTACTTAGCTTCATGTTAGCTATAAATATTAAGAAATTTACCAAACGAAAAAAAAGGCAAAAGAAGCCCCGTGGTTATTATCCGCTTTAAAATATTGGCGTTTTTTATGTTTTAAACTCTTGACAAGCGAGATTCAGCCGCTTTTAATTGCAACTAACCTACGCTGCAAATGTTTAAGAAATTTACTAAGCAGAAAAAAAGACAAAGAATCCCCGAGTTAGCTAGTCTTTTACTATCTCTGTCGAGTATTGGCATTTTTTGATGTCTTGTAACGCTTTATAAGCGCGTTCAGCTTATTTAGATAAAAATCTAGATGTAGATGAAGTTTTGTAAAGACATACAGTATCTATATACTGCAAAAAATTGAACATAAGACGCCGATACATTAAGTAATCCTTACCTTTTAATCTGCAGATTGGCGAAAGCAAATACAATAGCTTCAGTTTCATGATAAGGGGGCTGGCGGAGTTTGTCAAGGAAGTTTTTCGTTTCTATGTTCTGAATGACAGGATTGCTCTTGAATTTACATTGTCGGTAAATCTAAATTGCTTTAATAATTTTGATTGAAAAATAGTTTTTCTATTATATAAATGCTACTTTAGGGTAATCAAAATGGAAGACGATAAATATAGCCTAGGTTTAAGGGTTATCCATTGGTTGATGGCTATTTTTATTATCGGTATGCTTTGCTCTGGACTTTATATGAAAAGCTTACCACTTAGCAATGAAATTAAGTTCAACATATACGCTATTCATAAGGCTTGCGGTATCACTATTCTTGGATTAATCATAGTACGCATATTTTTTCGCGTCTTTACTTATGTTCCACCACTTCCAGCAAATTTCTCTCGATTTGTAATCAATGTAAGCAAAACAGTACACTTTGGTTTATATTCTTTAATGGTGCTAATGCCACTATCTGGCTATGTTATGTCTTCTGCTTCTGGCAAACAGATCAAATATTTTTTTCATATCCCTTTGTTGATTAATCAAAACAAAGATCTAGCTAACGCAGCTAATCAGCTACATTCGATGTTTGCGTATTTTATGGTACTCTTTATAATCTTACATATACTTGGCGCTTTGAAGCACACATTTATAGATAAACAAAACATTTTTAAACGCATGATATAGGTTATATGTTAAGTAGCCTCTGGAAAAAAGGAACAGATTTTCTTGGCAGTGAGTTTGCTATAATGGGTGGTGCTATGAGCTGGGTTTCAGAGAGAAACTTGGTCTCAGCAATCTCAAACGCTGGTGGTTTTGGTGTGATTGCATGTGGTGCAATGTTTCCAGACTTGCTAAAAAAAGAAATCATAGAGACGCAGCAATTAACTAACAAGCCATTTGGTGTAAATCTAATTACTATGCACCCAAAGTTGAGTGAGTTGATAGATGTGTGTATTGAAACGAAAGTGAGCCATATAGTGCTTGCCGGTGGACTGCCAACAAAGCCTAATATAGAAAAAATCAAGGGTGCGGGCATTAAAGTTATGTGCTTTGCACCAGCATTAAGCCTTGCGAAAAGGTTAGTAAAAATGGGAGTAGATGCATTAATAATAGAAGGAATGGAAGCAGGTGGGCATATAGGTCCAGTTAGCACTTCTGTTCTTGCACAAGAGATATTGCCTCATTTTAAAAATGAACAAATACCAGTGTTTGTTGCAGGTGGAATAGGAAGAGGTGAAATGATAATTAATTACCTGGAAATGGGAGCAAGTGGCTGTCAAATAGGTACATTATTTGTCTGCACTAATGAGTCAATTGCCCACAAAAATTTCAAGGAAGTGTTTATTAAATCGGCCGCACGTAATGCAATACCTTCTGTACAGATAAGTGCTGATTTTCCTGTAATTCCTGTAAGAGCTATAGCCAACAAAGCAAGTGATGACTTTATGAAGCGTCAAAAAGAAGTTATTGATGAATACCAAAAGGGACAGATCTCAAAAGAAGATGGGCAGCTTGAAATAGAAAAGTTCTGGGCTGGAGCTTTAAGAAGAGCAGTGATTGAAGGAGATGTTGAAACGGGATCTTTAATGGCCGGTCAAAGTGTTGGCATGGTTGATAGGGAAAAGCCTGTAAAAGAAGTAGTGGATATGTTAGTTCAACAAGCAAACAATTATATTGAGAGCAAATCTGTAGAAGTAGAAAACCCAGAAAGCAAATAGTTAAGCGACCTCACAATAAGCAAGTTGCCATTAATTATCCATAATATGGCATAATTATCCAATTTTAATGTAAAATTAACGCTAAAGAGGTATCTATACATTTTATTTGTATGGAGGAGTCTATGCCAGGTACTTTAAAAAAACCTCAGAATAATAAAGAAGTTATTAACCAACAATTGCACGACACTATATACAAAAAGGTAACAAAAAAAACACATAATCATGAAAGCCCAAAAAAAAATGGAGATGGAACTATCAAAAAATGCATAGAGTTGTTCAAGGAAGGAGCTAGTCCTGAGGTATTAACTGAATTAGAAAAATCGCTGAGAGAACAATTAGAAAAATCACCAGAAAAACAAGAGGAATATCAAAAACATTATAAGTATTATATCGAAAACTTTCTTCCTGCATTGAAAGATGAAGTAATAAAATCAGAAGAACTAGCTGTACCTACAGTATTTAACAATGAAAGAGAACAATCACAAAGACCACAAACAAAAAGAGGAAAAATAGTAAAAACAATTTTGGATATTACTAACAGGAGCAGCAGTGTAAGCTCAATACCAAATGCTGTTGAAGAAAATATTGAAGATCAAATGCAGCTAGGACATATTGAAGAGCAAAACAACACACAAGAAACACCCTTGAATGTAGCTGAGAAAAAAAGTGGTGATACTAAAATACTTGGCCAATTAGATATTCCGAAAGAGGTATCTAGAAAATATAGTAAAGTTATGGAGCAATTAAAGAAGAATATAAAAACTCCTAAGCTTGGTAACGGTAGTGGTTCAGATAGTGGAATAAACTCACCTGGACTGAGTGAAAAAAACTCGATATCACCAATAAATAGTAGAAAAAACAGTTTAACATCAATAGCAAGCACTTCATCTGAGGAAAGTTTAAACTCAACATTGAGCTCTGTTGAAGAAGATAATGGCTTACAACCAGAGGGTGGAGAAAAAACTGAGTTATTAGAATCAAATTTGGAATCCCCAAAAGAAAACGAGACTCAAGTGCAGCCAGAGCAGACTGTAAAAAAAGAGCCAAAAATGCAAGAAAATGAAAACTCAGATGGTCAAGCAAATCCAGATCAAGTTAAGAAAGATATCCTACTTAAAAACCAACCCAATAACAGAAATCTTCACGTTGCATTTGTAGCAGGTTGTGCTCTCTCCACAATAGGGTGCATTGTTGCAGGAGCAATGACATCAGGATTGATAGGAGCAGGACTACTTGCTATGGTTGCAGTGCTTGCTATAGCAGCAGTAGCTGAATTGCATTCAAACTTCCTATCAAGTAAATTAACATCCATTAATGTGAGTCCTCTTGTTGATGATAAGAGCTTACAGCATGTTCACAGCGGTAAAAATTAAATATGTGTTACTTGTAGTGGATAAGTGAATTCAGTTCTTGCCTATTGATATAAAAGTTGTTATATTTGAGGAATGTTTAAAAGGTGTTTAGTTGATGCGCATTCAATTGAATAAAGTTTTGGTTTTTATAGCCTTATTAAGTTTCATTTTTGCATCATATTCTAGCGAAGCAAGTTCGGCGAGTGATGAATTAAAGGGTATACAAGAAACGGTAAAAAATTTTATTTCTTCATTTTCAGTTAAAGATACTGTAGAAAATATGAGTCCTTCAACAATCATAGGGTTGTGTATAGCTGCAGTGATACTTGCAGTAGTGTTCAGAGGTCTAATCTTTTTTATGATAATGTTTGGTGTACTGGTCCTGATGTTCGGTAGTACAGAAAAGGCAACAGACTACTTAAAAGAAAAATTTAACTTTGCAAAAGATATAAAATTACAATCCGATAGCGAAAAAAAAGATAAAAATTAAGATAGTATTTTTATCTTTTTTAATTATCTTTATTGAATACGCATATGCAGTTAAAAGTACCAACAGTTAACTCTAAGCTTAAAAAAAAGAACAACTTAGCATTACTAGAAAGCATTGATTTAGATTTTGTTCCTTATGCTTGTCATTACGATGAAGAAACCATACTAACAAAACAGGGAGAATTGTTAAAAATAATCAAGTTAGAAGATTATTCTTCTGTTGATAACTACAGCGAACTCAGAACTGAAATTAGAAAAAGCATATCAAAAAATATTAATAGCCTGTATTTTACCGTTTGGATTCATACCGTTAGAAAGCGCAATAAACTGAGCTTGAAATGGAATAAAACTGAAGACTTCTCTGACAACCTACATTCAACGTGGTTTAATAAACTAACTGATAGTAAATTACAGTATATAAATGAACTATACATTGTAATATTGTTTAGCGATTTTGGCAAGCATACTAATAATTCGTTTTTTTTCAATAGAATAAAGAATAAGCATAAGTTGTCTTTACAAGAAAGCCATCAGGAGTTGCAAAAGATAACTGACGTAATTCAAAATGATTTAGGACCTTTTGGAGCTAAAAAACTGAGTCTAAGGTTTAGTGAAGGTAAAATATATTCTGAAATGATAGAATTTCTCCACTATATTGTTACATTAACGCACAAAGATTATCCAATACATGAAAGGGACCTGTCGCAATATATTAGAAATTTTAAAATAGCTTTTGGTTTCAATACGTTTCAAACAATATTTGAAAATCAACAGAAATTTGGCTCTATTTTCAGCATAAAAGAATACCGGGAAATCTCTTTAGGTAATATAGATAGATGCTTGCAGCTTGAATCTGAATTTATCATTACAGAAATAATGATATTTACTAGTAATAACAAAGCAATAAAAGAATTTAAAAAACAAATCAACATGCTGCAAATTAGTGAGGATAATACCTTACTTAAAAGCTCAGGAATTGAAGAAATAATAGAGCTTGAAAAGACCTCTAGTATAGACTTCTGCCAACAGAAAATTATTTTTACAATATTTGCAGATGATAGGAATAAGTTAGCTGAAAGTATTAGTGATTTATCTTCTATAATGTCATTAGTTGGCTTCATGATGTTTAGAACTGATTTACATATGGAAAGTCATTTTTGGGCACAACTTCCAGGCAATTTTGCTTTTATTACGCAACCGAAAAATATCTTAACAAAATACGCTTGCAGCTTTGCTATGCTGCACGATTTTACGTCAGGTACATTAAAAGGAAGAAGGTGGAAAGAAGCGGTAATGATTTTTTTCTCAAAAAAAGGAAATCCTTACTTCTTTAATTTTCATGGAAAAAGAAATAATGGCCATACTACGATACTCGGAGCTCCAAATTCAGGCAGAACTTCACTCATTAATTTTCTATTATCAGAATCAAGAAAGTTTAACCCAAGAATTGTCATATTGGATAACACTGGAAAATCAATAATTTTTACTAAAGCAGTGAGTGGTAAATATTACATAATCGATCCAAAATATAAGGACAAAAGCCTAAAATTTAATCCACTAAACATTGAAGATAGTGCTTCCAATCGCAATATGTTGGTTGAACTGATCAGAAGAATGGTAGCCGATACGAGCTTGGTGGACGTAGAAGAAAAGATAAGAAAAATTGTGGATTCTATATTTGCTATACCCAAGGAATCACGTTCTATTTCACAAATTTCTGAGGTGCTCTTGCTCCTTGGGGGTAAGATAAGTAGATGGTGTGACGATGGTGACTTTGCTTACTTATTTCAAGATGGTAATGAATCAGATATTGACTGGGAAACAAAAATTATATCTCTCAACACCGCAAACCTTACAAAACAAAAGGAATGTATGTCCGTGATACTTTACTATTTTTTATATTCTTTTGAGGCAAAATGTGATGGCTCGCCTGCAATACTTGTTTTGGATGAAGCATGGGAGATAAGTAATATTTTTCCTACAGAGAAAGAGTTTGATAACTGGATGCAAAGAATGACGGAACTAAATGTTGTAGTAATCCTAAGTACTGAAAATTTAAATCTCGCATTTGCTAGCAAATTTACTCAATATTTAGATAAACATGTTGATACAAGAATCTTGATGCCGAACGTCAATGCAAATAGATTATACATGAAGGCATTTTCTCTATCGAAAGAGGAGCTGAATATAATTCTGCAGACGCCAACACAGGAAGGTTTATTTTTGATAAAACAGTACAAAGGATTAGTAACCTTAAATCTGGATTTGAAGGATATGCAAGAAATACATGTACTTTCAGCTAACAAAGAGACTATAAAGTATATGTATGAGGCAATAAAAGAAAAAGGAGAAGAAGTTAATGAGTGGTTACCGGTATTTTATGAGAAGTGTAAGGCTTAATTTCTTATTGATATTTTTTTTGATACTTGGTCTTTCGTATCAAGGATATGCTGATTGTCCAACATTTGTAGAAAGTAATACTTGGTGGGAAGCAATAGTTGGTGGAGATTGGGTAAAGGAAATTAAGGTGCAAGCAATAAAAGATCAAGGAGTTGATGGTTACTTTAATCCCAAAATTAGAGTATGTGCTTATGATGGACAAAGTTATTGTTATGACTTACAAAGTGGGGAATCCTGCCGCCAGATATATGGAACGCAAGGTACAGGAGCTGGAGTTTCTGCTGCAGCTTTTATTGATTGGGAAGGGGATAAAACAAAAGCTGGAGGAGAAATTGCTCGGGGTCTTAAATGGGAATGGGCAGACGGTGTTACTGATGAGGAAAAAAGAAGATTCGCTAACTCTCCTAAAATATGTGCTTGCAGTCAAAAAGGGGCTTGTATGTCAGGAATTTCTTCATGGGGTTCTAGAGTATTTTCGGGTGAGAATATTTTCCGTCCTGGGGAGATGGAAAAAGTCTGTGATACCTGCTACCAAACGGCAGTAAAATGTGCTCCTGTGCCACTTGCACCTAGCCCCCCTCCATTCTGTGAACAACTTGCGATGTCACCTCCACAAGTTAGAATTGTTCCTATAACAAATGAAGATAATGATTACTTCGATCCAAGAGTTGGGGTGATAATTAGCGGACTGGAGGAAAGAAAAGAGTTAGGTTTTCCACACGTTGTTTCAAATAATGAGAACATTCCAAATCACTCATATACTGTTACAGATAAGGATACTCACTATTACTTCAAAACCTATAGAAAAAAGGGCCAGCTCTGCGCTGAATACCATGGAACTAAAAGTATAGACAAAAAAAATCCACAGTTCGTCCGCTGTTTCCCTGCACCACCTGCTCCAGAGCCTGAAGTAGTAGAAATAGTACAAAGTAACACGTCTGGAAAGCAGAGTGACACGTTAAAGATAAGAATGAAGATGAGCGAGAGCACTTGTACTTATGAAGCACGTGGAACCTACAGTGATGGTTTATGTACTTTTAATGTTAATACCGCTGTAAATATTGGCCCCCTATCTTTAAAAGTAGTAAAACCAGCAATAGTAGCAAAAACAACTGATAGTAATATTGATAATATTATAGAAGGTATATTAGAAAGTAATCCGCAACAATTTAAAGTTCTGAAAGAATATGGCTATGTTCCTGATGTGCAAATTAAATGTTCTAAAGGCGGAAGTTTTTATAGTTTTAATGATTTTGAGAAAAAGTTAAAAGACAAATCTATTCAATGTGAATTTAATAACTCTGGGCAGCCGGAAATAGAAGTAAAGTATAAAGGAAATTCTAACAGTAAAATGCTTTGTCTTTCTGGATGGCAGCCAGAACCAGAGGAGTTTGTTCTTAAAAGAGAAAATAAAATAATACCACTAAAATTAATGGGAACAAGATATACTAAATACAATGCTGTTTACTCCAAGGAATCAAATCAGTTCTATTATCTTCCAAGCAAGGAAAATAAAAGAGCCGATCTCTTAAACAGAGATCAGAGTGAGTTAGATAAAATAATATTCAATAAGCAAGGGTATGTTTTCTTCCCTGACAACAATAAACAGGAAAAGGGGAAATGCAGTTACTGTGTAAAAAGAAATGATGAGATAGACGATACATTTAAATCTAGTAAAGGACTGAAAGTAGTGTACAAATTGACGGATGTAGAGCATAGAGAAAAATGTAATCAAGGTGATGATGGTTGTATCTGCTTTACTGGAACATGCAGCCGTTCAACACGATATGTAGAAAAAAAAAACACTCAACCTTTTTATACAAAGATTTCACAAAATACAAATGGCGTTGTCACGCAACCAGAAGCACCAATAAAAGCAAACAGAATGGAGGTCTTTTACGCTGATAAATTGTGTAGGTTCGATTTAGAAGGTCTCAAAAAGAAATTAAAAGAAAAATTAAAAGAGATAATCAAGGAACAGCTGAAAAATAAGAAACCAGATCTTGAAAAAAATAATGAAAAATCCTATGATCATAAAAATAAAGATGTTTATACAGATGACTTATCAATAAAATTTGATCGTATTAAAATAGAAGCGTGGGGAAGTGGTGAAGCAGGTCATATACAAGGTAGTGGCTGTGACAATCAAAAATGCCATTCTACTGAAAGCAGAGTAGGGATGCCAGGAGATTATATTAAAGCTAAACTGAAAATCGATCCTAATTATCCTATAATTAAGGTGCAAGTCACAGAGGGAGGGGGTAACCAGGAAAGTAACCTCTCAGATAAGGACGGGGGACCTGTTTTCATAGAAATGTGCAATTCGCAGAAGCAACATTGCCAGCAACTGATTACTGTTGCAGGTGGAGGTGAGTATAGAACATACGGTGGTAAGGGTTATGAGGAAACAGTAATTCATAAGCAAGATTTAAAGCTAGAGGAGAAAATTGTAAAGGCAGATAAACTGAAGTCTACACAAGACAATCAAATAGCATATATAGAAAATGGTGAAATCAAGTATGAAACAGTAGAGTGTGGAAGTGGTTTGAGAAGCAGTAGATCTGGTGCAGGTGGCTGCATTAATAAAAGCAAAGGAATTTATGGTAAAGGCTCTCCAGGGTATGTGAAGATTAGACCTATTATAAAGGAATTTGACGAAGAAGAAATAAATGCTGCTATTAAAAAAGTAATAGAGGATCTATACGATCTTGAAACTATGACTGATTTTTGGGTAGGGGATCTTAACGTGAATATAAGTGGGATAATTAAAGAGGAAGTCAAAAAAGAATTATCAAGGTAAAAAGATATAGCTCTGGAAATGATGCTCTTGTCTTAATAATTAATTAAAGTAAAGCATGTAGTAAATGGTGTAATTGCTGTATCTTAACAAAAAGGTATAACGAATGTAGGAGGGTGCTTTATGTCTCTAAAGAATAAAATTTCTGAGTTAATAGAACAACAATTTAGCATTAAATACCATGACAATTATTTGGCTTACACTATACATAATTGGGCTGCAAGCGAAATATCTGATTCTATTACTTTTTGCATAATTGGTTGTGGAAATTGCAAGATTGGATATCAAGATGTTGCAAAGTCATTCAACATAACAAAAGAAGAAATTGACCAAGGTAATATTGCAAGCATAGAAAGTAAAATAAAAAGTGAAGCTGAAAAATCAGGTAGCGAGTTTTCTGAGTTGATTTCTAGAGTGGATCAATCGCTAAAAGAGCAGAGTGAAAAGTCTATTGTACAAATTTTAGATTCATCCGCTGAGGAGATGTTAAGGAGTTTCTGTGATAGCCCTGTACAGTCTCCAGAGCCTCAAGAACCCTCTGCTTCATCTGAAGAGCATGCTACAGAAGGCCCAGAAACTAGTGTTAATTCAGATCTTTTGTCAACCTAATCAACCCCATATATATGTTTTTTTTGTACCCATGCTTTGCGTTTTGGGGTGGAAAGAAAGCACCATTCTTCGTTACACTTTTCTATTTTCATTACAACAAATTTGTCTATTTTTATAGTAATCTTGCTGTCTACACTCTGTTTTTGATATCCATAAGTATCTTCTTTTACAATCGTGTAGCGCTTATCACTAAGAAGATTGCCTTTTATCCATCCGCAGTCTTCATCTATATCGCAGACCTTTTTCCAACTCTCAAACTCTTCTATCACTTTCAGGGGCAGATTTTTGCAAGTGTATATCCATTTTACAGGATAGTGAAACCCTGGCCCCGTTCTCATGTTGATCTTATTTGATTTGGTTGAAACAAAGTTGTTAGCAAACAAGCTATGGCTAAATAATAAAAACAATAGGATAATAGTACTGAACCAAGATCCTAGTGTTACGCACTGGGATGACGTGAGGGATAGTGTAACAGACTTATTCATCATAATTCACGATTAGGTTGACATAAGATAAAGAGTAAATTAAAAATTGAATAGATCTTTAAATGCAAAATCAATGCCTATAGAAATATTAATGCCTGCTCTTTCACCGACAATGAGCAAAACTGGAGGAAAAATTGTAAAGTGGCATAAAAAAGAACAAGACAAAGTTGAAGTAGGCGACGTAATTGCTGAGATAGAGACTGATAAAGCCATAATGGAGTTTGAATCTATAGATGAAGGAGTTTTAGCAAAAATTTTAGTAACAGAAGGAACAAGTGGCGTGCCTGTAAATCAACCAATAGCTTTAATGCTGGAAGAAGGAGAAGATGAAAGTGCACTTAACAACTATACTTCAACTTCCATCAATAGTGCAGTTAAAAAGGAAGTGACAAAAAGTGCTGTTGATAATCAAAAATCAGAACACCAAGATTTAAACGGAAAGCCAATAAGTCATTCTTCGGTGTCATTCCAGCGCGTGACGCTGGAATCCAACCCCTCAATGTCATCCCAGTGCTTGACACTGGGATCTAGAAAAGAAGAATGGATCCCAGTGTCAGCTACTCAGATGACAGAGGGTTATGCAGAAGGTAGAACAAAAATAAGCCCATTAGCTAAGAAAATAGCTCAAAATGAAGGGGTTAATGTGCAGCAATTAAAAGGTACAGGACCATATGGTCGCATAATTAAGGCTGATGTGTTGGAGTTTTTAGGCAGTGGTATACATACTGAAAGTCCTGAGAAAGATACCATAGTTGAAGTAAGCAACATGCGCCAAGTGATAGCACAGCGCCTGACTGAATCAAAACAGAATGTTCCACATTTTTATTTAACTGTAGACTGCCAGGTTGATAAGTTAATATCGTTAAAAAACGAGATTAACTCAGCAGATGAAAACAATAAAGTAACAATTAATGATCTAATCATAAAAGCTGCAGCTTTCAGCATGAAAAAATTTCCTGACATAAATTCTTCGTGGATAGATAATAAAATACTGAGATATTCAAATATAGATATTTCAATCGCTGTGGCACTTGAAGATGGGCTAATTACTCCTATAGTAAAAAATGCTGATAAAAAGGGTATTTTATCTATATCAAAAGAAGTGAAAGATTTAGTAAGCAGAGCAAGATCTGGAAAATTGAAACCTGAAGAGTTTCAAGGAGGAGGGTTTACTATCTCCAACTTAGGGATGTTTGGTATAAAAGCCTTCAGTGCTATAATCAATCCGCCGCAATCTTGCATTATGGCAGTTGGTGCATCTAAAAAACAACCAATTGTTATGAATGAGAAAATAGAAATAGCAGAAATAATGACAGTAACGCTCTCTGTTGACCATAGAGCAGTTGATGGGGCACTCGGAGCAAAGTTTTTAAATGCCTTTAAGCATTATATAGAGAATCCTCTGGTGATGTTTATTGAAACTGCGGTAACCTATTAGCATTGTTATTACAAAATTAATACCTCTAAGTTTATAATTCTACTAGTTAATAGGCTTAGAGGTAAAAAAATGAATACTACAGTAGAAAAAAATAATCCAAAAATTTTTCCTAAAAATGAAAACTCGAAAGGTATGGTTGCTCCACCTGTTCCTCCAAAATCTTCCCAAGTTAAATTTGCTGGAATAAGAGCAATTTTTGAGCAAAATGCATCTTATTCCCAAGCAAATGATAGTAATAAAACAGTAAGTAGCAATCTTGGAAGAACATTTGGCCCAACAATGCGAAAACTCATGGAAGACAACATTCATAGCACTCCTAACAAACAACGCCGTGATTCAGGGGATAGTGGTATCAGTGATGTTAGTAGCAGCACTTCTGATGATGAGGATAGAACAATAAAAGATAAAATGATGGAAAATGTTAAGCAGGATAACCATCAAAAAAGCTTTGATTTACATAAAGTACAAGCAACTGATGAATTAGAAACCGTAAAATTTCTCAAAACGCTAAGCAAGAAAGAAAGAGAAAAACTTGGTTTTTCTCCTAAACAGCAAAATAACCAAAAGGTTGAGACTAGCAAAAAAACTTATAATCCACTTGATTGGAATCCAATCTATCAAGGTAAAAAGCTCTTTAGCTTAGGCAATATGTCGAGTAATTCGTCTTCATGTAGTGAAAAAAGCAATATTTCAGATGTAAGCGGTAAGTCTAATAATTCAAACATTGTCAGATGTAATATTACTAGGAGTAACAGTAAGGAAGACCTTCGTAAACCTGATGCTTCACATAATGACAAATTTGCAGGTAAAAAATTATCTAATGTCAATGTAAGCGAATTAATCAGAAAGTTTGAACAAGGTAATGACATAGTAAAAGGGCGTTAATCAAATGTTACCCTATCTTTGTATATGTGAAGGTAGGGTATCTTTTCAAAATAGTATATCCTTTATAGCTTTGTTAATTTTTGACTCCCTCTCTGCAAAAGCAGTTTCTAGAGAGGTTTTAAGTTTTTCCCATTCTTCTTGACCATTTAGAACTAAAGATTTATATTCATTTTCAATTTTTTCCAAGGATCTTTGACATGAGGAATCTAGTTCCTCATATATATCAATATTTATTGATTGCAGTATTACCAAAAATGCAAACAAATTCGGATCAGGTAATTCTTCTCTTGTGTGATTCAGAAGACACAGCTTTATTTTTTTTACGCAGTATTCTATTGTTTTTAACGATAGTGACAGGCTTTCTGCATAAAATATAAAACTATCTACAATCAAATTTTTTGACTTTTTCGGTAATTTAATATTTTCAAATAGTTCTTTTGTAAATTTTTCTATCGGTTGTTTTGGCAAATGTAAAGAGAGATCAGTAAAAGATTTTAGGTCAAAATTTGGTCCAAGTATTGTGCTGATTGCTCTTTGTACATTACTCTTATCTTTACTTACAGAAATAATGAAAACCAGCCCCTCCACATCAAGCATATACTTTATAGATTCCAAAAAATCGACAACGAATTTAGGACGGCACACATCAAGATTATCCACCATTATATAAATGTTTTTGTCTTTTCTGATTTTATTAACCACATCCGCTAACTGTATTTTGAAATCTCTAGTACTCTCTTTTCTTCTTTGGAGAAGACTTAATTCACTCAAGACAAAACCTATGTCTTTTTTATCAGCCTCTTTTGCAGCATCAAGAAATACTGAAAGCATAGCAAGTGGAGATTTACTGATCAGCTTTCCTAGTGTGTTTAGAGAAAATAGCTCTTGGTTTATGTTCTTGAACTGTTGTATAACGCTTCTTTTTACTTCATACGATGCAAATAAATCTTCAAATAGAAAATTTAAAAAAGAAGGAAGTGGTTGGTCCAATGCATTGATATCCCATGCACTATAATAAGCTACAATTTCATTTTGCTGTTTTAACTCTTTTACCCATTCTTTCAAAAAAAACGTCTTGCCCCATCCATCATATCCTTCTAAAGATATTATTGTAAAAGACTGATCAATTGTTTTAATTATAGTGTTGAATTTACCTGAAAATTGCTTATAGTTTAGGCGGTCATTTTCCCAAGCCACCACTTTAAGTGGTGGCACTATTTTTTTCTTTTTGAATGTTATTAGCGATATAAGTTTTTTTAAGCACATGTCTTATTTTATATTTAACTCATATTCTTGTCTTGAAGTAAGTGCTATCCTCAGCGTTCCTTCATCAAGATAGTCAATTTCTCCGCCCATTGGTATGCCGCAAGCAAGGCGTGATATTTTCACATCCAAATTTTTTAGCAATTCAATTATATATTGTGCAGTAACTTGGCCCTCTAATGTCGGATTAATTGCGATAATTATCTCTTCAATTTTAGACTCTGTCACTCTTTTCAGAATAGTGTCAAGGTTGAGTTCTTTTGGACCTATGCCATTTATTGCAGACAATCTGCCACCCAAAACATGGTATAAACCTGAATATATATTTCCTTTTTCAAACGCCCATAGATCACCTAATTCTTCTACTACACACAGTAACTTAGTGTCACGTTTTGGGTTAGTACAAATAGAACAAGGTGACTTAGTATCTAGATTTCCGCAAACTTCACACTCTATTATAAGATCTGCTAGCTCTTTAATCAAAGATGCAAGTGGTAGCATAACTTTTTCTTTGTTTTGGAGTAAATGTATAACTAACCTGCGTGATGATGATGGCCCTAAACTTGGCAATTTAGAGAAAGCATGAACTAGATTTTTTATGTTAACGTTCATTCAATAAATTCAGAATAGGCAGTCAAATGGTAACATCAAACCCTTTGTAAAGAAAGTGGTAAGTTTCTCTTGATCCCACTTTGATCAGCTATAGAAAAAATTTTTTACTTTAACGAAAAAAATTACTTCCGCACATTTAAAGCCTGATTATAATAGACTTCTTGCATAACCCAAACTAAGTAGAAAAAAGGTATCATCCAAGTAGCTGACACTGGTTCCTTTATGACGGCAGTACCTTCTCCTGTCATCCGAGTAGCCGACTACTTGGATCCAGGAAATTTAACTCTACCAAGTAAATGTACAATAAGAACTAGATTCCAGACTGGAATGACAGCAGTCCTACGTCATACCGCGATTCATTCTCGCTATCTCTAGATCCCGCTAACAAGTAGCGGGATGACGGTTGTCAGGCTAGCTGTCATCCCAGTGCCCAGACACTGGGATGACAAAAAAAGGAGCACTGGAATGACAGCAATCTACGTCATACCGCGATTCATTCGCGGTATCTCAGCCGCTAACAAGAGATCCCGCTAGCGGGATGACGGTTGTCGTTTAGCCATAAACATTAAGAAATTTACCAAATGAAAAAAAAGGCAAAAGAAGCCCTGTGGTTATTATCCGCTTTAAAATATTGGCGTTTTTTATGTTTTAAACGCTTGACAAGCGAGATTCAGCCGCTTTTAATTGCAACTAACTTACGCTGCAAATGTTTAAGAAATTTACTAAGCAGAAAAAAAGACAAAGAATCCCCGAGTTAGCTAGTCTTTTACTATCTCTGTCGAGTATTGGCATTTTTTGATGTCTTGTAACGCTTTATAAGCGCGTTCAGCTTATTTAGATAAAAATCTAGATGTAGATGAAGTTTTGTAAAGACATACAGTATCTATATACTGCAAAAAATTGAACATAAGACGCCGATACATTAAGTAATCCTTACCTTTTAATCTGCAGATTGGCGAAAGCAAATACAATAGCTTCACTATCATGATAAGGGCGCTGGCGAAGGGTGTCAAGTAAGTTTTTTCGTTTCTATGTTGTCAGCTACTTGGATGACGCCAATCTGAGTTAACTACACCAACTCACATTCAGCAAAAAAGAAAGCTATCTCCTTACGAGCATTTTCTAGACTATCCGAGCCGTGGACTCTATTTTCACTAATATCATCAGCAAAATCACCCCTGATTGTGCCTTTATCTGCCTGCTTTGGATCGGTAGCTCCCATGATTTGTCTGTATTTACTTACTGCATTTTCACCAACTAAAACTTGAACTACCACAGAACCAGAGGTCATAAACTCTACTAATTCCCCAAAAAAAGGCCTATCTTTATGAATTTCATAAAACAGCTCTGCTTGTTTTTTTGTTAGTAACATCATTTTTTGTGCTGTGATTTTCAGCCCAGATTGTTCGATGTAGGAATTTATATTGCCTGTAATATTATTTTTTACTGCATCAGGTTTTAATATCGAAAGTGTCTTCTCAATTGCCATATTGTTTCCTTATATAAAATAGTATATTTATAGATTTATTTTATTGTAAATTTTGATTTGATAAAAGTAGTTTTTTATTTATAGTTAAGGATAAACCATCAAGGAGGTATTGTATGGGTGAATGTTGTAAAAATAACACTACTAAACAAGCTGAGCCTACCACTAAAAAACAAGCTAAATCTACTACTAAAAAATTAGTAAGTAACTTTAAGTCATCACTTTTTTGTGGAACAAAAGGATTTTTAACTTTTAATTTGGCCTTTTTAAGCTTTTTGGAATATAGCTTACATCATAATACAGAATTAAAAAAAGGTGCTGCTTTTGCAATGAAAAGAAACACTATTCCATTTCTTGAAATGACAATCATAGCACCGCTTGTTTGTTTTGCACTGCCAGCTATGCTAGGCAGTATGAGCCTCATGCAATGCGCACTTTTATGTGCTTCCTTAATGATTGCCACATGTTTTATTGTCAGAACTTTTCATCTGCGTGAGAAGTTAATGGAAAAAATCACTAACCATAGTAGAAAAGAAATAGACGCGGAATTTAAGAAAGATACTATAAAATTTCCTATCTTTGATCAAAATAGAAAACACACCGAGTATAATTCGCCTAACTCAGGGCGACTACTGGATGAAACAAGTAGCACCTCTCTTTTCGTTAAAGTTTTACTTTTTCCCCTCAAGGTTCTTCTGAATGTCCTGCAAAGTTGTATAATGCTATCTTTAGCTGCTGTTGAACTTCTTGAAACGGTACCAAGTCTTTTTGTCGATACATTTTTCGATTGGAACTTCACATCCACCAAGAGTAACCTGAAGAGATCAGGCCACTTATTGTATGCCAGTGTAAGAAATTTAGTGCCTATAACTAAATTTGATGAGTGTGTAGCTAATTTTATAGGCACCCCAGAAGTAACTTGTTGTAGTAGTGCGTAGGTGAAAAAGGCAGTTATCTTATTTAATCTTGGCGGGCCTGATTCACTAAATGCGGTCCGTCCTTTTTTATTCAACCTTTTTTATGACAGGAGAATAATCAATCTACCGAATCCCTTTCGGTTTCTTTTAGCAAAGTTTATATCTGCGAAACGAGAAAATACTGCACGAAAAATATACGAGAAAATTGGAGGTAAATCGCCAATTCTAGAGAATACAAAAATGCAAGCTAATGCTTTAGAACTAAAATTAAACGAAAATAGAAACCATGTACACAAGGTATTCATCTGCATGCGCTATTGGCGTCCATTTGCTGACGAAGTTATTGAAAGTGTAAAACAGTTTGATCCTGACGAAGTAATTCTGCTGCCACTGTATCCACAATATTCAACTACCACAACTCTGTCATCCATCGAGAATTGGCAAAAAAATGCTAAACGGTATGGCCTAAAATGCAATACAAAAATGATTCACCGTTATTATGATAACCAAGATTTTATTGAAGCTCACACTAATCTGATAGCTAAGTACTATAAATTGGCTAGAAAAATCGGTAAACCAAGAGTCCTATTTTCAGCCCATAGCTTACCTCTTAGTATCATTAAAAAGGGCGACCCTTACGCTTCACAGGTAGAAAGAAGCGTAGAGTTAATAGTAGAAAAGTTAGCTATCAATAACTTAGATTGGTCAATATGTTATCAGAGTAAGATTGGTCCTGTAAAATGGCTAGAGCCAAGCACTGAAAGTGAGCTATTACGCGCAAAAGCTGATGGTGTACCTGTAGTTCTATCACCTATATCTTTTGTTTCTGAGCATTCAGAAACTCTAGTTGAACTTGATATAGAATATAAAGCAATTATCAAGGATGGATATTACTTTCGTGTGCCAACTCTCAGTACCGATCCCTTGTTTATAAAATGCTTGGCCGATTTGTGCATAAATCTCCCTTGAAGTCCTGATTCATAGGGCTTTTCTTTTAGGATTTTATGTGATAGAATAACAGGAAGTTATTAACTATTTCATGCCAAACAAGCTAAAAAAGAAATCTAACATACTCGCACAAAGGGTGCATGATATTTATGATCATGATTTCAGGAAGGTAATCTGCATCACAACAGGTTTAACAGCCCTATTGTGTAAGATTTCACTGCAATTTTGCTGCGAGTTCATTGACAATAATAGATCCAATATCTTTCTTATACGGAATGTTGCTCGACTAGTAAAGTTTCCGACATCTATTCTATACATTGCCCATTCTGCATTTACTCTACAGGATCTAATTAAGGATTACAGAAACCCTGAGAGTAAAAAAGAGCTGGCAAAAATTGTGGGTAAATCGGCTAATCTTGCAAGCAGCACCATAGAAGCGCTAATGATGTTGAAAATCATCCATTTTTGCACTGGAAGCAATACAGACATAATAAGTTATATTAACTTAACCTCAACGATCCTATTTTTGTTCATTTCAGAACCTATAAGCTATTATTATACATGCAAGGAATATCTGGATAATAAGGATCCTGAAAAGTCTGCTGAGTGTAAGAAGGACCTTATTATTAGCACATTAACTTTGTCGTTAGGTTTATTAAACTTCATATTAAGAAGGATAGAGACTCCAACTATACCAATAAACTTAGGTAATGGTATAATCTATAATTTCAACTTAAGCGTAACAGTCAGCATAATATATAGTGCAGTATTTCTTGCAGTTCAGCTTGACAAATTGTTTCAACAACCTGTCAATGATGATCCTTCCACTGAACTTGATGATGTTCATAATATAAACGGTCATTCTAATGACAGCACTGTAGAGGTATAAGAATTAGGGATGAAAAGATTTTATTTCTACTGCCAACGCTAGTACTGCTAATTTGCTAACAATACTCCAAAGTGATAGAATTTTACCTTCTACAACCTGGCTAACATCATGAAACTCACAGTCAGTGGCATTCAAGCTAGAATATACATCTTTTCTGCTATTACATCGGTATAAGTAACATGTTGGAGTATCTCCTATATAGTATATTAGCGGTTCTGCAGAACTGCTTTTAAACATGTCAATGGTTGGTACACCTTCTTGTATAATAACGCTATTGATTGCTATTCCTTCTTTTATCTTTTTCATTTTATGACGCTTTTTTTTATTGAGGTTTAATATTTCCTCTCCACTTGTTGCTGTTATAATGCCCATCCCATATGTGCCATTGCTTGCTTTGATAAAAACGTAAGGTTGTGTTTTTATTTCATATTCCTCATATTTTTTTTGCACTAGAGATAATATTTGGTCAACTTTAGTTGCTACTGCTCCTAGTGACAAATCATCATCAAAATCAACTCCATCACAGCTCTCTGTAAGCACAGAAATTAGCCATGGGTCTATTTTAAATTTGCCACAAAACTCAGATGCTAATTCTTGATAGATTTCAAAATACTTAAATTTCTGCCTGCTATGCCAACCGTATAGTGGGCTTGGTACTATATCTTGCTTTACGTCTTTCAGCGTGTCTGGAATGTGGCTCGTCATATCACGGTTCAGTATAATAACATCAGGCACAAATCCTGAAGTTGTCTTTAGCAGAGAGTTTTCTTTCACAACAGTTTCATACTGTTCTATTAAATTGTATACTTCATTATATAAAAGGCCAATTCTAGTCTCAAAACCTGCGAGTTGTAGTATTTTCTCTATAACAAATACGTTTTCTATATACATTTTATTGCGTGTATAATTTTCCGGTATTATAAGAACCTTTTTGTATTGATGTCTTTTAAAATAGCTTTTTATCAATCTTGCTGCCATCGTTCTTGATTCTTCACTTAAGTTATTGAACCCCGCAGGAAATAAATTAGCGTCTACTGGAACGATTTTATAGCCAGAGTTTCTAAGATCTATAGAGCTATAAAATGGCGATGTAAGGCCATTAAATTTTGCTTCGAACCAATTATTTATACTTTTTTCCAAATCTGGGTGAATTATGTTTTGCATCTGTACTTTAAATGTTATAAGGAAGGTATTATATTATAAGCTATAGTTGAACATATTTAGTAAATTTGACTAAAGATTAAAGTATAATGAGATTCTTATTTAAAGTGATAGAAAAATGATTCAACACGATAACAATAAAATGTATGGCACTACTATATTATCAATTAGAAAAGATAAAAGTGTAGTAGTAATAGGTGACGGACAAGTTTCACTGGGCCACACTGTTATAAAATCTGGAGCAAAAAAAGTTAGGCGTCTTTCTGGTGATTCCGTAATTGCTGGATTTGCCGGGGCAACAGCCGACGCATTTACTCTTTTTGAAAGATTAGAATCTAAACTTGACAAGCACCCAGGGCAATTAATGAGAGCATGTGTTGAACTTGCAAAAGACTGGAGAATGGATAAATATCTGAGGAAATTAGAAGCTATGATGATCGTTGCAGATAAATCTATTTCATTAGTAATTACGGGAACAGGTGATGTTCTTGAACCTGAAGATGGAGTCGCAGCTATTGGCTCTGGGGGAAATTTTGCTCTATCTGCAGCAAGAGCTTTAATTGACATTAAAGGAATATCAATAGAGGAAATTGCGAAAAAGGCTATGAAGATAGCTGGCGATATATGTGTTTATACAAATCATAATGTAGTTATTGAAAAGATAGAGGAGTGATATGTCTTCCAAGCAAAAAACTTTATGCACCAATTTTTCCAATCAGCCCATAACCCTTTCAGAAGGGCGGTCTTGTAGTAGTGACACCTACGATGAAAAAGATAACCTCTATAAAGATACTAAGAGTGGTTTTGATTCAAATGACAGCGATGTTCAAGTTAATGACAGCACTCAAGTTTTGTTAGATGACCTGCCACCACAGAAGATAGTTAAAGAATTGGACAGATTCATAATCGGACAGGATGATGCAAAGCGTGCTGTTGCTATTGCGCTCAGAAATCGTTGGCGTCGCAATCAGGTTCCATTTCCATTGCGTGATGAAATCATACCTAAGAATATATTGATGATCGGTCATACAGGGGTTGGTAAAACTGAAATAGCTCGTCGCTTAGCAAAACTTGCCGGTGCACCGTTCATAAAAATTGAGGCAACGAAGTTTACTGAAATAGGGTACGTTGGACGTGACGTTGATTCGATAATACGCGATTTAGTTGATGCAGCAATAGTTTTAGTTAAAGAGAAAGCCCGTAAAGCCTTAGCTAAAAAGGCTTTAATTTTAGCTGAGAAAACAATAGTAAACTCTATGGTAGGCGAAAATGCAACCGAAGAGAGTAAAAAAATTTTTAGAGAAAGGTTGAGGAATAAAGAGTTTGAGGACGGAGAAGTTTCTATTAACGTCAGAGAGAGCAAGAGTATGTTACCTACTTTCGATATACCAGGCATGCCAGGTGGGCAAGTTGGTGTGATGAATGTAACAGAAATAATGGGCAAGATGTTTAACGGGAGCAAAAAAACAAAAACTATTACGGTGAAGGTAAAAGAAGCGCGTGAAATATTAATTAATGAAGAAAGTGAAAGGCTAATGGATGAAGATAAGATAATCAAAGAAGCCATTGATCTTGTTAGTAATGACGGTATAGTATTTTTGGATGAAATAGACAAAATTGCAGCGCGTACAGAAGTAAAAGGTGAAGTAAACAGAGAAGGAGTGCAACGCGATCTGTTACCATTACTTGAAGGAACAACTGTTACAACTAAGTATGGCCATGTAAAAACAGACTATATATTATTTATTGCATCTGGTGCTTTTCATCAGTCTAAACCATCTGACCTCTTACCGGAATTGCAGGGCAGATTACCGATCAGGGTAGAACTTAAGGCACTTACTCAAGAGGATTTAATAAGAATATTAAAGGAACCAGAATCTAGTTTGTTAAAGCAGTACATAGCTTTAATGAAAACAGAAAATGTGACACTTGAGTTCACTGATGATGGTATAAAAACCATAGCTGAAATAGCGTTTACAGTTAATAGGCAAGTGGAAAATATAGGCGCAAGAAGGCTTCACACTGTCATGGAGAAGCTTTTAGATGAAATAAGTTTCATTGCTTCTGAGAAAAATAGCGAAAAATTCATTATAGACAGCAAGTATGTAAAAGATAAACTTGAGTCAATTTCGAAGCAGCTTGATTTATCTAAGTTTATACTTTAGGAAAAACGAAAAGCCTACTTTAAGTAGTATAGAGAGTGTTCAGAAGATTAGCCAGTAGACCTAAAATTTCAGCTATATTCTTTAGGCTGTTTTTCAACAGTAGAATGGTGTGCTGCGACCTCTTGCTTAACATCTAAGCTTAAGTCAATTATTGAGATATTTTCTTCATCATAATCTATGTCTTTTATTAACATATCGTCAGTAATAGTCAAAAGGTCAGGCGGAGAAAGAATAGTTCTTTTATTACCAGCTCTCATTCCCACAACTCCAAGCTCTATAGCAAGTGGTATTTTTTTATCGCCAACCCTAAATTGCACTGTTTGATCTTTGACTATATATTCCCCATTATGCTCCTTTACGCTATATTTAACCGATATCTCATCACCGCACCTTACTTGTTTTCCAGTCTTGTTAATTAAGTCATTAAAAACCATCAGATTATTTACTGAGTCGGGATATTTATCCTTTACTTCGATCAGTTTGACGTAATAAGAATTAAAATTCATTTTGTTCTCATTGGCAATAGTAACTACACGCTCTCCGCCTTCTTTCATACCTATTACCCCTAAACTCACTTCTTTTAGGTCATCTTGACCTATTTTCAAAGTAACATCAGAAACTTTGCTAGGGAGTGTTGCTGAGTTATTATTAGAAATTTTATATATTTGCAATAGGACTTCCAGGCCACAAAAAGCCTTGCTGCCACTGCCTTCAGTAATTTCATAAAAATTTATTGAATCTTCTTCCTTTTGCTGCGTTATTTCTTCTAAATATTCTGTCAGCCCATGCTTTTCAATATAGCGGTCAAGTGCTGATTCAAGTATTGGCTTCACTAGGTAATGTGCTATCGTCTGTATCAAACCACCATGCGTGGCATTTATCTCATAAAGCTTGTCCTTTTTTTCCGGTTTACCTTTGTTTATATAGACAATAGTAAACACAAAAGCAGAAGTTAAAGTGAGAATCATTACTACGGAAATAAGCATTTGTAATATAATTTTTCTAACCATCTTTCTTTACTTGATTCAATAAATCATATAAATAATTAGTATCCCCTGAAAGCGCACTCAAATTATCCAAGCCTTGTTTAAAGAGGCCGTCTATATAGTCCTCTACTTCACTTTTACCAAGCACAGACATAAGATTATTTGTTTTATCTTGTTCGTAGTCTTCAATATCATCCTTAGCTTGAAAGATAAGCCCTAGATTTATTCCATAGTTATATAACGCTTTACGTTGCTTGTCTGTAGCACCCCCGATTATAGCACCTATTTCACATGAAGCTGCAAATAGTTTTGCGGTTTTCATCAAATGAATTTCTTTTATTTTATCAGCTTGGCCCGACGTCATTCCAGCGTCATACATACAGCCGTACGAATGTTGTAGTTTTAAGGTAGAAAGGGTGTCATGCAAGTAGCTGACACTGGAATCCATTTCATGTTCAGCTCCACTATCGCATGGCTTTTTGCACGAAATGCTTGTAGGCAAAGCCTTCTGGATCCCAGTGTCCGCTACTTGAATGACAGAGGGTTGGGGGCTAAAATCTATATGCTCACTGTTAATATCTAAAGCCTGTCCTCCCACCATTCCCCTAATTCCTATTGCCTGAGAAAGAACTTTTATGATCTCACAGCGTTTCTCATTTAACGAAGATAATACCTCAAAAGCCAGAGTAAGTAGTGCATCTCCGGCAAGCACTGCTGTTGCTTCATCAAATTTTTTATGGCAGCTTAGCTGGCTTCTGCGAGTATCACTGTTGTCCATGCACGGTAAATCATCGTGAATTAGAGAGTAAGCATGAACAAATTCAATTGCTGCAGCAACTGATATTACTTTTTTAGCTTCCGCGTTAAACACTCGCGATGAAGCTACGACTAAAAAGGAGCGTATATGTTTTGCAGGAGCAAGGAGTATATAACGCATAGCTGATATAAGCTTATTCTCGCTATTTTCGGGTAAGAGTTTATTTACTTCTACAATAAGCAAATTTTTTGTTGTTTCGTCTAGCATTTTTGAATTGTTAATTGTTTAGCACGTAACGCTAGCCAGCTAGGGCAGTAGAAAACTTTACTGTAGTTTACCAGTTATAAAAGATATTGCAAACATAAAAATTTTTTATAACATCAAAGAATAGGTTATTTTTTTGGTAAGAAATGTGAATAGCGAACTAGCAAAGAGCACTAGAGAAGACATAGAAGAAAAAGTGAAAAAGATTATACTAGAGCATATTAGTAAGGATGTAGAGAAATTCAACAGCTCTTCAAAGCTTTCGGAGCATGGTACAGACAGCTTAGATGCAGTTGAAATCATCATGGCAGCAGAAGAAGAGTTTGGAATAGAAATTCCAGATGAAGACGCACAAAAAATGGAAACTATGGAGCAAATAGTTGAGTACATTAATAATAAAAAAGGCTAATAGTTAGTGTTAAATGAGCAGAAGAGTAGTAGTCACTGGTGTTGGTTTAATCACTCCACTAGCGGCAGATGTTGACAACACTTGGTCAAGGCTAATGAAAAGTGAGTCTGGCATAAAAGCAATCAATACGGATAGATTTGACTCTTCTGATCTTGCTTGCAAAATTGCAGGGCAGGTGCCGTTGCAATCAGATAACATTGAGCACCATTTCAATCCACTAGATTATATTTCTGAGAAAGACTCAAAAAGGACAGATCGTTTTATCCATTACGGTATTGCAGCAGCTATTCAGGCAGTAGATGATTCATTAATTTTGGAAAGCCAAAATATCAATCGGGAACGTGTTGGTGTGACTATTGGCTCTGGTATAGGTGGTCTTCCGTCAATTCAGGAAAATGTTATTACCATGCAGGAAAAAGGGCCCAGACGTGTCAGTCCATTTTTTGTCCCTGCAAGTCTAATAAATTTGATATCTGGCCATATTTCTATTAAATACGAATTTACAGGTCCAAACGATTCAGCAGTAACCGCATGTGCAACAGGTGCGCATGCAATCATAAACTCAGCAAGAACTATAAAACTTGGTGAAGCGGATGTTATGATTGCAGGTGGAGCAGAAAGTGCACTGTGTAGAGTTGGAATTGCAGGTTTTGCATCTATGAAGGCGTTATCAACTAAATTTAACGATAAACCGGAAGAAGCTTCAAGGCCATGGGATGAAGAACGCGATGGTTTTGTTATGGGTGAAGGAGCAGGTATATTGGTGCTGGAGGAATACGAACATGCGAAAAAAAGGGGGGCAAAAATACATGCTGAACTGGTTGGGTACGGACTCACAGGAGATGCGCACCACATTACAGCACCACATCCAGAAGGAAGAGGCGCATTTAAGGCAATGCAGCTTGCTTTAAAGAGCGCACAAATTAATCCCAATCAAGTAGGGTATATCAATGCACATGGAACTTCAACGCCACTTGGAGATAAAATTGAAGTAATAGCAATGAAACAGTTATTCGGTGACTACGTTTATAAAATACCTGTTTCTTCAACTAAATCTTCTATAGGACATTTACTTGGTGCTGCAGGGAGCGTTGAAGCAATATTCAGTATTCTTGCGTTAAATAATGGAATTATTCCGCCAACCTTAAATTTACACAAGCCTTCAGAAGGATGTGATTTAAATTTTGTACCGTTTAAAGCTCAGGAGCATAAAATTCAATATGCACTTTCTAATTCGTTTGGTTTTGGTGGCACTAATGCATCGCTCATATTTGGACAAGTTTAGTTGATGTCACCCCAGTGTCTTCCTCTTGTCATTCCAGTACCCTCCTCTTGTCATGCAAGCAGCTCTCCTACTGTCATCCCAGCACGTGACACTGGGATGACAAACGGTTGTGAAAGGGAATACATATAAAAATTAAACTATCAATAGCAATTCAAAAAGAAAAAATATTCTATTCATCCCTGAAGAAGTATTTTATTGACAATTTATGAATAAAGATCAATAATGCAGAAAAGGAATTGATGGGCGTATGCATGAATTTAACCACTATTAATTGTACATTATTTGTTGTAATTACATATTTTTTGACGTGCATTATAGCTTGGTGCTTACCTTTCAAAGACATAACATTATTAACAACATTTGTTCCGGCTTCAGTTGCAATTTTGCTAACCATTTATAATAAACAGAAGGTAAGGGATCTTTTTAAACTTAGTTCGCCAAAAAACTGTCTATTAGGGTTTATACTTATTCTGGTAAGTATGCTAATTTCCAATGGTCTTTTGTCAATTTACTGCGGTTTTTCATTTTTCCGAGAGTCTTTTACGTTAGACCGTGTAAAGGATTTGAGTGCAGTTTTGAGTCCATTAGTGATGTTATTTGTTTTATTATCAACCTTTGTGATGTGGATCATTATGTCTCTTGGTGAAGAGATCGGTTGGCGTGGCTATCTTTTGAAAAATCTTAAAAGCAAAATATCAAATTTTTATATCAGAGCAATTATTGTTGGTATTATTTGGTCAGTATGGCACATACCAACTTATGTGGTTGCTGGCTCAGCTTTGTGGAAGGATGGCTTTACATTCCCGACTATTTGTGCTTATACCCTTTATATTTGTGCAATGTCTATAATGTTTACCTGGTTGTTTGAAAAAGACAACTCGATTTGGCCAGTAACTATTGCTCATGCAACAAATAATCTTGTGTATAGTGTTTTGAGCATTCTAATGCCGTCTCCTCCTCTGTCAACTTTCGATGCAGTAATTCGCCTTACATTAGGAGCAGCTGGTTATTTCATTGTTGCAATTGGTGTTATTTGGTTTGATAAAGCTCGAGAGCGTCATTTGAGTAATTCATAGTATAAAATTTCGGGGGCAATTCGCATCAGGTGTCATGCAGGTAGCATGACACTGGGATGATGAGGAAGAAAAAGCAAATTTTGCCTTTTACGGTCAATCTATTATACTTAGTAAGACTTCAATAAACTAATGAATTATACTTTATATCTAATTAAATGCACAAGATATTAATAAGAAATAACTACAAACCTTTGGTCGGAAAAATCAAGATTAATGGCTCAAAAAATGCTGTTTTACCAATAATGGCAGCAAGTCTATTAAGTAGCTCCCCGGTAATTTTGCATAATGTACCTGATTTAATTGATGTGCATCTAATGTCTAAGTTGCTTGAAAGTCTTGGAGCAGAAGTGAACTTTATGCACAATAAAAATTATAAAGCGAACCATACTTTGAAAATTGACTGCAGCAATATCAACAATCACGTGATGCCATATAAAACCGCAAGTAAGCTAAGAACTTCTTTTCTAATATTGGGTCCAATGCTTAGCAGATTTGGCAAAGCGAGAACAGCATTTCCTGGTGGATGCAACATTGGAAAGCGTCCCGTTGATATGCATATTAAAGCATTAGAAGAAATGGGAGCTAAAATTGAAATTGACGGCTATAATATAATTGCAACAGTGAAAGGAAAGCTACAAGGAAAAGAAATCACATTTGAGAAAATAAGTGTTGGCGCAACAGAAAATGTAATAATGGCAGCAACATTTGCAGAAGGAGTGACAACAATAAACAATGCTGCAACTGAGCCGGAAGTTCTTGATTTAATAGATTTTCTGAAGAAAATGGGTGCTGATATTGAAATTGATAATACAAAGGTCATAATAACAGGAGTTGAAGCACTAAATGGATGTGTTCATAAAATAATACCAGATCGCATAGAAGCAGGCACCTATGCACTAGCTGCTATAATAACCGGTGGTAAGTTGGAGTTGGAAGGAATAAATCTATCTGATATAAGGTGTATTACAAATGAGTTGGAGACTATAGGAGCTATGGTTGAACTGTATGATGGAGGCATTGTTATTTCCAGAAAAAATGGCTCTATTAAGTCTGCTAACGTTGCGACAGATCCATATCCCAATTTTCCCAGTGATATGCAACCACAACTGATGTCTGCAATGTGCATCGCTGATGGGATATCAGTAATTGAAGAGAACATTTTTGAAAACAGATTTACACATGCAGATGAATTGAGAAAGTTAGGTGCTAATATCAGCATCGAGAAAAGCAAAGCTACTATAAGTGGAATAAAAAGCTTATCTGGAGCTAATCTATATGCTACTGACTTAAGATCAACAGCAGCTTTGGTGCTTGCTTCTTTGGTAGCCGGTGGAGAAACTATAATAAACAATTCACATCATTTATGGAGAGGATATGAAGCAATGCATGAAAAACTCAATTCATGTGGAGCTGATATCTCCATTTCGTCTTGAGGATATTTTATGAATGAAGCAACCAAACGAACTATAGTAAAAGAAATAGATGCAATCTTATATGAAGAACATAAGGTATTAGACCATGGATTTATTCGAGTAGTGGATTATATGGGCTCTGATAGCGCTATAGTTCAAGCTGCTCGTGTTTCTTATGGCAAGGGAACAAAACAGATAAGTCAGGATGAAGCACTTATAAAGTATTTAATGAGACATCATCATACAACTCCATTTGAAATGTGTGAAATTAAGTTTCACGTGAAACTTCCAATTTTTGTTGCAAGGCAATGGATAAGGCATAGAACTGCAAATGTGAATGAATATTCAGCAAGGTATTCAATACTTGATAATGAATTTTATACACCTAAACCAGAACAAGTTGCAAAACAATCTGACAATAATAAACAAGGTAGCGGGGAAGCTTTTGATCCAGATACCTCAAAGGAAATAATAGATTCTCTAACAAATGACTCTAATTTAGTATATTCTCATTATGAAAAATTTATTGAGCAGGGGCTTGCAAGAGAAATTGCCAGAACTAACCTAATGCTTAATTACTACACGCAATTTTATTGGAAAATAGATCTGCATAATCTCCTTCATTTTTTGAAGCTTAGAGCTGATAAGCATGCCCAATATGAAATCAGAGTTTATGCAGAAGTTATGCTGGATATAATAAAAAAATGGGTTCCACTGGCCTACAATGCCTTTGTTGAATATTGCCTAGAATCAGCCTGTATTTCAAGAACTGGTCTAGAAATAATTCGCAAATTAATTAAAGGGGAAAACGTTACTAGAGAAGAAAGTAATATTGGTAAAAGAGAATGGGGCGAGCTGATGTCTATACTTGATAAACAATCTTAAAGATAAAGGCATACGTGTCAATCTCCTCTGTCAGTTAACTCTTGTTCACCAGATTGAATCTTGCTTTTTACATCACATTAACTCATCACTTTTATAGAACATCTCATTAAAATCATTTAGAGTTCCAAAATCCTGACCCTTGATAAACAGGTGATCATTAGCAACATGTGCTTCATCAAGAGTAAACAGCTCGTAATGATGATTGTGAGCGGGCCTAACAATTTCATTATATAAAACCATTACTTGTTCGTAGTTATATCCATCGCCAGCATGATATTTACCACGTACGGTATCATAAAAATTCTTTACATCATCATATGTCACTTGCAGCTCCACCTTATACTTTCCCACTTCAAGAGGACTTCCTGTCTTTATTTTTAAGGGATGTTGTGAATTTGCAACACTGTTAGAAGTTTCTGCTTCAATATCAGAATTTTTATCCATATTTTCTATCACACTTGCCATAACAGTTTCTTGTTCATCTTCTGTTGGTTTTGTTTGTTTTTCAGTCTTATTACTGCTACTGTCAGTTTCCACAGTTACTTTTTTTACTTCTATATCTTTTTGAGCTTTCTCATTACTTTGCTTGTGTATTTCATCTCCATGCAATTTTTCCTGCAGAGCTTTTTTCGTATCAGCATAATCATCACGATTGCTTTGCAAAGCTGGTTTATAACTGCTGCTATCATCCGCTTGCATTTGATCTATATAGTTAGATTCTTCTTCCTGTATAGTATTTTTTGCGTTATCCTCACCAACCGTTCCTTTCTCCCCAGACTTGGCTTCACTCTCTACCACAACTTCTTCGTCTACTTGCTCATCATCAATTGTAAATTCAGTACCTATCTGATTGCTATCTTCCTCCAATTCATTAGATAATTTTTCAGATAGCTGGTCACCACTCAAATATGGTTCCTTTGAATATTTAGCATAATTATGGGGATCGGTTCTGTTTTCTGAATAAAACCCACTTTCAAAGTCTGAGTAGGAGCTTTGATTGAGCACAAAAAATAAGTTTTCATAATTAACCAGCATATCACTATCAGGGCTAACAAAATTTAAATATTCATCGCCTTCCCATTCTGGGTGGTGTCTATACTCTGCTATGTAGTATTTACTAGAGTCGAGAGGTATCTTGTCACCTTCTTCCCCATCAAGTTGTAAAACTACTGCTGAATGCCCATTACCTAAATCATTACCTTTTACCACTTTGAATATTTTAATCTCATCCTTTTCTACAAGTTCTTTTAATTCCTCGTTCTTTTCATTTAACTCTTCCTCCCTTTGTCTTTCTGCTTCTCTTTCTCTTGCCAATCTTTCTGCTTCTTCATCAGCTTTCTTCTGCAGTTGTGAGAATACATTTTGTAATATATCTTGTGTGGTTAAGCTATTTGTATTGCTTAAAAAATTATCTAACACATTTGATGCAATTGGTGACAATTCACCGTGATCATCAAATACTTTTTCCTTTGCTTTATCATAGTGATTTGGGTTATAGATTGCATACAGAGGATAAAAACCATAATCTGCAATTGACGCTCCGTCAGGTGATAGTTCCATTGAGAATCCATAGTAATTAAGTGAAAGATTGGAGGTTAAATATTTACCGTTATCATCCCTAACGTATAGCTCACTTCTACCATTGTGCTCACTATATTTGTTGTAGTAGATATAAAAATTCTCATGGTTAAGATTGAAGTGATCATCTAGATTATCGAATTGAATTGTACTGCCAAGCTTCTCGCGCAAAAGATTTTTGCTTTCATCTGTAAGCTTTATATGTGCAGAAAAGTAGTATCGATCTATAGGTTCGCCTTTTTCTATTTCAAAGTTCAAAGTAATCTTGTCGTTGACCATTGGTAGCCTCCACAAATTCTATAAATCATTTTATTTATCAATCATACGGTCTGTACTATGAAAAATGTGTTAAACGTTAAGATTTTCTCTGTACCGATTCATCTATATTGCCAAGCTTAATAAAGTTACAAGCTCTTTAAAACAATGTTAAACTCAATCACTATGGCAAAAACAGTTGACGTATTACTACCACTTCCAATTGATCAGTTATTTTCATATGCAATTGAGGAAAATACTGAGATTTTACTTGGAGATTACGTAGTGGTGCCATTTGGCAAAAAACGCTTAATCGGAATAGTTTGGAAATACAGTGATAAAAGTAACCGAGAATTAAAATTTATTGAGCAAAAAATCGATTTACCAAATATTAGACCAAAATTGATCGCATTTGCAGAGTGGGTTGCGCAGTATAACTTAATACCTATTGGTATGCTTGCCAAAGTGATAATGGGAGGAGTGTTAAAAGTAAATCACATAGATAAATTGGTTTGTGCTAAGCAGAAGCAGGAAATAAGTGAAATAAGTTGCCAATTAAGCCCTGAACAGCAGGTAGCTAGTGATAAAATAATCAGCAGTTTGAATGAGTATTCAGTGGCTTTGCTTGACGGTGAGACAGGGTCTGGAAAAACAGAAGTTTACTTATCCGTAGTTGCAAAATTGGTAGAGACTGTAAACAGTGCACAAATTTTAATCCTCTTGCCTGAAATTGTTTTAACTTCACAATTGGTAAATCGTGTTCGCGGTCAGATATCAAAAAACTTAGTTGAATGGCACTCAAGGCTCACTCCAAAAACTCGCCGAAGTAATTGGCTCAATATAGCAAGTGGAAATGCGCAGATAATTATTGGTGCACGATCAGCGCTTTTTTTGCCTTATAAAAACTTAAAATTGATTATCGTTGATGAAGAGCACGACTCATCTTTTAAACAAGAACAGGGAATTATATATAATGCTCGAGATATGGCGATAATCTTAGCCAAATTTGAAAATATTCCGATTATTTTATCATCAGCTACTCCACTGCTTGAAACGATTCATCATGTTAAAAACGGGAATTACAATCATGTAAAGCTAACCAAGCGATTCGGTGGTGCAGAATTGCCACTCATTAAAGTAGTGGATATGAGAAGCAATAAGCAATGGATCTCCGATGAGCTTTTTGAAAGCATCAAACAAACCATAGAGAAAAAACAGCAGGTTATGCTCTTTTTAAACCGCCGAGGGTATGCACAACTGGCAGTTTGTAAAAAGTGTGGATATAAAATTTCCTGCTTAAATTGTGCTGTTTGGCTTACATATCACAAGAAAAAGAATGCTCTTTTGTGCCATCATTGCTCTTATCAATTAAAACTTCCAGAAAAATGCTCTGATTGCCAGAGTGAACAGTCATTTTCCCTTTATGGCATAGGAATTGAAAGGTTACTTGAAGAAATGGTGAAATTAATACCAAACGCAAAAACTGCGATTATAAGCAGCGATCAGAAGTCGGTTAGTAACATCATTGATTTAGTGTTAAAGGAAGAGGTGAACATTATAATCGGCACACAGATAATTGCTAAAGGGCACAATTTTCCCAAATTAACTTTGGTTGGAGTAATAAATGCAGATTTGAGCCTCGAAAATTCTGATTTGAGAGCAGCGGAAAAGACGTATCAATTATTGCACCAAGTTGCAGGCAGATCAGGAAGGTTTAATGAAAAAGGAATGGTAATAGTGCAAACCAATAATCCTGAAGGTTCAATAATAAAAGCATTGCTGCATCAAAAAAGGGACTCATTTTATGAAATTGAACTTAAGTCAAGACGTGAAGCCAAAATGCCACCATTTAGCAGATTAATAGCGCTTATCATTTGTGGTAAGAATCAGATTGCAACACAAAAAGCAGCGAATAAAATAGTAAAATCTCTTCTTTGTCATCCAAGTAGCTTAACTACTTGTATCCAGGAAAAAAATGTAGGTGTAGACAAAAAGGAATTTGAAATTCTTGGCCCATCACCAGCAGCGATAAATTTTTTAAATAATAAGTATCGGTATAGGGTATTATTAAAAATACACAATAAGCATAGTCTATCCATACAAAAAAAGCTGAAATATTGGATTAAAAATTGTAACTTGAATTCGAGTATTGCAGTGATAATAGATGTTGATCCTGTGAGTTTTTTTTAACGAGTTTATTTATATTCGTTAAGCCTTCTTGCCAATTACCACAACATTCTCACTGGGAAAAAAATAATCAGGTACAGCCATATTTTTCGGTGCAGGACCCCCAATTACTCGACCTGATGTATCATAATATGAACCGTGGCAAGGACAGAACCAACCATTACCATCTCTTGTAGCGTGGTCAACCGGTACACACCCAAGATGTGTACATATTCCGATCATGATTAACCATTCGTCTTTTCCTTCGCGTACTCTTTGCTCATCTGACTCAGGGTCCCTCAAGTTCTTTACATTCACAGTTTTTGCAGCCTCAATTTCTTGCTTTGTGCGTCTACGAATGAATACTGGTTTACCTTGCCACTTTACTTTTACTCCGTGTCCTTCCTGAATTCCAGACAAATTCACCTCCACTGTGGAAGTTGCTAAAACTTCAGCAGAAGGATTCATAGACTTAACCAGTGGCCAAAGTCCACTTGCAGCTCCTATACCTGCCATAGCGCATGTAGTTAATGTTATAAAATCTCTCCTACTCTTATTTTTAGTAAGATCTTTAACAGGAGGTGTTTTTTTATCCTCTTTGTTTGCCAGTGGTTTTTTATTTTTAGTTAAATTTTTGTCCATTGATCTTTACTCAGCCATAAGTATATATTTTAAATTAAATACTGCGTATTAATCAACAAAAACTTGCGCTTTTTGTTTAACCTGTACTACAGTTGAGAAGAGATAGAGTTTTCAACTTCAGAAATACTATCTTCAGTGGAATCAGGATCTTCAATTTTCGCTACTGACACCACCTTTTCTCTACTTTCTGTTTTAAATAGAGTTACTCCCTGAGTGCTACGTCCTGCAATTCTGATATCATTTACTGAAATACGAATTAACTTTCCTTTATCTGTAATAAGCATTATATTATCACCCTGCTCAACTGGAAAACTAGCAATAACATTACCGTTTCTGCTAGTAGTAAGAATATTGGTGATACCAACACCACCCCTGTTAGTTATTCTATACTCATACGCAGAAGTTCTTTTACCAAAGCCATTTTCAGTAATAGTTAATATAAACTCCTCATTCACTGCAAGTTTTAAGAATAATTCGTTATCTATTCCTAAATCATTTAAAGTCTTTTCCAATTTAGAATCAATGGAGTTATTAATTGCAGTTCCCAGTCTTTTTGCAAGTGGAACTTTTAAGTAAAGTTCTTTTGTTTCTGTTGCTACACCTATCCCATTTAATATGGTCATGGATATCACACTGTCATTCTTTGCAAGTTTGATACCTCTTACGCCATCTGAATTGCGACTTTTAAATTGACGCACATCACTTACAACAAATCTGATACTTTTGCCGAATCTTGTTGAAAGAAAAACATGATCAATTGCATTGCATACTTTAACCGATATTAATTTGTCTCCTTCATCGAGCTTTATTGCTATTTTTCCATTGCTTGGAATATAGTGAAAGTCCGCTAAAGAGTTACGCCTTATGTTTCCATAGGCAGTAGCAAAAACTATGTTTTGATTCTCATCATTTTCACTTGGCAACGGCATGATATTAGTTATAGTTTCACCATCGCTAAGCGGGAATATATTAACAAGCGCTCTTCCACGTGCAGTTGGCTCTGCAAGAGGTAATTTATAAACTTTTAATCTATAAACTCGACCAATGTTAGAGAAGAACAAAACACTAGTGTGAGTATTTGTCACAAATAATTCTGTAATTACGTCTTCTTCTTTTAATCCCTGTCCTAGCTTTCCTTTTCCACCACGACGCTGAGTTCTGTAGTGAGAAAGCTTCACACGCTTGATATAACCATTCATAGTTACGGTTATCACCATATCCTCTTGTGGAATTAGATCTTCAGCTTCAATGTCCGCGTCTGACTCCTCTATTGAAGTTTTTCGCGGCACAGCAAATCTGTTCTTTATTTCTTGTAAATTGTTTTTTATTTCCTTCATCAACTTCTCTTCTGAGCCAAGAAAAGCGATATATTCTTTTATCAGGTTGATCATTGAACTTAGCTCAGCTTCTAATTTGTCTTTTTCAAGGCCTGTTAAACGCTGCAGTTTCATATCAAGGATAGCCTTAATTTGTAGCTCAGTTAATCTATACACTCCATCTTTCAAAAAACTTGCGCTATCTGAAATCAACTCGATAATAGTGTTGATTTCATTCGAAGTTTTCCATTCTTTATTTAAAAGTTCTCTACTTGCTTCCGCAGGATCTTTTGCACCGCGGATGATTTTTATCACTTCATCTATGCTGAGGACCGCAATGTAGAGCCCTATATATATATGAGCTTTTTCTCTCGTTTTTCTTAGACGAAATTCTGTTCTCCTGATTAATACTTCTTTTCTAAAATCAACAAAAGCAGCTATGATTTCTTTTAATGACATCATAGCAGGCCTGTTGTTATTGAGCACTAAAGTGTTAACACTAAAACTGCTTCTTAATGGAGTAAGTCCCAATATTTGATTAAGTATAAAACTTGCTTCAGCATTTCTTCTGAGGTCAATTACTACTCTAATACCAGACTTATCGGACTCATCCCTAATCTCTGTTATGCCATCAATTCTTTTTTCTTTTACAAGCTCACCTATCTTCTCAATTAATTTTACTTTATTTACTTGGTAAGGTATTTCATCAATCACTATTACTTGCCTATCTTGCGGCAGGTCTTCTATGTGAGTCTTGCCTTGCACAACAATTGATCCACGACCTGTGGCAAACGCTGATCTTATTCCAGACCTGCCAAGAATTGTTCCCCCAGTTGGGAAATCCGGCCCTGGCATCACTTCAAGTAACTCATCCAAAGTCACTTCAGGATTATCTACATATAACATACAAGCATCTATTATTTCTCCAAGGTTGTGAGAAGGAATATTGGTTGCCATACCAACTGCAACACCACTTGCACCGTTTACCAATAGATTCGGAAACTCTGCAGGCAGCACAACAGGCTCTGTTTCATTTCCATCGTAGTTTGGCCTAAAATCAACTGTATCTTCATCAATATCATTCAGTAAAAAGTGCGACACTTTTTGAAGTCTTGCTTCTGTGTATCGCATTGAAGCTGGTGGATCTCCGTCTATCGAACCAAAGTTACCTTGCCCATCAACAAGTGGTAAAAGAAGAGAGAAATCTTGGGCCATTCTAACCAAGGAATCGTAAATAGCTGCATCACCATGTGGGTGATATTTCCCCATTACATCCCCTACTATACGAGCTGCCTTTTTATATGGCTTACCAGCATCGAATCCAGCTCTCGACATTGCATATAATATGCGCCTATGAACAGGTTTAAATCCATCTCGCACGTCAGGTATAGCCCGGCTTATGATAACGCTCATTGCGTAGGAAAGATAAGAATCTTCCAGCTCTTTTACTATTGAGATTGGTACTATATTATCCTGCATTTTCTATACTTTAATTGAAGTAATTAATAATACTAACATTCAGTTAAGCAAATGGGCAATGACAGACTTGAACTGCCGACCTCCTCGGTGTAAACGAGATGCTCTACCAGCTGAGCTAATTGCCCCTTTAGATCTAATTCTATAGCTCAATATTATTATTGTAAACAAAAATAGCGATAAATTGTGTCCGTTCAGCCAATGGCGTCAACTTAAGGAAAAATATCAGCGATAGTGTATAAAATTTCTCTCTAAAACTTTTACCATTAAATTATCCAAAGAGTGCAAGGGACAGCACTTTTGTTTCTGTTTTATTTCAACACAGAAGTCTAAAATGTGTCCTTAAGTTGACGCCATTGCCTGAACAGATACGATAAATTAGCTTTAGGTAAGCTATAAGCTTTTATGAAATCTTTGGGTGCGTGCTGTGAAGTTTTATAAATTTTAGTCTTGCTGTCACTTTGTATAAAGGTATTTTTTCACTCACATCTTTCGAAGTTGTAGCCATGTTTAACAACTTTAAGTAGAATATTGTAGCATTTTGAAAATCTGAAAGTTTATCTAGAATAACAGCTAAATTATAAGTATAAAAAATATTGTTTTCATCGAGGGAAATAGCAGTTATCATATACTCTTTACCTTTTACATAATCCTCCTTTTTCATATAGATCAGACCTAAATTTGCTAATAAAGGAGCATAATTTTTATGTATATCATACAATTTTAACATTTCACTCAACGCCAGATCAGGATCATATTGTGAGATTATCGTCAGAAAATTTTTTAATATGTAAGGGTTACTAGGGTGTTCTTTTAACAGTCTTGTGTAAATCTCTACAGCTTTTTTGTATTCTTTATTAGCGTAATAAATATTTCCCAATCCAATTAAAGCATTTTTATGATAAGGAAACTTTGCAATGATCTGATTAAGGAGAGAAATAGCTGTTTCATTATCTCCTGATTCAAAGGAATCTTTTGCTTTTTTTAAAGTAGAGTATATGTCAAAACTCTTGCCAGAATTCTGCGCAATTTTGATGTTAAATTTATCACTTTTTCTCTCAATAACATCAAGATCTTTATATTTTTTATCAGCTTTTATATGCTTGACAACACTATCAAAGGCCTTCTGTATCTCCAAATTTTCACTAGCATAGGTAACAGAAGACCTCCATAAAATCACAACGCAAATTAACATGCAGATAAACATAGGTCCTAGTGTTGTGGCATTGGCTGCAGCGTGTAACCAGTAAACCTTATTTCTTTGAGCTATATGCAACACATTACAAATTCATAAATGCTAAATTACCTATCTCATACAATAATAAAGATATTATTAATTAGCGGGACGAACATGCTGTGTAGCCTTTCAGAATGCATTTATCTTTTGTCTTCCATATTTCGCTTTATTTCCACAAAAATGCTTCGATTTATCTTAACATTTTGTCAACTACCTTTATAGGAATGACAATTTAAAAGGGCATTTTTACATATTTCATATGGCTGCCAGTTGCACCCCTCACATGCGTACTCGAATTTCTCTAAAGACATTTTCTCCCTAATCTTTTCTACCGCTTCACTCCAGGTCAAAGTCTCGCCAATTTTAATTCCTAAAATTTCCATATGCCTTCTATCTAGCTCTAAAACTTTAGCTTGTGTGGTGCATTTACCTTGTTTAGTCTGATTTGGACAAGCACTACAGATATTATCAAGGTTACCAACTACTTCGATTTGAGTACTAATTACTTTGCTTGCTATCCTTTTATAATTTTCTACAAAACCATGAGAATACCCATATCCCCGAAACGCGAGGGTGCACATGAAATGATGAGGGCGGAATTTTATCATTTTTTCAAATATTGCAAAGCTGCTACAAGTAGAAAAATTTTTACCAAACCAGGAAGGATAAATGGCAAAACACCCACCATTATTGCTTGTCTCAGACCCAAGTAAACAGCAAGCCAACTAACACCACAAATAAAGATTATAACTGTACCAGCCAGACAACTTAAAGAATTACACACAAATGATTTATACTTAGAGTTCAGTAATTCATTTACTTTGCTCATTACCATAACAGCAGCTAAACAGCCAATTAAATATCCACCTGTTGGTCCAAGGAGAGCGTGATAACCACCAGAAAAATTTGCAAGAACAGGCAATCCTGCTGCACCAAGTGATAGATATGTAAGCACAGAATAGAATGCTGTTCTGCGGTTAAATTTAAGCCCAATAAGCATTACTCCTAAAGTTTGCAATGTGATAGGCACAGGCTGCAATGGTATACTTATTTGAGCCATCAAGAATAAAAGTAAAACGCAAGACAATATTTCAGCCAGTGTTGATCTGCTGCTAGATTGTGTTATAAACATACCTTCCCAATAAAAATAACTTATTAAATGTAATATATGTGTATGAGAGGTTTTGCAATTTAAATTTTGCTTATATTGTGCTACAATGAATTATTTATGCACTATTAAATTAAAAATGATGAGTAAACAAGATCTATTATCGTTGATGAAAGCAAGACACAGCGGACGTTCATACGATCCTACAAGAGCAATATCTCAGGAAGACATGGATATTTTAATGGAAGCTGTAAGGCTGACTCCCTCATGTTTTGGTGATGAACCTTGGAGATATGTGATATGCAATAAACAGAGCAATCAAAACGCATGGGAAAAATTGCTAAATTGTCTTGATGAATCTAATCAAAAGTGGGCAAAAGATGCACAAGTGTTAATCATATCTTTAAGCGCTAAGAATTTCCGCAAATCTGATAAAGGTGAAAATTTTTGGGCTAATCACGATACTGGTGCAGCGAATTATGGACTTATGTTACAAGCTGCAGTTATGAACTTAATGGCCCATCAAATGGGTGGATTTGATAGAGATAAAATAGTGAAAGAGTTCAATATACCCAATGACTTTAACGTAATGTCAGTGATAGCGGTTGGTTACGAAGAAGAGGGCGCTGAAACAAGTAAGAAAAAAAGGAGACCAATAGAAGAAATGTTTTTTTATGATGAGTGGCCAAGGTCCTGAAAATTTTATCAAAATGCACGGAACTGGTAACAACTTCGTTATCATAGACTCACGTTCAGCAAATGATTTAAATTGGAACTATAAAAAAATTGCTAACCAAAACGGTTGCGATCAAGTCATAGTGATAACAAACTCCAGTTTAGCCGATTGCTTTATGCATATCTATAATGCTGATGGTAGCAAAGCTGAAATGTGCGGAAATGCAGCACGTTGCGTTGGATATTTGCTAATGTCAGAAAAAGGTACTGAGTATATCACTATTGAGCTGGTAAACAAACGCATTTTAGAGTGTTTTAAAGTTGGTGATAAATCCATAAAGGTTAACATGGGTAAACCTTTGCTAAAATGGCATAAAATTCCCTTGTCTACTGAGTGTGACACTCTTCACTTACCTATAGAGCTTGAAATGCTAAAAGATCCTGTTGCAGTAAATATTGGTAATCCTCACATAGTTTTTTTTGTTGATAACGTAAATGAAATACCATTGCAAAGTTTAGGATCAAAGTTGGAAAGTCACGTATTATTTCCTCAGAAAATTAATATTAGTATTGCACAAGTTGAAAAGTCTGGAGAAATAGCTTTAAGAGTTTGGGAAAGAGGTACAGGCATTACTGCATCATGCGGTAGTGCAGCCTGTGCAGCACTTGTTACATCCACACTACGTGGATATCTGACTGTCCAACAGACTTCAGTAAATTTACCAGGAGGGAAGTTATTAATCGAATGGGCAAATAACGTATTCATGACCGGTGATATAGGGTTTTTGTGACCCTAATTCTAGTGATGCATTACTTCCAATACCTTCTTACCAATTACTGCAGGGGTTTCAGCAATTGCAATCCCGGCACTCCGCATAACTTCTAGTTTTGCACCAGCACTTCCACCGCTGGAAGAGATGATTGCTCCAGCGTGTCCCATACGTCTTCCTGGAGGTGCCGTTTGGCCTGCTACAAAACCAACGATTGGCTTTTTAGTTTTTTCTGTTTTCACAAAATGTGATACATCTTCTTCTTCGTTTCCACCTATTTCACCAATAACTACAATACCATGAGTATCGTTATCTTTTAAAAAGAGCTCCATACAGTCAACAAATGTCATACCATGAACTGGATCCCCCCCAATTCCGATACATGTGGATTGACCAAGACCAACAGCAGTTGTTTGTGCTACTGCTTCGTAAGTTAAAGTTCCAGAGCGAGACATAATTCCTATGTGTCCACGCTTATGGATATGGCCAGGCATAATTCCTATTTTGCACTCTTCAGGCGTAATAATTCCCGGACAGTTGGGACCAACCAATCGACTTTTTGAATCAACAAGCGCGCGCTTAACTTTCACCATATCAAGTATAGGAATGCCCTCTGTAATACAAACTATCAATTCTATTTTTGCATCTATTGCTTCAAGTATTGCAGCAGCAGCAAATTTAGCAGGTACATATATAACTGTAGCATTTGCACCGGTTTTTTCTTTGGCTTCTGCTACAGTATTAAAAACCGGTAAATTAAGGTGAGTGCTACCACCCTTTCCAGGAGTTACACCTCCCACCATTTTCGTTCCGTAATCAATTGCTTGCTCTGAATGAAATGTGCCTTGTGCACCAGTAAAACCCTGGCATATTAATCTTGTATCTTTATTTACTAAAACGGACATGCTTTATTTTACCTCTTTTACTATCTTTTGCGCAGCTTCATCTAGCTCATCTGCAGCAATAATATTTAATCCCGACTCTTCTAAAATTTTTTTTCCTTCTTCAAAATTAGTACCTGATAATCTAACCACTAGAGGAACTTTAATGCTCATTTCTTTTGCAGCCGCAACAATTCCACTTGCGATAATATCGCAACGCATTATACCACCAAATATATTAACCAAAATTCCTCTTACGTTGCTATCAGACAATATGATTTTAAATGCTTCAGTTATAGTTTCTTTACTCGCTCCACCACCAACATCCAAAAAGTTAGCAGGCTCTGCTACGTAGTATTTTATTATATCCATTGTTGCCATAGCAAGACCTGCACCATTTACCATGCAACCAATACTGCCATCCATTTTGATGTAACTGAGCCCATACTTTGAAGCCTCTATCTCTTCTTTCACTTCTTCATCATAATCACGAAGTTCCATAATTTCTGGGTGACGATATAAAGCATTATCATCGAAATTAATTTTTGCATCGAGCGCAATAAAATCTCCAGAATTTGTTTCAACCAGTGGATTAATTTCAATTTGGCTCGCGTCAGTTGCAATAAATGCATCATATATTTTTTTTGCAATGTTCGATATCTTTTCTATTTGTTCTGGACTCAAATGAAAACTGCTGCTTAACTTGCTGCTATCAAAACTTGTAGCAGAATCAATATCAAATTTCACAATTTTTGCGGGAGAATTTTTCGCCACTTCTTCGATGTCCATTCCACCCTCTGAGGAAAATATGAATATTGGCCTACTGAGCTTCGGGTCGATTACCAGGCTTAAATAATACTCTTTCTTAATGCTTGAGCCTTCTTCAACGTACACTTTTCTTACTTGCTGCCCGCTTGGCCCTGTTTGATGAGTAACTAAAGTCATACCAATCATGTCCTTTACAAACTGTTGAGCTTCTTCAACTGACTTTGCTAGCTTTACGCCACCGGCTTTACCCCTACCACCTGCATGAATTTGAGCTTTAACTACAAACACGTCAGATTTTAATTGACTTACTTGAGTCTTTACTTCTTCCGCAGATGTAGCAACAAAACCTTTTGGCACTGGGACATTAAATTTATGCAAAACTTCTTTCGCTTGATATTCGTGAATATTCATAAAATAACCAATGATAAACTATTAACTTGAGTACAAACTACCAACCATAACGCTGCCTTCTGCACTCTTGTTGGTACCTCTTTTTTTTAGCTTCAGCTTTCTTTTTAGCTCTTTTTTCTGATTTTTTTTCATGATATTGTTTTTTCATTTTCAACCCTCTTCCTTCCTTTTGAATTGTTTTTTTCAATACTGGAAGAGCTCTGTCTACATCACCATAATGGACTGATACTTCTATCAAACTCTATACCTCCTTCGGTAATCATGTCAAAATCTATTTATAAATTAGAAAATTAACATTGTCAATTATTTTATAAACTTGAGCGTTAAAATATAATATGCCACAATTTACATGGTAAATGATGTCATTCCAGTGTCAGCTACTTGCTTACTGATGGAGATTGCTCTTATATTGCAGCGTTTTTACAATCGTACTAACATCGGGGCGGAGAGATTTGAACTCCCGACCCTTTGGTCCCAAACCAAATGCGCTACCAGGCTGCGCTACGCCCCGACTTCTTTACTCAGAGTATCAATAACTCAGGCAAAATGCAAGATTCATTTGTTTACTTTAGAAAAAATATAATACGAGATTTAATATTATCTTAGAATATGTTTTTTATTAGCTACTCTTTAACAACAGACTGCTTCGTAGAGAGTCTACAGAGTTTTTGTGCGCGCAACACTGAACCAGATTTCTTTATCTTAGCCATATTTAAAAATCTAGCTACACCAATTGGTGAAAGTGAGTGCAGCAACTACAGCAGTATCGACCCTTAAAATTCTTTTTCCTAGACTCAATTTTTGACAAAACTTATCGGCAAGATCAAGTTCATAAGATGAAAAACCACCTTCAGGGCCAACAATAATAGCAACATTTTTTTTGCCTTTCAGCACTTTGTCAGCTTTACCTGTTTCATCACACAAAACAAAATTTTTACTCTGGGAATCAGGTAAATCACAAAAGTTAATAGGAGGCAAAATCTCTGGTATACTTATCCTACCTGATTGTTCCGCTGCTTCGATTGCTTGTAATTTTGCTCTACTTAGGTTAATATTTTTTACCACTGTACGTTCCGTTGAAATAAATTGAATGCAGATTACTCCCATTTCAGTTGCCTGTCTTACTATATTGTTCAAAGCAGCACTTTTTACCATGGCACAATACAGGTATAAATTTTCCTCATATTGCTGTTGTTTAGTGCATTCTTTGGGTGTAACTTCTGTCAATTTACGCGATATATTAACTACTTCTCCTAACCATTCTCCATCTTTTCCATTAAAAAGAGAGAGATTATCATACTTCTTAAGCCGCATTACATTGCAAATATAGTGACTTTGTTGTGGATTAAGTGCTAAACTCACGCCTTGTGATAAAGCTTCTTCAACATAGAGCCTAATTTTTCCCATTCAAAACTTTAATTATATTCTACTTGAGTGACTCTTACGGGATTTGAACCCGTGTTACCACCGTGAAAGGGTGGTGTCCTAACCACTAGACGAAAGAGTCAACTTGAATCTAACTAGGTTATATCGATTACATATATAAAGTCAATTCAATTATTTTGAATCACATAGTTAAAGGGATATATCAGTAATCTTATATCGACAGCCTCCTATTACTCCATGCTCAATACTCACTGAACCTATCTCAGATTTAGGAGCTAATTCTAATTGTTGTTCAACTTTTGTATCGGAATCATAGCCAGAATCGTAGCCAGAATCTCTACGCTCATATTTCTGCCTTATTTCTTCTACACTAAAGCCAGCCTTGGTCTTAATTTTTTGATCATTAGTCTGTTGCTGACTTATCGACTTATTAGCACTTAGCTCATTTAGCTTCACTTGCCAATCATTCACTTTATCTTGCACTAACCCATGGCAAGTTCCAGAATTAGCTTTTATGTCTTTTGCTTTTCTTTCTGCTCTTTTCTTGGACAAATCTACCCTAGCATAAATAGGTTCTGACGACTGTTCTGGCTCTTTCTGTTTTAGGCTAGTAGGCTTTTTTTGTTCTGAAAGATCATCTATAGTGCAATAAATAGGTTCTTCTGATATACTCAAATAACCACTATCTTCCAATGATAAATTTTCAGTGGATTTTTTATGTGAATCATATATTTCAGCATAAATAGATTCTTCTGATACACTCAAATAACCATTCTCCCCTAATGAGTTACTAACCTTAGCATCATACACCTCAGCGTAAATTGGCTCTTTTGAAGGCAAAGCATCATAATTAGTGCTCTTTGGCTTATACTCAAAAGTTCTAGAAGGTTTTTGAGGTGGTATTACATTGTTGTTCACCTCAGCGTACATAGTTATTGGCTCATATTCAGAGGTTCTAGGAGGTTTTTGTTGTATAGCTTCAACATTCAAATCATCTGTAGAATAATACTCTGCGCCTTTTCCTAGTAAAAAGGAAACTGTGGGGTGAAGAGTTATCTCTGCTGGTAAGTTTTTCTCACTATCCAATTTTAGATTTTTTGATTCTGCTAAACTCTCAATAACACGAATTATAACATTCTTTCCATTCTCATCTATTGAGTGGATATCAGCTCCACGATTAATCAGCAATTCCATTATTTTGTGATCTGTAGCATGTCCTAAAGCCTGATTTAAAGCTTGATTATTATTTATATCAAATGATCCTGTATTCTTGAGAGACATAGTCTTTGAAAAGAATTTTCTAAAACTATTTAATGCATCATAGAGAATTAGAGTCAGTTTAACACCTTTTATGTCATTGTTTTTGACAGATTTAATTAAAAAATTATCTATTATGCCCATGATTATACCCCCTATATAAAAGCTCACTACCATGGTACAATTTTAAACTATGATGATTTATTTTCTACTAATAGCAGCTCTCTATAACCACTTAACAAGTGGTGGCATTGACATCATAATTGCATCTGGATTGCCGTCAGTCATTAAACCAAACCTTGTGCCACGATCGTATAACAGATTGAATTCTACATATCTGCCACGTTTTATTAATTGATTTTCTCGTTGTTCTTTTGTCCAAGATTTTTGCATATGTTTACGTATGACGTGCGAATAAATTTCCAAAAAGGCTTCACCTACTGCTTTTGTGAACTCAAAATCGTTTTCCCAGTTGCCAGAACTCAGATTATCATAGAAAATACCACCAATGCCACGTGGCTCTTTTCTGTGTTGTAAGAAAAAATAATTGTCACATTGCTCTTTAAATTTTGGATAATATCCGGTGTCAAATCTATCACATGTCATTTTGATTGATTCATGAATATACTTGCAATCTTCTTCATTTCTATATATTGGCGTAAAATCCATTCCTCCACCAAACCATTGTTTTGAAGTATATATCAGCCTTGTGTTCATATGCGCTGCAGGGATAAGGGGCGATTGCATATGAGACACTAAAGATATACCGCTTGCCCAGAACTCTCCGTTACTTTCACTTGCACCAGGAATTTCATTAATGGCTGAATCTGCAAATTTTCCGTGTACTTTTGAAACGTTTACTCCAACTTTTTCAAAAACATTACCAAAAATAATTGTAGATTCACCACCTCCACCACCTGGGCGATCCCACTTTCTCTTTTCGATCTTTGGCTCTGCGGATGATTGTTTTTCAATTAATAAGAAAGATTCTATGATCTTATCTCTTAGTGCACAGAACCATTTAAATGCTTGTGTTTTTTGTTTTTCCATAATATCCTCTTGCTAGCTTATTAACATTGTTATATCTGATATTTAAGGAACTTAATTAGATTTGGATGATAATTATCTATCAAAGACGTTAATAAATCTATAATAATTAAATCAATATAATAGAACATTTTCGTATGTACAACAATGCCAAGTAACAATAATGAATAAAAGATACATAGATAACAAAAAAGAGAACAGGGTTGACTTCATACTAAGAAATTATGGAATGTCAATTGTTGTGATGGCAGTTATTATGCTCTTACCTCCAGTAGCAATATCGATACTCTACTTTTTTGATATATATAGTCAGCATATTAATATAGAGATTAATTTATTAGTTAGCATTCTAACAACTCTCTTTATGATGTATAATGTAAAACGCTACAGATACCTACTTAATACTATAGAATTTCAAAATGCAATATTTGCAAATGCACTAAATCATAATACAGAATTTTGCCTTATTTTACATAAAGATGAGGGTGTTATTTATGCTGATGCAAGGTTCTACGAAAGGTTTAAAGATCATATAGATGATGACATTACGTTAGACAAGATTCTTGAAATAGGAGATGTTTCAGAAGCAGACAAAAAAGTACTCTATCATGCACTAAAAAATAACTCTTCTGTACAGGTATGCATTTCCTTAAACAAGAAGAATAGAGTATCTAACTTTCTTTTGCTCTTTGAGCCGATACCAGATAATCCCCAAATTGCTATAAATAGTAATAAGATTTTAAATTTATCATTAGTGCCAATAGCAAGGCCAGATGGGTATTTTGTATTAAAAGCAACACAGATAAACAAGGAGCAGATATATGAAGAGTTAATAGAAAAACACAGCATAGGAACTTACATTGCAAATGCCAAAGAGGTGATTTTATCTGTAAATAAAAGATTTTTAGACATATTTGAACTGAAAAAACTGGAAAAAGGTAGCTCAATCAGTGATTTTATATCTCAATCTAAATATAACAATACAACAACCGATAATGAAATTTTGTTTTTTACTATAAGTGGTATTCCATTCAAGGCTTATATGAGCACTGCTATATTTTGTGATAAATACAACCATAGCTATATATATGGCTTTATAACACCAACCGAATCAAATATTGTTGATTATCAATTACACCCTTGTTTTGCAAATTCATCAATTGCTATTGCACAATGTGACATAAACGGCAACTTTGTAAAGAAAAATACGGCACTAATAAAGCTTGCAGGGTCAGATAATAATTCAATCTTTACGTTGATATTGGATAGTTATCATGTGAAAATACGTGAATATTTTTCGAGTAATAGAATAAATAATGCGTCTTTTGATGTACAGCTCAACGGCGGTAATAACATAAAAATATATTTCAATAAGTTTCTTCATAATAAAATGATCTTCATACTTTGTTATTTTATTGACAATACTGAACACAAAAACCTAGAGATAAAGCTTGAGCATTATCAAAAGATGCAAGCTATAGGGCAGTTAGCAGGTGGTATTGCGCATGATTTCAACAATATATTGACTGGGATAATAGGATTTTGCGATTTGCTTTTACTCCAGCATTCAGCTGGTGATCCATCTTTTGGAGATATAATACAGATACAGCAAAATGCAAAGCGTGGATCAAATTTAGTAAGACAATTGCTTGCTTTCTCAAGAAGACAGACCTTGCAGCCAAAAATTATTGATGTAAATAATACTATAGCTAATCTTTATGAAATGATAAAAAGATTAATAGGTGAAAATATAAAATTTAATATTTATTATGGTAGAGACTTGGGTGCTGTTAGGGCTGATCAAGGGCAATTAGAGCAAGTTATACTTAACTTAGCAGTCAATGCTAGTGCTGCTATGGAAAAGGGCGGAGAATTAACTATACGAACCTTTAATCAAAAGATTGACTCATTAAATTCTACACCTCAGGATATGTTTTCTCCAGACAAGGAAGCGATTGAACATGGAAATTATGTTGTGATTGAAGTAATTGATACTGGATGTGGAATGACGAGTGATACAACTGAAAAGATCTTTGATCCATTTTTTTCTACCAAAGATATTACCTCTGGTACAGGTCTTGGCCTCTCTACTGTATATGGCATTATTAAACAAACTGAAGGATACATCTATGTTGCTAGCAAAGTAAATCATGGAACTAAATTTAGCATATTTTTGCCCATGGTTTACATATCAGATGAAAATGATAGAGAGGAAGATAGTGAAGAAACAGAAAGACCGGTAGTAAGTGAAATTAAAGGTAATGGTATAATTTTATTAATCGAAGATGAAGATTCAGTAAGGGAATTCATCTCTAAAGCACTCAAAAGAAAAGGATTTGATGTAATAGAAGCAAGCATAGGCAGCGAGGCGCTAGAAATAATCAGTAAAAAAAGTCAACACATAGATCTTATAATCACTGATGTAATCATGCCAGAGGTGAGCGGCCCAGAAATAGTTAAAGAAGCATTGATCCATAGGCCAAATATCAACGTTATTTTTATTTCTGGGTATGCAGAAGATGCTTTTTTAAAGAGTGATGACATCAATATAGAAGATTTTCACTTTTTGCCAAAACCATTCACTCTGAATGAATTAGGAAACAAGGTTCAAAGTGTGTTACACAAAGCAAAAAAGACAGTCTAATTTTAGTGTGGTTAACAACAAAAAAATTTTCTAATGCAAAAGTTTCTTGCATATATACAATAGAATTATTTTATACATAAGATAAAAGGCGTGAGCAAGATTATTGCAATAGTAAATCAAAAGGGTGGAGTTGGCAAAACCACAACTAGTATAAATTTGTCGACAGCCTTTGCTGCTGTGGGAAAAAGCACTTTATTGGTAGATCTTGATCCTCAAGGAAATGCTAGCACCGGGCTCGGGATTTCTTATCGTAGTAGGGAAGAAAAAAATATATACAAAATACTACTAAGCAGCGAAAATAAATTGATAGAATCGGCAATTTTCAATATAAAGGAAATTCCAAATTTATCACTAATTTCGTCAGTAGTTGATTTATCAGCTGCAGAAATTGAATTATCGCAACTTGAGCGAGGAAAATTTGTGCTAAAAAGCGCATTAGAGAAGATACGTGATAATTATGAGTATATAATCATCGATTGCCCTCCATCACTTGGGCTTCTAACCATAAATGCTTTGACTGCTGCTAATTCTATTATTGTCCCTCTTCAGTGTGAATTTTTTGCTTTGGAGGGATTAAGCCATTTAGTTAAAACTGTAGAGCTGATAAAAAGAAATAACCTAAACCCTTTTTTGGCAATAGAAGGGATAGTGTTAACAATGTATGACAGGCGCAACAAACTCAGTGAACAGATTAAAAACGATATTTGCCAGTATTTAAATGATAAAGTATACAAAACTATCATCCCATTGTATGAGACTGTTATTCCACGTAACGTACGGTTATCAGAAGCGCCTTCTCATGGAAAACCCGCTATTGTGTATGATCTTAAGTGTCCTGGTGCACAAGCATATATAAGTTTGGCAAGGGAAATTTTAAAAAAGCACGCGAGCAGTTGTAAGGAGAAGAAACTAGTAAGCGAGGGCGTAGTATGAAGGATGATAGACGCCTCGGCAGAGGTCTTGCCGGCCTCATAGGCGATAATTATGATAATAAAGAAGATCGACAAGAGCATTTGCCTATTTCATTACTGCACCCAAGCAAATTTCAACCGAGGAAACATTTTGACGAGGAGTCATTAAGAGAACTTGCAAATTCGATAAAGAAAAGTGGCATTATACAGCCTATCGTGGTACGCAAAGATTCAAATGATGATGGTTATGAAATAATAGCTGGAGAACGTCGTTGGCGAGCAAGCAAGATTGCAAATCTTGATAGTGCACCGGTTATCATAAAAGATCTGAGCGACAAGGAATGCTTGGAAGTATCCATTATTGAAAACATACAAAGGCAAGATATTAATCCAATAGAGGAAGGTGAAGCTTACAGAAAACTGATAGATGAGTTTTTCTATACACATGAGGAATTAGCTTCAGCTATAGGCAAAAGCCGCAGCCACATAACCAATATGATTCGGATGTTGTTGCTCCCTGATAGGGTGAAAACAATGATCAATGAGAAAAAATTGTCTATGGGTCATGCAAGAGCGTTGATTAATGTTGAAAATGCGGAAAGTATTGCAGAAAAAATAGTTTCTCATGGCTTAAGCGTTAGACAAACTGAAAAACTGATAAAGGACCTACATCAAAACAACAATCAAAAAGAGCAGAGATATACTAGAAATCAAGATATGACAGTAATAGAAGGCGCTATATCTTCTCAACTAGGTTTAAAGATCAAAATTAATGACAACAATTCTAAGGGTAAAGTTATGATACGGTATGATAATCCAAATGAATTGGATTTGATATTGAAAATTTTGAATAGGAAACTTGAGGCATAGCTAGTAGTTGGCTAGCAAAGCAACAAACCAATATCAACTGTTGGTGTCATGAAAGTAGCTGACACTGGAATCCAGGAATTTTATTAAGTTGGTAAGCATAAAAGTATAACTTCTACGTCATACCGCCGCGGTATCCGCTAACAAGCAGCGGGGTGACGATTGTCAGGGTAGCTGTCATCCCAGTGCCCTGACTACTTGGATCCAGGAAAAAGAATGGTGTCATCCCAGTGCGTGATACCCTAGTAGAAATCGTTTTTGTAATTGCAACATTCGTGCAATCTTTAGCCATAAATATTTAAAAAATTTACCAAATGAAAAAAAAGGCAAAAGAAACCCTGGGGTTATTATCCGCTTTAAAATATTGGCGTTTTTTATGTTTTAAACGCTTGACAAGCAAGATTAAGCTGCTTTTAATTGCAACTAAGAGGTTGTCCGGAAATAAGTAAAAGGCTATAATATCTGAAATTTTAGTACGGGGTAAAGATGAGAAAAAAGTATCCAACAGATCTAAGCGAAAGGGAATGGGCAAGAATAGAAAAACACTTCAGAGTATCATACAAGAAAGGAGGAAGGCCGCCAAAGTATAGCAAAAGAGAAATATTAGAAGCAATTTTCTATGTATTGCGTACAGGGTGTCAATGGCGGTATTTACCAAATGATTTTCCGCTATGGAAGACTGTGTATGAGCAGTTCAGGCAATGGAAGAAGCAGGGAATTTTTGAGAAAATGAATTATGAAATTACAAAATATAGTAGAAGAAAAATAGGAAGGAATGAGCAGCCGAGTGCCTGTATAGTAGATAGTCAATCTGTAAAGACTACAGAAAAGGGGGGATCAAAGGCTATGATGGAAGTAAAAAAGTAAAGGGTAGAAAAAGGCATATAATTACAGACACTCAGGGTTTTATACTAGGTTGTTACGTAGGCGCTGCTAACGAAAATGATAGAGATGGTATTAAAATAGCATTAAACAATATGAGAACAAAATATACTAAAGTTAAAAAAATGTGGGCTGACATGGGATACCAAGGAAGAAATTTAAAGAATCACATAAAGGAAGAATATGACATAGATATTGAAATTGTTAAAAGGCCTCCATGTAGATTTTGGGTGCACAAAGATACGCCACCTGAGCTACTACCAACAAGAGAACAAGGGTTTAAAGTACAGCCAAGAAGATGGGTTGTAGAAAGGACTTTTGCTTGGGTTAATAGGAATAGAAGGCTATCGAAGGAGTATGATTTACTCACAACATCCACTGAGAATTTCATATACCTAGCTATGAGTAGGGTTATGTTAAAGAGGGAATATGCTTGAATTTACTAGTTTCCGGACAACCTCTAAGATTAGAGAGTTAAATTTTAAGTTAATATATTATATATATTATCTAATAAAGCAACAGGTTTACAAGTATTAAATTATCACTATTCTATAATTAACCATTAATTAACTGAGTTTAAAATGAATGTTAAAAATTTTTTCACTAAAATAACCGTTGTCCTTTTAGCTTGCTTGTTAATCTTTGTGGGAGTTGGCAACCTTTTATCAGGTGATGATGAAAAAGAAGAGGTAGCTAGGGTTGGAAAAGAAGTTATAACGTCAGATGAGTATAAGTCGCTATATCAAAATTATGGAAAACAAATTTCTGGATCTGATGCGAGTAGAGAACAAGTAAAAAAGCTGAAATATGATTTGCTTAACGCACTTATAGAGCAAAAACTATTGTTTAACCTGACTAGTGAGCTGGGGTTGACAGTTGGAGAAGAATCTATAAAAAACCATATTAAAAACACCAAATACTTTCAAAATGATAAAGGTGAATTTGACAAAAATAAATTCTATGAAACGCTAAATGACCTGCATATGACAGAGAAAGAGTATATAGCAAAGCTAGAGAAAGTCCTGCCTGCAATGATGTTGATGACTTCATTATTTAAAGATAATTATCCAGTAACTTTTGGCGAGAAAATTGATGAGCAGATATACAAAAGTCGCTACCAAACTAGAGTAGTTGATATTGTTAAAATAACTGAAGATGCAGTTACAAACATTCCTGAACCAGATGATCAAGCCTTACTTGATTTGTACGAAAGAAATAAATCCCATTTTTATTATCCTGAGTATCGAACTGCGCAATATATTTCCCTAGGCCAAAAGTATTTTGAAGATCAAATCAAGATCTCAGATGAAGAAGTTGATGGTATAATAGAACAACAAGAACTTAAAAATCAAAGAGATATATTCAATGCAATATTTTCTACCAAAGAAGAAGCTGAGACAGCAAGAAGAGCATTTGAGGAGGGTAAAACAAGCTTTGAACAGATAGTAGAAGAGTTTGGCAAAGCAAAACTTGAGGAAACTAGAGTAAATAATATAACTAAGGATTTTTTACCAGAAGACGTGAGAGAGAAGGTATTTGCTCTTAAAGTAGGTGAAGTAAGTGAAGTTTTAGCAAGCAGTTTTGGTTGGCACATAGTAAAAGTGGAAAGTGCGCATCAAATCTCTGATGAAGACTTAGTTGATTTAAAAAAAGACATAAAGTCAGTTCTAACTAACCAAAAGTCTTTTGAAAGAGTCAATGATTTCATAAACCAAGTGAACTATAAGATATACAATGGTTCAGAAATTGAAGAAATATTGAGTGAATATAATTTACCTATACAAACTATTGGTCCAGTAGATGCGAGTGGAAAAGATCAAAGCGGTAATAACGTAGGAGATTCTGGTGATTTGATTTCTTTCATTTTTTCGCGAGAAAAGGATCAGAAAGGTTATTTTAAGGGCGTTGGGGACGCTGTTGTTAGTGTAAAAATCATCGATATCGTTCCACCTAAATCACAAAGTTTTGAAGAAGGCAGGGCATTAGCGGTAGAGCTTTGGCGTAGTGAGTTTATAAAAGAAAGAATGTTTAAATTCGGGCAAGAGGTTGCAGTTCAACTAAGAGAAAAAACAGATTTGGAAGAAATTCAAGGTGTGGAATTAGTTAAAGGTCAGCAGATGCACCGCAATAAAGTGGATCAACAAAACTACCCCTTTTCTTTTGTAGAAGAGATTTTCAATATGAAAACAACTGGTTCAGTGACAGATCCTATTCAATACAATAATGAAATTATAATAGGTGTTCTAAAAGAAATGCATTCATCAAATGGCAAATTAAACATGCTTGACACTGGAAAACGTGTGATGATATCGCTAAAAGAGCAATTAATTAGCTATCTGGAATCAAAGTATAAAGTCGAAGTTAATCACGCTATACTTGATGATATATAGTCAAAAATCTTATAAGTTGCTTCAAACGCATCCAGTGCCCAGACACACAACTGTACGAACATTGCGATTTGAGAGCAATCTTCACTAGAAAGGATGTCATCCCAGTGCCCAGACACTGGGATCCAGGAATTTTATTAAGTTGGTAAGCATAAAAGTAGCCGTTTTATGTTAAAATACAACGTTTTAATGATTAAAAAAAGGCTGGATTCCAGTGTCAAGCACTGGAATGACACCATTTGCTGTGCAATTTACCTTCAAAAATGAATGTTCGTATAGCTGTGCGCCCGGCACTGCCCTACATTATTGGTAATTATATTATAAGGTGCAAAAGTTGTATAATTCATTTGACTTAAAACGGCTCATTGTATAAAATTGTGGCTAATATATGAATAAAGGTTAACATGGCAGTTAAAATAAGGTTGGCGAGGTTTGGCGCAAAGAAACGCCCTTTTTATAGGATAGTTGTAGCTGATTCACGAGCACCAAGAGATGGGCGTTTTATTGAGAAAATAGGACAATATGATCCAATGTTACCAAAAGACAATAAAAATCGTGTTGTGGTGAAAGCTGATAGATTAAAACATTGGCTAAGTGTAGGCGCGCAGGCAACTGAAAGAGTACTGTGGTTTATCAAAAAAGGCATAGTAACTTTAGAAACAGAACCAAAGAAAACAGAAAAGAAGAAAGTAGAGAACGAGAAAGCACAAGGGCAAGAGGCATAAGTCTCTTAAAATGCTAAATACTGATTTAACAAACAGCGATAAATTAGACGATATTGTATCTTCTGATTTGTCAGCTATGAATGACTTTGTCTTCAAAAATGTCAATGATGAAGATGCTAAGCTTGCTACTGATATTATATCTCATCTTGTTAGGTCAGGTGGAAAAAAAATAAGGCCTAAACTAGTTTTTATTATATGTAAAATGCTAAACTATTCTGGGGAGAATAGGATCAACGTTGCTGCATCGGTAGAGTTTATACACAATGCTACTTTACTTCATGATGATGTGCTCGATGAAAGTGAGGCACGCCATGGAGTTAAAACAGCGAATAAGATTTGGGGAAATAAATCAAGCATTTTAGTTGGTGATCTATTGTTGACTCTAGCATTTAGATGGCTTATAGAGTGTGGAAATTTAAATATTCTCTCTATTTTATCTAAAGCATCGCATTTACTTGTGAAGGGTGAAATAAAGCAGATGACAGCACGCTTTGACCCCCACACAGTCAGGGAAAATTATTTTGATATCATTGGAGAAAAGACAGCATCTTTATTTTCTGCATGCTGTGAAGCTGCATCAACAGTATCTGGTGCAACAAATGACGAAACAGAGAGGCTAAAGAATTTTGGTTTTAATTTTGGTATGGCATTTCAAATAGTTGATGATATGCTCGATTATACTGCTAATCAAGGCACTTCTGGAAAGCAAGTCGGAAAAGACTTTTTCGAAGGTAAAGTCACCTTACCTGCTATTATAGCATACGAAAAGGGCAGTCCAGCAGAGCAAAAATTCTGGGAAAAATGCTTTTCTTCAGCTAGACACAATTTTGACCAAGCATTACACTATATTAATCACCATAATGCCATTCAGCTTTCTATGGAAAAAGCTAGACACTACATTAATATGGCACAAAATGATATTAGTACTTTTTCTGATTCTTTTTATAAAACTACTTTAATTAACTTTTTAAATGCGAGCATAGAAAGACGAATGTAGCTGGCGCTTGATATTTTCAGATTAATTGTTATATATTTATTAGATTCTTAAGGGTAATGATATGTCAGATAGCAGTAAGGAGAAAAAGAAGAAGTTTGCTGATATGGTAAGTAGGCAGAAAGGTGACGACCAACAAAGTGATAACCATAAGCAAACTGATGATTTAAATGAAGATCTCAATACATTAAGAGAACGTGCAGCTCAGCTTGAAGATCATTTACGCCGTGCTGTTGCAGATAATGAAAACGTCAAACGTATAATGCAAAAGCAAATTAGCGATGCAAGTGACTACGCAGTCACAAAACTTGCACGTGATATGATCGACTCGTGCGACAATTTAAAAAGAGTAATGGAAATTTTGAAAGACGGTGATCCTGTTCATGAGGGGATTAAAGTAGCTTATCAAAAAATTATAAATGATCTAAAAAAACATGGAATAGAGGAAGTAGATCCACTTGGTGAGCTTTTTGATAGTAATTTACACCAAGCTGTTGTGGAAAGAGAAGACAATGAAAAAAAGCCTGGCACCATTGTAGAAGTACTACAAACTGGTTATACTATCAAAAATAGGTTGCTCCGTCCTGCAATGGTTATTCTTTCTAAGAAATCTGCTGATTGTGGAAGCGATTAGCATGAGGTAAATGTATAATGACAAGTATTGTCTTTTCAGGTATCCAGCCAAGTGGCGTACTACATTTAGGTAATTATCTTGGTGCAATCAAACAGTGGATAGACTTACAGGATAAATACAAATCTCTTTTTTGTATTGTCGACCTACACGCAATCACAGCAAATAAGCTTCCCGCAAGTGAATTAAAAAGTAATATTTTCAAAACAGCAGCAGCTTATATTGCATGCGGAATAGATACAGAAAAGTCCATTATTTTTAGTCAGTCCACAGTTAGTGGTCATGCAGAACTGGGCTGGCTGCTTGGATGCTATACACCAATTGGTTGGCTTAATCGCATGACTCAATTTAAAGATAAAGCTGGCAGCGATAAACAAAAAGCCTCTCTTGGATTATATAGTTATCCAGTACTTATGGCTGCAGATATATTGTTGTATCAAACTAAATACGTTCCTGTTGGTGATGATCAAAAACAGCATTTGGAGCTTGCACGTGATATTGCATCAGCTTTTAACAATCATTATAAGCTGGATTATTTCATCGTACCTGAAATCTTAACTTTGGATTGCACATCAAGGATAATGAGCTTAAGGGATGGCACAAGCAAGATGAGTAAATCTGATCCTTCAGAACATTCGTGCATTAACCTTGATGATACGGATGACTTAATTGTCAAAAAAATAGAAAAAGCAAAAACAGATTCAATTCTAGGCTTTGCTACTTTAAAGTGCCGACCAGAAATAAGCAATTTGATAAACATTTATTCAGTGCTTAGTAATGTAAATGCAGAAAAAGTATGTGAAGAAGTGAACAAACATGACATGAAGCACTTCAAAAAAGAGTTAGCTGATTTAATTATCAGTGTTATATCACCCATACGTGAGAAAATGAATGATCTTTTAAAAGACCAATTCCATTTACATGAAATATTAAAAAAAGGCACAAAGAAAGCAGCAGAAATTGCAACCCATAATATAAAAGAAATCAAGGATATTATTGGATTTGCTCAATATCTGTAAGGTTCCAAAGTGTGATGGTGCGAACCGTCATACCGCCGCGGTATCTCAGCCGCTAACACGTAGCGGGATGACGGTTTTTCAAATTGTCGGTAAATCTAAGTCAGTTTAGCTATAGGCAGCAATTTTCTGTATTTATTTTAAGTTGAAGAAAGCTCAAATGAAAAATCGTGTTTTGCTAAAAATCACAGAATGCAGTCTGGTTACAAAATTCTCTAATGGTCTTAAATAAAACTTCCAGTGAATGATTGTCAGACATATTGTGCTCTGCTGATTTTATTAAGTGTACTTCAACATCGGTTGACTTAATTTTTTCAGCTAAATTCAATGAAGTTTGATAAGGAACATCTTTATCATTAATGCTATGCAGCAAGCGCACAGGACAGTTTATATCTATTGTCTTTTTGTTTAAAAGAAGGTTCTTTCTGCCATCTTCGATCAAATTTTTAGTTATTTTGTATGTACAATGCTCTGAAGTAAAATCTATTACACCTTTAGAATCTAGTTCTTCTTTTTGCTTGCCTGACAATTGCTTGAATATCAAATCTTCAGTAAAATCGGGAGCAGACGATATACCAATTAGTGCTGCAATTTTTTCTGGAAATTGAAGGGCAGTGAGCAACATCAGCCATCCTCCCATACTTGAACCTATAATTATTTGTTTATCGCTAGTTAATTCACTCATTACTTTAGCACAATTTTTTTGCCAATCACTTATCGTGTAATCAATAAAATTACCACTTGAATGACCGTGACCAAAATAATCAAATAGCACAAGTGCTACGTCATTTTCTTGGCAAAATTTGTAAATAGCAGTTGCTTTAGTTCCATCCATATTGGATGCAAATCCACCGAAAAAAACTACAGAAGCTTTCTTTCCTTGTAGCTTTCGATATGCTATGTGACCATTATTTCCATCAAACAATTTACAATAATCCATACTACTTTGGCAAAGCAACCGGGCTATCACTCAATTGATGCAAATAACTAACTAGATCTGCAATTTCTTGTGGATTGGAAATACCTGCAAATGCCATACGTGTACCTTTTATATAGGCTTTTGGGTTCTTTAAAAAGGCAAATAGCTCCTCATACCCCCATTTTCCACCTCTTTCAAGCACTGCTTTTGAGTAATTGAATGAGTTACCAAGATGGGCCTTTTTATTTCCAACTATGTTCCATAAGTTTGGTCCTACTTTATTCATTCCACCTTTCTCAAAACTATGGCAGGCTATACATTTTTTTGCTGCTGATTTACCTTTCTCAAAGCTAGCATTCTGCATGAGCGCTCCAATATCAAGCGCCACTTGCTCGATTTTTTGCTGGAACTCATTGCTGCCAGCAGCTACTATCGTTTGGTGTTCAATCTTATATTCTTCTGGACTGTAAAGCATATCAACTACATTACTAACTATCATAATGATTAGCCCAGAAAGTAAAATCGATGCTGCAATCTTATTAAGCTCCATAGTTAATTTTTATTAAGTAATGTTACTTAAATTATGCGAATATTTTCGCAAATAGCAACCAATTACCTTGAAGCTCGCTAAAGATGAGAGTCTCTATAGCTGACCCAAGAAAGGTTTTCCTACGTCCATACCGCCGCGAACCGTCATACCGCGATTCATTCGCGGTATCTCAGCCGCTAACAAGAGATCCCGCTAACAAGTAGCGGGATGACGAGGTTCACTGCCATTAAGTTAAGGAAAGAATGGTTAAAAACTGAACTAAAAAGTCAGAAATAATTAAGGATTTATGACAAATGCTGAAACAGAATAGAGTAAACTTTAAAGCAGATAAACTCTGAAGTGTAAATTACTTAAGAAACAGTTTGTTTAGAAGTCATTTTACAGGAGCTATGGCAATAAGCTACCCAGTTATTATCAGAAGATATGAATACTACCTCTAGTCAAAATATGTGTTTTCTAACCCTTTTTTGGTAATTGAACGAACGAAGATAAGGTACCTTATGACGATCAACTTTCCTTCCCTTTCTTACCGCCAAAGTGTTCATCAAAAATAGCTTTGATAATTGATCCATAATGCAGTCAGTATCTGATTCCGTAGCAAAAATGTCGAAAGCCAAGTTTTTGATCGCGTTAAATGAGACAGATTTGTTAATGCTCCTCTTAAGCTTATCATCGGTTAAGTCCATATTCAACGCTTCTTCTACATCTTCTGTCATAACACTTTCTAGGTTGCTAATAATGATAGCTGACCAAAAATCCTGTTTAACAGACTCAACACTTTTTCCTGTAAAATTTTCTAGACTTAGTCTTCCTTTGAGTTTTGCAAAAAATGTCTCAACTCCCCAGCGTAAAAAATATAACTCCTTAAATCCTCCAGTTTGAAACTTTTGTTCATCCATTAATGATGTAGCTAACACTTCAATTTCACCAGATGGCAGTACCACTTTGAAGCGTTATTCCACTATTTTCTTGTTTTATCTTACGCTGAGCACATATGGTAACCTCAACACTAGATGGGCTTTTTTCTTCAAACATAGCATTCACTTCATTAAAAGATGATCTGGGACATCGAATGACATAAGCAATTTTTCTTTTTGTAAGGCTAGAAAGAAATTTATAAGATAAATATACAAATCAGTAAGTCATTAGTATTTACAACTTTAAGCATTTCATCTGCTAAGTTAATTTCATGAGTGTTACCTCTATCTAACACTGACCTTATGGCAACATTATTTAGCACATCTTAACAAACCGCAAAGGTTGCACTTGCATAATCACCTAAATCTTTTGGTTTTTGGTTACGTATTTTTCTTGAGCCAAATTCATTTTTTATTTCAACGCTTGTTGGTAAAATGATTTTGGAGGCATCAAGAGCTCACACTCTAAAGCCAAAACAAGTTTTAAATTTTTGGTCTTGGTAGTACAAGGAAACCACACCTTCGTTAATTTCTGAAAATGCACTGTGTTTCATTTTTTTTCTTGCTTGACTAAAAGCACTAGCAGTAACGGTATAGTCTTTTTTCCTATATAAAATAAATTCGTTTAGTATTACTTGCAGCGACTTTACACTTTTTCTTAAAATTAAGATAAATATGTCAATAAAAGATAACTTCCTCTTTCTCATAAAATCTTTTGAAGATGATTTATGGGATTCTATAAATTCTAGACTTGCCAATTCATTTTGAATAAATTTTATTACTGCCTTTTTTACTCATACTACCTTTAAACTTATTGGTATACATCATTATCCCATAAAATCTATCTTTTTTCCTTAACTTAATGGCAGTGAGACGAGGTTATCGTCATGCCGCCACGAACCGTCATACCGCGATTCATTCGCGGTATCTCTTAGCCGCTAACAAGTAGCTGGATGACGATTGTCAGGGTGTAATCCCAGTGTCCCTATGATGTCATCCCAGTGCCCAGACACTGGGATCCAGGAAAGTTTGCTTGTAAGCAAGCAAACTAGCACAGAAAGTGGTTACAACATTTTCGATGAGATTATATGGAAAACTGGATCCCAGTGTCAAGCACTGGGATGACAAAAAAAGGAGCACTGGAATGGCACCATTTGTTATGTTTAACAAAGTTCGTACTTAGCTTCATGTTAGCCATAAATATTTAAGAAATTTACCAAATGGAAAAAAAGGCAAAAGAAGCCCCATGGTTAACTAGTTCTGACACTGGTTTCCATCCAAGACGGCAGTAGCCCCTTCGGTGTCATTCCAGTGTCAAGCACTGGAATGACACCATTTTGGATGGAAACCAGTGTCAAGCACTGGAATGACAAAGGAGAGCAGTGTCAGCTACTTGGATGACACCTTTTTTCTACTTAGTGTGGGTTATACAAGAAGTCTATTGTATGGCTATTGCTGGTCGTATATTACTTATAGCTTATCTATTTATAGCAGTTTCTGGTTCTGGTCCTATTGCAGCAGTTCCTTTAGCAATTTTTGCTGTTTCTACGGTTGTTGCACTTATTTCAGTGACATATCTTGTTAAACTGGCTATTTCTAGAGATGATAATAAGAAAGAAGTAGGTCTTAATGGACAGAAATTCGGCCATACTCCATCTCAAGAACCACAAAAATTTGTGTGTAAAAATTGTACTAATCTGGAGAATAAATCAAATGTACCTACTCCTCAATCACCTCCAGTAACATTGGGTACACAACCAAATCCAAGTGTCAGTGTACCACCGCCACCACCTCCTCCATTGCCACAAGATGCTGCACTACCACCTCCGCCTCCGCATTTTTTTACAGCTTCCAAGCGTACGGAGCAACCTAAGAATGATGCACCGAAGAAGGCTGGTGAACCTGAGAATAATAATCATTCTACTCTGTTTGAACAGATAAGAGGAGGTACTACGTTAAAAAGAGTGGGCAGCAAAAATTTTACAAATGAATTGAAAGCAAAATTAGAAAGTAGTGGGGGCACTGACAAAAAAGAAACACCAGAAGAGTTTGCTGCAAGAATAGATAGGGAGCAAGCAGAGAGAAAGAAGTCGGATGATAATGATTCAGATTGGACAAAGAGACTTAAGGAGAGAGCAGCAGTCATGCAACTCTCAGATAGTGAAAGTGAGCATTCTGATTCTATTAGCGATTCAGATTGGACTACAGATGAAAGCAAAGACACACAGAAAGAGATAGAGCAGGAAAAAGAGGAGCAGACAAAACACACAAATTCCCCATCAAGCAAGGAAGAAGGAAGCGGGGGTCTTGACAGTGGTATAGGATCTAGAGCCACATCTCCGATACATCCTGAACAAGAAACAGAGGAGTCACCGGTACCGCCAAGTTCGTGTGTTGATTCACCACAAGTAAATAATGTTGACTCAGTGGATAATGAGGTGCAAGATTCACCTCCTCTTTCTGTTGAGGATCGCATAGCACAGTTTGGTGGAAAAGCGTTGCGATGCCAAAAGGAAAATGTTGTACAAGGACTATGATAACTATGAAATGGTCAGCCATGCACTTCCCTTCCTTTTCAAAATAAGTTTACCTACAGGTCTGATTGTATTAAGATTACTTAATACAATCAGATCTATTATATGCGCTTATCCAAATATTACCTGCCAACTCTAAAGGAAAAGCCTGCCCATGCTAAAATTATCTCCCATCAATATTCTTTGCGTGCAGGTTTAATAAAGCAGATAGCATCTGGCATCTATACGTGGTTACCACTTGGTCTCTTAGTGCTTAAGAATATTGAAGATATTATCAGAGATGAAATGAACAAATCCGGTGCTATTGAAGCATTAATGCCTTGTGTGCAACCAGCAAGTCTTTGGCGAGAATCAGGGCGTTACGATGATTACGGTAAGGAAATGCTACGCATAAAGGATAGGCATGAGGAAGATATGCTTTTTGGTCCAACGCATGAGGAGATAGCAACTGATTTAATTAGAGATGTGGTAAAAAGTTACAAAGATTTGCCACTTTGTTTATACCAAATTCAATGGAAATTCCGTGATGAGGTAAGACCACGTTATGGTGTTATGAGGGGCAGGGAATTTTTGATGAAGGATGCATACAGTTTTGATGTAGATTACGAAGGTGCACTGAATTCATATAATTTGATGTACAAAACTTACATAAAAATCTTCAAACGCATGGGATTTACTCCAATTGGAGTTCGAGCTGATACGGGGCCAATTGGAGGAAATTTGAGCCACGAGTTTCATATATTGGCAAACACTGGTGAGAGCACTTTATATTATGACAATAAATTTTCTGAACTACTAGAGAGTGAAGATATTGAAAGTTTAAAGAGTATATACGCAGTTGCAGATGATATGCATGATCCTGAGACTTGCCCTATATCACAAGAGCAGTTAAATGTTAGTAAAGGTATTGAAATAGGGCATATTTTTTATTTTGGCGACAAATATTCAAAGCCTATGAAGGCAAGTGTTACTTCTCAAGATGGAAAAAATGTCAATATACATATGGGTTCGTATGGCATTGGGGTTTCAAGGCTTGTTGGTGCAATAATAGAAGCTTTTCATGATGATAAAGGAATTATCTGGCCAGAATCGGTGGCTCCTTTCAGAATTGGTTTAATCAATTTACAAACGAAAGTAACGGAGGCTGCAGATAAAATATACAAAGCTTTGAAAAGCGATGAAGTGCTTTACGATGATACGGAAGGGAGTGTAGGAGTAAAATTTTCTAGAATGGATCTGATAGGCTTGCCGTGGCAAATAATTGTCGGAAAGAAAGCAGTAAGTGAAAATATAGTTGAAGTAAAAAATAGAGCAACTGGAGAGGTAAAGGAAATGCAGATTGAGGAAGCAATAAATCACTTTAGCGCAAAATGATACACGGTATCGGCACTGACATAGTATATATACCAAGAATATTGAGAATATTACAAAAATACGGGGAAAAATTTCTCAATAGAATCTACACTGAAAAGGAAATAGAGCTAAGTAGAAAGTATAATAGTCAAGAAATGCGAGCAAGGTATTTTGCTAAACGCTTTGCAGCAAAAGAAGCTTTTGTTAAAGCACGAGGTAGTGGTCAGGGTATTACAATGAAAGATATAGAAATATACAATGATGTAAGAGGCAAGCCATATCTTACCGTTAGCAAGGATTTTATCTCCAAAATTCATCTTTCTTTAAGTGACGATGGAGATTACGCTACTGCATTTGTTGTAATTTGCGTCTAGCAGATATTTTCAATTTATGCAGTTGACTTTGTGCTATCTATATAGCTAAACTGACTTACGACAATTTGAAAAACCGTCATTCCGCTACTAGTTAGCGGAATCTATGCTGAGATACCGCGGCGGTATGACGGTTCGCGGTGGCATGACGATAAGCTCGTCATCCCGCTACTAGTTAGCGGATGAGATACCGCGAATGAATCGCGGTATGACGGTTCGTGGTGGTATGACGTAGATTGCTGTCATTCCAGTGCTTGGCACTGGAATCCAGCCTTTATTATGCAGCCACTTAGTTGAAATTAAGTTTTCTGGATCCAAGTAGTCAGGGCACTGGGATGACATCTTTGTTGTGTTTAACAAAAACAAATGTTCGTACAGTTGTGGAATGAATCGCAGTATAGCTATAGCATACACAAACGACTAGTTTGCCAAAAAAACATAGCGGTTTTTCTATGATTTTAGTATAATTCTAGCTTTACCTAAACAAAAAGATGAATTATTTAATGGACTGTGTTTTAACGTCTCTTTCCTTACCATTTTCAATTACTGAGAATTATTTATTAATTACTGCGTTGATTCCACTTTTAAGTGCGTTAGTTATTTTTTTTACTGGTAAATGGCCCGGAGTGAACAATAGTATTACTGTCACTTCTTCTGTACTTCTGTTTACGTATACGTGTCTGTGCACTTTATATTGGGTATATGGTGATCATTCTCAATTTATTCTCATGGATTTTGGTAATAATTTGCACATTAGTTTAAAGCTAGAGTCTACCGGAGTAATATTCAGTTTATTAATATCGTTTTTATGGGTGCTGACCAGTATATATGCAATATGTTATATGCAGAATAACTATGCTGATAGCAATCACTCAAGTTTTCTATGCTTTTTTTCAATATCGATTGGCTGTGCAATGTTTATTGCTTTTTCTGGAGACTTGCTCACTACATTTGTCTTTTATGAGCTTCTAACTATTAGTACATACCCTCTGGTTACTTACAACTCAACAAATGAATCAATGATTGCAGGACGCTATTACTTTGGCGTGCTATTTTTCTCTTCTTTGGTATTATTTTTTCCTGCAATAGGCCTTTTATATCATGAATTTCATACTTTAGACTTTGTAAGCGGTGGAATATTCAAATTTGATACTTCACTCATCACTTTCATTGCAGTGTGTTTTGCTATGCTGATTTACGGAATAGGAAAAGCTGCATTAATGCCAATGCATTTTTGGTTACCAAAAGCAATGGTTGCACCAACTCCTGTGAGTGCACTACTGCACGCTGTTGCTGTTGTGAAATCCGGAGTTTTCATCATCATAAAAGTTATATTATACACTTTCGGCGTCGATAACATGCAACGTTTTGTGCAGCAAAATTGGTTTGCTGGAGGGTGGCTTCCGTACGCTGCTGGATTTACTATTATTACTGCATCATTGATTGCACTAAAGCAAAAAGAATTAAAGAAGTTGCTTGCTTACTCTACCATCTCTCAATTGTCGTATATTATATTATTCGCTTCAATTTTTAGTGATCTCAGCATGAGGGTTGCAATTTTTCAATTAGTTTGCCACGCATTTGCAAAAATCACTTTGTTTTTCGTTGCCGGAGCAATAATAACGAGAGCAGGTGAGAAATATATAGATAAGATTTACGGTATAGGACGCAGTATGCCAATTAGCATGACAGCATTTGCTATAGGTGCATTGTCTATGATAGGGGTGCCGCCTGCTCCGACTTTTTGGGGTAAATTTCTCATTTTTCAAGCTGTTTTCAACTCTGGCAATGTAATACTTTCTGTGTTTGTAACTCTAGTGTTAATTGTTAGTACTATACTCAACGCTCTGTACTTTTTACCGATAATTTACAATGCCTTTTTCTTAAAACCTTCTCAGAATTACTTTATTAAAAAAACACCAATTCTTCTAGTTTTACCTCCAGTTATTACTGCTATGTGCACTTTGGTTATTTTTTTTAGCTACCAAGTAATATTTTAAAATCTGTATTTATAACCATTAACAATAAATTTAAATGGTATTATACCAGCCAGAGTTGCTTTTATATTCGACAAAGTGAAGCTAATCTCCACAGTATCCTCCTTATTTTGCTCGGTTGTAAAAACTACAGTAGCATTTCCAGCAAATGTAACTAAGTCCTTGGTCGATCGATCAATAGATAATGTTATTACATTTATGTTGGCGATTTTTCTTTTAGATAAAGACAAATTACCAGCTTCATTATTCGTTTTTTCCTGAAAGCCTTGATAGATTTTATGTATAGAATTGTTTCTTATAAAATTTTCTTGGTACTTCGGTTCAACGATCTTAATGGACTCGTATATTTCAATGTATTTACTTATTAAGTACCTCGCTGTGGAAGTGTATTCATCTTCCTTTTTACTGAAACTAAGCTTATGCATTGCAGAGAACTCATCTTCTGTGTGGTTCATATACTTCACAAAATTTAAATCTTTTTTAATAGGAAATAACAGGTATATGTTTAATGTTAATAAACATAAGCATACTAGGAGAAGCGATACTGTTAATGCCATCCAAGATCTTTCTGCTACACAAAACAGATACCTATGGCAGTACCATTCGACTGCTTTACTGAAATAACTTTTGTTTTTTACTGATTCAAGCAATTTATCTTCCATAACACAATACTACCAGACCTAATCGGATCATTATAATAACAATAAGCTTAGATACTCTAAAAAAAACTTTAAAATATGTCTAAATTTTCCCAAATAGGATGAATGATTATATCACCTTGTTCTGCAATGAGGTAGAATTTATCGATTTTGCTCACATCTATATTTATCATTTTTACACTGAAATTTTCAGGATCATAAGTATTACTTTCTACACTTTTGTGATAATTATAATAATGTAATTTATTTTGATCATCAAAATAACCAAATTCATCAGCAAAGGTTCCCACTTTTCTACCTTTACCACTTTTGACTAGCTCAAATAGATCAATTACATGGTTTTGGGATCCAGGCTCAATAGGCCCTTCTGCAGCAAAAAATTTAGGTGCATGACCAATGTATTCCTTAAATTTTAGATTATGAGTCTTTTTTACACTACCAAAATCCACAAATTTATATTCATCTGAAATACCAGAATATTGTGGATCATACTTTTTATATTCAAAAAACTCATTACCTAAAAAATTACAAAACGTTAATTTATAATTATCATGATCGGATTTTACGACTTTAAGGTAATGAAAATCTCCAGGAATCTTTACTTCCTCTTCCGTAATATGATTACGTACAACAAGCTCACCATTTAGCATATGATAGCCAATTTTTGGCAAAGTATAGTACTTCCCAAAGTAAATGATAAAGGTATAATAAGCTATTTGAGTTATAATGGCGTATAGTGTGGATTTAAGGGAAAGGGCAGTATCGATGATAGAAAAAGGGAAGTCAAAGGTTGAGGTGGCAGAGCTTTTGGAGATAGGAATAGCAACTCTGTACCGCTGGTTAAGAAAGAAAGCCGCTGGTGAAAGCCTAAGGCCATCGAAAAACGGCAGCTTTATTCGAAAAATAGACCCAAAAATACTCGAAGAATATGTTAAAAAGAATCCAGATCATACGCTGGCAGAGATGAAACAAAATCTTGGATTTGGAATAAATTCAATTTGGTATAGGCTGAAACAGCTAAGAATTACTTTAAAAAAAAGTTACACTATATCAAGAGCGCAATCAAGAAGATAGGCAGCGATTTACCGATAAAATCTCAAAAATAGACCATTCCAGCATCTTATATATAGATGAAGCAGGAGTTGATAATAGGTTATACCGAGAGTATGGACGTGCTCCAATAGGAAAGAAAATTTATGCAGATATTCCAGGAAGAAAACGAGAGAGAATCAGTATAATAGGCGGGTGGATTGGAAAGAGATTTATTGCACCAATGACTTTCAAAGGTGGGTGTGACAAAGAGGTATTCAATACATGGTTAGAGAAGATGTTATTACCTAAATTGCCACATGGTACTACAATAGTTATGGACAATGCCACATTCCATAAAACTCCCAAAACAAAGGAGTTAATAGATAATGCTAGATGCCGTTTGCTCTATCTACCAACATATTCACCAGATTTGAACCCTATAGAGCATTGTTGGAATACCATCAAAAGCCGCCTCAGACCTTTAATGCATAAATATACAGACTTACAACTTTTGGTTGGTAATACCATAATGGAAATTTATCATTCATTTTAGAAAATACTATAGCTATATTGATTGTCTTGTTTAGCTTAAAATTTGCTTCATAAATGCCACTTAACAACTCCTTTCCTTTTTCTAGGGTTATGTCTTGATCTGAAGCTATATTCTTAATTAAGCTTAATTTTTTCTGCATGTTCAATATGGCTTTCGTCAAAACTTCTATTGATTGCCATACAGTTAATTTATTATCAGTCAAATTATATACTTCGAGTATTAAATTAACAGAATTTTATCATGAATTTATGTTAAAAGTATTATACTTTGTAAACTTATGTCATGATATTAACTACATTAGCTAAAACATGCTTTTTATCTAAGTGGAGTTGCTTTGCGGCAACGAAAAGTTCATCTATTTTTTTCCACTGACTTAGCAGAATTTCAACACCATTTACCTCTCTCTTTATGCTTTCTAAAATGAAGGCCTGAATTATATATGATGCTAGTTCTAGTTCGATTTCGCTATTAATTACTTTATTAATCATATTGGGATTCTTTAAATCATGAAGAAATTTATAAAAGCATTTGTATGCTTCATAAGCATCACTACTTATTGTATTTATTATCATTCCTGGCATTCCAGGAAATAAAGTAATCATTTCGTCAAATGTTTGATTATCAAATTTACATTGAGATGAAGCAACTTGCTTTGTTTCATCATAAGTTAATGGGAGTAAATTTAGCTGAAAGCACCTACACAAGATAGTGGTTTGTATATCATATGGCTTATGGCTAATTATAAATATCTTAGAATTTTTTGGCGGCTCTTCTAATATTTTCAATATTGCGTTTTTAGCGTGATTAGTCATTGCCTCTAAGCTATCTATTATAGCTATTTTGTGTTCTGATTGAATGGGACTTAAGTGTAGAAAGTTTTTCATTTCTCTGACTTTTTCTATTCCGATAGTATCACCTTCAACAATGTGTAAGTCCAATGCTACTTCATTATAGTTTTTTATGAGTAACCAATTGGAGAAGGATTTTGCAAGTGTTGCTTTTCCTATACCTCTTTTACCACAGATCAGCCAAGACTGAACAGATAAGTTGTTCATTATTTTTTTTTTGGCTTGGTTGTGGCCTATTACTTTTTTCATTCTTTCTCCTATAGATTTTAGTTTGAAAATGCGTTGTTTACTGTTTGTAATGAAATTGCACCTTCCCTTAAAACCTTAATCTTATCTTCGGTTAAGTCAATAATAGTAGATTCTATACCAGAAACTAGTTCGTCATCTTCAATCACTACAGATAAATGTTGCTTAATGGATTGTGGTATATCGTTTGCCTTACATACACTTTCTTTTCCTGAAATATTTGTACTAGTTGCAACTATTGGAACTTTCAGTTTGTTTAGTATTGAAATTGCAATAGGATGCTCAGGAATTCTGATACCTATACTATCTTTAAAGAATTCGTTTGGCAATATGTTGTTGTTTTTAAGTGGTAAAATATAGGTAATTGGTCCAGGAGAAAAGTGGTTTATTAAATCAATATATCTTTCCTTTACCTTTGCTATTTTTGTCAAATTGTAAATATCACTAACAAATATAGACAGTGGTTTATTTTGAGAGCGTTTCTTTATCTGATATATTTTTCCTATAGATTCATTATCTAGTGCATTACAAGCAAGAGCATACACTGTTTCTGTTGGAAAACACACTAATAAATTGTTCTGTATTGCATTTATTATTTTAGATACCATATAGCTAAAAACTTATTCATAACAACTAGATCAGTTTTGTTGCACTGTATCTTATATAGTAACTGCTAGTTTTTGTAAACGTAATGCAACGCAGCTTACCATTTGTTATGCAGATTTGCTACAACCCAAACTCTTCATTGACTTTATCAATTATTGCCTGTGGTGGATCCTCTCCCCATCCTGAATACAAAATCTCTCCATAGTCTGCAACATCTATAGAGCCAGTTCTGCTTTTTGCTAGAAACATTTCTCTTTTCTCTTTATCAACTAATACATAATGCCACGCTGATTTTCCACGATCTTTACCACGGACTAAGTATATAAGATCTGACCTACTTCTTTTTGTTGCATCAGCAAAAGATCTTTCATTGACAGTTCTGCTTTTACTTTTTATGCCGCCACTTTCAGAAAAAGCTTCCTTGGATTCGGTTTTTTTGCCTGCTAATTCAGAAATTTTTCCTTTTTCCCCTAATGCCCGTTCTTTGGTGTTTTGAGACGAATACTTACTGGAAAAACCTTCCCCTGTACCGCCAGGAGTCCTGTTTGTGAAACGCTTAGTAAATGAATTATTGTCGTTGTTTTCTGCCATAAAAATCTCCAAACTTTAGATTGTAGAATCCAAACTTTTACTACACTTTATCATATGTTAATTAAATTAATATAAATGAAAAATAATATAGTAATTATTACAGGAATTACGGCCTCAGGTAAATCAGAATTATGCGATAACCTGATAGAAAAATATGGAAATATTAGTATAATAAATTGTGATTCAAAGCAGGTATATGAAGAAATTCCCATAATTACTGCTCAACCGCCAAAGCAAGAAGAATTTTATAAACTATATGGTTATGTTTCAGCAAAAGAAAATTATTCCGTGGGTCTATGGTTAGAAGATTTAGAAAAAGAAGTTAATCACGCATTAGAAAATGCTCAAATACCTATCATCACTGGAGGAAGCGGGCTTTACATCAGCAGTTTAATCAAAGGCTTATCATCAATGCCACAAATAAGTCAGGAAGTGAGGAAAAATGTAAGCGAATTAAGGAAAAATTTAAGTAAAGAGGAGTTTTACAAATTAGCGCTAAGCAAAGATCCAAGGATTCAAGGTAAAGTGTTCATGAATGACTCGCACCGCCTTTCAAGGGCACTTGAAGTTATCACTGAAACTGGCAAGTCAATTTTTGTATGGCAAGAGAATAGACAGCCTCCTTTATTCAATAATTTTAAGATATATACAATTCTGCCTAAACGTGAAGATGTATACCGAAAAATAAATTCTCGTTTCATTACAATGATTGAAAATGGAGCAATTGATGAAGTAAAAAAGCTACTTAGCATGAACCTAGCCCCACATTTGCCAGCTATGAAAGCACACGGAGTGCCAGAAATTATAAAGTACTTGAAAGGTGAGATTACTTTAGACGAAGCGATACAAATTGCTCAAACAAACACAAGACACTACGCGAAACGTCAGTATACCTGGTTTAAAAAACAATTTCTAAATGCTGAAGTGATTGATTGTGCAAACAAGCTCAAGATATTTTAATTCAGGCCGTGCTCATTACTACGAATAGGGGGTTCCATATTTTCCAGATGGTCGCTTACTTCTAGTGGATCGCCTAAACCATGCTCTATTTTTATTTTAAAAAATCCAAGCCTCTCGCAAAATTTCTGAAAACACTCTTTTATAACGTCAAACAAGTTTTTATCACCTATATTATAGTCCTTCAGTCTCTTAGGAACAGTAAGTGACAATTTACCATCTTCATATGTTACATTTTTATCACCTTGAGACTTAAGTGTGAATTCTAGCGAGCTATCCAATTTACATAATTCTTCTTCCAGTTCTGCAAAAGTGCGAACTGCAATTTTTTCTTCAATTCTGATTGCCGCATGACTTGGATCACTACAATTAATATGTGTTACATGATTAGACTGAAACAATAACCCATATGTTTCAGCTAAATGAAGGATAGGTCCTCCTTTACCATACAATGCACCCACATAAGCAGCCTGGTTACAATTAGTGATTAGTTCTTCTAGAATAGAATCATTTGGAACTTCTGCTTCAGCATATTCAAATAGCTCTGTAAAAACTTGTTTTACAAATTGGCGGTACTTATTTTTGTCATTTGAAATGAGGTTGGTATGTTTATTATATAATTCATCAACAAGCTCTTTTGTTATAACTTTGTTCTGAATAACAAGTTTCATTCTTGGAAGATCTACGTACATAGTTGCACCAGAATTCGCTTCAGCACTATCTTTACCAGCCCTCAACCTGCTAAAACCAAACTTTTCTGCTTGAGCTCTTAGTGTAACTATTGGATTTTCCTTTTCTTTTGGTGTAGAGCTGTTCATCATTAATACCTTGATATAGACTGCTAATGGTATAATAACACATAAAAATGATTAATAAGTTAATAAAATACCTACTATAAGCCCTATGATAGCAAATATAGTTAGGGGTAACTTAGGCTTACCGACGATTTTAAAAACAACAAATTCGTCATTCCGTTACGTGTTAGCGGCTGAGATACCGCGAATGAATCGCGGTATGACGTTAGAGAGCTGTGCTAGCTATAGTGCATACCTGACCATAAGGTGACAAGATTTTAAAAAGGCTCTATAACAGTTTTACACATGTATGAATCTCAATGAGCAATCAGATTTTTCTAAATAGCAGGCTGGAGAATATACCTAAGTTTCATTCCGCAATATTACCTAAACTTTGTGGTGGGGACAAGGTGGTGGATCTGCTGTTTTATAAGCCACTTAGTTATGTGGATAGAAGCAAGTTACTATCTGATGCTCGAGTTGGAGAATTTACAACTTTCATTGCAAAAGTTTATGAACATCAGTCGCCCACTTTTAGAGGTAGACCATATAAAATAGTCGTTGAAAGTGAGAGTCAGTATATATTCATAGTCTTTTTTAATTACTCAGTTAAGTATTTATATAAACTATTTCCAATTGGAGCGAATGTGATCATCAGTGGCAAACTCGAAAAATTTGCTGAACATTGGCAAATTACTCATCCAGATTACGTGTCGCTTGACATCAACCAATTTAAAGAAATAGCTTGCATAGAGCCAGTTTACCAATTATGCCGTGGCATTACCAATAAGCGCATTGGGAACATAATAAGCTCTAATCTAAAAGAATTGCCTGATTTACCAGAGTGGATAGATGATACATTAATCAAGCAAAAAAAATGGTTAAGTTGGAGGGAAAGCATCATAAAGTTGCACAGACCAAGCTCATTGGTGGAAGCTGAGGTTTGTAGAAAAAGGCTTGCTTATGATGAATTGTTTGCGTATCAGCTAGCGCTGAAACTTGCAAGAAAAAATCATGTGAAAGAAAGGGGAAGAGAATTTATAATATTGAGTAAATATAAAGAGCAAGTTTTAAATGAATTGTCGTTTCAATTAACAAATGATCAAACTCGTGCAATAGATGAGATCTCAGAGAGACAAAAATCCAAGTATCGCATGATAAGCTTGCTGCAAGGTGATGTTGGTAGTGGCAAAACCGTAGTTGCACTTTTTGCAATGATAAATGTGGTAGAAAACAACATGCAGGCAGCTCTAATGGCACCGACTACTATCTTGGCGGAGCAACATTATAATTGGATTGAGGAAGTTTTATCCTGTACCGATATAAAAGTTGCGCTGCTTACTGGTAAAACTTCGCGCAAGGAAAGAAAGATTATCATGAACGAACTTGCAAGTGGTGTTTTAAATATAGTGATTGGCACTCATGCACTATTTCAAGCTAACGTTACATTTAAAAATTTAGGGCTTGCAGTCATAGACGAGCAACAGCGATTTGGAGTGATGCAGAGAAATCGCTTGGTAGGAAAAGGAGAAAATGCCGATATACTTTTCGTTACTGCAACTCCCATTCCAAGAACTTTGCAGCAAGCTATGTATGGTGACGTTGAATGTTCAATTTTGAAAGAAAAACCAAAATCCAGATTGCCAATAAAAACTGTAACTATGAACATTAGTAGGGTGCCAGATGTTATTGAAAAGCTAAAAGGTGCTATAAACAGGGGCGAAAAAGCATATTGGATTTGTCCATATATAGAAGAAAACGAAGAGACCAATATTGCTGCAGCAGAGATGCGTTTTCAGGAATTACAAAAAACATTTCTTGATAAAGTCGGGATAATACACGGAAAATTGACTCAGGAGCAGAAAGATCAAGTTATGTTTTCCTTCAAAAGGAATGAATTTTCTCTGCTTGTTGCAACCACTGTGATAGAAGTTGGTATAGATGTGCCAGATGCAACCATCATGATTATAGAAAATGCAGAGCAATTTGGGTTATCACAATTGCATCAGTTAAGAGGCAGAGTAGGGCGAGGAAACAAGCCATCTTTTTGTGTATTATTATACGATAATTTAAGTAAAAGCTCATCTTCAAAGTTAAAGATCATGTGTGAGTCACAAGATGGATTTTACATTGCTGAAAGGGATATGATGCTAAGAGGCAGTGGAGATATTTTAGGCACAAAACAATCAGGATGTATGGAATTTAAATTTGCTGATTTATATCAGGACAAAGAGCTGCTCAATCTCGCGTATAATAACGCAAAAGGCGCAATGGCTGATTTTGAATTACTGCTTGATATATTTGAATATAGGAGTAGATTACATTTTTCAAAATTTCAGTAGGAAAACCAGGTAGCCCGCAGAAACGAAAAAACTTCCTTGACAAACCTCGCCAGCCCCCTTATCATGAAACTGAAGCTATTGTATTTGCTTTCGCCAATCTGCAGATTAAAAGGTAAGGATTACTTAATGTATCGGCGTCTTATGTTCAATTTTTTGCAGTATATAGATACTGTATGTCTTTACAAAACTTCATCTACATCTAGATTTTTATCTAAATAAGCTGAACGCGCTTATAAAGCGTTACAAGACATCAAAAAATGCCAATACTCGACAGAGATAGTAAAAGACTAGCTAACTCGGGGATTCTTTGTCTTTTTTTCTGCTTAGTAAATTTCTTAAACATTTGCAGCGTAAGTTAGTTGCAATTAAAAGCGGCTGAATCTCGCTTGTCAAGCGTTTAAAACATAAAAAACGCCAATATTTTAAAGCGGATAATAACCACGGGGCTTCTTTTGCCTTTTTTTTTATTTGGTAAATTTCTTAATGTTTATGGCTAAACGACAACCGTCATCCCGCTAGCGGGATCTCTTGTTAGCGGCTGAGATACCGCGAATGAATCGCGGTATGACGTAGATTGCTGTCATTCCAGTGCTCCTTTTTTTGTCATCCAAGCAGCCTCCTATGGTGTCATCCCAGTGCCCAGACACTGGGATCCAGCATTTCATGCAATCCCATCAAGAACGTTGTATTTTACATAACACTTTTATGCTTACCAACCCAGTGTCCAATCAAAATTCCTGGATCCCAGTGTCTGGGCACTGGGATGACATCATAGGGACACTGGGATGACACCATAGGGGCACTGCCGTCATAAAGGAACCAGTGTCAGCTACTTGAATGACATCATGGGGGCGCTGGCCTGACAACCGTCATCCCGCTGCTTGTTAGCGCCGCGGCGGTATGACGGTCCGCTGCTTGTTAGCGAGATACCGCGAATGAATCGCGGTATGACGGTGTAATGACGGTCAAGTAATTCGTTATCCCGCTGCTTGTTAGCGGAATCTGCTGTGGCGACATAAACTCAAATCATTTCAAATTTCAATCCAAAGAGGTATCATTATGTCAAACAACTTCAATTTTAAAGAATTTTTTAACCACTATGAAACAAATATAGTACTTCCCAAAGTAAATGATAAAGGTATAATAAGCTATTTGAGTTATAATGGCGTATAGTGTGGATTTAAGGGAAAGGGCAGTATCGATGATAGAAAAAGGGAAGTCAAAGGTTGAGGTGGCAGAGCTTTTGGAGATAGGAATAGCAACTCTGTACCGCTGGTTAAGAAAGAAAGCCGCTGGTGAAAGCCTAAGGCCATCGAAAAACGGCAGCTTTATTCGAAAAATAGACCCAAAAATACTCGAAGAATATGTTAAAAAGAATCCAGATCATACGCTGGCAGAGATGAAACAAAATCTTGGATTTGGAATAAATTCAATTTGGTATAGGCTGAAACAGCTAAGAATTACTTTAAAAAAAAGTTACACTATATCAAGAGCGCAATCAAGAAGATAGGCAGCGATTTACCGATAAAATCTCAAAAATAGACCATTCCAGCATCTTATATATAGATGAAGCAGGAGTTGATAATAGGTTATACCGAGAGTATGGACGTGCTCCAATAGGAAAGAAAATTTATGCAGATATTCCAGGAAGAAAACGAGAGAGAATCAGTATAATAGGCGGGTGGATTGGAAAGAGATTTATTGCACCAATGACTTTCAAAGGTGGGTGTGACAAAGAGGTATTCAATACATGGTTAGAGAAGATGTTATTACCTAAATTGCCACATGGTACTACAATAGTTATGGACAATGCCACATTCCATAAAACTCCCAAAACAAAGGAGTTAATAGATAATGCTAGATGCCGTTTGCTCTATCTACCAACATATTCACCAGATTTGAACCCTATAGAGCATTGTTGGAATACCATCAAAAGCCGCCTCAGACCTTTAATGCATAAATATACAGACTTACAACTTTTGGTTGGTAATACCATAATGGAAATTTATCATTCATTTTAGAAAATACTATAGGAGGTTGTCCGGAAATAAGTAAAAGGCTATAATATCTGAAATTTTAGTACGGGGTAAAGATGAGAAAAAAGTATCCAACAGATCTAAGCGAAAGGGAATGGGCAAGAATAGAAAAACACTTCAGAGTATCATACAAGAAAGGAGGAAGGCCGCCAAAGTATAGCAAAAGAGAAATATTAGAAGCAATTTTCTATGTATTGCGTACAGGGTGTCAATGGCGGTATTTACCAAATGATTTTCCGCTATGGAAGACTGTGTATGAGCAGTTCAGGCAATGGAAGAAGCAGGGAATTTTTGAGAAAATGAATTATGAAATTACAAAATATAGTAGAAGAAAAATAGGAAGGAATGAGCAGCCGAGTGCCTGTATAGTAGATAGTCAATCTGTAAAGACTACAGAAAAGGGAGGATCAAAGGCTATGATGGAAGTAAAAAAGTAAAGGGTAGAAAAAGGCATATAATTACAGACACTCAGGGTTTTATACTAGGTTGTTACGTAGGCGCTGCTAACGAAAATGATAGAGATGGTATTAAAATAGCATTAAACAATATGAGAACAAAATATACTAAAGTTAAAAAAATGTGGGCTGACATGGGATACCAAGGAAGAAATTTAAAGAATCACATAAAGGAAGAATATGACATAGATATTGAAATTGTTAAAAGGCCTCCATGTAGATTTTGGGTGCACAAAGATACGCCACCTGAGCTACTACCAACAAGAGAACAAGGGTTTAAAGTACAGCCAAGAAGATGGGTTGTAGAAAGGACTTTTGCTTGGGTTAATAGGAATAGAAGGCTATCGAAGGAGTATGATTTACTCACAACATCCACTGAGAATTTCATATACCTAGCTATGAGTAGGGTTATGTTAAAGAGGGAATATGCTTGAATTTACTAGTTTCCGGACAACCTCTAGTACGTCAGATGATATACAAAGGTATTATTTGCTGTGGAAATCAGTAATAGCGCAGGCAATGATTGATGCAGCAAGTAACTGTAAAAAAACAGAAAGCTTGGTAGAAAAACGTAAGGCAATTTCTTGGTTGTCAGACTTTAGTCAAGATTTTGTGCACACATGTATATTGGCTGATTGTGATCCGATATACGTAAAAAATAAAATACAGCCAACCTTAAAAAGCCTTACTAGATAAAGCCTTTTTATATACTTAATGAGGTTTACTCCTTTTACCGAAAAAAATATAATTCAATCTCCTATCTATAGTTGCCTCTATATCTTTGATTAATAGCTGCTTTATCATGTTTACTTTTCGCTTTGCATCTTGAGCTTGACGCTCATTGTTACCACTGTTATTGCTGTAATTATTCTTATCACTATAACTACTGCCACTTGTGTTACTGAACTCACTACCCTTTTTTCTTCTTGTGTTGAGTATCTGTATTATCTTTTCCTTTAAAAAGGACTTCCAGCCTGTGCCAAGTAATAATTTATAGAGAAAATGCGGAGTAAGAAACGCCACTAATATTCGAATAGAAATTCCGTAACCGAGATCTTCCCTATTTTCATAATACCACTTGCAATATTGAAACAAACGGTAAAACGCATTTTTGAAAGAGCAAAATTCTACAGCATACCAAAAACCATTGCTGAGAAACATGAGCACAATGCTGAATGTGTAAAGATACATTGTGAAGAGAAACAGTTTCACAATTATATCTTTTAGACTACCTAATATATAATTCAATAATCTTAATTTATAGAAAAGTGATATCATTTCACACCCACTTCAATATGGCTGGGGTGGAAGGATTCGAACCTTCGCGTGGCGGTATCAAAAACCGCTGCCTTACCACTTGGCTACACCCCAATACTACTTACATCAATAACACTATTAGCCCAATTAGTAAAAGATTTATTTGCTTTTTCTATGGGCATCACAGCAATAGCTGGCTGATCATAAGAATGCATTGCTTCGATTTTTTCTACAATTTTATCAACTTGATCATTCCTGCTCTTCATAATTGCCACTACTTCACAACCACTGTTAATTTCACCCTTCCATAAATACAGAGAATTTACTTCAGTTACACATACAATTAACTTCTCGTTTAACAATTCTTCAGAAATAGTTTTAGCCTCATTTAAATTTGAAAAAGTTGAAAACTAAATTATTCATTAGAATCTATATAAACGCATTGCTACTATACTCCACTCAGGTTTATTCATCAAGAGAAAATAACGCCAGCGCGTACTGTATGAACATTTGTTTGCAAAGGTAGTATGTTAAGTGTTATAGCTAGTTTGCCTCAAACGTAAAGGTGTCATCCCAGTGCCCCTGTGATGTCATTCCAGTGCTTGACACTGGAATCCAGTTTTCCATATAATCTCATCGAAAACGTTGTAACCACTTTCTATGCTAGTTTGCTTGTAAACAAGCAAACTTTCCTGGATCCCAGTGTCAGAGCTACTCGGATGACACCTTTCCTAGCAGAGAAATCACAATGTTCATACGGTTGTACGCATACCGCTGGGATCTAGGATTTTTCTATAGTTTAAAAACAAAAAAAGGACGTTACTCATTGAGTAACATCCTTTTGGAGAAGGTAGAAGTTTTACTTATTACACTGTTCCTGGAGTTGCTGTAGCTCTTGAGTTGACAGGTTCTGCACTAGGTTGATCTAGAGATGCGCGTCGTTTTGCCAACTTTTCTTCGAGTTCTCTGTCAAATTCTTCTTTTAAAGGAAGAACTTGTTTTCTTGTTAGCGTAGAAGAACCAGAACCCATTCCACTATCAGTAGAATTACTGTGAGTGAGAGTTCTGTTACTCAAACTATCCAGGTTTTGCTCCACAATAGGATCACTGAGAACATCTTCACTGAAAGAACTTTGTCCATTTAAGTTAGTCAATGAGGCGCTTCTAGGTAGTTCTGGTGGAGCAACTGGAGTAAGCTTAGGAGTTAAGCTACTAGATGAATTGCTTCTACGGACTGTTGCAAAGTTCTGAGAATCTGAATCAGAGACAGTAGCAGTACTTTCAGTTCCTATAGAATTTAGTGAATTGCTTTTTGACAAGCTGTTAGATTGTTCAGAGCCTTTTCTTCCCAGTGAAGAGAATGATGATGACACAGACCTAGTTAAACTTTTGACAGAAGGCCTGTTAGCTTTTTTCTCTGCTCTGTCAAACATATTGCTTACGCTTGAGTACAAATGATTTTCTCTACATTCTTTAATAACCTTCTTAATTTCATCGTAATGTTCAGAGAAAACACTGTCGATGAAATAACTACCTTTAGGTAATGACCTTTGTGTTAACAAGTTATGCAAGCTTTTTTCATTTAAATTATTAATGAATTCTTTCTGTACTTGCCATCCAGAAGTATGTTCAATCTCCCCTGATTTTGCCTTCTCTGCCATTTTTAAATCAATTTCTGACGATATTCCAGAAAGTACATTTTTCACTAACCCAGAATTATTTCCTTTATCAGCAAAAATTGCTTTCATATCATTTCTTATTTCGTCAGATTTCTTAATTGCATCTGGAGTAAACCTTTTTACCTTATCTAAATAGTCCGTCTCACCAGATGCCTTATGGAACTTATTTGCCACTCCTTCGCCTACAAAACTAGCGCCTTTTTTCAGTGAATCTACTGAATGTTCATAACCTTCTTTCACCTTATCTTTAACATGCACAGCACCATCTCTAACTTTTCCGGCAGCGTATGTTGATGCGTCCTTAACTTTCCCAGCAGTATATTTCACCCCATCAACTGTTTTTTCTGCTGACCACTTGAGCCCTTTATATCCAGATTGAACTGTTTTTACAGCGACTTTTACAGCGAAATATAAAGCAAGACCAACTATAGCACCTGGTATAGCAAGTGTTGCACCAACTGCCAAAAGTGGTAGTACTGCCGTAAATAATCCACTTGCTGCACTTACTACAAGAATCTTATCTCCTTGTTTCATCTTAGAGAATTCTGTATCCCCTTTTAACAGGTCAGTAATTCTTTCTTTTAGCTTCTTGGGATCATTAGCAATATCTGAATTTGGTAGATTTTGCATCGTTTTATTCAAATCAAAACTATCTTCTGGTTGGTTTTGTTGAGTTCCAACAGAATTTGAATTTTTTTCATTATGTAACATTTTAAACCTCACTATTAATTAAATATATTATAATTGTATTCCTTGATTCTTAAGTTAGTGTTAAATTGATTGCCAGTATTTATTTGTCTTCAAATAATTTCGCTTGACGTGTTTTGTGGTAACGTAGAAAATTAGGTCAAGAAGCTGCAGCATTTATGAAGTATAGAAAAAGAACACTCATCTTTTTGGCTGTTATAACTTTAATAATAATAGCTTTACTATTTAGGTATAATTCCCATTTTCACAAAGACGTAGTGCACTTAAAGAGTGACAACAAAGAATTCAAAAAAAAGCCAGAAAATTCCATAGAGTCAACCATACTACATAGAGAAAAGGAAGTGTACGATCATGTTTTCCATCCTGATGATTAATTTGTAAATAAAATAGCAATTTATGTTTGCATTTTCTTATTAAAGAAGTAATATTAGCGTATTAATTATAGAATCAATCATTATGTTTGATGATAATAATCCTTGGAATCTGGGGAAGAAACCGGTAGGGAACAAAACTCCTAATAATGAAGATATTTTAAGTAAAGCTGTATCTGATATAAGGTTCTTTCTTAATGGATTAACCAGAAACAGGGGCAAAAAACCTTATTTCATCATTTTCATTATTTTGCTGTTCTATGCTTGCACTGGCTTTTATATTGTCCATCCTAGTGAAGAAAGTATAGAACTTACCTTTGGTAAATATTCTAATACAGAAACACCTGGTTTGCGTTATCACTTCCCCTACCCTATTGGCAAGGTTTTTAAAGTGAACGTTAAGGAAGTAAATCGTGAAGAAATTGGGGTAAGTAGTTCTTATGGGCGAGATACAGATCGCGGTGAAGGCGTGATGCTAACTGGAGATGAAAATATAGTCAACGTTAACTTCGAGGTTCAATGGCGCGTTAGAGATGCTAAGGACTATTTATTCAAAGTGCGGGATTACAAACCCGGTTTCAGTGTTAAAAATGCTGCTGAAAGTGCCATGAGAGAAATAATAGGTAAAAATACGATCTCTTTTGCACTTGGTCAAGGCAGACCAGAAATTTCTAGAGATACTAGAATTCTATTGCAGCAGATTCTTGATGGATACCAAATGGGTATAGAGATTTTATCTGTTCAAATGAAAAAAATTGATCCACCAGAAAAAGTCATTAGCTCATTTAGAGATGTACAAAGTGCTCGTGCAGACAAAGAGCGTACTATAAACGAAGCATATGCTTATAATAATGATATTATACCTCGAGCAAAGGGTGAAGCGATAAAGATAAAATTAGATGCACAAGCATATGAAAATGAAATAATAAATGAAGCAAAAGGTAATGCAAATCGCTTTTTATCTCTTTATGAGGAATATAGACAGAATCCTTCTCTCGTTAAGAATCGTATTTATCTTGAAACTATGGAAAATATTTTCAGTAAGGTAGACAAAGTTGTTGTAACTGATGATCTGAAAGGTATGTTTTCTTATTTACCTCTTACAAATTTAGGAAAATAACCATGAGTAGTAATATTAAAATTGTTTTTGTTTCTGTATTTGTTGTTTTATTGATTGCTTTATCTAATTCAATATTTGTTGTGCAAGAAACAAAGCAAGCAATAGTTATACAACTGGGTAAAGTTGTAAGGGATGTTAGGGAAAGTGGCTTATATTTTAAGTTGCCATTCATAAATAGTGTAGAGTTTCTTGATAAAAGAGTTTTAGATTTAAGTCCTGATAAGATCCCAAGGGAAGTGATAACAGCGGATCAAAAACGTATTATAGTAGATGCGTATGCAAAATATAAAATAACAAATCCTGTTACTTTTTACCAGGCTGTGAGGAATGAATCAGGTCTGGTTAGAAGATTATATCCGGTTATAGAAGCTCACATAAGAGAAAATATAGGCAGATTTTTGTTGATTAGCTTGTTGAATGAAAAAAGATCAGAGGTTATGCAATTGATTCAGCGTGGAGTTTATTCTGAAGCTGAAAAATTTGGCATAGAAATAATAGATGTAAGAATTAAGAGAGCAGATTTACCAGAAGAAAATAGTTCTGCAATATTTCGCCGTATGCAAACTGAAAGGGAAAAAGAAGCAAAAGAAATTAGAGCAGAAGGAGAGCAAGCTGGGCAGGAAGTTAGATCAAAAGCTGATAAATTAAAAAGGGAAATTATCTCCAGTGCAGTAAAAGAATCGTACGAAATAAGGGGCCGTGGTTATGCTGAAGCAACTAGAATTTATAATGAGGCATTTAAGGTTGATGAAGAGTTCTTTAACTTTTATCGCTCTATGAGCGCTTACAGTAAATCATTTGCCGAAAATAATACTAAATTTGTACTTTCACCAAACAATAACTTTTTAGATATTTTAAATAAAGGATGGAAATAATTTATGAAAAGTAAGGCATTTATTTTATCTATATTTGCATATTTTCTAATTGCGTTTTCTTCGTATGCTAATATGTTTGATTGGAATGCAAAAAAGGTCGTTGATGCTAGCACTACTGCATGCAACTGTAATCAAGGACTTGCCGATTTAGTGGAAGAACTCATTCCTGCGGTTGTAAATATTTCAAGCGAACAAATCATCAAACAAGAAAATAACAGTAGAACTAGAGTTCCATCTATGCCAGGAAATAATTTTTTTGATGATTTTAGAGAGTTTTTTGAGCATTTTGATCAGTTTTTTATGGATAGGGGCCCTAGTGTTAACAAAGAGGTGGTGTTGCTTGGTTCTGGGTTTATTATAGATAAAGGTGGAACTATAGTAACCAATTATCACGTTATTAAAAACGCCAAAGATATCACAGTTACTATGAACGATAATACTTATTTCAAAGCAGAAGTTTTAGGCTATGATGCAAGAACTGATCTTGCTGTGCTTAAGATTAATTCTGATAAAGATCTTTCTTCTGTTGCATTTGGTGATTCTGATAAAGCAAGGGTTGGTGATACGGTTATGGCAATAGGTAACCCATTTGGTTTGGGTGGCTCTGTAAGCACAGGAATTATATCTGCAAGGTCCAGGGACATTAGTATTGGCACTATGAATGAATTTATTCAAACTGATGCTGCAATTAATAGGGGTAACTCTGGAGGACCGTTATTTGATTTAAATGGAAAAGTTATAGGTATTAATACTGCTATCTATTCTCCATCTGAGTCTGGCGGCAACGTGGGTATAGGTTTTGCCATACCATCTAATTTAGCTATGTCAATTATTGACACATTAAAAAGTGGCAAAAAAATAAAACATGGTTGGCTTGGTGTGCAAGTTCAGCCTATAACGAAAGAATTTGCTGAGTCCTTGGGTTTAAAAGATATAAAAGGCGCATTGGTTGCAAGTATAGTAAAGGATAGTCCTGCAGAAAAAGGTGGGATTAAAGTAGGTGATATATTATTAGAATTTGACGGTAAAAAAATCGATAGAATGACACAATTACCTCAAATGGTTTCAAGAGCTGGACCTGAGAAAAAAGTGCAAGTTAAGTTACTTAGAAAGAGCAAAGAGGTTAATATTAAAGTTGTGATCGGAGAATCTACAAATGATGGCCAAGATAACAATCAAGAAGAAAATAAATCAACATCTGATTATGTAACCGGTTTAACTGTCTCAAATCTGCCAAAAGAATCAAAAGAAAGTAATCCTACAAAAGGTGTGATAGTTACCAATGTAGATAGTAACAGTAATGCCACGCTGCGTGGTATTAAAAAAGGAGACATTATTATCCAATTAGATGGAACCGATATAGAAAATACTAATGATTTTCAAAAACAAGTTGATTCAGCAGTAAAGAAAAACGGTAAAGATTCAATAATGTTGCTCATTTACCGCAATGGAAATCAATTCTTTACTTCGATAAAGTTGAAGAAATAGCACTCGTAGGTTATTTACTAAATTAGCAGCATTGTAAGCCTGTCATTATAACACCTCAATCTTACAAGACAAATCAAAACTATTAAAGTCTACATTCCATTCACTAAAATACACATATGGATAATATAAATTTTCTAAAATTCATTGAACTGTGCTTTCAAACAGTAGTGCCGGGATGTGAGTATAATGATTATCAGTACATAAAAGTCATAGCAGACAGGCTGGAAGCAGCGAATGCTGGCGAAGTAAGGCGCATAATATTCAATATGCCTCCGCGTTCAATGAAGTCCATATGTATGAGTGTTGCGTGGCCCGCATGGATACTGGGCAACTGCAAGAATAATAGTTGCAAGTTATTCTAAGTTGCTTAGTGAAAAACATTCGCTTGATACGAGGTGCATAATGCAATCTGATTGGTATAAAGAACTATTTCCAGAGGTAGAACTATCCAAAGACCAGAACACTAAATATAAATTCCAAACAGTGCAGAGAGGATACAGAATCGCAACATCAGTTGGAGGAACATTAACCGGTGAAGGTGGTGACTTTATTATTGTGGATGATCCGCTTAACCCTGCTCAAGCTTTGAGTGAAACATTTAGAAAACGTGCCACAAACTGGTTCGATCAGACTTTAGTAACGAGACTCAACGATAGAAAAAAAGGAGTAATTGTGCTTGTGATGCATAGGCTCCACCTGGAAGACTTAACTGGGCACCTCTTATCTAAGCCAAAAAACATATGGCATCACATTTGTTTGCCAATGATTTCTGAAAATAAGGAGGTTATTTATTCAATTAATAACCATACTGGTGTCATTCCAACCCCCCCTCCTGTCATCCCAGTGCCCAGACACTGGGATCCAGAAAATTCAACCGCAAAAGACTGGATTCCAGCATCAAGTGCTGGAATGACACTACCTGCAAGAGTATTATACTCAAGAGAAGAGAATGAGTTATTATATCCCCTGGAGGGAGGAAGAGAAGAAGTTGAGATGATAAAAGTTGAACTCGGGAGTTACGCTTTTGCTGCTCAATACCAACAAAACCCCCTGCCGCTTTCAAGTGGTATAATAAAACAAGAGTGGTTAAAGCGCTATAAAAATTTCCCTGATAATCCCTCACATGTAACTCAAAGCTGGGACACTGCAGTTTCAACAAACGATTCCAGCGACTTTAGCATCTGCACCACCTGGGCAAAAATAGATAATAAATTCTATTTACTTGATGTATATCGAGCAAAGCTTGAGTACCCAAAGCTTAAAGAGCAAGTTCTGTCACTAGCTGCAAGATGGACGCCACACGCAATTTTGATCGAAGCAAAAACGAGTGGTCAACAATTAACACAAGAGCTAAAGGCAAATAGCGATCTACCGATTATCGAAATAATTCCACACAATGACAAACTCACTCAAAATTGTTCCGGTGATAGAGTCTGGTAGGGTTTTTTTGCCACAGCAAGCAGTATGGCTCAGCGATTTCGAGTACGAAATTTTAATGTTCCCAGAAGCTCGCCATGATGATCAAGTGGATAGTACCGCGCAATATCTGCAATGGATGAGAAAAACTAACACCAGTGCTTTCAGGGTCAGGGATTTTGGCTCCAACCCTAATAAAACACTTGGGTGGATATCTAAAAACCTAAATTTATTTTCTCAAAGCCTCTGATACAGGCTCTACCTCACACTCTTTAACCTCTGAAGGGACACTTCCCTTATGTTGCACAGCAGGAGAACCCATAGAACAAAAACCACTATCTCTATCAACTTTTTTAGAACTAGAGTTATCAGGTGACGATAATTGTGCTTCTGCAAGTCGCCGTAACTGTGATTCTTCACTCTCACATAGAAATCTGCTTAGCTCCCTTTTCCCCGAAAGAGTACGCGTCAAATATAAATGCCACTCCTCCCCAGGGGAGAAATAGTTGGAGTTTAGCTTCTTTCGCTCCTCAGGAGAAAGAAATGGGCGTAGTTCCTCTCTCTGATCAGGATTAAGACGTTGTTGCCACTCTGGTACACCTTCATGCGTAGGAGAAGTCACCGCTGAGGGTGGATTACTTTTTGCTTTTATTCTGCCTGGGAATGAAGAAGATGATTCAGAAACAGGTAGTTTTTCAGGTACAGAACCCCCAGGAGCACTTACACTTGAAGATATCGAATACACCGAACCACGTCCTTTGTTATTTCGCTTAAGAGAAGGTAGCACATTGCCTTTTAGTTTTGACCACATACTACCTATAGACGAATTACTACACAAAAGACCATCCCCATGTTTCTTCTCCGGAGATTTACTATCTTGTGGCTTTGCTTTAGAACACTCATCACTACTTTTTCGATCACTTTCATCAGTAACTTGCTGTTTTTCAGGTTCCTCATTACAAATGTTCTCCGTATCTTTTAGAGAATCTTCAGAATTTAAGAATGTTGAACTATCCCATGCTCTAAGAGAAGGAATCGATGATGATCTTTTCTGATCCGGAATATTAGCCTCTGTTAGCGTACCTTCACCAGCACTTAGATCTCTAGATATCCCTGGAACACCACAACTAGTTGTAGCATAACTCAGATCTGTCAATGGCCTATCACTCGTTCTAACTGAATTTACATAATTGAGTAACCGCAGTCCTTCTTCTCCTTCTTCTTTTTCTGATCCTTGCCTGGGAGAATCCTTTACTCCACCCTGACTACACGTGGGAGACTCCAATTTCATACCTGACAGTTCAGTCGATGGTGATCGTGACAATGCTCGAAAACGAAGCTCAGGGTCAATGGACAGTTCATGGTCTTTGTTGATTACAGAGTTTTTTATTATTTTGGTTATCACACAGTGAGAAATTTCTTTATTAGAAAAGTCTATGCCATATATTCCACTGTCTCCACATATTGGTAATTCTGCTTGAACTTTACTATAAAGATTATTAAATACAGCATAATTGAATGCATAACTTAGTTTAAGAGCTTCTTCACTTGCTAACATCCTAGGCTCTCCATTATCTAATACAACAGGTATAAGAATTTTGGCTGTTTTTTCATTTAAAGGGAAATTACGAATAAAGCCAGCCACTGTCACTCTTGTCGCTTGACCAATAGATTCTATTATCATATCTTTAAATAACTTCACTTTATAATTAGCACTACTTTCAACTCCAAGATACATACCTACAAGCCATGCCTTATACCGTGTTACACTATCAATAAAACGAGCGTCATCAAAAACATCTTTGATATATACACTATTGTCTTTAACCTTTAAAGGCTTCTTAGGAACATTTTCATATCTTTCTCTCATCCTTGATAAAAACTTACTCTTAAATTGCTGACTTAATTCTTTATTATCAAATTTAGAACAACACAAATATTTTCCCTTATTAAATGGTACAGTTGTGCTGCTAATTTGCATATCTTCTCGAATATCTTTTGCAAGTGAAGAAGCCAAATGAGACTTTAGATTGAAAATTACGCCATCATCTACAGATGTTACAAACTTAATACTACCTTGTTTATCTACGAACCAATCTCCTTTATAGTTCTTAAGTGGAAAAGATTCAACATCTTTATAGTTTTCAAACGGAAAAGAATTAACATCAAAAATTAGCTTAGCTGTATTCAATATTTCTGCTTTATTACCTTTTTCAATGCCGTAGAATTCACGTATTATCTTCCTTTTTATACTGTCCAGATATCTTCTACACTGATACGTACCCATACTCTTATCAAATGAGACTACAATATAGTCCTCCTTGCCCCTGCTTTGCAGCGTAAAATTAGTTTTAACTGTATTACGAGCATAATTATGTACATTAAAAGCACTAACCAATGCTCTTACTGTTTCTCTATTAGGCATACCAACCTCCCCATTTTTAAATTACAACAACTATTCTTTATTACTACCTTTTGTTACCGCTACCAACTCCACTAGAGCTTGACCCGCTCATAGAACTGCTAGGCTGCTCAGACTGACGTTTCCTTTCTTCTATTTTCCTAGCTGTATCACGATGATCATCAAACCTTTCTTTTTCCACCGAAAGTAATTTTCCACCACCTGGTGCTGTATTCTCACGCTTCCACTTTTCAGCATCAAAACCTTTTTTATCATTACCGCTATGCATATTGCCTCCTAAGTAAAAATATTATGTAACTAATATACTAAAAATAAAATTAAGTGCAAGCATTTTTTTATATTTTTTTTAAAAAAACTTTATTCACTCTTTTTCATAAAACTCAACTTTCAAGATTCCAGCGTCACGCGCTGGAATGACAAGTCATTGGCAACCCTAAGTTCCCTACGTCATACCGCGATTCATTCGCGGTATCTCAAGCATAGATTCCGCTAACACGTAGCGGAATGACGAACTGTCGACATCTATCTATATGCCCCTGGATTCCAGTACTGGAATGACACCCTTTTTTGTCATCTAAGTATTAGCTATCCCCACTATGGTGTCTTTCCTACTGACTGACCTTCTGCACATTTCTCAACTTTTACATCATTAGTCAATTCTTTTGGTGGTTGAGCATTATTCACAGAACTTTCATTCTCAGGACCATTCCAAAAACCAACTGCAAAATCAAGTCTCTCAACAGGTTGCTTTTTAGCCTCTATGTTAGAAGCAGATTTTCCTGGAGTACTTCCACTAGCTTTGTCAGGTTGCCTTGGATCAGGAACAGGACTCTTAGCAGATTGATTCGAAGCTTTTTTGTCAGAAACAAAGCTTTGAGCAGATTGGCTTGAAGCTTGATAGGTATTATTGTTATCTTGCTCTATCATTTTTCTCCAATCACTATTGCATCCATAAACCTCTTTTCTCCCCTGCCCCGTCCCCGTCGTATTCGTTGCAGTCTTTGGAGCAGGTGGACACACCTCTTTCTCCGGCTTCGCTTTTTTATCTTCTTTATTTACTTCTTGTTTTGGCAAATTCTCAATATCCTCCTTACCTCTATCATGTGTTTGCACAAAAGGTACTCGATCTTTCAGAGAATTTGACAAAAGATCAAGTTCTGGTTTGCTCAGAACAACTGGCCTTACAAATCCTGGTGAAATTTCAAAAAGGAAAACTGGCACTTTAGGTTTTTCTCTTTCGTCTAACTTGATTTCTACGTTTTCGCAAACTTCTTTATTTTCTTCCTTTAATGATGTTTTTTCTGCTTTTTTATCTTCTTTTTCTGTAGATGCCTCTACCGCAGCCGCCAACTCAACTCCAAACATCTCTGCGAACATTGTAACAATCCATCCGACAACGGCCATTTGTAACCTGAGTTTCAGATCTTGCAATGCAGTTAATCTTTCTAACGCCCTTGCAAACTCTTCTTCTGATAACTCACCACTGCCTAATTTTTCCTGCAATTCTTTTATCTCTTTGTCCAACCTCTGATTGAAACTTAAATCGCGTGCAAAAATCTTCTTGATTAACTCCTTAAGCTTATCACGCAAAAACTTAATTATCGAAAGAAGCCAATTTTTTTCTTTCTTCTCCTTGAGCATTTGGTAGATTTTCGGATCATCTACATCTACTTCAAAAAGGTTGAAGAGAGATTCAAAGAAATTCCAGAAATCTCCGAGTACTCTTCCTTTTTCACCAGTGAAGTAATCCTCATCATCACCTTCTCCGATATGTAGCTCTGCTTGAGATGATATTTCATCGATACAACTAGAAGCCTGACGCTCACACTCGAGCATCCTGAGCAAATCTTGTCTGGTGAGCTCCTCTATGGCTGCTTTTAGTTCATTTAACTTCTGCTCTGCAGAGAAATCTTGCTCCCTGAGTTTTCCTTGGAAGATCGAGCTACCGTTTCCGTTATTATCTGAAAAATTTTCCATTATTTTTGCCTCCTCAATAAAATTATTGCCTCTGTTGTTACCTGAAAAGCTTTCCACCATTTTTACTCCCTTCATAAAACTTAATAATTTAATTCTACAGTACTAAATATTTAAGAAGTATTAATGTAAAGATGTCAATAAAATTATTTATATCTTTACACTATATTATATCATACGCCATTTAACCTTTCAATAATATTTTTTATTCTTGCTGTTTTTTCAAACTCTAGCATGCGCTTTTCTTAAATTATCCTTATTAATATTTGCTTTTGCCTCTATCACCACTTTTTCTTGTAAAGTATTTGATATAGATTTTATTATACTCTTTGGCATAACATTTGCAACATACTTTATCTATAAATGGAAATTATTATACTTGCAGCTAGACACAATTTGAAATAATTTACACTATAAAGTTAAGGAACGAGATCCCAGTGTCACGCACTGGGATGACAGCAGTCCTACGTCATACCGCGATTCATTCGCGGTATAGATTCCGCTAACAAGTAGCGGAATGACGAATTTTTGTTTTTCAAATTATCGTAAGTCACTTTAGCTATATCAGAGCAATAGAGGCAGTGCGTAGAGGAGCTCACCAGACAAGATTTGCTCAGGATGCTCGAGTGTGAGCGTCAGGCTTCTAGTTGTATCGATGAAATATCATCTCAAGCAGAGCTACATATCGGAGAAGGTGATGATGAGGATTACTTCACTGGTGAAAAAGGAAGAGTACTCGGAGATTTCTGGAATTTCTTTGAATCTCTCTTCAACCTTTTTGAAGTAGATGTAGATGATCCGAAAATCTACCAAATGCTCAAGGAGAAGAAAGAAAAAAATTGGCTTCTTTCGATAATTAAGTTTTTGCGTGATAAGCTTAAGGAGTTAATCAAGAAGATTTTTGCACGCGATTTAAGTTTCAATCAGAGGTTGGACAAAGAGATAAAAGAATTGCAGGAAAAATTAGGCAGTGGTGAGTTATCAGAAGAAGAGTTTGCAAGGGCGTTAGAAAGATTAACTGCATTGCAAGATCTGAAACTCAGGTTACAAATGGCCGTTGTCGGATGGATTGTTACAATGTTCGCAGAGATGTTTGGAGTTGAGTTGGCGGCTGCGGTAGAGGCATCTACAGAAAAAGAAGATAAAAAAGCAGAAAAAACATCATTAAAGGAAGAAAATAAAGAAGTTTGCGAAAACGTAGAAATCAAGTTAGACGAAAGAGAAAAACCTAAAGTGCCAGTTTTCCTTTTTGAAATTTCACCAGGATTTGTAAGGCCAGTTGTTCTGAGCAAACCAGAACTTGATCTTTTGTCAAATTCTCTGAAAGATCGAGTACCTTTTGTGCAAACACATGATAGAGGTAAGGAGGATATTGAGAATTTGCCAAAACAAGAAGTAAATAAAGAAGATAAAAAAGCGAAGCCGGAGAAAGAGGTGTGTCCACCTGCTCCAAAGACTGCAACGAATACGACGGGGACGGGGCAGGGGAGAAAAGAGGTTTATGGATGCAATAGTGATTGGAGAAAAATGATAGAGCAAGATAACAATAATACCTATCAAGCTTCAAGCCAATCTGCTCAAAGCTTTGTTTCTGACAAAAAAGCTTCGAATCAATCTGCTAAGAGTCCTGTTCCTGATCCAAGGCAACCTGACAAAGCTAGTGGAAGTACTCCAGGAAAATCTGCTTCTAACATAGAGGCTAAAAAGCAACCTGTTGAGAGACTTGATTTTGCAGTTGGTTTTTGGAATGGTCCTGAGAATGAAAGTTCTGTGAATAATGCTCAACCACCAAAAGAATTGACTAATGATGTAAAAGTTGAGAAATGTGCAGAAGGTCAGTCAGTAGGAAAGACACCATAGTGGGGATAGCTAATACTTAGATGACAAAAAAGGGTGTCATTCCAGTACTGGAATCCAGGGGCATATAGATAGATGTCGACAGTTCGTCATTCCGCTACGTGTTAGCGGAATCTATGCTTGAGATACCGCGAATGAATCGCGGTATGACGTAGGGAACTTAGGGTTGCCAATGACTTGTCATTCCAGCGCGTGACGCTGGAATCTTGAAAGTTGAGTTTTATGAAAAAGAGTGAATAAAGTTTTTTTAAAAAAAATATAAAAAAATGCTTGCACTTAATTTTATTTTTAGTATATTAGTTACATAATATTTTTACTTAGGAGGCAATATGCATAGCGGTAATGATAAAAAAGGTTTTGATGCTGAAAAGTGGAAGCGTGAGAATACAGCACCAGGTGGTGGAAAATTACTTTCGGTGGAAAAAGAAAGGTTTGATGATCATCGTGATACAGCTAGGAAAATAGAAGAAAGGAAACGTCAGTCTGAGCAGCCTAGCAGTTCTATGAGCGGGTCAAGCTCTAGTGGAGTTGGTAGCGGTAACAAAAGGTAGTAATAAAGAATAGTTGTTGTAATTTAAAAATGGGGAGGTTGGTATGCCTAATAGAGAAACAGTAAGAGCATTGGTTAGTGCTTTTAATGTACATAATTATGCTCGTAATACAGTTAAAACTAATTTTACGCTGCAAAGCAGGGGCAAGGAGGACTATATTGTAGTCTCATTTGATAAGAGTATGGGTACGTATCAGTGTAGAAGATATCTGGACAGTATAAAAAGGAAGATAATACGTGAATTCTACGGCATTGAAAAAGGTAATAAAGCAGAAATATTGAATACAGCTAAGCTAATTTTTGATGTTAATTCTTTTCCGTTTGAAAACTATAAAGATGTTGAATCTTTTCCACTTAAGAACTATAAAGGAGATTGGTTCGTAGATAAACAAGGTAGTATTAAGTTTGTAACATCTGTAGATGATGGCGTAATTTTCAATCTAAAGTCTCATTTGGCTTCTTCACTTGCAAAAGATATTCGAGAAGATATGCAAATTAGCAGCACAACTGTACCATTTAATAAGGGAAAATATTTGTGTTGTTCTAAATTTGATAATAAAGAATTAAGTCAGCAATTTAAGAGTAAGTTTTTATCAAGGATGAGAGAAAGATATGAAAATGTTCCTAAGAAGCCTTTAAAGGTTAAAGACAATAGTGTATATATCAAAGATGTTTTTGATGACGCTCGTTTTATTGATAGTGTAACACGGTATAAGGCATGGCTTGTAGGTATGTATCTTGGAGTTGAAAGTAGTGCTAATTATAAAGTGAAGTTATTTAAAGATATGATAATAGAATCTATTGGTCAAGCGACAAGAGTGACAGTGGCTGGCTTTATTCGTAATTTCCCTTTAAATGAAAAAACAGCCAAAATTCTTATACCTGTTGTATTAGATAATGGAGAGCCTAGGATGTTAGCAAGTGAAGAAGCTCTTAAACTAAGTTATGCATTCAATTATGCTGTATTTAATAATCTTTATAGTAAAGTTCAAGCAGAATTACCAATATGTGGAGACAGTGGAATATATGGCATAGACTTTTCTAATAAAGAAATTTCTCACTGTGTGATAACCAAAATAATAAAAAACTCTGTAATCAACAAAGACCATGAACTGTCCATTGACCCTGAGCTTCGTTTTCGAGCATTGTCACGATCACCATCGACTGAACTGTCAGGTATGAAATTGGAGTCTCCCACGTGTAGTCAGGGTGGAGTAAAGGATTCTCCCAGGCAAGGATCAGAAAAAGAAGAAGGAGAAGAAGGACTGCGGTTACTCAATTATGTAAATTCAGTTAGAACGAGTGATAGGCCATTGACAGATCTGAGTTATGCTACAACTATAGTATTTTCTAAAATGAATGATAAATTTCCATTATGGTATTACCAACCAAAAGTTGTAAGTCTGTATATTTATGCATTAAAGGTCTGAGGCGGCTTTTGATGGTATTCCAACAATGCTCTATAGGGTTCAAATCTGGTGAATATGTTGGTAGATAGAGCAAACGGCATCTAGCATTATCTATTAACTCCTTTGTTTTGGGAGTTTTATGGAATGTGGCATTGTCCATAACTATTGTAGTACCATGTGGCAATTTAGGTAATAACATCTTCTCTAACCATGTATTGAATACCTCTTTGTCACACCCACCTTTGAAAGTCATTGGTGCAATAAATCTCTTTCCAATCCACCCGCCTATTATACTGATTCTCTCTCGTTTTCTTCCTGGAATATCTGCATAAATTTTCTTTCCTATTGGAGCACGTCCATACTCTCGGTATAACCTATTATCAACTCCTGCTTCATCTATATATAAGATGCTGGAATGGTCTATTTTTGAGATTTTATCGGTAAATCGCTGCCTATCTTCTTGATTGCGCTCTTGATATAGTGTAACTTTTTTTTAAAGTAATTCTTAGCTGTTTCAGCCTATACCAAATTGAATTTATTCCAAATCCAAGATTTTGTTTCATCTCTGCCAGCGTATGATCTGGATTCTTTTTAACATATTCTTCGAGTATTTTTGGGTCTATTTTTCGAATAAAGCTGCCGTTTTTCGATGGCCTTAGGCTTTCACCAGCGGCTTTCTTTCTTAACCAGCGGTACAGAGTTGCTATTCCTATCTCCAAAAGCTCTGCCACCTCAACCTTTGACTTCCCTTTTTCTATCATCGATACTGCCCTTTCCCTTAAATCCACACTATACGCCATTATAACTCAAATAGCTTATTATACCTTTATCATTTACTTTGGGAAGTACTATACTATCTAGTCCGAGGTTTGTTACGTTGTCTTTGATGTCAAGCCTCTTTTCTGCTGCGTATATGTCATTCATTACTTGTGGACCTTTTCTGTATATGAAGACTTTTGGTTTATCTAGCACTATTTATGCACTACATCAAGGTGCAATAGTTGGGTGCTTCTCACTCATCAGTCTATTTGCTGGCAAAATCTTGCAGAAACTTGGAGCAATAAAGTGTGTAATTTCTGGTACGAGCGTGGGTGCTATTGGGTCTCTATTGCTTGTAATATTCAGTATAATTGTACCCCACTCTTTCTACTTAGTAACACTGTCTATGATTATTTTTTCTATCGGTTGTGCAATTTTCCAGCCAGTGATTTTTAATGCATCAATAAATGTTTTCCCTGAAATTAAAGGCACAGCTTCTTCTGCAGTCTCGTTCATTAGAACTTTTATCATGGCTATTTTTATCGGCTTAACAAGCTACATTTACAATGGTCAAACAATTAGTGTAGCTGTTCTTGTTTTATCCGCGATAGTACTAGAACTTGTTTTTACTGTCTATCTATTGCGTTTAAAAGATCCTATGTAATTAATAAAGATATTCCATTGTAGGCTGCTAACTTTCCCCTGCCAATCTTTCTGCTTCATTACGTGAGATTAATGCCTCAATAAATTCATCTAGTTCGCCTTCTTTTATAATCTGCTCTAGCCGATGTGAAGTTAGATTAATTCTGTGGTCTGTTATTCTTGATTGTGGGAAATTATATGTTCTTATGCGCTCGGAACGATCACCAGAGCCAATCTGACTTTTCCTCATTGTTGACCTTTCCATTTCTTTTTTTTGTCTTTCAATTTCGTATAGCCTTGCCCTCAATACTTTGAGCGCTTTAGCTTTATTTTTATGCTGCGATTTTTCATCTTGCTGTATCACAACTATCCCTGTTGGCAAGTGGGTGACCCTTACTGCACTATCGGTTGTATTCACTGATTGCCCTCCAGGACCACTGGATCTATAAACATCTATTCGTAAGTCTTTTTCTTCTATTTTAAAGTCAACTTCTTCTACTTCAGGTAATATCGCAACAGTAGCGGCAGAGGTATGCAACCTTCCTGAAGATTCAGTTTCTGGCACTCTCTGTACTCTGTGCACCCCTGATTCAAATTTCAACCTTGCAAAAACTTCTGTTCCATTAATGAGTGCAGAAGCTTCCTTATAGCCACCTATACCTGTATTAGAAATGCTTATTGGCTCGAACTTCCAATTTCTTCTTTCTGCATATTTTTGATACATACGAAATAACATTGCTGCAAATAATGCTGCTTCTTCTCCGCCTGTGCCTGCTCTAATTTCTAATATTGCATTCCTTGAGTCATCTTCATCTTTGGGCAATAATGCTAACTTTAATTTTGCTTTTATTTTTGGTAATAATACCTTGTGCTTTTCGAAGAATTCTTCTTTTGCTAACTCTTTTATATCACCTTCGCTGTTTTCATCTTTCATTATTTCTTCTAAGTCTGAAATTTCCTCTTTCAGCGTGTTATATTCATCAATTATCTTGATTATTGGCCTGAGCTCAGAGTATTCCTTTGAAAGGGTAATGAATTCTTTTTGACTTAAATTGGTAGGATTTTCCAAATTCCTCTCTATATCATTAAATTTTTTCTTTAAGTCTTGTAAATTATTTTCCATATCCATATAGCACAGATCTAGCTAAGTAATATATACTGAAATAAAAAATTTCTTATATCAAGCAATAACACTATAATATACCTACTACCTTCTAGTTGAATATAATGGCAAAACAGATAACATCAAACTGCAATTTCATATTTGGAGCTTCGGACATAAAATCATTACCAAATGAGTCGGCTCCAGAGATTGCGTTTGCTGGTAGATCAAATGTAGGAAAATCCAGTCTGATCAACTTACTGATAAACAGCAAAAAAGCTGCCAGAGTTTCCTCTAAACCTGGATGCACTAGACAAATAAATTTTTACTCTATGTACGATGATAAGTTCAGACTTGTTGATCTACCAGGGTATGGCTACTCTCATGCAGGCAAGGAGGAAATTATACAATATTTAAACTTAATTGAGTATTATCTAATTCAAAGAGAAAATCTAAGAAGAGTGTTTGTGTTGATAGATAGCAAGGTAGGATTAAAAGAAATAGACAAAGACTTCATTTATTGGTTAATATATAATAACATTAACTTTAACATTGTGCTAACAAAAATAGATAAAGTAAGTCAAAAAAGCTTAGGTGCTGTTATAGAAGATATTCAAAAATGGATTAATAATGAGAATGTGTCAATTCATCAAATGAGCATCCGTGTTAAGCATAAAATAACCAAGGTAAGAGATGAGTTTTTCAAGTTTACAAGATAAAAAAATGAAGAGTAGTGAATTTTTAAAGGGTGAGGTATCATTTGAACAAAAAGCAGAAATATTACTTGAAGTGCTATCTAACATACCTAGCTTTGTAGGCGAGACTTTTGTCATTAAATGCGGTGGTACAATAATCTTAAATGAAACACTATTTAATACTTTTGTGCATAATGTTGTCTTGTTGAAGCAGCTTGGTATAAATCCGGTAATAATTCATGAAGGAGAATATGAAATTAACTCGGTGTTAAAAATGCTGGATATGAACAGTAAGTTTGTGAATGGTATCAGACTTACAGACAAAGACACTATGAAAATCATTGAAATGGCACTGTGTGGTTCAGTTAATAAAAAAATTGTTCAGCATATAAATTCTGCTGGTGGTTCAGCTATTGGATTATGTGGAAAAGATGGTAACTTAATTAAAGCCGAAAAAATAACCGCTACGCTTAGAGAAGATAGATCAAATAATATCGAAAAGATATTAGACATGGGGTTCATCGGTAGACCCACTGAAATCAATCCTGATATATTATTTTTTATTGAAGAATCAGATTTTATACCAGTTATTGCACCAATTGGTCATGGAAAAGATGGGGAAACATATCATATTGATGCCGATAGCACTGCAAGCGCAATCGCAATCGCAGTTTCTGCATCTAAAATGATAATCTTGAGTGACACAGATGAAGAAATAGATAAAATTGGTGGCAGGAAGATATCTGTTAAAAATTTAAATGCATCGATTGATTGTGGGAAAATTAAAGGGGAAAAATTTATTGAAAGGCTTATGGCATACGTTAAAATGGCGGAGGAATGTGCTGGAGTTGTTCACATAGTTGATGGTAGAATACCTAACATTATGCTTGATTTATTTACTGAGAGTAATTCAAGCATATCGATTGTGAGTGATTTATAGCTATACTGCTTGCAACTACACGAATACCAAGAGGGTGTCATTCAAGTAGCTGACACTGGAATGACAGCAATCTACGTCATACCGCGAATGAATCGCGGTATCTCTAGATCCCGCTAACAAGTAGCGGGATGACGGTTGTCAGGGTGTCATCCCAGCGCCCTTATGATGTCATCCCAGTGCCCAGACACTGGGATCCAGAAGACTTAATTTCAACCAAGTGGCTGCATAATAAGGACTAGATTCCAGACTGGAATGACATCATAGAGGCACTGGGATGACAAAAAAAGGAGCACTGAACTTGTCAAGGAATTTTATGGCCTAGCGTCACGCGCTGGAATGACATCATTTACATTTATCACTTTTGCAGATACAATTTACATGCTATAATTGAGTCTTCATAGATGGTAAATTGGAGTGCAAAGAAGTAAAATTAAAGTAGAAATAAAAAGATTATCACACGGAGAAGACTTGTCTCTTCCATGTTATGCAACTACGCAGAGTGCTGGCATGGATCTTTATGCTGCATTGAATGATTCTGCTGTTTTAAATCCACTTGAAAGATTACTTGTTCCAACTGGAATTGTGATTGCAATACCAAACGGTTTTGAGGGGCAAATCCGCCCACGTTCTGGTCTTGCTGCAAAACATGGAATCACTGTCTTAAATTCTCCGGGTACTATAGACTCTGATTATCGAGGTGAAGTTAAAATTTGTCTAATTAATCTAAGTAATCAGCCATACGAAATAAAAAGAGGAGATAGAATCGCACAAATCCTTATTTCTCCTGTATCTCAGGTAATTTGGGATGACAGAGAAGAATTCTGCGCAGAAGAAACCGGTCGCAATGCAGGGGGCTTTGGCTCAAGCGGCAGGTAGCTTACGAAAAAGCTTAACTATGACAGTTCTTTTATACACAATTTAAGCATATTAATATTTTATTAAATGAAGTCGTTTATGCTAACTTTCAAAAATCATTGTGGCCAGCTCCACAAAGCAAACACTGTATTTGTTGCATTTACTGCTATATACGTTATAGGTGGATTAGCAATACTTTCAACACCGCTTTGGAGGCCTTCAACTTGCAAGCTAGCAGCTTTTGCAGCTACACCACTTGGAATGGGCGTTTTAGCATTTGTTGCTGCTGCGCTGACTTATTTAGCAATATATGCTATCAGCAAAAATAACGAAATATCTGAGTTGAAAGCTCTGAAGGTTATTAAGGATGGGTTGCTAGTAACAAAAGACGCATTTAGGGAAATTGCAAGGAATAACCAAGTTAAAGATGAAGAAGGTAAGGTAGAAAAGGATAAATATTATATAGACTTCAGCTTAGAAGGCAAGAACTACCGTATTATTGTTGATATTAATCAGCTTACCAGTATACTAGGCAATACTTTACTCTTCAAGATAGGTTCACTAAAAGAGAAAAACGATGAAGGTAAGTTCGAGGCAGTAAATGAAACAAAGTGGAATAAAACATTAGGTTTAGACAAAGATGGTGCTAAAGAGGTTAACACTTATTTAGGCTCACCTATTGTTGAACAAGCTGCTAAAGGAAAAGTACCAGACTAGACAGCTAAGTATAAAAGAGGTAGATTAAGTCTGCCTCTTTGTTTTTTTGATTTTCAGTGTTACGCGCATAACTGCATGGATGTTGCGATTCTCAAGGCAACGTATCTGTTTAGATGCATGGCTAATGCTGAAACAAAAATTCCAGTGTTCCCTTTCTTGTCATCCAAGTAGCTGACACTGGGATGGCTTTGTTGCATCACACTTTATGAGATGGTGATTTATGGTAAATTCATGTAACTATCTCAAATTTAGCCATACCAATATCAGTGAATTTATTAAGCAAATAGCATTTGATTAGCAGTTCTTTTTCTCGATTTATCTCAGATTTATTCCTAAAACTAAATCCGAATATTTGCTTTAATCTTGAGAAAAACCCTTCAATATAAGATCTTTTCCCATAATTTACTTCTTTTTTCCATTCTTTCATGCCATCTTCACCGTATAATTTTATTAACCTAATAGCAGCATTCCTGTTAGACATATAATCTATTTCTGGATGTTCTGCCGCATTGTTTATTGGTGGAATTTTTGTCTTTATATCATATTCGTTACACAACTTATAAAACTTGTGCCTATCACATGCTCTATCTGCATATAGTGCTTTTATGGCATGCTGAAAATCAACTTCTTTTAGCAAATCACAAGCTCCATAGTGATCAGCCGTTACTGTATTTTACAGCTATGGCTTTTTTGTTGTTTATATTCAACATTACGTGCAATTTTCTCGTTTGCTCATAGCCACGATATTTTCTGTCAGTGCTATTTTCCTTGCTGTGTGTTGTTGTATATACTAATTCCTGTACTGTCTATAGCAATTTCGATATCTTCCATATTATTTTTATCAATTCTGCAATCATTTATCTTAATATTAAGTTTCTTAAACCTTCTTGATGCTTGTGAATAGCTGATAACTGCCAAATCTCTTCCTATTTGTTGCAAATACCCTTTTATAAACCCGACTGTTTGTCTTAAACCAATTCTAAAGAAACTGACGATTATATGCACCAAAATCACAACTTTATCACTATAAATATAGTTGCCGCCCTGCATTTTTGGACAATTCTCGTACCAATTTTCTATGGCGTCATTGATATAACAAAAAATGCTTCCTCTTTCTTGGAGAAATTTGTTATATTCATGGCAGTTACTGACTCTCATTTTTTGTGGCATATTTTTTCTTCAACAGTTAAATGGCTATTTATAATGAATTTTGTCAGTAACTGCCAGTTCTTTTCACTTGAGCGATGCAACAAAGCCCACTGGGATCCAGAAGACTTAATTTCAACCAAATAATAAAGGCTGGATCCCAGTGTCAAGCACTGGGATCTGGTAGACAATGTTCATACAGCAGCTACTCGGATGACACCTTGTGCTTGCTGGCTATAATTGCTAAGGATTTTTATTTAATTTAACTGCATCTTTTGCCTTATCCAATAACCCATTAATAAAACCTATTTCGCTTGGTTTATCAAGTAAATCAGATGCAATGTTAGTATATTCATTAATGACAACTGGAACTGGCGTATCACAATTAGCTAACTCACATATTGCAACACGCAAAATAGATAAGCTTATAAGATTTAACCGTGAAAGGGACCAACTTGGGTGTAAATAAGACTCTATTATTTTATCATATTCTTCACTGCTTTTTATAACCTTATATAACAAGTTTTCTAAGAACTGATGTTCAAATTCTTCACATTCAAATATATCTTTCAACTTATTTATGTAGTCCTTAAGCTCACAATTTTCCAGTTTAAAAGTGCTTTTGTTGTAACCTACGAAAATATTTGAATAAGCAATTTGTACAGCAAGAAATCTTGCCGTGCTTCTTTTTATGCGCCACTTTTTATCTACTGGTTTTTCCTCCATTATTTTAATTTATTGTGTAAATCTATCATACGCAAAACAGTTGAGGCTGCATGGCCACCAACGTTCTTTTTGTTTTTATCAGCTCTAACTAGTGCTTTATCTTTGCTGTCAGCGGTAATTACACCCATACCAAGGGGTATTGCATAATGCATAACAACCTCATTTAAGCCTTCAATTACTCCTTTACAAACATATTGATAATGATCGGTTTCACCGCGAATTACGCACCCAAGAGCTAAATAACCATCATAATTAGTATGCCCACTCTTGACTGCAAAAAGAATTGTAGCTGGTATCTCAAATGTACCAGGAACCTCAACTACATCGTAACTGGCATTACTGCCTTTTAATTTATCAATTGCACCTTCAAGCAAAAGGTTCGCTATTTCAGTATAATAAATCGAATTAACTATTAGTATTCTCGACATTTACTACCACTTTTTTTGTTAAAAACAACTTTATTAATGACTGTTGAATTAGAGTTATAATATTACTAAATATCCAATATATTACCAGGCCGGCAGGAAAAGAAGAAAAAATAAAGACAGAAATGTAAGGTAAAAACTTCATAACATTTACTTGAATATCATCTTTACTGGTTTGATCTTTCTCACTTAGCTTCTGCTGAATTATCATGGTGGCACCGAAAATTATAGGTAAAATGCCTATAGAAATAGGAAAGTTATAATTAAACAACCCAAATAATGTAAAGATGTTCGTTGGGTCAGGAGCTGAAAGATCCTTAATCCATAAAAAAAAAGGAGCATGCCTCATCTCTATAGTAACAAATAATACTTTATATAGAGCAAAAAATACCGGTATTTGTATTAGCATGGGAAAAATGCTCGACATTGGATTTACGTTGTTTCTCTTAAACAATGCAATTGTCTCTTTATGCTGCTTTAAGCTGTCATTTTTATACAACTCTTTTATACGAGTTAATTCAGGCTGCAGGCTTTTTACCTTAAACATCGAAATATATGATCTATTAGATAAGGAAAGCATCAAAAGTTTGATTACTAAAGTCAGCAATAATATTGCTAAGCCAAAATTTTTTAAAACGAAGTTAAAATATTCAAGCAGTAAAAACACTGGTTTAGTTATAAAGTAAAGAACACCAAAATCTACAGCTTTATCAAACAGGGGTATATTGAGAGTGTCCTTATAAGAATCCAGTAAATTCAACTTTTTTGCTCCAGCAAAAAAATAATTCACATTAGAAACGCTTGCACCAGGAAGTATGCTCTTGTAAGGTTTGACAAAATCTACTTGGAATTTATCAGTATTATTAACGTTTGTGTGTTTAATGCTTACATTTATTTTATCAGATTTTTCAGGTATGATGGCTGTGAGCCAGTATTTATCAGCAAAACCAAACCAATTTTTTTCACTCGTGCTTGCTTTTATTAAATGTTTTTTGGAAATATCCTTATATGTCCACTCCTCTAGTTTATTATCAAATGCACCCAGTACTCCTTCATGGGATATCCAATAAGATTCGTTGATATTGTCACGTTTACGGTTAATTTTACCATAAGGAACCAAAACTACATTATCCTTTGTATTATTTTCAACAACTTGCTCAACTTTAAACATGTAATTATCGTCGAGGTTAATTTTCATTCTAAATAAAATGCCATTCTCATTGTCCCAAGATAAATTGACCTCTTTTTGATTAAGTTTATCTGCTCGCCAGACTGCTTTAGAATCTGGAACTTTAATCTTGTTACTCGGATCGAGCCACCCAAATTCTGCAAAATATACATCTTTTGATTCTGCAGGTGACAGTAACACCACTTGTGGAGAAGAAGAACTCGGTTCTAAGTGGTAATTAGTTAAAATTAAGTCATCAAACCTTGCACCTTTCAGAGAAATTGATCCTTTAATCATGTTATTGGTTAAACTAACCCTCTGTTCTCGAGTAGAATTAATAATTTCAGAACGATTTTGGTATATTATAGGAGCAAGGTCGTTAAAAGATTCGATATGTTCAATATTTTCAATCAATGGCTGGTTTTGGTTTGTACTAAAAAAATTATCATAAATAATACGCCAAGACACCATGATTAACATGGAAAGGATAGCTGCCAAAATTAAACTTTTTGCTTCTGACATGAAATTAAATCAAACATATCTTCTTAAAGTGTATACTAAATATTGTACTAAAACAATGAAATTTACTTATTTTTAATAATAACTTTTAACGCTGATCTTTAAAATTTATTTTAATAGCTTCAAATTTTAACAATATGAACGCGGTGAAAAATCTAGTTATTTGGTTGCTAATAATAGCCACTACTGCAATGCTTATTGATTCACAAAGGGACAAACTAAGCGACAGATTTCTCAGTACTTTTTTACCATATAAAGGAAGAATTCAAAATAGCGGTCAGAATAGTGGAAGTATTGAATTTACGAAGTCATATGATGGACACTTTTATATTCAGGCTCAAGTCAATGATCGCAATATAACGTTTTTGCTTGATACTGGAGCAACCGATATTGTTCTATCACAAAAAGACGCATTACATGTTGGTATTAACTTACAAAATGTTCAGGATTTTAAAATATATGAAACTGCGAAAGGTCAAATAAAAGCTGGAGTGGTTCAAATACCTCAAGTTAAAATAGGAAATTTTTTGATTAATGATGTACAGGCAAGCGTTAACACTCATTCTATGTCTCATTCACTACTTGGAATGAGCTTTTTAAGGTATTTTCATTTCACTATAAGAGATAATAAGTTGATATTATACCGCGACTAAACACTTCTACAATCTACTTATCAAAGCTCTGTAGGTCAATATAGGAGCAGAAATAAATATTGCAGAACAAGTGCCAATCAAAATACCAAAAAAAATGATCAAGCTGAAGTCTTTCACTGCATCTGTGCAGATTAATGCCAAAGGAAGAGCAGCAAGAAGGGTTGTACCAGAAGTTAATATAGTGCGAAATAATGTAGCGTTGATACTTGCATCTACTACCTCACTCATCCGCCCACTTTTACCACTCCTGCGATACTCTCGAATCCGATCATATATAATTACTGAGTTATTGATTGAATAACCAATGACAGTAAGGAGAGCTGCAACTGATGAAATATTAAACTCAATGCCAGTTAGGCTAATAAAACCAACAGTTAAAATCACGTCATGAATCAGTGCTGTTATTCCACTGAATCCACATTGCCAATTAAATCTAAACCAAACGTAAAAAAATATTCCAACAATCGCGATCAACATGGATAACATTCCTTCAAATATTTGTGTTGAGCTTATTTGTGGGCCAACATAGTCTATTTTACGATAGCTTATTGAGCTCCCCAGCTTTTCTTCTAGTATGCTTTTTATCTTTTTGATTTTATCTTCATCTCCTTCATCTTTAAAACGCATGACTAAATTATCACCCGCTTTTGAACTCTGCACTGTAAAACCATTTTCTTTTAATGCATCGAGAATAGAGTGATTCTCATCTGAAGATTTTATCTCTATCAAAATTCCGCCTGCAAAGTCTATGCCTAAGTTCACTCCACGCAGCACAACAGTGAATATTGAAAAGATGATAAGAATAATGCTAATTAATGCAGTCAAATCCCTATATTTACTAAACTTGATATCGAGGTTGTCTGGAATGAGTCTAAGTGCCATGCTATTTACTTAAACTTGAATTTTATATACTTTTCAAAAAATTCACTAGTTTATTCTGTGATTGTTTGATTATGTCAATTTTTCCATCAGTTAATTCTTGTCTGTCAATTAAGTTCTATCTAGCTTGCATACTACCATTTTGAAGTACATTACAAAAGCGAAATACTGCCAATTTGGCCCATCATTTTATCTCTGCAAGCTTATCCCCCCTTGCTATGTTAGAGGTTGTCCGGAAATAAGTAAAAGGCTATAATATCTGAAATTTTAGTACGGGGTAAAGATGAGAAAAAAGTATCCAACAGATCTAAGCGAAAGGGAATGGGCAAGAATAGAAAAACACTTCAGAGTATCATACAAGAAAGGAGGAAGGCCGCCAAAGTATAGCAAAAGAGAAATATTAGAAGCAATTTTCTATGTATTGCGTACAGGGTGTCAATGGCGGTATTTACCAAATGATTTTCCGCTATGGAAGACTGTGTATGAGCAGTTCAGGCAATGGAAGAAGCAGGGAATTTTTGAGAAAATGAATTATGAAATTACAAAATATAGTAGAAGAAAAATAGGAAGGAATGAGCAGCCGAGTGCCTGTATAGTAGATAGTCAATCTGTAAAGACTACAGAAAAGGGGGGATCAAAGGCTATGATGGAAGTAAAAAAGTAAAGGGTAGAAAAAGGCATATAATTACAGACACTCAGGGTTTTATACTAGGTTGTTACGTAGGCGCTGCTAACGAAAATGATAGAGATGGTATTAAAATAGCATTAAACAATATGAGAACAAAATATACTAAAGTTAAAAAAATGTGGGCTGACATGGGATACCAAGGAAGAAATTTAAAGAATCACATAAAGGAAGAATATGACATAGATATTGAAATTGTTAAAAGGCCTCCATGTAGATTTTGGGTGCACAAAGATACGCCACCTGAGCTACTACCAACAAGAGAACAAGGGTTTAAAGTACAGCCAAGAAGATGGGTTGTAGAAAGGACTTTTGCTTGGGTTAATAGGAATAGAAGGCTATCGAAGGAGTATGATTTACTCACAACATCCACTGAGAATTTCATATACCTAGCTATGAGTAGGGTTATGTTAAAGAGGGAATATGCTTGAATTTACTAGTTTCCGGACAACCTCTTAGCAACGCAACCTAAGCTAGATTCCTTCATAGCAGTGTTAGGTACACTGCCATATCTTTCAAAACTTTCATGCTCTATAGCTTCCTCAACACTTTTTCCTCCTAAAAGACAGTTTTCCCCTAAACTTTTTCCCCTATTTTTTAACTCATTAAGCCTTGCTCTGTTTTCCCCATCAATCTCCACTTTTATTTTATTGCTGCCTTTCTCACTAGGACTTAGATAAATACTTATCTCTCCTACCTCAGTAGTAAAAGACATTTCAATACCACCTTTTGAGACATCCATGTAATTTCTTTTTCCCCCTATTTCTTCTACATTTTCAACTCTTACTATACTTTCTCCAATTTTGAGTATGCCAACTCTTAAATTTAAGTCTTTGGCTTTTTCATTGTTTAGGATTTCTGCAACTTCAACAATACTATCTTGCGAGTACTCTATACAAAAATATCTATTATCCTTGTCTACTTCTAAGAAACTCTTTCTGCTAGTAGCTCTTTTTTAATCAAGACATAACCAAATTCACTAGCTTTCTTGCTTAGAGTCTTCACTATTTTTTCCTTATATAACTTTTCATAGTAATCAATGCCCTTCTCTACATATTCCTGTCCATACTTTAGCATACTATAAAAAATGCACGCCAATTTCCTAGCCGTAGCGGTAATCGCTTTCGGTGCTCCTAGTCGTTTTTTTAACCTTCTGCAATATGCACCAATCCCACCGTTGCTTCTTGACACACACTGGGCAGCCATCCTAAAAGCATTTGCAGCACGAGCAATAACTTTGCGAGTTCTCGTCCCAAATACTTTTTCCCCTGTAACTTTATTAGCAGGACTTAGCCCCAACCAAGAAGTAAAGTGCTTCTCTGATGGCCATTTATCGTGGTTCAAACCAACTTCTGAGATAATTGTTTGTATAGTTAGCACATCAAGCCCAGGAACTTTAGTAAAATCAATACCGGTTACTCTATACAGTTCTTCGTGTAAAGGAAAGTCTGGTCTGTTTTTTGAAAACCTATTCTTTATTTTGCTGCATCGCTTATTCTCGTCAGATTTTGTTTCAAATGTTTTGTAATATTGTTCGATGCTTTTGTCGCATTCTGCTATTTTTTCCTGATAAATATTATACAATTCAAATTCTTGCTTTAACACAAATAAGAGTTCCTTTCTGTAGTCGCCTTTTAGCGCTTTTGCCATGGTAGATCTATCATTTCTTATCCGTACATCTCTCAATTCTGATAATTTTTCAGGATTCCTTTCACCTTCAATTATTGCTTTGATAATTTGCATACCGGTCACTCCAGTAATATCACTTATGACTTTGTGTAATTGAACGTTCATTTGAATTAACGCTTTTTGCATACGTAGAATATGTGTGGATGCACTTTCAATCAGGTTGCTACGTTGCCTAACGTAATTACGCAACACACACATTTGATCATCAGGTCTAAACGACCCATGGAGTAATCCATAGCTGTGTAATTGTTGTAACCATTGACAGTCTTGAACGTCGGATTTTCTACCAGGCACGTTCTTAATATATCGTGCATTTACCAATTTTACCTCAAATCCATATGACTCAAGTATTTGAAACAAAGGAATCCAATATACTCCTGTTGATTCCATAGCTACTGTTCTAACTTTACATTTCTTTAACCACCCTGCTAAGTTATGAAGATCAACTGTAAAGCATCCAAATTTTTTGACACGTTGTTCATCTCTTCCTTCAGGTACACATACATAATGTACAGCTGAGCCGATATCAATTCCTGTTGTATCAGGATTCACTATTTCTAGTTTATTTTTTGCCTTTATCATGGTAATTATCCTACTATAACTTATAATGGAGAAGCACTTAAGCTTGGGACGGTTAGATTATACAATCTTCTAATCGAGGTAGTCATAATAGACTCCATCAGTGGTTTAACCGTTCCTCCAAAACCACGCTCCTAAACGGGCACTTAAGCACCATTGATCAGTCGGTTATAACTGCAGAAGTACTTCTTGATAAATTATATATAAAAATTGCTATGGAAGTGAAGAAATAGTTTCTTTCCGGTTTAACAAGATTTTTTTCTTGTTCGACGCTCCTAATACATTTTGAGTCTGCTTGCTTTTGTTTACAATACTTTCATATGCTAAATTATTAAGTCCTAAAATATTTTTATTCCTTTGACTTAAAATCTCTTTTTCTCTGTAAATACAATTTACATAATCATCGTACCTCTCTTTAGTAAATTTATTTAAAGTTGCACCCTCCGATATTACTTGTAATATCTTTTTCTCCTCTAGAAGTCTAGAATTCTCAGTAGAATCGACCCAATATAGTTCTTGTGTTGTATTAATTATACGGTCTACAAAGGACTCGCCGTCTTTATATGGAAAAGTGAACATAATTCCTTGTTCCAGTGCTTGGCTTATAACTTCATCAAGTCTCCCTTTCAACTTCCCAATATCATCTTCTTCACATTCACCAGCTTCATCTGAATTACTAAGGATTTTATCCATTTCTTGCCAAATACTTTCATACTTTTCCTTTTCTGCTTTATTCAGTTCTATTTGGGCTAAAGAAAAAGAATCTTTTTTTATTATGTTTGTGTTTTCATCATGAAAACTCAGATGACTGTAGCGTTTACCACAATCTGTATCATAATGACCAACATCATTATCACCACAGTCCGAACTATCTTCTGAGTTCCCATCACTATCTGACCAATTGTCAACTTTCGGAAATTCTGAGCTTTTCTGTTCACCTTCAAAAGTCTGATTACTACCGCCAGCGCCCTTTGTCAAATTTTCTTTACTTTCACAAGAATCACCTAAAGAATAGCCTTGACCCTCTTCTTGATCTGAAGCACTTAATTTGCTACAAGTCGCTTGACTATAATCATTGAAGTTATAACCTAAACCATTACTACCATGCTGTAAAGGATCGCTTTTAAAAATTTGTGGATTATTACTTCCGTCTGGCAAATTACCTGATAAACCAGTCTGATGATTATTTTCACCTACCCAACCATCAGTTGTTGTTGGAATGCATATTCCTGTATATCTTTGGCTATCAAGAGAATCATTAGTTAATTGTACTGCTGTATAAGTTGTCCGGTCATCCTCATCATCGGAACTAATACCTGAATCATGGCCATCACCTTCTTCAATCTTTTGAGTTTCTATATCGTATTCATCTATTTCACTTGACGAATCATAGTTGGAAGGGTTATACTGTTGATTAGGACGTTTAAAAATTTGATGCCAATCGCTGTAAGGCTCCTTAAAATCGAAAGCAGTGCGTATAACTTTTTCCTTGCCTGATACCCCACCATTCATATTGTATAACCATTACTCACTAATCCCTTAGTGAATATCGTAATATATAGGTCTGTCAATAAAAAAATATAACTTTCTTTGGTTCTAACCTTTGCAAATCAGTATCTATAGCCCGGTAATTTCTCATATATTGCACTCTGGACCTAGGAGCGTTGTTAATAAATCCACGACAGCTAGACAACCTTCGCCCGTTTACTAAAAGGAAAAGCAGCAAAGAGTGAACCAAAAGCGATAAGAAAGGATCCAAGCCAGATTATAGACATTCCAGGTTTATAGTGCACTTTGGCTGCGATTTTGCTCTTACTCTTATCAATCTCTCCAATTACAACATAAATATCAGAAAATAAATTGTGGTAGATACTGCTTTCAACATTTTTCTGACCTTCCACAAGGTAAAATCTATATTCAGGGGTCATCTCACCTAATATCTTATTATTCAGCAAATTCCTGATATCCATTGTACCCCTCACTGCATGGAAATTTTTTTCTTTTATTAGCTCAATATTTCGTAAAGTAACTTTAAATTTATTGACTGTTATGCTATCCCCTATTTTTAAGTAATTTTCTTTTTTCTCCTGCCAACCAACCGAATATGCTATACCAAGCACTAGAATTGCCACTCCAGCATGAGCTGCCATCATTGCATAGTAGGATTTAGAAACTTTTCTTGCTAATAAAATTGATTCACCAAATGCTACCTTAAATAAACAAATTCTTTTACTGTATGCTTCTAAAACAAAGATTAATAATGCTATGGAGATAGTAATTGATAGCACAATTATTAGCTCCATGTGAAAAATAAACGGCAAAATAGCTGCAGCACTACAAAATGAAAATCTATATTCACGGAATATTGGCAATAGACTATTTCCCTGCCAACTGCAGTATTGCCCAATTATCGTGAGGGCTAGAATAGCCAGTGCAATAGGGTTAAATAAGGAATTATAGTATGGTGCTCCAACTGAAATTAATTCACCGGTTAAATATTCGAGCACTGTAGGGTATAAAGTGCCAACGAACACAATGAAAAAGGCAGTGATGAATAATAAATTGTTCAGCAGCATCATCGTAAGGCGTGAAAAGAATCTTCTACCCTCTGTCACTTGAGTAGCAGGTTTCTTTTCAGATTCCAGTGTCAAGCATTGGAATGACATCGCAGACGTGTGATTTTTTCTCGTAAATACTACAAATATTACTAAGCTACTGACTGTAATTACACCAAGTAGAGCTAATATATATAGTCCATATCTTGGATCATCTGCAAACGTGTGCACTGAGGTAAGTATTCCTGAGCGGACTAGAAATGTTCCAGTCACACTCAATATAAAAGTTGTAAGCGTAAGTAAAATAGCAAAGTTCCTTAAAACATTGAAATTTCGCACCACGAGCAACAAATGTGTCAGCGCTACTGCAATTAGCCACGGCATCAAAGAAACGTTTTCCACTGGATCCCAAAACCAAAATCCACCCCACCCAAGTTCGCGATATGCCCACCAGCTACCTAAGCTGATGCCCAAAGTGAGCAGCGACCAAGAAATAAGTACCCAAGGCCTGACAATTTTAGCCCAAACATTTCCTTCAGTATTTAAAATTAATCCAGCTATAGAGAGCGAAAAAGGAACGCTAAATCCAAGGTACCCCAAATATAATATCGGTGGATGAATAGCAAGGCCTATATCCTGCAATATCGGATTAAAACCCAATCCATCTGTTTCAATGCCTGGCATTTTAGTGAAGGGGCTGGATTCAATTAAAGTGAACAGCAAAAAACAAAAGCAAATCAGCCCATGAGTGATAAGAGATATTTTTTTTAATTTACTACCATTAGTTCGTTCTGGTGTCATTCCAGTGCTTGACACTGGAATCCAGTTTTTATTACACTGCCATTTGATGTACTCATTTGCAATTAAATTGTCTGGATCCCAGTGTCTGGGCACTGGGATGACAGAAGAAGAGACTGGGATGACAGAGGGGGAAACTGGGATGACAGAAGGTATATAAATATCCATTAGTAATAAATACATGACAAGCACTAAGGTCCAAAGCAACATGGACCCTTCTTTGTTTCCCCAAACACCACAAATCTTGTAGATCAAAGGTTTTGTTGTGTGTGAGTGGTAGTATACGTTTTCAAGTGAAAAATCATTTGTAATGTGGCAGTAGATCAAAATAGCCATTGACACTGATACACAAAAAAATATGGCAGTGGTAATAAACCGACAAGAACTAAGCGGTAAAAACAAATATGTCAAAGACAATAAGCAGGCTAGCAATAGCAATATATTCCCAAGTTCAGGCATAAAAAATTATAGTTTTTATATAAACAATATTACTGATGACAAGTTAGAAGTTAAAGTGTTAATTGATGCTAGCATAATGCTCCCGTAGTTAGCTGTGCTAGTATTAATTAAAAATTAAATATTAAATCTTTATACTTTTATAGATAGCATTAATATTGAGGTAACATTGTGGGTACAACTAAGATTAGTAAATTTCCATTCAATATAAAAGGTAAAGTGGCAAAACAACATGCCGAACCAATAATCGAAAAAAATCTCTATACTATTTTAGGATTCAAAGATATAGAAGATTTTGAAAATAAGACAAGTAAATTTGTTAATAAAAAAGTTTGGCAATCATTTGTTGACTGCTTTGCAAAAGAAATAGATTATGCAGCAACCGAAGAAGTTGTAAAAAACATCGTTTGTAACATTGCAAAGAGTGATCAAGGTAATGCTTTTACCAAAACTGAACATCTCATATTAAATGAAAAGCAAGATAATAAAAAGAGAGAAAAAGCGATTAGAAAAGCTATTAGTATTTTGAGAAAAATCAATCCAGAAAAAGCCTTTAATGAACTTTCAGTAATAAAAAAACAAGCTGAAGATTTTTTACAAACCGATTTTTGTAAAGCACAGAGTAAATCACTTCAAGGATTTGCTCCCTCTGGTGGACAGCTCTTTGCGGAAACTCTGAAATATATAGAAACACTAGAAAGATTATCCGAAGTAAAAAAAGAAGGGCTAGTTAGAGATTTCTTGTTAAATCATGTTAGTTTATTGAATAAAAAGTATCCTAAATCACAAGGTAAAAGGGAAGATGCTATAACAATACTATCAAGTGATGAGTTGAAGAATTTTTACAATAAAGGTGTAAAAGAAGGAATGTTACAACCAATGGCATCTTACAAAGGATGCAGAAACCTGTATGACAAAATGAACCAGATAAAAAATGAATCCAAAAGTATAATTAAAAGAGAAGAACGGGAAGAAAATTTAAAGAAAATAGATAAGTCGATAATCAGCGCAATTAATGACATAAAAAAACATAGAGAAGCAATCCTTAACTGTAAAGACTTTCAAAATTCTTACATAAAAGAGAAAAAAGAACATCCATTTAGAGGCAACGCATGTCAAAAAATGATTGATATATATCAAGAGAGAATTGTTGGATATCAGGAGAAAATTCGTCAAAACTTAAACCAAATAAAAGCGATATTAAAAAGTGCGCCGCAAGAAATGGATGATGTGGAAGAATTCGAGGAAATAATTGATGATATACATGAAGCAAAGCAGTGTGATGAAATTTTTGATTCAGCTTTAATTTGTTTATCGAACATACAGAATGAGCTAGATATTCAGCTGGAAAATCCTTCAACAGAACTCAGAGCTTCACACATTAACGTTAAAACTGAGCTAACTAGGTTATAAGAACCAAATCTTTAGGATAATGAAAGCACTTTAATTCAAGACAGCTCTTAGTCTGTGTTTTAATTTGGTTGTGTTTTATTAAAAAAACTTTAGATTTATTTTATAATCGATACTCAAATATAATGACTCAAACTTGGGATTTGTTGCAAACAGGGCAAAAGGAAGGCTATAAAATTGCGTATACTAATGCTCGTATTATCGACCCGGAAACTAAACTTGATATAAAAGGTTCATTATTGACTGAAGGGGATAAAATTGTTGACTTTGGTGAATCATTATTTTCAACAAGTGGAGTTGATGAAACAATAGACTGTAAAGGGCTTGTTCTAATGCCAGGCCTTATTGACATTCACGTACATTTTCGTGAACCAGGCCAGGAACATAAAGAAACTATATATACAGGTAGCAAATCTGCAGCTGCAGGAGGCGTTACAACTGTAGTTTGTCAGCCAAACACTGTTCCAGCAATTGATAGCGTTGTTTTGGCTAAATATTTGAAATATAGAGCATTTGAAACTTCGCATGTGAATGTTGAATTTTACGCTAAAATCACCACTTCGGAAGAACACCTGACTGAAATGGCACTTTTAAAGGAAGCAGGTGCGGTTGGGTTCACTGATGATGGCATGCCAGTTATGAACCCAATGATTATGAGACAGGCGCTGCTTTATTCAAGTATGCTGGGTGTTCCTATTGCTCAACATGCAGAAGATTTAAATTTATCAGCAGGTGGTGCAATCAACGAAGGTAAAATTTCTGAAGAATTGGGAGTAAAGGGGATCTTAAGTGCGTCAGAATCTGTTATGGTAAGTCGCGATATACTGCTCATGAAAGATATGGAGAATGTGCACTACCATATTCTACATGTCTCTTCAAAAGATTCACTTGATGCTATTAAACGTGCAAAAGATTTGGGATTAAATGTTACGTGCGAAGTAACCCCTCATCACTTCACTTTGACTGAAGATATAGTAAAACAACATGGGGCAATTGCAAAAATGAACCCGCCACTTCGCACTGAAGAAGACCGTTTAGCTATGGTTGAAGGTTTAAAGACAGGTGTGATTGATTGCATTGCAACCGATCATGCTCCGCATGATCGTAGTTCTAAAGATCTGCCACTTGAAAATGCTGCATTTGGTATTGTTGGTCTTGAAACAATGCTGCCCCTTTCACTTGAACTCTATCACAGTGGGCAAATGGGTCTACTTGATGTGCTCGCAAAATTGACATATAAGCCTGCAGATATAATACACATACCACGTGGTCGTATACAAAAAAACCTTGCTGCAGACTTAATTTTAGTTGACCTCAATCATGAATGGGAAATTAAAACTGACAACTTTGCTAGTAAATCAAAGAATTCTCCTTTCGATGGTCGCAAAGTAAAAGGACACGTAGTACGTACTGTTGTGTCCGGCAAAACTATATACTCGCAGAAGAGTTAGTTATCATATCTTATCTATTCCAATTTGTTATCACCAGAATGGGCTAAGTGCACCTAAATTTAAATTAAGAAATCTTACACTGTCTCCGAATAAACACATCCTCTTATCTTTCCCTAATCTGTAAAGTTATTTTGTCTATCAATCTGATTCCAAAACAGCAAAATTATTGTATAATGTTACTTTGAAGTTTTATTTTCAATGCACAAGTTTGCAATACTTTTTTCTATACTGCTTGCAATAGTTGCTTACTACCTAAACAATGAAATCATATTTGAAATAGCAAAGCTATTTAGTGATATCTTTATCAGCTTGCTCAAATTAATAAGCTTACCTCTGGTTTTTTTATCCATAGTTTCCACAATTTCCGGGCTCAAAGACTCAATTGAAATCAAAGTCTTAGTTAAGAAAACACTATTTTATACTCTGCTTACAACTATTATAGCTGCGTTTGTTGCATTATCGTTTTATTTGTTAATAGATCCAGCAAGAAAAAATTTCATAAGTAATACAATAGGGAGTATTAACAGCAATAACCACAGTTATTTTTCATATTTAAAATCACTCATTCTTTCTAATTTTGTGCAAGTTTTTCTTGAAAATAATATGATTGGTAGCATATTAATCGCTTTTTTGATGGGTGGAGCTATTGTTTCACTTTCAAAAGAAAAGCAGGATATATTACATCAAATATTCTCTGCACTTTTTGATACGCTACTTAAAATTGCTCAGGGGTTACTAAAATTCATTCCGCTTGCTGTGTGGTCCTTTATCACATGTTTTTTGCATGAATTAAAAGGCGGTAGTGAGTTCTACAATCTTTTATGGTATTTTGTTTGCATAATGTCTGCAAATTTTGTGCAGGCATTTCTGATTTTACCGCTATTTATGTGGTATAAAGGCATATCACCAATTCAAACGCTGAAAGGGGTTATGCCAGCACTCACACTTGCGTTTTTTTCTAAATCATCCAGTGCAACATTGCCAACAACTATAGAATGTGTGCAGAACAAGCTAAAGGTGCCAAAGAAATTATCGTCTTTTATTTTACCAATATGCACAACAATTAACATGAATGCATGTGCTGCATTTATACTAATCACTGTAATGTTTGTTGCAGAAATGAACGGATACGTATTTTCCTTAAGCGAAATGTTGATATGGATTTTTTTAGCTACAGGGGCTGCAATTGGTAACGCTGGAGTGCCGATGGGGTGCTATTTTATGGCAACCAGTTATCTCATGTCGATGAATGTTCCTCTGCATATTATGGGACTGATTTTGCCTATTTATACAATCATCGATATGTTTGAAACTGCAATAAATGTGTGGTCTGATGTTTGTATCACTCAGATAATTAATAAAGAATGTAATAGTGAAACTTAAAAAATGATATTAGACGAAAATAACCTAATAATAAAAGAATTTAAAGAAGCAGAAGCAATTTTGCATGGGCATTTTGTTTTATCATCCGGGCTGCATAGTGACACATACATACAGTGTGCGAAGATTTTTGAAAATCCAAGCAGAGCCATGAAAGTTTGCGCATTATTAGCAGATAAAATAAAAAAAGAATTAAATAGCTCCATAGATTTAATATTATCTCCTGCAATTGGTGGAATAATTGTGGGTTATGAGATTGGCAGGCAGCTTGGAATAAAGACAATGTTTTGCGAGCGCGTTAATGGTAAGTTTGAATTACGCCGTGGATTTAAGATCAAAAAGGGTGAGAAAATATTGCTCATTGAAGATGTAATAACCACAGGTAAATCTTCACTTGAAGCAGTGGAATGTGCAGAAGGGGAAGGAGGTAAAGTTGTTGCTGAAGCTTCTTTGATAAAGAGAAATAGTGAAACGAAACTGCCTTTTCCTGTCATATCTTTGATTGAACTGAACATCAAAAACTACAGCGAGGAAGAACTTCCAAGTGAATTAAAACAACTACCCATAACAAAACCTGGGAGTAGGGAATATTTAACAAAGTAATCCTATAATATCTTGGAAACACAGCATTTATACACAGCTTTAGTTATTTACTCCAAGTGTATTTTATGTATACTTATTACTAAATTAATTTTGAAATGATAGAAAATGAACGAATTTAAATCGATCCGAAATATAGCAATAATCGCACACGTTGACCACGGTAAAACTACTTTACTTGATAACATGTTAAAACAAAGTGGCACATTCCGCGAGAATCAAGAAGTTCAAGAACGAGTTATGGATAGTGGCGACCAAGAACGTGAGCGCGGGATTACAATACTTGCAAAATGCACATCAATAATGTGGGGTGATGAAAAAATCAATATTATTGATACGCCAGGGCACGCAGACTTTGGTGGAGAAGTAGAAAGGGTATTGTGCATGGCAGATGGTGTGTTGCTGCTGGTTGATGCTGCAGAAGGTCCCATGCCACAAACTAAATTTGTGTTGTCAAAAGCACTAAAAGCAAATCTGAAACCAATTGTAATAATCAATAAGGTCGACCGACCAGACAGCAGAATTGATGAAGTACTAAATGAAATATATGAGTTATTTTTTAACCTTGATGCAACCAACGAGCAGCTAGATTTTCCAGTGTTGTATGCTTCAGGTAGAAATGGTTGGTGTGCTAAGGAGCTTTCTGATGAAAGAAAAGATTTAAGCCCATTATTTTCAACGGTTATAGATTATATAAAACCTTCTGTTTATGATCAAAATGCACCTTTTGCTATGTTGGTCACTCTACTTGAGTCTGATAAGTTTCTTGGCAGAATATTGACAGGAAAGGTTTATCAGGGTGTTGCACAAGTTAATTCAGATCTTAAGGTGCTTGACCTCGATGGCAAAGTAATTGAACGAGGAAGATTAACTAAGTTGCTCTCATTTTCTGGCTTGAAACGCATTCCAGTAGAACAAGCTGTAGCGGGAGACATAATTGCAATTGCAGGACTTGAGGAAGCTTCAGTTTCAGACACTATAGCAGCACCAGAGGTTACAACTGCAGTAAGCTCAACTCCAGTTGATCCGCCGACAATGGCGATTACTCTAAGCGTTAATGATTCGCCTTTTGCTGGACAAGAAGGTACAAAGCTTACCTCAACTGCTATAAAGGATCGCTTATACGCGGAGGCAGAAACAAATGTTGCAATTACTGTGACTTTGGCACCAAGCGGTGAAGCATTTGAAGTAGGTGGGCGTGGTGAGTTACAGCTTGGAGTGTTAATTGAAAATATGAGGAGAGAAGGTTTTGAGCTTTCGGTATCACGCCCTCGCGTGTTATTTAAAGAAGAAGGCGGTAAAAAACTTGAACCTATAGAGGAAGTAGTAATTGATGTAGATGATGAATATAGTGGAATCATCATGGAAAAACTCAGCTTCCGTAAAGGTGAAGTAACTGACATGAGACCTTCTGGTAATGGCAGGACAAGATTAACGTTTTTAGTGCCATCAAGAGGATTAATCGGTTATCAAGGAGAGTTTTTAACTGATTCTCGTGGCACAGGCATAATTAACCGTTTATTTCACAGTTATGCTCCACATAGAGGTCCAATTTCTGGAAGGCGCAATGGAGTTTTAATTTCTACAGATAAGGGTGAGGCTGTGGCATATGCAATTTTCAATTTGCAAGACAGGGGAATTATGTTTATTAAGCCACAGGATAAGGTATATTGTGGCATGGTTGTCGGCCAGCATAGCCGTGACAATGATTTGGAGATAAATGTGTTAAAGGGTAAGCAATTAACAAACGTAAGAGCTTCAGGTAGTGATGAAGCTATAAAGCTCACTCCACCAAAGATAATGACACTGGAGGATATGATAGCGTATATAGATGATGATGAATTGGTGGAAGTAACTCCAAAATCTATACGTTTACGCAAGAAATTCCTTGATCCAAATGAACGTAAGCGTGCAGGAAGGGCAAAGAATAAGGAGTAATCAGAGGTTGAACATTTGCGAAAAATAGTGTATAATTATTCGTCTCCTAATTGTATTTAATTATGGCCTTTTCGAAATTTCTCGATCCAAAAAACAATTTCGCGTTCAAGAGAATATTTGGCACTGAGAAAAATAAAGATATTCTCATTCACTTTCTCAATGATATATTGGGCTTCGCTGGCAAAGATGAAATAGAAGAAATAGAATTTCTCAGCACTATCATGGATGCTGAGATTGCCTCTAAAAAACAAAGTATTGTTGATGTTTTCTGTACTGATTCTGCTGGAACCCAGCTAATTATTGAAATGGTGCGACCTGAAAGTCTTCGGTCATATTGTTTAAAAGGAGAGGAATTCCTTCAGAAAGAAACTAAAAGAGTTCTAAAACTTATTAAACCAGATGTTTTGCCATCTGAGTCTACGCATCAGTGCGAATCGGGTAACCGGTTGGTGCCAAGCGATGCGGACAATGAACCTCCTCTTGAAAAAGAAGATGCTCAATCGTGAAAGGAGCATAAACTACAAGCATCATGTGGTTGGAGAGCTAGGCTTAGTGGTATGGTGAACGTAAGTGAAGCTTCATAAGTATCGTAACGATTAAAGAGCTAAAGATGCTGATAAGCTCCGACCAAAAGGTAATGTGACATTTTTCATTTCTGGATGTACGCAAATCACCGGTATAGAGAAGTCACCTAACCCACTGTTGTATGACAGAAGGAACAGGGTAAGCCTGTATTTCCGCCTATATGGCAAGCAAACCGCAAGGAACGCTGATGAAAATGCAGGTAAAGGATAATGGAGAAAGCGAATGCCATTTTGTAACGAAATGTATAGAATTTGTAACATTAATTCGCGTGAAAACGAGCAGATTTCCATTTGGTCCCTCGTGACAAGAAACTTTGTTAACCACTTGAGGTAGAGAAGCAGATGACCTTACCCACAGAAATGATGAAGAAATTAGGAATATTTTTTACAAAAAGGACAATATTAACAAAAGAACTTTATTCTATTTAGAATATAAAGTTACAATAAATTTTCCTGTCATCTCCAAATAAATTACATTAACTTAGTATTGTATATTGTTAATAACTTAAATAATACAACCATTTTCAGCAACAAAAACCAAAGGTCTTGAGATACAAGATATTTGTATGGTTACTATGATAGAGGTTGTCCGGAAATAAGTAAAAGGCTATAATATCTGAAATTTTAGTACGGGGTAAAGATGAGAAAAAAGTATCCAACAGATCTAAGCGAAAGGGAATGGGCAAGAATAGAAAAACACTTCAGAGTATCATACAAGAAAGGAGGAAGGCCGCCAAAGTATAGCAAAAGAGAAATATTAGAAGCAATTTTCTATGTATTGCGTACAGGGTGTCAATGGCGGTATTTACCAAATGATTTTCCGCTATGGAAGACTGTGTATGAGCAGTTCAGGCAATGGAAGAAGCAGGGAATTTTTGAGAAAATGAATTATGAAATTACAAAATATAGTAGAAGAAAAATAGGAAGGAATGAGCAGCCGAGTGCCTGTATAGTAGATAGTCAATCTGTAAAGACTACAGAAAAGGGAGGATCAAAGGCTATGATGGAAGTAAAAAAGTAAAGGGTAGAAAAAGGCATATAATTACAGACACTCAGGGTTTTATACTAGGTTGTTACGTAGGCGCTGCTAACGAAAATGATAGAGATGGTATTAAAATAGCATTAAACAATATGAGAACAAAATATACTAAAGTTAAAAAAATGTGGGCTGACATGGGATACCAAGGAAGAAATTTAAAGAATCACATAAAGGAAGAATATGACATAGATATTGAAATTGTTAAAAGGCCTCCATGTAGATTTTGGGTGCACAAAGATACGCCACCTGAGCTACTACCAACAAGAGAACAAGGGTTTAAAGTACAGCCAAGAAGATGGGTTGTAGAAAGGACTTTTGCTTGGGTTAATAGGAATAGAAGGCTATCGAAGGAGTATGATTTACTCACAACATCCACTGAGAATTTCATATACCTAGCTATGAGTAGGGTTATGTTAAAGAGGGAATATGCTTGAATTTACTAGTTTCCGGACAACCTCATATAGTACTTCCCAAAGTAAATGATAAAGGTATAATAAGCTATTTGAGTTATAATGGCGTATAGTGTGGATTTAAGGGAAAGGGCAGTATCGATGATAGAAAAAGGGAAGTCAAAGGTTGAGGTGGCAGAGCTTTTGGAGATAGGAATAGCAACTCTGTACCGCTGGTTAAGAAAGAAAGCCGCTGGTGAAAGCCTAAGGCCATCGAAAAACGGCAGCTTTATTCGAAAAATAGACCCAAAAATACTCGAAGAATATGTTAAAAAGAATCCAGATCATACGCTGGCAGAGATGAAACAAAATCTTGGATTTGGAATAAATTCAATTTGGTATAGGCTGAAACAGCTAAGAATTACTTTAAAAAAAAGTTACACTATATCAAGAGCGCAATCAAGAAGATAGGCAGCGATTTACCGATAAAATCTCAAAAATAGACCATTCCAGCATCTTATATATAGATGAAGCAGGAGTTGATAATAGGTTATACCGAGAGTATGGACGTGCTCCAATAGGAAAGAAAATTTATGCAGATATTCCAGGAAGAAAACGAGAGAGAATCAGTATAATAGGCGGGTGGATTGGAAAGAGATTTATTGCACCAATGACTTTCAAAGGTGGGTGTGACAAAGAGGTATTCAATACATGGTTAGAGAAGATGTTATTACCTAAATTGCCACATGGTACTACAATAGTTATGGACAATGCCACATTCCATAAAACTCCCAAAACAAAGGAGTTAATAGATAATGCTAGATGCCGTTTGCTCTATCTACCAACATATTCACCAGATTTGAACCCTATAGAGCATTGTTGGAATACCATCAAAAGCCGCCTCAGACCTTTAATGCATAAATATACAGACTTACAACTTTTGGTTGGTAATACCATAATGGAAATTTATCATTCATTTTAGAAAATACTATACTTTTGAAAAAATATTTTTAGCAGAAACGTAAACCAATTAGTGTCACAAAAGTTTTAATTGTTGACTCTCTTCAAAAATGTAAAAAAGTACGTATATTTGTGAGAACACGTTGCGTAAAAATAGGGTTGTGAAAATAAGAACACAAAATTGTTGCAATAAAGCTAAGCAACTTAATTCATATGTAAATAAGACAAAAGTAGCCTAATATGGCTGGTTTTGTGATATGGTAAAATTATTATAAAGAAAAGTTCGAACGGTACACGTGGTAGTCCAATCCATCCCAAAAAAACTTCTTCTCACGTATGCTGGTTTTGGTTGCTGGAAATGGTTATTTTATTAAATTTTTAGTAAAATGTATTGCTAGATTAATATTGATTTTCTTATTGCCTAAAACTACTTTGGGTTAGAAAATTTTTCTAAAATAGTAATTGACAAAGTTTTAAAGGTAGAGCAGCATACTTAAAGTATATTAAATCTTGTTAGATAGAGGGCATTATGGATTACAAAAATGTACAAAAGATATTACTTACTTCCATTAAAAAAGATGATCCTTATAAAGGGTTTAAAGAGTTAGAGATTAAGAGGTATTGTATTGCATATCAGACATTATTGCGTGGATGGGACAGAACAATAATACCGCCTTTTCTTAAGAAGATTTTAGAGGATGAAGCTTGTTGGCAAATACCAATAGGAGATACTTCAGATCAGGTTAGGCTCAACAGGTATACTGTGGGGAGAAAATTATTAGCTTTAAAAACTGAAGATGGACAGAAATCTCTTCTTGATTCCTTTGACCGCTACAGAATTGCCTGCTGGTGTTGTTTTGAGGACGAGGTAAGAGCTATTTTTGAGGAATTTAAATTAACATTAGGTAGTAAACCAGTAGAGAGTTTAGTTAAGGGATGTGATAAAGGGCCTTTAATGATTTACTGGTCACATGCTATGAATAATCAGGAACATCAGTTAGAACTAAATAATGATCATCTATACGTTTACGCTTTTAAATGTGCAATGCTAGAAAAGCATGTTGAAGCTTTAGAATTCTTTTGGAGTAAGTTACAGTCGATTGATTGTGTATCTCCAAAAAGGAAAGAAGATTTATTAATGGAAGTAGCATATAATAAAGGACGTTTTTCTACTGATGATGTTGGTATGGTTGATTTTTGCCTACGTCATCTTGATCCTAACAGATATCATGAATTATTAAAAAGAGATTTTAAACAACATGGATGTTATTATACTTTAAGTATATTAAGAAGAAACCATTCTTTCGAGAACGCCAGAAAGCTATTTGAACATTTAAAGCCAGAAGATTTATCTTCTGAAGCTTATAGTACATCAATGTTTTCAGCATTAAACTCGCTTGTTTCTACATCAGATGATAATTTTATCAAATCTGGTAGTGACATGCTCACCTCTATGTGGAATCGTCCTGGCTTTGAGTCTCATAAACAACACTATTTAAATAAGCTAAGCGAACAACTCTCAGCAACCAGAGATTTGGTTGCTTCTCTTATTAAGGAAAATAAAGCTGTTAAAATATTATCTGAAATTGTTAACTCCCTTAGCCAAGAGCAAATGTACTCTATTATGGAAGAAGATAAATCAGAATATGAGCTGTTTATGAGAGTTAGAAACACGCAGTTGGATCGTGGGGCAGGTGATAGTCAGTTGCCAAGTTCATCATTAGATGTGGAGTCTGTAAAACAGGAAATTACTGATGTTAGAAGCAGAGTATAGTGTTTCTGTTTAGGGAATTCAGTTGCTTAGACTTAAACGAAAGCACATAAAGGGCTTTAGTCAGAGTAAAAATTTTAAAAAGTTCAAATGGGGGTGTAGTTATGGTTGATGACAATCAACAGCAAGAAAAACCACAAGATTTCGAGTTAATTGAGTTACTTTTCGGTAAGGTAGGTTCTTCAACTTCTGATGCAGCGGATTTACTGGATAAGTCGTTTGAAGCAAGATATCAGTCATTGGTTGATCAAATACAATCCTATTTACATTCTAGTGAAAAACCTGGCTTTTTTCCTCATCGATTTTTAGGTTTTTTTTCCAGTGTATTAGATACTAAACTTAATGATAAGCTAGGTATAAAGAAGTTACATTTTCGTTTTGAAGGGGCAAGAACTTTAAAGATTGTAGCAGAAACAGAATCCAAAATACATGTTTTTATTTTTACTGAAGATATAGAAGCTCAACACTCTAAGCCTTCAGATGTCCATACTAGGAGATTTGAATTCACCAAGGACGAGTTCAAGAGTGTAATAGGTAAAGATTATACTGAATTGGATGCTCGTAAGCTTCAAATTGATGTAATAAAAATTCTAAAAGACAAATATGAGTTAGTAAAAAGCAAACCTAAATCAGACAAAGATGTTAAATCAAAGAAGTTATACTTATATCTGAAAAGGGATGATGTGTTAGAGTATAAAACTAAGAATGTATATGGTAATGTTAAAACAATCGAGATTAGTCGTGATCAATTAAAAGGCAAGGTTTTCGATGAAGTCGAGCAGTTTCTAGGTAAGCAAGGTAAAGATCTTAGTGATAATGCCAGGAAGGAGTTATCTAGAATGACTTCAGAAAAGGGATATACCTTAAAGAGTAATGGAGAAAATAAAAAAATCAATATTAAGGTAGAAAGTAAAAAGAAGATCAAAGATGTACCTATCCTTCCTTCAATAGAGTTTCAAGAAGTGGTAAAAAAGTTAGGTAAGTCTATCTATCTAGAAAGTTATATTGAAAAGCTAGCTAACCCAGATGCAGAAATAGATCAAGTTCAGGAAAATCTTAAAGCCATTCTGAATTATATTAAAAAAGTTCATACTAATTTAAATTTACAAAATAATGTTTATGGCATTAAAGCTCGTGAAGCTGGTCAACATGGTTTTGTAGCAGGAATGTTTGATAACTTTCGATATCGTGATAATACCAAACTCTATCTGGAGCAGTTTGCTGGCGGAGGTTATGCTGATATTGTTTTGCTTGTTCGTGGTCCTAATCGTGCTGTTGATTCAGTTCCAATTCTTATTGAGCTAAAGGCTGGAACTGTAGGCGAAGTGACTCCAAATGATGCACTGAAGCAAGCAGAAGGTTACATTGAAGGTTTTAGACCAAATAAGATGAGGGTTTTAACCAATGCAGATAATGCTATTGCTGTTGGATTAAATTTAGATTACACAGAATCGTTTAAGACTGAAGTAAAACCTATTAAACAACCTCCTGTCCCCTTGATGGAAGATTTTGTAAAATTAGCTCACAGATGGAATAATCAACAAATTTCTGAAGAAGATTTTAAGCGAGAAATAGCAGATTTATTATCAAGTGAATACCATACTTTTCCAGCAAATAAAGAAACAAAAGATCATTACTATTTCAGTAGAGACATATTAGGTCAATCAATTCTAATTAACAAAATTGGTCAAGATCAAAGTAACATTAAAAAATATATATACTCATATGATGAGTACCCGCTTAATTGGCCTCAGGGAACAGAGTACACTTTATCTAAAAGCCCGATTATGACATTAATACTTGTTCAAGGTAATGAAGGACAAGAGAAAATAGCATTCATTTTTCATATACGAGAATCCAATACAAAGGAATTCTATGCTGACAAAAAAATTCCAGTTCTGAACATACCTGAAATAGGAAGAATAGGAAATGTCATAGAAATTAAAATGAGTCTGAAAAAGTATGAAGCGGGGTTATTCTTTGAAGACGACCTTTTTAAAATAGAACAGATAAGTAAGTATAAACCAAGTGGTGCCGATCAAAAATTTACAGGTAGTTTTCTCAAGATACCTGATTCTAATGAATTAAAGGTAAAACTTGATCAAGCAATCACTTCTCAACATGTTTCTGACAGTAAGGTTTCATTGCAAGCCTATAAAGTGTTGCTTAGTGAAGTGGCAGATGCGGTTTACCCTATTAAAGATTTGATTACTAATGAAGCAAGATTGCAAGCTGTTCTTAATGGTTTATTTAGTAGTTACAGTGATTTGAAGCTACAGGAGACTTCTGCGAAGACTATAATTATACCTGAATTTCAAGTAGGAGCAGGTGGTCGTGTAGATATGGTAATTCAAGGTATTGGTCCTTCACCTCAGGGTACTAAAGAATACACTTCTATAGCGCTGGAATTTAAGCTTATAGATAAAAACTTAGATAAAGGAGGAATGAAAAAAGAGGTTGATAAATTAACAAAAGAGCAAAATGTTAGATATTCTAAAGGGGCGGCACTGAAAGCAATTACAGATAGTGATAAAATGTTTTTCATGGGTGTAGTTGTTAATGTAAAAGCTCAAAACAAAGATTCTCTAATATTGACGAGTGATGAACTTATTTCTGCTAAAGTGAGCCACAGCTCTATTGACGTAGTCAAGGAAAAACATTTAAAAGATATAAAACAACTAATACAGAGACTAAAGAGTACGACTATAAAAGAGACTTTAGAATCTGCAACAATAGAGAAGGACTATCATTACTGGCTTCAACAACACGATATAGCTGATATTGCAAGGGTACAATATGGTTATAGAAATGATGGAACTGATATGCTGTTTGAGATCGTTGGATCACCAGAGCATATAGCCAGTCAATTGCAGCAGTTTCAAAATAGCGTAAGAGGTGGTGAAAAAAGGCCATTAACTTTAATTGTTAATTTAAATAATAATCACTGGGTTACGTTAGTTATCTCGTATCAAAACGGTCAGTATAGTGGATATTATGTAGACTCGTTGGGTAATAATATCCCAGGTAATATTCGTCAAGTTCTACAACGTGCTCAAATTGCCGTTAATGATGTTTCTGTTGCTCAACAGATAGATGGTCACAATTGTGGCTTATGGGCGTTAGAAAACGCTAGAGATATTAATACTGTATTGCAAGGGAGTAGAAATAATGTTCTTGATGAAATACGCAACCATTTACAAGTTCGAGAAAGAAATGAAGATCATTTTGTGCGTTCAAGAGAATATATTTCAAATATATTAAGTATGGATCCACAACGTATAGCTAACCTAGAGGCTATACTTTCTGAAACACAACAGTCTAGAAAGAAACTTAACCAAAATACTAGAAAAAATTCTAATCCAAATAGTTGTGCAAAGCAAGGTGGTAGAAGCAAAAGAAGTACTAATCCTTGTTTATTTTCAAAAGATGATGTGGAAAAGTTTAGTAAAGGAAAGGTAGACGAAAATAATGTAGACAAAATTATAATTGATAGTGAAAAGTTCCTAACTTATCTTAAAAACAGTCAAGATGAAACGAAAAATGCTCAGCTAATAGAGTTCGTTGGGGACAAAAATATTGAAGGTGATCGCAAGTACTTACTTGATAAGGTTGTTGGAGATCAAGGGTATGAACGCTATGTTCAGAATGAACGTGTTAAGAATTTGCATGGAGATATCTCACAGCAAGCTAGTAGTGCAACAAAAGGCTCAAAATTAAAAGGCAGGTTAATGAATGCTGCAGGTGGAATACAATTAATAAGAGGAATTCATGGTGCCATTGTATCTTGTAAGGATGGAACGGCAACAGATTGTGGATTAAATTTAGGTGGAATAGGGTGGTCTTTTACGTCTCAACCAATTGAAAGTGCAATGGTTAAAATTACTCCAAAAGTTATAGCATCAGCTGAAAGGGTTATGGGAAAAATTGTACCAGGTACTTTAGGTAAACAGACAAAATTTGCTGTTCAAATTGCAGGAGTAAAATTTGGAAGTACAATAGCAAAGGGTACAGCAGGGGCTATAGCTGGCGTCTTTGATATTGTTGAGATAGGCATGTCAGCAAGTAATCTTGTAGATTGTAAAAAAAGAGAGAATAGTAATGATCCATGTGGAGAGAAAGAGATAAGAGATAATATAGCATCTGTATCCTTTTCTAGTGCATCATTTGTTTCTGGTGTTGCTCTTACAGCCGCTGGTATGCCAGTAATTGGTATTGCAGTTGGGTTTGGGCTCATGGTAGGTTATGGAATTTATAGTGGTGTCAGTAATATCGTAGAGTACGAGAAAAAGTATGATACAACCCATGGAGAAAACTGGAGTATATTTTGGAGGACGCTTCTTTTTCAACCTATGGCAGCTGATGTACAACATCTTGTAGCTAGAAAGGAGACAGTTAATAGTCTGGCTAAAGAAGTTTGGCAAGCTCTAAATAATGGTCCTAACAGTGTTGTTGCTTATGGTGTTGGTCTTGGAAAAATAAACGGTGATACTATTCGTCCTGACTATGCAATAATTATGATGAATAGAACAAATGCTAATACAGAAAATCTTTCGCGTGTTATACCTGATCATATTAAAGGTGCTAACAGAATTTGCTTGCCGCAGATTACAGAGCAGGATTATGAAAAAGGTATTAAAAGTTCTATTCTATCAGCTAAGTACTATTGTGATAATGCAATGGTTATTAGTCACGATAATAGGGTAAAACAGAAACAAAAGGATAAAACAATTGTCTACGACCTACAAAATGTGAGCGAAGGTACCATTATTGGACATAATAAATGGAATAATAACTTTTTGATTTACCCAGGCACAGAAGAAATAGTCGGTGGCAATAATGTAGCAAATAGGTTTGTTCTTGTAAATAACTCTAGCTTTTTAGGCAAGATTATTGGCGGAAGTAACTCTGCTAATATACTTGATTTAAGTCAATTAGTGGAAGATAAAGTTACAGGTGTGATTGACTATCGTTTTAAGCCTAGTGCCTATGGAAGATTAAACGTAAAAATAAATAATCGTTTGTTGATTGATGATTATGTTAGTAATAACCTATTTAGTTACCATTACATTGCAAGGCAGAGCAAGGTAGATGAAATCTTGTGCATGGGTTACTCTGAGCACTTTATAGGAAACGATGACCGCAAGGTTATCGTAGATAGTGGTGGTGGTTTTGATAATAATAAGAAAGATGTAGTCGAAAATTGCAAGAAAGTAATCATTTCGCCGTATACTACGGTCAAAGGTGGAAAAAGCAATTATACTTTTTACGTAAAAACTGCAGACTATAAAGGTAAAGGTTTATATTCAGAAATTGATGTGGATGGAATAGGAACTATAATTTTTCCGGAAATCGATTTATTAGGTGATTGTGATCAAATCACTTATTCTACAAGCAGTAATACTTTATCTTTAAAGATAAATTTTGGTCAAAATAATCAATTTACTCTTGATATAAAAAATTATGTTGAACAAAGCAGTAATAAACCTCACTTTGCACTAATAGACAAAAATGGTAGTAATATTGTTCCTAAGATTGAAAGATCAGATTCGTCAACTATAGAAATCACCTCATTTGAATTACACTCAGAACATCCTCTAGATAGTCTTAATGCTGTAGAAAATCATTACAAAAAAATTTTAAACAATGGTAAGAATTACAAGGTTTTTAGTGTTATTAGAGGAAAAACACAAGGTCAAGATAATAATATAGTTCCACACATGGCTTTTGGTTCTTCAGGAGATGATGTAATCAACTTCGATCAAGGTACTATATTTGCAAGAGGAGGAAGAGGAAGTGATGTATATGTTATTGCTAATGGTATAGGTAACAAAGAAATTCAGATTGATAATTATTCAGATGATGAAAAAGCGGATACACTATTTATGCCAGAGGTTAAAAAAGATTTTTTAGTTCAACAATGTAACTTACATTTAAATTATAATAACACTAGTATTCAAGTAAAAAACTATCTGCAAGATCATAATCATAGGCATCTTATAATTATGAACAAGAAAGGAGAAACTTTTACCCCTAATATACAATTAATGTCCTGTTCTCCCTCTTATTCAGGAGAGGGTAAATTAGTTCCTTTTTTACAAGCTACACAGACTCAAAGTATGTTTTTGTTATCTAAGGATTTTCAAGGTGATCATGTAGTGATAGATTCTCGTCTTGAAGATATCGAGAAATATAAAGATCAAGATGATCTCTTACTAATAAGAGAAAGGGGAACTCCTTTTATTGTTAGAATAGAAGGATTTTACACTGACCAAAGTAAATGGAAGAATATTTCTTATTCTTTATGGGAGAATAATGATCTCTTTCCATCTCCTGAGTTGCTAGGAAACGTTGACAATGTAATGGAGTATAAGGATAAACTTAGAGGTGATTATAAAAGAATTGTAAAAGAATACGTTGAAGATTTTAGTAACCCCACTACTGTTATCCAGCATAATCAAAAGTTAGAAAAAAATATCTCTACTGCTGTAGGACAAGACGAGGAACGCATAGGAGTAATGATATTAAAGAATATTAGTCCTGGTCAAGTTGAAGTTTTCAGCAGTGATGCAGATCTGATATTTCGTGATAAGAGGTCCAATCATACGGTCAACATAAAAGGTTGGAATAATAGTAAGTCTTATAGGATTTCTACATTGGAGTTTGATCTAGGCTTAGAACCAGTAACAATCCGTAGGTTAGATAGGTTTAGCTTATCTGAGGTGGGAAAAATACAAGATTTAATTGGTAAAGCTTCAGAAAATTATCAGAATAGGGATAAATATACTCCGAAAACAGAAAATGACTTTAAATGTTTAATATCAATTGATAGTTTTGAAAGTGAAAATAGAAATCCAACGTATCAATGTTTAGGTTTTTCGTCACTTCAAGATCAAATTAGCTTTACAGAGGATTCCTGCAGCTTAGAACAGTTATCTGAGTTTGGAAATAAGTTAAATGTTACTCAAATCTCAGCATTGTCAAGGACTTTACAAAACAATCTCTTATTAAGTGGTTATGGTCAGGACATAATAAACCAGTGCTCTAAATTAATGATGACTGAGGTAGGCAATCAGCAAAGTAAAATATTTTCTATGGTTAAAGATGTTGAAGAATCTACTTTCCTTGGCCAATCAGAAAATAAGTTAGATTTAGGTAGATGTTTAAGTGAAAGGAAGAAAAGAAGCTCTGACCTCTGTACAGTTTTTTTGGAAAATATGCGCAATGAACTTAATAGAGAAGAAAGCAGTATACGTGTAATTACTTCAGGCTATGAAACACTCGATATAGAAAACCTCCCTATTCGAGAAGTAGTAATGAATGATTATGTCAACGGAAAAAAAAAGTTTGAGAAGTACTTTATATTTGCGTGAGTTGGTAGAACAAATAGATGAGGATTTGGGTATTAAACCAGTATCAATGGTTATTAAAGATGAAAGTGATTTGTTAATTAAGTTGTATATATCAGCTACTGGCTTGCAGCAAGATATAATAACAGTTAGGCTCAAAGATGCACTTGTAAATAAGTGGTATAAGAAATTACAAATTATTTTTAATAATGCACTGATGGAAATAGGTGATGGCTTAGATTTGGAGCCTTCACTCTTTGTTTCTGACAAAAAAATTACTTTAGTAAGACCTCAAGACGTAGAAGAAAGGAATAAGATAATTGTATCTAAAAGAGCAGGGCATTATACTTATCTTCATGATAAGTATGACTTAATAGTTACAAATGCCTTTGATGCTAAAATAGAAGCAAACGAGTTATGTGTTATACGTTTTAAAGATTTCTATAAAGAGCCTAAAATGAAAACTTTATCTATAAGGTTTGCTGACAAAGAAATATTATTAAATAACGAAATAGATAAAATATACAACTCAGAAAGTGCTGAGAAGTTAAATTATGTTAGTTCTGTTCTTAATTTACAGAAAAGTCCTTTACCTTTGGAAGCTAATGTCAATATTACAGATGTAGAAATTTTAAAGCAAAAATTAGATCTATATAGACAGTTGTTAACTGCAGTACAAAATCGTGATCTTAATAAAATTAAAGATCTTATAAGTAAAGGCGCTGATATTGATGTTAAAGATAACAGTGGTAGAACTCCTGAAGATGAGGAACGTTATACTAATTCTGATACAATGAGGCAAGTTTTTATGCAAGCACACTTAGATAAAGAATTGTTACTTACTGTAAAAAATGAAAAAGATCTAAAGACAATTAGTGATCTTATTGCGAAAGATATTGACGACAGAACGCATGGCGGGTTTTATTATACTTGGAGTGGTAACTTAGACACAGTCGAGTTTCTTGTTAGTACAGATGTGAGTGTTAATGCGACTGATAAATATGGCTGCACATTACTACACTGGGCTGCATTGAAAGGTCATTCAGATATTGCTAAGTTTTTAGTTGATAAGGAAGCTAATGTGAATGCTAAGGATATACTTGGCAGGACTCCTATTCACTTTGCTGTTATGAATAATCACAAGGATATTCAAGATGTATATGGTAGAGGTTCTACATACACTACTGCTGAGAGCAGTGATGAAGAGGTTATACAACTTTTTCTCATGAGAGGAGCAAGTATTAATGAAGCTGATAAAAATGGCGAGACGCCACTACACTTGGCTTCTTGGGGTGGTCATTTAGATACATTGCAGCATCTTATAAATAATGGAGCTAATATTAGTACTAAAGATAGTAGTGGCAAAACACCACTAGATATTGCTAGAGATAAGGGACATAATAATCTTGTACAGTGCTTACAACAAACACAATTAATCCTAGATAAACAGTTATTAAGCGCAATAGGAAATAGTGATCTTAATAAAGTTAGAGGTCTTGTTGCTCAGGGTGCTAACATTGATACCAATAACAAGAACGGTAATACACTACTGTATTCAGCTGCTGAAATCGGTGATTTAAACCTAGTTAAACTTCTTCTTGATAACGGTGCTAATATTGAAGCTAAAAACGGGGAATATCAGGCAACTCCATTGCATGGAGCGGTTGAAAACTACAGGATAGATGTAGTCAAATTACTTCTTAATCGTGGTGCAAATGTTAACGCTGAAGACAAAGACAATTGGACACCTTTACATTATGCTGCTGATACCAACAGTCTTGATATAGCAAAAGTTCTTGTCGATGCTCATGCTAATCTTGGTGCTAAAGGTAATTACGGTAAAACACCGCTAGATATTGCTAAAGATAAGGGGCACAATAATATTGTGGAATACTTAGAAAAAAAGTTCAGGGAAGAAAGAGGAGAACCTTTACAACGCAAACGCCGTCATCATCATGGAGATCATGCTCGTCATCATATGTCAAGAAAACCACTTGCTATAGATTCAAGTAATCAACCTGAAATAGCAACAAGCAGTGCAATAAAACCATCTTCCTGGATAAATGATTTATTTGATTGGGTAAAAGGCTCTGTAGGTGGATTATTAAATTCTAAACCTACATTATCTAGGGAAACATCAAGCACTTCAAGTCCAATCTTACAAGTTGATGCAAAAATGGATGTAAATGGTACAATAATGTTACTTGATGTGCTGATTAGAAAGGTCACGGGTCAAAAGTATATTTCTACAGTAGATCAGTCTATATCTCCACTAGAGGCACAGGGATATACACTCAATATTACAAAGGGATTTGAGAAAGTAGTAGAGCAGGCTGGATTAAAAAGTGGTGTATCAATGCATCGATTAAATATTGATTTTGTGGAAATACAGAAAGAAGTTACAGGAAAAATCATGAGTGGTAAATTTAATGAGATTTCAGGGGTTTTACGCTCATACGTAGAGAAAGCATGTCCTGGTAGAGAAGCAGGATGTCCTGGTAAGTTAAGTCCAAAGAAATTTGACAAGTTTATGACTATATTTGATAACAAACTAGATATAGCACTAAATCAATCAATACAACAGATATTACACGGTGGAGATGGTAAATTAGAGGTTCGTGGTGCAGAAAAACAGCAAATGAGCTTGGAGCCTCAAAGTTATTTAAGTAATGCTTCAATTCAAAACCATTCAAAAGTATCAACTTGTCTTTCTGATGTAGGAGTAACCAAGCTTGGAAATACTTTGAGTAAGTAGATGAGAATATGGAAGATATAATATGCCAAATAGTGGAAAGTTTACAATAGAGTTTAAAGTGAAGGTGATGGAATTAGCCAAAATAATTAGGTATACCAGTAGCAAGTTTGATGGTTCTAATACTAACATGAATGAAGTAGGAATACAAGACTAGAGTTGGGGAATAAGTGGTTAATGTACTATCCATATTAAACTTACAGTATGTATCTTTGATATGGAAGGCTGAATAGGAGGATTAGTCATGGTAGTAATCTATGTAATTCTATGTGCAATCTTTATAGCTATTTTAGACAGTTCATTAGACTCTTAATTAGGGGATATGTCTAACTTAGGAGAGGTTTTCATAAGTTAGAAATATTATGTTTTTTCCTTGAGTTGCAAAATTTCAGAATGAGAAAAACCTGTAGTTTGTGATATGATATCAGTAGAGACACCTGCTTTAAGTAGTTTTTTTGCCACAGCTATTTTAGCCTGTTTTTCGCCCTCTTCCCTGCCTTCCGCTCTACCTTTTTCATGGCCGATTTGGATGCCTTCTTCTCTACCTTCTTGTCTACCTTTTTGAGTAGCATCATCGAGTTTTTGAGCGAGGATAGCCTTTTCATCAAGAATACGCTTAATTTCTTGTTCATAGGCAATAAATTCTTTTTCTGACCAGTTGAACCTATTTAGTTCTTCATATGCTCTTTTAATTATTAGATCACTTCCTATTATTCTCTCTAGCTCTTCTTCACTAGTTTCGTCTGCATATCTAAAGAAGTAGACCCATTTTTCAACTATACTTGCAAGCTGATCTTCTTTAGTTTTTGGAAATTTAGGCAACTCAATAAATATAAAGTAAAAATCTTTTAGATCATGTTCGTTAGTCTCTTCATCTCGAATAGTATGCTTTGACTTATACTCAGACTTATCAGGAAATAAAATACAATCTGCTATAGCAATAAAGATAATTTCTTTAAGATCATGGTATTGATCACCTTTATCAGCTTGTCTTGAATAGGCTTTAGCAGCATAGTATTGGGCACGTTTTTCAAAGCCCTTAGTTTTAGCGACCTGGTCAGGTAAGGAAGCAGTATTACTACTACCCCCTCCCTTAGAAACGCAGCATGCAGGTTTCCCAACACTACGCTTGAGCCCCTTATCTAAGTTCTTCTTTTCTAGAACCGGCTTGTCCTTCATGATTCCTCAGGAAACATCATTCTTAATGGTGACACCAACAGTAGAGAACCTTCTCTTGAGAAAGAGCTTGCTAACATTCTTGTTCGTTTCACTCTCTCATCAAAATACTTTTTCCATTTTAAGTCAAGGGGATTTGCATCCGCTCTGATTTTAACATGTCGTCTGATAGGTATATCAATCAGCTTAAGCAGTCTTAAATACCGTATCTCTTTTGGTTTGTTCTTGCATATGGGTGCAGCAAAAACCCATTGGCGTTGACCCATTACTTTGAAGTAACGATTCTTTATCCAACGTAATCCTTTACGAGGATGTCTTTTCTTTGCCCATTTCCATAAACTATGCCAAATTTCATTGTCGATCTTTCTAAACGCTTTTTTAGCACACACATGGTGATAGTAATTTCCCCATCCTCTCAGTAGAGAATTGAGTGACTTAATTACTATAGCCTGAGTGTTCGCTATATTTGCTTTTATCAATGTACGTGCTTTATTCAGAAGTCTTTTAATACTTTCTTTCGAAGGTTTAATAATTAACTTCTTATTATATCTACGTACATTACAACCAAGAAAGTCAAACCCTGTTGTGATAGATGTAATCTTTGTCTTCTCTTCTGATAGAATTAAACCTCGCTCATGAAGAAAAGATGATACTAAAGGCTTAACTTCATTTTCCAGTACTTCATGTGTGAAACCTGAAATAATAAAGTCGTCTGCGTACCTGATTACATTCACTCCACTTCTGATTTTTCCTCTTCTTTTGCTACCTAATTTACCAAAGCGACTTTCTAATAACTGTTCAAGACCATCTAAGGTAAAGTTAGCTAGTATTGGAGAAATTATACTTCCTTGCGGAGTGCCAGCAGTTGTGGGATACAGAGTTTTCGATTCTAGGAAACCAGCTTTTAACCATCTATGAAGAATTTTCTTCTCCATAGGAATATGCTTCATGAGCCATTCATGGTTAATGTTATCAAAACAACCTTTGATATCACCTTCGAGTATCCATTGTAGTTGATTACGACTTGCCAGTAATAAGTGGCAAGCCACAGTAGCGTCTGCGCAGGATCTTTTAGGTCTAAAGCCGTAAGAGTGACGATCACTGATTGTTTCAGCTACCGGTTCCAACGCGAGCAGATACAATGCTTGCATCGCTCTATCTTTTATCGTGGGTATACCAAGAGGCCTTCTTTTGCCATTAGATTTACTGATATAAATTCGTTTGAGCGGAGAAGGTTTATATCCTCTTTGTTTTAGCAGCTTTATTCCTTGAAATTTAGCATTGCAAGTTGACCATAGTTGACGATCTACACCTGCTGTGGTTTTTCCTTGGTTTTCAGTTACTCTCTTAACAGCCAAAGCTTTTCCGCTAAAAGAGCGTGTGAGAAGATGTTGTAAAGCTTTTACCTTACCCCATCTTCCTTCTTGGACAGCCTTAACAATACGTCTTTGTAGCCTCACAATAACTTTCTGGCATTTCTTCCATGGCAATTGCTTCCATGCTTCAAAGCTTTCGGTAGATGCACTTACAGGTTTACTTGTAATCATCTGCTTTCCTACCTTAAGTGGTTAACAAAGTTTCTTGTCACGAGGGACCAAATGGAAGTCTGCTCGTTTTCACGAGAATTAATGTTACAAATTCTATCCATTTCGTTACAAAATGGCATTCGCTTTCTCCATTCTCCTTTACCTGCACTTCCATCAGCATTCCTTGCGGTTTGCTTGCCATGTAGGCGAAAATACAGGCTTACCCTGTTTCTCCAGTCATACAACAGTGGGTTAGGTGGCTTCTCTATACCGGTGGAATTGTTATTTGCGTACATCCAGAGATGAAAAATGTATCTTATCCACATTACCTTTTGGTCAGAGCTTATCAGCATCTTTAGCTCTTTCATCGTATCGGTACTTATAAAGCTTCACTTACGTTCACCATACCACTAAGCCTAGCCCTCCAACCACATGATGCTTGCAGTTTATGCCTCTCTCACGATTGAGCATCTTCTTTTTCAAGAGGAGGTTCATTGTCCGCATCGCTTGGCACCAACCGGTTGCCCGATTCGCACTGATGCGTAGACTCAGATGGCAAAACATCTGGTTTAATAAGTTTTAGAATCCTTTCAGTTTCTTTCTGAATGAATTCCTCTCCTTTTAAACAATATGACCGAAGACTTTCAGGTCGCACCATCTCAATTATATACCTGTTCCCACTAGAATCCCTGCAAAGAACATCAACAATGCTTTGTTTATCAGAAGCAATTTCAGGGTCCATAATGGTGCTTAAGAATTCTACTTCTTGTATAGTGTTGACTTCAGTACATCCTAAAATATCGTTTAAAAAATGGATAAGAATATTCTTATTTTTTTCAGTGCCAAAGATTTTCTTAAATGTTAAATCTAACTTTGGATCGAGAAATTTAGAAAGAGCCATAGTAAAAATACTGAGAAAAGATTAATAATTATACACTATTATTAACAACTATTCAACCATATTTTTAAGTATAGCTATACCGCCGCGGCGCTAACACGTAGCGGGATGACGAGGTTATCGTCATACCACCGCAAACCGTCATACCGCCGCGGCGCTAACAAGAGATCCCGCTAACACGTAGCGGGATGACGATTGTCGTTTAGCCATAAATACTTAAGAAATTTACCAAACGAAAAAAAAGGCAAAAGAAGCCCCGTGGTTGGCTAATTACTTACATTATACTTTCAAGTATGGCGTTTTTTTATTCTAAATGCTTAATAATCGCGATTCAGTTGCTTTTAAACCGCAACTAATCTAAATTAGAAACATTAAGAAATTTACTAAACAGAAAAAAAGGCAAAAGAAACCCTAGGGTAGCTAGTTATTCACTATCTATTTTTTAAGTTGGCGTTTTTTTATGTTTTAAACGCTTTATAAGCGCGTTTCAGCTTATGTAGGTAGAAGTTTGATAAAGACATAAGGTGCACATAGTGCAAAAAATTAAACATGAGACGCCAGATACGTGAGTTTTTTTGTCATTTAATCTGTACAGAGAAGATAAATAAATAGCTTCAATTTTATGATAAGAGGGCTGGCGGAGTTTGTCAAGCAAGTTTTTTGTTTCTGCGAGCTACTACCCTTTCTTGGTGGACTAAAATCACAACAGCTGCAGAACCTAAATTGCTTCATACTACACCTTTCCCCTTTCCCCTGAAACTAAAATCTATATACTTAACTTTAGAAACTTTAAAATAAGATGCGATCTAATATTAGGCAGTTATTTTACTATATAAAGCCTAATCTATCTTATTTCATCATAGCTTTTATTGCAGTTTTATTTTCAGCCTTAACGATCCTCCTCTTTGGCAGAGGCTTAAGCAATATAATTGATTCTGGCACAGAGCACGATTTTACTACCAAACTATTAGTTGCAATACTTATAGTTTTAGCCATTTCTCTCACTGCATTTACTCGGTTATATTTCATTGGCATTGGCAGCGAGAAAGTTATCGCAAGAATCAGATATGACTTATATAGCAGTATCACTAACTTGCAACCAAGTTTCTTTGAGAACACAGGCGTACAAGATGTTATCTCAGCGTTAGTTACTGATACATCTGTGTTGCAATCAATAATAAACAGCAGCTTACTAACCATATTACGAAATTTTGTGATTCTGATTGGCAGTGTTGCTATGTTATTATATACAAATATACAACTAACTGCGTATGCAGCCGCAATAATACCTATACTACTCATTATCATGACCTCACTTGGAAAAAAAGTGCGTAGCTATGCACGCTTTGCTCAGGATAAATTAAGTGAGCTTGCGTCATTTAGTGAGGAAAATTTTAGATCTATAGTGACTATCAAATCGTTTGTACTCGAGGAAAACGAAAAAATCCGTTTTAAGGAACATTTAAACTCAGTATCAAAATCATACGTAAAATTAGTACTCTTGCGTGCTATTTTAGTAACTCTAGTTATCACGTGTGTGATAGGTTCACTAGTTGTTTTGCTCTTTTTTGGTATTAAAGAAGTCTTAAGCAATAATATAACTATTGGAGAACTCTCCTCATTTGTGTTTTATTCAGCGCTTGCGGCAGGAGCTATAAATAATTTGAGCGATAATATCAGTGATTTACAACGAGGTCTTGGAATAGTAGAGCGTTTATTTGAATTTAAAAATATGAAAAGCTCTATAGTAGATGCCGATGATCCTATAAAAATTTATAGTGTTCAAAAAGGAATTTCGTTTAATGGTGTAACATTTTTTTATGAATCTCAGCTTGATAAGCCAGCGTTAAACAATGTATCGTTTTCTATAGAGGCAGGTCAAGCAGTATCAATTGTTGGACCATCTGGCAGTGGTAAAAGCACCATTTTAAAGCTTCTGCTCCGTTTTCATGATCCAAACAAAGGTAGCATTACTATCGATGGGCACAATATTAAGTCAATTGCGCTAAATGACCTCAGATCGTTGTTTGGCTTAGTGCCACAAGATCACATGATATTCTCTTGCTCAATAATGGAAAATATACTATATGGCAAACCAGGTGCCGAATATGAGGAAGTGAAGCAAGCAGCCATCAGCGCTTATGCGATGGAATTTATTGATAAGCTGCCTGATAAATTTGATACATTTGTAGGAAAAAGAGGATTAAAACTTTCTGAAGGACAAAAACAGCGTATTATAATAGCAAGAGCCATACTCAAAAACCCTCAGGTTTTAATACTGGATGAAGCAACCTCTGCCCTTGATTACAAAAGTGAGAACCTCGTGCAAAAAGCCTTGAGCAAGTTAATGCAAAACAGAACAACAATCGTAATTACACACAGGCTATCAACCGCACTCAAGACTGACAAGATTATAGTAATTAATCATGGGAAAGTAGAAGAAGTAGGAACTCATGACTCTCTAATAAGTAAAGACGGGCTGTATGCAAAACTGGCGAAGATACAGTGGAATTGAAAGAAAATTTAAATCATACCGTTAGTTGATATGCTAGATTTATAATTAAAATTATTAAATTTTTAATTTTATTATTTTATAATGGTTCCATAGTTATCCGGAAATTTCGTGATCTGTAGTTTCTTTCATTCACGTTATATTCATAGCTTGTTCTATCTTAATGTAATTCCAATTTTGACTGTATAGGAGGTCTCTATGTTAAAACATAACTATAGTGATAAAATCAATAATCGCTATTCATATACTAACAAATTTTCTTATAGTGATGAGGGTGTAGACGAGACGATCAAGGATAAAATCACAACTGAAGATCAGGTGGTAACTGAAGATCAGGTAGTAACTGATGATGTTGAAGAGCCTGATGCTGGTAATGATGGTTACAGTGAAGGTATGGCTTTCTCTTACCATGGTTACGGCAACGACTTAATATAAACTCTGATCCAGGAAGATAAAATAGTTAAGATAAACCTTCAACTAGCCCCACTTATTCACTATACTGCTATAGATTTTATAGCAATATAGTGAATGAACATTTTTAAGCAGATTTCCTCTCTAATCTTTAGTAAATTGAATGAGTTGAAACAAAGGGGTGTTATAAGCACAAGTGCAGCAAACTTTATCATAGAGCCTCCAAGCAATAGAGTCCATGGAGACATTTACACAAACGTTGCTATGGTGCTCGCAAAGCATGAAAAGAAGAATCCCATTGAAATTGCAGAGGTTTTAGCCAAAGAATTTGAACTTTTTGATGAAGTTGCAAAAGTGGAAATAGCGGGCCCTGGTTTCATCAACATACACTTAAAAATAAAAGTATGGCATGGGATTTTAAAACAAATAAATGAGCTAAAAACAGAGTTTGGCACCCTAGATATAGGGAACAATCAGGCCATCAATGTTGAATTTGTATCTGCAAATCCAACTGGTCCACTGCATATTGGTCATGCAAGAGGGGCAGTATTTGGTGACGTTCTGGCAAATTTATTGAAAAAAGTTGGTTATAAAGTTACTAAGGAATACTATATTAACGATGCTGGAGCGCAGATAGATACACTAATAAAGTCAGTATATCTGCGGTACAAAGAAGCTCTGGGAGAAAAAATCAGTATAGAAAAAGGTTTATACCCAGGTGAATATTTAAAACCGATAGGGGAGGAGCTGGCTAAAAAATATGGCAAGGAGCTTCTAAAAAAGCAAGATAATCAAATAATTAGGGAATATACTTTAAGTTTTATCTTAGAACTCATAAAGGAAGACATGAACTTGCTTGGAGTAAATCATGATGTTTTTACTTCAGAGTATGAGCTACAAAAAAGTGGCAAAATTGAAGAGAGTATAAAGATATTGTCTGACAAGGGTCTAGTGTATGAAGGGTACCTGGAGAAACCAAAAGGCAAAGAAAGCGAAAATTGGACTTCCAGAAAAGAGATGCTATTTCGCTCTACAAAATTTGGTGATGACGTTGACCGTGCATTGAAGAAAGAGGACGGCAGTTGGACTTATTTTGCCTCGGATATTGCTTACCATTTTGATAAGATATCACGTGGTTTTAACAATATGATCGTAGAGCTTGGTAGTGACCACGGCGGTTATGTCAAAAGACTCAAAGCAGTCGTCTCTGCGCTCAGTGATGATCAAGCAAAAATAGAGGTAAAACTGCATAATATTGTGAATTTTTTCGAGAACGGCAAACCTGTTAAGATGTCCAAAAGATCAGGAAACTTCCTCACAGCAAGAGATGTAGTGGAAGAAGTTGGCAGGGACATAACTCGTTTTATAATGCTAACACGCAAGAATGATATGGTCTTGGACTTTGATTTTGCTAAAGTTAAAGAACAGTCAAAAGACAACCCTATTTTTTACGTGCAATATGCGCATGCTCGTGCTCATTCGTTAATGCGTAATGCTCCAAAAGAGCTCCCAACAGCAGATCCTTCACTTTTAAGGACAGGTGGAGAGCTCTTCCTCATAAAAACCTTAGCAAAGTGGCCAGATGTGGTAGAAATTGCAGCAAGGCTTTGTGAGCCACACAGAATTACTTTCTACTTACTTGAAGTTGCAGAAGCGTTTCACGTTTTATGGGGGTATGGCAAGAGTGATTTAAACATGCGTTTCATACTGGAAGACAACTTAAACCTCACCGCTGCAAGAATGTTTCTCGTGCAGGCCTTAGCACACGTCATCGCTTCTGGACTTTCTATCTTTAATATAGAGCCGTTAGAAGAAATGAGTTGATTTTTTTTTGTTACAATATGTAATGATCAAAATATAGTACTTCCCAAAGTAAATGATAAAGGTATAATAAGCTATTTGAGTTATAATGGCGTATAGTGTGGATTTAAGGGAAAGGGCAGTATCGATGATAGAAAAAGGGAAGTCAAAGGTTGAGGTGGCAGAGCTTTTGGAGATAGGAATAGCAACTCTGTACCGCTGGTTAAGAAAGAAAGCCGCTGGTGAAAGCCTAAGGCCATCGAAAAACGGCAGCTTTATTCGAAAAATAGACCCAAAAATACTCGAAGAATATGTTAAAAAGAATCCAGATCATACGCTGGCAGAGATGAAACAAAATCTTGGATTTGGAATAAATTCAATTTGGTATAGGCTGAAACAGCTAAGAATTACTTTAAAAAAAAGTTACACTATATCAAGAGCGCAATCAAGAAGATAGGCAGCGATTTACCGATAAAATCTCAAAAATAGACCATTCCAGCATCTTATATATAGATGAAGCAGGAGTTGATAATAGGTTATACCGAGAGTATGGACGTGCTCCAATAGGAAAGAAAATTTATGCAGATATTCCAGGAAGAAAACGAGAGAGAATCAGTATAATAGGCGGGTGGATTGGAAAGAGATTTATTGCACCAATGACTTTCAAAGGTGGGTGTGACAAAGAGGTATTCAATACATGGTTAGAGAAGATGTTATTACCTAAATTGCCACATGGTACTACAATAGTTATGGACAATGCCACATTCCATAAAACTCCCAAAACAAAGGAGTTAATAGATAATGCTAGATGCCGTTTGCTCTATCTACCAACATATTCACCAGATTTGAACCCTATAGAGCATTGTTGGAATACCATCAAAAGCCGCCTCAGACCTTTAATGCATAAATATACAGACTTACAACTTTTGGTTGGTAATACCATAATGGAAATTTATCATTCATTTTAGAAAATACTATAGGAGGTTGTCCGGAAATAAGTAAAAGGCTATAATATCTGAAATTTTAGTACGGGGTAAAGATGAGAAAAAAGTATCCAACAGATCTAAGCGAAAGGGAATGGGCAAGAATAGAAAAACACTTCAGAGTATCATACAAGAAAGGAGGAAGGCCGCCAAAGTATAGCAAAAGAGAAATATTAGAAGCAATTTTCTATGTATTGCGTACAGGGTGTCAATGGCGGTATTTACCAAATGATTTTCCGCTATGGAAGACTGTGTATGAGCAGTTCAGGCAATGGAAGAAGCAGGGAATTTTTGAGAAAATGAATTATGAAATTACAAAATATAGTAGAAGAAAAATAGGAAGGAATGAGCAGCCGAGTGCCTGTATAGTAGATAGTCAATCTGTAAAGACTACAGAAAAGGGAGGATCAAAGGCTATGATGGAAGTAAAAAAGTAAAGGGTAGAAAAAGGCATATAATTACAGACACTCAGGGTTTTATACTAGGTTGTTACGTAGGCGCTGCTAACGAAAATGATAGAGATGGTATTAAAATAGCATTAAACAATATGAGAACAAAATATACTAAAGTTAAAAAAATGTGGGCTGACATGGGATACCAAGGAAGAAATTTAAAGAATCACATAAAGGAAGAATATGACATAGATATTGAAATTGTTAAAAGGCCTCCATGTAGATTTTGGGTGCACAAAGATACGCCACCTGAGCTACTACCAACAAGAGAACAAGGGTTTAAAGTACAGCCAAGAAGATGGGTTGTAGAAAGGACTTTTGCTTGGGTTAATAGGAATAGAAGGCTATCGAAGGAGTATGATTTACTCACAACATCCACTGAGAATTTCATATACCTAGCTATGAGTAGGGTTATGTTAAAGAGGGAATATGCTTGAATTTACTAGTTTCCGGACAACCTCTAACTTTAAAATCATAGAAAATACTGTCGAAAAAGCTTGTTCGTGTAAAACTCAACACAATGGATTTTCTGAAAAGTTTTCGAGTATATTGCATTTTTAATTTGTAAGATAAGATCTTTTCCTTTTTGCATGCCTCACCTAAAAAAGACACATTTTAAACTTTTTTGTTGCAATAAAATAGAAACAAAAGTGCTGTCCCTTGCACTCTTTGGATAATTTAATGATAAAAAATTTGGAGAGAAATTTTATACACTATCGCTGATATTTTTCCTTAAGTTGACGCCATTGCCTGAACGGATACATGACAAATCTATCGTTTATCAAATCGTCGGTAAGCCTAAAGCTATAGCCATTAAGCACGATAAAGAAAATCATTCATAATCGCTATAGCAACTAGTGTAGACACTTGACGTTCCTTGTGATTTGATAAATAGAGGTTTTTATCTGACTTCACAACAAGGGCTTCTGGATGACTTTGAAAGTGAACATTACCATGCTTATCTTCAATAGCCTCTATTACCCCCTCACTGGAAAATGCTGCAACTTTATATCCAAGTGACTCCAATTTTCTTCTATTTTCTGGTGTATTACCTACTGCTCCTGAATGAGCATCTGGAAAATATGTTGAAAACCAGCCATTTTCATTAGGTATTAGGAATTTGGCTACTACTTCTGCTAAACGACTATTTGGAACGATCTTTATCTGCTGGAGAGGTACATCCTCTTTCTGTGGATTAGGTGCTGATTTTAAATGAGATCTTTGCTTCTCTTCATCACTCACAACACTCACTACTTCAATTCCCTTTGCATTCATTATGCCTTCACATATGCCAAGTAAATGAATTGCAGGGTTATCATCAACTATTTTTACAATTGCTTCAGTAACAAGCTGGCGATAAGGAGTGGGTGCTGAATGTAAATTATCCGGAATAAATATCCTATTTATTTTGTGCTCTTTAATGAATTGTGCAACTTCAACTTTTATTCGTTCTAATGTTAGCTTTTTTGCCAATGTTTTATCTTGTTTTGCGAGATTAAGTGACTCTGTCTGAATTTTTTTAAGGCTAATTATCTTATTATAATCAATCAGTACAGTCTTAACCACAAAGTTATTAAACATCTCATAGATATTTTGAGATAGCCCAAGTTCATGTGCTTCTTCCGTTTTCAACAAACCAACAACTACGTCATTATTTACTGTATTTTCTGCCGTCAAGACAGTTGACACTGGTTCTTCTTTTCTGGTTACATGTTGAGATGCCGGTTTTTCACTAACGCCAGCATAAGTAATATTGCTTAATAATAGAACTATAATTAATAAGATATTAAATATTCTGCTATAATATCTATACATATAGTTTACCCTCTCAACACTTATATCAATATCATAACATATTATAGAACGTTTTACAACAAAAAGGTAAATTTGGTAAGAAAGAGAAGGTGGCCTGAGCAGGAATCGAACCAGCGACACAAGGATTTTCAGTCCTTTGCTCTACCAACTGAGCTATCAGGCCAACTGTATACTTTTATTTTTAGATAAAAAATGTTATTATGTCTATCAAAAGTTTTTAAAGTAGTTTATAAAAATAAAGGATGAACATTAATGACAAAATAGGAATCTACCCTGGCACATTTGACCCTATAACTTTTGGGCATATTGACATAATCAAAAGAGCGTGTAAACTAGTCGATAAATTAATAATAGGAGTTGCAGAAAACGTTAATAAGCATACTGCCTTTGACACAAAGCTACGCACAAGCATGGCTGAAAATGAAATCAAAGGACTAGGAATTGATGCAGATGTTATATCTTTTAATGGGTTGCTAGTGAAGTTTGCCAAAGAGCAGAATGCTTCTGTTATTATTAGAGGATTAAGAGCAGTGTCGGATTTTGATTACGAGTTTCAAATGAGTTGGGTAAATTATAAACTTCTTCCTGAAATCGAAACCATATTTCTTCCTGCTTCTGAAGATACTCAATTTATCTCATCAAGCTTTGTAAAGGAAATAGCAAGATTAGGAGAAGATGTTAGCAAATTTGTATCAAAAGGTGTTCAAAACGAATTGATTAACCTGAATAGGATAAAAAATGGAGAATAGTGCTTGTTGTTTTTTATTTCTGAATGGGTATATTCAATATATAAAATGTTATAAGCTAAAGGAGCAGCATGTCAAAAGTGAGGGTTAATAATAGAAAAGTTTGTTGTCATGGTGATGAGAATGATGAGGGTTCTGGCCATCCATTAATATATTTAGATATGGGAGAAGAAGAGGAAATAGCCTGCCCTTATTGTGAAAAGACGTTTGTCCATGACTGTACTGTGGAAGCGGTTGGGGAGCTGACTAGGGATGAGCTCTAATGGCACTTCTGCAGACTTAGCTTATGTAAATAGCAATAAGAGGGGCAGTAAAAATGAAACTGTCCATACGGTCGAGCACTCCCCCATGGCCAGGTATCATATTTCCACTATCTTTAACACCGTAAGCTCTTTTAACAAGCGACTCAGTGAAATCGCCAAGTTGCGCTAGAATAGCAATTGCAAGGCCAATGATTGGAGAATAAAAAATTGAAAATAGACCAAAAAATATTGATCCAAAAATTGTACACACTACTCCAGCTAAAATCGCACCAAGAAGTCCTGTCCAAGTTTTTCCAGGGCTAAGAATTGGGCAAATTTTAGCTCCACCAAAATTCTTACCAAATAGGTAGGCAGTAACGTCAATTCCCCAAATGGTTAAGACGAACCATACTAATGCGTATTTTCCCTGTGGTAGATTATATAAATATATTAATGAGGCGCTTGGTAGTGCAATCAATAATAATGCAAAAACGTATAAAATTTTATTTCCTTGGGTTAGATTATACCATTCAAAAGAAGATAAAACTGCTATTGAAAAAATCAATAGGTAAAACGATAAATCACTAAAATATGTAGCAAAGGAAAATATGAATAATATTACTATTGAGGACAACATTCTAATTATAAAATTATTATCTACCATATTTTTTCTCTCTTTTTGTATAATCTTCTAATGCTTTACTCAAATCTTGACAAGAAAAATCAGGCCATAAAGTATCACAAAAATACAATTCAGCATAAGCTGCTTGCCATAATAAAAAGTTGCTTAACCTTTTTTCGCCGCCAGTGCGAATTAATAAATCCAATTTTGGCAAATCTTTAGTATACAGAAATTTTTCAAATTCCTCTTCTGATACATAAGCAATATTTTCTTTTATAATATTGCTTATAGCTTGTGTAATTTCTTGCTTTGCTCCGTAACTGACTGCCAAAGTGAGTAATAAACCATCGTTCTTATGTGTCATTTCTTCTGCTTTTTTAATTTGATCCAATATTTTACTGGATAACAGACTTAAATTGCCAATAAAATTCAACTTAATGTTACAGTTGCAAATGAAATTGACTTTATCTTCATTAGTTAAAACGGAGTAAAATAAATCAAATAGACAGTCAGTTTCGTTTTTGGGTCTAAGCCAATTCTCCATAGAGAATGCATACAAAGTTAAGTAGGGTATGGTTAGGTCCGTACAATACTTGGCAATATCGTATGCAACTTCACTGCCCTTTTTATAACCATCAATTTTTACTCTTCCTTGATTGTTTGCCCATCTACCATTACCATCCATAATAATTGCTAAATGTTTCGGTAAAGATTCTTGATTCAACATTTAAATTTAACCTAATTTTGACTTGAGTGAAATTTTTTGGATTTCAATGGACACCTGGAAGGTGTCAGCTACTTGCATGACAGGAAGAGAGTTACTGTAGTGACACCAATAGTTGATACTTGAATGCAAAATTGGTGTCATCCCAGTGCTCCGACACTGGGATCCAGGAAATTTGATTTCAAACAAGTGCATCAGATAGTTGTATAGTAAAGACTGGATTCCAGTGTCAAGCACTGGAATGACATCATTTGCTATGTAAGCTTTCTCCATATCATTTAGTGATTCAGTATATCCTTTTCTTTGATGGACAATTCACCATCAATTTTTTTTATATTATTATCAGTAATATTTTGTATTTCCTTTTTAGCACCATGAAAATCATCTTCTGAGATTTCTTTATTTTCCTTCATTTTTTCTGTTTCTTCCATAATATCTCTACGTATATTTCTAATGGCAATCCGTGCATTTTCAGCAAACTGATGCAATAATTTCACTAATTTTTCACGGGTTTCTTGTGTCAAGTCCGGAAGAGCTATACGTATGGTGCTACCCTCGACAACAGGATTTAAATTCAGGTTAGCATTTAATATAGCGTTTTTCACTTCACCTACAACACTAATGTCCCAAACTTTAATTGATAGGGTTTTGTTATCTATAACCGAAACACCTGCAACCTGATTTAACTTTTGATGTCCACCATAGATATTTACAACTATACCATCAAGCAACGATGCGCTAGCTCTACCAGTGCGTACGCCTTTAATATCATCATGAAAGGACTGAATAGTTTTTAGCATTCTTTCTTTTGTTTTAGCTTTTATTTCATTTAACATAAATTACCTAATGTTTACAATCTGAAACTATAGTATAAGTACCTTGACCCTTAATAATATTGACTATTTTTTCTCCCTTCAAAGAAAAAACTATAATGGGAATAGAATTCTCACGAGCAAGTGAAATTGCTGATGCATCCATAACTTTTAAATCACGAGTCAACAAATCCGTGTAAGAAAGCTTATCATACATTACAGCATCCTCATTTTTTTTCGGATCAGCGGAGTATACACCACTTACTTGCGTACCCTTTAGAATAACATCACAATTCATTTCAACAGCACGTAAAGCCGCAGCTGTATCTGTAGTAAAAAATGGGTTGCCTGTGCCTGCTGCAAAAATTACCACTCTACCTTTTTCTAAATGACGAATAGCTTTCCTTCTTATGTAAGGCTCACATACAGTGGCCATGGGTATTGCAGATAATACCCTCGAAGCTACTAAATTTTTTTCTAAAAAGTTTTGTAAAATTAAAGCATTGATTATAGTTGCAAGCATTCCAATATAATCACTGCTTGCTCTTTCACAACCACTTAAAGACGCAGATGTGCCACGAAAGATATTACCACCACCAACAACAATACATACCTGAACTCCAAGATTACAAACTTCAACTATGCCTTTAGATAACTCACCTATAGTCTCCATATCGTGACCAAATTGCTTTGATCCCATCAAAGCCTCACCAGAGATTTTAAATAACACTCTGGAATATTTTATTTCGCTTTTTTCATTTGTTGAGGGAAACATTTTTTACCATTTAGTTTGCACCACCCAAAACAAGTAACTTGTAATTAGAGAGTTTAACAGCACTCAACTCGCTTGATTTTATAAAATCAGAAACTTTCATTTTATCATCCTTTATGAACTTTTGTTCTAGTAAAACAACTTCTTCATAGTACTTAGCCATTCGTCCATCTACTATTTTTTTTGCTACTTCTTCAGGTTTATTTAAGCCCCTCACTTGCTCTTCAATTATAGAACGTTCATTTTTCAACTTCATTTGATCTAAATCATCTATAGACAAAGCTTCAGGCTTCATAGCAACTACATGCATAGCTATTTGTTTCCCAATCTCTTGTAGCTTCGCCTTATCACCAGATGATTGCAATGCAATTAAAGCACCAATCTTACCTAAGCCACACACATCACCATGTACGTAGCCAGCAATAACTCCATCCTTAGCTTCTAAGTAACAAAGCTTGCTTAACTCTAGCTTCTCACCAAGAACTGACGTACCATTCATAATAGCTTCCTGCACTGTGCCAATGCTTTCATACTTGGCATTTTTTAACTCATCAACGCTAGTACAGCGTTCTTGATGAGCAATTGATGCTAAATTTGAAACTAACTCTATAAATTTCTCGTTCCTTGCAACAAAATCTGTTTCGCAATTGAGTTCAACCAATGCACCATAATTTTCAGTCAAACACATAGCAACGAGTCCATCTGAAGCTATTCTATCAGATTTTTTGTCAGCTTTAGCAAGACCTATTGTACGTAACTTATCAACGGCTTTCTTGATGTCACCATCACATTCTTCCAATGCTTTTTTACAGTCACTTAAGCCAAGCCCTGTTCTATCACGTAATTCTCTTATATCATCTGGATTCATCTTCATTTGTTACTACCTCCCTTTCTTCTTCTTTGTAAACTTTACTACGTCTCCTTTTAGTTTGCACAATACCATCTTCTTTTTCTTGAATAAACTCATCACCCCTTATATCATCAATCTTAACTCCAGATTTTGCTAGACTAGACTCTATTCCAGCTAATATAGAGTCGGTAGCTAATTTACAATAGAGCTCTATTGATTTTCTTGAGTCATCATTTCCAGGTATTAGATAAGTAATACCATCTGGATCAGAATTAGTATCAAGTATTGCAACTATTGGAATTCCTAACTTCTTAGCCTCCTTAACCGCTATATGCTCTTTATTAGTATCAATGATGAATAAGATATCAGGAATTGCTCCCATTTCTCTAATACCGCCAAGCGCCTTATCAAGCTTTTGCTTTTTCTTTTCAATGTTTCCCAATTCTTTCTTTGTTAAAATGCTATCCTCGTCATTTAATATTTTCTCATATTGCATCAAGGTTTTTATCGAAGAAGAAACAGTGCCCCAATTAGTAAGCATACCACCAAGCCAACGATGATTCACATAATATTGACCACAACGAATCGCTTCACTTGCAATAATATCAAAAGCTTGAAACTTTGTACCAACAAATAGAATGCGACCACCTTGAAATGCAACGTCATATAAAGCCTTCATGGCCACCTGTAGCAATGGTAGTGTTTTTCGCAAATCAATTATATGTATACGATTTTCTTGATGCACTCCATATATGTATGGAGCCATTTTTGCGTTCCAGCGACTAATTTTGTGACCAAAATGTACACCAGATTCAGCTAAATCACGCACAGTGACTTTAGGCAAATTTGTCATATATCATTCCTCCAAATAGTTTATCTTCCATGGCATAACCCTAATGGGACTACTTGTACAAGCCATGTGTGAAATTAAATTATTTACATAGTAATAGAAAAGACAGCAAAGCGCAAACAAAAAATATTGACAAAGGGCAACATGTTTATTAGCTTTAAAGTTGAAGCCCGAAAACGCTAAAAAGAAATTAGGGGGGTGTAGCTCAGTCGGTTAGAGCGCATGCCTGTCACGCATGAGGTCGTGAGTTCAAGTCTCATCACTCCCGCCATATTAGTTTTAGCATAACTTAGAATTCGCAGTATTATTGCCGGTATTGAGAAACGCCTTCACCAAACTTGACATGGCATGGTATTGTAATTAATACTTAAATAGGTTTGTTTTTATCATTAACAATTAGGATTAAATATGCTCATTTCTGAAGTTTTTGCAGCAGATGCAACTAGCAATACATCAAGTATCGGCGCATCTTTTGCTAGTTTTACTCCATTGATTTTAATATTTGTGGTATTTTATTTTCTCATTATTCGCCCGCAACAAAAAAAACTAAAAGAACATAGAAAGATGATAGATCAAATAAAACGTGGTGATACAGTCATTACTTCTGGTGGAATAATAGGTGAAGTTAACAAGGTTGATGGAGCAAATGCACAATTTATAATAGAAATAGCACCAAAAGTCGAGATAAAAGTCCTAAAGTCCGCTATATCTGAGGTTTTAAGCAAAGAAACTCAAAAAGTAGCAGCTAAACCAATTAAAAAGGTAAAATCGAAAGAATGATAAAAAGAATATAAATCAACCAGTAATAAAGGCAAAAATGCTTAACATGTTTAGAAAAAAGTTTGTTTGGTGATCCATTTGTGTGCGGAATATTTGGTGTAGTAAGTAGTGGTGATTCAGTAATACCAACCTTACTAACTGGGTTACAAAAATTGGAATATAGGGGATATGATTCCTCAGGTATAGCAATCATAAATAACGAAGGTAAGATAGAAGTCAAAAAATCAGAAGGTAAAGTCGAAAGGTTATGTGAAGTTGTTGATGACAGCAAGATGTCTCACAGTACAGTTGGTATAGCACATACTCGCTGGGCTACACATGGAGTCCCAGGCCTTAAAAATGCTCACCCCATTCGTACAAATAACGTTGTTGTTGCTCATAACGGCATAATTGAGAATTACAATCTGCTAAAAAAGGGCCTAGAAGAAAGGGGCATGTCATTCCATACTGACACTGACACAGAGATCATACCAAACATGCTAACCTTATATCTCGATGAAGGATTGTCGCCAGTTGATTCTCTATTTAAGTGTTTAAACAACCTACACGGCTCATTTGCCTTGGTCTTATTATTTGCAGAATATCCAGACGCCTTATTTGTTGCGAAGAGAAATTTGCCTTTAGCAATAGGCTATAACTGTAACACAGTGTTTGCTGCATCTGACTCTAATGCTTTAAGTGCATTTGTGGAAAGAATATCGCATTTGGAAGATGATGACATTGCAGTGATAAAATCTAGTGGAGTTAGTATATACAACAATGGTACACAAGTTAAACGCAGTATAGAAAATAGTAGTCCAAGTGATTTTCTAATTAGCAAAAATGGTTACCCTAGCTTCATGCTAAAGGAGATTTTTGAGCAACCGCGTGCATTAAACAAAACAATAAATCAATTTTACAAGCAATATAAAGAGGTAATATTTGCTAACAAAAAATTGTTTTCTGAGCTGAGTTACATTACTATAGTTGGATGCGGGTCATCTTATTTTGCTGGGCTAATAGCAAAGTATTGGCTGGAAAATGTCGCTCAAGTTCGAGTATATCTAGAAACCTCATCAGAATTTAGGTATAGCAACGTCAAGCTGGAAGAAGGCAGCATTGGGTTATTTATCTCTCAATCTGGCGAAACTGCAGATACCATAGAAGCGCTGCGTTATGCGAAATCACAGAAGCAAACAATCATAAGTATAACTAATACATTTAGCAGCAGCATTGAAAAGATCTCAGATATTGTGTTACATACTCTTGCTGGGCCAGAAATTGGTGTTGCTTCAACAAAAACCTTTTCTGCGCAACTTGCAACTTTAGCATGCTTTGCCGTGGAGCTTGGAAAAATAAAAGGTATACTGGGTGGAGAGAGAATAAAACAGCTAAGCAACGCTATTAACTCTATTCCCAAGTATGTTGAGCATGTTTTAAATGTGATGAAAATACAACATATATCAGGCAGCATATTAGAACACAATAACGTTATTTTAATTGGCAGAGGAAGTTCATACGGAGTTGCAATGGAAGGTGCATTGAAGATAAAAGAGCTTTCATACATCAATACAATTGGTATTGCAGCGGGAGAAATGAAGCACGGTTCTATTGCTTTAATAGACTCTACTGTGCTTGTTATAGCAATTATCCCTTATGATGATTTATTCTTTAAAACGCTATCTAATATACAAGAGATTATTGCAAGAAAAGGCAAAGTAATTGCCTTCAGTGATAAACAAGGAGCGCCATTCCTAAGGGGAGTTTGCGCAGATGTGGTGCAACTTCCAGACACTGATAATTTTATCTCTCCAATCATCTACAGTGTTGCTATGCAATTCCTTGCTTACTTTACTGCAGCAAAAAAAGGGTTAGATGCAGATTGTCCAAGAAATTTAGCTAAGTCTGTCACGGTTGAGTAGTCCATTTAAAGTTAAAGCTAAACTTCTAATAAGGTAACCAGACTGCATTCTGTGATTTTTAGCAAAACACGATACACAATCGTCATTCCGCTACTAAGAGGTTGTCCGGAAACTAGTAAATTCAAGCATATTCCCTCTTTAACATAACCCTACTCATAGCTAGGTATATGAAATTCTCAGTGGATGTTGTGAGTAAATCATACTCCTTCGATAGCCTTCTATTCCTATTAACCCAAGCAAAAGTCCTTTCTACAACCCATCTTCTTGGCTGTACTTTAAACCCTTGTTCTCTTGTTGGTAGAGGTTGTCCGGAAATAAGTAAAAGGCTATAATATCTGAAATTTTAGTACGGGGTAAAGATGAGAAAAAAGTATCCAACAGATCTAAGCGAAAGGGAATGGGCAAGAATAGAAAAACACTTCAGAGTATCATACAAGAAAGGAGGAAGGCCGCCAAAGTATAGCAAAAGAGAAATATTAGAAGCAATTTTCTATGTATTGCGTACAGGGTGTCAATGGCGGTATTTACCAAATGATTTTCCGCTATGGAAGACTGTGTATGAGCAGTTCAGGCAATGGAAGAAGCAGGGAATTTTTGAGAAAATGAATTATGAAATTACAAAATATAGTAGAAGAAAAATAGGAAGGAATGAGCAGCCGAGTGCCTGTATAGTAGATAGTCAATCTGTAAAGACTACAGAAAAGGGGGGATCAAAGGCTATGATGGAAGTAAAAAAGTAAAGGGTAGAAAAAGGCATATAATTACAGACACTCAGGGTTTTATACTAGGTTGTTACGTAGGCGCTGCTAACGAAAATGATAGAGATGGTATTAAAATAGCATTAAACAATATGAGAACAAAATATACTAAAGTTAAAAAAATGTGGGCTGACATGGGATACCAAGGAAGAAATTTAAAGAATCACATAAAGGAAGAATATGACATAGATATTGAAATTGTTAAAAGGCCTCCATGTAGATTTTGGGTGCACAAAGATACGCCACCTGAGCTACTACCAACAAGAGAACAAGGGTTTAAAGTACAGCCAAGAAGATGGGTTGTAGAAAGGACTTTTGCTTGGGTTAATAGGAATAGAAGGCTATCGAAGGAGTATGATTTACTCACAACATCCACTGAGAATTTCATATACCTAGCTATGAGTAGGGTTATGTTAAAGAGGGAATATGCTTGAATTTACTAGTTTCCGGACAACCTCGTATAGTATTTTCTAAAATGAATGATAAATTTCCATTATGGTATTACCAACCAAAAGTTGTAAGTCTGTATATTTATGCATTAAAGGTCTGAGGCGGCTTTTGATGGTATTCCAACAATGCTCTATAGGGTTCAAATCTGGTGAATATGTTGGTAGATAGAGCAAACGGCATCTAGCATTATCTATTAACTCCTTTGTTTTGGGAGTTTTATGGAATGTGGCATTGTCCATAACTATTGTAGTACCATGTGGCAATTTAGGTAATAACATCTTCTCTAACCATGTATTGAATACCTCTTTGTCACACCCACCTTTGAAAGTCATTGGTGCAATAAATCTCTTTCCAATCCACCCGCCTATTATACTGATTCTCTCTCGTTTTCTTCCTGGAATATCTGCATAAATTTTCTTTCCTATTGGAGCACGTCCATACTCTCGGTATAACCTATTATCAACTCCTGCTTCATCTATATATAAGATGCTGGAATGGTCTATTTTTGAGATTTTATCGGTAAATCGCTGCCTATCTTCTTGATTGCGCTCTTGATATAGTGTAACTTTTTTTTAAAGTAATTCTTAGCTGTTTCAGCCTATACCAAATTGAATTTATTCCAAATCCAAGATTTTGTTTCATCTCTGCCAGCGTATGATCTGGATTCTTTTTAACATATTCTTCGAGTATTTTTGGGTCTATTTTTCGAATAAAGCTGCCGTTTTTCGATGGCCTTAGGCTTTCACCAGCGGCTTTCTTTCTTAACCAGCGGTACAGAGTTGCTATTCCTATCTCCAAAAGCTCTGCCACCTCAACCTTTGACTTCCCTTTTTCTATCATCGATACTGCCCTTTCCCTTAAATCCACACTATACGCCATTATAACTCAAATAGCTTATTATACCTTTATCATTTACTTTGGGAAGTACTATAGTATAAAACCCTGAGTGTCTGTAATTATATGCCTTTTTCTACCCTTTACTTTTTTACTTCCATCATAGCCTTTGATCCCCCCTTTTCTGTAGTCTTTACAGATTGACTATCTACTATACAGGCACTCGGCTGCTCATTCCTTCCTATTTTTCTTCTACTATATTTTGTAATTTCATAATTCATTTTCTCAAAAATTCCCTGCTTCTTCCATTGCCTGAACTGCTCATACACAGTCTTCCATAGCGGAAAATCATTTGGTAAATACCGCCATTGACACCCTGTACGCAATACATAGAAAATTGCTTCTAATATTTCTCTTTTGCTATACTTTGGCGGCCTTCCTCCTTTCTTGTATGATACTCTGAAGTGTTTTTCTATTCTTGCCCATTCCCTTTCGCTTAGATCTGTTGGATACTTTTTTCTCATCTTTACCCCGTACTAAAATTTCAGATATTATAGCCTTTTACTTATTTCCGGACAACCTCTAAACAATATGAGAACAAAATATACTAAAGTTAAAAAAATGTGGGCTGACATGGGATACCAAGGAAGAAATTTAAAGAATCACATAAAGGAAGAATATGACATAGATATTGAAATTGTTAAAAGGCCTCCATGTAGATTTTGGGTGCACAAAGATACGCCACCTGAGCTACTACCAACAAGAGAACAAGGGTTTAAAGTACAGCCAAGAAGATGGGTTGTAGAAAGGACTTTTGCTTGGGTTAATAGGAATAGAAGGCTATCGAAGGAGTATGATTTACTCACAACATCCACTGAGAATTTCATATACCTAGCTATGAGTAGGGTTATGTTAAAGAGGGAATATGCTTGAATTTACTAGTTTCCGGACAACCTCTAAGTGGTGGTGCAATTATTGGAGCAGCTATAGCATACCTTGCAGGAGCTGCCACTTTAGCTCCTGCTATTGTTGCTGTTGCAGTATTTATTGCAGCCACTGTTGTTGGTGCACTGGTGGGTTATGGTATTGGAAAATCTTGTGAAAAGGTCAGTGAAGAAAGGCAAAAGGATCGCCATATGAGCATAGGTACTGTGATTAAGAATGTCCTTACTCCTGAGTGTTTAAAATCACAATCGCAAGTTCATCCATAAGGTAGGCATTTAGTATTGACTTTACAACAATAGTCACTTTAAATTAGTAACTATTGTTGCAGTTAAAGTATCAATGCCTTTTTTCTTTTATTTTTTTGCAATTCTCAGCATTTTATCTGCTGTATGCGTAATTAGTGTAAGAAATCCTGTGCATGCAGTATTATTTTTAATTTTCACCTTCGTTAACTCTGCAGTTCTTTTCATTCTCCTTGGAGCTGAGTTCATTGCTATGATGGTGATGATAGTATACATCGGTGCGGTTGCGGTGTTGTTCCTCTTTGTAGTTATGATGCTCGATATTGACTACATAAGGTTGCGCCAGGGTTTTGCAAAGCATTGCACTCTTGGTGCTATGTTGTGTGTTGTGTTTTTTCTAGTCATCAGCTTTGTAATCCGCAGCTCAGCACCGAATATAAGCAATGTTATAAACTATAATACCAATAATGTGAAAGCTATTGGTAATTTGCTGTATACCGACTACATGTACGCTTTTCATCTTTCTGGTATTCTGCTGCTTGTTGCAATTGTCGGTGCAATTGCTCTTACTTTGCAGGACAAGAAAAAAGGAGTTAAAAAACAGAATGTATTAAAGCAATTGACACAATCTTCATCTGTAAAATTGATTAAGGCTAAATTTGGAAAAGGAGTAGAATGGAAATAGGATTAAATCACTTTTTGATAGTTGCTGCTGTTTTGTTCACTATTGGAGTGTGCGGTATTTTCATCAACCGTAAGAGCATAATCAATATATTGTTATCAATAGAAATATTATTGCTGGCAATTAATATCAACTTAGTTGCTTTTTCTGCCTTTATGAATGATATAGTTGGGCAAATTTTTGTGATGTTTGTGTTGACTGTTGCGGCAGCAGAGTCAGGAGTTGGGCTTGCAATATTGGTTGTATGTTATAGAAGCCGTGGCAATATAGATGTTGAACAAGCAAATTTAATGAAAGAATGAAAGTATGATGGATATACTGAAATTAATAGTATTTTTGCCACTTTTTGGTTCGCTATTTGCAGCACTTTTTAGAAAAAGTCAGTTAGTTACAACGGCAGGGATTGGAATATCTGCAGTTTTATCTTGGTATGTTTTTCTCACCTTCTCTGAAAATTATCACTTGAGTTTATTTCCTTTGTTTTCATTGAGCATCTTAAAAGTAAATTGGGCAATTAGTGTGGATGCTCTCTCATCCTTAATGCTTATTGTTATTACCACCGTTTCACTGGTAGTACATCTCTACTCTATCGGTTATATGGAGCATGATAAGGGGAAGTCGAGGTTTTTTTCTTACCTATCGCTATTTACGTTTTGCATGATTGTGCTGGTTGTAAGCGATAATTTCGTGCAGCTTTTTTTTGGCTGGGAAGGGGTTGGCCTATGTTCTTATTTACTCATAGGATTTTGGTTCCAAAAATATTCTGCAAATAATGCAGCAATTAAAGCATTTGTTGTGAATAGGGTAGGAGACTTTGCACTATTGATTGGAATCTTTCTTATTTATTATACATTTCACTCTTTGAATTTTACTGAAGTTTTTGACACAACTGATCTTCTTGGCACGCAGAACATTAGGGCATTCTGCTGTGAATTCAAAGTAACTCATATAATATGCATATTACTTTTTATTGGCTGTATGGGTAAATCTGCACAGCTTGGTTTACATGTTTGGTTGCCAGATGCAATGGAAGGGCCAACTCCTGTTTCTGCACTTATTCACGCAGCAACGATGGTAACAGCAGGTATATTTTTAGTAGCAAAGTGTTCTCCATTGTTTGAGTTATCAAATGTGGCACGAGAATTAATAGTTATCGTTGGAGCACTCACTGCTTTTTTTGCAGCCACCGTTGCAATTACTCAGAACGATATAAAGAAAATAATTGCTTATTCAACCTGCAGTCAACTTGGTTATATGTTCATGGCATGTGGGCTTTCTGCTTACAATGTTGCTATTTTTCATTTAATGACACACGCTTTTTTTAAAGCTCTACTATTTCTTGGTGCTGGCAATGTGATTCATGCAATGCATCATGAGCAAAACATTCAGAAAATGGGAAATTGCTGGAAGAAAATCCCTTGCACTTACGCTCTCATGTGGATTGGATCTCTTGCGCTTTCTGGGATATTCCCATTTGCAGGTTTTTATTCAAAGGATTTGATAATTGAACATGCTTATAGCACGGATAGCTTTGCTTTTGTAATAAGCTTAGTTGTTGCATTCTTCACAGCGTTTTACTCTTGGAGGTTATTGCTTCTTGTGTTCCACAGCCAAAAACAAAGTAAAATTAATATATATGAGGCACCAAAGATTATGCTTATACCATTACTGATACTCGCTTTTGGATCAGTATTTTCTGGAATATGGGGAGCAAATATTTTGAACATAACTAGTAATGCGTTTTGGAAATCAAGTTTAGTGATGATTGATGAGCATGGAGTTCATAATTTCTTTATAAAACTACTGCCAACCTTAACAAGCCTAAGTGGAATAGCACTTGCGTACCTAATTTACCAATATCAAGTAATTAGGCAAATTAAGAGTAAATTTTTACTTAAGTTTTTGCAGAATAAATGGTACTTTGATGAGGTGTATGAGTTTGTTATAATTGCACCGATAAGGTTTATATCTAGGCTTCTATGGAAGTTTGATGTTAAGGCTATTGATTCATTTGGACCAAATGGTGTTGTAAGGTTGGTTAATGAATGTTCAAAAAGTTCTATAAAGTTACAAACTGGTTATATATTTGATTATGCATTTATTATGTTTGTTACTTTAATAATCGGTGCTTTATATATTATTGGAATTAAATAGAAGGTGTTGTTACTTAGTATATTTTTGCTTCCACTGATAGGAGCGTTGATTTTATCCTTAATCAGGATTAATCATCAATCTATACACTTAAGATTCCTTGCTCTATTTTTTGCTGTACTTCCATTTTTGCTTAGCATTGTAGCTTGTATAGAATTTGATTATAACGATGCGGACTTTCAGTTTGTCAGCTACCCAATTAGAAATGTTGGAATAGGGATAGATGGTATATCGTTGCTTTTCCTTCTGCTTACAACTTTCTTGTTTGTAATTTGTATACTCTACAACTGCAAAATGAGTTATACAACCCTTAGGCCATATATGGCATCATTTCTACTGCTTGAGAGTTTTGTAGTCGGTTTTTTCGTTTCACTGAATGCTATAAGCTTTTATGTGTTTTTTGAAGCTGTTTTAATACCAATGTTCTTTATTATTGGCATCTGGGGAGGAAAACACAGGGTATATGCAACGTTTAAGTTGTTTCTTTATACATTAACTGGCTCATTATTATTTCTACTTGGATTGGTTTACATCTATAACATTTTTGGAACGTTTAATATACAAAAATTAGCTACATTAGTGCCAAGCCTTGATCTTGAAGTGCAGTCATTGCTGTGGATTGCATTTTTTATTTCTTTTGCAATAAAAGTACCGATGTTTCCATTTCACACTTGGCTTCCTGATGCGCATGTACAATCACCAACTTCTGGATCTGTGATTTTAGCTGGCTTGCTTATTAAAATGGGAGGATATGGATTTTTAAGGTTTTCTATTCCAATGCTTCCTCAGGCAAGTTTATATTTTTCAAATTTCGTTGTTGTGCTGAGCATTATTGCGGTGATATATGCTTCGCTAGTTGCGTTTGCTCAAGATGATATAAAGAAGTTAATAGCTTATTCTTCAATAGCACATATGGGGATCGTTACTGCTGGCCTCTTTTCATTTTGTGAGGAAGGAGTACTGGGTAGCATATTTCAAATGATTAGTCATGGCCTTATTTCTGCTGCTTTATTTTTGTGTGTTGGAATGCTATATACTCGAACTGGAACTTTGGAGATTGCAAAATATTTTGGCATAGTAAACACAATGCCAAAATTTGGTTTTATGTTCATTTTATTTTCAATGGCTTCAATAGGGCTACCTGGAACATCTGGATTCATAGGTGAGTTTTTGGCTATGGTTGGAATGTTTAAGAGCATAGGGTTTTTTACAGGATTTATCGCACTTGGCACTATTTTAAGCGCAGTTTATATGCTGAATTTATGTAAGCAAATAATATGGGGGGTTAGCTATTCTAAATTATTAAATAACCGCTTGGATAGCATAGAATTTTCTGTCTTAATTCTGCTTGCAGTGTTTGTTATTTTGCTTGGATTCTACCCAACCCTTGCACTGAATTATTTGAAGCCATGTATGGCAAATTTGTTAGTCAAATATAATGCGCTATGAATTATATACAGATATTGCCGGAAACGTTCTCTATTATCTCCTCGTTAGTGTTGCTACTGCTTGGAATTATATTTAACCGCCGAACTATCAACTTATTAGCACTTGGCTGCACAGTGGTAACTTTGATTATTTTAATTATTTCGGCAGAAAACAATGAAATTTTTCTCTTTAATTCGTTGTTAAAACTCAATTTATACATCAGGTCAGCCCAAGGGTTAATTCTCAGCACAGGAATTTTAATACTTTTGATGCTGAATTTATCAAAATATGACTATAAATATGAATTTTCAATACTGATTCTTTTTGCGCTATTTGGCATGATAACTTTGGTTTCAGCAAATAGTCTGATTTCTTTTTATTTAGCTTTTGAGTTGATGAGTATATCTTTGTATGTTCTTGCGAGCTTTAATAAAGATTCAGCTTATTCATGTGAAGCAGGAGTGAAATATTTTACACTTAGTGCACTATCTTCCTGCATTATGCTATATGGAATGTCGCTGCTTTATGGATATACAGGACAAGTCAATTTCTCTGAGCTCGGTTCATTCTTGCAAAGCCATCAGATAACTTATGGAATAGTTTTTGGATTAGTCTTTATCCTAATTGGTTTGTGTTTCAAGCTTGCTATTGCTCCTTTTCATATGTGGGCTCCAGATGTTTATCAAGGTGCACCTACCATAGTAACTGCGTTTTTTTCTACAGCTCCAAAAGCTGCACTTGTAACATTTTTAATTCGATTGATGAATGAAGAGTTAGTAAATGTAAAAAGTTATGTTCAGCCTATTTTCTTATACGTTTCAGCATTGTCTGTGCTTATCTCAGCTTTTGGGGCCTTGCGTCAGCAAAACTTAAAAAGGCTGCTTGCTTACAGTTCAATTGGTCACATTGGTTTTATATTTGCTTCACTTTCTATTTTTACACAAGCAGGAACAGATAGTGCCTTAATGTATCTGGTGATATATATCATCACAAGCATAGGGCTATTCTCATATCTCGTACAAATTGACGATGACGATTGTGATATTGCAAATTTATCTGGTATAGGGAAGAAGCGCCCAATTGTAGCATTTCATCTTTCTGTGCTGTTACTCTCGATGTCGGGAATACCTCCACTTGCAGGTTTTATCGCTAAATTTTTTATATTCAAAAGTTTAATAAATTCTGGCTTTATCAGCCTGTCCTTGATCCTTGTAATAGCAAGTGTTGTATCGTGTTACTATTATCTAAATATCATAAAAGCTATGTATTTTGATAAAGCTAGTGGTAATAAGGTTGCTTATTCTAAGGGTCTATTCATTATCACTTCAGTGGCTTCACTGATCAACCTCGTTCTTTTCTTGTATGTAGAAGTCTTTACTCACTTATTGAACTAAAGGGCTGACAAGGTGATCCCTGAGGGCTTTCATATTCATCATTACAAAGAAGTTTCAAGCACTAATAAAGAAGCGTTGGATTTAATTGATAAAGGAATATCAAATGAAACCGTTATTGTTGCTGATAAACAAACAGAGGGTAGAGGGCGCATTGGAAAAAACTGGATTTCTCCAGAGGGTAATTTTTATGCAAGTTTGGTAATAAACCTCTTTAACGATTATCTGAATGAAAGCCAGCTTTCGGTGTCATTCCAGCGCGTGACGCTGGAATCTAGGAATCAAGAAGCATGGATCCCAGTGTCAAGCACTGGGATGACAGAGAAGGGTTTGGTGAATAAAATTGCGGATGTTAGCAAATTAACAGAATTGACTTTTGTTACTGCTTTTGCTGTTGGAAATACTATACTGTCATTTATAAATGGTCTAAATCTCCAGTATAAGTGGCCAAATGATGTCCTTATTGATGGCAAGAAAATAAGCGGAATATTGCTTGAAAAAAGATCTAATTCGAATTGGCTCATTATAGGAATTGGAATTAATGTCAATCATGCACCACTTCCAGGAACAACGTGCATTAGCAATTACGGTGAATCTGTGTCTAACATGGATCTGTTAAAGGAATTAATAATAAATTTTAATAAGCTAAGAAAGCAATGGCTATTTGATGGGTTTTATGCTATAAGAGAAATGTGGTTAAAAAAAGCATTCAAAATGAATGAGCAAATCAGTGTAAAGTTAGCTGACAAATTGTATGAAGGAATTTTTGCTGATATAGATAAAAGTGGTAAATTGGTGTTGCAGCAAAAGGATGGAAGCTTAATTTATTTTGATGCAGGTGAGTTATTTATTGATAATGCATTATGAATACATATGTAATTTTTGCTTACCTTATTAGTTTTACGTTGATTACCGGAGAACTGATTTTTACCATTTCTTGCTATACTAAAAGTAAAAAAATTCTAGAAAGCCTGAAAGATAATAATGAAGAAGAAACATAAGCGATTACTTATAACTTCAGGAATTTTCTGCTTTTTAAGCTGCATAGTTTTTTTTATTTTAACAACGCTCAAAGAAAATATCTCATTTTTCTATACAGTAAGTGAGGCAATAGTTTTACCAAATAATCAAAAGCCAATCCGTGTTGGTGGAATGGTTGTTGAAAATAGCGTGATACAGAGCGAAAGCGAAGTAATTTTTCAAATGACAGATTTTAACAAAAGCGTTGTGGTAAAATACCAGGGAATACTTCCACCAATGTTTTCAGAAAAAAGTGGTGTTGTTGTGCAAGGTAAAATGTTTGATAATAGTACTTTTCTTGCAGATACAGTGTTTGCAAAACATGATGAGAACTATATGCCGAAAGTTTTAAAATAGATTCCCTAACCCCAACTGTACCTAAATAGTATGTGAAAAAAGTAATAGCCCACTGGGCTATTACTTTTTCTTATTTTTGCTAATTATTAGCTATTTTCTATCCTAGTGGATTTAACTCTGGAGAAAAAAAGGTGTTGGGATTTATTATGTCAGAATCCGTGAATGAATCTACTTCCTCTCTCAATTTATCTATTTTCTCAATTAAACCTGAATCTTTATCACCAACCTTTGTAATTAGCTCGTCAAGCTTACTCCTTTCTTCTGTTAGCATGTCATTTAATTGACTGATAGAGTTGCTATTGTTATGCAATACATCATCCAATTCAGGAACGAATTTCGTGTTCAGCTCTGCGATTAATTTATCTAAAGCTTTGTGGACATAACCAAGCTGCGCTGGATTTCGCGCAACTGTTTCATCATAACCTTTAGGTTTGGCGTTAACTTCTATTTTGCTTATTACTTTAAGTTCGTTTTTGCTTTCTTGTTTACTATTATTCATGCTAACTCCTATAAAAAATTAGAACTTTGAAACTAAGAGGTTGTCCGGAAATAAGTAAAAGGCTATAATATCTGAAATTTTAGTACGGGGTAAAGATGAGAAAAAAGTATCCAACAGATCTAAGCGAAAGGGAATGGGCAAGAATAGAAAAACACTTCAGAGTATCATACAAGAAAGGAGGAAGGCCGCCAAAGTATAGCAAAAGAGAAATATTAGAAGCAATTTTCTATGTATTGCGTACAGGGTGTCAATGGCGGTATTTACCAAATGATTTTCCGCTATGGAAGACTGTGTATGAGCAGTTCAGGCAATGGAAGAAGCAGGGAATTTTTGAGAAAATGAATTATGAAATTACAAAATATAGTAGAAGAAAAATAGGAAGGAATGAGCAGCCGAGTGCCTGTATAGTAGATAGTCAATCTGTAAAGACTACAGAAAAGGGGGGATCAAAGGCTATGATGGAAGTAAAAAAGTAAAGGGTAGAAAAAGGCATATAATTACAGACACTCAGGGTTTTATACTAGGTTGTTACGTAGGCGCTGCTAACGAAAATGATAGAGATGGTATTAAAATAGCATTAAACAATATGAGAACAAAATATACTAAAGTTAAAAAAATGTGGGCTGACATGGGATACCAAGGAAGAAATTTAAAGAATCACATAAAGGAAGAATATGACATAGATATTGAGAGGTTGTCCGGAAACTAGTAAATTCAAGCATATTCCCTCTTTAACATAACCCTACTCATAGCTAGGTATATGAAATTCTCAGTGGATGTTGTGAGTAAATCATACTCCTTCGATAGCCTTCTATTCCTATTAACCCAAGCAAAAGTCCTTTCTACAACCCATCTTCTTGGCTGTACTTTAAACCCTTGTTCTCTTGTTGGTAGTAGCTCAGGTGGCGTATCTTTGTGCACCCAAAATCTACATGGAGGCCTTTTAACAATTTCAATATCTATGTCATATTCTTCCTTTATGTGATTCTTTAAATTTCTTCCTTGGTATCCCATGTCAGCCCACATTTTTTTAACTTTAGTATATTTTGTTCTCATATTGTTTAATGCTATTTTAATACCATCTCTATCATTTTCGTTAGCAGCGCCTACGTAACAACCTAGTATAAAACCCTGAGTGTCTGTAATTATATGCCTTTTTCTACCCTTTACTTTTTTACTTCCATCATAGCCTTTGATCCTCCCTTTTCTGTAGTCTTTACAGATTGACTATCTACTATACAGGCACTCGGCTGCTCATTCCTTCCTATTTTTCTTCTACTATATTTTGTAATTTCATAATTCATTTTCTCAAAAATTCCCTGCTTCTTCCATTGCCTGAACTGCTCATACACAGTCTTCCATAGCGGAAAATCATTTGGTAAATACCGCCATTGACACCCTGTACGCAATACATAGAAAATTGCTTCTAATATTTCTCTTTTGCTATACTTTGGCGGCCTTCCTCCTTTCTTGTATGATACTCTGAAGTGTTTTTCTATTCTTGCCCATTCCCTTTCGCTTAGATCTGTTGGATACTTTTTTCTCATCTTTACCCCGTACTAAAATTTCAGATATTATAGCCTTTTACTTATTTCCGGACAACCTCTAAAAACTTGGTGATCTTATTAATTGATTATCTATTGTTGTATCACTTAAATAAGTTTCAGGGTTATCATCTATTACGTCATCAGTTTCTTGCCCGTTTTCGCTCCAGTTTACGGTACTCTTCCGGGTTTTTCTCTTAATTTTAGAATCACCTTGTTGTAAACTACCCAAGTTTTGTTCTTGCTCCGTTTTACCGGATGAATTACTCGATGCATTAGTTACTTTGTCTCCTTTACTAATATTCTGTTTATCTAAAAAAATAGGAGAAGCTTTTTTAACTTGTTCATGTAATATATCAGATATCTTATAACGACCATTTTTGATGAGATTGTTTAAATATTTTGTTTTGTTTCCCTCTTTATCAAAACAAAGGTCATGCAATCTTTCAAAAATAGAACAAACATCAATTCCTACTCCATGTAGTATTCTAGATAAATCTTTCGGCGTAAAAAGCTTTTTCTCGGCCAAGAAGTGATTTAAATAATTTTCTTCATTAAAACAAACTTTATGAAAGTTTCTTAAAATAAAAGTGGCATTATTTCCCGACATGGATAATATATTAGATAAATCACTTGGCGTAAAACCTGCCTTACGAAAGTCACCTAAAAGCTGTGTTTCGTTTCCTTTCTCATCAAAACAAACATCATGAAAATTTTTTAAAGCAGGGCAAATATTAGCTCCTGCTCCATGCAATATCTTAGATAAGTTACTCAGCGTAAAACTTTCTTCCTCGCTTAAGAAACGATTTAAGTATCTTTTTGTGTCTCCTATAAAACAAAAATCATGAAACCTCTTCAGACTCTTTTCTAGATTATTCTTTGCTCCACTCAACATACTACATAAATTACCCGGCCTAAAACCTACCTTACAGAAATCATCTAAAAGTTTTGTTATTTCTCTTTTCTCATTAAAGCAAACAATATGCAATCTTTTTAAGATAGAAGAAGCACGAGCTCCTGTTCCACATAATGCAGAGGATAAGTTACTTGGCCTAAAGCCTGCTTTATAGAAATCATCTAAAAGTTTTGTTCTTTTTCCTTCATCATTAAAACAGACATTATGCAATTTTTCAAAAGCATATCTAGCTCTAGTTCCTGCTTTACTTAAAATACTGGATAAGTTACTTGGCTTAAAGCTTTTTTCTCCACCTTTTTCCTCAATAAAAAAGTGCTTTAAATGCTGTTTTCTATTTCCTTGCTCATCAAAAAAAGTATCAAATAGTTCTTTAAAAGCTTTAGAAACATTAGCTCCTGCTCCATGCAAAATACTGGATATATTAGTTAGACTCATTCCGTCTTTTTCTAAAATTTTTAAATATTGAGTTTTATTTCCTTCTTCATCAAACCACAGATCATACAAGCTTTTGAAAGCTGCTGCAGCATTAACTCCTGCTCCATTCAAAATACTAGACATATTAGTTAGGTTTATCCCTTTTTCTTCTAGAGTTTTTAAGTATTGAGTTTTATTTCCTTCTTCATCAAACCACAGACCATATAAGTCTTTGAAAGCTGTTACAGCATTAGTCCCTACTCCATGCAAAATACTGGATATATTAGCTAGATTTATTCCCTCTTTTTCTAGGGTTTTTAAATATTGAGTTTTATTTCCTTCTTCACCAAACCATAGGTAATATAGATTTTTAAAAGCTGTTGCAGCATTAGCTCCTGCTCCGCCTAAAATACTGGACATATTAGTTAGACTTACTCCTTCTTTGTCTAGAGTTTTTAAACATTGAGTTTTATTTCCTTCTTCATCAAGCCAAAGGTCATATAAGTCTTTGAAAGCTGTTGCAATATTAGTTCCTGATCCACCTAAAATACTGGACATATTAGTTAGATCTATTCCTTTTTCTTCCAGAATTTTCAGATGTTGAGTTTTATTTCCTTTCACGTCAAACCATAGATTATATAAGTTTTTAAAAGCTGTTGCAGCATTAGTTCCTACTCCATGCAAGATATTGGACATATTAGTTAGATCTATTCCTTCCTCTTCTAGAGTTTTTAGATATTGAGTTTTATTTCCACCTTCATCAAACCACAGATCATATAAGCCTTTAAATGCTTTTGTAGCATTAGCTCCTACTCCATGCAAAATACTGGACATATTAGTTAGATCTATTCCTTCCTCTTCTAGAGTTTTTAGATATTGAGTTTTATTTCCACCTTCATCAAACCACAGATCATATAAGTCTTTAAATGCTTTTGTAGCATTAGCTCCTACTCCATGCAAAATACTGGACATATTAGTTAGATCTATTCCTTCCTCTTCTAGAGTTTTCAGATATTGAGTTTTATTCCCATCTTCATCAAACCACAGATCATATAAGCCTTTAAATGCTGTTGCAGCATTAGCCCCAGCCCCACTTAAAATACTGGACATATTAGTTAAATTTATTTTTTCTTCTCCTAGAGTTTTTAAATATTGAGTTTTATTCCCATCTTCATCAAACCACAGATCATACAAGCCTTTAAATGCTGTTGCAGCATTAGCCCCAGCCCCACTTAAAATACTGGACATATTAGTTAAATTTATTTTTTCTTCTCCTAGAGTTTTTAAATATTGAGTTTCATTCCCATCTTTATCAAACCATAGATCATGTAAGTCTTTAAATGCCGTAGAAGCTTTAGCTCTTGCTCCACTTAAAATACTAGACGTGCTAGCCAAATTTACTCCTTTTCTTTCTAGAGTTTTTAAATATTGAGTTTTATTTCCTTCTTCATCAAACCACAGATCATATAAGTCTTTAAACGCTGTGGGGGCTTTACCTCTTGCTCTATTCAAAATACTAGATATATTAGCTAGATTTATTCCCTCTTTTTCTAGGGTTTTTAAATATTGAGTTTTGTTTCCCTCTTTATCAAACCATAGACGATATAAGCCTTTAAATGCTGTAGGAGCTTTACCTCTCGCTCCGCCTAAGATACTGGACACATTAGTTAAGCTTATTCCTTCTTTTTTCATGACTTTCAGATATTTTTTTCCTTCTCCTTTAATTAAAAAACTTAAGAACTGATTAAATGCAGGTGTTCCTTTTTTACCAACCACACTTTTAGCAAATTTAATTTCTTCATCAATGTTTTTATTTTGAATTTTCTGATAACTAGATCTATTATTTTTTATATCTTCCAAAAGCTTTTCCATTATTCCTTTCGTAATAGGGCCAAATTCATGAGATTCTGACCAACGTAACGCTACTTCATGTAATTTCTCGTAATTATATGGAATATCAGACTTACCTATCTCATTTCTAATAACACTATTCAAATTTTCCCTATTAGGTTGGTTAACTGCAAGTATTAGTTTATCTAAAAATTTCTCTTTTATTTCTATTTCATTCTCATCAGAGAGTCTTCCTTTCTCTTCTTCTTTCTGCAAAGAAGGTGGAAGCTTTAATAGACTTAAAAGTTTCTCTCTTGTTGTTCCTTCTTGCACAAATTGATAAAGACCATTCCCATTTATACACGAACAATTTCTTAAAATTTTATATCTTTTTTCTCGAATATCTATACTATCAAATTTTAAAGGATAAGAATCTTTAGATTGCCCTTTTTTTAATTTTTTTTCTTCTGTAAGGTCTAGATCTGCATCAGTATAGATAATAAAATATTTTATATCCTTATCATTTTCTAATTTTTCAATGAAAAGAGTAAAATATTTATTAATAGAAAACGTATTCTTTCTTTCCTGTCTTTTGGAGGGAAATAACTGATCATAACCAATATTACTATCTGCATTATGAGCTTTTACATAAGTAACTCTATCTTTATAATTAATAGTAATATTATTAGATGTATCATAGCTTCTTTCCTCAAAACTTATGGAAAGCATGTTTTTATTCAAGAACATTTCATGCAAGAAGAGTATTAATAAATTGAATTCATATATAACTCCAGATATATAATTCTTAAGTTTTTTATCCTTTTCTGGAGCTGTTAAATCACACAATATTCTTTCTTGTAATGCTATATAATCGTCTTGAACTTTACTATTTTTTTTTATTTCGTTTTTAACGATGTTGTTCAGTTCTTCTCTATTAGGCTGATTAACTGCAAGTACTAATTTATCTAAAAATGCTTTTTTTGTTTCTTTTTCAAACTCTTGAGAAAGTTTTCTCCCTTTTATTGCTTTTTGCATAGCAGGAGAAAATTCTAATTGTCCTAAAAGTTCTTCTCTTGTTGCATCATCCTGCAAAAACTGATAAAAACCACTCCCTTGCGTATTATCATTTGTAAACAAAAAGTCTTTTAAAATGTCACATTCCTCTGTATTTATGCTATCAAATTTAAAAGGATAAAAATTTCTCAACTGTCCTTTTTTTAATTCCTTTTTTTCTGTAAGATCCAAGCCTGAATTAGTATAGACAATAAGATATTCTACATTATTTGATAAACTATCTGATTTAGAGATTAGATGTTTAACAAAACTACCAAAGTAACTATTAATAGAAGAACTTCGTCTTTCTTTAGTAAATAATTTAGCATAGCTAATATCATTATCTATATAATATTCGTCTACATTTTCAATTCGTATATGAATAGACTTCTTTTCGTAACGAAGAACAATATTACTAAAAATATCAATTTCAGAATCTTCAAACGCTAATGACAATGAAGGATATTTATGTTCATACGTAGACTTTCTAAGTGAGCAAAGCACTGACAAGTCTAATCGATACATAAGCCCTATCAAATGATGAGGAATGTATTGCTTAGTTTGACAAGTATTATCTAATTCATTCTGTCTAGGTTCATCTTGTAAATCACTAGGAGATTCTAAATCTTCATTACTAGCAACATTTACATCCATGCGCGCCCTTTTTGGTGCTTTATTATCTTTATCCATAACAGAACGCCCACGTTTTCTACTTGTTTTATGATTTTTCTTACCTGGACCCCTTGAATGACTACCTTGTTTATGCGAGGAGTTTTCTATATCTTGTAATGGTGTAGAAATGTAAGATTGAGAAATATTGTTTGAATTTGAACCTACCACATTACCGTAAGCTTCCTCTCTAGAAACTTTTATGCTTCTCTTTATATCTTTTTCAATATTACTAAGAAGTGGTACAAAATGGTTCCTGTAATTCACTATGTAAATAATATTATTACCTGTACCTACCTTACCTTTAGTAACATGTAATCCATCTATCTCTTTATCTCTCAATTCTATAGTCCTAACTTTCACGCCATACTTTTCGCATATCATTTTTCCTTCAACTTCAGGTCTTCCCCATATAGCGTTTTCCAACTTTAGAATTTTTATTTCTGAATCAGAGCTTGTATTTTCAATGTCTTCTGCAGTAAATTCAATACGCGGAATATATTCACAAAGTTTTTCACCTTCTCCTTTTAAAGCACTACCCAACCATGAACCTTTTTTTGATTGATTAACTTGTTGTGCATATTGCTTACAATTTTCCCGCAAAGACTTTACACTAAATCCTTTACTACCTGCAATCAGACCTTTATCTTTTAGCTCGTTCAATCCTTGAGCTATGGAATCAAAGAAACAATCCCCTTCACCTATAGCAGCTCCTATCTTAAAGCCCTCAGGCAATTTCTTCCTTAGTGTCTCTAAAAGTTGATTAAGCTTCTTTTTTTCCTCTTCATTCTTTGCATTTTTTATCCCACTGAAAATGGAAATAGGTTCTCTAGTAACAAAATCTGACTTTTCTAGAGTGCTCTTACTATTAGAGGTTGTCCGGAAACTAGTAAATTCAAGCATATTCCCTCTTTAACATAACCCTACTCATAGCTAGGTATATGAAATTCTCAGTGGATGTTGTGAGTAAATCATACTCCTTCGATAGCCTTCTATTCCTATTAACCCAAGCAAAAGTCCTTTCTACAACCCATCTTCTTGGCTGTACTTTAAACCCTTGTTCTCTTGTTGGTAGTAGCTCAGGTGGCGTATCTTTGTGCACCCAAAATCTACATGGAGGCCTTTTAACAATTTCAATATCTATGTCATATTCTTCCTTTATGTGATTCTTTAAATTTCTTCCTTGGTATCCCATGTCAGCCCACATTTTTTTAACTTTAGTATATTTTGTTCTCATATTGTTTAATGCTATTTTAATACCATCTCTATCATTTTCGTTAGCAGCGCCTACGTAACAACCTAGTATAAAACCCTGAGTGTCTGTAATTATATGCCTTTTTCTACCCTTTACTTTTTTACTTCCATCATAGCCTTTGATCCTCCCTTTTCTGTAGTCTTTACAGATTGACTATCTACTATACAGGCACTCGGCTGCTCATTCCTTCCTATTTTTCTTCTACTATATTTTGTAATTTCATAATTCATTTTCTCAAAAATTCCCTGCTTCTTCCATTGCCTGAACTGCTCATACACAGTCTTCCATAGCGGAAAATCATTTGGTAAATACCGCCATTGACACCCTGTACGCAATACATAGAAAATTGCTTCTAATATTTCTCTTTTGCTATACTTTGGCGGCCTTCCTCCTTTCTTGTATGATACTCTGAAGTGTCTTTCTATTCTTGCCCATTCCCTTTCGCTTAGATCTGTTGGATACTTTTTTCTCATCTTTACCCCGTACTAAAATTTCAGATATTATAGCCTTTTACTTATTTCCGGACAACCTCTAACATATTCTTCGAGTATTTTTGGGTCTATTTTTCGAATAAAGCTGCCGTTTTTCGATGGCCTTAGGCTTTCACCAGCGGCTTTCTTTCTTAACCAGCGGTACAGAGTTGCTATTCCTATCTCCAAAAGCTCTGCCACCTCAACCTTTGACTTCCCTTTTTCTATCATCGATACTGCCCTTTCCCTTAAATCCACACTATACGCCATTATAACTCAAATAGCTTATTATACCTTTATCATTTACTCTGGGAAGTACTATAGTTGAAAAAATCAACAAAGTAAAGTTATCTTTTTATAACTAATAACATTATTTCAATATTTTTGTCATTAAATTAATAATATGGTCGCTTTTGTTTAATTAAAAATAATAACCGTGAGAACTTTTTGTTTTGGGGTGCGTTGGTCTATCACTCAATACGTGCGAACTTTTCTATATAATAATTCTACTATATCGTAAAACCAGCTATATTAGCCTACTTTAGCCACATTTATATACGAATTAATTTGCCTAGCTTTGTTGCAGTAATTTTATGTTTTTATTTTCACAACGCCGCTTTTGTTTAAATTGTTCTCACAAATATACGTACTTTTTTCGTGTTTTTGAAGAAAGTAAATAATGAAATTTTTTGTGACGCTAAAGTTAGGTGTTTCTTTCAAAGGTATTCTATCCACAAGAAGATATTGCCTTGTTGTGTTTTCCATCTGACAGTTTCACCCTCACACGTTTAAAAGACCATTATAAATAAGCCATAAACTGTATTAGTTGATTGGAGTTTGAGTGATATCTTTATAATTAAAGGCATTACACCCAATAGGATCATTTTCTTTTTTAGCACTATAGTAGTTTCTAATGCCATGGCTCAACTGCTTGGAATAATCAAAATTAAATGCTCCATCATCAAATGATTCTTCCTTTAGATTCCTAAACCAATGTTTTATTTCTTGTTCCTTTGCATGCTTTGGTGGTACTGATGAAGATTTCTCAGGATGTTGTGCTGTACTATGGCATGACAAACATGAAGATTTTTTATTATCTATTGGACCATTAAGTCTACCTAAATATCCTAAAGAACTTTTCATCACATCGGGATTTATCCAACATTCTAATAACCTTTTTCCGATTATATAATCTGCCGTAAAATAATTAGTGTCGTTACCCCAAGCAATACCCATTAACTTCATATTCAACCATGGATTTTTATTATTTATGGTACAATCATAAATAAACGTACCTGCAACCCATCCTGTTTCTTCTGATCTCTTATCTTTGACTAAAAAGTCAATTTGAAATAATCTCAGTTGCTTAAATACCTTTGGAGTTCCTTTTTCAGATTGATTAATATAGCTAGTCCAAGAGATACTGTTTTTAAGAGTTGGAATATCCTTCTGTGTTGCTTCTGTGAATACTAATTTTGTGCTTACTGTACCATCTAAGAATTCCCCTCTGGTAATATCAGGATTGTTTATATCTTTCCAGACTTGCCCATATGTATAGCTACCTTGCTCATTAACAATAGAAATTGCCCAATTTTGTAGCATGGATTTTTGATCATTATGCAATTCACCAGGCTTAAAGGATCGTTCTCTCGTTAAACCATTAACAAATTCTCTACCATTTATCCCGTAGTGCATCCATGGCGCATGATAGAGGTTGTCCGGAAACTAGTAAATTCAAGCATATTCCCTCTTTAACATAACCCTACTCATAGCTAGGTATATGAAATTCTCAGTGGATGTTGTGAGTAAATCATACTCCTTCGATAGCCTTCTATTCCTATTAACCCAAGCAAAAGTCCTTTCTACAACCCATCTTCTTGGCTGTACTTTAAACCCTTGTTCTCTTGTTGGTAGTAGCTCAGGTGGCGTATCTTTGTGCACCCAAAATCTACATGGAGGCCTTTTAACAATTTCAATATCTATGTCATATTCTTCCTTTATGTGATTCTTTAAATTTCTTCCTTGGTATCCCATGTCAGCCCACATTTTTTTAACTTTAGTATATTTTGTTCTCATATTGTTTAATGCTATTTTAATACCATCTCTATCATTTTCGTTAGCAGCGCCTACGTAACAACCTAGTATAAAACCCTGAGTGTCTGTAATTATATGCCTTTTTCTACCCTTTACTTTTTTACTTCCATCATAGCCTTTGATCCCCCCTTTTCTGTAGTCTTTACAGATTGACTATCTACTATACAGGCACTCGGCTGCTCATTCCTTCCTATTTTTCTTCTACTATATTTTGTAATTTCATAATTCATTTTCTCAAAAATTCCCTGCTTCTTCCATTGCCTGAACTGCTCATACACAGTCTTCCATAGCGGAAAATCATTTGGTAAATACCGCCATTGACACCCTGTACGCAATACATAGAAAATTGCTTCTAATATTTCTCTTTTGCTATACTTTGGCGGCCTTCCTCCTTTCTTGTATGATACTCTGAAGTGTTTTTCTATTCTTGCCCATTCCCTTTCGCTTAGATCTGTTGGATACTTTTTTCTCATCTTTACCCCGTACTAAAATTTCAGATATTATAGCCTTTTACTTATTTCCGGACAACCTCTTAGATGATAAGAAAAGAACACACTGCCCTTATTCTACTGGCCGTATAGCTACTTTCAAATTTAATCAATTAAGCAGGAGTCCCCTATGCAAACCACACTAAAAAATCATTTAGCTGGAGAATTACTTACCACTGCTACGTGCTGGAAATTAAAGCTCGCAGGTGGAGAAGTAATGGGATTCACTGACTATGATGAAGATTTAAATATTGATAATATACTCTATAAATCTTCAAGTGGATTTACAGCCAGTAGTATAATATTAAACAGCGATTTAAAAACTGATAATCTAGAAATTGAAGGGATATTAAATAGTGCTGATATTAAAGAAGAAGATGTTTTATCAGGAAAGTACGACTTTGCAAATATTGAAATATTTCTTGTGAATTATAAAGACTTGACCCAGGGAACAATGAATCTACATTCAGGAATTTTTGGTAAAGTGACATTAAGTAGTGGAAGATTTATTGTTGAAATTAGAGGGCTTTCAGCAAAGCTTGAGAGAAGCATAGCAGAATTATACTCTCCTGCATGCAGAGCACAATTTTGCGATGATAAATGTAAAGCCGATACTAAAAAATTTAGTAAAATAAGTACAATCACTAAAGTAATAGACGAAAGAAGATTTGAAGACACGAATTTAACTGAGAGTGATGAATATTATAAGCACGGAGTAGTAAAATTCTTTGGCTCAATAGCGTTTGAAGGTGTAGTAAAAGAATATAAAAATAAAGTAGTTACGTTGTTTACTTCGCCTCCATACCAAATTTTTGCTGGAGATAAATATTCAATACTCGCAGGTTGCGATAAAACATTTCCAACTTGCAGAAGCAAGTTTAACAATACTGTGAATTTTCGTGGTGAACCCTATATACCAGGTTTTTATATTGTTTAGCAGTACAATTTTCAATATTATGAATAAGCATGGAAAGGTGGCTGAGTGGTCTAAAGCACACGCTTGGAAAGCGTGCACATATGAAAATATGTCGGGGGTTCGAATCCCCCCTTTTCCGTATGTTACTTCTAGAATAGTATAAAACCCCCGGTCGCGCACACAACTGTACGAACATTGTAATATGGTACAATGTTACAACTATGCGGTGGTAATTTACGATAAATTCATGTAGCCATTTCAAATTTAGCCATACCAATGTCAGTAAATTGATTAAGCAAATAACACTTGAGTAGCAGTTCCTTCCCACGATTAATTTCAGATTTGTTCCGAAAATTAAACCCGAATGTTTGTTTCAGTCGCGAGAAAAAACTTTCTACATAAGATCTTTTTCCGTAGTTTGTTTGCCTTTTCCACCTCTTCATTCCATCTTCGCTGTATGACTTTATTAGTCTAATTGCAGCATTTCTCTCTGCCATACTTTGGATGCTCTGCTGCATTGTTTTTTTGGAGGAATTTTTGTCTTTATGCCGCATTCATCACACAATTTATAGAGTTTATGTCTGTCATATGCTCTGTCTGCATATAGTGCTTTTATGGCATGCTGAAAATTAACTCCTTTAAGTAAATCGCAAGCTCCATAGTGATCAGACCGTTACTGTATTTTGCAGCTATGGCTTTTTTGCTGTTTATATTCAACATTACATGCAATTTTCTTGTCTGTTCATAGCCACGATATTTTCTATCAGCGCTATTTTCCTTGCTGTGTGTTGTTATAAATGCTGATGCTTGTGCTATCTATGGCAATTTCGATATCTTCCATATTATTTTTATCAATTCTGCAATCATTGATCTTAATATTAAGTTTTTTTTGAAGCTTGCGAATAGCTGATAACTGCCAAATCTCTTCCTATTTGTTGCAAATATCCTTTTATAAACCCGACTGTTTGTCTTAAGCCAATTCTAAAAAGATTAACGATTATATGCACTAAAATCACAACTTTATCACTATAAATATAGTTGCCGCCCTGCATTTTTGGACTATTTTCATACCAATTTTCGATAGCTTTATCGATGTAACGAAAAATATTTCCTCTTTTTTCTAGAAATTTGTTATATTCATGGCAGTTACTAACTCTCATTTTTTGTGGCATATTTTTTCTTCAACAGTTAAATAGCTATTTATAATGAATTTTGTCAGTAGCCACCAGATTTTTTCAGTTGCTATGCAACAAAGCTATCCCAGTGTCAAGCACTGGGATGACAGGAAAAGAGGCTATTTGGATGACATCTTTCTTCTTGGTATAAATTATTTTATATCTCAATGTTCATACAGCTATGCACGTTGCTGCATAGTGGATGAGGTGTACTACCTCTAAGAATATACATTATCTCACATAATAATATAATATTTCGTTCATAAATCAACGTTTTTAACATGCAGCAAGAACATTTCCGTTGTAATTAAGGTTCTTAAGATGTATATTAATGAATCTTGTTTTCAATAAATAATGAAAGTAATAATTGTCATGATAATGTTATTGTGTAGCAGTTACACAATGGCAAGCGAGAGAATAAGTCTAGTGGATAAAAAACTATCTCAAGGATATGTAGCTCCAGTGCTTATAGAAAATAGCGTTATTTTATCAGACAAGCACGGCGCTTTATATTCCTTTGATATTGATAACTCAAAGGCTATGAATTGGAAATTACACCTCTCACATAGGAAAAAAATTGGTAACATGAGCCTATCACATTATGAAAAAAATGTTTTCTTTATAGTGGATAACACTTTACACGCAATAGGCGCAAAAACTGGCAAGATTGAGTGGGAAAAAGAATTGAGAGCTCCAGTAAGAGGAAAAGCAGCAGTAATAAATAATAAATTGGTAGTATTGACTATTGATAATTATCTGTACGTGTTTGATATAAAAGATGGCAGCTCCGCTTGGGCTTATCAAAACGGTATCAATGAGGTTCGAGGTTTGTATTCCATATCGCCAACAATTTCTAACGATAAAATAATAGCACCATTTTCAAATGGTGAGTTAATAGCTTTTAATGAAGATGGTAAAAAATTGTGGAGCCAAAAATTGGCTACAAACCTTTTGGATACACAGCTCACAGATGTAACTACTACACCGAGAGTGCTTGGCGATACTTTAATAGCTACAAATAATTCTTATATTTATGGTATTGACGTAAAATCAGGAAATATTTTATGGTCAAAGTCACTGCAAGTAAAAAGTGTATCAGACATTGAGTCATATTATAGTCCTCTTATTCCTGCAGAGAAACAAAAAGAAGGCGGCAGAATTTTTATAGTTACTAAAGACGATAAAATAATTGGCCTGGATATAAAAAATGGAGAAACAGTCTGGGCATCTGATTTAATAGAAAATACGCAATTGTTTGCTCCAATTATGCATGCCCATACACTGTGGGTGACAAGCAATAAAGGTTCAATGTTTGCTTTTCCGGGATCTGAAAGTGCAGGAAAGGTAGTCAAAGTACCTGGTAATGTGTTTCACACTCCAGTGTTTACTCGCAATAAGATATATGTAACAACTGAGGGAAAAGGTGTTTATTCTTTAGAAAATAGGTTTGTTTTTTATGACTGATTATGATTTAATTGTTATAGGTGGTGGCCCAGGAGGCTATAAGTGTGCTATCGCTGCTGCAAAACTTGGATTGAAAGTTGCCTGCATAGATAAAAATAGCATTTTTGGTGGTACGTGCCTGCGGGTTGGGTGCATACCCTCCAAAGCATTGCTCCATTCTTCCTATCAGTATGCTCACACGAAAAATGATCTGTCGAAGCTTGGCATAAAAATTAAGGACGCAAGTTTCGATTTAAAAGAAATGCTAGGCTATAAGGACGCCAGAGTTCAGGAACTTGGAAAAGGTATAGAATATCTGTTTAACCTTCACAAAATCACTAAAATCAATGGGCTTGCTTCTTTTGACCAAGGTAATCTTGAAGTTTCAGTTGAAGGTAAGGTGCTGAAGACAAAAAATATAGTAATTGCAACCGGTTCTGACGTTATTTCTTTGCCAGGAATTAATATCGATGAGAAAGACATTATTTCTTCCACCGGTGCACTATCTTTAACTGAAGTACCAAAAAAACTTGTCGTAATCGGAGCTGGGGCAATAGGGCTTGAAATGTCTTCTGTATGGAGGAGGCTAGGGTCTGAAGTCACTGTAGTAGAATTTTTTGATAGAATCGCTGCAGCAATGGATGGAGAATTAAGTAAGTCTCTACTTTCTAGTCTACAAAAACAAGGAATAAAATTTTTACTTAGCACTAAAGTTGAGGAGATAAAACAAAGTAGTAATTCTTTGAGTGTGAAAGTTTGCTCTGTAAAAGATAATCAAACAAACACTATAGAGGCGGATAAGGTATTGGTGGCAGCAGGACGCAAACCATGCACTGAGAATCTTGGTATTGATGAAAAAATAGAAAAAGATAATCGCGGTTTCGTTCAAGTTAACAACAGATATGAAACTAATGTGAAAGGAATATTTGCTATTGGTGATGTGATTGGTGGAGCAATGCTTGCTCATAAAGCAGAGGAAGAAGGAGTGGCAGTTGCAGAGATAATAGCAGGACAGTCACCTCACGTTGATTATGGAATCATACCATCTGTCATTTACACTCACCCTGCGGTTTCTTCGATTGGTAAAACCGAAGAGGAACTCAAAAATGCTGGCCGTAAGTACAAAGTTGGTAAATGTCAATTTGCTGCAAACGGCAGAGCAAAAATCACTGATGATGCTGAAGGATTCGTGAAAGTGCTGACTTGTAGCAGAGCAGATACAATACTAGGTGTGCATATCATAGGAGCATACGCTGATACGCTAATCAACGAAGCAGCGGTTGCAATGGCATATGGTGCAGCAGCAGAGGATATATACAGAATTTGTCACTCTCATCCTGATATAAATGAAGCCTTTCGAGATGCGTGCATCGATGCTTTCTTTAAAAAATAATTGTGGACCTCGGTTCAATCATTGAAAAATGGTATGAGTGGCTGAGGTGCAACAGATCTTATTCACCAAACACTTTAGAGTCATACATGAGGGACTTGAAGGATCTTATAAGTTTCCTAAATACTCACATTGGTGGAGAAGTAAATGTCGGCACTTTGGAAAAATTGAGCGTACCTGAGTTAAGAAGTTGGCTTACCTCTCGTTACGCAAGAGGTGTAAACGCAAGATCCAACACTCGAGCACTCTCAGTAATCAGAAATTTCTTCAAGTACATAAAAAATAACCACAATATAGACAATGAAGCTGTATTTTCCTTATCAAGGCCAATTCAGAGAAGAACTCTGCCCAAAGCATTATCAATACCTAATATAAAAACTTTATTGAAAGAAATGAAACTATCCGATCTGGGCGAATCTTGGGTGGTAAAAAGAGAAATTGCGATTATCGTCCTGCTATATAGTACAGGCTTAAGAATCAGTGAAGCGTTGAACCTTAGGGTTAGTGATATTAACAATGAAAGTTTAATAGTAACAGGTAAGGGAGATAAACAAAGGCAGGTATTCATTCTTCCGGTAGTAAAAAAATGTATACAGGAATATGTAAAAGCCTGTCCTTATCTTGGCATTAATGATGAAGCACAATATCTTTTTTTGGGAGTAAGAGGAAAAAAATTGGGAAGAACTTATGTGGCCAATCGTTTGCAAAAAATAAGGAGAATGTTAAATTTACCAGAAATTTTATCTCCACATGCATTTCGCCATAGTTTTGCTACTCATTTGCTTCAGGAAGATATTGACATAAGATCAATACAACAACTGCTTGGTCACTCAAGCCTGGAAACTACTCAAATTTACACTCACCTCAATTATCAAGATGTTTTTAACATGTACAAAAATTTTCAGCAGGGCCTGGAGAAGAAATCAAAACTTTAACTTCGTTCTAAACCACCAAGCTGAGTGCTTTCAACATCACTAAGTATTGTGTTTGCTTTATATAAATTACAACATCCTAATAAAAAAAAAGCCAGTGCAACTGCTGTAAAGAAAGCACTTATTATCCCTGGATAATCTTCTATTACTAAACATGCAACAACAGTATATACTCCAAGCAATATAAAACATGCAGAAGCGTAGTTGCTTAGTTTTCTACCAGAAGAAATTGCTTGCGAGGATTTTTCGTTTTTATTACTACGGAGCAGTCTATTTTCTGATAAAAGCCTATCTCTTTCTTCCCTTACTTGTTTCAAATCTCTTTTTAATCGTGAAATTTCGACAGTGTCGCTTGCTCTTCCACACACAATTCTATTAAGTCGAGTTACTTCACTATTTAGATCATTGATTTTTGTTTTTTGAGCCGATTTTTCCTGCCTTAAATCTTCTTCTAACTGTGAAATTTTGTCAATGCCTCTCGTTCTTTTTCTATGAGTTGAGCTTTCGTTCTTTCAAGTTCACCTTTAAGTTCTTGTATAACTTGCTCAGAACCTACCGGTATATCATTCGTACTTGCCAAAGGTTGTAATGTATTTGCAGGAAATTTTTCATTTAGATAATTTACAATAGACTCGATTGGATTATTAACATTTCTCCATGCAGCAATAATAATTGCATAATTCATGAAGTCATTATCTTCTACTAATTTTTTTACATCATCTAAATCTTTTTTATTAATAGTACCGGTTAATCGCTCTGTAATAGCTTGTTCAATTGTTTGCTTTAATTGTGCATACTGCTCGTAACTAAAATCTAGGTCTTTATGTTTTAAAAGTTTTGTCAATACTTCTTTTTCATCTTCTGTTATCGTTCGTAAACATAATCGAATAATTAAGCTAAGTGGTGTTTTTATTCTTCCATCTTGGGTTCTTCTCCAGCAATTAGGATGAAGCTCTTGATTCAATAGTGTTTTCGCTTGGCAAATATTTCCGCTAGAAAGAGCAGCTAATAATTCTTTTCCTTTCTGTGCTTTTTGTATTTCTATTATCAAATGCCCAGCACGATTTTGTCTAGCACATTCCTCAGGATTTTGATGGTTTTTATTGGTTAGATAAGTGTTTATGTTTGGATGACTTAGTAAGAGTTGTAAAGTTTTCTTTTGTTGAAAGCACATTGCTAGATGCAAAACTGTATTGTTATTATTTTGTTCAGAAATATTAACATCTATGCTCCGGTGCAGTAGGAGCAACCTAATCATATTCTGATATTCTTTTCCTGTTTCAGAGCCTGCAGACAAATTAGTAACTATGGACATCAAAGGTGTCATGCCTTCTTTATCAAACGCATTAACATCCGCACCCTCTGCCAGAGCTTCTTTAAAATCTTCTAGGTTTCCATCATCAATAGCCTTAAATAACAGCAATGTAACCATTTCCTTTAGCACAGGTTGCTGCCTATCATAGACACGGGCCCTAGCAATAATCATTAAAGGTGTCATGCCCTTCTCATCACGTGCATAAACATCCGCACCTTCTTTTATAGCTTGTTTAAAATTTTCTAGGTTTTTATCACCAATAGCTTTAAATAACTGTTTTGTAGTGAGCAATTTAGTCATTTCCTTTAACGTAGTTTTTTGCTTATCACTGCTAACAGCACAGGCACTCTTATTAGATAAAACATTCACTAACTTATCCTTTATAGACTCCAAAGGTCTCATGTTCTTCTCATCACGTGCATAAACATCCGCACCTTCTTCTATAGCCTGTCTAAAATCTTCTAGATTTTCATCATCAATAGCTTTAAATAACTTTTGTGTCGGTGCATCTAGAGTTCTCTGATATCTGTAACCATTAGTATTTGTCCTATTCTCTCCATAAAGCATATTAAACCCATCTAATAATTTACTAACATAATTATGTAAAAAAAAAGGAAAATTGCAAGCAATTTATCTATAGCTAACCCAAGAAAGGTGTCATACCGCCGCGGTATCTCAGCATAGATTCCGCTAACAAGTAGCGGAATGACGAATTTTTGTTTTTAAAATTATCGGTAAACTTAAGTCACTTTAGCTATAAAATCCTAGAATTAACTACGACTCCAAAAACTTTTCTGCATCAAGCGCAGCCATGCATCCTGTTCCTGCTGCAACTACTGCTTGACGATATACCTTATCTTGAACATCACCTGCAGCAAACACTCCTGCCCTACTAGTTAAAGTTGTTCCAGGTTTTGTAATGATGTAACCCTGCTCATCCATTTCAACAAAGCCTTTAAAAATACCCGTATTTGGTGCATGCCCAATTGCAATGAACACTCCATCGACTTTCAATTCTTGAGCTTCCGTTGATTTAACTATAATACCAGTAACTTTCTTCGGATTTTCTTCTCCAAGAATCTGCTCTACGGTATGGTTCCACATTACTTTTATTTTATCATTTTTAAAGAGTCTATCTTGCATTACTTTTTCCGCTCTTAATTTATCACGCCTGTGTATTAATATCACTTCTTTGGCAAATCGAGTTAAAAATATTGCTTCTTCAACAGCAGTGTTTCCACCACCAATCACAGCTACAACTTTATTCCTAAAAAATGCACCATCGCAAGTCGCACAAGCTGAAACCCCATAACCCTGAAATTTCTTTTCACTTTCTAAACCAAGCCACTTCGCTTGCGCACCGGATGCAATTATAATTGCATCTGAATAGTAGTCATTAGTATTACCAGAAGATCTAAATCTATACTCATTAAAATCCTCAAGTTGTTCAACGCTTTTTATCTCATCATCTATTATTTTTGCTCCAACCTTTTCTGCATGCAACCTCATTTGCTCCATTAGTTCTGGACCCTGTATTGAAACAAAACCAGGATAGTTTTCAACATCTGTAGTAATTGTAAGCTGACCACCAGGCTGCATTCCCGTTACTACAATTGGCTCTAAGTTTGCACGTGCTGCATATATAGCGGCAGCATAACCCGCTGCCCCAGATCCAATAATAAGAACTTTTGTACTAAATTTATAATTCTTCACTGTATGAGTTTAGATAATCAGCTACTCCTTCATCGCTTGCCTGCATTGCTGGCTTACCTTTCTTCCACCCTGCTGGACATACTTCACCATGCTCCTCATTATGTTTAATTGCATCAACGATTCTAACGAATTCATCGATATTACGCCCTAAAGGCAAATCATTTATCGATTGATGACGTACAATAAATTTATCATCAATAACGAAAGTTGCTCTCAGCGCAATTGAGTCATCATATAAGACCCCATAGTCTCTTGATATAGACTTTTTGATATCAGACACTAAAGTGTAGCTAATCTCTCCAATACCACCATCATTAACTGGAGTGTTTCGCCATTTATAATGTGAAAATTTTGAATCTACACTTATTCCTATCACTTCAACACCACGCTTTGCAAACTCATTTATTCTATTATTGAGCGATATCAATTCAGTTGGGCAAACAAAAGTAAAATCAAGTGGATAGAAAAAAAGGACAGCATACTTATTTTTTATGCGCTTACTCAGACAGAAATCATCAACAATTTCTCCGCCGGAGAGAACAGCTGGAGCAGTAAAATCGATAGCAGATTTTGTTACAAGATTCATAATTAACCTATTCTTTTAAAATAACTTCAATTTTACATCTTGATAAACTTATATGCAAGTTTTCTTTGGTTTTAGTCCTATAAAAACTTCCTAAAATAGCTCTTCTTTTTTACCGATAAGATACAATCCAGGTTGGAATACTGAGTTGGTGAGTATAAAATTCTACGTCATGCCACCGCGAACCGTCATACCGCCACGGTATCTCAGCCGCTCACAAGTAGCGGGATGACGAGCTTATCGTCATGCCACCGCGAACCGTCATACCGCCACGAACCGTCATACCGCGATTCATTCGCGGTATCTCTAGATCCCGCTAACAAGTAGCGGGATGACGGTTGTCGTTTAGCTATAAATGTTAAAAAATTTGCCAAACGAAAAAAAAGGCAAAAGAAGCCCCGTGGTTGGCTAATTACTTACATTATACTTTCAAGTATGGCGTTTTTTTATTCTAAACGTTTAATAACCGCGATTCAGTTGCTTTTAAGCCGCAACTAATCTAAATTATAAACATTAAGAAATTTACTAAACAGAAAAAAAGGCAAAAGAAACCCTAGGGTAGCTAGTTATTCACTATCCATTTTTTAAGTTGGCGTTTTTTTATGTTTTAAATGCTTTATAAGCGCATTTTAGCTTATATTAGGTAAAAACCTAGAAGTTTTATAAAGACATAAGGTGCACATAGTGCAAAAAATTAAACATGAGACGCCAGATACGTGAGTTTTTTTGTCATTTAATCTGTATAGAGAAGATAAATAAATAGCTTCAGTTTCATGATAAGGGGGCTGGCGGAGTTTGTCAAGTAAGTTTTTCGTTTCTATAGCTACTTGAATAACGGCTACAATGTTTGTACAGCTATGTACATAGTGCTGGAACCCAAAAAAAGAACCAAGTAGCCTTGGCTACTTGGATGACAAAAGGTAATACAAGAAGTCTATTGGCTCTCGTATACCTTAGTGAAACTTAACAAGTTTATCTATAGTTTTAGTGATGATTCTTGGAGTATCCGGAGAAACTGCTGAGCTCAGCCTATTTAACCGCTCTATAGCGAACTCGCTATTCTCATTTGCTATGAAATCACATAAAATATTTTCTATATCCTTAGTAACACTTTCATGCTTTCTCAGAGGATGATTATGTGGATACCTACTGATGGTTTTGATACTGGAATACTCAACAAAAGCTTGATCCTTAAAAGCAAGTTGTCTCAATTTCTCTTTGAATTTTCCTTCTTCCTCTTTTGCTAAAAGGCGAGACTTTATCAGTGATTTTATAATCAAATTTATAGCTTGATGTATTTCAGAATGCACTATAACTTTAATGGTATTTTCTTCTACTATACAATCATAAATATTTTTTTCGCTCTGTAACGACTCTATTAATTTCTTGCTACTTTGTGAATTCAATTCCAAATTCTCCTCACTCATAGGAGTTATTATGAAGGTGTTCTTACTCACTCTGATGTTAAATTGTGGAGAGCCTTCAGAAAAGGAAAATGCTACATCCTTAAATTCAAGTGCATGATTGTATGCAGCAAAAAGGGTGTGTGCTATAACACTGCTGGGCACCTTCATTCCATGTTTACTCAGGTGGTTCAATACATTTTCAACCTCATGATATGTAAAGTCTGTATCTTTTAGCAATTCAACAACTTCTATGCCGTTGTGTTGTTTATACTCTATTCTCACTTCTTCTGTAAAAAGTGTTTTAGCTGCTATATGTTTATCAAGCACTGTGAAAATCTTGATGAAATTCTCTAAATCTTGTTTGTTAACTAATTCGATACTAATTAAGTTTCTGCTAATAATTGAAATATTTTTTGTCATTTTTTCCCACTAAAAAAACTCACTGAATGAATTGTATTTTTAATTCATTAAGAATTGTTTAAAGTGAGCATACTAGTTTTCATTTACGTATTACACGACAAAACAAGATAAAAAGTTACATAAAATCATCATGTGGTATAACACACTCTCCACATTCATCATTGCTGTTTGTGTAGGTTGTGACATCAGTGTGATTGTCATTATTATTTAGCATATCATCCAACTTTCCTTCTTTTTCAAGATCCATCAATTTGTCACACCCCCCAATGTGCTTATCGTTGATAAAAATCTGTGGAACTGTTCTAACGTTATACTTTGATTTTATGTCGTTAAATAGATCTGAGTTTTTGAGCACATCAATTTCTTCATACTTCACACCTTTTTTATCTAGTAAATCCTTTGCCCTTATGCAGTATGGACAGCCCTTCTTTACATATATCACAACATTTTTCACAATTTATCTCCGTAGCTTACTAAAATATAGTTATTATATATAAGAAACATGTAAAAACATCAAATTGTATGAAAATTATTTATAATTGTGAGCAAGGAATAGAAAATAATATAGCACTAACCTTCGGAAATTTCGATGGCATTCATTTAGGACACGAGTTTGCAATTTCTACTCTAAAGAAGGTAGCACAAGAAAGAGGATTACCCTCTGCAGTTTTAACTTTTGAGCCTCACCCATCAACTGTTTTATTTGGTAGAAACAATTTTAGGTTAATAGACCAAGAACAAAAAAAGGAACTAATCAGCAGCTATGGTATAGATTACTTATATATTATTAATTTTAATAGAGGTTTTTCTGAGGTTAGCTGCGATGACTTTATCAGTGAGATTTTAATAGATAAATATGGCGCTAAACACATAATTGTCGGAGAAAATTGCACTTTTGGTCATAAACGATTGGGTAATATATTAACTCTAGAGAAATATTCTGAAATATATGGATACTCTTTGACTAAATTAGAGCCATTAACAATTGACGGCAAAATTTGCTCTTCTTCTTCAATAAGGGAGTATGTACAAAGGGGCGAAATAGAAATTGCTAATAAATTGCTCGGCAGGCCTTATCAAGTTTCTGGTGTTGTGACAAAAGGTGCATGTAGAGGTAGAGAAATAGGATTTCCAACCATAAATATTCCTATAGAAGATTGCATGATAAAACCTAAGTTTGGCACATATTACGCTAGAGTGACTTTTCCTGATAGTAATCCAAATTGGTTATATGGAGTAGTCAATATTGGTATGAGACCTACTTTTAAGGATCTGAAAAAGCCTATAATAGAAATGCACATATTCGATTTTGATGAAGACGTATATAGTCATAAAGTCAATATACAACTTTTAAAATTCATAAGGTCAGAAAAAAAATTCCATAGTATTGAGGAGTTAACAAAACAGATAAATTATGATATACTTAAAGTTTATAGGTTAAAGGCAAATTTATGAAAAAGTTATGCTTAGTTGTTATATTAATTATAGTATTGATTGACCAAACGAGCAAATTGTACATAAACTCATTGATTGATGAAGGAGAATCAATTGAGATCGCTAGTTTTATAAAACTAGTTGAAGTTTGGAATTCAGGTATTAGTTTTGGAATGTGTAGCGCTTTACCACATGGCGGTTTCTTTTTTTCAGCATTTTCAATACTAATAATTGGTATACTTGCATATTTGATATACAAGTCTGACGATCAGTCAACTTACCTTGGTTTTTCTCTGATGATTGGTGGAGCAATCGGAAACGTAGTTGATAGGATCTATTGGGGAGCTGTATATGATTTCATATATTTTCATATTGATGATTGGTATTGGCCAGCCTTTAATTTAGCAGATTTATCTATAGTTTGTGGAATGTTTACATTGTTATATAAGTGGTATATATACGATATGCTTATTTCTAAACAAAATGAGGAATAAAATAATTGTTTTTATATTAGGTCGAAATAATGCTTCACAAGTTTTTTAGTTTTCTTATACTACCTGTACTTTTTTTTACTTGCTCAATTTCTTTGAAGGCTTTGAGCATAGAGCACAACATAAAATATGCTAAACTCAGTAACGGACTAGATGTTTATGTTGTTCCTAATCATCGGATTCCATCTGTTTTACATGCAGTAATATACAAAGTTGGGGGAATGGATGATCCAATCGGCAAAGCAGGATTGGCTCACTACTTTGAACACTTAATGTTTAAAACTACAGGAAAGTTTAAAGACATAGAAGCCACTATGAGTAGCATTGGGGCTAAATTTAACGCGCTTACCACTAAAGAATATACCTGTTATTATGAGTTGGTCCCCAAAAAAGATTTACCACTGGCAATGGAAGTTGAAGCAGATAGAATGGGAAACTTTAATGTTACTCAAGATAAAATAGATAGAGAAAAAAACATTGTACTGGAAGAAAGAAAAATGAGATTTGATAACCAACCTCATAACTTGTTGTGGGAAGAAATGGATAGTGCATTTTACCGTAATGGCTATGGTAGATCTGTTATTGGCTGGGAGAGCGATATCAAAACTTACAATCAGGATGACATAGTGAGGTTTCACGATAGTTATTATCACCCTGGTAATGCAATATTGCTGATTGTGGGTGATGTGGAGTTTGATGAAGTAGTGAAATTAGCAGAAGAAAAATATGGCGAAATTAAAGCTAAGCCTGTAATGAGACATTACCCAAATCAGGATCCAGTGCATAATGCAGGTCTATCGGTGACCTTAGAGAGCACTGAAGTAAAAGAATCAGTTTTATATTTTCGTTATCGTGTTCCCTTATTTGATCACATAAATGAAGCCTCTGCTGCTCATTTAGCGGTTGACATTTTAGGTGGCGGCAAATCCAGCAAACTGTATAAAGATTTGGTTTTAGATAAAGATGTGGCAGTATCAGTGTTTGCTTATTATAATAGCCTAGCTTTTAGTGATGGCTACATTGATATTATGATAATTCCAAAAAGTGGCGCTAATTTAGATATTGTTGAAAGAGAGTTAGATAATGCTATTAATGGCTTCGTATCTAAAGAGGTGACGAGCGAGGAATTACAAAGCTCAAAATATAGGTATAAGGCAGCACAGTTTGATAATCTATCTGACTTAACTCATATAGCGATGTTCTATGTGCCACACCTTGCACTTGGTATTCCACTTGATGAAATAGATATTTCATATAGCAAGATTAATGATGTCAATCTAGAGGATGTAAATAATAAAATCCGTGCTATTTTTTCTGCTAATAAGTTAATTGGTCGTTTATTACCAAAAGGAGATAATAATGAGAATAAGTAAAATTATATTTCTATTTTTTTTCTGTCTAGGCTTTAATTTACAAGCAAGTGGTAACCTAAATATAGAGGAGGTCACTACCCGTAAAGGATTTAAGTTTTTATTTGTAGAAAATCATGATTTGCCAAAAGTTTCACTAAATATATCGTTCAAGGATGCAGGTTATGTGTATGAGAATAAGGAAAAACAGGGGCTTGCTTGGTTTACTTCTCTTGTAATCCAAGAAGGGGCAGGAAAAAATGATGCCAAAGATTTTGCGAAAAAGCTTGAAGATAAAGGGATTAGTTTAAATTTTATTGCTGATTTAGAAGCATTTAGGGTTTCATTAAATACTTTGTCTGACAATCTAGAGGAAGCAATTTCATTACTGAGCGATACTATAATGCGTCCTAAAGTTGACCCTGAAGGGTTGAATAGAGTTTTCGAGAAAGCCAAAGTTGATTTTAATAATCTTGAAAAAAATCCTTATTTTGTTGCTGGAAAAGAATTAGATACGTTATTGTTTAAAAAACATCCTTACTCAAAAAGTGTGTACGGTACTCTTGATACTATAATGAGCATTACTAGAGACGATGTTTTAACATACATAAAGCGTAATTTTGCTAAAGATAACATAGTTATCAGTGTTGCTGGTTGTACAAAAAAAGAAGAAATTATTACGCTATTAGATAAATATTTATCTAAATTGCCGTCAAAAAGATCAAAAGTTAGAAAAATACCTGTAAAAAATAATTTTGGTTCTGCAGAAAGTAAGAATATTTTTATGGATATACCACAGAGTGTGATACTTTTTGCTCAAAAAGGTATAGCTTATGAAGATCCTAATTATTATAACGCTGGTGTCTTAATTGATGCACTTGGTGGCATGAGGCTGAATTCAATATTAATGACAGAACTGAGGCAAAACTTGGGTATTACTTATGGTGTTTATGCAAGTATTATTTCCAATAAACATGGAAATATTATATCTGGATTTATAAGTACTGATAGTTCTACTGCTGGCAAAGCTATATCAGCAGTAAAAGATACATTTAGCAGAATAAAAAAGCAAGGAATTGACGAACAATTGTTCAAGGATGCAAAAATTGGCTTGGTAAATAATCTTGTCCTTTTCCTGTCCAATAACACAAATACAGCAACGCTGCTAGATAATATGCAGATAAATGATCGTGATGTTAACCGTATAAATAATTATGCGAATATCATTAATGATGTTAAATTAGAGGAAGTAAACGAACTGGCAAGTTCTTTACTGGAACCTGAAAATTTATTTTTTGTTGAAGTTGGAAAAAACGCTCAAGGTCAATAATTATTACAGTCATATATCTTCTGCTATTGACCTTACTGCTTCTACATAACACTTATGCTCCTCAGCTAGAATGCGTTCTGAGAGGCTTTGAATATCATCAGCTGGTAACACTGGTACAACAACTTGAGCAATTATGGCTCCAGCATCAACTTCAGGAGTGACATAATGTACAGTACAACCTGTAATTTTTACACCTGCTTTTAGAGCTTGCTCTTGAGCGTTTAGGCCTTTAAAAGACGGAAGTAAAGAGGGATGAATATTTATCACCTTGTTATGCCATTTACTCAGAAAATCAGCTTTGAGAATTCTCATAAACCCTGCAAGGCAAATTAAATCAACCTTATGTTGAACAAGTATTTCGTGAATTTTACCAGCATCAAGCGGTTTATCTTTAACAATAAACGCTGAGATTCCTGCTTGCTCTGCTATTTTCAGACCAGCAGCTTCGCTATTATTTGTGATAACACATGCAACTTCTGCGGAAAAATTCTGATCTTGACATGCTTCTATTAAGGCCTGCATATTCGACCCCCTACCTGAAATTAGTATTCCGAGTTTTATCTTTTTCATTATAGCACAGTTAGTTTAGAATTTAGTTAATACTAACAAAACAGCTCAAAAGGAAAACTTATTTTATAGCAAAGAAGGCAGACTAAACTCTTTATATAAGTGGACCTCTAATTTTGGACCTCACTGGACAACACAAAATAACGAATAGCCCCATGTACCCAGCTAAAACTAGCTTTAATGCTTAGATATTGTGCTATTTTTGTATAATATACTACTATAAGTATATATTTTTGTAATCGCGTTATTATTTATTTAACAAAGTATTAGTATAATTTATTACACTGGATTAAATGGAGAAAGTTCAATGAGTAAATTACCGAACAATGCAAAAATAGGTAAATCTCAGGTTACTCAGTGGGAGGTAATAAAAAATTGTGAATATGCTGATAATTGCTTGTCAAAAATAGTAACTTTGTACGTTATTAGAATAACTCAGCTATCAGATTTTTATACGAGTGACGAACCTGAAATTAACACTGTTTTAGCAAGAATAAGCGTGACAAGTGAAAATGTATTTTTAAACAAGGCTACTACTATTGAAGTTATGGAAGGTATTTTTCCGTATAAATTCAACAGCAAGAAGAGAAATAACGTATTAAGGTTAGAAGATTTGTATAATTATTTATGTTCTATTGTTAACAATAGCCTTCCAAAAGAAATGCTTGAAAGTCTTGTAAGGGAATATAAGGATGCTGTTAACTTATTTAAAGCAATTACTTAACTGAACGTAGTATTTTTAAGATTTTATTTTCTATTTCAGAAATGCCGCTTTCAAGATCTTTATCTATCAAATACATGGTAGAGAAATATGTTTTCTGCTTACTTTCAACATTGATAGTTAAAGTTCCGGGAGTGATTGTGACTGAATTGGCAAATAACGCAATGCTTTCGTCATTATGCCCTTTGCATTTTCTTAGGATAATAATCGGTTCAAGCTTAGATTTGAGTTGTAGCACCTTTTTTGTTACATAAACACTTGATAAAATGATTTGGTATATTAACCATGGTATATAACTTACTAACTTATAAAACGACAGTCTACTCGTACTATTTAAAATCTGGCTAAGAGCTCTTTCAGCGTTTATCAACCTTCTAAAGATAAACGATGTGAATATACAGGAAAACACTCCACAAAAAATAAAAAACGGCTCAAAATAACCAGACAATACAGTCCATAGAACAAATAAAATTATAAATGACAGAGAAAAAAACTTGATTTCCTTCCTAAAGTTGAGGTTTTTCATAGTCTGTAATATAACTAAAATGACTCTTTAAGGAAAGATAATAACGAATATTTAGGTTCTTGACTTCTATGTTAAAAGATATAACAACTAAGTTATGTATTTTAAGTGAGGAAGTTATGGAATATGATAAATTTATGGAAATATTAAAAAAAATAAATGACCTTTCAGATTTGAGCAAGGACAATATAGTTGAAAAAATAAAAGCTAAGTTACAAGAAGAAGATCCAGATTTATGTCAAGAGTGGGAAAAGAGTAAACCTGACAATGATAGTGGATCTGGCATAAATTACATATTTACTATATCTCGTGGTCAAAATTCTAAGGAAGTCAAATTGTTACATCTTGCTTCTTATTGGAACTGTGCAAATGTAGCAAAAGCTCTGATTGAAAACGGGGCAGATATTAATGCAGAACATGATAATAAAATTACTCCTTTACATATTGCTGCTCACTATGGCCACGAAGATGTAGTAACCATTCTAACTGGAAAAGGAGTAATTGTTGATGCAAAAAATGGTGATGGATGGACTTCTTTACATTTTGCTGTTGAAAAGAACCACGAAAATGTAGTAAACACTCTAATTGGAAAAGGAGCAAAGGTTAATGCAGAAAATGATAAAGGATGGGCTCCTTTACATCTTGCTATTACAAATGGCCACAAAGAGATAGTACAAGTTCTATCAAAAGCAGAAGGAATCAACGTTGATGCAAAAAATAGTGATGGGTGGACTCCTTTACATCTTGCTGCTGCAAATGGCCGCGAAGATATAGTAGAAACTCTAATTGAAAAAGGAGCAGATGTTAATGCGAAAGATCATTATAAATGGACTCCTTTAACATTTGCTTCTCAAAAAGGCCATGAAGTGGTAAAAGGAGCTCTATTAAAGGCACAAGAGAACATCAAAGCTTTGCATTCAGCTGTTAAACATAATAATGAGGAGGAGGAGGTGAAAAACCTATTAAATAAAGGAGTAAACGTTAATGCAAAAGATGATGATGGATGTACTCCTTTACATCTTGCTGCCAGAGAGGGCTGCGAAGATGTAGTAAAAACTCTCATTGCAAAAGGAGCAAATGTTAATGCAGAAGGTATTGTGGACGAGACTCCTTTACATCTTGCAGCCAGAGAGGGCCATAAAGATGTAGTAGACATTCTAATCAAAAAAGGAGCAAAGGTTAATGCACAAAATAATAAAAGATATACTCCTTTACATATTGCTGCTAAAGAGAACCGCATAGAGGTAGTAAAAATTCTAGTTGAGAAAGCAGATGTTAATGCAAAAGGTATTAAGGACAAGACTCCTTTACATCTTGCTGCCAAAAAGGGCCATAAAGATGTAGTAGACATTCTAATCAAAAAAGGAGCAAAGGTTAATGCAGAAAATGATGATAGATGTACTGCTTTAGATCTTGCTGCTGAAAATAACCACATAGAGGTAGTAAAAATTCTAGTTGAGAAAGCAGATGTTAATATAAAGGATGCTGATAGATGGACTCCTTTGCATGTTGCTGCTGAAAATGGCCACGAAGATATAGTAAAAACTCTAATCGCAAAAGGAGCAAAGGTTAATGCAAAAAATGGTGATAGACGTACTCCTTTACATCTTGCTGCTGAAAATGGCAAAATAAAAGTGGTGGAAGTTCTGCTACACACTGAAGCAGACCCTTCATTAAAAGATGTTGATGGAAAAACGCCAAGAGACCTTACTAAATATCAAGGTATAATTCAGCTTTTAGAGGAAGCGGAAAAAAAGCAAACGTTAAAAAATGAGAATAAAAAAACGCCAAAGGATCTTACTGAAAATAAAGATGTAATGCAGCTTCCAGAGAAAAAGGAAGAAAAACAAATTGGAAAAAATGCAATTGTGAAAGAAAAAGAACAATCTGCAAAAAATGCAATTGTAAAAGGTGTTATTGTGTGTTTTGTAACTGCAGTGATAGTTGGTGTTGCACTTGCATTTGCTACTGCCCTATCTGTACCAGCAATAATTGGACTAGCTGCAGGATCTGCGCTCATAGTTGGTGCTGGTCAATATATAATGTCAAAGCCTAAAACTGAAATGAAAGAAGTAAAGGAACTTGTGCCTAGAGAGACAGAAAAAGCACTTACTTGATTTTTGTTATCCTGTTGCTATCAGACTAGCCTGGCACCTTATATTTATTGGGATAACTGTTTTATTATGAATTAAGTCAAAAACTCTGTAATATATTGAAGCTTAAAGATATCTTTAGATATGGAAGTTATTGCAGAAAATAGGAAAGCAAGGTTTGAATATTTCATCTTAGAAGAATTTGAAGCGGGTATGGTCTTATTAAGCAGTGAAGTTAAATCGCTAAGAGAAAGAAAAGTAAATATTTCCGACGCCTACGTTGTTGAAAAGAATAGCGAAGTATGGCTGCACAATATGCATATTGCAGAATATAAAGCTGCGAACCGAAAAAATCATAAACCAAAAAGGGAACGTAAATTACTCTTGCATAAAAAGGAGATAAATAAACTAATTGGTCAAATCAAGACTGCTGGGATAACTGTTGTGCCGCTTTCGGTCTATTTTAACGATAAAGGATTTGCAAAAACTAAAATTGCCATTGTAAAAGGAAAAAAACTCTACGATAAGAGAGCAACCATAAAACAGAGAGAGTGGGATCGTGAAAAAAGTAGATTGTCTAAGAATAATTTATAGCAAAATATGTCTTTAAATCCAGTAATTTTCAGCATCGGTCCTGTTTCTATATATTGGTATTCCTTAGCCTACGTTTTGGGTATAGTGTTTGCATATTGGTATTTACATAAGCTAGATGACCAAAAAATATTTACTAAGAATTTTTACGATTCGTTATTAACAGCCACTATTGTAGGTATTATCCTTGGAGGTAGACTTGGCTACGTATTGATATATGATCCAGTTCTTTATATAAGCAACCCTATTGAGATATTGAAGACCTGGGAAGGAGGGATGTCATTTCATGGTGGTGCTATAGGAGTTTTGCTTGCAGTAATAATCTCCTGCAGAAGACATAACATTCCTATATTTTATGCACTGGACCTAGTTTCTTGCGGAGTTCCCATAGGTTTATTTTTAGGTCGCATAGGCAATTTTATAAACGGAGAGTTATTTGGCAGAGTTACAACTATGCCATGGGGTATGGTATTTCCAGAGAGTGGTGATAATTTGCTGCGTCATCCAAGCCAGCTTTATGAGGCACTTTTTGAAGGACTGCTACTTTTTGCAGTTGCAAATTCACTGTTTTTCTTAACTAGAATAAGACTGTATCACGGTGCGTTAACTGGTATTGCAGTTATGTGGTATGGAATAGCACGTTTTTTCGTTGAGTTTTTTCGCGAACCAGACTATCAAATTGGCTATTTGTGGCTTGATTTAACTATGGGGCAGTTGCTTTCTATACCTATGGTTTTGCTAGGAATGCTTGTATATCTAGGCGCATTAAATTTAAAATTTAATACGAAATCTGTCACATAGAGAAAAGGTGAGTTCAATAGAAAAATGTAGCCAGAAGCCCCATATTATGCACAATTGTACGAATTTTCTGCGTTGCAGTAGAATGAATCGGTGGGCTTTGTTGCATCGCTAGCTATGATGGATTAAAGATAAAAAAGGTGGAGAATATCAGTAGCTTATTATTCTGGTATTTACAACAAGAACGGTCAGTGAATACCTAAATTTGAGTAAAAGAAATTTCACTACCACTCACTAATCCGGCTAAAATTCAAGAATTTCAATGCTTTAGCTATTTTCAATAGAATTAAATTTATTAATATAAATAACAAATTACTATTCTTAAATTTGATCAGATTGATTGCAAAAAAACAAGATTTTCAATAAGTTGCTTATAATCCTAATTATAGTTAGCCTTTCATAAGTAGCGATGCAACAAAGCCATCCCAGTGTCAGCTATAGTACTTCCCAAAGTAAATGATAAAGGTATAATAAGCTATTTGAGTTATAATGGCGTATAGTGTGGATTTAAGGGAAAGGGCAGTATCGATGATAGAAAAAGGGAAGTCAAAGGTTGAGGTGGCAGAGCTTTTGGAGATAGGAATAGCAACTCTGTACCGCTGGTTAAGAAAGAAAGCCGCTGGTGAAAGCCTAAGGCCATCGAAAAACGGCAGCTTTATTCGAAAAATAGACCCAAAAATACTCGAAGAATATGTTAAAAAGAATCCAGATCATACGCTGGCAGAGATGAAACAAAATCTTGGATTTGGAATAAATTCAATTTGGTATAGGCTGAAACAGCTAAGAATTACTTTAAAAAAAAGTTACACTATATCAAGAGCGCAATCAAGAAGATAGGCAGCGATTTACCGATAAAATCTCAAAAATAGACCATTCCAGCATCTTATATATAGATGAAGCAGGAGTTGATAATAGGTTATACCGAGAGTATGGACGTGCTCCAATAGGAAAGAAAATTTATGCAGATATTCCAGGAAGAAAACGAGAGAGAATCAGTATAATAGGCGGGTGGATTGGAAAGAGATTTATTGCACCAATGACTTTCAAAGGTGGGTGTGACAAAGAGGTATTCAATACATGGTTAGAGAAGATGTTATTACCTAAATTGCCACATGGTACTACAATAGTTATGGACAATGCCACATTCCATAAAACTCCCAAAACAAAGGAGTTAATATAGTACTTCCCAAAGTAAATGATAAAGGTATAATAAGCTATTTGAGTTATAATGGCGTATAGTGTGGATTTAAGGGAAAGGGCAGTATCGATGATAGAAAAAGGGAAGTCAAAGGTTGAGGTGGCAGAGCTTTTGGAGATAGGAATAGCAACTCTGTACCGCTGGTTAAGAAAGAAAGCCGCTGGTGAAAGCCTAAGGCCATCGAAAAACGGCAGCTTTATTCGAAAAATAGACCCAAAAATACTCGAAGAATATGTTAAAAAGAATCCAGATCATACGCTGGCAGAGATGAAACAAAATCTTGGATTTGGAATAAATTCAATTTGGTATAGGCTGAAACAGCTAAGAATTACTTTAAAAAAAAGTTACACTATATCAAGAGCGCAATCAAGAAGATAGGCAGCGATTTACCGATAAAATCTCAAAAATAGACCATTCCAGCATCTTATATATAGATGAAGCAGGAGTTGATAATAGGTTATACCGAGAGTATGGACGTGCTCCAATAGGAAAGAAAATTTATGCAGATATTCCAGGAAGAAAACGAGAGAGAATCAGTATAATAGGCGGGTGGATTGGAAAGAGATTTATTGCACCAATGACTTTCAAAGGTGGGTGTGACAAAGAGGTATTCAATACATGGTTAGAGAAGATGTTATTACCTAAATTGCCACATGGTACTACAATAGTTATGGACAATGCCACATTCCATAAAACTCCCAAAACAAAGGAGTTAATAGATAATGCTAGATGCCGTTTGCTCTATCTACCAACATATTCACCAGATTTGAACCCTATAGAGCATTGTTGGAATACCATCAAAAGCCGCCTCAGACCTTTAATGCATAAATATACAGACTTACAACTTTTGGTTGGTAATACCATAATGGAAATTTATCATTCATTTTAGAAAATACTATAGATAATGCTAGATGCCGTTTGCTCTATCTACCAACATATTCACCAGATTTGAACCCTATAGAGCATTGTTGGAATACCATCAAAAGCCGCCTCAGACCTTTAATGCATAAATATACAGACTTACAACTTTTGGTTGGTAATACCATAATGGAAATTTATCATTCATTTTAGAAAATACTATACTTTCATGACACCATTTGCTGTGCAGTTTACCTTCAAAAATGAATGTTCGTACAGCTATGGAATGAATCGCGGTATGACGTAGCTTCGCTATAGGCAATGAAGGAAATATTAACTATACTTCTTTTTACCATTGTTTATATTTCCTATTCACATATATTAATATTTTACTCACTTAAAGTAAGCTAACTACCGTTATTAATATTTTTGTAATAAAAATTGTATATGGTGCATGTAATCAAATTAAGAGGAAGATTGTGGAAATTACGCCATCAATAAAAAAAGAATTGAAGCAAAGTACTCTATATGTTTGCCTAGAAAAATGCAAAAGTGCATTTTGGTTTATCTTTTGGTTTAGTGCGGGAATCAATTTATTAATGTTATTCCTACCACTTTATACCTCTCAAGTGCTTGATCGGGTGATATCGAGCGAAAGTGTATCAACACTAACTATGCTGACAATTATCACTTTATCTGCATTTGCATGTTCTGCAATGCTTGAAACTTGTCGATATTTAGCCATGGCAAAAATAGGTGATTGGATCGATAAAACTGCAACACCAGATCTGATAGTAAGGTCAATCAGGCTAACGTCAGTGCAGAGCTCAACTTCAAGTGGTGAAGCAATACGAGATCTCGGAGTGATAAAAAATTTCATTACAGGAAATGGTATATTCTCACTGTTTGATACTCCATGGTCGTTAATTTACCTTGTTGTGATTTTCATGATACATACCTCCACGGGGTTTATAGCTATTACTGGAATTATTATATTAGTCTCTATGGCAATATGGAATGAACTTGCCACTAAACGAATATTACAAGAAACCAACGAAGAAACTATACGGAATATCAATGCTATAGATGTTGCAACAAGAAATGCAGAAGTGGTTGAAGCTATGGGCATGTCAGAATTCATAGTCTCTGATTGGTGTAAACGAAATGATCAGAATCGAGCAATGCAAATTAAAGCACAAAATCGCTCTAATGTAATTACTGGAATCACTAAATTTTTGCGCTCAACTCTGCAAATATCAGTGATTGGAACAGGTGCATTACTTGCAATCACAGCTCATAAGACTGCCGGTAGCATCATCGCTGCTTCAATTTTAATGGGTAGAGTATTAGCACCATTTGATGCTGCGGTTCATACTTGGAAGTTTTTAAATCAGGCTAGAATGTCATATGGAAGGCTACAAAGACTTATATTAACATCGCCAAAAAGAGAGCAAACGATGGCTCTACCAGAACCTGAAGGAAAATTGGAATTTGATAGAGTATTTTTTACTCCTTATGGAAGCAATAAGCCGACAGTAAAAGGAATATCATTCATTATAGATCCTGGAGATGTAGTTGGTGTTATTGGTGCAAGTGCTTCTGGTAAATCCACTATCGCAAAATTAACTGTTGGTGTATGGAAGCCAATATCTGGTGTAGTCAGACTAGATGGCGCTGATGTATATACTTGGAATCGAGAAAATTTTGGTAATTATGTTGGCTACTTACCTCAGGATATTGAGTTATTTAACACTAGTGTCAAAGCTAATATTGCTCGCATGAGGCCAGATCCAAATCCTGAAGAAATAATCAAAGCAGCAAAAATTGCAGGAATACATGAACTAATACTAAGCTTACCAAATGGATATGATACAACAATAGGAGGTCCTGGAGGAGTAACGCTCTCTGGCGGCCAAAAACAGCTTCTTGGACTTGCCAGAGCTTTTTATGGTCACACAAAACTTTTAGTACTTGATGAACCAAACGCTAACTTAGATAGCAATGGAGAGGCATGCTTAATTAATGCAATTGGCATTGCAAGAAAACAAAATACTACTACTGTTATCATCACTCACAAGCTACCGTTATTGTCCGTAGTTGATAAGGTGATCCTCATGTCAGATGGTGTCATTTACGCTATGGGACCAAAAGATGAGATTTTGAGCAAATTAGTTGCTCCATCATCAAGTACCACAGAAGATGAGCGCTCTTCAGCAAATGGTTAGTTTACTTACAATAAATTCTGTATCTGAAATAACAACTGTTCCAGAAAAATATATATTTCTTTACCATTAGAAATAATATTACAAGAATAGTAAATAGATTAATAACTCTTATTAATTAAAGTCAATCGGCAGATATAGCTAAAGTGGCTTAGGTTTACCTACAATTTGAAAAACAACAAATTCGTCTTAATGAATTTTCTTAATTTGTTATCTAAATAACTTAATATTAGTGGTAATTTTATAAAAAAATTATAATATAAATAATGTTGCTGCGAAAATTTATAACAATATTTCCCTCTAACGTTTAATGAATTTCAATAAATTGCCTTTTTAATTCTAGATAAGTATATGCTTTGTTAATATGTTTAGTTCAAAATCCAAAAGTAAGTTTATGCTTTCTATTGGAGAAGAAGGCATAATGTTACTATATTTTAAAAATAATACTTTAAATAAAAGGTATTTTGTTAAGGGCAAAAACGATAAAGCAGTTTCCGATTTAATTTCATGTCTTTCGTCAGATAAAAAAGCACCTTTATACCTGGTGCTTAATCATGCAGATCAAAATTACTCGCTACAGTTTATTACAAGGGCAAACAAGATTAGTGCCTATCTATCAGCAAAAACAAAGATGGAGCATTTTTCTCGTAATAATGACATAAGTTCAGTTTTTTTGGTTGAGAAGCCAAACAAATTCAATCAAAACTGGTGCTATCTTCTTGTTTCATCAAAAGCAAAGCATTTAGTAGAATATTGGTTGAATGTGTTTATTGAGATAGGCTCCAACTTTAAGGGAATATTAATGTTTCCTATAGAAATAAGTAATATAACAAAAAAGATTCTACATAAAGATCCTAATAATTGGAAAATTATAGTTGCTGCAACTAAAACGGGAGGCTATAGACAAGTGGTTCTTAAAGAGAATAAAATGGTATTTACGCGCTTAACATCATTTACTAATGATAATTTACCAGGAATTATCGCTGGTGGAATATATCAGGAAGTGCAAGATACTATTCGATCCTTAACTAAGTTTGGGTTTGAAAAAAATAACCCTATCGACCTTTGTATCATAGTGTCAGAAGATATCAAAGCTAGTTTATCAGTCATAAATTTTTCAGAGAACAGTGTGAACATATTAACTCCATATGAGTTAGGCAAACTATTAGGAGCAGAACTAGCTATAAGTGAAAAAGATAACTTTTGCGATACCATAATTTTGTTTCATAGCTTTAAGAATAAATTAGCAGCTATTTTTAATACAAAGGAAACTAAAGAATTTTATCTATTCAATTACCTTTATTTAAACTCTCCTCGAATTTTTCTATACTTCGCCCTGGTTTTAGTTATAACAAACACCCTTTGTTTGCTAAATTTGTATTCAAATTTCAATGTCGCTGATAATTTATCAGCAAAGCAGAACACCTTAAATAACCAATTAACAAAACTTAGCCAAAGCTATAATGTAAAAAAAATAGATGAAATTTATGATTTTATTAATATCAATAATATTTTATCAAAAATAGAATACTCTCCTCTTACACAAGTTAAGTATGTAGAAAAGTTAAAAATACCAGGTATAGAGCTTCGATCATTTGAATGGAATTATAATGAGGCAAAAAGTTATATTACCACAACTTTAAAGTTTAATTTTCAATCCGGTAAAAATATTTCTCATCAACACGAGAAACTACGAAAAAATTTAAACGATAATTTTCGTACCTATGACATTAATATTTCTAGCTTACCTGCTGCTAAAGAGCAAAATCTATCTATTGATGTTGAAATAGGAGAGGCAATGTAGATTAATGACTATCTCTCAATTAAAAAGAAAAGCTACAATTCAGTTTATATCGTATTTGTTATTATCTGTTGGATTAATAGGGTTATTAACATATGTTGTTATCTATAACGAAAAGATTTATAATAAAAACCAAATTGCGATTGATAAAATACGTTCTATTAATTTACAGATTACTGGAATTCAAAAAAAGGAAGTTGTTCTAAATAAAAACCTAGATTTATGGAAAAAAATTTCTTCTTCAAATTTACATAGTAGCAGATACATTGCAAATTTAAATTTCGAGCTTAGCAAGTTATATAAAAAGCACTATATATTAGAACCTGAAATATCAATTTCTATACCCGAAGAAGTTGAGCTCCACAACAAAAGTGAACGCACAAAAGTAATAAAAAGTGAAGTGGTCCTAAATTTAAGCTCAATCAGCGATAAGCATATTTTTTTATTTCTACAGTCTATTCCAAATCTGCCCGGTTATGTTATGATCAAATCTCTTATTTTAAATAAGCAGAGAAATATTGATGCTGCAACTATGAATCAGATTTTGAATGGTAATATGATAGAGATAGTGAGAGCTAATATAGTCTTTGATTGGTATACTATATTAAGTAGATAAGGTGATGAACATAAAGCTGTTTTTTATTTTTACGCTACTCATTTCCAATGTTAATGCATATTGCAGTTGTGAAGATATCATAGAAAGCATAGAAATTTGTAAGGAGTATTCTTGCCGACAATATATTGGCAATGAAGATTTTATTGAGCATAAAATATTAGGATTAAATAGTGGAAATTTATGCGTATATATAGAAAAACAAGGTAATGATGAAATGGTTTGTCATCATTCTCAGTATGGAATGATGATAGAAAAAAGATATTTTGAAAGTATTCTTAAAGTTGGCAATCAAGAAATCGACGATTTTATTGATATAGCAAATTTGCGTGCAAAAGAGTGTTTCTTTATCAACAATCAAAAACTAAGCTATACAGATCGGGACGATATAATAAGAGAAGCAGTGGAAAGTGACTTTGACGTTTTGTCACAATATAGTAACGTAAAAAGCATTTTTTTTGATGAAGAGCCAGTTAATAGAATGGTCAATGAAATGGAAAAGTTCAATTTACGATCTTCAAGAGCTGCAAAAGAGGAGGTATCAGATAATTTCAACGGTAAGGTAGTGAGTTTAGACTCAATTTTATATCTTTCTCCCGATACATGGAAAATATGGGTAAATGGAAAACTGTTTATAAATACCAAGGATTTAAAAGTGCACTCAGTCACTGAAAATTATGTAACTTTTGTATGGACCGTAGATCAAAAAGCAATAAAAAAGCATGCGAATGATTCTCAAAATGTATATTTTGGATATGGGAGTATTATGTTTACGCTTTATCCAAAACAAAAATTTGACTTGGATGGCTTATCTATTAAATAACTTAAATATATATGCGCTTGTAGCTCAGTTGGATAGAGCGTTGCCCTCCGGAGGCAAAGGCCGTGGGTTCGAATCCCTCCAAGCGCACTTTTAATTAAATTTGACAATAGTATTTTCACATAAGATAATAAAAGGATTTATTTAGAGCATAATTATGTCTGGTGGTACCATAAACAAAGTCATACTAGTTGGTAATTTAGGAAAAGATCCTGAAATTAGGACTACACAAAATGGAAAAGAAATGGCAAGTTTTTCAATAGCCACGTCTGAAAGTTGGACTGACAAACTTTCCGGTATGCGCTCTGAAAAGACAGAGTGGCATAATATCGTAATTTTTAGTGAAGGATTAGTAAAAATCGTCAAAGATTTTGCACGCAAAGGCAGTAAAGTTTATGTTGAAGGTTCTTTGAGAACTAGAAAATGGACTGACCAAAACGGTGGTGAAAGATACACAACAGAGGTGGTTCTATATAATTTTAATAGCGCTCTTACTCTCTTGGATTCACGAAATAGTGCGCCAAATCCTGATTACAAGCCAAGTGAATACAAACAAGGTGAAACAGGACAAAAAGATAAACACGAAAGTTTTGACAACGATATAAAAGATGAACTACTCGATGATGAAATACCATTTTAACAATTTAAATTGAAATCTACATTTTTATGGACTGCTTGTATTACTCCTTTTAATTGCAATGGAGATAGCATAGATTATAGCAGTTTGCAGCGTTTACTGACAATGCAAGTTAAAGCTGAAAATGGCGTAGTGTTGCTAGGTAGCACAGGTGAGAGCCTATCGCTTACTGATTCTGAAAAGCGTACATTAGTTGAATTCGTATGTAAGCTAAAATTAAATACGAAAATTATAATTGGCGTACCAGGAGTGAATCTATATCAGACTCTTGAATGGCTTGATTTTTGCAAGGGTATGCCTATTCATGGCTATCTAATGACAACTCCCATTTATGCAAAGCCCGGAATTATGGGGCAGACTTTATGGTTTGAAAAGCTACTTGAAAAAGCACATGTGCCGGCTATGTTTTACAATATTCCATCGAGAGCAGGAGTGAGTCTTCATGCTGAAACTGTACGCAACTTATCCAGTCACGAAAAATTTTGGGCTATCAAAGATTCAAGTGGCACTGTTGATACTTTAACTCAGTATAAGAAAGTTGCACCAAATATTGAGGTCTTTTGCGGAGATGATAATATGATATCTGATATGGCCGCTTATGGTGCGGCTGGCCTGGTTTCCGTTGCTGCCAATGTTTGGCCACGCATAGCGCATGAATATGTTAAGAAGTGCCTCAATGGCAGGAACCCTCAGGCAGATATCTGGCAACAGGCTTGCGAAGCGTTATTTATTGCCAGCAACCCAATACCCACTAAAGCACTTTTGCATGATATTGGGCTCATAGAACATCAAACTGTCCGCCTACCACTCAGCACAGAAGACTTGCCTTCTGTTGAAAAATTGAGGCAAGTCAATAAAATGATTCTTGGATGGAAAGAATTGGCTACTCTCTAAATAGTCTTGCAACTTTGATTTAATATACAATCCAAGTTTCATTTGAACACTCCCAAACTTATCACTTTATGCCACTGGTCTTCATCTAAAATTTCTACACCTAATTCCACTGCCTTTTTATATTTGGATCCTGGTTTTTCTCCTGCAATTAGGTAGTCAGTTTTAGCAGAAAGATGTGAGCTGACCTTTGCTCCTAGAGTTTTGGCTCTTACTTTTGCCTCTCCTCTACTCATAGCAAGTAGCTTACCAGTAAACACTATAATTTTATTATTTAAAACAGAGTTACTAGAGTTGGAGCTCACAGGAAGAATTTGAAGACAAGCAGTAAGATCATTTAACATTTTGATGTTATGTTCCTTAGAAAAAAATGATTCCAAAGATTCAGCCACTTTTTTTCCTATGCCGTCTATACTGACTAGCTCAGTATTATCTGATGACAGTTCAATCATCGAATTATACCAGTTATTATAAGAAACATAATAATCTGCAAGCAATTCTGCTGCAACTTGACCAATAAATCTAATACCTAAAGAAAATATAAACCTATCTAGAGTTATTACCCTTCTGCTTTGTATAGCATTTAATAAATGAGCTATTGATTTCTTGCCCCAACCAGACTGTTCTTCCAGATTAAATTCATCCAATCTTTCTTCTAAAGTAAAAATATCGGGAATTTGTTTTATCAGACCAAGGTCGTAAAAAAACTCTATCTGCTTATCACCAAGGCCAACAATGTCAAATGCATCTTTCGATACAAAATGCTTTAGTTTTTCTATTATTTGAGCTTTACAGGCAAATTCCTCAGGACATCTTACTGCAGCCTCTCCCTCAACCTGACGTACTTTACTACCACATTCAGGGCATACTTCAGGAAACACAAATTCAGGTGTATTTGGAAGACGAGAATCTCTGCTTACTTCAACGATCTGGGGAATTACATCCCCTGCCCTTTTGATTGTTACAATATCTCCCTCTCTTATGTCTTTACGTTTTATCTCATCTTGGTTATGCAGACTTGCTCTACTAACTAGCACCCCACCAACATTGACTGGCACTAAATCTGCAACTGGAGTTAAAACCCCTGTTCTGCCCACCTGTATAAATATCTTGTTTAACTTTGTTTTTGCATAAACCGCAGAAAACTTGTATGCAAGTGCTGAGCGCGGTGCTTTGTGAGTATTCCCTAGACGATTTTGTAGTACCAAATCATTTACTTTATAGACTATTCCATCAATATCATAATCCAAGTTATAGCGACAGTTATAGACTTCATTATAGAACTTCAGCATTCCATCTAAACTACTCGTTAAGGACTGATGCTCATTTACGCAAAAACCAAGTGCCTCAAGCTTATTTAGTACCTCACTTTGACTTTTCTCTGCTCCACCAATCAAAGAATAAGCAAAATATCTAAGAGGTCTGCTTGCTGTAATGTTTGCATCCAATTGCTTTAGAGAACCAGCGGCTGCATTTCGAGGATTGGCAAATTCATCGTTTTCATTTAACTTTAAAAAGTCGCTGTTACTGATGTATATTTCACCTCTTACTTCTAGTCTTCCTTGCACACCTTGCAAAAACTTAGGAAAGCCTTTTATTGTTGCAACATTGTGAGTGACATCTTCTCCTACAAAACCGTCACCTCGAGTTGCAGCTTTAACAAATCTTCCATCCTCATAAATTGCAGAAAACGACAACCCATCAATTTTTGGTTCACATAATATCTCTATTTTGTCCTCAATTAAAAACCTCTTTATTTTAGACAAAAATTTCTCTACACCTTGTTCATCATAAGCATTCTCAAGGGAAAGCATAGGTTCTTGATGTTCCACCTTAGAAAACCTCTCATCAGGTGGAGCACCAACACTATCTTGTGTTGCATAAATTTCTGGCTCTATTTCAGCTAACTTTTTCTTCAGTTCATCATATTCAGCATCACTTATTTCTGGCTTATTTTTTTGGTGATACAAAACATTATGATAATTTATTTGATCTTGCAGTTTTTCTCTCATCTTTTCTAAGTTAGTCATGATACCAATATAATGCTACATTAGCCTTTGTCGTCAAGCCATGAATTTTCTTGAATTCATCATATGGTCTCAAACATCAAAGGTGCCACAATGCTATAGCCATACTTATTCTTCTTTTGCTCAATTGTATTAGCAGATCTCGCTTGCTTTAGCCGTACATTTATATAAAATTAAAATAAATTAGAGTAAACAATATTGCTGTTTAAATGCTAACAAGATTCGCTCCAAGCCCAACTGGCTACCTCCACGTAGGAAACGTACGAACTGCCTTGGTTTGTTGGATGTACACACGCAATCAAAATGGAAAATTTTTACTCCGTTTTGATGATACTGACCTTCAGCGTTCAGATGTCAAATATATAAATGATATCATACAAGATTTGAAATGGATTGGTATCAATTGGGATGCAAATTTCAAGCAATCAGAGCGCTTTGAGCGTTACAATGAGGTGTTTTTGCAGTTAATAAAAGAAGGGCATATTTATGCATGCTATGAAACAAGAGAAGAGTTAGACATTAAACGAAAATTGCAGTTAAAACAAGGACTTCCCCCTGTATATGACAGAAGCGCGTTACTTCTAACTGAGCAAGAGAAAATTAGTTATGAGCAAGAAGGAAGAAGACCACATTTTAGATTTAAGTTGGATAGAAATGAAGTTGTTAAATGGAATGATGAAGTTAAAGGTGAAATAAATATTGCAACAAGTCACATCAGCGATCCTGTGGTAAAAAGAGAAGATGGAATTTACACATACATGTTACCTTCTGTTACTGATGATGTTGACTTTAATGTAACTCATATTGTACGCGGGGAAGATCATGTAACTAATACCGCAGTGCAAATCCAAATGATTAAAGCATTAAAAGCGAAAATCCCTACATTTGCTCACCTTTCTCTGCTACATTTTGATGATAGCAAAATATCCAAGCGAACCGGCGTGCTGGACATTAAATCTATAAAAGAAGATGAAATTGAACCGATGGCACTAGTTAGTTATTTAGTGAAGCTTGGAACATCCAATCCAATTGAAGCTTGCGCCTGTATGCAATCTTTGATTGATTCATTTGACATTAAAAAATTTAGCTCAGCATGTACGCAATTTAGCTTGAGTGAAGCATACAAGCTAAATAGCAAAGTGCTGCAACAAATGCCATTTGAAATTATACAAGAACGTTTAAATCAAATTGGAGTGGACTCCTCAGAGTTTTGGTATTTTATAAAGAACAATATAGAAAGGTTTTCTGAGGTGGCCAAGTGGTGGAAAATATGCAAATCCGATATAGAGCCTGTGATTCTTGATAAGGAGCTTATAAAAATTGCGTTCAATGCATTGCCCCAAGGTGATTGTAATGAAAACACGTTGTCAGAATGGGTCAAAACTATTCGACAAACAGTGGATATAAAGGCAAAAAACCTATTTACGCAGTTGCGTTCAGCTTTAACAGGAACAGAAACAGGACCAGAGCTCGCTAAATTATTAATTTTTATCGGCAAAGAAAATATCATTGCAAGGTTAAAAGAAAAGTGAAAACTAAAGAATTATAGCTAATGCAATCCCTACGTCATACCGCGATTCATTCGCGGTATCTCAGCCGCTAACAAGAGATCCCGCTAGCGGGATGACGGTTGTCGTTTAGCCATAAACATTAAGAAATTTACCAAATGAAAAAAAAGGCAAAAGAAGCCCCGTGGTTATTATCCGCTTTAAAATATTGGCGTTTTTTATGTTTTAAACGCTTGACAAGCGAGATTCAGCCGCTTTTAATTGCAACTATAGTATTTTCTAAAATGAATGATAAATTTCCATTATGGTATTACCAACCAAAAGTTGTAAGTCTGTATATTTATGCATTAAAGGTCTGAGGCGGCTTTTGATGGTATTCCAACAATGCTCTATAGGGTTCAAATCTGGTGAATATGTTGGTAGATAGAGCAAACGGCATCTAGCATTATCTATTAACTCCTTTGTTTTGGGAGTTTTATGGAATGTGGCATTGTCCATAACTATTGTAGTACCATGTGGCAATTTAGGTAATAACATCTTCTCTAACCATGTATTGAATACCTCTTTGTCACACCCACCTTTGAAAGTCATTGGTGCAATAAATCTCTTTCCAATCCACCCGCCTATTATACTGATTCTCTCTCGTTTTCTTCCTGGAATATCTGCATAAATTTTCTTTCCTATTGGAGCACGTCCATACTCTCGGTATAACCTATTATCAACTCCTGCTTCATCTATATATAAGATGCTGGAATGGTCTATTTTTGAGATTTTATCGGTAAATCGCTGCCTATCTTCTTGATTGCGCTCTTGATATAGTGTAACTTTTTTTTAAAGTAATTCTTAGCTGTTTCAGCCTATACCAAATTGAATTTATTCCAAATCCAAGATTTTGTTTCATCTCTGCCAGCGTATGATCTGGATTCTTTTTAACATATTCTTCGAGTATTTTTGGGTCTATTTTTCGAATAAAGCTGCCGTTTTTCGATGGCCTTAGGCTTTCACCAGCGGCTTTCTTTCTTAACCAGCGGTACAGAGTTGCTATTCCTATCTCCAAAAGCTCTGCCACCTCAACCTTTGACTTCCCTTTTTCTATCATCGATACTGCCCTTTCCCTTAAATCCACACTATACGCCATTATAACTCAAATAGCTTATTATACCTTTATCATTTACTTTGGGAAGTACTATAGCTATAGAAACGAAAAAACTTACTTGACACATTTTGCTGGAATGATACAAGTTATTATTCAAACAACAGTTATGCAAGAGATCTGATTACATCTAAGCTAACAATGGACCACTAGATATATTACTAATCACGTTGACCTGATTTAATATTTTATTAGTGGGATTGAAATAATTTTCTATAAATTCCTTATATATAGCTGTTAACTTGTGTATATCGTTTACTAATACGCATTCGTTTATCTGATGTGCGGTTTTGTTGATTATACCAAATTCAATCACTGGACAAACATCTTTGATAAACGCAGCGTCAGATGTGCCACCACTTGTGCTCAGCGCAGCATCAATACTGGTAACTTTATTTATCGCATCAAGCATAATATCAGTATTTCTATCGGGAGTAGAGAGGAAAACGTCCCTGCTGCTATGCACAGAAAGTTTATAATCGTTAGTTACACTGGAGCATATTTCATCAATCAGCTTATATAAGCCACCCGGTGTTTGTTCATTGTTATATCGAATGTTAAAACGTGTAGTTGCTGAACCAGGTATTAGATTGCTAGTATTATTTCCAACATCGATAGTAGTAACTTCGCAATGTGAAGGCTGAAAATATTTATTACCATGATCAAAAGTAGTATTTTTTACCTTACTCAATATCGATATTACCTTATATATTGGATTATCTGCTAGGTCTGGATAGGCAACGTGCCCTTGTTTTCCATGGCAAATTAATTCAAATGTTACAGAACCTCTTCTGCCTATTTTTATGGTATCACCTAATTTCTCACTACTGGTTGGTTCAGCAACCACACAGAAATCCACCTTTTTTTGCTTACTTTTCATCCATTCCAAAACTGCCTTTGTTCCATATTCTTCCGTGCTTTCTTCAGCACTGGTAATCAATGCACTTATCGAACCATTAAATTGAAACTTCTCTGCAATCAAATTTACCATAGCAGCAATAAACGCAGCTACTCCGCTTTTCATATCAGCCGCCCCTCTTCCATATAATATACCATCCCTCACTTCTGGATTAAATGGACCAAATGCCCAATCTTTTAACTGACCCGGTGGTACAACATCAACATGCCCAGCAAAGCACAAATTTGGTACTCCATTTATATATTTCGCATAAAGATTTTTAACTTTATCACCAAACTCTAAAATTTCACAATCAAAGCCACTCTTCTTGAAGATTGTTGCTATATACTCTATTGCCCCGCCGTCCCTTGGTGTTATACTCTCAAAAGAGATCAATTTCTTAGTTAGCTCTACAGGGTCAATTTTCATGTCAATCTTAAAATACTTATATTGCTATATTGTAAACACTCTATGCACTATTTAAAACAAATATTACATCAAGCCGAACAAACTTTTCTAAGGGAAGTAATAACAGATTACCACCTTGCTGATGATATCTATGAAATATGCACACGACACGGAAATGACATCTTTCTAGTTGCAGATGAAAATACAGCAAAACTTTTAAACAAAAACGTATTTAATAAAATTTCTCATTTAATTATTCCAGCCCCACCTGTCATTCCAGTGTCACGCGCTGGAATGACACCAGGTGGAGAAATGACACCAAGCAGAGCTGCCTCTCTTGAAACCGTAAATCTAGTTAGAAACAAAGCAAAAGACAGTGACTTAATAGTTGCATTTGGTAGCGGCACTGTTAACGATATCTGCAAATATGCAAGCTACCTCGAGAAAAAAGATTATATATCGTTCCCAACAGCCGCTTCTATGAATGGATATACCTCTGCAAATGCTTCAATATTAGTAAATGGATATAAAAAATCGTTCAAAGCACATCTTCCAAGAGCAGTATATATAGATATAGACATACTTGCCAATGCACCACTGCGTCTCACATTAAGCGGATTTGCAGATTTCATTTGTCGTTCAACAGTTCAGGCTGACTGGCTACTATCTCATTTGTTGCTTGGCACAGAATACAATGAATTACCTTTTACACTTGTTCGCGATTTGGAGCAAATTTTGCTAAGAGAGTATACGGCGCTTACTAAAAGAAGTAGAAAAGTGGTCCTATTACTTATGGAAGTTCTACTAATTTCAGGACTTGGAATGGTAATATCAAAAGGCAGCTATTCTGCAAGCCAAGGAGAGCATATGATAGCTCACGCAATGGAAATGGTAACAAGAGATCATTCCTTACTACATGGCGAAAAAATTGCTGTTACGACGATTACCATGGCTAATTTGCAGGAAAAGATATTATCAATACAAAACCCGATTATCAAACCGACCACTTTAGATGTAAAACATATAACTCAGTGCTTTGATAATATCGAATTTGTAAGAACTTTTGAACAGAAGCAAATTATGCAGCAAAAAATCCAAGAGATTATTTGTAAAGAATGGCATAATATTTCCAGTTTAATTAAGCAAAATTTACTACCTGCAAAACACCTGCAAAAAATATTTGAAGATCTATCAATTCCACACTTACCAGAGCACCTCAGTTGGAATAAAGAACAATATTGTAAAGTGGTCGATCTTGCGTTTACAACAAGAGATAGATTCACCTTTCTTGACTTAGCTAACTGCATAGAAGAAAGTTAAGTTTTGTAGTGAAATTCTGTCATTTAAAGAGATCATAGGCCAAAAGCTAAACCCTTTTCACAATTTCTTATCCATTGTCTCTTCACCTGAGTGGATACACAACTCACTCCAAGTAGTTGACACTGGGTTTCACCAATAGCACTATCTTGCTAAACATAGTTTAGTGCGAGTGGCTGAGGAGGGACTCGAACCCCCGACCAAGAGATTATGATCCTCCTGCTCTACCAACTGAGCTACTCAGCCTAATTGAAAACCTTGCTATACATGTGACCTACATGTTTTGTATAGTATTTCAAATCAAACAAAGATTCAAGTTTTTCCGAGTTAATAACCTTAAGTAAGAGTTTATCTTGTTTCAATTCGGCCAGAAAATCACTGTTGTTTTGTTTCACTTTCATTGCATTGCTCTGAACAATTTTATACGCCTCTTCCCTCGCCAAACCACTATTTACTAACTCAAGCAATACACGCTGTGAGAAAACTAAACCTTTTGAAGAATTTAAGTTCTTTTCAATGTTTTCCTTATTGATCACCAATTTATCTATCAAATCTGTTAATCGCACTAAAGCAAAATCCATTGTTATACAAGCATCAGGAGCAATGCATCTTTCCACAGACGAGTGTGATATATCACGTTCGTGCCACAATGCAACATTTTCTAACGCAGGAAACACATAGCTGCGTATTAAACGTGAGAGCCCAGTTAAATTTTCACTTAAAATAGGATTACACTTATGCGGCATAGCAGAACTCCCCTTTTGCCCAGTGGAAAAATGCTCAGAAATTTCGCCGATTTCAGTTCTTTGCAAATGACGAATTTCAATTGCAATATTTTCCATTGAGCTTGCAATCACTCCCAAAACTGAAAAGAACATGGCATGTCTATCACGAGGAATGATTTGAGATGATATGGTTTCAGGTATGAGTCCCATTTCTTTCGCTACATACTCTTCAACAAACGGATCAACATTTGCAAAATTGCCTACCGCACCTGATATTTTACAAATTGAGATTTCTTTTTGCGCGCTAATTAATCTCTGATAATTGCGTTTAAATTCAGCATAAAATCTGGCAAATTTTATTCCAAGAGTTGTTGGTTCTGCATGCATTCCGTGACTGCGTCCAACACAAACAATATCTTTATAGTCCTCAGCTTTTTTTTTCAATGCTGCAAGTAAATTTTTTAGATTCTCGAGCAAAATATCACAGGACTCTTTCAGTTGCACCGCAAGGCATGTATCCAAAACATCAGAACTTGTCATTCCATAGTGGAGATAACGAACATCAACTCCCGCTTTTTCAGCAACATATGTCAGAAAAGCTATAACATCATGTTTTACAATGGATTCAATTTCGTTGATACATTCAACATCAAATTCAATAGCACCAGAGAGGTTCTCAGCAATATTATTCGGAATCACTCCTAACTTTGCTTGAGCTTCACACGCTAATTTTTCTATTTTAAGCCATATATTAAATTTATTATTTTCCTCCCAAATGGAAGACATTTCTTTTCTGCTATAGCGGGGAATCATTTTTGATTTATTCCAATAATGGTGTCATTCCAGTGCGTGACACTGGAATCCAGATATAAAAGTATTTGCAAATTATTCAATGGACAACGGATTCTAGAAGCATAAAATAATGTCCATGATGAAATAAACTGGATCCCAGTGTCACGCACTGGGATGACAGGAGGGGAGCACTGGGATGACACCAGCTTAGCCATGGCAGACATTTCTTTTCGGCTATAACAAGGGATCAGCTATCATCACCATCAGCAGCTTCTTTATTCGCATCTTGCTCTGCCTCTTGTTGCTCAGATTTCTGATTTTGCAATTTTACTTGCCTTAGCTCATTTGCATCTGTTTCGGATTTCACGACGTATATAGTAATTGGTACTACTACTTCACTATGTAATTCTACGTTTACTTGGTATTCACCCAAGTTTTTGATGCTTATTCCACCAAAAGATAAACTACGGTGATCTATCACATGTCCTTCTTGTAGTAAAATTTTCGCAATTTCACGTGTTGTTACAGAACCAAAAATTTTACCATCCTCTGAAGCTTGCTTTATTAATACCACAAACTTATCATGTAGTGACAACGCAAGCTCTTTTGCTACATTTAATCTTTTTATATTCTCTTCTTCCAGTAATAAACGTTGCTCCTCTAGCTTTGTTAAATTTTCCTTGGTAGCTTTCACCGCTTTTCTTTGTGGAAAAAGAAAATTACGTGCATAACCTGGTTTAACTTTGACAACTTCACCAAGCTTACCTAAAGTCCTTATATTTTCCTTTAAAATTATCAACATAAATTACCTAAACTTTTTTAGTACAGTAAGGAATAAGAGCTAAAAAACGTGCCCTTATAATCGCTAAGCGTAACTTCCTTTGTTTTTTTGCACATACGCCTGTTAATCTTCTAGGTAATATCCTACCATAGTCAGAGGTAAACTTGGATAATAAATCTATATTCTTATAATCTATGTCTTCATCTTTAGACGCAGCAAGAGGGCAAACTTTAGAACGCCTAAAGCCAGTCCTATTATTTACAGATACGTAAGAATTATTAAAACTATTTCGTCTTTTCATCATTATGCGCTTTGCTCCTCAATTTGTTTATTCATCATATGAGATTTACCTTCAAAAATTTTATCAACCTGCACAGGAAAGTGGCGAATAACGTTCTCATTAAGTTTCATTCTACGCATAAATTCATCCAGAATGCTTGCAGTAGAACTTATGCACATTATACAATAATGACCGCTCTTCATTTTATTTTTGTGATATGCAAAATCCAAAAGACCCCAATGTTCATACTTGATTAATCCTGATGCTTCAATGTTTTTCAAAAGCATTTCCAACGCTTTGCTCGATTGAGTTGGACCGTTTATTCTAAAATCTTTCAAAATATCTTGAAAAATCTTTATTAGATGTTCTGAAATATTTCTCTTCAAAGCATTTACTGCGTTATGGATAAACGCACTTTTAGTACTGCCTCCTAGAAATTTTGTAAAATCTTGCATTATTCCTAAATCTTTTAGGTCATCTTTCAACTCTTTATCGATTTTTGACTTCACTTCTTTCAAATTTGAAAGATCTTCTTCCAATTCAACCCATAAAATTTTTGTAAGATCTTCCAAGAAATCAGAGTAAGCAACTAGACCTTCTTTAATGTTTTCAGCACGCACTTCTAACTCTTGTGTTGTAAGCTTGTCATTTCCTTTTTTCAGAATATCCCTGATTTGCTGGAACATAACATCTGCTTTAATATTTTTCAATGAAACAGCTAGCTCTTGGACCATCTCCTCTACTTCTTGCTGTAACAATCCTTGTTGTGCTATAAAAGTAAATTCATAAAGATTCACTATATCTTCCTTTAATACCGATTAAATATTTCATTATATAAAGCTTTTTTATATAAGCAAGTTATTTGTATTAATTTCTACGCCTTTAATCCAGCTTAAGTTAGATATTTCATAAATAACTTGAGGAGCAATTGAGTATGCACCTGGTAATAAGATGCTCACTTTATGTTTTTCGAGAAGAAGTTTTAGCATTATTTTGGTTCTGCCTTCATCTTTCAATATTGTGTTTAATTCCATAGCGGCTTTTTGCGAATCCGTGCACTCAGTGGTGAGAACTAATTCTTTTATTATAGAAGTGACTCTTTTTGTAAACTCAGATATATCCTTGCCTGCTAATCTTGTCGTATTTTCCGAAGCTTCAAGATCAATTATCACAAATGTTCCTGGTGAAAATAAATCTCTTTTTTCTTCTATTATTTCATTATTATAGAATGCTATTTCAGAAACGTTATGGGGATCAGAAAGTGTAAGGATAACAAACCTTCCACGCTCTGAAGTTCTCATACGTGCATTTAATATTACCCCAGCAGTTTTTGCTGTTCTATTTTCTCCGATAAACCCAATATTTAACTTTTCCAGAAGAGTTCTAAATTTTTCAAGTGGATGATTAGTTAAATAAAATCCTAGTGAAAATAACTCATGTTCTAATTTTTCCTCCTCATCAAAATCTTCCACATTCTCAAGTTTCGGTTTGAGGACATCAAGACTACCAAACAAAGCAGCTTGACTTGATTCTCTATCCTGTTTGTTTTTATTTGCAAAGTAAATCAGCATGTCCATTGACTCATATAGCTGCTTTCTGTTCTTATGCACGCTATCGAATGCTCCGGATTTAATCAGGCTTTCTAGCGCTCTCTTATTTATTATATGACCTGAATTTTGAATGAATTCCCATATGTCCTTACAAGCGCTTGAACGTACGTTCACTATTCCTTCCGCTATAGAAAAACCAACATTCCTCAAGGCAGCAATACCATAACGTATGCGTTCATCCTCTATTGAGAATTCAGCTTGAGACTTGTTTATATCAGGTGAAAGAACGGTAACGCCACTAAACTTTGCTGCATGATAAAATAAATTCAGTTTATCTCTATCATCAATATTCAGATTCATTAGTGCTGTAAAAAATTCTAATGGATAATTAGCTTTAAGGTAAGCCGTTTGATAAGATATAACCGCATATGCTGCAGCATGAGATTTATTGAACCCATAACCAGCAAATTTTGCAACAAGGTCAAAAATATAACTTGCCCTGTCATAATCAACGCCATTCTTCGTTGCCCCTTGGATGAAAAGTTCACGTTGTTTATCCATCTCTTCCTTGATTTTCTTACCCATGGCACGTCTTAGCAAATCTGCTTCTGCGAGACTATATCCAGAGAGAATACGCGCTATTTCCATCACCTGTTCTTGGTAGATTATTACCCCAAACGTTTCTTTTAATATTCCCTCAAGTAATGGATGAATATAATCTGGCTTTTCAAGTCCATGTTTTCTTGCAACATAAGTTGGAATGTTATCCATAGGTCCTGGACGATAAAGAGAGATTAAAGCGATGATGTCCTCAATGCAGTCCGGTTTTAGTTTAATTAAAGCTTCTCTCATTCCCGAACTTTCAAGCTGGAACACTCCAATTGAATCACCGCTTGAGAGCATCTCATAGGTTTTTTGGTCATCTAAAGGAACTGAAGAAATATCGATCTTTTGTCTATCACGATTAATTAAACGACACACATGATCTATTAGCGTTAGCGTACCAAGCCCAAGAAAATCAAATTTTATTAGCCCAGCTTTCTCCACATATTTCATGCTGTATTGAGTGATTGGCAAAGCTGAATTTGGATCATAATACACAGGAACAAAATTTTCCAACTTTTGATCACATATTACAATTCCAGCAGCATGGGTTGAAACGTGACGATATATTCCTTCAAGCTTAAGAGATATATCAAGAAGCTTTGCAATTACCTCATCACTATCCCGTTCTTTCTGCAGATTTTGATCAAACTCTATCGCTTGCGATAAAGTTACAGGATTTACTGGATTAAATGGAACCATTTTAGATATTTTATCCACTTGAGAGTAAGGCATTTGTAATACCCTCCCAACATCACGCAATACTGCCCTTGCCTGCAATTTTCCAAAAGTGATTATTTGAGCAACATAACCGTACTTTTTCTGAACATAATCAATAACCAGGTCTCTTTTTTCCTGGCAAAAATCAATATCAAAGTCAGGCATCGATATACGATCAGGATTCAAAAATCTTTCAAATATTAGGCCAAACTTTATTGGATCAAGGTCTGTAATCTGTAAGCCCCAAGCAACAATTGAGCCTGCACCAGAGCCTCTTCCTGGACCAACTGGAATGCCATTTGCTTTGCTCCAACGAATGAAATCAGAAACTATCAAAAAGTAGCCAGCGTAGTTCATCGAAGTTATCACACTCAGTTCGTAATTCAGCCGATCGTAGTATTGTTTAAGGTCTATGTCTGTCTCATTCGCAATACGGAATTCTAATCCTGCAACTGCCTGCTCCCTCAGTTCTTCATTCTCAGTTTTATTTTCTCGACAAGGAAATTTAGGCAAAATAGGCTGCCTGCTTCTTGGCATGTAAGAGCACCGCTTAGCTATCACTAAAGTGTTATGAATTGCTTCGGGAATGTCGCTGAACAGCTCCTCCATTTCTGCCACAGACTTGAAGTAATGCTCGGTAGTTAACTTCTTTCTGTTATTCTCCAGGGCATAACTCCCCTCCGATATACACGTTAATATATCATAAGCCTCATAGTCAGACCTATTTGGAAAAAACACATCGTTCGTTGCAACTAGTGGTATATTGCGCTGATAAGCAAAGTCTATCAAAGCTTCTTCAAGCTCTAGCTCTTTATTCAGCCCATGACGCTGCAATTCAACATATAAATGACCATTAAATGCTGAAAGCAGTTTTTCAACCGTTTCTTTATCTTGCCCCAACAATAGTTGAGCCAAACATCCACCGGTTAAAGCGATCAGACCTACACTTAAATTTAATAGCTCATCAAAATCAACGTAAGGAATATCGCTATTATTCTTGCGCTTTCTAAAAGACTCACTCACCAAAGTGACTAAATTAGTGTACCCTTGCTCATTTTTTGCAAGCAATAATATAGGTAAATTTTGTTCTGAATGTTTAACTATAATATTGCATCCTATTATTAGCTGTATTCCTCTACTTGCTGCATATTCTGCAAACTCAAGTGAACCAAACAAGTTACCTGAATCAGTAATTGCAACCGCTGGCATTTTATTTCGCAAACAAAGGCCGATCAGCTCCTCAATTTTAACCGAGCTTTCAAGCAGCGAATAAACACTATGAACACGTAAGTGTATGAACATAAGAAACTTTAGATCAACAAAAAAGGATAACATTAATTTACTCATGAGAACATAATTTTCATGAGAACAAAAGCCTATAAAATTCTAAAATTAAAATACAAAAACTTACTTGACAAACTCCGCCAGCTCCCTTATCATGATAGTGAAGCTATTGTATTTGCTTTCGCCAATCTGCAGATTAAAAGGTAAGGATTACTTAATGTATCGGCGTCTTATGTTCAATTTTTTGCAGTATATAGATATTGTATGTCTTTACAAAACTTCATCTACATCTAGATTTTTATCTAAATAAGCTGAACGCGCTTATAAAGCGTTACAAGACATCAAAAAATGCCAATACTCGACAGAGATAGTAAAAGACTAGCTAACTCGGGGATTCTTTGTCTTTTTTTCTGCTTAGTAAATTTCTTAAACATTTGCAGCGTAAGTTAGAGGTTGTCCGGAAATAAGTAAAAGGCTATAATATCTGAAATTTTAGTACGGGGTAAAGATGAGAAAAAAGTATCCAACAGATCTAAGCGAAAGGGAATGGGCAAGAATAGAAAAACACTTCAGAGTATCATACAAGAAAGGAGGAAGGCCGCCAAAGTATAGCAAAAGAGAAATATTAGAAGCAATTTTCTATGTATTGCGTACAGGGTGTCAATGGCGGTATTTACCAAATGATTTTCCGCTATGGAAGACTGTGTATGAGCAGTTCAGGCAATGGAAGAAGCAGGGAATTTTTGAGAAAATGAATTATGAAATTACAAAATATAGTAGAAGAAAAATAGGAAGGAATGAGCAGCCGAGTGCCTGTATAGTAGATAGTCAATCTGTAAAGACTACAGAAAAGGGAGGATCAAAGGCTATGATGGAAGTAAAAAAGTAAAGGGTAGAAAAAGGCATATAATTACAGACACTCAGGGTTTTATACTAGGTTGTTACGTAGGCGCTGCTAACGAAAATGATAGAGATGGTATTAAAATAGCATTAAACAATATGAGAACAAAATATACTAAAGTTAAAAAAATGTGGGCTGACATGGGATACCAAGGAAGAAATTTAAAGAATCACATAAAGGAAGAATATGACATAGATATTGAAATTGTTAAAAGGCCTCCATGTAGATTTTGGGTGCACAAAGATACGCCACCTGAGCTACTACCAACAAGAGAACAAGGGTTTAAAGTACAGCCAAGAAGATGGGTTGTAGAAAGGACTTTTGCTTGGGTTAATAGGAATAGAAGGCTATCGAAGGAGTATGATTTACTCACAACATCCACTGAGAATTTCATATACCTAGCTATGAGTAGGGTTATGTTAAAGAGGGAATATGCTTGAATTTACTAGTTTCCGGACAACCTCATATAGTACTTCCCAAAGTAAATGATAAAGGTATAATAAGCTATTTGAGTTATAATGGCGTATAGTGTGGATTTAAGGGAAAGGGCAGTATCGATGATAGAAAAAGGGAAGTCAAAGGTTGAGGTGGCAGAGCTTTTGGAGATAGGAATAGCAACTCTGTACCGCTGGTTAAGAAAGAAAGCCGCTGGTGAAAGCCTAAGGCCATCGAAAAACGGCAGCTTTATTCGAAAAATAGACCCAAAAATACTCGAAGAATATGTTAAAAAGAATCCAGATCATACGCTGGCAGAGATGAAACAAAATCTTGGATTTGGAATAAATTCAATTTGGTATAGGCTGAAACAGCTAAGAATTACTTTAAAAAAAAGTTACACTATATCAAGAGCGCAATCAAGAAGATAGGCAGCGATTTACCGATAAAATCTCAAAAATAGACCATTCCAGCATCTTATATATAGATGAAGCAGGAGTTGATAATAGGTTATACCGAGAGTATGGACGTGCTCCAATAGGAAAGAAAATTTATGCAGATATTCCAGGAAGAAAACGAGAGAGAATCAGTATAATAGGCGGGTGGATTGGAAAGAGATTTATTGCACCAATGACTTTCAAAGGTGGGTGTGACAAAGAGGTATTCAATACATGGTTAGAGAAGATGTTATTACCTAAATTGCCACATGGTACTACAATAGTTATGGACAATGCCACATTCCATAAAACTCCCAAAACAAAGGAGTTAATAGATAATGCTAGATGCCGTTTGCTCTATCTACCAACATATTCACCAGATTTGAACCCTATAGAGCATTGTTGGAATACCATCAAAAGCCGCCTCAGACCTTTAATGCATAAATATACAGACTTACAACTTTTGGTTGGTAATACCATAATGGAAATTTATCATTCATTTTAGAAAATACTATACTTGGATGACAAAAGAAGAAATACTAGACTTTATACCTTTTGCACTCAAATTCACATAAATCATGAATTATGCACGTTTCACACGAAGGTTTCTGTGCTTTGCAAACATATCTACCATGCAAAACTAGCCAATGATGAGCATAAAGCAGGTATTTTTTGGGAACCACATTTAAAAGAGATTGCTCTGTTTTAAACACATCTTTTTCTTTCACAAGCCCAATTCTATTGCTCACTCTAAAAACGTGAGTATCAACTGCCAATGTTGAAATGCCAAGCCCTGAATTTAAGAACACATTAGCGCTCTTTCTCCCCACTCCAGGCAAAGACACCAAATCATCAAAATTAGTAGGTACTTTGCTGTTGTATCGTTCTACCAATATTTTACTAAGCCCGATTATATTTTTTGCTTTGGAATTATATAAACCAATACTGCTTATGCATTTTTTCAGCTCACTCTGCCCAAAGCTCAGCATTTTTTCTGGCGTATCAGCGATATTAAATAGTTCTCTTGTAATTTTATTAACGCTTACATCAGTTGTCCGCGCTGATAAAACTATCGCAACCAGTAACGTAAAATGATTGGTATAATTTAGCTCTATTTTTGGCGCAGGATTTGATTGTTGAAACTTTTCAAATATTAGTTCTACTTTTTTTGAGTCCATGCATAGAGCTAAAAGTTTATACTATACCGTAATATTCTACTATGCAAATTCAACCGCTTGAGGTCTAGGTGGCTGTTCAGTGTTAACATCAGACATATTAGTGTTCACTTCATCGAAATTCCTCTCAGCAAATTCGCTTGCCACCTCTGTAAAACACTTTCTAACAAGAGGCATAATTATTGGCATTAATAGCCTTCGTGGATCATACCGTCCTAACAGATCAGTTTCCTTTTGCACTCTATCTCTTAGATCTTCCTCAAGTAAATCTTTCATGTGTTTTTCAGTGTATATTTCACAAGCCTTTGAAAATGTAGGACTAAATATCTCAGTAGCTAGCAGTGCTAACAATGACAAAGTACCAAATATTGTCACATCAACATAAAAACTGCCAGAGATAAAACCCTCTATCATTAAAGAAGTAAAAAAGACAGGCAAAGGGTAAAAAACAAAAAGCTTATAGCATAAGTAAATACAATTTATTCTATTCACATATTGATCAGTAGAAATTTCAGAGTTTTTGTATTTTTTTTCGTAATGTTGTGTTAAAGCAGATAAAATCTCTGTCATAATAAGATTTAATGCTACTAGTGGCAAGCATAAACACATCAAGGTATCACTGGCAATTAACCAAGTAGGCAAGAAACAATAGCAATAAATTGCTTCAGCAAAAGCTAAAAAAAGTAAAGTATTTACTTTTTTCTTTAAAGTACTAGATAGCAAATCGTCTCTACGCTTTATAAACTTTTGCATTAGCGCTTGTTTGTCTTCCCTTATTAAACTTCCATTCTTTGTTAAAGGGGCGATATAACTAAATAATTGTATGTTAGGTTTAAGCAAGTGTTCGTCAAGCTCATTTCTCAGCTCTTTGACTTTATCATCGAAAAGTGAGCTATATCTTGGCCAAGAATTTATATAATGGATTAATTTATTTTGGTGTTGCAGATCCTGTATTAGCGAGCTGCTTTTTTTTTCAAGTATAGAAGCAAGCTCAGCAAAATTCCTTCCTCTAACTTCCTCTTCAGTGATATTCAATTTTTCAAATAATTTCTTCCTATAATGGAATTCACGCGCTGTTAAATGCCCATCACTTTCAGCATCAACGCTAATTTTAACACAAGGGTCCCCTGACTTTAAAGGTTCAATATATGCATTTAATTCTTTATAAGCTTTGTCAAGATTTTTAAATCTTTCTTCATTTCCACCTTTATCAGGGTGGTGTACAAGAATCAATTTTCTATATTGTTTTTTTAAAACGCTACTAAGCTCTTGATGATCCTTACCTATAACTTGCTTAGCTTCTATTTCCAATACGTTGAACAGATCAGCATTATCACAAAACTCCTGACCAGTTAACTTAAAATGTTGACCCATTACTACATCTCACATAAATAAATTATATCTCTAGTATAATCTATTTAAATGTTTTATGCAATCATAAGAATGTCAAACGATCATTAAGAGAAAAACCCCTCTTTCCCATCATACAAATACAATTTGTCCATTCTCACCACGTCAAAATTGTGTTCTTCGAGTTTGATTAGCAAGTTATTTACATCACTATTTGTAATAGCTTGCTTTTCATTATTTGCGATAAACCTATAGGTTATTTGGTCACTTGAAGGTTTTGAGTTTCCTGGCCAAATCGCAAGTCCTTTTGAGTATATTGCTATCATTTGCAGATTACTTGATTCAAATAATCCTACTATTTGATCAACATTACTGGATTTGTCCCAAGCGAGAGTTATATCACTACCCACTAGCTTTTTAACTTTGTAATCTTGTTCGTAATTGTCTTGTACTTTATTTATTTTACTATCCAAATTTATTTTACTATCCGAACCACTGCCAATTATAAGCTCAGCAGGTTTCTTTCCTAAATTATCTATAACAGCTTCTGCAAATTCTTTGGTACCAACTTTCTGTTTACTTCTTTTCTCCTTATATAAATCGGCAGTGTGTATTCCATCCTCCAAAGTCTTGAGCCATGCATCGTAGATTAGTTTTGCAGTACCCACTTGACCTATGTAAATTAGCATATGCACTGCAGCATTTAAAAGACCAGAAGGATTGGCTATGTTTTTTCCTGCAATATCAGGGGCAGAACCGTGCACTGCTTCAAACATTGCGTATTCATTCCCGATGTTGCTACTTCCGGCAAGCCCCACAGATCCAGAGGTTTGTGCGACTATATCTGATAATATGTCGCCATATAAGTTCTCGGTTACTATAACATCAAAATTCTCCGGTTCTGTTGCAACACGCGCCATTCCAATATCAACTATATAATGTTCTGCCTTTATATCTGGGTATTCCTTTGCAATGCGATCAAACGCGGCATGGAAAGTTCCGTCAGTCATTTTCATGATGTTATCTTTAGTCAGGCAAGTTACTTTTTTTCTGTTGTGTTTTTTTGCATATTCAAAAGCGTACCTGCATATCTTCTCTGAGCCAGATCTAGTAATAATTTTAGTGCATTGGTAAGAGTCACCAGTGAGCCTATGCTCTATTCCGGTGTAAACGTCCTCTTCATTTTCACGTATCACTACGATATCAAACTTATCGAATTTATTTTCTATAACAGGATGATATGAAATGCATGGTCTGATATTTGCATACAACCCTAGATTTTTTCTGAGTGCAACGTTTAAGCTTTTGTGCCCTTTACCTTGAGGAGTTGTTGTCGGAGATTTTAATAATATTTTTGTCCTTTCAATTGATTCCCAACCACTTGGAGAAATTCCGTGAGACCATTCTTTACTGTAAACACGCTCCCCTATTTCAATAATATCTATTGAGATTTCCGCTTCTGCTTCGCGCAATATCGACAGCACCGCTTCCATGATTTCTGGTCCGATACCGTCGCCATATGCAACTGTGATTAGTGTTGACATAACTTCCCTAGTTATAAATGATTTAATATTAATTTAAATAATAGAGTGGCACAAGTAGCTAATATTACCCAAGTTAGTATATTTACGGTTATTTAATAACGTATTTTTATATCATATGATGATATTATGAAATATAGGTGGGGTTATGAATACTGAAATAAATGTTAAAGTAAATTATGTAGGATTTACAAGGCGTATTGTAGCAGAAATACTTGACCTCATCATATTTTCCCCTCATTTTATCTTCGGTTTTATCTATGGTGTATTCATCGTATCATTACAAGATCAAGATAAAGATAAAGACTCTTTTCAGGAACTTGCACAACTAGCAACAGAAATACCATTTATAGTTTCTACAGTGGTCGCAACATTAGTACTAACAATATCCAAAATATTAATGGTAACAAAACTTGGTGGTACCCCAGGAAAACTATTGTGTGGTATGCATATTAAAGATGCTAATACATTTACAAATGTTACCCTTATGCAAGCAACAATAAGATGTATTTCTAAGGGAAGCATCTGGATTATTTTTCGCTTTTTGCTTCATCTGCATTATCATGGTTATACTTTTCTATATCTTTTAATTGTGCTAATTTTATTTTTGTTTGCAGTATTTGATCAACGCAAACAGACTTTTTACGATAAAATTGCAAAAACAGTAGTGATAGACTATAAATCTAGTTGATATTTTTCTTTATAGGTAGTACATGGATAAAAAAGTAAACTACTCAACGATGACAAGACGTACTCTAGCATTTATAGTTGATTGTATTTTATTTATCGCAATACCATTTGGTTTAATGGCGGTGGGTTTCTCACTTACACACGCAATACAAGGGATCATGGGTGCAATAATTGTAATCACCACGATTGTATTTTCTTTATTTTTAATGATACCATGTATATTTCATATATTCATGCTAGTAAAATTTGGCGGCACTCCAGGACACTTGTTATTTAGCATGCGTGTAAAAGACAAAGATACATTTGAGTCAATCACTAGAGGTTGTCCGGAAACTAGTAAATTCAAGCATATTCCCTCTTTAACATAACCCTACTCATAGCTAGGTATATGAAATTCTCAGTGGATGTTGTGAGTAAATCATACTCCTTCGATAGCCTTCTATTCCTATTAACCCAAGCAAAAGTCCTTTCTACAACCCATCTTCTTGGCTGTACTTTAAACCCTTGTTCTCTTGTTGGTAGTAGCTCAGGTGGCGTATCTTTGTGCACCCAAAATCTACATGGAGGCCTTTTAACAATTTCAATATCTATGTCATATTCTTCCTTTATGTGATTCTTTAAATTTCTTCCTTGGTATCCCATGTCAGCCCACATTTTTTTAACTTTAGTATATTTTGTTCTCATATTGTTTAATGCTATTTTAATACCATCTCTATCATTTTCGTTAGCAGCGCCTACGTAACAACCTAGTATAAAACCCTGAGTGTCTGTAATTATATGCCTTTTTCTACCCTTTACTTTTTTACTTCCATCATAGCCTTTGATCCTCCCTTTTCTGTAGTCTTTACAGATTGACTATCTACTATACAGGCACTCGGCTGCTCATTCCTTCCTATTTTTCTTCTACTATATTTTGTAATTTCATAATTCATTTTCTCAAAAATTCCCTGCTTCTTCCATTGCCTGAACTGCTCATACACAGTCTTCCATAGCGGAAAATCATTTGGTAAATACCGCCATTGACACCCTGTACGCAATACATAGAAAATTGCTTCTAATATTTCTCTTTTGCTATACTTTGGCGGCCTTCCTCCTTTCTTGTATGATACTCTGAAGTGTTTTTCTATTCTTGCCCATTCCCTTTCGCTTAGATCTGTTGGATACTTTTTTCTCATCTTTACCCCGTACTAAAATTTCAGATATTATAGCCTTTTACTTATTTCCGGACAACCTCTAAAAACTTGGTGATCTTATTAATTGATTATCTATTGTTGTATCACTTAAATAAGTTTCAGGGTTATCATCTATTACGTCATCAGTTTCTTGCCCGTTTTCGCTCCAGTTTACGGTACTCTTCCGGGTTTTTCTCTTAATTTTAGAATCACCTTGTTGTAAACTACCCAAGTTTTGTTCTTGCTCCGTTTTACCGGATGAATTACTCGATGCATTAGTTACTTTGTCTCCTTTACTAATATTCTGTTTATCTAAAAAAATAGGAGAAGCTTTTTTAACTTGTTCATGTAATATATCAGATATCTTATAACGACCATTTTTGATGAGATTGTTTAAATATTTTGTTTTGTTTCCCTCTTTATCAAAACAAAGGTCATGCAATCTTTCAAAAATAGAACAAACATCAATTCCTACTCCATGTAGTATTCTAGATAAATCTTTCGGCGTAAAAAGCTTTTTCTCGGCCAAGAAGTGATTTAAATAATTTTCTTCATTAAAACAAACTTTATGAAAGTTTCTTAAAATAAAAGTGGCATTATTTCCCGACATGGATAATATATTAGATAAATCACTTGGCGTAAAACCTGCCTTACGAAAGTCACCTAAAAGCTGTGTTTCGTTTCCTTTCTCATCAAAACAAACATCATGAAAATTTTTTAAAGCAGGGCAAATATTAGCTCCTGCTCCATGCAATATCTTAGATAAGTTACTCAGCGTAAAACTTTCTTCCTCGCTTAAGAAACGATTTAAGTATCTTTTTGTGTCTCCTATAAAACAAAAATCATGAAACCTCTTCAGACTCTTTTCTAGATTATTCTTTGCTCCACTCAACATACTACATAAATTACCCGGCCTAAAACCTACCTTACAGAAATCATCTAAAAGTTTTGTTATTTCTCTTTTCTCATTAAAGCAAACAATATGCAATCTTTTTAAGATAGAAGAAGCACGAGCTCCTGTTCCACATAATGCAGAGGATAAGTTACTTGGCCTAAAGCCTGCTTTATAGAAATCATCTAAAAGTTTTGTTCTTTTTCCTTCATCATTAAAACAGACATTATGCAATTTTTCAAAAGCATATCTAGCTCTAGTTCCTGCTTTACTTAAAATACTGGATAAGTTACTTGGCTTAAAGCTTTTTTCTCCACCTTTTTCCTCAATAAAAAAGTGCTTTAAATGCTGTTTTCTATTTCCTTGCTCATCAAAAAAAGTATCAAATAGTTCTTTAAAAGCTTTAGAAACATTAGCTCCTGCTCCATGCAAAATACTGGATATATTAGTTAGACTCATTCCGTCTTTTTCTAAAATTTTTAAATATTGAGTTTTATTTCCTTCTTCATCAAACCACAGATCATACAAGCTTTTGAAAGCTGCTGCAGCATTAACTCCTGCTCCATTCAAAATACTAGACATATTAGTTAGGTTTATCCCTTTTTCTTCTAGAGTTTTTAAGTATTGAGTTTTATTTCCTTCTTCATCAAACCACAGACCATATAAGTCTTTGAAAGCTGTTACAGCATTAGTCCCTACTCCATGCAAAATACTGGATATATTAGCTAGATTTATTCCCTCTTTTTCTAGGGTTTTTAAATATTGAGTTTTATTTCCTTCTTCACCAAACCATAGGTAATATAGATTTTTAAAAGCTGTTGCAGCATTAGCTCCTGCTCCGCCTAAAATACTGGACATATTAGTTAGACTTACTCCTTCTTTGTCTAGAGTTTTTAAACATTGAGTTTTATTTCCTTCTTCATCAAGCCAAAGGTCATATAAGTCTTTGAAAGCTGTTGCAATATTAGTTCCTGATCCACCTAAAATACTGGACATATTAGTTAGATCTATTCCTTTTTCTTCCAGAATTTTCAGATGTTGAGTTTTATTTCCTTTCACGTCAAACCATAGATTATATAAGTTTTTAAAAGCTGTTGCAGCATTAGTTCCTACTCCATGCAAGATATTGGACATATTAGTTAGATCTATTCCTTCCTCTTCTAGAGTTTTTAGATATTGAGTTTTATTTCCACCTTCATCAAACCACAGATCATATAAGCCTTTAAATGCTTTTGTAGCATTAGCTCCTACTCCATGCAAAATACTGGACATATTAGTTAGATCTATTCCTTCCTCTTCTAGAGTTTTTAGATATTGAGTTTTATTTCCACCTTCATCAAACCACAGATCATATAAGTCTTTAAATGCTTTTGTAGCATTAGCTCCTACTCCATGCAAAATACTGGACATATTAGTTAGATCTATTCCTTCCTCTTCTAGAGTTTTCAGATATTGAGTTTTATTCCCATCTTCATCAAACCACAGATCATATAAGCCTTTAAATGCTGTTGCAGCATTAGCCCCAGCCCCACTTAAAATACTGGACATATTAGTTAAATTTATTTTTTCTTCTCCTAGAGTTTTTAAATATTGAGTTTTATTCCCATCTTCATCAAACCACAGATCATACAAGCCTTTAAATGCTGTTGCAGCATTAGCCCCAGCCCCACTTAAAATACTGGACATATTAGTTAAATTTATTTTTTCTTCTCCTAGAGTTTTTAAATATTGAGTTTCATTCCCATCTTTATCAAACCATAGATCATGTAAGTCTTTAAATGCCGTAGAAGCTTTAGCTCTTGCTCCACTTAAAATACTAGACGTGCTAGCCAAATTTACTCCTTTTCTTTCTAGAGTTTTTAAATATTGAGTTTTATTTCCTTCTTCATCAAACCACAGATCATATAAGTCTTTAAACGCTGTGGGGGCTTTACCTCTTGCTCTATTCAAAATACTAGATATATTAGCTAGATTTATTCCCTCTTTTTCTAGGGTTTTTAAATATTGAGTTTTGTTTCCCTCTTTATCAAACCATAGACGATATAAGCCTTTAAATGCTGTAGGAGCTTTACCTCTCGCTCCGCCTAAGATACTGGACACATTAGTTAAGCTTATTCCTTCTTTTTTCATGACTTTCAGATATTTTTTTCCTTCTCCTTTAATTAAAAAACTTAAGAACTGATTAAATGCAGGTGTTCCTTTTTTACCAACCACACTTTTAGCAAATTTAATTTCTTCATCAATGTTTTTATTTTGAATTTTCTGATAACTAGATCTATTATTTTTTATATCTTCCAAAAGCTTTTCCATTATTCCTTTCGTAATAGGGCCAAATTCATGAGATTCTGACCAACGTAACGCTACTTCATGTAATTTCTCGTAATTATATGGAATATCAGACTTACCTATCTCATTTCTAATAACACTATTCAAATTTTCCCTATTAGGTTGGTTAACTGCAAGTATTAGTTTATCTAAAAATTTCTCTTTTATTTCTATTTCATTCTCATCAGAGAGTCTTCCTTTCTCTTCTTCTTTCTGCAAAGAAGGTGGAAGCTTTAATAGACTTAAAAGTTTCTCTCTTGTTGTTCCTTCTTGCACAAATTGATAAAGACCATTCCCATTTATACACGAACAATTTCTTAAAATTTTATATCTTTTTTCTCGAATATCTATACTATCAAATTTTAAAGGATAAGAATCTTTAGATTGCCCTTTTTTTAATTTTTTTTCTTCTGTAAGGTCTAGATCTGCATCAGTATAGATAATAAAATATTTTATATCCTTATCATTTTCTAATTTTTCAATGAAAAGAGTAAAATATTTATTAATAGAAAACGTATTCTTTCTTTCCTGTCTTTTGGAGGGAAATAACTGATCATAACCAATATTACTATCTGCATTATGAGCTTTTACATAAGTAACTCTATCTTTATAATTAATAGTAATATTATTAGATGTATCATAGCTTCTTTCCTCAAAACTTATGGAAAGCATGTTTTTATTCAAGAACATTTCATGCAAGAAGAGTATTAATAAATTGAATTCATATATAACTCCAGATATATAATTCTTAAGTTTTTTATCCTTTTCTGGAGCTGTTAAATCACACAATATTCTTTCTTGTAATGCTATATAATCGTCTTGAACTTTACTATTTTTTTTTATTTCGTTTTTAACGATGTTGTTCAGTTCTTCTCTATTAGGCTGATTAACTGCAAGTACTAATTTATCTAAAAATGCTTTTTTTGTTTCTTTTTCAAACTCTTGAGAAAGTTTTCTCCCTTTTATTGCTTTTTGCATAGCAGGAGAAAATTCTAATTGTCCTAAAAGTTCTTCTCTTGTTGCATCATCCTGCAAAAACTGATAAAAACCACTCCCTTGCGTATTATCATTTGTAAACAAAAAGTCTTTTAAAATGTCACATTCCTCTGTATTTATGCTATCAAATTTAAAAGGATAAAAATTTCTCAACTGTCCTTTTTTTAATTCCTTTTTTTCTGTAAGATCCAAGCCTGAATTAGTATAGACAATAAGATATTCTACATTATTTGATAAACTATCTGATTTAGAGATTAGATGTTTAACAAAACTACCAAAGTAACTATTAATAGAAGAACTTCGTCTTTCTTTAGTAAATAATTTAGCATAGCTAATATCATTATCTATATAATATTCGTCTACATTTTCAATTCGTATATGAATAGACTTCTTTTCGTAACGAAGAACAATATTACTAAAAATATCAATTTCAGAATCTTCAAACGCTAATGACAATGAAGGATATTTATGTTCATACGTAGACTTTCTAAGTGAGCAAAGCACTGACAAGTCTAATCGATACATAAGCCCTATCAAATGATGAGGAATGTATTGCTTAGTTTGACAAGTATTATCTAATTCATTCTGTCTAGGTTCATCTTGTAAATCACTAGGAGATTCTAAATCTTCATTACTAGCAACATTTACATCCATGCGCGCCCTTTTTGGTGCTTTATTATCTTTATCCATAACAGAACGCCCACGTTTTCTACTTGTTTTATGATTTTTCTTACCTGGACCCCTTGAATGACTACCTTGTTTATGCGAGGAGTTTTCTATATCTTGTAATGGTGTAGAAATGTAAGATTGAGAAATATTGTTTGAATTTGAACCTACCACATTACCGTAAGCTTCCTCTCTAGAAACTTTTATGCTTCTCTTTATATCTTTTTCAATATTACTAAGAAGTGGTACAAAATGGTTCCTGTAATTCACTATGTAAATAATATTATTACCTGTACCTACCTTACCTTTAGTAACATGTAATCCATCTATCTCTTTATCTCTCAATTCTATAGTCCTAACTTTCACGCCATACTTTTCGCATATCATTTTTCCTTCAACTTCAGGTCTTCCCCATATAGCGTTTTCCAACTTTAGAATTTTTATTTCTGAATCAGAGCTTGTATTTTCAATGTCTTCTGCAGTAAATTCAATACGCGGAATATATTCACAAAGTTTTTCACCTTCTCCTTTTAAAGCACTACCCAACCATGAACCTTTTTTTGATTGATTAACTTGTTGTGCATATTGCTTACAATTTTCCCGCAAAGACTTTACACTAAATCCTTTACTACCTGCAATCAGACCTTTATCTTTTAGCTCGTTCAATCCTTGAGCTATGGAATCAAAGAAACAATCCCCTTCACCTATAGCAGCTCCTATCTTAAAGCCCTCAGGCAATTTCTTCCTTAGTGTCTCTAAAAGTTGATTAAGCTTCTTTTTTTCCTCTTCATTCTTTGCATTTTTTATCCCACTGAAAATGGAAATAGGTTCTCTAGTAACAAAATCTGACTTTTCTAGAGTGCTCTTACTATTAGAGGTTGTCCGGAAACTAGTAAATTCAAGCATATTCCCTCTTTAACATAACCCTACTCATAGCTAGGTATATGAAATTCTCAGTGGATGTTGTGAGTAAATCATACTCCTTCGATAGCCTTCTATTCCTATTAACCCAAGCAAAAGTCCTTTCTACAACCCATCTTCTTGGCTGTACTTTAAACCCTTGTTCTCTTGTTGGTAGTAGCTCAGGTGGCGTATCTTTGTGCACCCAAAATCTACATGGAGGCCTTTTAACAATTTCAATATCTATGTCATATTCTTCCTTTATGTGATTCTTTAAATTTCTTCCTTGGTATCCCATGTCAGCCCACATTTTTTTAACTTTAGTATATTTTGTTCTCATATTGTTTAATGCTATTTTAATACCATCTCTATCATTTTCGTTAGCAGCGCCTACGTAACAACCTAGTATAAAACCCTGAGTGTCTGTAATTATATGCCTTTTTCTACCCTTTACTTTTTTACTTCCATCATAGCCTTTGATCCTCCCTTTTCTGTAGTCTTTACAGATTGACTATCTACTATACAGGCACTCGGCTGCTCATTCCTTCCTATTTTTCTTCTACTATATTTTGTAATTTCATAATTCATTTTCTCAAAAATTCCCTGCTTCTTCCATTGCCTGAACTGCTCATACACAGTCTTCCATAGCGGAAAATCATTTGGTAAATACCGCCATTGACACCCTGTACGCAATACATAGAAAATTGCTTCTAATATTTCTCTTTTGCTATACTTTGGCGGCCTTCCTCCTTTCTTGTATGATACTCTGAAGTGTCTTTCTATTCTTGCCCATTCCCTTTCGCTTAGATCTGTTGGATACTTTTTTCTCATCTTTACCCCGTACTAAAATTTCAGATATTATAGCCTTTTACTTATTTCCGGACAACCTCTAACATATTCTTCGAGTATTTTTGGGTCTATTTTTCGAATAAAGCTGCCGTTTTTCGATGGCCTTAGGCTTTCACCAGCGGCTTTCTTTCTTAACCAGCGGTACAGAGTTGCTATTCCTATCTCCAAAAGCTCTGCCACCTCAACCTTTGACTTCCCTTTTTCTATCATCGATACTGCCCTTTCCCTTAAATCCACACTATACGCCATTATAACTCAAATAGCTTATTATACCTTTATCATTTACTCTGGGAAGTACTATAGTTGAAAAAATCAACAAAGTAAAGTTATCTTTTTATAACTAATAACATTATTTCAATATTTTTGTCATTAAATTAATAATATGGTCGCTTTTGTTTAATTAAAAATAATAACCGTGAGAACTTTTTGTTTTGGGGTGCGTTGGTCTATCACTCAATACGTGCGAACTTTTCTATATAATAATTCTACTATATCGTAAAACCAGCTATATTAGCCTACTTTAGCCACATTTATATACGAATTAATTTGCCTAGCTTTGTTGCAGTAATTTTATGTTTTTATTTTCACAACGCCGCTTTTGTTTAAATTGTTCTCACAAATATACGTACTTTTTTCGTGTTTTTGAAGAAAGTAAATAATGAAATTTTTTGTGACGCTAAAGTTAGGTGTTTCTTTCAAAGGTATTCTATCCACAAGAAGATATTGCCTTGTTGTGTTTTCCATCTGACAGTTTCACCCTCACACGTTTAAAAGACCATTATAAATAAGCCATAAACTGTATTAGTTGATTGGAGTTTGAGTGATATCTTTATAATTAAAGGCATTACACCCAATAGGATCATTTTCTTTTTTAGCACTATAGTAGTTTCTAATGCCATGGCTCAACTGCTTGGAATAATCAAAATTAAATGCTCCATCATCAAATGATTCTTCCTTTAGATTCCTAAACCAATGTTTTATTTCTTGTTCCTTTGCATGCTTTGGTGGTACTGATGAAGATTTCTCAGGATGTTGTGCTGTACTATGGCATGACAAACATGAAGATTTTTTATTATCTATTGGACCATTAAGTCTACCTAAATATCCTAAAGAACTTTTCATCACATCGGGATTTATCCAACATTCTAATAACCTTTTTCCGATTATATAATCTGCCGTAAAATAATTAGTGTCGTTACCCCAAGCAATACCCATTAACTTCATATTCAACCATGGATTTTTATTATTTATGGTACAATCATAAATAAACGTACCTGCAACCCATCCTGTTTCTTCTGATCTCTTATCTTTGACTAAAAAGTCAATTTGAAATAATCTCAGTTGCTTAAATACCTTTGGAGTTCCTTTTTCAGATTGATTAATATAGCTAGTCCAAGAGATACTGTTTTTAAGAGTTGGAATATCCTTCTGTGTTGCTTCTGTGAATACTAATTTTGTGCTTACTGTACCATCTAAGAATTCCCCTCTGGTAATATCAGGATTGTTTATATCTTTCCAGACTTGCCCATATGTATAGCTACCTTGCTCATTAACAATAGAAATTGCCCAATTTTGTAGCATGGATTTTTGATCATTATGCAATTCACCAGGCTTAAAGGATCGTTCTCTCGTTAAACCATTAACAAATTCTCTACCATTTATCCCGTAGTGCATCCATGGCGCATGATAGAGGTTGTCCGGAAACTAGTAAATTCAAGCATATTCCCTCTTTAACATAACCCTACTCATAGCTAGGTATATGAAATTCTCAGTGGATGTTGTGAGTAAATCATACTCCTTCGATAGCCTTCTATTCCTATTAACCCAAGCAAAAGTCCTTTCTACAACCCATCTTCTTGGCTGTACTTTAAACCCTTGTTCTCTTGTTGGTAGTAGCTCAGGTGGCGTATCTTTGTGCACCCAAAATCTACATGGAGGCCTTTTAACAATTTCAATATCTATGTCATATTCTTCCTTTATGTGATTCTTTAAATTTCTTCCTTGGTATCCCATGTCAGCCCACATTTTTTTAACTTTAGTATATTTTGTTCTCATATTGTTTAATGCTATTTTAATACCATCTCTATCATTTTCGTTAGCAGCGCCTACGTAACAACCTAGTATAAAACCCTGAGTGTCTGTAATTATATGCCTTTTTCTACCCTTTACTTTTTTACTTCCATCATAGCCTTTGATCCCCCCTTTTCTGTAGTCTTTACAGATTGACTATCTACTATACAGGCACTCGGCTGCTCATTCCTTCCTATTTTTCTTCTACTATATTTTGTAATTTCATAATTCATTTTCTCAAAAATTCCCTGCTTCTTCCATTGCCTGAACTGCTCATACACAGTCTTCCATAGCGGAAAATCATTTGGTAAATACCGCCATTGACACCCTGTACGCAATACATAGAAAATTGCTTCTAATATTTCTCTTTTGCTATACTTTGGCGGCCTTCCTCCTTTCTTGTATGATACTCTGAAGTGTTTTTCTATTCTTGCCCATTCCCTTTCGCTTAGATCTGTTGGATACTTTTTTCTCATCTTTACCCCGTACTAAAATTTCAGATATTATAGCCTTTTACTTATTTCCGGACAACCTCTGAGCAGCTCACTTTTGCCAAAAGCTTTCTGGGTTTACTATACTGACATTATGTCCTAAATCGTGCATAAAAGTAGCCAAATCTTCTCCATACCAACTAGTTGCTTCAAGACATAAATGAGTAAGATTTGCTCCATGGCCATTGCACCAAACTACAAGTTTTGCAAAACCATCTTGATTATTTTGAAAGACTTTGTGTCGTTTTTTACTGTCCACTAACAAACAAACATCAAATTTCTTTTTTGAAATATCCACACCCAAAATAGCATTTACTTGCATAAAATTGCCTCCAAGACTATAAATAAACTGAGAGTTTAGACTAACCTTGTAATACGGGATATAATTCCAAAAGATACTGTTCAGTCTTTAACTCTATGGGAGGGAAGCAAAATCTGGCTTAATGGCATTAGTGTCGCATCAGCTTCACCCTCCCTGTGAGGTATTTTAGCTCTAATGCCTCACATCATAAAGATACAAGTGTCACGCACTGGGATGACGAGAAAGGAGCACTGGAATTTTTGTTTCAATATTTGTACATGAGCCATGCATCTGAACAGATACAATGTTATAACTAGAGATAATTTTTAAATGATTGATATTTATGAACTACGACTTTTCTTGTTGTCCACTTGTTCAACATTACCCTTCTCAAGTTTACTATCTACTTCTTTTGTGTGTTCATCATCTATACTAGTTTCATCTTTTATCTTACTAGGGTAATCTTCCTGCGATTTTTTATATGCTTCCATGTTGTCATATATAGGGTTACTGATGATTTCTATTTTTTCAGGTGTGAAAATCCTTGCTAAAAATCTCCTTATTATTGGTATTGACCTTAAGAGATCTCTTAGCTTTGAAGATTCTTGTCTTTTGTTTAGAGACTGTTGGTCTATTTTAGAGGTTTTTACACCATACTTTTTATCATCAAAATTTATTGTAGGCTTTCTTTTATTCGAAAGAACACTTTGGGCCTTTGATCCATTGGTTCCTTCAGGCCCTTGAGGTGTAGACATTGCAGGTTTAACCTTAGTTTCATCGTATTCCTTACTCATCTTTCATTTCATTATGTAATATTACTAATATTGCATAATAATAGCTAAATTACAATTAATTGCAAGGTAAAATATTAAAACAATTGTAAATTTTGTCAGTAAAAATATAATAGAACTTTAAAATTAGAGGTTCATCTATATGAGATACAAAATTGCTGTTATTGGAGCAACCGGAAGAGTAGGGCGTGAGGTATTAAGCACGCTTGCTGAATTTCAAGATGAGGCGATAGATTGCGTTATTGCACTTGCATCGAAAAAATCAGAAGGGAAGAAGGTGAGCTTTGGTGACAAAGAGTTAACAGTTTTATGCCTTGAGGATTATGACTTCGTTGGAACTAATGTAGCCATTTTCTGTGCTGGATCTCATGTTTCTGAAGAGTATGTACCAATTGCAACACAGGCTGGATGCATCGTGATAGATAACAGTTCCCATTTTAGAATGAAAGAGGGTGTGCCACTCATTATTCCAGAGATTAATAAAGAAAAAATTATGGAATATAAAAACCACAACATAATATCCAATCCAAACTGTACTACAATACAGATGCTGCTAGTACTACATCTATTACACCAAAAAGCAAAAATAAAGAGAATCGTTGCTTCAACTTATCAATCAACTTCTGGTGCAGGCAAAGCAGCAATGGATGAGCTCTATGACCAGACAAAAAAAATCTTTATGAACGAAGCTAAAAAACCCAAGATATTCTCTAAGCAAATAGCATTCAATTGCATTCCCCATGTAGGAGAATTCATGGAAAATGGCTCTACAGAAGAGGAATGGAAAATGCAAGAGGAGACAAAAAAAATTTTAGAGGAAGATATAAAAGTTACTGCAACTTGTGTAAGGGTACCCGTCTTTATCGGTCACGCTATGGCAGTAAATGTGGAATTTGATCAACATATCACTGAAGAACAAGCTCGTGAAGTGCTAAGTGAAGCCGAAGATAGTGGAGTTTTAGTGTACAACAGGCGTGAAGATAGTGAATACATAACTCAAATTGATGTTGTACAGGAGAATGCTGTATATGTATCGCGTATTAGAAGAGACAATACTGTTGAGCACGGATTAAATATGTGGATAGTGGCTGACAACCTGCGCAAAGGCGCAGCATTAAATATAGTGCAGATTCTTGAGATTTTGATAAGAGAGCATTTGTCAATCAAGTGCATATAGAGCGCACGTACGTTGTAATTCGAAGGAAATTGTATATCACATGGCAGCGCGTGACGCTGGAATGGCTTTGTTGCATCGCTACTTATGAAAGGCTAACTATAATTAGGATTATAAGCAACTTATTGAAAATCTTGTTTTTTTGCAATCAATCTGATCAAATTTAAGAATAGTAATTTGTTATTTATATTAATAAATTTAATTCTATTGAAAATAGCTAAAGCATTGAAATTCTTGAATTTTAGCCGGATTAGTGAGTGGTAGTGAAATTTCTTTTACTCAAATTTAGGTATTCACTGACCGTTCTTGTTATAAATACCAGAATAATAAGCTACTGATATTCTCCACCTTTTTTATCTTTAATCCATCATAGCTAGCGATGCAACAAAGCCGGCTGGATTCCAGTGTCAAGCACTGGAATGACACCATTTGCTGTGCAGTTTACCTTCAAAAATGAATGTTCGTACAGCTATGGAATAAATCGCGGTATGACGGTTCGCAGCGGTATAGTAACTCGTCACCCCGCTACTTGTTAGCGGCTGAGATACCGCGGCGGTATGACGTAGAAGCTATACTTTTATACTCACCAACTCAGTATCCAATCTGGATCCAAGTAGTCAAGCTATTCGGATGACACCCTCATAAAGTGAAATGAGATCCCGCTAACACGTAGCGGGATGACGGGAAAAGAGGTACTGGGAGACATCCTTCCTGGTAGACCCAAATCACAATGTTCGCACAGTTGTGCGTCACGCGCTGCCGAACACTGTATGGTTATACAAGAAAAATTAAGGCTTAAAAGGAAACTTAAGCAGCTAATAGGGCCTAAGCCTTCTTAATAAAACATAAAAAGCCCCTTTACCACCATGTTTTTTCGTAGCTTGTTGGTAGTATAGAACCATATGCTGGATTTTAGTGTCATTTAACCATTTATTTAAGTTACTCTTTATAGTGTCTGTTTTATTTGTTGCACTGCCGTATCCCGTAATTACCAATAAACATCTATTTCCTGCTCGATAATTTTTGATAATAAAATCTATCAATTTACAGTAAGCATCCTCTATACTATAGCCGTGCAAATCGAGCTTATCGCTTATAAAATATTTACCCCTATCAACTTTTGATTTTGTGTTTTTGTCAAGACAAAATGATGAGTGACCATTATTGGTATTAAGAAAATTCCTTTGTAAGTCGGAGGTACCTTTATCAACCATAGACTTTATATTTACTTTATGATCAACTTTCAAAGTAACTTTTCCACATTCTATTGGCTTAACATTTTTTTGCCAATCTAACTCATCGTCCGACATAAACGCATTAATCGAATTGTATAATTTTACAACAATATCCAAACATAGTAAAATGTTGCTTATTCTATAAAAACCCGATTTTCGATAATACGATGAAATCGTCAAAAACTAATGAGAATTTTTGGCTGTATGGAAAGCACACCTGCATGTCAGCACTGAAGAATAAAAATAGGCGGTGTATAGAACTGTTAGTAACAGAAAATTTCTATAGAGAACATGAAAAAGAAATTAGGCAATGTGTAAATAGTAAGGGCATTAAAGTTCGATTAGTAGAAAACAAAATACTTAATGACGTTTTATCTAAAGGTGCTAACCATCAAGGAATTGCTTTAAATGTTGCCCCTATTCTTTATAACTTAAGCATCGAAGAGGTAGCTGAAAGCTCAAACGACAGCTCTACTATAGTCATTTTAGATCAAGTCACTGACACGCACAATATTGGGTCAATTTTAAGAACTTCAGCTTGTTTTAATGTCGACGCATTGGTTTTACCACATAACCATTCACCGAGTGAAAATGCATCTATTGCAAAAGCAGCAAGTGGGGCTTTAGATATTGTTCCGCTAATATACGTTACAAATATAGTAAAAACTATGCAGTATTTAAAAAAGGTCGGCTACTGGTGTTACGGGTTTGATTGCAATGCTAAAGAAAATATAGATGAAATAAAGAGTCTTGAGAAAAAAAGAGTAATTATTTTTGGTTCTGAAGAGAAAGGAATGCGGAGGTTAGTTAAAGAAAATTGTGATTATCTTTTAAAGATCCCAATATCAAACGTAATTGACAGCTTAAATGTTTCAAATGCAGCAGCAATAGGCCTATATTCTATTTATATTAAAACAAATGCCAGCGCATAGCTGTTTATAATAAAAACACTTGATAAAAATGTGGTTTTATATTATAATGTGTTAAATAATGGACAAAAGGAGTTATATTATGTCTTATATGAGAAATGAACAGGATATTCGCTCTCAAGGCGTTTACTATAGCGCTGGGCTTAGAAGTTACCTAACTAAAGTATACAATTACATGGCTTTAGCTTTGGGCGTCACAGGGCTTGTTGCATTTTTAACAGTATTTTCTGGTCTTTTTCAAGTAATTTATTCTAATCCCGTTCTATCGCTTGTGGTAATGTTATCTCCGGTTGCATTGGTGTTCTACATGTCTTATAGAATTCAACACCTAAGTGCTCAGTCTGCCGTTACTATATTTTTCTCGTTCTCAGTGTTAATGGGGCTTTCCTTATCTTATGTTTTTATAGTTTATACTGCAGAAAATATAGCAAGGGCGTTTTTCATTACATCAATCATGTTTGGCTCTATGGCTTTATATGGCAATACTACAAAAAGAGATCTTACAAGTATGGGCTCTTTCTTGATTATGGGAGTTTGGGGGTTAATCATTGCGTCTATAGTAAATTTATTTCTTGGAAGTAGTCCTCTCCACTTTGCAATATCGTTCATATCAGTAATAGTCTTTACCTTAATGACTGCGTATGATGCTCAAAGAATCAAGGACGTTTATTATAAACATAATGACGGATCAGAAGTTGCTACTACTAAATTGGCAATACTCGGTGCAACTAATCTTTATTTTGACTTTATTAATATGTTTCTCAATCTACTCAGGTTACTTAACTTGTTCAACAATAGGGATTAGATGTTTTCCTTTTTAAGGAAAGGCAGTAAGAATTCTATAGTTTTCTTTTTAGTATCTTTAGTTGTGTCGATGATATGTCTTGCATATGCATCGGTACCTCTATATAGCATTTTCTGTAAAGCTACTGGGTATGGTGGCACAATAAGAAAAGTAACTAACACAACAACAAATATAACTAACCAAAAGATCAGGGTCCATTTCAATGCTGATATAATGTCCGATCTACCTTGGGAGTTTAAATCAGAAACTAACTACGTTGACGTAAACATAGGAGAACAAAGTTTAGCGTTTTATTACGCAAAAAATCTATCTGATCAGCCTTCATTTGGAATGGCGGTGTATAACGTTACGCCTTTCAAAGCAGGTAAGTATTTCAATAAAATTGCATGCTTTTGTTTTGAAGAACAAATGTTGCTACCAAAACAAAAAGCAGCTATGCCCGTATCTTTTTATATAGATCCTGAGATAATGCTTGATAACAATACAAAAGATTTGAGCGAAATAACACTGTCATACACGTTTTTTAAGCTTAAGTAACAGAATGTTTGCAAACCATGTCATTTCAGTAATCAATAGGGTGTCATCCAAGTAGCTGACACTGGAATGACAGGAGGTAACGCAAGAAGTCTATTGATTGTGAAAACAATAACTTTGCAAAATATTAATTGTTAGATAACATAATCAAAGTTTTTGTCTTAATATTCATCATGGTTAGAGCTATACAAATTAAAAAAACTGGGGGACCAGAAGTATTAGAATTTGTAGATAAGAGCATAGGTGAGCCAAAAGGCGAGGAAGTCTTAGTGCGTCACACAACTATCGGCTTAAATCGTTATGATTTAGAGCACAGAAAAGGTACACGCAAAATTAAAAATTTACCATCAGTGCTTGGAGTGGAAGCAGTGGGAGTTATTGAAAAGCTTGGTAAAAAAATCAGTGATGGGTTGAAGGTCGGAGATAGAGTTGGATATTGCACAGCTCCTCCAGGGGCATATTGTGAAAAGCGCATTATACACCAGAAATATCTGATAAAAATTCCAGATGACATATCTGATGAAGTTGCTGCTGCAGTGCTGTTTAAAGGTATGACAGCTCACTATTTAGTTAATCAATCTTATAAAATCAGGCCTGGTGCTTTCGTGCTAGTTCATGGGGCTAATGGTGGCTTAGGACAAATAATATGCCAATGGGCAAAGGATAAAAAAGGTGTAGTGATAGGTTCTGTAAGCTCTGATGAAAAAATGAAGATAGCTTTACAAAGTGGCTGCACATACGCAATAAACTACAATGATAAAGACTTCGTTTCTAAAATTATGGAGATTACGCAAAACAGAGGAGTAGGTACAGTATATGACCCCATAGGTTACGCTACAAGCAAGCTCTCTTTTGAATCTTTAGGCAGGTTCGGCATATACGTTTCCTATGGGCAGATATCAGGTAACGCTCCTATTAGTTTTTCTTTACTTAGTTCACGTTCGTTATTTGCAACTGGAACCTCAATATACCATTATAAGCATGATAGATTCACATTAGTGCTTACCACAATGGAAATCTTCGAGATGATAAGAAAAAAACTTTTAACTGTACGGATCAATAAAAAATATAAATTTGATGAAATAATTCAAGCACATCGTGATATGGAAAATAGAAAAGCGAGTGGGTTAAATATTATCAAAATCTCTTAAATAAATTAGTAATTTAAACTAACCATTCATTAAGTCATATCAACTAGAACTTCACATATTTAATTCTCCTTTTGGGGGAATTAAAAGCATATAGCTAAACTGACTTAGATTTACCGACAACCGTCATCCCGCTACTTGTTAGCGGAATCTATACCGCGAATAGACTTCTTGCATAACCCAAATTAAGTAGAAAAAGGTATCATCCGAGTAACTGACACTGGTTCCTTTATGACGGTAGTAGCCCTCCTTCTCCTGTCATTCCAGTGCTCTCTTCTTGTCATCCCAGTGCCCAGACACTGGGATGGCTTTGTTGCATCACACTTTATGAGATGGTGATTTATGGTAAATTCATGTAACTATCTCAAATTTAGCCATACCAATATCAGTGAATTTATTAAGCAAATAGCATTTGATTAGCAGTTCTTTTTCTCGATTTATCTCAGATTTATTCCTAAAACTAAATCCGAATATTTGCTTTAATCTTGAGAAAAACCCTTCAATATAAGATCTTTTCCCATAATTTACTTCTTTTTTCCATTCTTTCATGCCATCTTCACCGTATAATTTTATTAACCTAATAGCAGCATTCCTGTTAGACATATAATCTATTTCTGGATGTTCTGCCGCATTGTTTATTGGTGGAATTTTTGTCTTTATATCATATTCGTTACACAACTTATAAAACTTGTGCCTATCACATGCTCTATCTGCATATAGTGCTTTTATGGCATGCTGAAAATCAACTTCTTTTAGCAAATCACAAGCTCCATAGTGATCAGCCGTTACTGTATTTTACAGCTATGGCTTTTTTGTTGTTTATATTCAACATTACGTGCAATTTTCTCGTTTGCTCATAGCCACGATATTTTCTGTCAGTGCTATCAACTATGTTTTTTAAAAATTTTTTTATTTGTGTAATTTTGCAAATTATATGGGCAATAAAAACCCGTTTGTCATAGAAATAGAATTTTATATCAAACAGCTACCACAGCAATTTCTGCTTAAGCTAATGAATATGTGCTTTAAGTCTGTGTGGACGCACATATTCATTAGCCAATTTCAGTTACCGTTGTGAAGATTTTTAAGTATGCAAATTAATTGCTTCTTTAAGTCTTGTATTAGCAATTACTATAATTTTACGCATTAGGGCTGTTATAGCCACCATCTTCTTCTTACCACTTTCAACAAGCTTAGAATAAAAGGCGCCAAGTATAGATTTCGACCTTGTAGCAGCCATAGCGGCTGTAAAGAGCTTTGAACGAACGTTACTTCTACCACCTGTAATCCTTCGGTAACCAACAGCTTTACCACTTTCTTTTGGATGCGGTGCAACTCCGGCAAGACTTGCTACTTCTTTTCTGTTTAAGTAACCAAGCTCTGGCATTAAACACAAAAAATCTTGTGATAACTTTTTACCTATTCCAGGAACTGTTTTAAGAATTTTTTGGCGTTGTTGTAATTCGCGGCTTTCATCAATAATCTTTTGTATAGTATCATTGAGTTCGTTTATTTGACTATCGAAAAACTCAATGGTCTTTTGACAGCTTTCTTTTATATGATCATTTTCCGGTGCTTCAAGTCTGCATTTTTCTTGAGTTCTCATTTGCGTAATATCATCACGACGTTGACAAAGTGCAGCCAAAGTTGATTGTTCTGTAGAGGTAGGTACAAATAGAGAGATAGTTCTATGGCGTTCAAATCCATATTGAGCAAGAGCTCTTGCATCTAGACTTTGCTAAAGTTCCGTGAGATAAAATAAAGCTTTTTACTTTACGAGTATTAGCTCGATGCACGGCAATATTTTTGTCGGTAAGAAAATGTGATAAGCCAAGCTCATATTTCCCTGTATTTTCTAAAGTCACTAAAGCATTAGGTAGAATATCTGAAAACTCTTGAAATAATTGTTGCCAACCAGAAGCATTATTATCAAATTCGACAGCATTCTTCTGTTTGTGAATTGCAACGACATTTTTAAATTTTCCGATGTCAATGCCAATAAAATTTTGATAAGATGTAACCATAATAAACCTCGATAGTTTTAGTTAATTTAAGATTGTAAACGGGTGCATATATATGTCCCAAGCAACTATTCAAACGTATCGAGAGATAGGGCTAGCGTACCTTGATACCAACGGTTGTAATACCAATTTCCTTTCGGTCGCGCACGCCCGCTATTCCTAGTGAGCAGGGTTATCTTTCTCTCTTATCTCTTTTATATCACGTTTTTAACTTACAATTTCTTCTAATGTACCAATAGCAGTAGGTTTTCTTGCTCCCTTGTTAGCAGGATCTATTTTGAGTCTAGCTGTTAAGAGCATTTATACTAGAAATGGGAAAGAGTTTAATCATCAGACTAATATTTTATTATTGTTTAACTTTGACCAAGAATGCGAAAATTTTTCAAAGAGTGATAGGACTAAATTAAAGTGGCTAAAAAATTCAGTTATTTTGAGCAACACAATCTGTACATCTTTAATGTTTTTCGGTGTGGGATTAGATTTAGTTGCCAACGGCTTTGGTATAACTAACTCTATGATGTTATCCGGCTTATTACTTTCATTACCATTCACGCTTTTAATTGTTACTTCACCTATTTTAAATGCTGCAAGTAATTATATTCTCAAAAAGACAGCTATAAATTCAATTGAGGAGCAATTTAAAGGTGATGATCAGTTTATAGAAGTCGATAACGAAAAGCCAAGCAGTACTATGAGCAATCAAAGTTATTTCCCCATCGGTCAGTTAATATCATCAAAGTTAGCTATTCTCCATAGCGAAGTCTCTAGCTAGGAACAATGAGCCACAGATTAGTATGGTTTTGACGTTTTGGGTAGAGGCTTTTAATATGTGATTTGATATTGCATCGCCAATTGATTCACATTCAACTGCTTTTATTCCTATGTTATTGGCTTTTTCCCTAATCAAATTTGTATTTGTTGCTTTAGGTTCAGACTTAACACAAACCGCACATAGTAGCTTGATATATGGCTTTAAGTGCTCTAAGAACTCTTCCACATTTCTGTTACTAGTAACGCCAAAAACCATATAAATACCTTCAGCAAAATTATCTTTTACCCACTGAGATAGTACTCTAGCACCATCATTATTGTGTGCACCATCTAAAAATAATTGCCAATCTTTCGGTAGTAGGAAAATTAAATTACCTTCTTTTATAGACTCTAGCCGTGCAGGCCAATAAGTGCACTGTAAACCTGAAGTGATATCCTCTTCTCCAATATCAAATTCATACTTTCCACTTAAAATACTACATGCTGCAATAGCATTGCCTGCATTAATCACCTGATGATCACCCTTTAAAGATGGCAAAGGAAATTCTATTGATTGAATAGCTGATTGAAAAACCATTTTGTTGTTCTTTTTTTTGCAATTCCATTCAAGACCTCCTCTATACAAGGGAGATTTCTTATTTATTGCGTGGTGTTCTAGCGTGTTCACTATAGATTTTTCTTGCGGTGCTATTACGCAAGGAACATTAGGTTTCATTATTCCAGCCTTTTCACCTGCTATAATTTCTACAGTAGGGCCAAGATATTCCGTATGATCAAGTGCAATGGAAGTAATTATTGTTAAAATCGGATTATCTATAACATTTGTTGCATCAAGCCTTCCACCCATACCCACTTCAACTAAAGTTATATCGGCTTTATGACGAGAAAAAGCTAAAAAAGCTGCAATAGTTGCAGCTTCAAACAGAGTGATAGGTTGTTCTGCAATTACTGCACGACATTCTTCTAATAAGCTATATAATTCATTATCGTCGATATAGCTGCCGGCTATCACTATCCTCTCATTAAAACTCACTAAATGTGGAGAAGTGTATGCGTGTACCTTATACCCTGCTGCTTGCATTATATATCTTATAAATGCTAGTGTTGAGCCTTTCCCATTAGTTCCAGCTATATGAATTACGGGAGGCACTTTTTTCTCGGGGTTATCTAGTTTGCTAAGAAAGCCTTTTATGCGATCAAGAGAAAAATCATTCGGCCTGCTACCAAGTGGCTTAGGCCAATGAGGCATATATATCATGGATTGTTATTGCATTTTAATTCAGCTATAACGCTTGCTATGCCATGCGTGTCGATTTTTTCACTAAATTGATAACGTTGATTAATAGCAATACTTATTCCACTCATTACAACATCACTTATCAAGAAAGAACTGTTATTTTTAGTAACTTTAAAATCAATATTTGTAAATTCTTCATCACCGTAAGAAAATCTTGTACCAATTAAGCAAGTTTCATCGTCAACTGCTTTTGTACTCATTATGATCATTTCACTATCATGCATGTATTTATATAAAATTTTAACGCACAAACGCGTAAGATACACTTCATACTCTCTTAAAAAATCTTCTTTTTCTTTTTGTTTAACTAAAGCCCAATGTTTTCCTATGACGAATTGCGATATTCCTTTGAGGTTAACATTGTTTTGAATGACCTCCTGAAGCTTTTTTTGCACACATTCCCGGTTTTTTTTATTCTCCTTTGTAGATATACCATCCACTTGTTGCTTCATAGTATGCACAAAAATTTTGTGATCTGTACAATTAGTGTAAGCACTTGAAGAAATTACAATAAAAACAATGATAGTTAAAACTTTAGTAATGTTCATAAGATATATTTATTAGCTATGATACTTAGAATGCAAAGTTTAATAAAGATTAAATAATAATCGCTAGCTTTAATATATCTATAGACACACCTTGTATAAATCATCTACAATTAATTAAGGGTCTGTTCTATGCGTTATGAGTTAAGTTAAATTTCCCGAGCGATAATTTCTAGTCAAGGGAATTGCCTCTGTTAATTTCGTTGAAATTGATACGCGATGCCCACCTTAACTTTAGTCTCAGGAATCTACTAAGGCTGACGGTAGATACGGATCCTATTTTGATTGGTTTAACATTTATGCTTCATCAATACAAAGAACAGGGTGTTTTCCTATGTTTGCCTAATGAAGTATTCCAAATTGTAATTGATGTTGAAAGGTATCCTGATTTTGTTCCTTGGTGCAAAGCCGTTTATATAAAAGAAAAAATTAACAACCAAATGGTTGTGGATCTCCTCGCAGCTTTTCATGGAATTAAAGGTAGATATACATCAGAAGTTACTTCTCTTTCTCCAAGTGGAACAAATGAAGGTTGGATAAAAGCTGTATCATCAAATGGAATATTTAAACATCTATACAATGAATGGCAATTCATTCCCATAGATGAAAATAAAACTATGGTAAAGTTTTATATAGAGTTTAAGTTTAAGTCCAACTCATTTTCCACTTTATTAAACTCAGTATATAAGTATACACAAAGTAAAATAATTGCTGCATTTAAAGATAGGGCTGAAAGCCTTGCTAAACAAAAGTTATCTTGACATTATTAATATAAATGTATAATTTTTTTTAGTAAGTTAAGTGTTTATATTGTAATGATTTTTAGACTATTGTTTTTATTAATTTTCATAAGTGTTAATTCTTATGCAGTTGTTAAGCAAGATTTATCCGATAACCAATACATTCAAAAAAAACCCAATGAAATAACATCAAATGAGCTATTATCGCCATTACCTAATGATAAATTATTAGGAGATCCAAAAGCACCAATTCTAATGATAGAATATGCTTCATTAACTTGTTATCACTGCTCTCTTTTTCATAGGAATGTTTTTCCTAAAATTAAAGAGAAATATATAGACACAGGTAAGATGTTATATATATTTCGTCATTTTCCTTTGGATTACAGAGGGCTAAAGGCTGCAATGCTAAGTCATTGCTACGAAAAACAAGAAGACTACTTTAATTTTAACAAAGCTGTTTTTAACTCAATAGATTCGTGGAATTACTACAATTTAAGTGATTTGACTTTACTACAAAGAATTGCTGCACTAAGCAACTTAAAGCAAGATGCATTTAACCAATGCATTAATGATAAGAAAATAATGGATAAAATCGTAAATGATAAATCACTGGCAATTAATAAACTTGGTATCACAGCCACTCCAATATTTTTCATCAAGCTTAACGATGATAAATCATATATAGAGCATAATAAAGTTAAACATGGAGGGTATAAAGAGCTGAAATATTTCACTAATGTGATAGATAAATTATATGGAAAAGCTATAGTGAAGTAATACCACTGTAGCTTACCATATAAAAGACTCTATGCTGAGTCATTGTTTTTCACTACTGTTTGTTGTTTTTTACGCTCAAACTCTCTTTTTTTACTGTGCCAAGTGTAGTAATACATAGCGATTTTATTCTCTATTAATACTATTGTCCCATCATAAAACTGAACCATATCCATAACTTTTCTCTGAGCTTCATCAAAACGTTCTTTATACTTTTCACGATAAGCTGGATTATGTAGTAACATAACCCCTTCATTCTTGTTAGATTTTTTGTTTAACGTTTCAACTTCACCAGCAATAGTATAAGACATATAACCCCCTCTAATTGATTATAAAAATTATATTTTAAAAAGAGAAATGCGCATAAACAATCCCTTTAATTCTAGCATAATAATCGACTGTTTATTATACTAGTTAACTATAGTACGATATATAATAATTTTTGTCACTTAAAATTTTATACTATGAAATAATAACTTAAAATAAATGTTTTTATTATTTTAAACTATATTATTATATTTATAAATTGTGTATGAATTAAGTCTCCCTAATTTATAATATATGCGTAATAATTTTAGTATAAAATTGTCATACATAAGAAATCTATTTGCAAAAGAATATAAAAAAATAGAAGAATATTGTATTCTTGAAAAAAAGCAACATATTCAAATTGGCCCTGAAGAAGGAAAGCTATTAAGTTTATTTATAAAAATCCAAAAAATCAAAAGTATTGTTGAGATTGGCACGTTATACGGTTACTCGTCGATTTGCATGGCAAAAGCTCTACTAAAAGACGGTCATATATATACAATAGAAAATAATCCTCAACACTCAAGAATAGCAAAAAAAAATTTTAGTGCTTTTAATCTAAGTGATAAAATTACTCTAATAGAAGGCGATGCACTGGAAAAAATTAATGAATTATCAGCAAAAGCACCATTTGACATGATATTTATTGATGCTGACAAAAGTAGTTATCCTAAGTATTTAGATTGGGCAGAGTCATACATTAAACAAGATGGGCTAATCGTTGCAGATAACACTCTACTGTTTAACACAGTATTTTTAGAATCGCCTCCAAAAGAAGTATCAGAAAAATCATGGCATGCCATGAGGGAGTTTAATAATAGATTATCAGATGAAAAAAAATATTTCTCTATATTGATTCCAACTGATGAAGGAATGACTGTAGCTTTAAAGCTAACATAAGTTAAAAATCAAGGTCAGCATAATGTTTAGGAGGGATTAAACCAGAAATCCTCTCTAATAATATCTCACGAAAACAAGGCTTTGATTTAACAATGGAGTACCATTCTTTTAAAATTTTACTTTTTTCCCATGGAAAACTACTTACATAATCCATTACGGAAATATGCGATGCTAAAGTAATATCAGCTAAAGTGAACTTATCAGTTGCAAGCCAAACGTTCTTGTTAATTAAGTGTTCGATGTATTCCATATGGCAAGGCAGGTTATGCTGAGCTGCATGAAGAAATCTAGAGTCAGGGCTGCGGTTAGTAATTACTTTTTCATTCATAATATACTTAGTAACTTCATTGTAAAATTTGTTATCGAACCAATTGATTAGAGCGCGTATTTTAGACTTAATAATAGTGGATGAACCAAGTAATTTGACGTCGCTATTGTAAGTCTCTTCTATATATTCACAAATGGCATTACTATCCGCTATTACAAAGTTATTATCTATTAACACTGGTACTTGCCCGGTTGGATTGATCTCCATAAATTCATTCCGCTTTTCCCACGGATTTTCATACACTAGATCACAGCCTAATTTTTTTTCTTTTAGAAAAGCTCTAACTTTTCGTGAAAATGGACAAAGAGGAAAATGATATAAAATCATAATGTTCCTCTTTTGTTATACCAATATCCTTTTTTTGTTACTCTATGGCTTGACCTACAACTGTACGAACTTTCTTTGTAGTCCACAGAAGTTTGCGTAGCAGGTAGTGTCATGCAAGTAGCTGACACTGGAATCCAGTTCTTGTTATACAATTGCCTAGTGCGCTCATTTACAGTTAAGTTTTCTGGATCCAAGTAGTCAAGTACTGGGATGACATCCTTTTCGGTAAAAATTGCTCTTATATCACAACATTCATACAGCTGTATGCCTAGGCACTGGGATGACATAAATAAGCGCTGAAATGACATAAATAAACATTGGAGTGACAATCTTGTAGTGACTTGCATGACAACTAACTTTTTATTTACTTCAAAATAGCACTGTAAAAAATTTAACATATCAAATTATAGAGCTAATATAGGATATACCTTGCTAAATAAAAAAAAAAGTATAATATTTTATAAGGTATGCAGGCAAAAACTCTGTAATTTGGTCAGATCAGAAATGAAGCAGCCATATCAGAACCTTTTTGGGTTGCATACCTATTTCATTATTTGTTTTATCCGAGGCTATGAATATAGCATTAAAACATCGTCCTAGTAGCTTCAAAGATCTAGTAGGTCAAGATATATTAGTGCGTGTATTAGAAAATGCTTTTATTTTAAACAAAATCCCACAATCTATACTGCTCTCTGGTAGTAGTGGAGTTGGTAAAACCACCACTGCAAGGATAATAGCTTTATGTTTGAATTGTTCCCTGGGGCCAATTTTTGAACCTTGCGGATCATGTGAAAATTGTCTAGCAATAAAAAATTCAAGCCATCCAGATGTAATTGAAATCGATGCAGCAAGTCACACTAGCATTGACGATATTAAAGTAATCCTGGGAGATATTTGCTATTCACCTATAAGCTCTAAATTCAAAGTCTACATTATAGATGAAGTACACATGCTATCTAGCAGTGCATTTAACGCATTACTTAAAACCCTAGAAGAGCCACCATCTAGTGTAAAGTTCATTTTAGCAACTACGGAAATAAAAAAGATACCAATAACTATTATTGCACGTTGTCAAAGATTTGATTTACACAACATTCCTGTAGCTAAAATAGTGGAACGTTTAAATGATGTTGCACAAAAAGAGAGTTATTCCATTGAAAAGGGAGCATTAGAATTAATTGCACGACACTCTGGAAATTCAATGCGTAACGCCTTGTTTTTGATGAATCAAGCAGTGCTATATAGCAAAGATGGTGCAATATCCACTAAAAATGTGACAGACATACTTGGCCTAGTGGATAAAGATATTATATTCGATCTATTAGGGGCAATATTAGAAGGTGATTTACAGAAAGCTCTATCAGTGTTTGACAAGGCGGTAAAAACAGCAAACCCACTTAGTATTTTTGAAGGTCTATTGCAAACAATTCAGTTAGTATGCCGTTTTTTGATTACAAAAGAGATTGATAATGCAGTTACAGAGCATGAAAAGAATAGGATAAAAGATTTAAGTATAAAGAGATCTTTAATATTTTTTTCGAGATTGTGGAAGATGTTGCTTAAAGGTATTCAAGATATAAAAACTTCAACATGCAACGATGTTGCTGCTGAAATGATGTTAATTAGCCTCTGTTATCTTTCTGATCTGCCTTCTCCGGAACAGGTGATCAAAAAAGTTCTTTCACAGAATGTAGAGCAAGGAAATAGACAGGGCAGACCTGTTGCACCTTCCCCCTCTGTCATCCAAGTAGCTGACTACTCGGATCCAAAAAAATATGTGGAAAGTAAACAACAACCCCACTCTGTCATCCCAGTGCGTGACACTGGGATCCATGTGGAAAATAAACAACAAAATTACGATTTTGATAAGATTTTGCAACTATTAAGGCGAAGTAACCAAATTTATCTTTACAAACAACTGTGTAATAATCTACAATTAATAGATTGTAAACCTGGATATTTAAAATTAAAAGCTGTATCTAAGTTGGATAGTAATTTTTGCAATGATTTAAAAAATTACTTAAACCAGGTGACTCAGCAAGAGTGGGTTATTGCAGTTGATACAGGTTATATAAACAGGGAAGTGAGTAATTTAAATTATGCACCTGCAGTTAAGGATATCCTTGACACGTTTAAAGGTGCAAAAGTAGTTAATATAGAAAATAAGGAGTAAGTTGTGGATTTTAGTCAAATAATGAAACAAGCGCAAGAGATGCAAAAAAAGCTTGCAGAAGCTCAAGAAAAATATGTTGGAAAAGAGTTTCAAGGTATTTCTGGTGGTGGCAAAGTTTCTGTATTAGTGGAAGTCATAAAAATAGGTAGCTATAAAGCTAAAAAGGTGAACATAGACTTAGAACTTATGAGAAATGAGGAAAAAGATATAGTAGAGGATTTAGTAACAGCAGCGTTTAATGATGCCGTTAAAAAAGCAGAAGAAGATATGGCGAATGCAACTTCTGATCTTGCAGGTATGATGGGTTTACCATCTGGGTTTAAACTTCCTTTTTGAATTTACTACTGAAGTTTCTTTTAGTGTAAGTATTTTTTTTCTAATATTCCCAACGCTAGTACTTCTTCATATAATGTACCTATACTAGCATAGCCCTACGTCATACCGTGATTCATTCCACAACTGTACAAACATTGCAATATGGCACATAGTAAACGATGTCATTCCAGTCTGGAATCCAGCCTTGCCGTAATCTCATCAAGAACATTGTGTTTTAACATAAAACGGCTACTTTTATGCTTACCAACTTAATAAAATTCCTGGATCCCAGACTGGGATGACAAGAAGATGGTACTTGGATAAGAGGCATTGCCCTCCTGGTAGGCCCAAATTGCAATGTTCGTACAGTTGTGGATTTCTCATCCGCTAACAAGCAGCGAGATGACGAGGTCTTTCGATAGTAAATCTTACCTGTGTTAGCTATACCAAAAAATCAAGAGTCGTATTTATTCATTAATAAAATCTTTGTCTTCTCCTAAAAATTAGTTAAAATGTAGAATATTTTGTGTTATTAAGTTAGCACTTGACTTAACTTTAGTTGTTACTTAGACTGCTAAAGTGGAATTTTAATTTTTTTACGAGGACAATTATGCATTATAAAAAGTTTTTTTCAGCAGCCGCTTTAGCAACGTTGCTAAGTTTATCAAACTCTGCTTTTTCAGATCCTGTTGGTCCAATAAGTGATGAAGAAACTAGTTACTATATTCGTTTGCAATACAACGGTGAAATTTTACCTCTTTTCACAAAAGTTGATGGTATTACCTATACGAAAGACAATAGTGATTACAGTCCATTAAAAGCGTCTTTTCTAGCTGGTGGTGGTGCGTTTGGTTACAAAATGGACGACATCAGGGTTGATGTTGAAGGAGTTTATTCATACCTAAACAAAAATAATGTTACAGATGCAAGATTTATGCCAGATACTATTGCAGACAGTGTAACAGCAATTTCAGGACTAGTTAACGTTTATTACGATATAGCAATTGAAGATATGCCTATCACTCCATATATTGGTGTTGGTGTTGGTGCAGCGTATATTAGCACTCCTTTGAAAGACGCTGTGAATGATCAAAAAAGTAAATTTGGTTTTGCTGGTCAAGTAAAAGCTGGTGTTAGTTATGATGTAACTCCGGAAGTCAAACTTTATGCTGGAGCTCGTTATTTCGGTTCTTTTGGTGCTCATTTTGATAAAGATGCTGCTGCAGGCAAAGACAAAGGGGAACTCAAAGTTCTTTACAGCACTGTTGGTGCAGAAGCTGGAGTAGCGTTTAATTTCTAGTCTATCTCAGTCTTGTTATCCCAGTGGGGTTTTTCTTGTCATCCAAGTAGCATGACACTGGGATCTAGAAAAAAGAAATGTGGATTCCAGTGTCAAGGCACTGGAATAACACTATTTGCTATGTGTTTAAGCTGTAACGTTTACCATTGTACTGGTAGAATATCATCTAAAGTTACATAATGTTATCCAATTAGCTAACACTGCGGCCTACTGTCTCCAAGAAATTAGATGAAAAATTTGTACTTTTTTCAAATCAAAGCTTGAATTTTTGCTGGAAAATCAATATATTATATGCATGAAGTTTTAATTTAAGTTGTTATGTTGACCCCAATGGCAAGCTTATGTGTCGATAGCAGAACCAATCTCATGCAATATATTGCTAGGGTGCAAAAATTTCCTATGCTGTCTCAAGAGGAAGAGGTACGATTAGCAAAAAATTGGAACCAATATAAGGATGTTTCTTCTGCTCATAAATTGATTACCAGCCATTTGAATTTGGTAGTGAAAATTGCAATGAAATTCAAAAATTATGGACTATTGTTGATGGACCTGGTCATGGAAGGAAATATGGGTTTAATGCATGCAGTGAAAAAGTTTAATCCTGATTTAGGGTTTCGTTTTTCAACTTATGCGGTGTGGTGGATTGAAGCTTCAATAAAAGACTTTATATTGAAATCTTGGTCGTTTGTGAAAATAGGCACAACGCAAGCACAAAGAAGATTGTTTTTTAGTTTACGTAAAATAAAAAAAAGAATTTTACAGTATACAAACAGGGAAACCTTAAATAATGAAGAAATAAAAGCAATATCTAATGAGCTTTCTGTATCCGAAGGAGACGTTCTGCAGATGAATTACCGTATGGCTTGTAAGGATCAGTCGCTAAACGATTGCATAAAAATAGGTGATGACTCTAAAAGGGAGCTACAAGATATGATCCCATGTAACTTGGTTAGTCAAGAAGTAACCTATCAGAATCATGAAGAAAAAGAATTAAAAGAAACAATTTTAAACAATGCACTAGCGAGCCTCAACGAAAGGGCAAGAGACATTTTTATCAGTAGATATTTGTCTGAAAACATTCAAACTCTGGATGAACTTAGTAAAAAATATTGTGTTTCAAGAGAAAGAATAAGGCAGTTGGCTGAGCAGGCGATGGCTAAGGTAAAACAATATATACAATCTGAAAGTTTGAAATTTGGTTTGCATGCGTAGTTTTTTTATATTTCTAATATTTTTTTCGATAGGCGCTTTTGCATCGGTTAGTGATGTACAATTGAAGGAAAAATATAAAGATTGGCTCGTGTATACTGCATTGGAAGATGGAGAGAAAGTATGTTATATTGTATCCTATCCTAAAAAAAAAAGCGAATATTATACAACCAATCGCAAGCCGTATGTAATGGTTAGTTATGTTGATAAAAAAGCAGATGAGGTAAGCGTTACCTCTGGTTTTCAGTATGATAAGGAGCCTGTAGCTCTCAATATCGACAAAAAAATTAAATATACACTGCCCATAATACAGGGAAGTTTTGCGTGGGCAGAGCATACAAAAATAGATCAAGATCTCATTCTAAAAATGAAGCAGGGATTATCAATGGTAGTTAATGGAAAAACAAAAACAGTGACCATTGATGATACTTATTCCCTACTTGGTTTTCAAAAAGCGTATCAAAAAATGCATGATTTATGCCATACAAAGTAAATTATTGTAACAGAATAGGTAATTTTCCAGTTGTAGTATAAAACAGACTGCCCTTTCGATAAATAGCACTTTACTTTATATGGGATGTGGATATCATTTAAAATATATTTTTGAGAGTTAGCAATGTCAGAGGTTGCAGGTGTAGATACAGAAATCAAAAAGCAAAATTCTGTGTGCGAGCAGATGCGTTTTAGCGTGAGCCGCACAAGTCTTTTAAATACATTATCCAGAGTAAGTGGAGTGGTTGAAAGGCGTAATGCAATAGATGTTTTGGCGTGTATAAATATCAAAGCACAACACGGCAGCATAAAATTAATGGCAACTGATCTTGACATTTCAATGTTTGCCTCACTTGCTGCAACCGTATTAACAGAAGGAGAAGTAAAAATTTCAGCGCATACTTTACATGACATAGTGAAGAAGTTACCCGCTGATTTGGATGTCAATTTTGAAGTAAATAACCAAGGAAAATTATTGATGTCTTGCGGAAATGCAAACTTTTCTTTACCGAATGTAGTTTCAAGCAGCTTTCCTGCTCTTGAAGAAGACAATTATAAACATGATTTTACTCTACTAAATACAGACCTGATAGACTTATTAACTAAAACAAAATTTGCTGTATCACTAGATGATACAAGGTATAATTTAAATGGAATATATCTACATACAGATGAGCAATTTCTGTACTGCGTTGCAACTGATGGCCATCGTTTATCATGTATAAAGAGGCCAAAGCCTGGGAACATCAATGGCGAATTTGGTGTGATCATTCCACGTAAAACTGTTATGGAGCTGTTAAAAATATTGGACGATTGTAATGAAATTAAAGTAAAACTCTCAGACAGAAAAATCAAGTTTACATGCGGTGAATATATTCTAATATCAAAATTAATAGATGGAACTTTTCCAAATTATAAAGCAGTTATTCCAGCATCTCAAGATAAGCATATGATTATTGAAAGTAAAAAACTTTCAGATGTTATAGATCGAGTTTCCGTTGTTGTATCTGATAAAGTAAAATCCATTAAATTCTCACTACAAGAAAAGCTACTAACTCTGCATTCAAACTCCCAAGAGTGCAGTGATGCAACTGAATCCATAGAAGTGGACTACAATGAAGCCCCTATAGAAATAGGGTTCAACTCGCGTTATTTACTTGATGTTCTATCCTGCATAAAAAATAAATGTAAGTTTAGCTTGGCCGATGGTAATAGTGCTACAATTATCACTGATGAAGACGATTCAAGTGCATTATATGTAGTAATGCCAATGAGAACTTAAACTCGTCATCTCGCTGCTTGTTAGCGGAATCTGGAGATACCGTGGCGGTATGGCACTTATTTCACTAGCTTTTATTAAATTAGTAATCTATCTTTACCAAATATAAGCCAAAAGGTGGTGCAGTAACTCCAGCGGCATTTCTTTTGCATTGGTTTAATATATTTAGCATTTCTTGCGGATTGGTTCTATTTTTTCCAAATTCAACTAAAGTACCCACAATAATTCTCACTTGGTTATGTAAAAAGGAAATAGCAGATATTTTGATGTGTATATGATTCCCGTTTTGTATTATATCGATATCATCAATTGTTCTTATCGGATTTGCGGCGTGACAATCTTTTGAACGGAAACTTGAAAGGTCATGTTTTCCAAGTAGATGTTTAGCAGCTTCACGCATAATATTTACATCAAGTGGGCTAAACACTTGCCATACATAACCCGTCTCCAGAGCGGCAGGAGCATAGCGATTAACTATTCTGTATTCGTAATATCTTTTTTTTGCTGAAAACCGTGCGTGAAACGCATCATCTACAACTTCTACATTGAGCACAACTATAGGAATTGATTTTAAATGATAATTTATTGCGTTTCTTATTCTATAAAGCTCAAATTCCTTTTCGATATCAAAATGAGCAACTTGTCCTAAAGCATGAACCCCTGCATCAGTTCTGCCACCACAGTACAAAGTAACTTTCTCACCACTAAAATTAAATATAGCATTTTCTATCTTCTCCTGGATTGAGTTAGCAGAGTGTTGCTGTTTTTGCCAACCAGAGAAACTACTACCATTATATTCTACCGTTATTTTGTATCGCACTGCATTACATCAAGCTCTATCTAAAATAGTCATTTTCTATCTTAACATAATTTATGGTCAAGCCTACAGTGCTGCCACTCCCATAAAGTAGTTCGTCCAATCTTAAATCTTGCTGCCACTGCTTCTCTGCTTTCTCCTTCGTCTAGGGCCTCCATTGCTTTTTTTCTTAAATCATAACTATATGCTGCTGGCATTCAACCTCCTTATCATTATCTATCCTTATCACATCCGGACTTCTATGAAAAGAGCTATAAATCGTGAAAAAGAACTGCTCATTAAGTGCTGTTTGCTTAATAAATTTACTGACATTGGTATGGCTAAATTCGAAATGGCTACATGAATTTATCGTAAATTATTACCGTATAAGGTACGATGCGACAAAGCCATCCCAGTGTCAGCTACTCGGATGACACCGTCATAAAGGAACCAGTGTTAGCTACTTGGATGACAACCATTGTGCTTGAGGCAAAATTGACTATCACTTCTTTTTATAGAGCTTGCTCCAAACTTTGTTGTTAGTTAATACAAAAAACACTGTTAAAATTATAAAATACGCCACTACTTTTAATCCAAGTTTATGCCGGCGCTCTAATTCTGGCTCTGCTGCCCATTGTAAAAAATTTATCACATCATACGCCATATTTTCAACTGTGGCTTGCCTTGCACCATCATATTCCACCATTCCTTCAGAAAGTGGTGGCGCCATAGCTAATCTGCCTGTTGGAAAATACGAATTAAAATATAAATCATTTTCATCGTGTTCGCCGTTTTGATAGCCTGTTAACAATGAATAGACATAATTTGCACCATCATGCCTTGCTTTAATAATTAATGATAAGTCTGGTGGGACTGCACCATTGTTGCTTGCTGCAGCTGCTTCTTTTGTATCAAAAGGCGCAATAAAATAATCCGAAGGTACTCCAGGTCTGTCAAACATTTCACCCAAATCATTCGGACCATCTTTAACTTGATAAGAAGCTGCTATTTGTTTTACATCTTCTTCAGAAAAACCGACATCTTGCAAATTACGAAATGCTACCCTATTCATTGAATGACAAGCAGCACAGACTTCTTTATACACTTTATAGCCACGCTGAATTGACTCTCTATCGAAAGATCCGACAATTCCATCAAATTTCCAGTCTATTTTCTTATTTGGTGATGATTTAAATTCTTCTGCAGATATAAGACTAGATAGAAATAACATGCAGAAGATTGCAAATACATTAGATCCCATGCATAACCACTGTTTTAGTAAATTTCGAATTGATGTCATGCAAGTAGCTGACACTGGAATCCAGCTTATTTCATCACTGACATTATGGTTATCATGCACTCCTAGAATCTGTTGTCCATTGCATGATTTGTAAGTATTTTTATACCTGGATCCCAGTGTCAAGCACTGGGATGACAACGGAAGATAGTGGAATGACACTGTGTGTTGTATACAACGTTCATACAATTGTGTACATGATGCTGGAATCCATTTATTTTTTTTCTGGATCCCAGTGTCAAGCACTGGGATGACAAAAGAGGGCTCTGGGATGACAGAAGAGAGCTCTGGGATGACAGAGAATTTTGTAAGAGATCTGCTTTGAATTGACATCACCTCATCTCCGGCACAGAATCACTTAAGGTTTTTGGTGGTTCTTTTGGCTTTTCATACTTACTAAGCAGTGGTAAAACTATCACAAAGTATGCAAAGTAATAAAGAGTAGATAGCCTACTCATAGTGATGTAAGGCTCTTTTACCTCTTGTCCTCCAAGCCAGGCAAGAAGTACAAAATTTATTGCAAAAACCCAAAAAAATTTCTTAAACACCGGGCGATAAGCACCACTTTTAACTTTTGATTTATCAAGCCAAGGTAACAAAAACCACACTAAAATAGACGCAAACATGGTAAGCACACCAGTAAGTTTATCTGGAATTGAACGTAGCATTGCATAAAAAGGTAAAAAATACCACTCTGGCACTATATGTACCGGAGTGACCATAGAATCAGCTTCTATATAATTGTCTGGATGCCCAAGATAATTGGGAGCATAGAAAACAAATGCGAACAAAACTACAAAAAACAGACCAAAAGTTATGCAATCCTTGACTATATAATAAGGATAGAGAGGGATGGTATCCTTATCTGATTTTACCTCCACTCCACTTGGGTTACCAGAGCCAAACCTATGCAGAGCTATCACATGAAGCATAGCTAAAGCAATAATAACAAAAGGCAGAAGATAATGCAGAGCGAAAAAACGGTTAAGTGTTGGGTTATCCACTGAAAAACCACCCCATAACCATATAACTATTTTATTGCCAATTAAAGGTATAGCAGAAAATAAGTTGGTTATAACTGTTGCACCCCAGAAACTCATTTGTCCCCAAGGCAATACATATCCCATAAAGGCAGTTGCCATCATTGCAAAAAATATAAATATTCCAATAAACCACACCATCTCTCTCGGTCTTTTATAAGATCCGTAATATAATCCACGCATTATATGAACATAGACTACCATAAAGAAGAGCGATGCTCCAACAGCGTGAGTGTAGCGTATTAACCACCCGTAATTCACATCTCGCATTATGCGCTCTACACTATTAAACGCATAATCAACATGCGGAGTGTAGTGCATAGCAAGAAATATACCTGTTATTATTTGTAAAATCAGCGCTATACCAGCCAAAGAGCCAAAGTTCCAAGCATAATTTAAGTTTTTTGGCACTTGGTAAGAAGCAGTGTGTCTTAGAAAAGAAAATATAGGCAATCTATATTCTATCCATCCTAATATGCCTTTTTCTTCTTTTATTGTTTCTTTTTTGTTATCTTCCTGCATAACTTAAACCTTTCTGAACACATGTCCATTGCTACTTTTATCTTATTTTTTTATTGTAGCAACTTATCCTTTACGCACAAATAAAAACTTTAAAGCAATATTAATTACCTCTTCAGCAACCTGTCACGTGCTGCGTTTAATTTTTGTGCAAAATATTCCGAGCCTCCTTTATCTGGGTGAACTAATTTCATTAAATTTTGATATGCTTTATTGATTTCATTTTGGTTCGCTCCAGAATCTATTCCTAGCACTTTAAATGCTCCATCTCTGAACATGTTACTACTACCAGACTAGTATGATTTTGTCTTGTAAATTTATTCAACAACCCTATTCTAACTATATAATGAAAAATTATCTACAAAGTGTTTATGAAGATGGTATGAAAATCCAACTATCTAAAGTCAACAAATATTTATTAGTTTTACTGATTACTGTCTCAGCATTTCTCATATCTGGGCAAGTATCCAGTTCAAGCAATATCGAGAATGATTTTCAAGATTTACAAGAAAAATTACCATTATTGAAAGATCAGGATTTGTTATTTTTAGATCCAGCTTCAGCTTTAAATTATGGTGATAGGGCAGGTAAAAAAGTGTTAATGGTTATAGTTCACCATACTGAAACATCAACACTAAAAGGTACAAAAGATACGCTGAATGCTAGAGGATTGTCAGTTCATTTTATTGTCGATAGGGATGGCAGCATCACCTTAATGGTTCCATTAGAGAAAGAAGCATGGCATGCTGGTATTAGTTATGCAAGAGTTAAGGTAGATAGTAAGCTTGAAGAGTTACGGAAGCTTAACAACTATTCTGTAGGTATTGAAATTGTAAACACAGGACTTGAGCCTTTTCCGGAAGAGCAAATGAGATCTGTTAAAGAGCTGATTTTATACCTTATGGAGCGTTTTAAAATTAAAAGGGATATGATATTTAGTCATTCTGAAATAGGAACTATAGTGTATGATCCAGAGCTTGGCTATACAATGCGTAAACCAGATCCACACAAATTGTTTGATTGGGAGTTATTAGAGAAAAATGAAATTGGATTGCACATAAGTGACAGAATAAACCCTAAAGATGCTAAACACAAAATGGGCAAAACATTGTATAAAGCAGGTGATAGAAATGAAGGTATTTTGAAATTAAAACAAAGGCTGAACAGATTTTTCTATAAGATAGAACCTTGGAATGATAAGAAAGGTAATGTAATTTTTCCTGATAATAATGCTGATTACTCAGATGAGTTTGATGAGAATTTTGTATGGGTTATTTATCAGTTTTCAATACATAATTTACCAAGAGAAATTAGAAAAGATCTACCTCTTAAACTAGAACAAGCAGATATATTTCCTGAATTCTTTAGTGAATATAGTCATGGCATTTCTTCTAGTTATCTAACCTTTAGTGAAAAAATTAAATCGACTCTACAACCATGTTTAAGCAAAGTAGATTATGAGAATTTATTATCTTCTCTTGCACAATATGAGAATAACATTTCTCCTGATGCATCTACCACTTTAATGTACAAAATTAAGTTATACTATGATTCTTATTTAAGATATCGCATATGGTCTTCACTCTATAAACCATTTAAGCTTAATGTATTGGAAGAGTTAGAGATTTTAAAGAGTGGAGTGTTATCTTTAAAATCACTAGATAGCTCTAAAGCTGCAGAAGTTTCCAGTTTAATTGATAGCTTTAAAGTAGATATTTCTTTAGAATTTCAGGGTTTTGAAAAACAGTGGTTTCAGGAGTTTAAGAATGCTTGGAGACAAGAATTTATACCTTCCCTGGAAGAACAGATAACATGGACTGCACTACATGAAGCAATATTGGAGTATTTAGAAAAAGCAAAGGAAGAAATTCGTTAAACGAAAACTTTTTTTAAGATCACTTTTTTAACAATTTATCACGTGCCGCATTTAGCTTTTGCGCAAAATATTCCGAGCCTCCCTTATCTGGGTGAACTAATTTCATTAAATTTTGATATGCTTTATTGATTTCATTTTGACTTGCCTCAGGATTCAGCCCCAGTATCTTTAATGCTTCATCCTTGGACATGTTATCACCAGTGTAATTTTCAGTATAACTTCTACTGCTACTAAATTCGTTCAAAAACTTACTCAATATAGAGTTCATCATGAAACTTATGTTATTTTTTTTTGTCAGGAAAAGAAAAAATACAACAACGCTAGGCAAGACAAATGTAACTACTATGAATATCAAAAAAAGGAAAAAGATGAATGACATGTATATTTTTTTATCATTTTATGATTAAATAGTAACAATTATAATCGTCATGGTAAATAACATGTTCATTCAGATTGAAGAAACACCTAATCCAAACACACTGAAATTTCTCCCTGGATTTGCAATTCTAAACGAAGGAGAAACGGCTGATTTTTCAAATGCAAATGAGATAAAAAATTCTAAACTAGCAGCAAATCTTTTTCAAATAGAACATGTGGTAAGAGTGTTTTTTGGTCATGATTTTATTTCAGTAACAAAATTGGGTGGAATTAATTGGGATACATTAAAAGTAGAAATTTTAACTACAATCATGGATCACTTTACTTCAGGTGGAAAAGCACTAGATAAAGAAGGAGTAAATGATAATAATATACCGGATGAAGAATTTTTTGATAAAAATGATATAGAAATTGTAAATAGAATAAAAGAATTAATGGAAAGTTATATCAAACCTGCAGTTGCTCAAGATGGTGGCGATATCAAATTTCGTGGCTATAAAGACGGGATAGTTTATGTTGAGTTACAAGGAGCTTGCTCTGGATGCCCAAGTGCTGCAATTACTTTAAAGCAAGGAGTGCAAAATATGCTGAGCTACCACATACCAGAGATTGCAGGTATAGAGACCACACTATGACTAATCAAACGGTTAGAGGAACAAAAGATCTCCTGTTTGATGAATGGTACAAGTTTAAACACATAGAGCAAACAGCAAGCAGAATCTCAAATCTATATGGCTTTTTGCCTGCTCAAACTCCGATATTTGAATACACGGAGGTTTTTACAAAAACCTTAGGTGATAGCTCAGATATCATCACTAAAGAGATGTATAGCTTCAATGATAAAGGGGGAAAGAGCATAACTTTACGTCCTGAGTTCACTGCAGCGATTGTCAGGCTACTCATTGAAAAAAAACTGCAAACACCGATAAAATTATTCTCAACAGGACCTGCATTTCGCTATGAAAGACCGCAAAAGGGAAGACAAAGGCAATTTCATCAGATAAATTTTGAGGTTTTTGGCATAGAAGATCCAAAAGCTGATATTGAATTGATATCACTCGCTCAGCACTTACTAACTGAATTTGGCATCAATAAAAATGTAAAGCTGGAAATCAACTCTTTAGGTGATGGTGAAACAATAACTAAATATAGAGAAGCTTTGATCTTATACTTTACAAAGTATCAAAATGATCTATCAGAAGATAGCAAAAATAGGTTGATCAAAAACCCACTCAGAATACTGGATTCCAAGGACGAGAAAGATAAATCAATAATTTCTGATGCGCCCAAAATCAGCAATTATTATACGAAAGAGTCCTCAGATTTCTTTGAACAAATACTAAATGGATTAACAATTCTTGATATACCTTATACCGTAAACAATAAACTAGTTCGAGGTTTGGATTATTATTGCCACACAGTGTTTGAGTTTGTTACAGAGGATTTAGGTGCACAAGGGGCAGTTTTTGCCGGTGGAAGATACGATAATTTAGTATCTTCAGTAGGTGGAAAACACACTCCAGCAATAGGATTTGCAGGGGGTATTGAGCGCATAATGGAGTTAATCAATTATTCTCCGAAAGAAGAGCGACCTATTTACCTAATTCCAATCGGTAGAGAGGTTGAAGAATATACCCTAACACTTGCGAATGAATTGCGCAGAAATGGTTTATATGTAATCTATGAATATAGCGGAACGCTCAGAACCCGAATGAAAAAAGCAAATCAAGCAAATGCTAAAGCTGCTTTAATCTTTGGCGATGAAGAATTGAGTAGTAAAACTTTAAAGATTAAAAACATGGATACAGGTGAAGAAAAAATAATTGCTCGCGATAACACAATAGAAAATATCTATTAGGAGCAATGCAAATGTTTTTCTCAGTCAGCTATAGAAGAAAATTCGTCTGCACAAGAATTTTTCATAGTATTCAATGTATCATAATCTGTAAAATCTAATTTTACCGGTGTAATAGTAATAAATCCTTCTTTTATTTTATTTATACTACCACTGCCTGAGTGCTCTCGAGACCAATTTAAGCTAAAAGAGCCATTCGAATTTTCAGTAAAAGTTAAATCCCCATCAATGTTATATTCACCTTGTTCAGCAAATTCTACTCCTTTTACTTTTTCCGTAGCAGGAAAATTTACACTCATCACTATGTTTTTAGGCCAACCAACCTTAACTAGCTTGGCAATAACCTTTGGTGCAAAAACCTTTGTATTGTGCCAGTCTATTTTATCATGATAAACTTGGCTTAGCGCAATAGAAGGTATAGACCTTGCAGCACCTTCCATTACAGCACCAATTGTTCCTGAATAACAAATATCGTCCCCGACATTTGATCCAATATTTACTCCGGACAATATTAAGTCTGGTTTTTTATTCATAACTTTATTTAGCGCAATAATGACACAATCTGCAGGAGTACCAGACACACTAAATTCCCTTTCACTATGTTGTTTTATTCCAATAGATTGTTTCACTGGATAATCAAGAGATCTTGCAGCTCCGCTTCTATCAGTATCTGGTGCCACTATCCATATTTCTGACGCAAAATTCCGTGCAACCTCTTTGAGTAATTTTATTCCTTCACTTCCAAAACCATCATCGTTTGTTATTAATATTATCATATACAATGTTCAGCTATACAGCTCCAAATTATGTAAACCACTGGCTGTAAATAAACTCATGAGGCTTTAAGTTTCTTTGCATAACTACGAACTGTAACAAAGAACCTGCTGTAAATCAATAGATTTCTTGCACAGGCCATAACTGTCATTACAATAGAAACGAAAAAACTTACTTGACAAACTCCGCCAGCCCCCTTATCATAAAACTGAAGCTATTGTATTTGCTTTCGCCAATCTGCAGATTAAAAGGTAAGGATTACTTAATGTATCGGCGTCTTATGTTTAATTTTTTGCAGTACATAGATACTGTATGTCTTTACAAAACTTCATCTACATCTAGATTTTTATCTAAATAAGCTGAACGCGCTTATAAAGCGTTACAAGACATCAAAAAATGCCAATACTCGACAGAGATAGTAAAAGACTAGCTAACTCGGGGATTCTTTGTCTTTTTTTCTGCTTAGTAAACTTCTTAAACATTTGCAGCGTAAGTTAGTTGCAATTAAAAGCAGCTTAATCTTGCTTGTCAAGCGTTTAAAACATAAAAAACGCCAATATTTTAAAGCGGATAATAACCACGGGGCTTCTTTTGCCTTTTTTTTTATTTGGTAAATTTCTTAATATTTATAGCTAAACAACAACCGTCATCCCGCTACGTGTTAGCGGCTAAGAGATACCGCGGCGGTATGACGGTTTGCGGCGGCATGACCTCGTCATTCCCCTACGTGTTAGCGGGATCTAGAGATACCGTGACGGTATGACGGTTCGCGCGGTGGCATGACCTCGTCATCCCGCTACGTGTTAGCGGGATCTATGCTTTGAGATACCGCGAATGAATCGCGGTATGACGGTGTAGATGATGGTTAAGTATCCCGCTACGTGTTAGCGGCTAAGAGATACCGCGGCGGTATGACGGTTTGCGCGGTGGCATGACCTCGTCATCCCGCTACGTGTTAGCGGGATCTCTTGTTAGCGGATGAGATACCGCGAATGAATCGCGGTATGACGTGTTGCTTGGGTCAGCTATAGTATTTCTTAAAATTAATAATAAATTTCTTGGCTAGCAAGAAGCTGTAAATTTTTTTGCGAGACCTAAGCCGCTTTTGATATAGCTAAAGGTTTACTGATGATTTGTCTCATTCCACTACCTGCTGACTTACTTTCTGCTTAGCATATCCATCAAATCAGATTCTTTGAGTTTACTATGGTCAACTTTACTGAACTTATTTACCATAGAGCTCATTTGATTATACTGCTTAATTAGAAGATTAATGTCAGTTACAGTTGTTCCGGACCCCTTAGAAATTCTAAGTCTTCTTTTGCCATTTAAAATATCTGGATTTTGCCTTTCTTTTTCAGTCATTGAGTTTATGATGGCTATATATTTTTTCACTTTATTGTCATCTGGCACACTGCTACTTAGCTTTTTTGTAAATGAACTAGGAATGAATTTCATTATGTTGCTAATGCCATCCATTTTACTCAGAGTTTTTAACATTCCCACTAGGTCGTTTAGGTCGAATTTACCTTTTTTCACTTTCTTTTGTAACTTATCAATTTCTTCCTGACCAACAATCTCAGCAGCTTTTTCAACCAATGAGACAACATCACCCATGCTAAGTATTCTTTTTGCAATTCTATCTGGATAAAAATCATCGAGGTCACTTAATTTTTCACCACAAGCAATAAATTTAATTGGACAATCGGCGATCATTTTCATAGAAAGAGCAGCACCACCACGTGCATCACCATCAACACGGGTAAGAATAATGCCGGTTACACCTATTACCTCATTGAATGATTTGGCAATGTTGACCGCATCCTGGCCTATCATTGCGTCGGCTACTAAAATAACTTCTGCAGGTGAAGCTATTTCCTTTACGGCTTTCAACTCATTCATCATATTATTGTCAATATGAAGCCTGCCTGCAGTGTCTAGTATTAATACATCATAATTATCGTTCTTTGCTGCTGCCAGTGCCCTTTTTGTAATTGTAATGGGCTTCTCATCTATTACTACAGGTAAAGTTTGCACATCTATTTGTTTACCTAGCACTTCAAGTTGTTTCTGGGCAGCAGGCCTATAAATGTCTAAAGAGGCAAGCATCACTTTTTTCTTTTGCTTTTTTAGTTTTAAAGCAAGCTTTCCTGAGGTAGTTGTTTTACCTGCACCTTGTAAGCCCACCATCATAATCACAGCAGGGGGTTTAACTGCTAGATTTAAGTCACTTTTCTCTGATCCGAGAACTGCAACTAAATTATCCTGTACAATTTTAATTATCATTTGTGCTGGAGAAACACTTTTTATGACTTTTTCCCCAATCACTTTATCTTTAATGTCGTTGATGAATTTTTTTGCAACTTCAAGTGAAACGTCAGCTTCAATTAAGGCTATGCGTATTTCACGCATGGCAAGATTAAAATCATCTTCAGAAATGATTGACTTTCCTCTCAGTTTACTAAATACAGAATTTAAACTTTCAGTTAACGATTTAAACATAATAGCATTAGTAGAATACTCATTAAAAAGAGAGAAGAAGCTGAAACAAAACTCACTGAGTTATAACCCAGCACTTCTTTAAGTTTAGTAATATTATTAAAGTATAAACCAGTAAGTGGATTAGTCAAGTTTTGCACTACGCTGGCAAACATTTCTCTAGTTTTAGAGACTAACTGATTGAACAACAAGACAATATAGGATATGAAAGTTCTAAAAATCCAATCAACATCCATTTTAAAATTTACTCTCGGGTAAAATAACTTGCGTAAAGGAATAAACAATAAAGTGGTACATAGTAACAAATTAAATTGCGACAAAATATTTTTTGTGTTGTACACAAAATCGAAAATCGAAGGTTTATTGTAAATAGGTAAGTAAGGATTGCCAGCGATTACGCATATAAATGCTAAAATAATCATAGTCATTTTGCCTCCTCTCTCTGCTAAAGGTTTTGACTTACTTTTTGCAATAAATAAGTAATAAAGAAACTTTAGCCCCACGCTTAAATGAAGCAGCAAATTTAGAAGCTTATATAAATTTTTATACCCTTTTAAGGCAACAGTGTTCATTTCAATTTCAGCTGTGATATATGATTTACTGATAAATCCAACGGTTCCAGGAAATGCAGCCATTGTAAGTATTGCGATTATAGCACACATGCCTTCCACTGACATCAGTTTACCCACTCCATTAAAACTAATTGTTTTTGTTTGTGAAATAATCGAATTACTGACCACAAACAATAATGATTGATAAACAAGAGAGAAGATTATATGCAGTATCAAAATTGGTATTGCTTTTTCCGAAGGACTGAGCAAACTTCCTGCAATAATCAGCAAGCCCATTTGTCCTACAACGTTATAGCATAAAAATCTGCGAATATTTTGCTCAAGAGAAGCAAATATAATGCTGTAAATTGCAGTGATGGCGCCTACAAGCGCTAATATTTCAGTACAATCTTGCCATAGGTTATAAGTGTGTAAAAGCATCACTAAAAAAGAGACTTTAGTGGTAAATAAAGAGAGATATGTGGTGCCATGTAGCGATGCAGCAGGATATGCATCAACAACCCAAAATGAAAAAGGAAAACAAGCGCAGTTTATCAATAAACCCAAAATTATCAGGTTAGTGCTTTGAAGTGCCAATCCTGCTATTAATATAACTCCAACGAAAAAGTGTACACAAGCGTACCTTATTGCAGGTCCACTATCTCTACAGCTAGCTGCGATAATAAAAAATGCACTGATGGTCATTAATTCACAGAATATTATAACCAATATCATATGTTCAGATAAAACTGCATAAAGTGAACTAATAGTGTAAGCAGCAAAAGATAGCATCTCTGAAAAAGTCAAATTTTGTGCTGGTAGAACAGCTAAAAATGCAACTGATAAAAAAGATATTAGTATGGTACGAAAAGATAAATCAAAATCTAGAATTGGGAGAGACCAATTTACTGCAATGCTCAAATTTTCAGGTAATTTTAGGACTATAACTATTAATACAGTCAGTAGAAGTAACAGTGACGATTTATAAAGTTGCACAATAATTAAAACCAATATGGTTTATGCTATCTCAATATATGAATAAAATCAATTTGCATATTAACCACTAATTAAACTAATTATCATATAATTATATCAGAGTTTAGAGGGTTATAGAGAAACCGGTCAGATTAGGTTTTTAATCTAATCTGACCGATAGCTTTAATAGTGAGGTAAGCTTTAATATAGCACTCCTAATTCATAACGCTACACTCGTGCATAATTTATTTTTAATTTGTGCACGAGCGTTAGTAAATTATTTACTTTTTGAAATAAAATTTGGCATCACTTTAATATTGAGACTTAGTAAACCTCAGTAGGTCTGCCAGTTGGGCCCATAAGAATTATTTGCTCGCCTTCTCTTAAGTGTCTGCATAAATTAGTGGAGCCGCCGATTTCCAGCACAATAGTGGAAATAATTCCTTTTTTTTTGTCTACTTCAGTGCCAGTCACAGCTATACCTTCCATAGCAAGGTTAGTTTTTCTGCTATTGGTTTCAAAATTTTGCAACCTAAAAAATTGTCCAGGTTTAAAATTCTTTGCCGCAAGAGGTGCTTTAATCACTATTTCTATCACTTTATCTGTTAAATATTGAACTTTTATGACTTTTGCAGTGAATTGCTCTTTGATTCTATTAAATAATTCTTTATTAGCCAGGTCTTCAACACTTGACCACGCATTTTTTTTCTGGCCCACAACATCACACACTGGAATGACAGAAACGAAGCTATTAACTCCACTCAAAAGCTGAGAAATAATAGGGTAGCCGTTCTTAGCACTTGCCATAGCTTTCACGACGCTGCCGCTATACGAAGGATGAAGGTCACCAAAAAAGCTAATTGTTTTATTGCCTTGCTTGTATACTAATATTCTCTCTTTATTTTGCATTTTAGGAGAAAATATTGGGTCTATTTCTTTTCCCAATGAATTCAATTGAGTAAAATACCCATTACTTAATTTAAAATGCTTTTCATCTTCTGTTGCAATAACCGTATTTGGCTCAGTACCTGCTGCTATAAAAATAGAACGTGCTTTTATACGTTTGATTTCGCCGGATTTTGTGTCTATCAGTTTTATTGATTCAGCATGGTTATATTTATCCGTCACAACTTCAACTGGCTCTAAGTTTTCAATAAAGTAAATTCCTTCTGACAGTGCATTTTGCACCTCTTCGCTATTTAATCGATAACTTGGTGAATCTTTTAGCTCTTTTCTATATATAACTTTCACTCCCCCGAGGCTCTGCATCAACTCTAATATTTTTATTTCTCTATTCTCTTTTTTTGCTAACTCTTGCTCTGCTTGGATCAACTTTGCGTGCGATATGAGCTCATTTGCAATTTTGTGTTCTTCTTCTGTCCAATCTTTTTCAACACAGTCCTTTCCATACTTATCAACTAATATCTCATAACGAAGAAGAAATTTTTCTACTTGAATTGGATAATACGCTAAAGCTTCAGTGGCAGTGTCAATCGCAGTAAGCCCCGCACCTATGACAACTATCGGCATACGAACTTGCAGATTTGCTATAGAATCAAATTTAAGAGCACCAGTCAGTTGTAACGACATAAGAAAGTCAGATGCCATACGCACTCCACGAGCTAGTATATTCTTTATTTTGATCATTCGTGGCTTGCCAGAGCCAAGTGCTAGGGCAATGTGATCAAAACCCAAGTTGAACGCGTCATCAACATTAATCGTGCCACCAAAACGAATGCCTCCATAAAGTGCGAAATTCTTACGTCTTTCCAGCAGTAATCTAATAATCTTTAAGTAATTCTTATCCCACCGAGAAGTAATACCATATTCTGCCACTCCACCAAATCCTCCTGCCACGCGTTCACTCAATTTTTCGTGTTTGAAATCTTTAATTAGCTGGAAATTATCGATCAAAGGTTCAATCTTTAGTCCATCAATGGCGATAACGTTATGCCCATCATTCAACAAATGATGAGCTAAATTAAAACCAGCAGGACCAAGGCCTACAACTAGAACATTTTTTCCAGTGTTTCCTCTTGGCAATGGACGCTGAAAATTTAAAGGATTCCAACGGCTGAGCAGAGAATATATTTCAAATCCGTACGGTAAACTGAGCACATCATCCAGAATCCTTGTTTCAATTGCTGGCACATTTACGGGTTCTTGTTTTTGATATATGCACGAATTCATGCAGTCATTGCATATTCTGTGTCCAGTAGCTGCACATAACGGGTTATCTATCATCACAATTGCAAGACTTGCTATGCTGTACCCTTCGCTTTTCACCAGATTCATTTCTGATATTTTCTGTTCTAGTGGGCAGCCATGCAGCTCAACTCTAAGTGGAGACTTTTTGAAAGTGTTGTCATCATTGATTAGCCCCTTTGAGCAGCTGTCCTTACTTTGCTTATGACAAAATATGCAGTAGTGAGCATTATCTAGTGCTTTATTCAAACTCACCTTTTTGCTTGTTAGATCAAAACCATATCGTCTTTTTACTTCATTTGAATACAGCACTTCAACTTTGTCTACTTCTTTTTTAGAAAATAGTATGAGGTTTTCGTGGTCGATTTTTTTATGAATACTGAATAATATACTCTGTTTATTTTTTACTCTCCACACTGCATATTGTGCCGCAAGTTCTATTTCCTCTTTGTGATTTTCTTTATCTTCAAACCAATGCATCACCTGCTCAGCGAAATTTTTTTCTGTTGTTGGCAAAGTGAGAAAATGACTTAGTTTGTTAGTAATATCTATATTCGCCACATTAGTGTATTTCTTCAATGCATAGCGTTGGACAAATAACCTTTTGCATTTATATATTACAGCAAAGTCGTTGTGCTTTTTCTTTAGCTCTTCTATTCCTTTTTCAATATTGAAAAGTTTTGCAATAAATCCATCAAGTAAGTACGAAAGGTCTATTATTAACTGACTATCTGTCATCCAAGTAGCTGACCGTCCTTCTTGTTTTCTAGATCCCAGTGTCAAGCACTGGGATGACGGAGGGTGACACTGGGATGATGGGAGGTGACACTGGGATGACATCGAAGAAGAAGCTGCTTTTTCTCTTGCTTCAATTAATGAACAAAACAAGCTCTCATCACATGATTTAATATAATTCAAAAATGTCTCATCTAATTTTGTTAATCCATCACGAGTATATAGATTCGAAAATGAGATTTTGAAATTCAGCTTCATTGCTATACTATACAGTGTACATGCTGTTTCTTACAGATGAAGATTTTATTTATTTTGCAGTACTGCTGAGATTGTTGCTTCTGCAACTTTTTCTTCGCTAACAGATGCAATACACCTAAATTTGTGTACACCTAAACACACACTTTGAATGTTAGCTTGAAGAATCAATGTGTCCCCTGGAGTAACTGGCTTTCTGAATTTTGCATTTTCAATGGATCTCAAGTAAACAACTTTATTTTCTATTGTTTCTTTACCAAGAACACATATGGCAGATGCCTGAGCTAGAGATTCAATTATCAAGACTCCGGGCATTATTGGATGACCAGGGAAATGGCCAATAAAAAATGGCTCATTGAAAGTCATATTTTTGATTGCTTTTATACTTTTACCAGGATCACACTCTATAACCCTATCAACCAAGAGGAACGGATAAGAATGTGGCAATATTTTTATAATATCACTGATATTAAATTGCATAATCCTACTCAATGCTTTGTAAAGCAAATTCAGGTATTTCCTTGTTTATATTGTTCAATACCACATCTGATAAATCAACTTCATCCATGGAGTATAAAACTTGGTTCTTTTTTGAAATAAATAGTACCAAATCTATGTTGTTTTTTTCTGCCGTTTTTTTAGCGACTTCTTTTATCTTGTTAAAAACACTCTCTACTGCGTCTCTATAGCTTTCTTCTAAATGTAACATTTTTTTAGCGTAATTATCTCTAGTATTTACAGTGTGCTTATTAAATTGTCCTGTCTTTTCCTTTTTTGCTTCTTCTGACAAAAGGTCAAATTCTTCTTTTGATGGCTTAAGTTTTTCTAACTCATTTTCAAATTCTTGTTGTAATCTAGAATTCTGCTCCTTTATTTGTTGTTGTATATTTTGCAGAGCAAGAGATTCATTGATGACTTTGTCACTATCGATAATTGCAGCCTTTGTGTTCTGAGGTTGATATCCTACAAACTTATACCCCACAAATAAGGAAATAATTAAGGCAATAACTGATATAAATAACTGTATATATTTCATTCAAATCCCCGCTTCAATAGAAAATTTAACATTTGGTGATGGTATTATATCATAAGATTCCTTTACTAAAGGAAACCCGAAATCCAATCTAAGTCTACCAAAAAGAGAAAGCATTGAAAAGCCAAAACCTGGTGACACTCTCACAAGCTTGCTATCGTAGTATTTCCCTTCATACTTCTTATTTTTATCATCTAAGCCAAAAAGTGTTGCATAGTCAACAAATAGTGAGCCTTTGATACCAGCATAGTCATATAGTTTTGGTAGAGGAAAATCCACTTGCTGTGTTAGATTAAAATAAGTTTTGCCTCCTAATGAGCTTTTATTTTTGTCTTCTGCTCTTGGTCCAATACCGGAAAGGTCAAACCCTCTAATCTCATTACCCCCTTTAAAAAAGTGCTGGCCAATGTTTAGATTTTCATCAGTATAAGAAAAAATATGACCTGCCGCCATCTTAAAGCGTAGCGTTATATCATCGTCAATTTTGCTTAATATAGGGTGCGTATAAAAAGATAAGAATTCAGATTTTAGGAAATTCACGTTTCCTCCCAATCCTGAAATATCCTGACTTAAGCGCAGTAAATACCCTTCTTTTGGAGCATATAGATTATCCAGTTTATTATATGCCAACGTGTATCCCACTGATGAAATCTGATGTTTACCTTTTCGGTCCAGTATTATTTCAGAGATATCGGTGTCTTGTCCACCCTTATTATCCATGTGTATATGATTATACTTATAAGAATAGCGAAGGGAATTAGTTAAGTTCTCTGTGACTTTATATGATAACTTTGTAAAAAATCCCATATCGCAACTATGAAAAGTAGTGTTTGGTTTATCTTGTTTTTCATAAAATACACCCATGCCTAGTGACGTATCAGAATCGTTAAAATTATTTTCAACAAACTCTAAATCAGTAGAAAATACGTATTGACTTTTTTCAAGAGCAAAAGAGAGCTCTTTTCCAGTACCAAATAAATTACGGTCTTTGAGGTCAATTTTAATCAATGCTCCACCAGGAAGAGACACACCTCCTCCCAAATACAACGAAGTAGTGTTTTTTTCTTTAACACTTAAGTCAAGATTTACTGCATTATCATTAACTGCATAACTATTTACTTTCACTGTTTCAAAAAAATCACTACTCATTAGTTTTTTACGTGACTTTTGAATCTCAGATATATTGTACGCATCACCTTCTGCTACACTTAGCTTACTTCTGATCACTTTATCTAAAGTGCGATCGTTACCATCAATTGTAATTTGATTTATATAAATCTTTTTACCCGGCAGCACTCTGTAGGTTACATCTACAACATTGTCACGTTGTGCATACTCTGGATTAACTTTTGCAAATATATATCCTTTCTCATTTAAATATTTGTTTATTTTTTCTACTGTATTATTAATTTTAACTCTATTAAATATCTTATCGTTTTCCTCTGTTATAAAATCCAATATTTCTTCTTTTAGGCTCAAATCCTGAATTTCAGTTTCAATATTAACCTCATTATTTCCAAATAAATACTGCTGTCCTTCGTCAATCAAAAAAGTTAACTCTGTTTGATTGTTATTATCAACCTCAACAATTGGTTGAATATTATTTTGAATATATCCTTTAGATGAATAAAAATGATCGAGCAATTCTGTGTTAATCAATAGATATTGCGGTGAATAATGATTTCCGCCTTTAAAAATAGCTCTAAATAACTTACTAAATATGTCATTACTATGTCTTTTGATAACTTGCTCTAGCTCATTTTCAGAAAAGTTTTTATTGCCTATAAATCTTATATCCTTAATTTTAGAGGTTTTGCCTTCTTTTATTTTAAAAATTAGATTGACCCTATTGCCATCAAGCTTATTCAGGTCATATTCAATTTTAACACCAATCTTACCGTTATTTCTATAAGTAGTGACTAAATTCACTAAATCGTTTTGCAATTTTGTTTCAGTTAAAATAGTTAGCGACTTTGATTGAATCACATTACTTAGCAGCTCTTTGCTGTTAAATAACTTATTGCCTTTTAACACTACCTTGTTAATCAGTGGATTTTCTTGAATTTTTATTACTAAATTTTTTTTATCATCTATGTAAGCATTAACACTAGCAAATAACTTTGTTTTATATAGATCTTTTATAATTGAGTCTATATCATCGTCGTTTATATAATCACCAGATTTTAGTTTTATATAGAACCCTATTGTCTGGTTGCTTACCCTCTCATTACCAATACATTTGACATCTTTCACCTGCACTTTTTCCGCAGTTCCTAAAGCAACAAGCAGGGCAGGAAAAGAAATAAAAACCACTACCAGTATATAAAATAGCTTTTTCATATTTTATTTCAAAAAAGATCCCTAATATCATTTGACATTCCAGTTGCCATAAGCAAAAACAACACTAAAGCACCAAAAATAGCTGCATATTTTTGACATTTCAAGCTTAAATCCCTACGTATAACCGCTTCTATGATATAATGAAATAAATGCCCACCATCTAGCAGTGGTATTGGCAGCAAGTTAATTGCAGCTAAATTAGCTGAAATAATTGCCATGAAATACACAACCATAACGAACCCCTTTTTAGCTGATTGCCCTGAATACTTTGCGATTTTTATTGGCCCACCTATTTCATTGATACTCCTTTTACCAACAATAATGTGAAAGAGAGCTTTGATCGTTAAGCACATAGTGTGGTAAGTTTCACTTACTGATAAGCTCACAGCCCCAAGAAAAGACGACTGCTTTAATGTATTGACTGAAATAATCCCTATAGTTTCTCTTTCTATTGTGTTGCCAAAAACGTCTTTGTCCTTGATTATTAATGGAGTTAAACTGGTCCTGTGCTTCTCATTATTTCTGCTATACTCAATCTCCATTCTTATTTTAGGATTCGACATTATCACACGTGAAATATCTTCAAAGTATTTTATTTTATGCTCATTGATTTGTGTAATAGTGTCACCTGGCAACAAACCAGCTTGCTTAGCTGCACTACCTTCGATTACATTTTCAATCACCGGTGGAGTGCGATAATAACCTGCTATGCTAAAAAATATTGTAAAAGCTATAACAGCAAGTACCATGTTTGCAAAAGGCCCTGCAAAAACTACTGCTGCTTTTTTATGACGCGGTTTTGTATGAAATGAATACAATTTTTCTTCTTCCGTTAATTCTTGTTGATCAGCTGGGACACTCGCTGCATTAGTATCTCCTAGCATTTTAACATAACCACCCAATGGAACAGCGCTTAATTTCCATCTAGTTCCAGACTTATCGTTAAAACCAAAAATTTCAGGACCAAAACCTATGGAAAAAGATTCAACTTTAACTTTGCATGCTTTGGCAACAACATAATGCCCATATTCATGCACGAATACTATGACAGAAATTATTAAAGAAAATGATAAAAAATAATATATTCCATCGCTAAATTGATGGATAAGATTAGAAATTAATTCCACCTGTATATTTAGATCTTAACAAAATGTTAAGTATATTAAAATGCGCCTCGCTTGACAAGTATTTAGTTTAACTTTTAAATTAAAAAAAGTTTAATTGTAATGACAGATACCTCACTACTCAGAAGAAAATTAATATATAGAAGCTGGCATAGGGGTTGCAAAGAAACCGATATACTTTTAGGGCATTTCGCATTGAAATATCTTGATAAATTTTCCTTAAGCGAACTAATCGAATACGAAAAAATAGTTGATCTTGATGATTACGAATTATATTGTTACATAACTCGTAAGACAAACCTCCCTCCTGGCTTGAATAGTCAGATAGTCAATTTAATTGCTTGCTTTATTGAAGCTAATCCTTTATGCACTCAAGATTAGTGATAATCTTATTTACCTTATCTAGTACCTCAGTATATTCTATTCTTTTCTCGTTTCTATACTTTTCGCGCTCTTGATTTACTTCATCTAATCGCTTTGTTAATTCTAAAATTTTATCCTCAAGAATTAGTGCTGCAAGTAAGAAATTTAATGCATCCGAACCCTTACCTCCAGTTTTTTGAGATACAGAACTAACTAACTTGTCAAAACTATTAGCAAGGCGTAATAAATGATTCCCCTTCCCACTTTCGCAAGATATTTTATATGTGTTATTACGTATAACTATTTCTACTACTTGCATATGGTGCTAAAAATTTCTATCGTACAGTATAAACTCAAACCCCTACTTTCATCTTATTTATGGTATAAATTTTTATTCATTTATCAAATCAGATAATTTTTTACTGCTACGAAAATATGTTTTAAAGTATTGATTCTTTGTAAACTTCTGTAACATTAAATGGCTTGTTTCTTTCAAGTTATAACTTCTAACTGAAAAAGAACCAAACCCCCTAATTTCAACTCTATTATGATGTTTCAATGTGCTTGAAAGTATCCCAAAAAATCTATCAACTATAGCTGCTATAACAATCTTATCTAAAAAAGGATGTCTTTTTGCTACCCTCGCTATTATATCAGACTTTGTTGCCATTTATATGAAGCCAAAATAAGTAAACCTTATCACTTAGCAGATAATGCTATGTTATATTCTTCAACACCCAATACTTCAACTTCTATTTTTTCTGATATAGAGAATTTTTTATTCTCTGGTAAATGCTCTTGATCTATTAGAAGGGTTACATCGTTCTCAACTTCAACGACTAGTCCATTATCTTCTCTCTTACCTACAATAACCTGTATTTTATCACCTACCTTAACTTTCTTTATCAGTTCTTCAAGAGGATCATACTCTATTTGTTTTATTCCAAGATAAATTCTTGCCCGATTCACGTTAGCCCTTATTACTTTTGCTTCTATTTTATCACCTACATTATACTTCTTTATCTCATCTGAACCATTTTTAGACCAACTAAAATCTTTCACATATATTGTCCCTTCTACGTTCTCATCTATTTCAGAATCACCGAAAGCAACAGATACATATGAGCCGGTATTATTCTTCACTTCACCAGAAACAATAGAACCAGGAGGATATTTATTGATAAATACTTGCCAAGGGTTGTCTACACACCTTTTCATGCTTAAACTCATCCTACTCTTAGCAATGTCAATACTGAGAATTTTTACATATACTTCTTGTCCCCTTGTTACGAGACTACTAACTGGTAAATTACTCTTAACCCAAGTTATTTCTGACGAGTGCACTAAACCTTCAATTCCAGGTCTAAGCTCAACAAATAATCCATAATCTTCTATGCTTGTTACATAACCCTTATGCACACTATCAACTGGATATTTTGACTCTGCATCTTGCCAAGGGCTATCTTCTAGCTGCTTCACACCCAAGGAAATTTTAGCATTTTCCTTATCTATTTTTATAATTTTAACTTTTATAGTCTGACCACAAGTAAAAACTGCAGACGGATGACTTACCCTACTCCAAGAGATATCTGTAATATGTAACAATCCATCTATAACTCCCACTACATCTGATTCATGAATACCGACAAATACACCGTAATGAGTGATACTTTTTATTTTCCCTTCTATTATATCGCCTTCATTTAAAGATTCTAAAAATTTAATTTTTTCACCAGCGTGCAATTTTTCTAACACCAGCTTTCTTGATACTACAATATTGCCCTGCTTCTTATCCATTTTAAGCACGATGAACTTTTGTTCAGTTTCAATAAGGTGCTTCGCATCTTTTACTTGCTTCAAATCCACATGACTCAGCGGTAAAAAAGCGCTTATTCCGTCACCAAGATCAACAATAAAGCCACATTTAATTGAGCGTTTAATAACTCCGCTTACTTCAGCCCTTGTAACTGTATCTTCTTCCAACTTATTCCATTTTTCGTCCCTAATTGCTTTTTCACGACTAAGAACAACATTACCATGATAATCTTCAATTCTTTCCACATAAACTCTGATTTTCGAGCCAATAATGACCTCATCATTACAACCGAGTTCCTTGATCAGAATTCTCCCGTCAGATTTTAAACCAATATCAACCACAACGTCGTTAGGGTTTATTCTTGTAATTACACCTTCTACCACATCTCCTTCTTTAATTTTGTTAACAAAAGAATCTTCAAACAAGGTATTATCTTGATCCTCAAATTGTCCTTGACATATCTCTTCTATAAATTTGTTTGATGATAGCTTTCTGATAGTAACCGGTAGATTTACGACTGGATTATTATTATTCATACCTTTAACTTAAACTTTATTAGAACTCATATATTATATAATATTAACAATTATTGACAAGTAATTTTTCATTAACTCATTTCGAGAATTGTTTAAGCTATATAAAATATAGTGAGAAAATTATATATGTATCAAGAATATGCTATTTAAGAATAGCAAGTGGATTAGATCGTTCTCCAGAAGGTCCAGGCTAAAACCTGATGTTGATGAAATATTGGAAAAATATTCTATTCAAAACAGCAAGGAATCTATAGAGAAAATTGTAAATTCACAAAAAAGAATATGGGTAGAAATAGGCTTTGGCAACGGTGAAAATATGCTTTACCAGGTGCTCAATGAACCTGATCTATTATTTATAGGATGTGAGCCCTACTTAAAGGGGGTTTCTCGCTTGCTAACAAACATAGAAATACAGAACATAAAAAATATTTTAATGTGGACAGAAGATGCAAGAGAATTGATTGCAAATTTTCCTGATAACAGTGTTGAAAGATTCTTTATTCTCTTTCCAGATCCATGGCCAAAAAGAAGTCACAATAAAAGACGATTAATTAATACGGAATTTTTAAATTTATTAGCAAAAAAAATACTTATAACAGGGGAAATATTCATTGCAACCGATCATCAGGACTATGCAGAGTGGATAGCATCACATATAAAGCAGTGTAACTCTTTAATCTATAGGGAAGACGATTTCACAAGTTATACTCTTACAAAATACCACAGAAGAGCGCTCAAAGATCAGCGTAAAGTGAGGTTCTTTAAAGTAAGTGTTATTAATAATTTGCAGACTATGGATCAATAGAGTTTTTGCATATCTCTTTTACGTTAACTATAGATTAAAAATAATAAAAAAAGAGGGAGAAATAGAGTAAATTCCTTTAACTACTTCTCCTTATGAAGGAATAGACTTCTTGCATAACCCAAACTAAGTAGGAAAAAGGTATCATCCAAGTAGCCCCTTTCTCGTCATGCCGCCGCGGCGCTAACACGTAGCGGGATGATGAGGCTTATCGTCATGCCACCGCGAACCGTCATACTGTCACGGTATCTCTTAGCCGCTAACAAGTAGCGGGATGACGGTTGTCAGGTTAGCTGTTATCCCAGTTTTTGACACTGGGATGACAACGAAGGGCTACTTGGATGACAGGGAAGGATGCTGGAATGAAGGTTTTTCAAATTGTCGATAAACCTAAATCTATAATAACTATTTGCCTTTTTTCTAGGTTATGCAAGAAGTCTACTGAATAACAGTAAGATTTTTCAATCCTGTTCCACAGCAAATTTTAGTGCCATGTGAGTAGTTATGGTGCTGTTAACAATCAAAATAACAAAAACTAAGATGGTGATTAGTAGTGTATAAATATTCAAGGATAAATTTTCAAATTGAGTTAGCATTTTAAAATACACAAAGGTTGGCATTATCATTGGCAAAACAAGAATTTGCGATACTCCTGATGCTAAGTTGTTTCGACCAATCATCAATGCATTTCCAGTAGCTGAAATATTAATGATTATCAGCGTATTAAATAATAAAGACACTCCAACTGCTATTGAGTGTTCAATACTATTGCCTAGAATTGCAAAGCTGAATATGGAAGAAATTACTGAAATCGGTAACCCAAATAATAACCAGTGAGCGAAAATTTTATAAGCAACTATAAGCCTAGAAGAGAGTGGCTGTACAAAGATTTGCTCTAATATTCCATCATGATAATCAGATGTAAACAAATTATTTGTAGAAATCTGCAAAACAAATGTAGCACATATCCATGTTAATGTTAACATAACTTCTTGTTTATTGTTGTTTTTAAGTGTAAATGAAGATAAACTTAACATTATGATAAAAATACATACTATATAGGTAAAGTTCTTATCATCTATTACTAATTTTTTTACTGAGTCGATCATACTAGGCTTTTAAATGTTTATTATAAATTATAGTGTTTACTTTGAGGTAGTATAATTTTTTGTTCATAAATTATATAGGTTTTATTATTTTTTTGATAATGCAATTATGGAAAAGTTACCAAAAATAAAGTCACCAGAAGATTACACTCCTTCAGAAGATGAAGAATATATGAGCGTAAAACAACTGGAATACTTCAGCTTAAAGTTACAATCAATACTCGCTGAGTTAGAGAAACAAGAACTAGAAGATAATAGTATTGATACATACTATTCTGATGAAGATAGTGGAAACGAGGAATTAATCAAGCGTCGAAAAGATAGAAAAGAAAAAATTAAGGAGGCGTTAGAAAAAATAAAATTAGGCACTTATGGTTACTGCGATGGAACAGGAGAAGAAATAGGAGTCGAAAGACTTAAAGCTAATCCGCTTGCTATATATTGTATTGAAGAGCAAGAGAGAGTAGAAAAAGAAAAGAACGTGTACAACATTAACGATTAATTTACACATAAGTGGTGAGCCCATTGGACTTCAAGAGGAGCAAGAGGCGCTGAAGTATGTTATGCTATAAAGAAAGTGGAAAATTGGACATTCTCAACTTGACTCCTGCAGATTAAAAATTAAGTTGTATCCGTTCAGGCAATGGCGTCAACTTAAGGAAAAATATCAGCGATAGTGTATAAAATTTCTCTCTAAATTTTTTATCATTAAATTATCCAAAGAGTGCAAGGGACAGCACTTTTGTTTCTGTTTTATTTCAACAAAGAAGTCTAAAATGTGTCCTTTTTAGGTGAAATATGCAAAAAGGAAAAAACCTTATTCTACAAATTAAAAATATAATATACTCGAAAACTTTTCAGAAAATCCATTGTGTTGAGTTTTACACGAACAAGCTTTTTCGACAGTATTTTCTATGATTTTAAAGTTAGTTAAAAAAAGTTTGGGAATAGAATGTGAACTTATGGAGCCATTGACATGTACCCTCAAAGCAAGCTTTTTCTAAAGCAAGATATAAGATTTGCCATACAGGCTTTCAAGAATTTAAGCATCCAAACAGCCTATCAGGATGAACCTGAGTTGGAGAGGCTATAGACTTATTGCAGCAGATGTTTCTGGTATGAGATTACCCAGCTCTGGGGAAATTGTATCCGAGTTTGAACCAAATGGAACAACAGGCACCATTGGCAATTTGTTTGTTGATTTGTGTACTTCGCTGATTTGTAGTGCTCGTCTTGCAGCTTGGAATATAGGTGAACAAACGTTGGCGGCAGAGCAATTACCCGAAGTTATCACTCAAATGCGTTTATTAAATCAAGAGAAATTATTATTTATCTATGATCGTCTTCAGTAAAATTCATTCAGCAGCATTATGATTTGGAAGTAGATTTTATTTTTCGCTTGCAAAAAAGAAATTATAGTAAGCTATGGGAACGCTGGCGAATTAGATTTTGATTTTATATTAGAAAATGAAAAGCTAAAAAATAAAATGAAAGGACAGAAAGTAAGAGTTATAGAGGTTGTCCGGAAATAAGTAAAAGGCTATAATATCTGAAATTTTAGTACGGGGTAAAGATGAGAAAAAAGTATCCAACAGATCTAAGCGAAAGGGAATGGGCAAGAATAGAAAAACACTTCAGAGTATCATACAAGAAAGGAGGAAGGCCGCCAAAGTATAGCAAAAGAGAAATATTAGAAGCAATTTTCTATGTATTGCGTACAGGGTGTCAATGGCGGTATTTACCAAATGATTTTCCGCTATGGAAGACTGTGTATGAGCAGTTCAGGCAATGGAAGAAGCAGGGAATTTTTGAGAAAATGAATTATGAAATTACAAAATATAGTAGAAGAAAAATAGGAAGGAATGAGCAGCCGAGTGCCTGTATAGTAGATAGTCAATCTGTAAAGACTACAGAAAAGGGAGGATCAAAGGCTATGATGGAAGTAAAAAAGTAAAGGGTAGAAAAAGGCATATAATTACAGACACTCAGGGTTTTATACTAGGTTGTTACGTAGGCGCTGCTAACGAAAATGATAGAGATGGTATTAAAATAGCATTAAACAATATGAGAACAAAATATACTAAAGTTAAAAAAATGTGGGCTGACATGGGATACCAAGGAAGAAATTTAAAGAATCACATAAAGGAAGAATATGACATAGATATTGAAATTGTTAAAAGGCCTCCATGTAGATTTTGGGTGCACAAAGATACGCCACCTGAGCTACTACCAACAAGAGAACAAGGGTTTAAAGTACAGCCAAGAAGATGGGTTGTAGAAAGGACTTTTGCTTGGGTTAATAGGAATAGAAGGCTATCGAAGGAGTATGATTTACTCACAACATCCACTGAGAATTTCATATACCTAGCTATGAGTAGGGTTATGTTAAAGAGGGAATATGCTTGAATTTACTAGTTTCCGGACAACCTCTATAGTATTTTCTAAAATGAATGATAAATTTCCATTATGGTATTACCAACCAAAAGTTGTAAGTCTGTATATTTATGCATTAAAGGTCTGAGGCGGCTTTTGATGGTATTCCAACAATGCTCTATAGGGTTCAAATCTGGTGAATATGTTGGTAGATAGAGCAAACGGCATCTAGCATTATCTATTAACTCCTTTGTTTTGGGAGTTTTATGGAATGTGGCATTGTCCATAACTATTGTAGTACCATGTGGCAATTTAGGTAATAACATCTTCTCTAACCATGTATTGAATACCTCTTTGTCACACCCACCTTTGAAAGTCATTGGTGCAATAAATCTCTTTCCAATCCACCCGCCTATAGTACTTCCCAAAGTAAATGATAAAGGTATAATAAGCTATTTGAGTTATAATGGCGTATAGTGTGGATTTAAGGGAAAGGGCAGTATCGATGATAGAAAAAGGGAAGTCAAAGGTTGAGGTGGCAGAGCTTTTGGAGATAGGAATAGCAACTCTGTACCGCTGGTTAAGAAAGAAAGCCGCTGGTGAAAGCCTAAGGCCATCGAAAAACGGCAGCTTTATTCGAAAAATAGACCCAAAAATACTCGAAGAATATGTTAAAAAGAATCCAGATCATACGCTGGCAGAGATGAAACAAAATCTTGGATTTGGAATAAATTCAATTTGGTATAGGCTGAAACAGCTAAGAATTACTTTAAAAAAAAGTTACACTATATCAAGAGCGCAATCAAGAAGATAGGCAGCGATTTACCGATAAAATCTCAAAAATAGACCATTCCAGCATCTTATATATAGATGAAGCAGGAGTTGATAATAGGTTATACCGAGAGTATGGACGTGCTCCAATAGGAAAGAAAATTTATGCAGATATTCCAGGAAGAAAACGAGAGAGAATCAGTATAATAGGCGGGTGGATTGGAAAGAGATTTATTGCACCAATGACTTTCAAAGGTGGGTGTGACAAAGAGGTATTCAATACATGGTTAGAGAAGATGTTATTACCTAAATTGCCACATGGTACTACAATAGTTATGGACAATGCCACATTCCATAAAACTCCCAAAACAAAGGAGTTAATAGATAATGCTAGATGCCGTTTGCTCTATCTACCAACATATTCACCAGATTTGAACCCTATAGAGCATTGTTGGAATACCATCAAAAGCCGCCTCAGACCTTTAATGCATAAATATACAGACTTACAACTTTTGGTTGGTAATACCATAATGGAAATTTATCATTCATTTTAGAAAATACTATATTATACTGATTCTCTCTCGTTTTCTTCCTGGAATATCTGCATAAATTTTCTTTCCTATTGGAGCACGTCCATACTCTCGGTATAACCTATTATCAACTCCTGCTTCATCTATATATAAGATGCTGGAATGGTCTATTTTTGAGATTTTATCGGTAAATCGCTGCCTATCTTCTTGATTGCGCTCTTGATATAGTGTAACTTTTTTTTAAAGTAATTCTTAGCTGTTTCAGCCTATACCAAATTGAATTTATTCCAAATCCAAGATTTTGTTTCATCTCTGCCAGCGTATGATCTGGATTCTTTTTAACATATTCTTCGAGTATTTTTGGGTCTATTTTTCGAATAAAGCTGCCGTTTTTCGATGGCCTTAGGCTTTCACCAGCGGCTTTCTTTCTTAACCAGCGGTACAGAGTTGCTATTCCTATCTCCAAAAGCTCTGCCACCTCAACCTTTGACTTCCCTTTTTCTATCATCGATACTGCCCTTTCCCTTAAATCCACACTATACGCCATTATAACTCAAATAGCTTATTATACCTTTATCATTTACTTTGGGAAGTACTATACAATGCAAGCAATGAAAAGGACTATAGCTCTTTTTATAATTTATTGCATATCACTTTGTAATCCCATTTTATTCTTAGCTATACTAATCTTAGTTTTAGTATGTGCAGTAGGTGATGAATATAAACAAGCTTTTCACGACAAAATTGCAAACACGGTAGTGATAGATTATAAACCTAGTTGATATTTTCCTTTAGCTGTCTGCCACCAAGGGTGTCATTCCAGTGTCACGCGCTAACTTAAGGTAAATTGCCAACTTAACTATAAATATATTTTGGTAAATCCAAATTATTTTAGCTATAAGAGCGTTTTACTTTTTGCTCAGCATATCCATCATAACTGGCTTACTTTTAGTGATTCATGGAGTTAAAAAAGTCAGCATTGCTCTTTGTTAAAAGTAGTTTGTCACGTAAAAATTCCATTGCTTCAACGGGTCCCATAGGATTGAGTATCCTACGCACCACCCATATTTTATTTAGTATAGCCTTATCAACTAATAGCTCTTCCTTCCTTGTTCCGGATTTTGTAATATCAATAGCTGGAAATATACGTTTATCAGAAAGTTTTCTATCAAGTATGATCTCAGCATTTCCTGTACCTTTAAACTCTTCAAAAATAACTTCATCCATTTTTGAACCAGTCTCTATAAGAGCTGTGGCGATTATAGTTAAAGAACCCCCATTCTCAATATTACGAGCTGCTCCAAAAAAGCGTTTTGGTCTCTGCAGTGCGTTTGAATCTACACCACCAGTTAGAACTTTCCCAGACGAAGGAATAACCGCATTATAAGCACGTGCAAGTCTAGTAATATTGTCAAGTAGAATTACCACATCTTTTTTATGCTCAACCATTCTTTTAGCTTTTTCTATTACTATTTCAGCAAGCTGTACGTGACGGTAAGCAGGCTCATCGAATGTAGAACTTACTACCTCACCTTTTACAGAACGTATCATATCTGTTACTTCTTCAGGTCTTTCATCTATAAGTAACACTATTAATTCTACTTCAGGGTGATTTATAGCTATAGAGTTAGCCATTTGCTGAAGCAATACTGTTTTTCCTGTGCGAGGTGGAGCAACTACTAACGCTCTTTGCCCTTTTCCAAGAGGAGCTACTATATCTATAGCACGCATGCTTAAGCCTTTTTTATCATCACCATTATTACACTCAAGTACTATGCTTTCCTCAGGATAAAGAGGAAGCAAATTATCAAAATGGACGTACTTTCTTAATTCACTTACTTCAGTAGAGTTTATACTTTGAACCTTAGTTAAAGTAAAATATCTCTCTTTATCACCAGGTGGCCTTATTTCTCCATATGCCATATCTCCTGTACGTAAATTAAACTTCTTTATTTGCCCGTTAGAAATATAAACATCATCGGTACTTGGGGCATAATTTGCACTTGCTGAACGTAAGAAACCAAAACCATCAGGCAATATTTCCACTATTCCACTCCCTGTGGTTATGCCTCCTTCTTCACTCATTTTTTTCATTAAGCTGAATATTATTTCCTGCTTTAGCATTCTACCATTGCTTTTACCGTTAGTTGAAATTTTTCTTTCTTCAGCTAACTCTAACAATTCTTCTGCTGTTTTCTCTTTTAATTCGCTCAGATCTAATGTTTTTCTGTTTTTCTCAGTACCTTCATTGACCATCTGTTTTACTGTATCGTTATTGTAAATTTGCTCACTTTTTTCAGGTTGAGCTGTAACCTTTCCTTTTGCCAAAACATCTTCATTGATTGTTGTCATAATCCTCCAAAAATTTTAATTGATGCTTACTAACCTAAAATGTGACTATAAGATAATAAATTAGGCTGAGTTAGTTTCAGTGCGTATTAAGCTTAATTATCATTAAACCCCGTACTTTACTTACATTATACTAATAAACACTAGCAAGTCAAGTCAAGTTAATTTAATGTTAACAAAACACAAAAATTTGAGGATTTTCAATAGCTATTCTTTATATTTTTTTAACCTTTCTTGCTTCTCCTCTTCTACTTTTGCTTTTTCCACTTCTGCTTCTAAATTTTCTTGACTACATAAGCCGAGTAGTACAGGATCTTGGGGTTTTATATTTTGCATGTTATGATGAGATCCATCTCTTACCTGCTCAACTGTGTAATTTGTTGTACTAATTAATTTAGCTATAACGTTATTGTCCAAGATAGGAAATTTTTTTACTAAATAATAAATCGCATCAGGTTTATCTCTACGTCTTGCCGTAGAGGCAAAGCCAAGAATGCTACCAATCGCTTTACTCCTTTTTTTTATATTTTTTATAATCAAATTTGGTACACGATTTGGATTTTTTTTGCAATCATCGATTTCTTTTTCAGTAATTATTCCAGAAATAATAGGGTTATATTTTTCTACTTCTATTTCCTCATCAGCTATGTCTTGTACTTCTTCAAGGGCCAATCTGCAACATTGTCCTATTTGATTAAAAGTTAAACCAGTGTTGTCTACTAACCAAGCAGCTATTTGCACTAGAAACTGTTTATTTCTATCGTTATTGCCCTTAGAAGATTCCATTGACATCAAAAAAGCATCTCCCATTTAAAGTATCCCTTACTGTTATACAGAGCTAAAATATAAACTATTAAAACTAAAAAAGCATTAATTTTGTCATTCAATAACTTTTTGTTTGTCACTTCCCACCTCTTAAGTTAATTAAATGCGCTTACCTTTAAGCATATTTCAAACAAAATATTTCCCCTTCCTAAGGTATAGTATAACTCAGTTAAACATATGTTCCTATTTAAGAGGTTGTCCGGAAACTAGTAAATTCAAGCATATTCCCTCTTTAACATAACCCTACTCATAGCTAGGTATATGAAATTCTCAGTGGATGTTGTGAGTAAATCATACTCCTTCGATAGCCTTCTATTCCTATTAACCCAAGCAAAAGTCCTTTCTACAACCCATCTTCTTGGCTGTACTTTAAACCCTTGTTCTCTTGTTGGTAGTAGCTCAGGTGGCGTATCTTTGTGCACCCAAAATCTACATGGAGGCCTTTTAACAATTTCAATATCTATGTCATATTCTTCCTTTATGTGATTCTTTAAATTTCTTCCTTGGTATCCCATGTCAGCCCACATTTTTTTAACTTTAGTATATTTTGTTCTCATATTGTTTAATGCTATTTTAATACCATCTCTATCATTTTCGTTAGCAGCGCCTACGTAACAACCTAGTATAAAACCCTGAGTGTCTGTAATTATATGCCTTTTTCTACCCTTTACTTTTTTACTTCCATCATAGCCTTTGATCCCCCCTTTTCTGTAGTCTTTACAGATTGACTATCTACTATACAGGCACTCGGCTGCTCATTCCTTCCTATTTTTCTTCTACTATATTTTGTAATTTCATAATTCATTTTCTCAAAAATTCCCTGCTTCTTCCATTGCCTGAACTGCTCATACACAGTCTTCCATAGCGGAAAATCATTTGGTAAATACCGCCATTGACACCCTGTACGCAATACATAGAAAATTGCTTCTAATATTTCTCTTTTGCTATACTTTGGCGGCCTTCCTCCTTTCTTGTATGATACTCTGAAGTGTTTTTCTATTCTTGCCCATTCCCTTTCGCTTAGATCTGTTGGATACTTTTTTCTCATCTTTACCCCGTACTAAAATTTCAGATATTATAGCCTTTTACTTATTTCCGGACAACCTCTAGAATCCAGTAAGCTTATTTATGCATATAAAAGGTTATTATTTTGTAAAGTCAAAGTTGCTTTTGGTTTTAAGTTAAAGTACAATAAATGCAAAGGCTCATATGATGAATTAAACTGGATCCAAGTACTTGAATGACATCAGAGAGAGGGTAACCGAGGTTCATGCGATACACGCTACCAAAGTGTTTAAGTAATTAATTAGGTTAAAGTTTGGTATTCAAACAGTCGTACACATGCTAGTCAAAATAGGTACCAGAGGAAGCAAGCTTGCAGTTGCCCAGGCTTTGGAAGCAAAACAAAAGTTGCTGGATTCTTTTCCTAACTTATCTATTGAAATTGTTAAAATAAAAACTTCTGGAGATAAGTATGCAAACGCAAATCTTGCTGAAATAGGAGGCAAAGGATTATTCATTAAAGAAATTGAGACTGAATTGCTCGAAAATAATATAGACATGGCAGTTCATTCGCTAAAAGATATGCCTGCGTTTTTCTCAGGGGGTTTAACAATTCCTTGTGTTTTAGAAAGGCTAAGTTCATGCGATGCGTTTATTTCTCATAAACACAATAGCCTTGAGTCTTTGCCACAGCAGGCTACTATTGCCACTTCTTCAATAAGAAGAAAAGTTCAGTTGTTAAATGTTAGACCAGATTTAAATATAGTACCGCTACGTGGAAATGTAACAACCAGATTGCAAAATCAAAGTTTTGATGGAATAATTCTAGCTGAAGCAGGACTCATAAGATTAGAAAAACATCACTTGATTACAGAGGTATTGCCACCAAAAGTTATGTTAAGTGCAGTGGGGCAGGGGGCGGTTTGTATTCAATGTAGAAGGAATGATGTAAAAATTATCGATCTTTTAGAGAAAATTAATAATAATATGTCTTTTATAGGAGTGAAATCAGAGCGCAGTTTTATGAAGACAGTGAATGGTTCATGTTTTACACCACTTGCAGCTTTGGCTGAATATGTGAGCGAAAATATGCTACACCTTCGTTGTATGTTAGCAAGTGGAAAAAATATATACTTCACTGAGCGCACTTCATTTATAGAAGATGCGGAGAAAATGGGTATGGATGCAGGATTAGAGTTGAAATCAAAATGCTTATAAGCTTACCTAAAGTACGTGGAATCTATCGTTATGATGTCTTAATGTCTAAAGCGACGTGGTTAAATGTTGGTGGACGAGCTGATGTATTATTTAAACCATGTGATATTGAAGATTTAACATACTTGATTAAAAATACTGAACTGCCAGTTAGCGTTATTGGTGCAACATCCAACATAATAGTGCGAGATAGTGGCATTCGAGGAATAACAGTAAAATTAGGTAAGGAGTTTGCATATATTAAAAGTAAGGGTAACAACTCTATTGTAGCTGGGGGAGCTGTGCTGCTCAGCAACCTTTCTCACTTTGCGGGAAATCAGCAGATTAGTGGGTTGGAGTTTCTAGTTGGAATTCCAGGAACAGTTGGTGGCGGAATAGAAATGAATGCAGGTGCATATGGTAGTGATATCGCAAGTGTTGTACAATCCATAAAAGCAGTGAATCTAGAGGATGGAAACCTATATGAGTTCTCCAGCGAAGAAATGGGGTATTTTTACCGTGGACATAGCCTAAAAGGAAATTGGATTTTTGTTGAAGCTGAGTTTAAAGGAGTAAACTCAGAGTATGAGCTTATACTGCAAAGGTTAAAGGAAGTTATTGAGAGGAAAAATAAAAGCCAGCCAATAAGAGGAAAAACTGCTGGGTGCATATTCAAAAATCCAAAAAACTACCGAGCATGGGAGTTAATTGATAAATCTGGCTGCCTAGGGTTAAATATTGGTGGAGCTAGAATCTCTCAGAAACATTGTAACTTCTTGCTCAATTACGATAATGCAACTGCATCTGACTTGGAAAACCTTGGCAACAAAGTAAAAGATGCAGTAAAGGATAAATTTAATGTTGAACTTGAGTGGGAAATAAGGGTTTTGGGTAGCTATTAGATAGTTTTTATAGCTTATGTATATTCGTTCAGGAGAACGGCAAATAAGGTAAACAAGTAATCTAAAAAAATAATCATAGAGAAACCGTGAGGTAATGTGGTTAATCTTGTAGAACTTTGCAAGAATCTAGAGAGAAAAATAGCAAAGTTAGAGGTTGTCCGGAAATAAGTAAAAGGCTATAATATCTGAAATTTTAGTACGGGGTAAAGATGAGAAAAAAGTATCCAACAGATCTAAGCGAAAGGGAATGGGCAAGAATAGAAAAACACTTCAGAGTATCATACAAGAAAGGAGGAAGGCCGCCAAAGTATAGCAAAAGAGAAATATTAGAAGCAATTTTCTATGTATTGCGTACAGGGTGTCAATGGCGGTATTTACCAAATGATTTTCCGCTATGGAAGACTGTGTATGAGCAGTTCAGGCAATGGAAGAAGCAGGGAATTTTTGAGAAAATGAATTATGAAATTACAAAATATAGTAGAAGAAAAATAGGAAGGAATGAGCAGCCGAGTGCCTGTATAGTAGATAGTCAATCTGTAAAGACTACAGAAAAGGGAGGATCAAAGGCTATGATGGAAGTAAAAAAGTAAAGGGTAGAAAAAGGCATATAATTACAGACACTCAGGGTTTTATACTAGGTTGTTACGTAGGCGCTGCTAACGAAAATGATAGAGATGGTATTAAAATAGCATTAAACAATATGAGAACAAAATATACTAAAGTTAAAAAAATGTGGGCTGACATGGGATACCAAGGAAGAAATTTAAAGAATCACATAAAGGAAGAATATGACATAGATATTGAAATTGTTAAAAGGCCTCCATGTAGATTTTGGGTGCACAAAGATACGCCACCTGAGCTACTACCAACAAGAGAACAAGGGTTTAAAGTACAGCCAAGAAGATGGGTTGTAGAAAGGACTTTTGCTTGGGTTAATAGGAATAGAAGGCTATCGAAGGAGTATGATTTACTCACAACATCCACTGAGAATTTCATATACCTAGCTATGAGTAGGGTTATGTTAAAGAGGGAATATGCTTGAATTTACTAGTTTCCGGACAACCTCTATAAGTGGACCACAAGAAAAATAAGCAGTAGAGAATCAGCAAATAAAGAGCTACTCGCAGCTATTCAAAAAATATATCAAGTTTCTAAATGTAGATATGGAGCTCCTAAAATTCATGCTGAATTGAAGGCTTTGGGTAAAAGTTGCAACTTAAAAACAGTGCAAAGTATTATGCAGAAAAATGGTATTCAGGCTATATTGAGAAGAAAATTTAAAATTAAGAAACAACAAACGGACAGTAGCTCCCAATATATTAGACCAAAACTTTATTGTCGATCAACCAAATAAAGTATGGGATTACTTATATAAAAACCAAAGAAGGATGGCTATATTTGGCAACAATAATCGATCTATATTCACGCATGGTAGTTAATGAGCAGTTCAATAAATAAACAATTGGTTATGGACTCTTTATTAATGGCCGTTAACAAGCGTAAACCTGCCAAAAATCTACTATTACATAGTGATCAAGGTTCACAATATACTTCGCAAGGTTATCAATATCTCTTATCCATAAAAAACATAGATGAGTCATAAAGGTTGTTGTTACGACAATTCTGTTGTGGAAAGCTTCTTTAGCTCATTGAAAAGAGAAATACTTATTGATACTTCACAACACTCTGCTCAACAAACTATAGTATTTTCTAAAATGAATGATAAATTTCCATTATGGTATTACCAACCAAAAGTTGTAAGTCTGTATATTTATGCATTAAAGGTCTGAGGCGGCTTTTGATGGTATTCCAACAATGCTCTATAGGGTTCAAATCTGGTGAATATGTTGGTAGATAGAGCAAACGGCATCTAGCATTATCTATTAACTCCTTTGTTTTGGGAGTTTTATGGAATGTGGCATTGTCCATAACTATTGTAGTACCATGTGGCAATTTAGGTAATAACATCTTCTCTAACCATGTATTGAATACCTCTTTGTCACACCCACCTTTGAAAGTCATTGGTGCAATAAATCTCTTTCCAATCCACCCGCCTATTATACTGATTCTCTCTCGTTTTCTTCCTGGAATATCTGCATAAATTTTCTTTCCTATTGGAGCACGTCCATACTCTCGGTATAACCTATTATCAACTCCTGCTTCATCTATATATAAGATGCTGGAATGGTCTATTTTTGAGATTTTATCGGTAAATCGCTGCCTATCTTCTTGATTGCGCTCTTGATATAGTGTAACTTTTTTTTAAAGTAATTCTTAGCTGTTTCAGCCTATACCAAATTGAATTTATTCCAAATCCAAGATTTTGTTTCATCTCTGCCAGCGTATGATCTGGATTCTTTTTAACATATTCTTCGAGTATTTTTGGGTCTATTTTTCGAATAAAGCTGCCGTTTTTCGATGGCCTTAGGCTTTCACCAGCGGCTTTCTTTCTTAACCAGCGGTACAGAGTTGCTATTCCTATCTCCAAAAGCTCTGCCACCTCAACCTTTGACTTCCCTTTTTCTATCATCGATACTGCCCTTTCCCTTAAATCCACACTATACGCCATTATAACTCAAATAGCTTATTATACCTTTATCATTTACTTTGGGAAGTACTATAGTATAAAACCCTGAGTGTCTGTAATTATATGCCTTTTTCTACCCTTTACTTTTTTACTTCCATCATAGCCTTTGATCCCCCCTTTTCTGTAGTCTTTACAGATTGACTATCTACTATACAGGCACTCGGCTGCTCATTCCTTCCTATTTTTCTTCTACTATATTTTGTAATTTCATAATTCATTTTCTCAAAAATTCCCTGCTTCTTCCATTGCCTGAACTGCTCATACACAGTCTTCCATAGCGGAAAATCATTTGGTAAATACCGCCATTGACACCCTGTACGCAATACATAGAAAATTGCTTCTAATATTTCTCTTTTGCTATACTTTGGCGGCCTTCCTCCTTTCTTGTATGATACTCTGAAGTGTTTTTCTATTCTTGCCCATTCCCTTTCGCTTAGATCTGTTGGATACTTTTTTCTCATCTTTACCCCGTACTAAAATTTCAGATATTATAGCCTTTTACTTATTTCCGGACAACCTCTAGAACTGCAATATTTGAATACATAGAAATTTTTTATAACAAACAACGTCACTATTAACTATTGCATTCCTGAGCATTTTGATTCATCATTCTCTTTGTGAAAAACATTCCAAACTTTCTCTCCACTTTTTCTGGGTAAGGTCAGTCAGCTACTTGGATGACAGGGGAGGGAGGTGCTACCCTGACAATCGTCATCCCGCTACGTGTTAGCGGGATCTAGAGATACCGCGAATGAATCGCGGTATGACGGTCTGCAGCGGTATGACGTAGGGCTGCACTAGCTATATCATGCATTTTATTAACCGACACTATAAACAATATCCTTACAATTATGAGATTGAACCACAACTTGCTCAAGCGTTAAGCTGCTGCGTTTAGCGTCTTTACTGTGATTTTCCCCAAGAACATTTGTTCTTTCTCGTTTTATTTCCTCAATAAATTTCCCATTAACATCTTTAGGATCAATCTCTTCTTCAGAATATATAAGGTTAGTGCAATTTGTTTTTCTATAATAATGCACGCCAAGACATATAATTGATAATGCAAGTATACCAGAACCTATAAGTAATGATAATCCTATGTTATTAGTCAAAGGGTTTTGGTAAAATTTTTGTACGTTATTAACACCGCCTTCCGCATATAGCCATAGAGGAAGCGCTATATTTGCAGCAACTACACCAGTAAATAATGCAGTAAATATTGGTCTGTCGTTAATTACTGATTCTATTTTATTAGTTCTACTAACTACTTTTTCGTCAATGTTAATGAAGCTTCGTTTAGCTTCCCAAGCATTAAGTACAAAATTTGAATGAGTGCCATTGCTATATTCCAGTCTTACAGATTTTATAGCTTTATCTTTTGGCTGGTGCTCCAACACCTCAGCTAAAATTTTATCCGCATCTTTTTTTTGAATGGAATGTTCTTCAGTATCTATAAATTGCCTTGTTGCAAAAAATATTGGACCAATTGTAAGCAATGCAGCAAGTGCGATAACTGGTATAGTGATATATTTTGGGCTGTTTGTAAAAAATGCAATAAATTTTGCTTTATCTTGTAAATATAATAAAGCTGCAGATGTGCTGAGTATAATAGCACTTGCAGTAAAAATTATAAAGCCCTTCTGCTGCATGGCATATTTTGCTCTTGGCAAAAATCTGTTTGTTTTTTTATTTGTTGTGCTACCTATATCAGAATTTAGTGACAAAGACTCTTCAGAGTCATCTTTGCTTTTATACGATGGTAAAGTATTTGAAGACGCACCTAAATCATCTTTTGAGTTTTGACCACCTATTTCACTGTCTAAACTCTTTTTCGAAGATTTTGTATTTGGGTTTATAACTGCATAAATATGTTCTTCTGATCCATTACCAGATAATCCTTCTAAACCTAAACTTGCTGTTTGTGATACCCAATCATGAGTCTCACCTTTTGTTTCTTCTAGGGAAGGAGGTAGTACTTCAGTACTAAGACCAAACAAATTTTTGTCTTCTTTGTCTTGTAAACCTGGAGCTTTTGGCAAAATCGGTGGTGCTCCATCACCATCTTTTTGTCGATTTACAGATGCATAAGTAGGATCCACTTCCTCATCATCTGATTCTTCATGTGACATTCCCTGCACACGTGGTACTACATTCAGTACACTTGAGATAGCATTTCCTGCTTCTTCAGGCGATGGTGGATCTTTTAGTGTTATCTTGCTATTGTCACCTGTTTGTTCGTAAGAAGTTAATTTTACTGTTGATTTTTCGACTGACCCATGCATATTCACTCCAAAGTTAATTACTATGCTGCATTGATTACGCTATAGTTATTAAGATATAGTAAATACCAATTTACGGATAATTATTAGTATAGAAATTGTCTATCAAAGATTCTTTCATTCAGAGGGTAATCTTTGTCAAAAAGCAAAGTTATTGTGTTTTCGTGGTCTTTTTGTATTTTTATCTGTGATATATTATGAAACTCCTTGTAATCTGATACTACAAGTGCTGGACGGTTTTTTGTGTCGTTAATGTCAATTTGTACGATTGTATCGTTTGATATTAACGCTCCATTCCAATGCCTTGGGTAATAGCTATTGATAGAAGTGAGTGCAAGTAAATTTGAATTTAGCGGCAAGATTGGGCCACCGGCAGAGAAGTTGTATGCAGTGCTGCCTGTGGGGGTAGATAATATTACTCCGTCCCCTCTAAATTTTTCTACTTTTAGCTTATCATTAATAGTAATATTCATCTCTACTATTTGGTTCGCTTTTCTAAAAACGTATACTTCGTTTACTGCTATGTAATGATATCTCTTGCCACTTGTGTCTGTTGCTTCCATTTTTAGCAAAGTTAACTGAGTTGAAGTTGCATGCTCTATATGATCAATTAAATCTTTAAAGCATTTATTCATCAAAAACCCAACATTGCCAGTGTTTATCCCATACACATGCATGTTTTTATTTTCTATGACGTAATTGTGCAAAGTGCGTAGCATAAAGCCATCACCGCCAACAACTATCAATAGATCGATTTCGGACTTATTTTCTTCTGTTATATTGATAAAATTAAGTTTCTTTAATAGTTTAGATACTTCCTGCGATTTTGGTGATGGAGAAGCAACATAGCCTATATTTTTGTATTTATGCATGCTTCAGTAAACTCTCTAAAACTTAAAGAGGAGGAGAATTAGAAAATGCTTCCATATTTATCGTTAAACTTAGCTAATTTGCTAGTTTTACTTGCTAACCCGCTTGTCAAACTTCCAGTCCATGCAGGGTGAGTAAGAGGATCTCTATCAAGTTTTACCCTATCTCCCTCCTTTCCATAAGTGGAACGAGTTTCAAACTCTTGACCGTCTGTCATAACTATAATAATTTTATGATAATTCATTGTTGTTTATAAACTTTTAGTCAGCTAACATTCTAGTGAACTTAATTCACTAAGTCAATCATTATTCTAAAATATTGACAAAAAATAAATAAAATCTTATACTTAATAAGGAATAAGTAATAATTATCATGATTTTCGCTTTCCCTGGTCAGGGCTCTCAGTTTGTAGGAATGGGAAAGAGCTTATATAGTGAGTTTTCCGTTGCAAGACAAGTATTTAATGAAGTAGATAGCATATTGGATAGAAAGCTGTCTCATTTAATCTTCAACGGTCCTATTGAAGAATTAACCATTACAGAAAACGCTCAGCCAGCTATAATGGCAGTATCAATTGCAATGCTACGTGTTATGGAGCATGTGTTTGGCAAATCTCTTTTCACTGATCACAATGTTAAATATGTTTGTGGGCATTCAGTTGGCGAATATACAGCGCTGTGTGCTGCAGGAGCGTTAACGCTTGAGTCTGCAATCAAGCTGCTGAAAGTTCGCAGCGAAGCAATGCATGAAGCTTCACTGAAATGTAAAGGCGGAATGGTTGCGTTGCTTGGAGCAGAGATAAATGAAGTGGAAGATATATTGAAATCAGTTCAAATTGACGGAATTTGTGAAATTGCAAACGATAACGGTGGCGGACAAGTGGTTATAAGTGGCACTAGAGAAGCTCTTGAAATGTTACCCGATTTATTCAAAAACTCGAGTGTGAGGAAACTAATTAAATTACAGGTTAGTGGGCCTTTTCATTCATCTCTTATGAAACCTGCTGATGAAAAAGTTTTGGAGTTTTTGAAGGGTATTAAAATAACCCGTCCTATAGTTCCTTTGATATCAAATGTTACAGCTAAAGAGGAGAGTGATCCCAAAGTTATAAAAACTTTACTCGCCAAGCAAGTTGTAAGCAGAGTGAAATGGAGAGAAATGGTTTTGTATATGTCAAGCCGTGGCATTAACAAATTTGTTGAAATTGGCCCTAATAAAGTTTTATCTAATTTGGTCAAAAGAATTGACCAATCTATCAGTACAAAAAATATAGATAGTATTGGTGATATTGACAGCTTCTTTAATGAATCATTAGTACTAACAGCAAAAAATTTAAAAGTTGGATTAAGTTAAAACACATCTATTTGATGTCATTCCGGTGCATAACGCTGCTTAGCTGGAATGACAGAGGGTAATGCAAGAAATCAACGAACTGCCTGTCATTTCGTTTGGTTTTTTAATTCCAAGTAGCTGTAAAATAGTAGGGGCAATGTCAGATAACCTTCCGTCTCTTAGTTTTAGATTATCGCAAGACACAATAAATGGCACTTTATTTAGAGTGTGTGCTGTATGAGGTGTATTATTTTCTTCATCGAACATACATTCCACGTTACCATGGTCTGCAGTAACAATTAATGCGGTGTTGCTTGACTTTTTAACAGCATTCAGCACTTTTGCAAGACAATCATCTACAGCTAGCACAGCTTTCTCGGCTGCTTTTATATTACCTGTATGCCCTACCATGTCAGGATTAGCGTAATTTACAACTATCAGTGCAAATTCTTGGGAATGAATTTTTTCTACAAGCTTTTCTGTGAGCTCGAAGGCTGACATTTCGGGCTGCAAATCGTAAGTTTGAACTTTTGGTGAGGGAATGAGTATTCTTTCTTCGCCAGAGAAAGGTTCTTCTTTTCCACAATTGAAAAAGAAAGTCACATGAGCGTATTTCTCGGTTTCGGCGATACGTAATTGTTGCAATTTATTGTCTGCTATTGTTTGTCCTAGAGTATCAGCGAAAGAAGTAGGAGGAAAAATATGAGGAATTTTGAGATCTTCTTTATATTTCATCATGCTTAGAATTGAAGAGAGTTTTGCTACCTCAATATAGTCTGTTTTGCCTAGCAAAATACTTGCTAATTGTATCATTCGATCAGCACGAAAGTTAGCCAACAGCACTCCATCTTCTGGTTTTATACCTTGATAGTCACCTATTACTGCGGGCCTGATAAACTCATCAGTTATGTTATTCTGATAATTTTCATCAATCAACGATACTGCATTATCATGACAAGGTGCCTTTGCAAATGCGATAGCCTCATAAGCTTCGATTGTTCTCTTCCACCTGTTGTCACGGTCCATAGCATAGTAACGCCCAGAAACAGTAGCAATTCTTGTGTCATTTCCCTTTATACTCTTTGTAAATTCTTGAATGCATTTTTTTCCTGAATTTGGCAATGTGTCTCTGCCATCTAAAAATGCATGTATCACCACTTTTATTCCATGCTGTGATATTTTATTTGCTAAAGTTGAAATATGCTTTTGATGCGAATGAACACCGCCATCTGACACTAATCCCATTATATGGCATACTCCGTTCTTACTTTTTAGATTACTAATAAAACTTTGTAGATTTACATTGTTTTCTATTGTTCCAATCTCTTGATTAATGCGCTGAAGGCTTTGCATTACTACTCTACCACTGCCAATATTCATATGGCCAACTTCTGAATTACCTATTTGACCACCAGGTAACCCCACATCAGCTCCACAGGCGGATAAACTGCATTTTGGATAATTAGAGCTAATATATTGCCAACAGGGTGGATTTGCGTTGCTGATAGCGTTGTATTTATTATTCTCTATTCCATTTCCCCAGCCATCTAGTATACATAAAACCACTGATTTAATGTTCATATAAAATCAACACTAGAATTTCACAGAGAAACGCTCCCCGGGCCGGATTCGAACCAGCGACCAATTGGTTAACAGCCAACTGCTCTACCACTGAGCTACCGAGGAATAAACCGTTTTTAATTTACCATGTTGAACGTTGGTTGTAAACGTTTTTTGTGTAGACTTTAAGTCCAACTGGTCACAGAAACGAAAAAACTTACTTGACAAACTCCGCCAGCCCCCTTATTGTAGTATTAAGGGTATTTCTGACTCAAAACTTGTTTTTGATCCGCGCGGGTTCAATAACAAAAATTCAGTAAAAAACTTGGAGTATCTATTGGCGGATTACATAAAATTATAGCGGCTGCATGTCTTTTTAATTTTTTCTACATTCAGCCAAATCGCGCTTATTTTAAGCGTTAGCACATTATTACAGCGCCAATTTAAAGTATTAGAGGGTCAAAACTCGCACCACGGGGCTTCTTTGCCTTTTTTTTATTTGGTAAATTTTTTAACGTTTGTGGCTAAGCGACAGCCGTCATCCCGCTGCTTGTTAGCGAGATCTAGAGATACCGCGGCGGTATGAAGGTTCGTGGCGGCGTGACGATAAGCTCGTCATCCCGCTGCTTGTTAGCGGGATCTCTTGTTAGCGCCGCGGCGGTATATTTGTCATCCCGCTAGCGGGATCTATGTTGAGAGATACCGCGAATGAATCGCGGTATGACGGTTTGTGGCGGTATGACGATAAGACACAAAGCCTAATGGAAAAAACTGCGAACGCCAGTGAAAAACATGGCAATTTTATTTTCATTTGCGGTTGCTATTACATCTTGATCTTTCAGCGAGCCGCCGGGCTGAATTATAGCTGTAATTCCATGTTTTGCACTTTCTACTATGCTATCTGGGAATGGAAAAAATGCATCTGAAGCAAGCACTGCACCTTTACATTTTTCACCTGCTTTTTTCACTGCAATGTTCACACTATCTATTCTGCTTGTTTGCCCTGCGCCGATGCCAATAGCACAACCATCTTTTGCTATAACTATTGCGTTGGATTTCACATGTTTACATATTTTCCAGGCAAAAATAAGATCTTCCTTTTCTTTTTCTGTTGCAGTGCATTCTGTTACTTGTTCTGCTTTTATTGTGTGGTCATTATTTTCTTGCACCAAAAACCCACCAACAACATTTTTAGTTTGGTATTTCACATTTTGTTGAAAAGATTTATGAATAATCACTCTTAAATTTTTCTTTCTTTGTAAAATTTTTAGTGCCTCATTGTTTACCGATGGTGCTATCACTACTTCCAAAAATATCTCGTTTAATTTTTCTGCTAGCTTTAAATCTATCTCCCGGTTTAAGGCAACTATACCACCAAAACTGCTTACTTCATCGCACGATAGAGCTTTTTCATATGCCTCCAAAGCATTATTACCAATAGCAGCGCCACATGGGTTATTATGCTTGATTATCACTGCTGCAGGTTCTTCGAATTCAGAAGTTATGTTAAGTGCGGATTCTATATCTACTATATTATTATAACTCAACTCTTTTCCATGTAGTTTTTCCAACGGATATTCTGTAAATTGATTACTATAAAATGCAGCTTTTTGATGGGGATTTTCACCATACCTGAGTTCTTGTACTTTATGCCCGTATAGAGCAAAAAACTCTGGTAACTCATTATTTTTACTCTGGGATAAAAACCAACTGTGAATATTAGAATCGTAGTGTGCAGTGAGAGCAAATGCTTTGGTTGCTAAGTGTTTTCTATATTCCAATGTTGTTTTATTGTTATTTTCTATCATCTCAGCTTTCAGTGCTTCATAGTCTTGAATGCTAGAAATAACTGAAGTAAAATGAAAATTTTTTGCTGCGGCTCTAATTAACGCCACCCCGCCGATATCAATTTGTTCTATAATTTGCTCCTCACTTGAATCGCTATTCACCGTCTCCCAAAATGGGTATAGGTTAGTTATAAGCAGGTCTATTGGCTCAATACCTAGATCTTGCACTTCCTTTTTATGCTTTTCTCGATCATAAAGTATTCCTCCATGAATTTTAGGGTGTAAAGTTTTCACTCTACCACCCAGTATCTCTGGAAATTGTGTGTAATCTGAGACCTCTTGTGTTTTTATTCCTGCACTAGATAGCACTTTATAAGTATTGCCCGTTGAAAGAATTTCTATTTGTTGCTGCGTTAAAAACGATGCAAGATCAATTATATTCGTTTTATCGTATACTGATATTAAAGCTCTTTTTATTTTCATTTTTATATGGAAAGTTTTTTAAGATTATATCTAAGAAAAGGAAATTTAGCTATTACATTTCTACACTAATTTAAAGCAGTCTATTCTATAAATTTTTTTACCATGCTTGATTTCAAGCCACGAATAAAATCTTCAATACTGCAAGGATTTCTCCCTTCCATTTGTACAACTTTAGGAATTAAAGTGCCACCTTTTAAACTTATGTGCATATTATCGTTAACAATCTTACCTTGTTCTGAAGCGAGAGCTTCAAAGTCAGCATCAAGTATCCTGATACGTTTATTTTCTATCTTAATGAATGCTTTTGGGTAAAACGCTTTAACCTTTCTATAAGCAACTTCACAAGCATCACTTGCATAAATTTTATAGTCTTCCACTTTGTTAGCGTAACATGCATCATTATCGCTCTGCTCTATAGGAACCTGTTTTTCAATTTCATTTAACACCTCAAGCAGTAAATCACTGCCTAATTCAGACAATTTATCATGCAATGTCTTGTAATTATCGTTCTTTTCGATAAGAAATTTTTCCTGTTTTAAAATAGGGCCGGAATCTAATCCTTCATCCAATTGCATAATGCTAACCCCGGTTTCTTGATCTCCTGCTAAAATTGTGTGCTGTATCGGGGCTGCACCACGCCACCTTGGTAGTAATGAAGGATGAATATTAATACAACCATATTTAGGAATATTCAAAATTTCTCTTGGAAGTATCAATCCATACGCGGCAACAACTGCAACGTCTGGTTTGAAATTTCTAAATTTTCCTTGCTCTGCCGAAAACTTTAGAGAGATAGGAGTACATACCTCTATGTTACTTTCTTCAGCGATAACATGTACTGGAGATTTCGTTGGCTTCTGTCCACGCCCTGAAGGTTTTGGAGCCTTGGTGTATACTGCTACTATTTTATTCTGTGATTTCAATAGTAAGTTTAGCGTACTAACAGCGAATTCTGGTGACCCCATGAAAATAATTCTCATGGTGTTTTTGCTTTAAGAATTCTCCGCTAATTTACCACTTACAGTTTCTACTAATTTGGCAAAATCATCCTTATAATTAACTGCCATCTCAGCAAGAATTTTTCTATTTAAATCAATGCCGGCAAGTGTAAGACCATGCATAAACCTACCATAAGTAAGCCCATGCTCTCTTGCTGCTGCATTAATACGTATTATCCATAAGCTACGGAAATCACGTTTACGGGTTCTTCTGTCTCTATAAGCATATTGCAGTGCTTTTTCAACTCTTTGTAATGCAATTCTATAACAACTTTTTGCGCGCCCTCTATAACCCTTTGCCAGTTTCAATATTTTTTTATGACGAGCGTGAGTAGTGACTCCACGTTTTACCCGAGCCATTTTATTTTACCTCCATTTTGTTAAATACCGTAAGGCATATGAAGCTTAACTATACGCGAGTCAGATTTACCAAGAATCGTTGTACCGCGCTGATTACGAATATTAGATTTACTTCTCTTTACCATGCCATGCCTTTTGCCTGACTGAGTAGAAATAACTTTACCCTTAGCTGTAAGGTGAAAGCGCTTTTTCACAGAAGATTTGGTTTTTAATTTTATTTTCTTCATATTCCAAATAAATTTACAAGCACTACTATTGAGTTCTTTAATAGTAATTAAGCATTAGTATAAATAATTTTATTAAAGAATCAAATTAAAATTGTATATTAAAGGAGTTTAAAAGTAATTACGCCCAATATGTGTGTTATACCTTCTTTATTCCCAAGTGGCAACAATACTTGCCTCATTTTAACACTTTCACTTTCTTCCTCTTCATTGATCGGGCATTTACTCTCTATTACAGTATCAAGTTTATCAATAACTGCATCTATTTTATATAGTCGCAAAAATGGTGCATCAATTGCATACTTATTATCAATGTGCGTCTTTTTCTCAAAACCATAGAATTCAACAGCCTTTTCTCCTGCATTTTCACAAATATAACCTTGATCCTTGACTTCAATGACAAAACAATGCTGCCATGATTCCATTATTTCTGCAGTGTCTATTTCATGCCTTTCTGGCCAATCTCTGTCTGATCCTTTTATGTCATTCCAGTGTTGAGTCACCACATTTGCTATTCTTTTTTCTTTGCCTACATAAATTTCCATTCTAATTTCCACATATAAAACACAGATATGAGGTAAATTTATCGTGAATATATTGATTTTTTCTTACCACAAGGTGCATGTCACTAGAAGTTCTGAGATCTAGAGAGTGGTATTGATTTTATTTCCATTACAACTTATTATTTATAGATAACCTCAATAAAAACGATGAAGCTAAACGAAATCAGAGAAAGATTTATAAAATTTTTTGTAAGTAATGACCACGAGCAGGTTTCTTCTTCTCCTTTGATTCCAGAACATGACCCAACGCTCATGTTCACAAATGCTGGTATGGTGCAGTTTAAAAATATTTTTACTGGTGCTCAAAAAACTGAAATGAAGCGTGCTGTTTCAAGTCAAAAGTGCCTAAGAGCAGGCGGTAAACACAACGATCTTGAAAATGTTGGCTATACAACTCGGCATCACACATTTTTTGAAATGCTCGGAAATTTTAGCTTCGGTGATTACTTTAAGGAAACTGCGATAGAATTTGCGTGGGAATTTATCACTAAGGAGTTATCTCTTGATAAAAACAGACTATCCATAACCGTTTACCATACTGATGATGAGGCGTACGAGATTTGGCGTAAGATAAGTGGCTTTTCAAGTGATAAAATCATAAGAATTACAACGGATGATAACTTTTGGAGTATGGGAAGCACTGGTCCGTGCGGTCCATGTTCTGAAATTTTTTATGACCATGGGAGTCCTAATTTACAAGAGGGCGATAGAATTGTTGAAATCTGGAATCTGGTATTCATGGAGTTTAACAAAGATGAAGAAGGTAATTTACACAAATTGCCAAAAAAATGCATCGATACTGGAATGGGCCTTGAAAGAATAGCGGCTGTTATGCAAAACGTCCATGATAACTATGATATTGATCTATTTTCTGCTCTGATAAATAAATCTCAAGAGTATTGTGGAAGAACAGAAAATAAAATAGCGCATAAGATCGTAGCAGATCATCTTCGCGCGGCTGCATTTCTCATCGCAGAGGGGGTGCTCCCTGGAAATGAAGGCAGGAATTACGTATTACGCAGATTAATTAGGAGAGCCGCGCGTTATATCCACCTGCTTGGATATAATGATTCCCTACTCCATCGCGTTTTTCCGGTGCTGATAGATAGCACGAGTTCGGCTTATATGGGGGATATTTATCCTGAATTGATCAGAGCTAAAAGCTTAATAGAAACGACGTTAAAATCAGAGGAAGAAAACTTTAAAGACACTTTGATGAAAGGTATCAATCTCCTGGAGAAATTCACTGCAGATTTAAAACCAGGCGATACTTTGCCTGGAGAATCAGCGTTTAAGCTATATGACACCTACGGATTTCCTTTGGATATTACACTTGATATTTTAAAAGAGAAAAAAATAAATTTTGACCAGAAGGGTTTTGATGATGCAATGGAAGAACAAAAAGAGAGAGCACGTGCTAAATGGGCTGGATCTGGTGAAAAATCTGTTGAGCAAGTGTGGTTTGATTTGATTGATAAATTTGGCAAAACAAAATTTGTTGGTTATGAGTTCAATGAAGTAAGTGATGCGAAAATACTAGCTATAGTTTCCTCCAAAAATGAAGTAATTGATTCTGCAAAGGAGGGAGAAAAGATAACCATTATACTTGATAAAACACCTTTTTATGGCGAGTCAGGTGGACAGGTGGGAGATACTGGCAGTCTGATCAAACCTGGTAGAAGTATTATTATAGTCGAGAATACCAATAAGGTTAATGACCTATGTTTGCACAGATGCATAGTTAAATTCGGTTCAATTTGTAAAGGTGACACAGTTACAGCAAGCATAGATAAGGAAAGAAGGCAAACCTTAAGAAGAAATCATTCAGCTACACACCTTTTGCACTTTGTATTGAGAAAAATCTTGGGTGATCATGTCACTCAAAAAGGTTCCCTAGTTGCACCGGATAAGTTACGATTTGACTTTAGTCATAACACTCAAGTTACTCAGGATCAGCTATTCTTAGTAGAAGATATGGTAAACTCTCTAATCAGAGAAAACCTTTCTACGTCTACAAAAATTCAGAGCATGAATCAGGCAATAGACGAAGGAGCTATGGCGTTATTCGGTGAAAAATATGGCAACCAAGTAAGAGTAGTGAAGATTGGAGATTCAAGGGAACTGTGTGGTGGCACACACGTTGAACATACTGGAGAAATCGGTTTATTTAAGATAGTAACAGAGAGTTCTGTTGCTTTTGGAGTGAGGAGAATTGAAGCTTTAACTGGTCAGGAAGCAATCAATTATGTACGTGATAATGAAATTAACTTAAAAAAAGTTGCAGAATTCGTAAAAGCGCCAGTGAGTGAAATAACAAGCAGATTAAGTATTTTAAGTCAAGAACACAAAAAATCCGAAACCAAAATAAAAAACCTATATAAAAAGCTTGTGAGTGCAGAGAATATAAAAAGCACCGAAATAAATGGAATAAATTTTATAAGCCACACTTTCACTGATATTCCAGCAAATGTAATAAGAGAGTTTGTTTTGCAGCAACAAAAACCAAAAACGATAATAGCTTTCACGGCAACAGAAAAAGATAAAACAGTCTTGATTATTAAAGTAAGTAAAGACTTAATCAATAAGATTAGCGCAAAAGAACTAATATCCATAGCAGTTGAAAAGAACTGTGGTGGGAATGCTGAATTTGCACAAACAGGCTGTGATAGCAATAAAATAGATGATGCCATTACAGCCATTTATAGCAAAATAGCAGCTTCTAAGCACTCTACGTCATACCACCACGAACCGTCATACCGCCGCGGCGCTAACAAGCAGCGGGATACTTAACCATCGTCTACACCGTCATACCGCGATTCATTCGCGGTATCTCTTAGCCGCTAACAAGAGATCCCGCTAACAAGCAGCGGGATGACGAATTACTATGCCGCCGCGAACCGTCATACCGTTGCAAACCGTCATACCGCGATTCATTCGCGGTATCTCTTAGCATAGATCCCGCTACCTGTTAGCGGGATGACGGTTGTCAGGCTAGCTGTCATCCAAGTAGCTCGACTACTTGGATCCAGGAAAAAGAATGGTGTCATGAAAGTAGCTGACACTGATTCCTTTATGATGGTGTCATCCCAGTGCCCAGACACTGGGATCCAGGAAACTTAATTGCAAGTAATGCATTGGATTTGGTGAGTATGGGTTTTGCGTTATAGAATGAAGCACTTTTGGTGAATTTATAAAGAAAGCTGGATCCCAGTGTCAAGCACTGGGATGACAAGGTATAAACCTTATCGTCATGCCGCCGCGAACCGTCATACCGCGATTCATTCGCGGTATCTCAGCCGCTAACAAGAGATCCCGCTAACAAGTAGCGGGATGACGGTTGTCGTTCAGCCACAAACATTAAGAAATTTACCAAATGAAAAAAAAGGCAAAAGAAGCCCCGTGGTTATTATCCGCTTTAAAATATTGGCGTTTTTTATGTTTTAAACGCTTGACAAGCGAAATTCAGCTGCTTTTAATTGCAACTAACTTACGCTGCAAACGTTTAAGAAATTTACTAAGCAGAAAAAAAGACAAAGAATCCCCGAGTTAGCTAGTCTTTTACTATCTCTGTCGAGTATTGGCATTTTTTGATGTCTTGTAACGCTTTATAAGCGCGTTCAGCTTATTTAGATAAAAATCTAGATGTAGATGAAGTTTTGTAAAGACATACAGTATCTATATACTGCAAAAAATTGAACATAAGACGCCGATACATTAAGTAATCCTTACCTTTTAATCTGCAGATTGGCGAAAGCAAATACAATAGCTTCACTTTCATGATAAGGGGGCTAGCGGAGTTTGTCAAGGAATTCTTATTAAAACTAAAGAGCTCAAATGAAAGGAGGTAAACTCTAAAGTATACATTTAGTAGCGCTTTCTATGAGAGAAATCGTATTACCTATTCCGTAAAGCTTTATGAAAGATCCCATTCTTGGACCGGTTTTTTGGCCAAGTAACGTTTCATATAATAGCTGAAACCAGTCACGTAAGTTGGTGTAATCATATTTTTTTCCAATAGAAAATACCTGAGATTGAATTTCTTCAGCAGTAGCAGTTGTAGATAGAGAATGTAAAGTGTCCTTCAAATCTAGTAACGCTGCTTTTTCTTTTTCATTTGGAGTTTTATATGATTTTGTTGGCTTGATAAAATCGTGATAATACTTTACTGCAAAGTCTGAAAGTCTATCAAGCATTTTATTATTTTCTGGTGTAACGTTTGGTGCATAAGAGGATATAAAACCCCATAGGATCTCTTTGTTTTCAGCATTACAAGCTGCTGCTAGGTTTAAAAGTAGTGAGAAATTTATGCCTGAAGTTTCTATACTGGGAACATTGCCCTGGTGAATGTGCCAAGCAGGATTATTTATATCCTTTTCTTTGTTCTCATGATAACGCTTTACAAATTCTAAATATTCATCAGTTGATTTTGGTATCACATCAAAATATAAACGTTTAGCTTTTTTAGGACTCTGAAAAATGTACAATGCTAAGCTCTCTGTTGGTGCGTAAGTTAGCCACTCTTCAATTGAAATGCCATTTCCTTTTGATTTTGATATTTTCTTTCCTTCTTTATCAAGGAAAAACTCGTAGCAAAACAGAAGTGGTGGCTTTTCTCCAAGTATTTCACATATTTGACTTGAAAGCACAGCAGATGGAGTTAAATCTTTTCCGTGAGCTTCGTAATTTACTCCAAATGCGGCCCACCTCATTCCCCAATCAGGTTTCCATTGCAGTTTACATTTTCCTTTTGTCACTGGAACTTCTATTTTTTCCCCGTTTGGGTCTTCATATGTGATTGTTCCTTTCTCTGTATTTGTTTCAATTACTGGAACTTGTAAAACTTGAGAAGTTTTTGGGCATATTGGCAAGAATGGACTATAAGTCTGCTGTCTTTCTTCCCGAAATGATGGAAGCATTACGTCCATTACTTTATCATAATTTTTCAGTAAGAGTAAAAGTTTTTCATCGTAAACGCCAGATTTATAACACTCTGTTGCACTCCTGAACTCGTATTCAAATTCAAACATATCAAGAAATTTACACAACAATGAATTCATATGATGACCATAACTCTGATGAGTGCCAAATGGATCAGGTATCATAGTCAATGGTTTATTTAAGTGCTCTCTTAGCATCTCTTGATTTGGCACATTATCTGGTATTTTTCGCAAACCATCCATATCATCTGAAACTGCAATGATTTTGGTTTTTATACCAGGAGCTATTTTTTTTAATGCATTTACAATAACTGTAGTGCGGAAAACCTCTCCAAAGGTTCCTATGTGGGGTAAACCAGAGGGTCCATAACCAGTTTCAAATATTATTTCTTTTTTATTAGGAAACTCTTGCAATATTTTTTCTGCTTCTTGAAATGGCCAACTTGTCATTATCGAGATTAAATAATGTATCTTAACTTAAAGTGCTACTAGTTTCAATGGATTTTTAATATAATGATATAGTATTAGTGTTAGAGCTATTATTAGAAGGTTAAAGATATGTCCACAGGTAGTATACAAACAGATCAATTATTTAAAGGTCTTACAAGACCTGCAATGCTCTTTGGTGTGAGTTATATGTTTGCAATATTAAACGTCCTGATTTGCATGCTAATTTTCATTAATTCAAATGATTTAAGAGTGATTCTCTTAATGTTACCAGGTATACATGGACTTGGTTATATAGCTTCTGCAAAAGAACCGTTGTTTATTGAATTATTTATGGTAAAATTGGGAAAGTGCTCGAAATGTTTAAATCGTTTTTACCATGGAGCCAATTCTTATGATATTGCTTAACGTTGTGTGATGCTGAGGTTTAGGGCTATTCAATCAAAGAATAAATCTACTCTGAACAGGGAAGTTCATGCTGCTGAATTTATTCCTTATTCTTGCTATTGGAATAGCACAACCTTGATGACAAAAGAAAATTGGTTGGTTAAGGTTATAAAATTAAGTGGTTTTGCATTTGAAACTGCCGATGACGAGGATTTAGTCATACAGAACAACATCAGGAATCAGATGCTAAGAAGCATTTCATCTCCGGCATTTAGTTTGTATTTTCATACTATCAGACGTAAGAAAAATATTTTTTCTGATGAATTTGCAAGTCAAGGTTTGCCGAATTTTTTCGCTAATCACGTAAATCTAAAATGGAGAGAAAAACACGCAACAAGGCAATCATTTATTAATGACCTATACATTACGATTATCCGTAGAGCGGACACAAAAGGAGTAGAATTTTTGTCACATCTACTACAAAAATTCGGACATGTAACTTCAAAACATGCTTGGGAAAGTGATATACGTGCCACGTATGAAGATTTAGAGGAAACGACAAATCGTGTAGTGACAAGCCTTAGAAATTATTCGCCTAAAATTCTTGGAGTAAAAGAAACTCCAGATGGTTTGTTCTGCGAAATAATGGAGTTTCTATCTAGAATCGTAAATTGTGGCTTCGTTACAAATACGCTTTTTCCGCTAAGAACTGAAATATCAAGATACTTACCAGTACATAGGTTATTCTTTGGCCGTAAGATGATACAGGTTGTGACTCATAATGAGAGTAAATATGCTGGAATAATTAGTATCAAAGAATATGGAAATCATACTTCTGCAGGAATGCTTGATTCGTTTTTACAACTTCCTTACGAGTTTATAATTACGCAATCTTTTCAATTTATAAACAGGCAAATGGCGATTGGAAAAATGCAGATACAGCAAAATCGAATGATACAGTCTGCAGATAAAGCTATTTCTCAAATAGCAGAAATTTCTCAAGCGCTTGATGACGCAATGAGTGGTAAGATTGCGTTTGGTCAACATCACCTGACTATTTTATGTATAGAAAAAAGTCCTAAATCATTGGATAACGCTCTGTCGTTGGTAGAATCAGAGCTTTCTAATTGCGGTGTTTACCCTATACGTGAGAGAGTTAACCTTGAACCAGCATTTTGGGCGCAAATTCCTGGTAATTTCGATTATATAGTGAGAAAAGCTACAATAAGTAGTCTTAATTTGGCTGGATTTGCATCTCAACATAATTATCCTACTGGTAATAAATTCAATAACCACTGGGGAGATGCCGTTACAGTTTTTGACACGACATCTGGTACTCCATTTTTTTTCAACTTTCATATAAGGGATGTTGGACACACTATGATAATTGGCCCAACTGGTGCTGGTAAAACTGTTTTAATGAATTTCCTGTGTGCCCAAGCGATGAAGTTTTCTCCAAGGATATTCTTTTTTGATAAAGATCGCGGTGCAGAGATTTTCTTAAGAGCACTTAGTGGTATCTATACTGTAATAGAACCAAGAACTAAAACAAATTTTAATCCTTTACAACTTGATGATACCTCTGATAATAGAACATTTTTAATGGAGTGGATAAAGTCTTTAATTTCGGTATATAATGATAAATTTACTTCAGAAGATATTGCACGAATTAATGATGCAATTGAAGGAAATTTTAAATTAAGAAAAGAAGACAGATTCTTGAGAAACCTCGTACCGTTTTTAGGGCTTGCAGGTCCTGATACTCTAGCTGGGGCAATATCTATGTGGCATGATAATGGTTCTCATGCTGCAATATTTGACAATAAAGAAGATTTGCTAGATTTTTCACGAGCAAGAGTATTTGGTTTTGAGATGGCTAGCTTGCTCAAAGATCCTGTTGCTCTTGGACCGGTCTTGATTTATTTATTTCATAGGATTAGTATATCTCTTGATGGCACTCCATCTATTATCGTTCTTGATGAGGCATGGGCGTTAATAGATAATCCAGTTTTTGCACCCAAGATAAAAGACTGGTTGAAGGTACTGAGAAAACTAAATGCTTTTGTGATTTTTGCTACTCAGAGTGTTGAGGATGCAAGTAAAAGTACTATTAGCGATACGCTTGTACAACAAACAGCGACACAGATTTTTTTACCAAATCTGAAAGCTACTAGTGTCTATCGGGATGTTTTTATGTTAACTGAACGTGAATATATATTAATTAAGCACACAGATCCGAGTACTAGATTCTTTTTGGTGAAACAAGGAGTCAATGCTGTAGTAGCTAGAATAGACTTAAAAGGCCTGGATGATATAATCAACGTATTATCCGGACGTGCAGAAAGTGTTCTATTGTTACACGATATATTAAATGAAGTTGGGGACAACCCAAAAGTATGGTTGCCTATATTTTATCAGAAGGTAAAAAATGTTTAAGACTAAGCTGTCATTGCTATTAATTGCGATATTTTTACTAAATATAGACTTTTTACTCTCATATCCAGTGCTTGCAGATGGAGTAAGTGGTACTGACAAGACAGAATTTGTTAGCAGATTTAATTCCACTGGCAGTTTTAGTCGTGCCTCTAATCCTGATTGTGGAGCGTTTAAAACAGCTGCAGCACTTGCTGGAATAGCGATTGCTGTTGGCGCAATATTTACTGGCATTGTTTTGATCGTTTCTTCTGCTGGTTTGTTTACCGCTCTTGTTATTGTTGGAATGATAGCTGCAATTGTTGGAGTCTGGAAAGCGATAGGAGGGCTTGTTGTTTGTGAACATAGTTTTGTTAAACACCCAGTTGCACGTGATCATGATGGAAAATACAAAAATTTTAAATTAGAAGACACAGGTTATAGTGGCTGCACCAATGAAAATTACCAAACAGAAGAGGAATATTTTTCTTGTTTGCAAAATAAAGCTCGGGAAGACGTGAACAAAAAAGATTATGACGGGAAAAGAGCAGAAAAAGAAGCCTTAAATTCTAACGTTCAGGAGAGTACAGAGAGTTATTACTGGCCAAAAAATGGTGTGCAATACAGTGAATATATAGAAGTATGTCATCGAAACCCTTTAACTTTTGGTAATCTTTTTAATAAGGTAGACTTTAATTCCAGAGGAAAACCTGGATACATAGACTTTGATGTCAGGGAGAAAGACACTGGATACGTAGATGGGTCATGGTCCTCGAAGGTTGATGGTGGTCTGGAATGTAGAGTTCTCAAAGCAGGACAGAGCGAACCCATACATGGAGCTACATTCAAAGCAGTGAGAAAAACGGGCAGATTATGTGTGGAGTTAGCCAGTGTTAGCATGCTTGGTATCGAAATGACTCCTTGGCCGCAAGGGGTTGATATGGGGTGCACGGAATTGCCACCTGACCCACTTGCTCCTATGTGTGAAAAATCTGTGATGATATTCAAAAATAAAGATGGTACAGGAGAGGAAAAAGTTCCTATTGGTAATAATGATGACTATAAAACTATTATCAGATCTAAAGAAAAAAGACTCAACGGACAAGGGGGGAAAATTTTTGTAGGTTATGATAATGCTGGCTGTTTTAGCTCGTATGTTTCTGAAGCTTGTTATAACCAGGCAGGGAGTAAATCATTAGCTCCTATTCCCGTAACTTCTATGATAGTGCAATGCATTAAGGAATCGTTAGATAATTTAGTTGCAGGTAAAGGTGCACCAAATGGTGAGAGTTTTATATCTGTAGCACAGAAAAGGCTGAAAAACACTGTAACTGCTGTTTTAGTTTTAGCTTTAATACTGTTCTCTATAAAAGCCATGTCTGGTGGAGTTCAGAGGCCTCAAGAAATGTATATGTTGATCATAAAATTCGCTTTAGTGATTTACTTCACAACAGGCAGTACCATGTCTCATTATTATGGAGAATTAACTCGTCTCTCAAATGGTTTGTCAGAGATAGTGCTAAAAGCATCATCTGAAAGTAAAGGCATATGTAATTATAAAGCAGGTACAGATTATGAATATACTCGTGCAGGAAAGAGGGTATCTTACAGTTATCTTGCACCTTGGGATAGGCTTGATTGTAGAATTTTATTTTATTTAGGTGCCCCTTTAGATGGAATTGGTGGCAAAATTGGTACTGGAGGTGTTGCAACGTTAGCAGTCTTGCTTGGTGCTGCTCCTGTCTTATTAGTTGCAGGTTCGGTAATCGGTATTATTTTTGCTGGTGGACAAATTTTAGTAGCTCTTGTCTGTATATTTATGGCCGTTCTGATGATGATGGTTATTTTGTGGCTGTGCTATGTATTTATTTTATCTCTAGTTGCTTTAAGTGTAATCATCATTTTATCACCTTTGTTCATTCCTATGGTTTTATTCCAACACACCAAAGGATATTTTGAAGGCTGGGTGAAAGAGTTGATTACCTATAGCTTATACCCGGTTATCCTTTTTGCGTTTTTGTCCTTTATGTTCATAGCATGTGATAAAATCTATTTTAAAAATTTAAATTTTGAACTGGACGAGTCATATAAAAATGAACAACCGGACAAGTCATATGAAAAGAAACAAGCAGAAATCTCATATAGTAAGAAAAAACAGTGGTTTAAATTGAAAGATGGGGAATGTGATAAAAATGAAACTACTCTTGCATGTATGATGCAAAATTATAGCTTTAAAAAGAGCAGCATACTTGGTCTATTCGACTTTACATACATGGAGTTTGGCAGCTCTCTCATCGGAGAATTATTAAAATTGTGTTTAGTATTATTCCTCTTTTACCACTTTTTAAACATTCTTCCTGGCATGGCTGCTGAACTTGCTGGTAACCATAGAGCAGCACTTGGCTCAGGTCAGACACCTGGACAAATGGTGGGCAAAGCTTTATCTGCTGCCAAAGCTGCTGCTGGGGGTGTTGCTGGAGTTGCTGGTGCTGCTGCTAAGAAGTTGAGTGGTGGAGACAAGAGTAAATCTCGAGGTTCTGGTTCTAGTAGCTCCGAGAGTGTTAACAAAAGCACTGAATGAGTTGGATTTATGCTAAAATTTTTGCTGATAATACCGTTTTTTTTTCTGTCAGGCTGCGGGGAACATCACTGTATTAAGCCAGAAAATTTATCAGGTTTGCGTGAAAAACTAGATATAGTGTCAACAGAGCAGAAATGGGTTGATTCTGGTGTTAATATCTCAGATAGAATAAGAGTAACAGAGATTGATATAGTGCCTAGTAAGGTTAATTTTTGTCCTAAGCAGTATGCAGATTTTGCAATTGGGCCTGGGAGAAATGACGTTGCATTACCATTTACACTTAAAAAAGGCGATACGATAAGCTTTAGTGTGATTGGAAGTAAAGTGTGTAAAGATAAAGAGAGTGAGACAAAAATCAGGTATTTGAAAATCGACGAAAAGTGTAGCGAGCAAGAAACGGAACATTTTGCACATGTTTTAAATCAAGAGAAATGCCAAGGTGGCAAGGATGGGATATGTCCTAATAAATATATAATAGGCGATGCGCAATGGTTGAGTGGAAGAGAGTACTGGTTTTCGAAGTTAGATCAAGATGAAAGAAAAAAGGAAATTGAAAATATTATTAACTCTATAAAACAAGGAGAGAATATAGATTGCAGCAAGCTTTCAGAGAGCAGTGCAAGTAAGATAGATACGCACATTTTAAATTCACTCTGTAGACGTATATGTAAATTTTCTTCTGGTCGTAGAGGCGAGGATTGCGTGTATATTGAATATAATAATATAGAAATTGAGCTATTCAATGCTTTAAATTCTAGTGGTGAATCTGTTGTTGCTGAAATTATTAGTAACGTATTAAAGGGAAAACAGGTAAAAACTGACATTACATTTCTAAAAGTTGGTATGGATAATGAAACTCTTGAACACATTCCAGGTGGTGGTTTATGTACTAGTTGTGATCATAAGATGGAGAATGACCATCAAATACCAAGTTTAACTTTTAGTCTATGTAGCAGAAATGACAAGAGCTGCTACAATACAAATGACAAAGGCGGGTTCAACATAAGAGTAACGAAGAACCATAGTCTGGAAAATAGCTTGTATATAAGTGTTTCCGATAAATTCCCTGAGCATAAGCCTGGTGAAAATCAAGCGGATATATCTGTAGATATCAGCAAAGTTCATGACATGGAAAACTTGAAAGGAAAATTAAAAGACAAAACAGGCACCATATATTACGGAATAAGAGACCATGGCTGCGATTACAAAAATGAAGGTCAGTTTAGCATTAACCTAACAACTCAAGAGCCACCTACAAAAACTTTTAGTGCAATATATAATTTCTTTGATGAAAAAGTGAAAACTGCATTTTTCGGCTCTAATTATAAAGACCCTAACGCAATTCACTCTGATACTAGTCCTGTAAAGTCTCTTTACGAAAGTTTTATAAAATCAAGCAGAACAAATACCATTAGATCTACTATAATATCACTATTAGTACTATATATAATCTTATATACTCTTTATTACTTTTTTGGATTAACTCATATTTCTATATATGAGTTTTTAATTATATGCGTAAAGATAGGAATCATCGCTCAGCTATTGCAGGATAATAGCTGGGACTTTTTTTATAACAACGCATTCTCTATATTTATTAACACTCCAAAACAACTAATAGAAATAGCAAATTTTAGAGGCACTACTTCAAATGTTTTTGAGTTTCTTGATTTGCCGTTCAATAGGTTCTTGTCATCGCATTCAGTATTGTTAATAGTATCTCTTATATTTTCTGGCCCTTTGGGCATTGTATCTTTTTGCTTGGTGATTTGGGGTTTAATCACAGTGAGCTTATCTATTTTTAATGCCTTATTTTCTTTTATTACATCTATAGCAATAGTTGCGTTATTACTTTCTTTAGCACCTATTTTTATTATTTGTCTTTTATTTGCGTATACTAGGCAGATGTTTCAAAACTGGGTTAAAAATTTAGCAAGATTTGCAATTCATCCAGTGGTCCTTTTAATTTTTATATCACTGATAAGTCAGGTTATGGATTATATTGTGTATTCAGTATTTGATTTTGAGGTCTGCTCTACATGTATATTTAATATTAACCTAAAGATTTTTAACCCTTGTATTTTTTATGGTTATGCTTCCAAATATACACCTAATATTACCGCTATGATGGCTTTTGTTATTTTGGGACACGCTATGAAAGCTTTAGTTGAAGCTTCTTCGGCAATATCTGACTCGTTGTTTGGTGCTTATGTAGCAAGCGAACCTGGAAGACAGTATCAACAAAGCTTAATGGGAACAGTAGGGTTAGATGAACAAAGCGTTCAAAGAAGAGAAAGAGGAGATGCCTCTCAACAGTCAGGTACGTCAAGACCTCAAATACCACAAGGGACTCAAAGGTCAACGCCTCAGATACCACAACCAGGAAGACAGCAATGATAAGTAAAAGATCACTATTATTGATACTGTGTCTTGCAATCACTGGTTGTAATATGGATTGTGTCGAGCCTGGGTTGCAGAGCAAAAACACCAGCGTTAATGTGGATGTTCCAGTTCGTAAAGCCGATAAAATTCATTGGGTTGATTCTGGTCAGGTAATTAGTCAGGGTGAGAAAATCAAATTCACCCTCGATGGATCAGTAAATTTTTGCCCTTTTAAAGAAGACAAAAATCCAAGGAAAGTACTTGTGCCAGCTAGCTTTTGTGCTGATGGCTCAGAACCAAATTATAGTAAGGCTGCGGATATTAATAGTGTACCTAACAATTATGGTGTTAATGAAAGTAAAAACGAACTATGTGGTGGCAAAGGATTTGGCAGCAATAGACGTTATGTGGACACTGGAATTAAAGTAAATCCTGGTGACAAGTTAAGCTTCAGCTTAGTTCCCAGAAAAATAACAATTGATTACGACAATCCAGAAGGGAAAGGCATCAATTTTGATGACAATTGTTATAAAGCTGTAGAAAATGATCGTAAGGAAACTGTATATAAGAAAGCTACAGTGAGTGAAGTACATCAGGGGGGAGAGTTTTTTTGTGATGGTAAAGATGGTACAAAAAATAAAATACAATTTTTACCTCTTGATAAAACAAAAGCAAAGGAAAGCAAAGTGCTAGTTGGCAATGGGTATACCCCATATGATAATAAGGTGCATTTTAATAAAGGTTATATTCAAGACAACGAACCATGGGTATATGGTTCACTACTTGATTTACGCCGCGCTAAAATAGGATTGAACGAGTTATGTGATGGAAAAAACTGTAGTCTTGATGAGAGAAAAAAGTACTCCTCCTATGAGCTTAACTGCTACCATCAAAATATATGCTATACTGAGAAGGGTATATGGAACTATGGTTTAGGTCAAGCAGGAGAACGGAACTGTGTCTCCTCTATAAGGTATAAGAAGTACGATAAAGGAAATAAATGTGATATGTATTCTTATCTAGAAAAAATGGAAGGGAATGTTAAAGCAGGTAGTTTTACTGAAGATGATAAATCTTGGGCTGAGGCTCTTGTTGCAAAAATTGGTGATCCTGATGATAAAAATACCGCTAAAGGTATTCAATGTCTTCCAAAGAAAGAGGGTGCAAAAGGGGATAATATGTGTTCGCAAATTGGCGATAACAATAAATTCGAGGATTTTTCTCTGGAATTGAACAATGATTATCCAGTAAATGACGAGGTAACGCCCGGTAGTAGTGTGATGCTCGCTATCGCAGATTATGGTCATTATTACTATAATAGAGGAGGGTACCATGTTAAAGTGACTAGATCATGTGAATATATTAATGGCGAAAAATTATATGTATATTTAGGTGATGAGCCACCTAAAGATTTGCATGGTGTGGGAACTAATGATTTTAAAGTGGTAGGAGTGAGAGAAAGAGTAAACGGAAAAGATGAGTACACCATATTAGATGTAATAAGCGGAGAACACTTTCAGAACAAAGAATCTAAGAAGATATATTTCGGCATCAATGTAAGCAACGTAGAGAGAGATGACATTACAGATAAAAATGGCAAATATTATGAAAATAATAAGTACACAGTAACTTTATTTGTTAAAAGAAAAATTAATGATTTTATTTCATCGAATGTAAACGGGGTATTTAAACTTATAAAAGAAGAAGTAATTGGGGACAGCGTTAAAGATTCATACAAAGGATATGTAAGAGGTCTTCTTCAAGGGGTAAGAGCTTTGCTTACTCTATACGTTATATTTACTGTCGTTGGCTATATGCTTGGAACAATACAGCTAAGTAAATTTGATTTCATTGTAAGAATGTTCAAGATAGCATTTATAGCTTTTGCCTTTAGCGATAGAAGCTGGGAACTTTTTGGTACAACTTTATCCAGACTTTTTATAGATGGTAGCACTTATTTAGTTGATAGTTTTTCTGGCTATGTAGGAGAAGGGGAGAGAAAATTTGCATTCTTAGACTTGACAGCAGGAGTATTATTCACAGCAGAAACTTGGCTAAAGTTTTTATCGTTGATGCTTTCTGGTCCTTTTGGCGTTATTGCATTTTTGGCAATACTCTGCGCTACTTATGCGTTTTTAAAATGCATTATTAGTGCTACATTGAAATATGTAATATCTACTGTTCTAGTAGCGTTTTTACTGTCATTAACACCTTTATTTATCGTATTTATTCTATTTCAAAAGACTAAACCCTTGTTTGATAATTGGATAAAAACGTTGGCTCATGTTTCATTAGAACCAGTCATTTTATTTTCATTTTTATCTCTTTTAAATCAGTTGATGTATTCAGTTTTATATAACCTCACAAATTTTTCTGCATGCTATCAATGTTTAATTAGCGTAAATTTCTTATCGTATGATCTGTGCTTGATGAAATCAATACTGCCTCTTGGATACAGTCCTGGCACTAGCGTTGATGTTGCACTCAGTACCGGAGAAAGGGCTGGTGGACACTTTGCAGCATTACCTATAGACCTAATCCAGGCGTTTACATACCTCATTATTGCCGGTGCAATGGAAGCTTTTGTTTCTATATCGGAAACTATGGTACAAACACTATTTAGCTCTGGTTATGGAGTTACTGGCGGTGTTGGTACAGTTGCTAAGAGCGCATCGCAAGCTATGCTGTCAACCGTTGGCCTTGATGATAAGACCCAAAGTATGATACAGAGTATCAAGCAGAAAATGAGTAAAGATCGGGGAAAAATTGAGGCTAAATTACCTAACACACCAAAGCAACCAGACAAAAAAGAAGATTCTAAAGGAAGTTCTGATAAAACAACGAGTGATAGACCTAAAACATTAAAACAATCAGATCAGCAAAAAAATTCTGATGAAACAATAAGAAGTGATCCTAGTGCTAAAGCTAAAAACAAGGAAGAAAATGGAGAGGAGTAAGATATGAATGATGTTATGGAGTAACTAATTAAAAAGATATTTTAAGTAAAGTTTTAGAAATTTATTCTGTATTTGGAAAAAGTTTAGATATGCAATCACGTTTAGGCAAATGTTGGTTTAGGGTATTACTTCTTGCAGCTTATGTGCTGATCACAGGTTGTAGTAAGAACGATATGCCTTTTCCAAGGTGCATATCTGCTGACTATTTTGGTCCTGAACCTATTGCAGTAAGCGCTCATTTTTCAAGCGATCATGATGCTTTTATTCCAGAAGGTGAAGATGAAAGCGTTATTGATCCTGACACTGGTGAAATTAATTCTGGTTTTCACCATAACCAAGTGGTGAAGTGGAAAGATACTGGATTAGAAACCAATGGAGATAGCTTAATAGTGCGAGTAAATGGTGCATGGACATCTTGGAGTAATAATAACAAGAAGGAATCTAAAAAAGGCAGTTATACCTTACAAAGCTTGGAGCAGTTAAAATATGCAACTAAATTTGAAGGTAAACAAAGTGATAATAGTTTACCTAATTTTCACTTAGTTTGTAATGATTATAAACCTAGCATACAAAAATTTTCAAGTAAGTCTGATACAAGTTGCACTGTAAATTGCAAGTGCATTAATGAAGATGATAGCGCAAATACAGTATCACGTGGTGCTCCATGTTGGTTTACCAATGGTCATGGTGCTTATCTTTTGTTTCAAACGGGGAAAGATGATCCTAACGAAAATCTAAAGTTAATGCGCGATCCTCAATATCCTACTGTACATCTAGGTTACAACTCCGTGGCAGAAAATGGGAGCGGTCTTTTTACTTTAGACAGAGATAGCACTAAATTAAAAGACAGAAATTGTAATGAGTTGAAGTTAAAAAAGGGATGGAAAATATATGTAAAAATATTAGATAGATATTACTTAGATAATGTAGGTGGCTACTCTTTTGAGTTCTTAAGTGGAGTGCAGCAGCCAAGTAGTTTTGGGTTTTTTGATTACATTTATAACTATCTAAAATGTGTATTATTGATTAACGAAAATTGCAAAGAACATTTTAATAGCAATGATCCTGCAGTTGCACAAGCTATGTTCGAAAATATAGCTGAAAAAAGTACGAGCTTTCACAATTTTGTTCTTTCCTTGCTTGTTCTATTTGTAATGATTTCATCGCTTCTTTATCTTTTTGGCATGATACAAGAAACTAAGCATGATATGCTCATCAGAATGATGAAAATCACTCTAGTAATAGTGCTTATATCTCCTGGAAGTTTTAGATTTTTCTATGATCATTTTCTTGTTTTATTCGTTAAAGGTCTTGAACAATTGATAAGTATAATTACTAATTTTGCTCCCAACATGAACACCGGAAGTATTGCTCAAGGAGATGAAGCTAAGTTGTTTAGCTTCATGGAGGACATGTTCAATAAGTTTTTTGCTTATTCTGTTTGGAAAAAGTTTGCAGCGTTTTTACATTACCAAATGTGGGCAAGCCTTCTTATGATACCGGCAATTTTCATAGGGATTGTGCTATACTTCTTGCTGTGCTTATATGCTTACATAATATTTCTCTCTGGTTTTATGGGTATAGCTTTTCTTATAGCCATTATGCCACTGTTTCTAATTTCTATTTTATTTTCACCGCTGAAAAGTCTATTTGAAGGTTGGATAAAATTCTGCATCAGCTTTTGTTTACAGTCGATTATGATATTTGCTCTCTTGTCATTACTGGCTTCCATTATAATGAATACCTTTTATAGGCAGTTAGGTTTTACTGTATGCTACAATAAATGGTTTGAGGTAAGGTTATGTGCTCCAAAATGGGTGTTTGGTGGTTTTTGTATCGTTGATAAGCAGTACTTTGGTTGGACCCCAGGGCAAATTTTCGTACCTTACACTCTTGGAGAAGCTTCTCCGCTGAACGTAGATAAGAACATAGAAGGTATAGAAAAGATAAGCAGAGAAGGTGGTACAATAAAATTTACTGGCGGTGCTGGGTATATCCCTCTTCCACCGGATTACATTGAAAAAGGGTTTCGTTATATAGATTATCCTTTCTTTAACCCAATTCCTGGTACTAAAGAGAATCCAGCAGACCATTATATTGCAGAAAGTGATATGGTAGTAGATAATAGCTGTAGTGTAAAAGATTTAGTGCGTTTAACAAATAGTTTATCCCATGCATCAGAAAAAGCTGATATCTTATTATTGATTAATAATATAAGTAAAAAGACAGAAATCTATTGTAAGCAGCCAGGAAATGAAAGCAGGTGTACTAATTACAAGGAAATCATAGAAAAAGTAATTCTACAGCCAAGTTTAAAAAGTGAAATAAAGTCTTTAGTGCAAGATATAATTAGACAAGATGGGAGCTGCCAATCACAGAATTTTTATAAGGTAAATAGAAACTATCAAGAAAATAGTGATTACCAAAGGGTGCAAGACATACAGAGAGGTTATTTAATCAATGCAGGGGAAATCTTTATACTATTCTTGCTTTCATTTTTAATGTTCTCCTTACGCACGTTCGTACAACAAATGGGCTCAAGTATCGCTGGTGGTGGATTCAGCGTTTACAATATATCTAGTATGTATCAGGCATCGCCTTTGACTGGGATAATGGAAGGATTCAAACAGCAGTGGCAAAATTTTGCTGGTAGAGGACTTGAGTCTTTAGGCAGTTGGGCTACTCATTTACCGGATAGATTAGCCGGAGGTGCAGCTAATCTGCTGGGGAGAGTACCAAGAGTTGGAGGAGTGCTGAAATACGCTATTGATGTGCCACGTAAATTTGTAGGTGCTACTATTGAAGCAACAAAATTTGCAACATCACCTAAAAATGACGTTGATAAACTTGAGGAAAAGATCTACAGGGCATTTGGAGTTGATAAGGAAGATATTACACACAGAAGGATCGGTAAATATTTAGATTATTATAAAGGATACGTAGGATCACATTTGGGCTATACAATAGAAGATGCTATGAAGTTTACTTGGGAGCATGGCCTTGATTCTATAGGAGTTAGCCGCCGTACAGGAGAAAAAGATGGTTATCCAAATAACTTACTTTTTAGAGCAAAATCGCATAGGCAAGATTTCTTGAATAAGCTTCATGATGACACCATAGGCCGTAAGAGAGAACCAGAAAAAGACAATCCTGATCAATCAAATAAGGTAGAACGAGAGTTAGGCACGGAACTAGTAAGAGATAACCATGATCAGCCACTAGAAGAAGGCGACCCTCTTCGACTACGAGGGGGAGGTCAGCCAGATAAGGTAGTACGAGAACTAAGCACAGAACAAGAAGACAAGCCTAATCAACTACAGCATGATCAGCCAACAGAAGAAGATAAGCCTGATCAATCAAATGAAGTGACACGAAATTTAGGCACGGAACCAAAAGGTTCAGATGAAATTGATGATTTTGGATCTGCTTTTGAAGGTATGGAAAAACGTGCTGAAAGAGAAGGCAGAAGAAATCAAGATAAAGTTTACAACCTCTCACCACTTTTTGAAATGAACACTCCAGAAGCTGTAGAAAAACGTGCTGAAAGAGCTAGAAGAAAAGAAGAAAGAGATCGAAAAGACGAAGTTTATAATCTTAAGCCTTTATTTAAAGAACCAAAAAATCCAGAAGAGTACGTTAAGGCACTTTTTGAAATGAATACCCAGGAAGCTATAAAAAAACGTGCTGAAAGAGAGGAAAAAAGAAATCGAGAAGACAGTAAAAGGAAATTACCGGAACCAATGAGGAAACCAGATGCAAAAGGAGATGAGAAGAGGATTGAAGATGAAGACTAATAAAAATTTCAAAGGCCTTGATTATTATAAATTGCAGCAAGACAAAGATGGCAACATAAAGTTAAATGACTACGACGACATTTTAAATGCGCGTAGGGCAAGGGTAGACTTGTTGCGGGATAACACATCACTTGACAAGGATGTCAATTTTGCTAAATTGAATAAAGCTTTGAGTGAGAAATTTGTAGATAATCATAGTTTATTGTCTGAATTTGATAAGGAAGACAAAGAGATTGTACAAGAAAGGATTAAGGTGTTTAGTATTTTAGAAAGTCTTGAAGACCTTAAAAGCGTGAAAAGTGAAGATCTGTTAGAGGTTAGCTTACTGCTGTCAGATCTTAGCTTCATAGAGAGAAATGTTGTACTAAATACCGATCAGAATTCTGATCTAGCAGGATTTAAAAACCTATTTATTGAAAAAAAAGCATCTGGTGAAGAGTATAGTGAAGAAGAATGTAGAGGCTTTCTTGATAATATAGATAAAATCAATACTATAATTAAGTTAGAGTTAGAAAGCAGAATTGAAGGGCTAAATCATGATGAAAAAAATGATCATGATGATTTACAAGATGAGATTGGTCAAGCAATTAATGCAGCAGGCAAATCAGAAAAAGATAACTGATGAGTCTTGTGTTTGTGTTTTTCTTACAAGCGACTCGATAGCTTCTCTCTATTAAACTGCTAAAGCCATATTGACATTAATCATATAGTATAAATAATTAATTATTTTGGAGCTTATTTAATATGCTACGCATCATTGCAGGCAAATATCGCGGAAGAAAAATAACTACAGGTAAGCATTTAGCTGCACGGCCAACTATGAGTATTGTCCGAGAAGCAATATTTAATATGCTTTCCTCAAGAAAACCTATTTATAACTTGAATGTACTTGATTTATTCTGTGGTAGTGGTTCTTTTTCATTTGAAGCGCTTTCTCGCGGCGCTAAACATGCATTTATGGTAGATTCAGATTATTACAATTTGCAATTGCCTAAAAAAACAGCAAAAGATTTTGGAATTACGGACAATGTTACGCTAATTTGCTGCAGTGCTAACTGCTTACCACAACCTATTTCAAAATGTGACATAGTTTTTATAGACCCACCTTACAATAGCAATCTAGTTGAATCAACGTTGAATGGACTAGCTCACTCAGGCTGGTTAAGTGATGATGCATTGATAATTCTAGAGATTAGGAAAAACGAAGATTTTGAGTGCAATAAAAACTTCAGTATAATCTTGGAACGCACCTACGGTATAGCGAGAATAATTTTTCTTTCTCTATTAACTTGAACTTGCATATACTTTTCATTGATGAGTTCCAGTTCTATTTTCGTCAAGTTTCCGGAGAAATTACTTATTCTGTACTGCCCTAGATCAAAATTTTTATTAAATTCAGAGTCTATTAAATATTCATGTGCTTCTTCAATAAATTTATTTTCTTTTTCTTCGTAACTGGTGTATTTTGTTGTACCATTATTATCCTCACGATAAACTAAATGTTCTTTATGATCAGCATGAATATTTTTATTTTCACAAACCTTTTCAGGATCGTGCTCAAGTACTTTTCTACCAACAATCAATAGCTTATAAGAAATTTCCTATGATTCCTTTTAAGCGAGTTTTGAATTTTTGAAATGTCATGACATTGTTGATACGGTTATCAAGAAACGATAAAGTATCCGCAAAATCTTCTGAATAATCATTGATAAAAAAAAGTATCGTACTTAAGTACACTCCAGCTAATATTGCTCTTTTTGTATAGTAGTTAAAATCTGTTGATTGGTCATGAATGCCATACCAAATCGCACTAATAGTTCTGTATAAAAGTTTACTAGAAAAATATGTATTTTTTGGTGATACGGAGAATGATAAAACATTTTTTAAAAGTTCTCTATAATTCGGTAGCTTAGCATAGTTTGAAAGGTATATTTGAATGGCTAACTTTACTCGCTCTCGCACTTTCATATCTTCTAAATTAGAATTCCTTAGTTCAGCTTCCATTGAGCTATTTAAGTCCTCTGCTATGTGCTCCAAAGCGCTATATATTCCATTCTGAAATTTGCAAAAGCTATTAGCTAGATTAAGGTCAGTGCACACCTTTAATAGGGTTTCATCGCTTATCCCTTCAAATGGAATAACCCTAATTAGCTTATCTATTATTAACTTTTGTTCCACGCAACATCATACTAAACAGCATGTGTGATTGTACCTGAGATTTTCAAACATTCTACAAAATGCTTCACCACGTTCCTCGAAATTTTTCCATTGATCAAAAGAAGCACACGCGGGAGAAAGTAATATTGTTACTTCTTCTGCGCTATTTAAGGCCTCTTCAAAAGCCAATCTGAATGCATCTTCTAGATTGCAACATTTAACATAATCTACTTTATTCTCCATAACATTTGCAAAAGCTTCGGTTGATTCTCCAATAAGAAAAGCTTTTCTAACCCTTGTAAAATGCTTGCTTAATGATTCTATTCCACCTTTTTTGCTTCTTCCACCAGCGATCCAATTTATGTTTTCATAAGATAAGATCGCCTTTTCGCTCGATTTTGCATTAGTTGCTTTGCTATCGTTCACGAAAAACACATTTCTTATTTTGCCAAGCAGTTCATTCCTATGCCTCAGTCCTGAAAAGGACTTGATTCCATTGATAATAGTGTTGCTATCTACTCCAAGTACCTTACATACGGCATATGTGGCTGCTATGTTTTCTGCGTTGGATATTAGGTTTATTTTCACGTCGCTTACTGATAAGCTATGATTCTCTAGTTTTAACGAGATCTTCTGGATCCCAGTGCCCCTTTTGTCATCCAAGTAGCTGACACTGGGATCCAGATAATTTCGATCTATACCAGTAATCTGTTCACTATAATCAAGCAAATTGTTACCTGCCAATGATATTAGATCTCTTGCACCACCCTCTGTCATCTGAGTAGTTGGCAATGGTTTTTCTTTTCTGGATTCCAGCGTCACGCGCTGGAATGACATCGGGGAATATGTTACTGAGATTGGAATTTTGTCTCCAGTGAATTTGTTGAATATATCAGCAGTAATCTCATTGTCACATCCTATTACGGCAACCTCACTACCGTTTATCAGTTTTAATTTAGTTGCTATGTAGTTCTCCATACTTCCATGCCTATCTATGTGATCTGGTGTAATATTGAGCAGTGCTGAAATGTCCACGTTAATTTCATTCATCAACTCCAATTGAAAAGAGGAAAATTCAATTACATAAATTTCTGCATCTCTTTCTAGATCCAAAACAGGAACGCCTAAATTTCCACCAATAGCTACTTTTTTCCCTGCAGATTTTAATATGTGCCCTATTAGTGATGTAGTGGTTGATTTACCATTTGTTCCTGTGATGCCTATTACCTTCTGGTTCGTAGTTTTAGCTTCAAGAAATAGCTCAATGTCTGATTTTATTTTGCAATCAAATCTCCTTGCAAGTTTTACTATCCAATGTGGCTCTGTTGGCACTCCAGGGCTTAAAACCAATGCACTGATCTCATGCCAATTGTATTCCTTGGGATGAATAAAATTACATTTTTTATACATCATTTTTGCATTTGCTATTTGCTCTTCATGATCATCCCATGCATATATTCTTGCACCACTCTTTGTTAGAGCGTTAATGGCGGATAAACCAGTTTTACCAAGACCAAAAACCGCGACGTTTTGATTTTTGTATTTGTTTAGTTGCACTGCTAGATAACTTATGTGAACCATTTTATAAAGATATCGTACAAACTACAACAGACTTCTTGCATAGGTTACAACTGTCATTCAATAGAAACGAAAAAACTTACTTGACACCCTCCGCCAGTCCCCTTATCATGAAACTGAAGCTATTTATTTATCTTCTCTGTACAGATTAAATGACAAAAAAACTCACGTATCTGGCGTCTCATGTTTAATTTTTTGCACTATGTGCACCTTATGTCTTTATAAAATTTCTAGGTTTTTACCTAATATAAGCTAAAATGCGCTTATAAAGCATTTAAAACATAAAAAAACGCCAACTTAAAAAATGGATAGTGAATAATTAGCTACCCTAGGGTTTCTTTTGCCTTTTTTTCTGTTTAGTAAATTTCTTAATGTTTATAATTTAGATTAGTTGCGGCTTAAAAGCAACTGAATCGCGGTTATTAAACGTTTAGAATAAAAAAACGCCATACTTGAAAGTATAATGTAAGTAATTAGCCAACCACGGGGCTTCTTTTGCCTTTTTTTCATTTGGTAAATTTCTTAATATTTATGGCTAAACGACAATCGTCATCCCGCTGCTTGTTAGCGGGATCTCTTGTTAGCGGCTGAGATACCGCGAATGAATCGCGGTATGACGGTTCGCGACGGCGTGACGATAAGCTCGTTATCCCGCTGCTTGTTAGCGGCTAAGAGATACCGCGGCAGTATGACGGTTAAGTGGGGTGTCATCCCAGTGTCAGCTACTCGGATGACAGGAGAAGGAGGCTACTTGCATGACACCATTCTTTTTTCTGGATCCAAGTAATCAGGGCACTGGGATGACAAGAAGAGGGCACTGCCGTCATAAAGGAACCAGTGTCAGCTACTCGGATGACAACAAAGAGCTACTTGGATAACAAGAAATATAGGCACTGGAATTGCAAAGAGTTTGCAAATATTAGTTATTACCTGTAGGATATAGAGAAATTAGTAAGGATTTTAATAGGAATAATATGCCATCTGTTACTTTTATTTTACCTGATGGGAGTAAGAAAAGTTATGAAGCTGCAGAGGGAGAAACTCTGCTCAATTTAGCCCATAGAAGTGATCCAGATCTGCTTGAAGGTGCATGTGAAGGCTCTCTTGCTTGTTCTACATGCCACGTGATTGTTGATCCAAAATCTTATGATGCTGTAGAAACGCATAATCCCATATCTGATGAGGAAAATGATATGTTAGACCTAGCTTTCGGCTTAACAGAGACATCAAGACTTGGGTGCCAAATAAAAATCACAAAAGATATCGACGGCTTGTGTGTAACCATACCAAGGGGTACAAGAAATATATCATTGGATAAACAGGGGAGTGATTAGCTATGCGTAAGATTTTTATCTATATTATCATCTCTTTACTTTTGTTTATTCCTGTAGCGTATAGTGGTTTTTGGTATTTTTCTGCATGTAAGGTAAAAAATCTTTTAGCTGAAACAATACTATACATTAACGACGAAAAATTTGATATTTCACATGATTTTAGTGGATTTCCTTCTAACCTAATTTTTCGTGTGACAAACCCAAAATTTTCCAATGAGCAATTAACCATCTCATCTGATGCTTTATTGATAAAAAATAGATTGTTTGATAAATCAGTATATATCTACATACCAAGCAATGAAGTCAATATTGCTGTTCATGGTGATGAGAAAAAGAATATAAAATGCCACACAAACGATAGCAGCCACTTTGTTGTTAGACTAAACGATTTACCATCTTCATTGCGATTCAACAAAAATAGTACCGTGATAGACTATATAGATACACTTCGTTACGAAGATTATGGATTAAAATGTGATGTTTTAGAAAATCAGCAAAGTGTTATAACTGAAGTGAATGATAAAAGCAATTACATTCAATTTCACCTCGATAAAGAACCAAGTGGAAATACTAAACTAGGATTTGATTTTTATACTTATCGGTATAAAAATACTGCAAGTCCTGAAAGTTACCTTAGTATCGACACTAAATTTGATTACGAATTTGTAAACCACATCTCAGCTTCCAGAATTAATTTCAACATAGAGAAATTTTTAATTCAAAGTAATAATTTTTCTCTTGCTGCAGATGGTGGAGTGCGAAATTATAATTTGGTTACGTCTTCATTTAAAGACAAAATCAACGTGGCTATATCAAATTATAAAGAATTAATCTCGTTTATGATTGGTGACTCAAAAACTTCAGATGCGTTTGAAAAATTAATGTCTTCCTTATCAGAAAAAACAACTGATGATGGCATTCAATTTTCAATAAAGTACGATGATGATGTAGGGTCAAGCTTTATTGGAAAGTTATCCACCACTGATTTTATGAACCAGCTCAGTAAAATAACCCAATTAACCAAGGATGAGAGCAGTAGTTAGTTTACTTTTCATATTGATATTCCACTCAGGCGTAAACGCTTTTACTCTGGATAATAAACTCAGAGATAAAAGCATGGAAAAACGAGCAACCAGTTTATTTGAAATAATAAGGTGTCCAATATGTTCTGGCGAATCATTGTCTGAATCTGGATCTCAGATCGCGTATGATATGCGAGAAGCAATTCGTAAAAAAATCAATGATGGATACACAGATGAAGAGATAATCTCAGAGTTAAAAAATTCTTACGGCAATTCAATTATAATCGTACCGCCTATAAAATCTAGCACTTACATTTTGTGGTTTATTCCACTTACAACTCTGCTTATTGGGTGTTTTTTAATACAAAGATACATCAATACAACCACTTAAACCTTTTATATATAGCTAAAGTGACTTAGGTTCTCTAATTGCACATAAGTCAACAATAATTTTCACACAAATCAAAACAGCATATCTTCTCCATAATCCTTGGTAATTTTACATAAGTTAAAAGTAGCATATGGTTCTCTCCGCGGTCTGAGATGACAATAAATTTGTCAAGCCGCATTATACTTGTTAGGCGGAAGTGGACGGCAACATATTTACCACGAAGTCTAACTAAGTTCTTGCTTGTCCCTTCCATCGGCATTGCTATCTTTATTTTCAATAAAATTATTGTCCTATGCTCTTTTGATGTTTATTGATAATAAAATTCTGTTTTATCAACCAACATCCTATGCATAATTACAGCTAATTTTCTTGCTACTGCTACAATTGCTTTTTTCATTCCTTTTTTCTTCGCAACCCCAGTTTTTTAATTTAAATGTCCTCTTGGTAACTGTAAGCATTGTTTGTGCAGCTTCATATAACATACTTCTACATTCCGCTGGTCCCATCTTTGATATGCTGCCATGCCGATCAACTTCTCCAGAAGAATATTGCCTTGGTGTCAACCCTATATACCCCAGTTGCGGATTAGCCAACGAAGTAAAGCTTAGAAATGCAGCGGCTGTATGGAATATGAAACAAGCGTAGAAAAAATGTGTACCAAAAAATTTATCGGTGATCTGTGGCGAGTATGCTCAATCTCAAATTTGTTTTTCAGAGAGCCAAAAACTGTCTCAATAATCGATCTTTTTCTTAACAAAATCTTCTCATTTAGCGCCATTAATGAGTTTTTCATACCCTTTTTTATACTGGTTACAAGCTTTAACCCTCTATCGAATAATTCGTGAAAAAGATCTTTTTTGATATATCCTTTATCTCTAAACAATAATCCAGTCAATTTCTGAGTTAAATTTGGCACAGGTATCAACGTTGCCTTTTGTCACCGTAACCCCTTGAATTTCGCCAGTTTCGTTGATTACTAGATGTACCGAAAAACCACCCATAAGTAGTCTTTCCAATCTTTGCCAACCCTTTGAAAACTTTGTTTCTCGAGGTCCTTTTTGGATGGCAAACAGCGATAGATTATGTACGAAATCCCTGTCACTTTTGACTGTTCGCAAAACCATTGCATTAAGAGCGCTAAATACCATAAAACCCGCGATTTTAACCTGATAAACCTACTATAGGATGGCAATTTTGGAAACGCTGATTCGTATAATAATTTCAAATAATGCACATAGAAAATTTTAAAATTGTCGCACTTGATATAGCAATATTATGGTAAAAATCTCTGAATGCGTAATCTCTGGCGTCCTGGTTGGTTTTTTGCCACTTGGTAGAAGTTTTTCTGCAAAATTTTCATCGACTGTATTGCAAAAATCATCGACTATACAAAAGATTTCTGTTACTTTTTCTTTCATTGGTAACCTCCTATTTTAGGAATGAATATCAAATACCTCGGAGTTTACCCTATTTCCTTACCTTTTCTATTTTTTCTAATTTACAACTGGGGTTAGCAGTGTTGTGAGAATGGTTGAAAGCGCAAAAGAAAACCTCTCGGAAGTTAAAAATATACTGGTCGATGCAGGTTATACAGGAGAAAATTTTGCAACTAAAATAAAAACGATTATTGGAGCAACTGTAGAAGTAATAAAACGAAGTGAATTACATTCCTTTGCTGTATTGCCACAAAGATGGGTTGTAGAGCGATCTTTCGCTTGGTTAGAAAAATGCAGACGATTGTGGAAAAATTGCGAGCGAAAACTTAACACTAGCCTACAAATGGTCGTTCTTTCCTTCATTTCTCTTCTATTGAGAAGATTTTAAACAGGTTCTAAATCTTTATTTTAAAAATGTCATATTGACCACCGGTACCTGAAAATACTATTCCAATTGATCAGAGCTATCCATTTCCTTAATTTTTGTAACGTTGTCATAGGAGTACTATAACTTTAGTATCAACTATGTTTTATTGTTTTTGCATCTAAAAAAATTTAGCTTATTCAAGCAGCATTTTGCCTTTTTTTGGATGTAGGAATTTTTTAGGAATTGTCTTCTTGAATTCTATGGTATTTTGTTTAACATTGAAACAAGATTCCAGTGTCAGCTACTTGCATGACATTGTTGGTTAATGTTTTATGGCTTTACGATAGCTATACAACTTATCTTAAAAGCAATATAGTGTTTACTATACAATGAATCAAAGATAGTAAGTAAAGTCTATGAAATTTCAAATCGCTACACATTTTCAACCGGCTGGGGATCAACCACAGGCAATCGATAGCTTAATTGCAGGGCTAAATAGCAATAAAAGAGATCAGGTTTTGCTTGGAGTTACTGGTTCTGGGAAAACTTTTACTATGGCAAATGTTATTGCAAGGACAAACAGGCCTGCATTAATTATGGCACACAATAAAACTTTAGCAGCACAGCTTTATGAGGAAATGAAAGGATTGTTTCCCCATAATGCTGTTGAATACTTCATTTCTTATTATGATTATTATCAACCTGAAGCCTATTTACCACAAACTGATACTTATATCGAAAAAGATTCTGCAATTAACGAAAGAATTGAGATGCTGCGTTATTCCACCGTCTGCTCCCTTTTGGAGCGCAGGGATACGATCGTAGTTGCCAGTGTTTCCTGCATATACGGTCTTGGTTCGCCTGAGAGCTACCGCAGCATGATCATACCGCTTAGTGTTGGAAATAAAATTCGTATTAATGATTTCCTGAGCAACTTAACTGATCTTCAATACAAGCGCTCTGATGCCAGGTTTGAGAGAGGATATTTCAGAGTGCGCGGCGATATTGTTGATATATTTCCTTCCCATTATGAAAATAAAGCTTGGCGTTTATCGTTATTTGGCGATGAAATAGAAGAAATTTCTGAAGTTGATGCTATAACGGGCAATGTTACCAAAGGCGTAAATAAAATCACCATTTTTCCAAATAGCTATTACATAACCCCGAGTGAGGCTTTGTTGCAGGCAATTGAACTAGTCAAAAAAGAGCTGCATGAACGCTTGGATTATTACTACTCGCAAAACAAGATTGTTGAAGCAAAGCGCCTCGAGCAACGCACTAATTTTGATATCGAAATGATGAGAACAACAGGAATATGTAAAGGTATTGAAAATTATTCGCGTTATCTCTATGGAATGGAAGCTGGGGATCCACCACCTACTTTGTTTGAATATTTACCCAAAGACGTAATTTTATTTGTTGATGAGAGTCATGTCACCGTTCCTCAGGTTGGTGCGATGTACAGTGGTAATGAGGCGCGTAAAAAGAAATTGATCGACTATGGCTTCAGGCTCCCTTCCGCTTTTGATAATCGTCCATTAAAATTTGAAGAGTGGGAGGGAGTTAGGCCGCAGACTGTTTACATTTCAGCCACTCCAGGAAAGTATGAGTTGGCAAAGACCAATAATGTATTTATAGAGCAAGTTATCCGTCCAACAGGGCTTACAGACCCAATCTGCATTGTAAAACCAATAGAGAGTCAAATTGATGATGTAATTCATGAGGCACAAGTGACAATAGGGAAGGGATTTTGTGTTTTAATCACTACATTGACGAAAAAAATGGCTGAAAATTTAGCTGAATATATGAGTGAATTGAATATGAAAGTGAGTTATTTGCATTCTGATATTGCTGCGCTGGAGAGAATAGAAATTATATACAAATTGAGATCTAAAGAAATCGATGTTTTAGTAGGTGTTAACTTGCTGAGGGAAGGTCTTGATATTCCAGAGTGTGGGTTGGTTGCAATTTTGGATGCTGATAAAGAAGGATTTTTGCGATCAGAAACTTCATTAATTCAAACGATCGGTCGTGCTGCGCGTAATGCTGAAGGTAGAGTAATTTTGTATGCAGATAAAATCACTGGTTCTCTGGACCGTGCATTAAGAGAGACCGAAAGAAGAAGAAAAAAACAAGAAGAACATAATATATTGCACAATATTGTCCCAAAGACTATAATAAAACCTATATCAAACACCTTACAGGAGAGGGCAATAGCAGAACCGAAAGTAAATACTAATAAGGATGATTTGAGAAAGCAAATGATAGAGCATGCTAAAAATTTGGAGTTTGAAGAAGCAGCAAGAATAAAAAAATTATTGTAAGGTTAAGTAATATATGATGCTATGGGCATAGTATAAAAATGTAAATAATTTTATTGATATCTTTATATTAATACTTTTTAAATATTTAGTACGGTGCAATATCTGCAATGGATGAGAAAAACTAACACCAGTGCTCTCAGGGTCAGCTAATAAAACGCTTGGGTGGCTGAGAGCAGTGGATTAGGTACAAACCGCTTGAGAAATTTCTTTTTTCAAGCATGTCTCGATCTCAGGAGAATCTATCTTAGAACTTGTAAGATAGTTATCACTAACTTTTTGATTACTAAAGAACTCCTGAAATAAGCGTACTACCTCCTCAGAAGAACTTGATTGTGCTTGCTCCTTCTCCTCAGAAGGAAGAACTGAGCACACTTGCTCTACTTCCCCAGGAGGAGAAAGAAGCAAACGCACCTCCCTCTTATCAACATAAAGTAGGTATAGTAACTTCTCGTACTCAGGGAGAAAAAGTTCGGAATCTAGCTTCTTCTTCATCTTAGAAGAAAGAGCTTTGTATAGTTTCTCTCTCTGATCAGAATCAAGATGTTGTTGCAACTTTAGTCCACCCGACACATCTTTATGCGTAGGAGAAGCCGGGTTTTTTAATAGATTGTGAACAACACTTAATAATTTACTAAATATATTTTCAAGTTTATCAACTATTAACGGTGTCTGCTGAAGTGAATCACTAAACTCTTCAATAAGCGACGGTGACTGTCCCCGCTCAAGCGACCCTAAACCACTATCTACAGAAATTTTAGAACTACGGTCCCCGGGCATGTTTAGTTTGCCTACGGTACCTTGTGACGGGAGTTCTGTAATACTATCATTTAATTCAGTAGGCTTGTTTTCGGTATGTACTTCAGTAACAGGAGTCACTTTTGAGGGTGAATTACTTTTTACTTTTCTTTCTGATGAAGTAGCTGTTTTTTTACTTGAAAGCTCATGAGTTGAACGCGTCGAGTCAAGTTTTTTGCCATTTTGCTGAAAATATAGGAACCACTTTTCTAGCTCTAATATAAACAACTTCTCTAGCTCTGGCATAATAGATTTTTTTGATAAAGTACTACTACCTGAAAACGAATTACTTTCTGACCCTTTCCGGCTACTCGGAGATTCACTCTGTGGCTTTGCTTCAGAACACTCATCACTACTTTTTCGATCACTTTCATCAGTAAGAGGTTGTCCGGAAACTAGTAAATTCAAGCATATTCCCTCTTTAACATAACCCTACTCATAGCTAGGTATATGAAATTCTCAGTGGATGTTGTGAGTAAATCATACTCCTTCGATAGCCTTCTATTCCTATTAACCCAAGCAAAAGTCCTTTCTACAACCCATCTTCTTGGCTGTACTTTAAACCCTTGTTCTCTTGTTGGTAGTAGCTCAGGTGGCGTATCTTTGTGCACCCAAAATCTACATGGAGGCCTTTTAACAATTTCAATATCTATGTCATATTCTTCCTTTATGTGATTCTTTAAATTTCTTCCTTGGTATCCCATGTCAGCCCACATTTTTTTAACTTTAGTATATTTTGTTCTCATATTGTTTAATGCTATTTTAATACCATCTCTATCATTTTCGTTAGCAGCGCCTACGTAACAACCTAGTATAAAACCCTGAGTGTCTGTAATTATATGCCTTTTTCTACCCTTTACTTTTTTACTTCCATCATAGCCTTTGATCCTCCCTTTTCTGTAGTCTTTACAGATTGACTATCTACTATACAGGCACTCGGCTGCTCATTCCTTCCTATTTTTCTTCTACTATATTTTGTAATTTCATAATTCATTTTCTCAAAAATTCCCTGCTTCTTCCATTGCCTGAACTGCTCATACACAGTCTTCCATAGCGGAAAATCATTTGGTAAATACCGCCATTGACACCCTGTACGCAATACATAGAAAATTGCTTCTAATATTTCTCTTTTGCTATACTTTGGCGGCCTTCCTCCTTTCTTGTATGATACTCTGAAGTGTTTTTCTATTCTTGCCCATTCCCTTTCGCTTAGATCTGTTGGATACTTTTTTCTCATCTTTACCCCGTACTAAAATTTCAGATATTATAGCCTTTTACTTATTTCCGGACAACCTCTAGTTGACAAAATTACATAAAAATGTTAAAATATAAAGTATATATGTTGAACACCTTTTTTATTGAAAAGTTTAGAAAAACATTATAAAATTACAGTGGTGGATTCTGGTAAAGTATATGGCAAACTTGGGAACTAATGTAGCTCTTAGCAAAGAAACTTCACAGCATCTTGCTGAACTGGCCAAGCTCACTAAGCAGCCTGCTCAAGAATTAGCAGAAAGGCTAATCAGAGAAGCGGTTGAGCTTGAAGAGGAAGACATTTTTTTGTCTGCAGTTGCTGACGAGTATGATATTGAAGGTGCAAAAAAGACTAAAAGTGAGGATGTAGATTGGGATACACTATTATCTTCCTAGACAATGTTCTCGAGAAAGATCTTCCAAGTCTTCCGAAAACAGTAAGGAAAAGGGTTATAAAAGCAATAAACGAGCGGCTTACAGTTGACCCTATTAATCTTGGTAAAGCGCTAGACCATAGCCTTAAAGGGTATAAAGGACTAAGAGTTGGCGATTATCGTGTTCTATATTATGCAGAAACTTTAAAGTATGAAGTAACCATAGTTACAATAGGACATAGAGATACCATTTACAAGAAGGCTAAAAAGATACTTAATATACACTAAATATATTTTCACTTTTTTGTTGAAAAAGTTTAGAAAAGGTGTGGTCACTTCAATAAAACACAACTTCTGCAATTCAAGTAAAAAAATTAGTTATGTAAAAGCCATGAGGACTTTTATTTAATTAACTTTTAGGGGGAAACATGACAACAGTAAAACTTGATAATCCAATAACAGTTGATGGTATTTCTGTTTCAGAATTACCTATGCGTGAGCCTACAGTGGGAGATCTGCTGGCTATTGAATGTGTAGAAGGTGAAGCCAGAAAAGAAGTAGCTTTAGCTGCTGACCTGACATCTATGCCAAGGGAGGTAATAGAGAAATTACTTATCAAAGACTACGTAAAAATACAAAAGGTACTCAGGGATTTTTTGTCGCCTTTAGAACAGAGGACTTAAGATTCAATGTCTTAAAGCTTAGTTCAATAACAGGAAGTGGAATTGAGCAGATTATTAATATGGGTATAAAAGAATTTCTAAAATGGTTAGAAGTAAGTGAAGGAGTAACAAAGAAATGTCAATGCTTTCAATAAAGATAGGTGCTGCATTAGATGGTAGCTTTAATAGCGCAATGATAGGTAGTACAGCTAAGCTTTCTAAGCTGGGTGATAGTATAAGGCAGCTTGATTCGTCAATGAAATCAGTCTCCAAATTTAAGCAATTAAATCATGATGCCCTTGAAGCCATGAAGAATTGGAAAGAAGCGGAGAAGAAAGCGAAAGAATCAGCCGCAGCAATTGCTAAAGAAAAGAAGGAAAAAAAAGAACCAAGCAAAGCACTAAAAAATGAATTTGAAAAATTGAAAGCATCGGCATCAAAGGCAAAAGAGGCTTATATTAAAAAGAGAGATGCACTTCACACATTAAATGAAGAAGTAAGGAAAAGTGGAAAAGATATTAAATCCTTAGTGAGGGATCAAACTAAACTTGGTTCATCTATTGAAGTACTAAAAGGGAAATACAGTAAACTAGGATCTGTGATACAAAAACAGCAAAATGCCTTGGCAAAAAAGGCGCATTATAGATCACAAGTAATGGAGACTATAGGGCTAGGGCTTTCACTTGCAGCGCCAATTAAAGTTGCAATTGACTTTGAATCTGCCATGGCTGATGTTAAAAAAGTAGTGAGATTCGCTGAGGATGATGCAGCCCATAACCAAGGAGCCGTGGAATTTGGCCAGAAATTAAAGGAATTATCCCGTACAATACCATTATCGGCTGCAGAGTTAGCACAAATAGCTGCAAGTGGTGGACAACTTGGTATTAAAAAAGAGAAACTGCTTTCATTCACAGAAACAGTAGCTAAAATGTCTACAGCATTCGATATGTCTGCAGAAGAAGCAGGTGATTCCATAGCTAAACTTGCTAATGTTTATGGAATTGAAGTAGAAGGCATGGAAAGGGTAGGTAATATTATAAATCACCTTTCAGATAATAGCGCTGCTAAAGCAGGAGATATGGTTAAAGCATTAGCTATAGTTGGTGGTAGTGCAAAACAGTTTGGTCTTGATATTAAGGAAACAAGTAGTTTAGTAAATGCCTTTATTAGTTTAGGCAAACAACCGGCAAAAGCTGCTACTGCAATAAATGCTCTACTTAGAGGTTGTCCGGAAATAAGTAAAAGGCTATAATATCTGAAATTTTAGTACGGGGTAAAGATGAGAAAAAAGTATCCAACAGATCTAAGCGAAAGGGAATGGGCAAGAATAGAAAAACACTTCAGAGTATCATACAAGAAAGGAGGAAGGCCGCCAAAGTATAGCAAAAGAGAAATATTAGAAGCAATTTTCTATGTATTGCGTACAGGGTGTCAATGGCGGTATTTACCAAATGATTTTCCGCTATGGAAGACTGTGTATGAGCAGTTCAGGCAATGGAAGAAGCAGGGAATTTTTGAGAAAATGAATTATGAAATTACAAAATATAGTAGAAGAAAAATAGGAAGGAATGAGCAGCCGAGTGCCTGTATAGTAGATAGTCAATCTGTAAAGACTACAGAAAAGGGAGGATCAAAGGCTATGATGGAAGTAAAAAAGTAAAGGGTAGAAAAAGGCATATAATTACAGACACTCAGGGTTTTATACTAGGTTGTTACGTAGGCGCTGCTAACGAAAATGATAGAGATGGTATTAAAATAGCATTAAACAATATGAGAACAAAATATACTAAAGTTAAAAAAATGTGGGCTGACATGGGATACCAAGGAAGAAATTTAAAGAATCACATAAAGGAAGAATATGACATAGATATTGAAATTGTTAAAAGGCCTCCATGTAGATTTTGGGTGCACAAAGATACGCCACCTGAGCTACTACCAACAAGAGAACAAGGGTTTAAAGTACAGCCAAGAAGATGGGTTGTAGAAAGGACTTTTGCTTGGGTTAATAGGAATAGAAGGCTATCGAAGGAGTATGATTTACTCACAACATCCACTGAGAATTTCATATACCTAGCTATGAGTAGGGTTATGTTAAAGAGGGAATATGCTTGAATTTACTAGTTTCCGGACAACCTCTCAGTGTCAAAAAACATACTATTGCTAGATTCCATATTCAGCTTCGTTGATTATAAATATGCCTAATTATACATACTAATCATTAATTATATTATAATTGATATAACATACCCCTTTCCAAATATAGAATTTGTATTAAAATATCTAGATTATATGAAATCAAGGTACTTTATGGGTGAAAAAAAATTAAAAGCTGCTGTGGTCTTATCAGGGTGTGGTCACCTTGACGGTGTAGAGGTAAGAGAAGCGGTTTTAAGTTTGCTTGTGCTTGATCAGCAGGAAGTGGATGTTAAATGCTTTGCACCTGATATCAATATCACACAAGTTATGAATCATAGAACAAAAGAGGCAACAAAAGAAAAAAGGAATGTACTTGTGGAAGCAGCAAGAATCGCAAGAGGCGAAATATATGACTTAAAAGAAGCCAAAGCTGAAAATTTTGACATGCTAGTTGTACCTGGTGGATACGGGGTTGCGAAAAATTTATCTGACTTAGCTGAAAGTAAAGACATGGTGACAGTAATGCCTGAATTTGAAAGATTAGTTTCAGAATTTTTTGTTACAAAAAAGCCAATAGGAGCGATATGCATATCTCCAGCCATCATTGTTTCAATTTTAAGTAGCAAGATAGGTAAAGAAGAAAGTAAGGTTAAGGTAACTATAGGAGATGACAGAGAACAGTTGATAGAAAGGCTTGGCGGCGAGCACATAAAATGCGATACAGAGTTATCAATAGAAGACGAAGAACATAATGTATTTTCCTGTTCTGCTTATATGCGTAGCGACGAAAGTACATACTCTGTATATCAAGGGATAAAGCATATGATTGACAGCATGGTAAAAAAGATTAACAAAAAAACTAAACAGCCATTCCTCTAAGATATAGTAATTTAGACTTCCTTACACAATTAACTGTTGAATTTTACATTCTTAGCTGTATTATAGCTAAAGTGCTCTAGGTTTACTGACTATAACGGTATGGCGTAGGGCTTTAGCTCTTTTTTTATAAACGTAAGGTGTTTTATATGTCAGACCTTTTCTATATTGAAACTACGTGTTGTGTGGACGGTCAGTGTGATGTCTATACAGGGGAAGTGAGTTTTAATGATGTCATGTTAGGCAAGTTCAGTCTAAATTCGTGCAGCGGGAAAGAAGCTATGATAAATCTAGACATTATTACATTCGATATTAATATCGCTATTGATGGTCAAAATGGAAAGACAATAAAAAAAGACCTTAAAGGTCTTGAATTTGTAACTAAAGATGATGGTTCTTGGTATATTAATAAGGATTTTGGTGATGATAAATTTGAAGTTGTAGTAAAGCAATCATAATTTTACATCTCAGGTGTAACATTTAGTATAGGCGCTATTCTATTTATAATGTTCTTTACTATAGGCGCAGCAATTATTCCCCCGGTATGGTGCATCCCTTGAGGCTCATCAATAGCAATTAGCACTATGTACCTTGGGTCAAGCATAGTTAGCACTCCTATAAATGATGCTATGTTTGCATCTTTGCTATATTTACCATCTACAACTTTTTCCGCCGATCCAGTTTTTCCTCCTATTGAATATGCCTTTATTTTTGCTTTTCTGCCAGTGCCATCTGTTACTGCTGCACGTAATAATTTTCTCATTTCCCTGGAAGTTCTTCTTGAGATAATTTGCTCTCCTATACTTCTTTTATTCAACATCAAGGTTGCGTTATGAAATATCCCATTGTTGATTAATGCTGCTGCAGTTTGTGCAAGATGTATAGGAGTTACAGCTATGCCATAACCATAAGATGCTGTTATTAAAGTGTTTTCACTCCATTTATCCGGGATTATCGGTGTGGATTTTTCTGGTATTTCTATTTTCAAAGGAGAAAATAGCTTCATAGCTTTAAAGTATTCTACCTGTTTTTCAATACCTAGTTTGACTGCAATTTTTGCTGCACCAATGTTGGATGATTTTACAAATATATCTTGCACAGTAATTTTTGGAATTTTAGATTTATGAAAATCCTGAATTTTATACTTTCCAATGGTGATTGGTGTTGATACGTCATATAAATCGCTAGTTTTTGTAGCGTTCGCATCAAGCGCTGCGGCTATTGTAAAGTATTTTAATACCGACCCCATCTCATATACCCCAAGACTGGCGCGATTAAACTTTTGTACGTCTTCTGCCTTATTCTGTAAGTTGGGATTAAAATCAGGTAGGCTGACCATCGAGATAACTTCACTATTTCTCACATTTAAAACAATTCCTACTCCGCCAAGTGCCTGATATCTGCTTACAGCTTTAGTTAGCTCTTCATGCACTATGCTTTGCACTCGTGTATCTAAGGATAGTATTATGGGCTTTTCTTGCTCATTATTTTTACTTATATATGCCTCAACTCCTGCAATACCGTTGCCATCTATGTCAGTGTAACCAAGCACGTGTGAAAATAAATTACTGTGAGGATATATACGCTTTATGTCGTCATAAAAATTTACTCCTGGTACACCAGCGTTTTTGATCGCTAGTAATTCTTTTGGAGTCAAGTGCCGCTTTATCCAAGCAAATTTCTTTTCTGAAGTAAGTACTCTATATAAGTTCTTGTATTCGAGGTCATGCAAAGTAGAACACAGTTGTGCTGCTATACTTTCCGGATTCTTTACTTTGGTTGCATCTATATATAGTGATGTTGTGGGCACATTTGTTGCTATTACCACTCCATTTCTATCTAAAATATCAGGTTGTTTATGTACTATATTATCTTTTCTAAAATTTTCTGAAGTAGTAGGTTGATCAAATGTTAAAGAGAATATGCGAAAAATAATTATTATATAAAATATAAATAATGGTACTATAAAACACAGTGAGCGGAGCTTATTTTTAAGTAATGCTTGCATATTTACTTGATTTGACAAAAATGGAAATTATCTTAGCTGAGCCGCGAGGTTTTTGTGCCGGGGTAAAAAGAGCTGTGGACATATTAGCTATTACTTTAGAAAAATACAAAAACGAGCGCCAAGTTTATGTGCTACACGAAATTGTTCACAATAAATATATAGTAGAGGACTTTAAGAAACAAGGAGTGGTTTTTGTAAGCAGTATCGAGGAAATTGAAGATAATGAAGGAATACTGATCTTCAGCGCGCACGGAGTATCAAAAAATATAGAAGATGAGGCAAAAAGAAAGGGTATTCAAGTGATTGATGCAACATGTCCTTTAGTCAACAAAGTGCATAAAGAAGCAAAAAGGTATGAAAACAGTGGTAAAGAATTAATTCTCATTGGGCATGAAAACCATCCAGAAGTTAAGGGAATTAGGGGAAGAGTAAACAATCCTATCACTTTAGTGCAAACTTTGCAGGATGTATATGATTTAAAGGTTAAAGATCCAGATAATTTGTCTTATGTTACACAAACTACGTTAAGCATCGACGATACCCGTGACATTATTGCTGCCTTGAAATTAAGGTTTCCAGGCATAACAGGTCCAGATTTAAAGGACATATGCTATGCAACGCAAAACAGACAAAATGCTGTTAAAAAGCTAGCTGAAATTGTAGACATGGTATTAGTTGTAGGAAGTAAAAATAGCTCAAATTCAAACCGCTTATTAGATCTGTGCACTGCCAGAGGAAAAAGAGCCTACTTGATTGATAATTACAGCTGTGTGAATAAAAGCTGGTTTCAGGGCGTAGAAAAGATAGGAATCACCGCAGGTGCTTCCGCTCCTGACATATTAGTTGATGAATTAATAGACTACCTAAAAGTAAACCTGAGTGTAAAAATTTCAGTTATGCCAGGTGGTATTACTGAAAATGTTCAGTTTAAAATACCGAATCTGGTTTAAAACACAACTTATCTACTAAACTTCTCTTGAAATCACACAAACCAGCATCTATAGCTAAGACGTCATACCGCGATTCATTAGACTTCTTGCATAACCATATAACAAACTTTTATTGGGAATAGAAACGAAAAAACTTGCTTGACAAACTCCGCCAGCCCCCTTATCATGAAACTGAAGCTATTGTATTTGCTTTCGCCAATCTGCAGATTAAAAGGTAAGGATTACTTAATGTATCGGCGTCTTATGTTCAATTTTTTGCAGTATATAGATACTGTATGTCTTTACAAAACTTCATCTACATCTAGATTTTTATCTAAATAAGCTGAACGCGCTTATAAAGCGTTACAAGACATCAAAAAATGCCAATACTCGACAGAGATAGTAAAAGACTAGCTAACTCGGGGATTCTTTGTCTTTTTTTCTGCTTAGTAAATTTCTTAAACATTTGCAGCGTAAGTTAGTTGCAATTAAAAGCGGCTGAATCTCGCTTGTCAAGCGTTTAAAACATAAAAAACGCCAATATTTTAAAGCGGATAATAACCCCAGGGCTTCTTTTGCCTTTTTTTTCGTTTGGTAAATTTCTTAATATTTATAGCTAAACAACAACCGTCATCCCGCTACGTGTTAGCGGGATCTCTTGTTAGCGGCTGAGATACCGCGAATGAATCGCGGTATGACGGTTCGCGGCGGCATGACGATAAGGTTTATACCTTGTCATCCCAGTGCTTGACACTGGGATCCAGCTTTCTTTATAAATTCACCAAAAGTGTTTCATTCTATAACATAAAACCCATACTCACCAAATCCAATGCATTACTTGCAATTAAGTTTCCTGGATCCCAGTGTCTGGGCACTGGGATAACAAAGGAGGACGTTATTCCAGTGCCAAGCACTGACCATTTCTGGTCTCTTAAATTGCAACTAATCTAAGTATTAAAAAATTTACCAAGCGAAAAAAAAGGCAAAAAAAGCCCGATGGTTGGCTAGTTACTTACATTATACTTTCAAGTATGGCGTTTTTTTATTCTAAACGCTTAATAACCGTGACTCAGCCGCTTTTAAGCCGCAACTAATCTAAATTATAAACGTTGAGAAATTTACTAAACAGAAAAAAAGGCAAAGAAACCCTAGGGTAGCTAATTATTCACTATCCATTTTTTAAGTTGGCGTTTTTTGATGTTTTAAATAGCGTATTTCAGCTTGTGTAGCTAGAAATTTGATAAAGACATGAGGTGCACATAGTGCAAAAAATTAAGCATGATTTACGCCAAATACATTAAGTTTTTTTGTCATTAATCCACTGCAGAGATTGCGAAGATAAATAAATAGCTTCAGTTTCATGATAAGGGGGCTGGCGAAGGGTGTCAAGGAAGTTTTTCGTTTCATCCAATGCGCTGCCAAAAGTTTGTTATGCAAGAGATCCCATAAATTGGGTGTCATAATAACTACACCCACATTAATTTTGGTGTACGTGACCTTGAAAGATCGTGATTCAATACTTAAATTATTAGGGTAGTAGGCAAATAATGGAGCTCAAAATGCATAATGTACAAGAAACTGAAAATTTAAAATTTGACGCTGAGGTAGGGAAAGTACTGAATATAGTGATTCATTCACTTTACACCAATAAAGACATTTTTCTGCGTGAATTAATATCAAATGCATCAGATGCATGTGATAAGTTGCGCTATGAATCTCAACTAAACCCTAATTTGCTAGATTTGAGTGACGAATTAAAAATCACTATCAGCTCCAATAAAGATAAGAACGAGCTATATATCACTGATAATGGCATTGGAATGAATAGACAGGATTTAATAGACAATCTTGGTACAATTGCAAGCTCTGGTACGCAAAAGTTCTTGGATGCGATTAAGAATAGCAAGGATTCAAGCCAAACTGTGGAGCTGATTGGGAAGTTTGGTGTTGGTTTTTACTCAAGCTTTATGGTTGCATCAGAAGTAATAGTAGAATCGAGAAAAGCTGGAGAAGAGGAGTCTTGGATCTGGCAATCCAAAGGAGATGGGGAATATTCAATCAGCAAGTCAGATAATCAAGTCCCTCGCGGAACCAAAATTACGCTCATTATGCATCCTGAAGAAAACGAGTTTTTAGATAAATTTCGTGTTGAAAATATTGTCACTACTTACTCTGATCACATAAATTTTCCTGTTGAATTTATAGACGAAGAAGGAAAAAGTGAAAAGTTAAACAGTAAGGCTGCAATTTGGACTAAGCCAAAAAATGACGTTACTCAAGAGGAGCACAACGATTTTTTTCGCAGTGTTGCTCACGTTGGCGGGGAGCCCTGGATGATATTGCATAATAAAAATGAAGGTGCAATAGAATATACAAATTTGCTTTATGTTCCTTCTATAAAACCTTTTGATTTATTCCATCCAGATAGACGTTGCTCTGTGAAGTTATATGTAAATAAAGTATTTATCACTGAAGATAACGTACAGATTATACCACAATACTTGCGTTTTCTGAAAGGCGTGGTTGATTCACCGGACTTGCCTCTTAATATCAGCAGAGAAACGCTGCAGAATAATCGTGTTGTTGAGCAGATCAGAAAATCTCTCACTAAGCGTGTGATATCAGAGCTCGGTAAAAAAGCAAAAGAGAATTTAGAGGAATATACAAAATTCTGGACCAATTTTGGTGCAGTTTTAAAGGAAGGTCTTTGCGAAGCTATGCCAACTGATGAGAGAGAAGCACTACTCTCAATTTGCAGATTTCATAGTACTGGTGATGAGAAATTAGTCAGCATTGATGACTATATAAGCAGAATGAAGCCTGAGCAGGAGCATATCTATTATCTCACCGGAAATAGCCTCGATTCAGTGAAAAACAGTCCGCAACTTGAGGGATTCGTCAGTAAAGGACTAGAAGTGCTCCTATTTGTTGATCCAGTTGATGACTTTTGGACTAGTGTAATTCATGAATACAAAGATCAGAAAATCAAGTCTGTAACCCGTGCAGATGTTGATTTGGAAAAATTCTCTTCAGAAGAAGATAAGACAGATGAAGAAAATAAATCGAATGGAGAAAAAACTGAGGAAACTATACTGCAATATTTTACCACAGTGCTTGGAGATTCAGTAAAAAGCGTAAAAATTTCCAAAAAATTGACTGATAGTCCCGTATGCCTAGCGGTTGATGAAGGTGCTATGGATCTTCGCATGGAGCGTTTTTTGCGTGAACAAAAGCAGCTAAATTACCGCACGCCAAAGGTGCTTGAAATTAACACTAAGCATCCTGTAATAAAGAGTATAATGAAATCTTATGCTGAAAGTGGTGAAAACCCAACATTGGAAGACATGATTCATTTATTATTTTACCAAGCTTGCATCGTGGAAGGCGAAGAGATGGATGACGCGAGCAGCTTTGCTAAGAGACTGAATAATTTGCTTGGCAAGATTTCTGTTTAATGCTATACTCAGCTTAGCTGCTAGTTAGGAGGTAAAACATGTTTGGTTCCAATTTTAGAGACTTTGTATCACAAGATACAACTTCACAGGGCCAATCAAATTCTGAAAGATTAATCAAAAGTTGGCATGGTTTTGAAAAACCAGATTCTGAAGATTCAGGTATTGAAGAAGAGTTTGAAGTTTTAGATAGCGAAAGTCAAGAGATACCAGCTACTCCATGTAGCACACCCCCTGAAGATCTAAGTTTAGAGAATGCAATACTTGCAAACTTTCCTGATGGTTGTGATAGGTCGTTTACTGTAGAGTTAAAAGATGAAGATTCATATGGTATCATTCCTAAAAACTTAACTTTTGCTGAGATTATAAATATCTTAAATCAAGCTATACAAGAAGATAATTGTGAAGAATTAGACAAGGTTGTACAAAATATTGAAGATTATGAAGGCAGGTCTATTACGCTGGATAATGAAAATCTCAAAGATTTCTGTTCAAATCAACTTAATTTGGAGTTACAAAACGGAAGCAACCATCAACATATATATTCAAATGTACTATCACAATATAAATTTGATCAAGAGGGTTTCAAGTATGATTATTCAGTAAAAGAATTGGTACTATTGGCAATTGCAGCTAATGACAAGCTAGTAGAGCAATATCAGGATTTTCTTTTTGCTGAAGAAAACTTAAGTCTTTTACCTCTCCTTGTTGGTAATCAAAAATATATTGAAGCTTTTATAGAAAAATTCCATGGTACCGATGGAGTTTATGGAAGATTAAAAGATCAAACTATACAACTTGTCGAACCTAATAAGATTGGTTTTTTCTCAGTTATAGCATTAAGAAAAGAGCAAGAATTACAACTTGTCGAACCTAATAAGATTGGTTTTTTCTCAGTTATAGCATTAAGAAAAGAGCAAGAATTATTAAATGCAGTTTTTGTCGAATACGTTTTAAGAGATTTTGGACAGGTGTTAAAAACAAGTAATCCTGATTCTTTGTATGGTGTGCTTGAAACAGCGTCTCTGATCAAAAATGAAGAATTCATCACGATAGTGCTGGGTGCATTTGAAAGATATATTAATAAGCTAACTAAAAAAGCCTCAACAGAAGAGTTATTAAAAAAGAGTTTTGTTACTTTATTAGAAACTGCGATAAGCCAGGAACACACATCTGTCATTGAATACCTGTGCAAACGATACACTAATAGTGCAGATCATGCCATTTACGATGTATATGAACAAGCATTTGCGGATGATAAAGTTATTACAATACTAGGGCAACAAATCCTGAAAAACATAGGAGCTCGTGGCAGAAAAGAAATTTATGATTTAATTCTGAAAACTGCATTGGATGCTGGTAATATTGCATTTATCGAGCACTTGTGTGAAAAATGTGCTAAATGCAGCAATGATGTTATCGGCTATCTCAATCAAAAATTTAAAAATAACGAATTTGATAACATACACGAATCAATCCTCATTGCATTGTCTAATGTTGAATACACAAACACAGACGTTATAGTCGAGGTGCTTTTTTACACTAAAGAAATCCATCAAAACGTATCACATAATGAGCAAGTGATTAGGCCGGTCATACAGAATATACTGAAAAATGCAACACACTACTCAATAGGCCAAGAAGATTACTCCTTAGTCAAGGAAGTATGTTACTTATACACAGAAGAGGGTGCAATTAACGTAATTTTTCAAGAGGAGTGTAAGATTTTAAATCTAGCATAGAAAAGCGCATAGAAGATCTGGAAAAGGAAAACAAATTATTGCAATCTGAAGCTTTACGTGAATATAACAGCCGTCTTCCAGGTATTGTAAATGGATTAGTTCAGACTGCTTGCATAGTGTATGATGAATACACTAAAGATCCAAAAGACAATAAACGTCAAAAGAATATTGATCTAATATTCAGTTTAATGCAAATTAGAAATATTCTGCAATTTTCTATTGATGTGCAAAAATATTCCTGCCATGAACGTCAAGATTTGTGGGATGAAATGTGCCAAACTCCTGGAACTTTTATAATACGAAAAAGAAGTAATAACGTTGCAGATGAATTAGAAATTCCAGTTATAACAAGTGACATTCTATCAGAAAATCCAGGACTTGAAAGTGCTGGCAGTAAGAGGTTGTCCGGAAACTAGTAAATTCAAGCATATTCCCTCTTTAACATAACCCTACTCATAGCTAGGTATATGAAATTCTCAGTGGATGTTGTGAGTAAATCATACTCCTTCGATAGCCTTCTATTCCTATTAACCCAAGCAAAAGTCCTTTCTACAACCCATCTTCTTGGCTGTACTTTAAACCCTTGTTCTCTTGTTGGTAGTAGCTCAGGTGGCGTATCTTTGTGCACCCAAAATCTACATGGAGGCCTTTTAACAATTTCAATATCTATGTCATATTCTTCCTTTATGTGATTCTTTAAATTTCTTCCTTGGTATCCCATGTCAGCCCACATTTTTTTAACTTTAGTATATTTTGTTCTCATATTGTTTAATGCTATTTTAATACCATCTCTATCATTTTCGTTAGCAGCGCCTACGTAACAACCTAGTATAAAACCCTGAGTGTCTGTAATTATATGCCTTTTTCTACCCTTTACTTTTTTACTTCCATCATAGCCTTTGATCCTCCCTTTTCTGTAGTCTTTACAGATTGACTATCTACTATACAGGCACTCGGCTGCTCATTCCTTCCTATTTTTCTTCTACTATATTTTGTAATTTCATAATTCATTTTCTCAAAAATTCCCTGCTTCTTCCATTGCCTGAACTGCTCATACACAGTCTTCCATAGCGGAAAATCATTTGGTAAATACCGCCATTGACACCCTGTACGCAATACATAGAAAATTGCTTCTAATATTTCTCTTTTGCTATACTTTGGCGGCCTTCCTCCTTTCTTGTATGATACTCTGAAGTGTTTTTCTATTCTTGCCCATTCCCTTTCGCTTAGATCTGTTGGATACTTTTTTCTCATCTTTACCCCGTACTAAAATTTCAGATATTATAGCCTTTTACTTATTTCCGGACAACCTCTAGGTACGGAAATGTCAATTTCAATGAACTTAGCAATTAGAGACAGGATTAACAGAAATGGTAGTAACATTTGAGATTTTTAATTAATGAATAAAAATATCACATTTAAAGCGTTGAAAGAAAACATTTTTTACTGTTATTAAAATGGTTAGAAACACCTCATGTGAAGGAATGGTGGATAAATTGGACACTAGGGTTAATTAAAGAAAAATATGACAACTATGTTAAAGCTCTTACCTCTCTGCCCTAACTTTACTTATTTCCTCTTACTTTTTCAACAGTTCGTCTAAATTACTACAAGCAGTTTAATTTTTAGTAAATATGTCATTATTTAAAAATATGCAAGAAGCTTTATAGAAACTTAACATAATTTTATCATAAAAATGTCATTCTTAAGTCCTATATAAAAACGAATTTTGGCACTAATGTAATTAACTATGAGCTGGATAAATTGGAAAATAAATTTTGTTTACTTTTACAACACCTTAAGATCTAATGTCACTTTATCAATCAAAAATATTACAATAGGCTAGTATGTTCCTTACTCTTTTTCTCAAAATATTACCTATTTATATTACAATATTTATTGGTTACTTAGCAGGAAAATATCTTAAAATTGATAGAAACACTATATCTCAAATACTTTTTTATATAGCTAATCCAATAGTGATTTTATATGGAGTCTCTCATACAGAAGTTAACTTAAAAGTAATTTCTCTGCCGATTTTGATATGGTTTATAGGTAGCACTATGTCCTTATCAGTGTATTATCTTTCTTCTTTTTTATTTAAGGATAACACAAGAAACATATTAGCATTTAGCTCGGGCAGCACAAGTATGGGTTATTTTGGCCTGCCGATTGCCATGGCTTTATTTGATGAAGATTCAGTATCTGTATATGTTGTTTGTTATATAGGAATGGCGCTATTTGAAAACAGCTTAGGATTTTACATAGCTGCAAATGGTATTTATACCGCAAAAGAATGCATATTAAAGTTGTTCAAACTTCCTTCGCTTTATGCGATGGTTCTGGGCTTCTTTTTAAGTATATACGATATACAAATACCTACTTTTTTAACAGATGTTATGATGAACATTAGAAGTACATTTGTCACATTAGGAATGGTGCTACTTGGAGTGAGCATTGCGAATATTGCAAGCTTTAAAATAGATTGGAAGCTTGCTTTGATCACTATTACAGCAAAGTACGTATTCTGGCCACTGTTTGTTTTAGGAATTGTCCTTTTAGACAAGCATGTTATAGGTATATACGATGAGAGCATATATAAAGCACTGATGTTGCTGGCTATTATTCCAGTTTCTGGGTCCAGTATAATACTTGCTAATATTTTGAATTATCAACCAGATAAAGCTACTCTGTTGCTTCTAATCAGTACTGCAGTGGGACTGTTTTATGTTCCACTAATAATATCATTATTTTTTACTAAACTTGTTCCTTTTTGATCAAAAAATTAAGCGCTTGCACAACCATTATTTGGGTAACAACACAAGACATTGATAAAACTTGAATTTATAGCTAAAGCAACTTCTACAATTTGGTAACCCGTCATCCCGCTACTAGTTAGCGCCGCGGCGGTAAATTGACCTTACCCAGAAAAAGTAGAGAGAAAGTTAAAACGTTTTTGGAGTAAAATAAAACGTTTTTTCAAAATATGACAAATAGAAGAGAATATACAGCAGAATTCAAATTAGAAGCTGTTAAGCTGGTTAAAGAAACAGGTCAAGCAAGTACAAAAATAGCAAAAGATCTAGGTATAGATGGCAGTATGTTAAGTAAGAAAATATGATGGAAAAATGTCTGGAGCATACGCATTTCCAGGCAAAGGCTCCTTATGACAAAGAAAGATTTGATCTAAAAAAAGAACTAACAAGAGAAAGAGACATCTTAAAAAAAGCCCTGGGCAAAGAAAAAGAGTAAAGTATTCTTTTATATAGAAATTGCTATAAAACACAGGAACTATGTAGGGTTTTGTACTGGTGGTATTGGTTGCTAAGGAAAAAAGCAGTAAAGAATTAGCAAAAGAAGGGCTTCTAGCAGATATTCAAAAAATACATCAAGCTTCTAAATGCAGATATGGAGCCCCTAAAATTCACGCTGAATTAAAAGCTTTAGGCAAAAATTAAAACAGTACAAAGTGTTATGCAAGAAAATGGCATTAAAGCCAAGCTTAGACGAAGGTTCAAAAATAAAAAACAGCAAATAAGCAACCGAGTTGTGGCTCCGAACACATTGGATCAAAATTTTACTACTGATCAGCCAAATAAAGTTTGGGATTACCTACATAAAAACTAAAGAAGGTTGTTGGCGGCAATAATTGACCTATATTCACGCATGGTGGTTAATGAGTAACATGATAATTAGTTATAGATTCTTTATTGATGGCCGTTGATAAACGCAAGCCCGATAAAAATCTGCTGTTACATAGCGATCAAGGGTCACAGTATACCTCTCAAAATTACCAATTTCTATTGAATACAAAAAACATCATTTCCAGCATGAGCCATAAGGGCTGTTGTTACGATAACTCTGTTGCAGAAAAGTTCACTTAAAAGGGAGCTGCTTATTGATACTTCTCGCTCAACAAACCAGAACTGCCATATTTGAATACATAGAAATCTTTTATAACAAATAACGTAGACATTCTACTATTAACTATTGCATTCCTGCACAATTTATTCTCATGATAAAAACGTCTTAACTTTCTCTCTACTTTTTCTGGGTAAGGTCAAATAGAGAATTTTACAAAAATCTATTTTTAACTTACAATCAATTATTACAATTTTAAACCTACAACTTATGTATAACAGACTTATAGTCAAATCTTTTTCAGTATTATGCATCTGTTTATTTGCTTTATACATAACACTGCCAAATTTCTTTGATAATAAGCTTTTTATTTCGAAAAAAAGAATAAACTTAGGCCTTGACCTGAAAGGAGGGGCATCTTTGCTTTTAAACATAGACTTAGACTTCTATTTTAAGGAAAAGCTAAGCATGCTAGCTAACGAAATAAAAGAGACATTGCTAACAAAAAATATTGAATCTAACGTACAAAATAGCGTTATAACTTTAAATAATATTGATGATTATAAAAAAGCATCTGTGTTGATTAATGCGATAAATCCAAATTTAGAGCTAAATAGAAAAGATTCTTCAATTCTCATTTCGTATAAACCCCATTATAAAAATTCTTTGATCAGTGAAGTAGCTGCAGAATCAATAAACAATGTCCAGTGCCGTTTGGACAAACTTGGCACAAAGGAAGTCAGCGTTCAAAAACAAGGGCAGAATAAAATATTAGTGCAGGTGCCTGGAGTAGAAGATACCAAGCAGATAAAATCTCTGCTTGGCAAAACTGCTAAGCTAGCTTTTCATTTGGCAAACACTAACATAGCCAAGGTGCAGGATATAGACCATGAAACCACTGTCATGCTCAAGGATTCTTTAGGTAATTCTTATCCAATATTCCGCAAAACTGAAATAGGTGGCGATTCGCTGGTTAACGCATCAGTTAGATTCGGCAATTTAGGTAAACCGACAGTGCATTTTAAATTTGACAGCATAGCGAGTAAAAGATTCGCGAAAATCACTAAAGAAAATGTGGGAAAACCTTTTGCAATTGTTCTGGATAACACAGTCTTAACAGTACCTACAATACGTGAGCCAATTTTAAATGGAGAGGGAGAAATTAGCGGTAATTTCACTGAAAAACAAGCAAGCGAACTTGCAATACTTTTAAAATCTGGAGCACTGCCAGCACCACTTAAAATAATTGAAGAAAAAAACATTGGCCCAAGTCTTGGAGAAGAATCAATAAAGGCAGGGGAAATGGCAGCAACAATCTCTATTATAGCCGTGGCTTTATTTATAATCATCACTTACGGCAAATTAGGTGTATTGGCCTCTGTTGCACTTTTTTCTAATGTAGTTCTTATATTATCAATTCTCACTCTGCTTGAAGCAACTCTAACTTTACCTGGAATTGCCGGTATTGCACTCACTGTCGGTATGGCGGTGGATGCAAATGTTTTAATATTTGAGCGAATTCGTGAGGAAATAAAATCTGGCAAGAGAGTGGAACGTGCTATTGAAGAAGGGTTTAAAAACGCTATAAAGACAATACTGGATTCAAATATCACTACATTAATTGCTGCAGGAATAATGTTCATTATTGGCAGCGGAGCAATTAGAGGCTTTTCTGTCACTTTATCAATAGGAATTTTATGTTCGATGTTTTCTGCAATCACAGTCACAAAACTCCTGATAGAGTTGTGTATGAACCCGAAGGAACTAGCGCTTTGAATTAAGGATTTAGATCTCAGTCAACCACCTTCATTCCCACAACGTTATATCCTGAATCGACGTGCAAAATTTCTCCAGTAGTGCCACTACTTAAATCGCTTAATAAGTATAGCGCTGCCTTGCCAACATCCTCTATTGTAACATTGCGTCTGAGCGGAGAATTATTTCTATTCCATTCTGATATGAAGTGAAAATCGCTTATTCCAGAAGATGCTAAAGTTCTGATTGGACCAGCGGAAATTGCATTTACTCTGATATTTTGTGGCCCGAGATCACATGCTATATATTTTACACTTGCTTCAAGTGCTGCTTTACATAAACCCATAACGTTATAATTTGGCATAACTTTTTCAGCGCCATAATAAGATAAAGTAAGTAAACTACCACCATTTGACATCATTTTTTCAGCCCTTTGCACTAAAGCAGTAAAAGAATAGCACGATATATGCATTGCATTGAGGAAGTTATCCAGTGAAGTATTGACATATTTACCATCTAACTCATTTTTATCGGAGAATGCTATTCCATGCACCAAAAAGTCAAGAGTACCCCATTTTTTCTCTATTATTTCGAAAGCGTTATCTATGATTTTTTCATTTGAAACGTCGCAGTGTAATATTAGCTCCACATTTAGTTCATCTGCTATTGGTGATAGTTTTTCTTTTATTATTTCATTCTGGTAGGTGATTGCAAGTTCTGCTCCGTGCTCTGAGAGAGTTTTTGCTATACCGTATGCTATTGATCTCTTATTTATTATTCCGGTTATTAATCCCTTTTTGCCTTGTAATAGACTTGTCGTCATAGAACTATCTGTTTTTTTATAATTTGGAATATTAACTAGGTAAAGTCAAGATATCACTATGTTTTAAAATATTTTTTGCAGTAACTTGAAGTCTATAAACAGTAATCTTGATTCTTCTACAACAAAGCCATCCCATATGACATTTTACCTATACCCAATCAAGCATATTAATAAGTAAGTAAATCTTAATATAATCTTATTATACTTATAAATACGCTGTATAGAATGAAAGTATGGATGATTTCATAACTGCAAGAAGAAAAGATGATGCTGTGGTATCTGTTTGTCAGGATAATAAGAAAAAAAACGTGTTAATTTTAGGGCTCAATCAAGCCGCAAGGAATTTGTTAAAATACGAGGAAGGGAATTTACTTAATAAGCCGTTAATCAATATTTTAAGTGCAAGAGCAGCTGACGACATGAAGAATTATTTAGAGTATACCGAAAATGGGCACGATTTACTTGATATATTACCTAAAGTGATAGATTTTTCCTTAACTGATGCTAAAGGAGAAGATATCAGGACAAAAGTAAAAGTTTTCCGCACTGCACAATTTGCCAGTAATAAAATAAATTATGAGCTATTAATACGTGATATCAGTTTGTCCCATAAACTAGGAATCTTTAGAGATAAATATCTAATGGGTAAAAAATATAAAAACCATGACTTATTCGATATACCGGGCAATGAGTCCACTATTCTAGAGTTATACGTTATATTAAATTTTGCCTTTCAACATCAAATTAATGCAGCTATAGGAGTGATTGGCTTAAATAGTAGCTGTAGTGAGACAAATAATGCACTGAAAGTTATCATAGAACATTTTTATAAAAATTGCCGTAGTGATGATTTTCTAGGGTATATTGATGAGAATAAAGTGCTTTTTGTTTTGATTAACTGCGATGTAAAAAGTACATCTAAAATAATTAATCGTATACATTCTGCCATTAATAAGCAGTTATTAATGCAAAAATTACCAAGTGTATCAATAATTTATGGGAATATAGCTCAAAAACAGGCAGCAAAATCTACCAGCGGTGCCTTCTGAAAAGTTGTTTTTTATTTATATTGAGTTTAAACTTAAATTTTTATAAAGATTTTAGTTTATTTATGAAGTTAAAGTACTACCTGGTAGCACTGCTTTCATCATTGTTTTTGCAGAATAGTGCTAGCTCTAAAACAATTTTGGATAAGGAAATATTTTATGCAGAACTAGACGGAAAAATAGATTTGAGATTCGGCTACGCCTTCAACAGAGATTCTTTCAATGCTAAGCCTAAGGATAAAACTTCAAGTTATTCATACTTGCGCTTTCTTTATTTACAGCAAGTTTATCCAAATACTCAAATGGGGGTTAATGTTAAGGCAGGGGTTTCTGGTATTGCAAACCTAAAAGCGTTAGACATAGAAAAGTTAGACATGGAGGAATGGTATTTTATCATAAAAAACCAGGAACTTGGATCAATTGAATATGGTAAAAGAAGTTTAGTTAGTCAGAGCATGTTAATTAACACTTCAAAAATTTATGCACCTGCTGGAGGAGTAAATGGTCATTGGACAAACTATGCAAATTTGCGCGGTGATCATAAAAAGGATGGTGACCCTGGATATGATCAAGACAAGGTGTTCTGGGTCAAGCCCAATATTTATAGCGATTATAATGAACTCGAACTAGGGTTAAAACAATCATCAATTAACTACATCTCCCCTGAAATCTATAACTTTCAACTCGGATTCAGTTATGTTCCAGGAAAAAATAACTTACAGTACAGCAATTTAATTGCTGCTGGCCTTTCCTATAAAAACAGCTTGTCAGATGATATAGGTTTTACTACTGCCTTAACTGGTGAATTTGCAAGAGAAAATTTAACTGATTGCTCAGATTGGACTTCTAAAAATTATGAATGCCGCAATCAATTACTACACTGGAATTTTGGTTTGAAGCTAAAATTGTTCGATCTTGATTGCATTTTTTCGTATGGTAATGGTGGTAAATCTGGTGAGAAGCGTAATCCTGAAACAAATAATACGTATTATATGAATGCAGGTATCGCTTACCGTTCTGATTCTTACAAATCGAGCTTAACATATTTTAGTAGTGGTAGGGATATTGCAGGCGAAGGTACAAACGAGTTAACATCATATGCTTTAAGTCTTGAAAATTCTCTTTTTTTAGGTACTTCATACTATTTCGATATTGTAAAGTTTAGTACAAAAGAGCCTAAAATAGAAAATAACAACTCTGGTTATGTGTTCTTGGCTGGACTGAAATTAAGTTTTTAATATTGCCTCCTTCCAACACTCTTTTCTGTCATCCAAGGTAACCGTTCACACTTAATTTTTCAATCTCACTCATGGAGAGGCCAGTAAACTGACCTTACCCAGAAAAAGTGGAGAGAAAGAAAAGAGTTTTTTTGGGTAAAATAAAATTTTGGAGGATTAGAAATGGTAAGAGAATATACAGCAGAATTCAAATTGGAAGCTGTTAAACTGGCAAATGAACAAAGAAAGGTAGGTCAACCAGTTGCAAAAGTAGCAAGAGATCTAGGAATAAGGGATAGTGTATTAGGAAAATGGATAAAGAAACACAACGAAAAAAAGTCGGCAGCAGATGCATTTCCAGGTAGAGGTAACATGGCTCCTTACGACAAAGAGAGGTTTGATTTACAAAGCAAGAGTAACAAGGGAAAGAGACATTTAAAAAAAAGCCCTGGCCAGTCAAAAAGAGTAAAATATTTTTTTATATAGTAACTGCTATAAAGTACAGGAATTATGTAGGATTTTCTGCTAGTGGCTACTATAAGTGGACCACAAGAAAAATAAGCAGTAGAGAATCAGCAAATAAAGAGCTACTCGAAGCTATTCAAAAAATATATCAAGTTTCTAAATGTAGATATGGAGCTCCTAAAATTCATGCTGAATTGAAGGCTTTGGGTAAAAGTTGCAATTTGAAAACGGTGCAAAGTATTATGCAGAAAAATGACATCAGGGCTATACTGAGAAGAAAGTTTAAAATTAAAAAACAACAAACAGATAATAGAGCTGTAGCTCCCAATATACTATAGTATTTTCTAAAATGAATGATAAATTTCCATTATGGTATTACCAACCAAAAGTTGTAAGTCTGTATATTTATGCATTAAAGGTCTGAGGCGGCTTTTGATGGTATTCCAACAATGCTCTATAGGGTTCAAATCTGGTGAATATGTTGGTAGATAGAGCAAACGGCATCTAGCATTATCTATTAACTCCTTTGTTTTGGGAGTTTTATGGAATGTGGCATTGTCCATAACTATTGTAGTACCATGTGGCAATTTAGGTAATAACATCTTCTCTAACCATGTATTGAATACCTCTTTGTCACACCCACCTTTGAAAGTCATTGGTGCAATAAATCTCTTTCCAATCCACCCGCCTATTATACTGATTCTCTCTCGTTTTCTTCCTGGAATATCTGCATAAATTTTCTTTCCTATTGGAGCACGTCCATACTCTCGGTATAACCTATTATCAACTCCTGCTTCATCTATATATAAGATGCTGGAATGGTCTATTTTTGAGATTTTATCGGTAAATCGCTGCCTATCTTCTTGATTGCGCTCTTGATATAGTGTAACTTTTTTTTAAAGTAATTCTTAGCTGTTTCAGCCTATACCAAATTGAATTTATTCCAAATCCAAGATTTTGTTTCATCTCTGCCAGCGTATGATCTGGATTCTTTTTAACATATTCTTCGAGTATTTTTGGGTCTATTTTTCGAATAAAGCTGCCGTTTTTCGATGGCCTTAGGCTTTCACCAGCGGCTTTCTTTCTTAACCAGCGGTACAGAGTTGCTATTCCTATCTCCAAAAGCTCTGCCACCTCAACCTTTGACTTCCCTTTTTCTATCATCGATACTGCCCTTTCCCTTAAATCCACACTATACGCCATTATAACTCAAATAGCTTATTATACCTTTATCATTTACTTTGGGAAGTACTATAGATCAAAACTTTATTGTTGATCAACCAAATAAAGTATGGGATTACTTACATCAAAACCAAGGAGGGATGGCTATATTTGGCAGCAATAATTCTCACGTATGGTAGTTAATGAGTAGTGCAATAAATAAACAATTGGTTATGAACTCTTTATTAATGGCCATTAATAGGCGTAAACCTGTTAAAAATCTACTGCTGCACAGTGACCAAGGTTCACAATATACTGCGCAAGGGTATCAATATCTCTTAGCTGTAAAGAATATAGATGAGTAATAAAGGCTGTTGTTACGACAATTCTGTTGCAGAAAGCTTCTTTAGCTCATTGAAAAGAGAAATACTTATTGATACTTCACAACACTCTGCTCAACAAACTAGAACTGCAATATTTGAATACATAGAAATTTTTTATAACAAACAACGTCACTATTAACTATTGCATTCCAGAACAATTTGATGCATCATTCTTTTTGTAAAAAACATCCCAAACTTTCTCTCCACTTTTTCTGGGTAAGGTCACTGACTCAATACCCAGTCAATATCCTTTCCACCAGTTCTTTTACTGCCGGTACGTAGCCATTCTCATAAAATGGATCTTGCTTAAATTTGTACACATTGTGCCCGGAAAACATGAGTTCGTTCTCAATATCACCATCGTGTATAACGTTTTGCAGTGTTTTTTGTATGCAAAAACTACGCGGATCTGGCTTTCGTCCTGTTGAATGGTCACCATGATCTTTCCAATTGCTAAACAAACAATGACTTAAGCATCCCATACAATTGATTTGATCTTGTCTTATCTCTGCAAACCTGCCTGGCGTCACAAAAATAACAGTTGTATCTGGAGTTTTCATTGCTTCTGTATACCCTGCTTTAGTCCATGTATTTGCCAGTTCTTTGTCTTTTGCAGTAAGGTAGATCTTTCTACCTCTGCTACCCATTGCAAATTCATTATTAAATTCTTCGCTAGCATTTTCTGAAAACTTTATTTGACGTGAATTCCGTTCCTGCAACTCACGTATGAAGTTATTTTTTACTGCAGATGAGTAAAACCCTGTTGGACTGAATTTATTTAAAAATACATCACCTTCTTCTAAAGTGAGTAGCTTCTTTTTCCACTCTGCAGAAATTGGGCTTTCTTTCGTCAAAAGTGGACGAGTGCCAAACTGAAAAGCTATTGGTCCAATTTGCAGATTGTCAAACCAATGTTCCCAATCTTTCAAATGCCACACTCCTCCTGCCATAACAATTGGTGTTTCTGAAAGACCGATCTCGTTCATGAAAGATCTAAGCTCTGCAACTCTTTCAAATGGAGCCTGTGGTAGCTCTGGGTCTTCACTGTTACTCAGTCCATTGTGCCCTCCAGCAAGCCATGGATCTTCATACACTACTCCACCAAGCAAATAGGAAGATATTCTTTGGTAAGCACGCTTCCATAATGCTTTAAAAGCACGCACCGATGAGATAATAGGGTAATAATAAACCTGATATTTAGCTGCAATTTCTCCAAGCCTATAAGGCATACCAGCACCGCAGGTAATACCATGAATCAAACCTTTCGCTCCTTCTAATATGCCATGAAGCACGCGTTCTGCTGCTCCCATCTCCCAAAGTACATTCATATGTACTCTTCCATGACCTTTTGATATTTCATTTGCTATTCTTGCCTGACTAATTCCAGCTTTAATACTATATTCAATCAATTCGCTGTGTTTTTCATTTCTTGTTCTGCCTTTGTAAATCAGCGGCACCAACTCGCCGTTATCATCAATAAGCTTAGCATTTGCACCAGAAAACGTACCCACAGCATCTGCTGCAGCAAATGCTCCGCTTGATCTTCCATCACTAACTGCAATGCCTTTGCCGCCCTCGATGATTGGCCACACTTCCTTTCCTGAAATTACTATCTTTTTTATCTTATTTTTCAAAACTTCCTCGCAATCTTTCACTCTATTTTACTTAATTACTAAAAAAATGATAGCTGTTTATTTTTTCTTGTATCATTAGAGCTTCTATAGCTACTCACGCTGTTGTAGTTTGAGAGCAGTTCCCACCGGAAGGGTGTCATTCCAGTGCTTGACACTGGGATGACAGGGGAGGGAGGCTGCTGGGATCCTGACAACCGTCATCCCGCTGCTTGTTAGCGGGATCTAGAGATACCGCGGCGGTATGACGTAGAGCTACGTGTTTAGGTTTAATGAATCCACTATATCTTTTACTTGAGAAAAAACATACTCTTTGCTTACACTGGTATCGATAATAAAGTCACTTATCTTCCTTTTCTCCTCAATAGATAACTGAACATCGGAGATTAGATTAAGCTTTTCTTTATCTATGTTGCGTTCGTTAAGTCTTTGAGCTTGCACAACGCTATCTGCATGAACAAAAACAATAAGGTCGCAATATAAATAAAATTTTGTTTCTAATAGAAGTGGCACATCTAAAACTAAAAGTTTTCTATCGATCTTTTTTTCCTTAGCAATAAAAAATTCTAATTCACGCAGCACAGTAGAGTGAACCAAAGATTGAAATTGTTTCCAATTTTCATCGTAGGCTAAGAAATATTTAGACAGTACTGTTCTATCTATTTCACCATTTACTACCACTCCAGGAAAATTTTTCTCTGCATAACTTATTATGCTTTTATCCACTTTATAAAGTTGGTGTACAACAGAATCAGCATCAAATACAGCAGCACCAAACTCTTGAAAGCAATTAGTTACAAAGCTCTTTCCTACCCCAATTCCGCCTGTTAGACCTATAATCATATAACAAAAACACATTAGACTTCTTTCGAAACTATAGCTAAGGTTTCTCTATATATATTAACTAGATTTTCTAGATCCCAGTGTCAAGCACATAACTATACGAACATTGCAATTTGTAGGTGGTGTCATTCCAGTCTGGGATCTAGCTTTTTGGTAATTTTATCGAAAATGTTTGCTCGTTTACAATCAATTTTCCTGGATTCCAGTGTCAAGCACTGGAATGACACCCTACTTAACCGTCATACCGCCGCGGTATCTCTTAGCCACTAACACGTAGCGGGATGACGATTGTCGATAAATCTAAGTTACTTTAGCAACAGTTATTCTCCACTAAATTACTCTGAATTTTGGTTATATTATTTGCGGATTTCACTGCTGAAATCTCAAATTTTGAGCTTGTGTTCAAAAATGATTCAACTGACCTGCCAAAAAAATCATATCTCCATCCCTTGAATAATTTATCTGTCTGTCCAGATATTGACCCGGTTAACTCATCTTTTGAAGAAACTAATTTCCTTGATATGTTACTTTCTTTACATTTACTATCTAAAATAATTGAGAGTATATCAAGTACAGATTTGTCATAATTACTCGATAAGGTGTTGTTTTGCTGCATCCAATTTCTCTCATTTTCATTAAAAATATTCACAAACTCTAGTAAATCTGCATCTTTTATATTTTTTGCATTCCTCTTGAGATCATCTAAAATTTCATCAACATGCTCTATATTTTTTTCAATAAAATCAGCTATTACAGCATTATTGATTATTTTATTACGGTTCATATTATAGCGCTGTGCTAAGGTTTCTTGCCACTCACTAACTGCTTTAACAGTTAGTATCAATCTTGGATTTACTTCATAATTAAATTTAATCCTCTTCCATGCATCTTTTGGGCTATGTAAATACTTATTTATATCAACTATTGATTCCATCTCTTCTTGAAACCAACCCATCCTATTATTTTCTTCAAGTTTATTGCACAATATTTGGTATAGGTCATATAGGTGTACCACGTCGTTTACTGCATAATCTAACTGATCTTCGGACAACGGACGCCTTAACCAATCTGAATTTTTAGCTTTAATTTTATCCAGTGCTATTCCTTGATATTGCTCCACTACTTTTGAGTAACCAATAAAGTCATGATAATAATGACAAAACATAGCAGCAACTTGGGTATCAAAAATGGGAGTGGGAATACATTTAAACACAGTGAGTAAGGATTCTATATCCTGCCGGCAGCTATGAAACACTTTGGTTATCCCCTGATTTAGCATTATTTTCTTAATGAATGATAAATCAATTTCTGGCACTAGTGCGTCTACAATAAAACTCTTCTCTCCGTAAGAAATTTGAATTAACGATAATTTTGGGTAGTAGATTAAATTATTTCTAATGAACTCCGTGTCAACTGCTATAAATTTTGGCTTTTTTGCTATCAACCCCTCACCTATGTCCTCCAGCTCCGACGTTGTATTAATTAACATATGTTTTTTATTCAGTGGTTCTATTTTACTACTTATATTAAATTTTGCAATTAGAGTCACTACGAAATTAGTAATGGAGCTTGCTAGTTACTTATAATATTATAAAGTGTTTGTTATGTAGTGGTGAAGTGTTATGGTAGATTTTATAGACCTTTTTCAAGGAAGTAAAGATTTTACGATGTGCATGCACAACGGTTCAGGGGATGCAATATATAATCGATGTATATCTGCTGTAAGAATGGACCCGCCATGTATGCATGGTGAATCTATTCAAGGTTTGTTTGAAAGTTCGTTTGAACAAGGTGTTGTGACTGTTAGAGTGAACTTAGACTTAGAAACTTTAAATGTAGTGGTATATAAATCTCCTCCAACTTCTGATAAGCTTGACGCATTTTCACTAGCATATCAAATAGACAGATATCACATAGATGAGAATACTATAGTTTTTGATGAGAAAGTAAATACAATAAAATTTGATATATCAAATCCTTTAAAACATAAATTTATTACATTTGAGATTTTTAAAAGATAAATTATAATTCTGGTTCATTTATAAAAGGCTAGACTTAACGTGCCAGGCAGGAATTAACTGAAAGAAAAATTGAAGTAGCAAGAATTGATCTAGTTTGATATTACTAATATAGTAAATCTCTGGATATATAATAAGAACTAGATTCCAGCGTCACGCGCTGGAATGACAGGGCTATAGGTATCATCCAAGTAGCCTCTTTCTTGTCATCCCAGTGTCCTGACACTGGTTTCCATCCAAAAGGGTGTCATTCCAGTCTGGAATCCAGATTGGACACTGAATTGGTGAGTGTAAAATTCTACGTCATACCGCCGCGGCGCTAACAAGAGATCCCGCTAACAAGCAGCGGGATGACGGTTGTCAGGCTAGCTGTCATCCGAGTAGCCTCCTTTTTTTGTCATCCCAGTGTCTGGGCACTGGGATGACACCCTACTAGCGGAAGTTACTCTCAAATGTTTGTTCATGTTAGCCACAAACATTAAGAAATTTACCAAATGAAAAAAAAGGCAAAAGAAGCCCTGTGGTTATTATCCGCTTTAAAATATTGGCGTTTTTTATGTTTTAAACGCTTGACAAGCGAGATTCAGCCGCTTTTAATTGCAACTAACTTACGCTGCAAATGTTTAAGAAATTTACTAAGCAGAAAAAAAGACAAAGAATCCCCGAGTTAGCTAGTCTTTTACTATCTCTGTCGAGTATTGGCATTTTTTGATGTCTTGTAACGCTTTATAAGCGCGTTCAGCTTATTTAGATAAAAATCTAGATGTAGATGAAGTTTTGTAAAGACATACAGTATCTATATACTGCAAAAAATTGAACATAAGACGCCGATACATTAAGTAATCTTTACCTTTTAATCTGCAGATTGGCGAAAGCAAATACAATAGCTTCACTATCATGATAAGGGCGCTGGCGAAGGGTGTCAAGTAAGTTTTTCGTTTCTATAGCTACTACCACGATTGTATAGGTAATTCTTCACTTATAATAATGATTCAAGCCTTCAGCTCCTCAAACACTTCACTTGCTCTATTTAAAACAGAATCAGGAAAACCAGCAAGTTTTGCTACATGTATTCCATATGACTCATCTGCAATGCCTTCAATTACTTCATGTAGAAAGATAACCTCTCCGTTCCACTCTCTTATTTTTACACAAAAACATTTCACGTTCTTCAAGTATTTGCTTACTTTAGTTAATTCATGATAATGAGTTGCAAAAATGGCGCGGCACTTATTTACATTGTGAATATGTTCAATCACCGCCTGTGCAATAGATAATCCATCATACACCCCTGTGCCCCTACCAATTTCATCAAGTATCACCAAGGAAAGGTCCGTTGCCTGATTTACTATCGTTGCTGTTTCGATCATTTCTACCATGAAGGTGGAATAACCAGCTGTTATATTATCTGTTGCACCAACCCTGCTAAATATTTTGTCAATCACTCCAATATGTGCACTCTCTGCTGGCACAAATGACCCCATGTGAGCTAAAATTGCAATGAGAGCGTTTTGCCTCAAGAAAGTGCTTTTTCCAGCCATATTAGGACCAGTAATTAGATGTATACCAGCTAAATTGATGCTATTTGCAATGAATTTATTGTTAACTTCAACCACTGGATGTCTTCCGCTACAGATATTGAACTCTTTGCTGTCATCAATAATGGGTTTTACGTAATTATTTTGCACTGCAAGCTCTGCAAACGCGGTTCTAATGTCAAGTTTTGCCAAAGCATTTGCAGCAAGAGCAATTTTTTCAGACTCTTTAGCAACTTCACTACACAGTTCACTAAAAATTTTCATTTCTAAGCCGATTGCAGCATCACGTGCCGTAAGAATTTTATTTTCTAGTTCTTTCAATTCATTAGTAGTGTAGCGCATGCTATTTGCTAAGCTTTGCCTATGAATAAATATATCCGAAGTTATTTTGTGATTTGCTGATACTTCAACGTAATAACCGAGTATATTATTGTGCAATATTTTGAGTGCGGCAATGCCAGTTAGGTCGCGATAAGATTCACGGAGCTTAGTTACCAACTTGTTACTGTTGTTCAATATATAAGATAACTCAGATAATTCTGAGTTGTATTTTGAGTGAATAAACCCTCCTTCTTTCACGGAACTGAGGTTATTATCAAGTATAGCACTATTTAACAGTTCAAATAGGTCTTTATGATTGCCAAGGCTTTTATGTATTGTGCTTAGTTCACTCTCGTCTGATTTTACTGTTATTCCAGCGCGTGACGCTGGCTGGATCTCAGTTTGGATGACATATTGTTGTGGGAGAGATCCATTTTCACCTGATTCAATTTTACATAAGAACTCAGACAATTCTAAAGTCTTTCCTAGGCCTATTTTCAATAGGTTCATATCCTTTGGTGAACCACGCCCTAGTATTAAGCGCGATAAAGACCTCTCAATATCCGGAATGTTAGATAATATCTCTCGTATTTTTCTGCGTGGCTCATGATTATTTACAAAAAATTGAGCGGTGCTGAGCCTCAAATTGATTGCCTTGGAGCAAGCAAGGGGTGAAGCGAGCATTTGTTTGAGCAGGCGTCCACCAGAAGCTGTAACTGTATGATCAATAACTGAAATTAGTGAACCTTTCTTTTCACCAAATTGAGTTGAAAACAACTCAAGATTTCTCCTTGCTGAAGCATCAATAAGCATGAAATTTTGTTGCTTATAGGTTTTTGGGAATTCAAGCCTTGGAATAGAGCCCCTTTGTGTTACTCTGACATATTCAAGCAGTGCACCGCACGCCATGATTTCTACTTTGCTGAAATTTCCTATACTCCCAAGTTCCCTGATTTTATAAAACTCGCATAACGTTCTGTGAGATTTACTATACTCAAAAAAGCTCTGTGCGTGTTGCGTAATTGATATTTTATAATTTTTTAAAACCGATCTAATTTTTTCGTCCTCAGTGAATTTTTCAGAAATTAATAATTCTCTTGGTGATATACGCAATAAATCACTATCTAGAGCTTTCAAACTCGTTAAAGTGTGAAAAAATTTTCCCGTCGATAATTCAAGCCAACTAATAGCATATTCGTCATTTTGTTCAACTATGGACGCGAGATAATTATTGCTTTTATCCTCCAGTAGTGAATCTTCTATAATTGTACCTGGAGTTACAACTCGCACTACATCACGTTTTACTATGGATTTATAGCCCCTCTTTTTTGCTTCATCAGCAGTTTCTAATTGGTCACAGATTGCTACTTTGAATCCTAAATCTATTAGCTTGTGTAGGTAAGATTCACTACTGTGTGCTGGCACTCCACACATTGGTATGTCCTGCCCACACGAATTACCTCTCTTGGTTAGCACTATATTCAGCAATTTCGCAGCTTTAATAGCATCATTGAAAAACAATTCATAAAAATCTCCTAGCCTATAAAATAGCAGATGATCTTTGTATTGAGCTTTCAGGTTCAAATACTGCTCCATCACAGGGGTGTTTTTTTCTTTCACGAAGCTCATAATATTTTTTAATATATTGTATTGATAAACGTTATTATAGATTATATTGCACATGTGGATAACATAAATTTTAAATAGGTGTATAGAGGGAAAAATTTAAAACAATTAAATTTCTTGGATCCAAGTAGTCAGGACACTTGGATGACATAAAGAGTAGGAGTATTTGATGACAAAAAAACAAAAAACGCAGTTGTCATTCCAGCACGTGACGCTGGAATCCAGCTTCTATGCAAACTCATCAAAAACATTCATTTAGTGTAAGATCAGCTACTTTCCATGCTAGTTTACAAGCAAACTTTTCTGGATCCCAGTGTCAAGCACTGGGATGACATCATAGGGGCACTGGGATGACACCCTCCTTGTGTGTATTATAGCTAAAAAGTGACTTACGACAATTTGAAAAACGACATATTCATCATTCCGCTACTAGAGGTTGTCCGGAAACTAGTAAATTCAAGCATATTCCCTCTTTAACATAACCCTACTCATAGCTAGGTATATGAAATTCTCAGTGGATGTTGTGAGTAAATCATACTCCTTCGATAGCCTTCTATTCCTATTAACCCAAGCAAAAGTCCTTTCTACAACCCATCTTCTTGGCTGTACTTTAAACCCTTGTTCTCTTGTTGGTAGTAGCTCAGGTGGCGTATCTTTGTGCACCCAAAATCTACATGGAGGCCTTTTAACAATTTCAATATCTATGTCATATTCTTCCTTTATGTGATTCTTTAAATTTCTTCCTTGGTATCCCATGTCAGCCCACATTTTTTTAACTTTAGTATATTTTGTTCTCATATTGTTTAATGCTATTTTAATACCATCTCTATCATTTTCGTTAGCAGCGCCTACGTAACAACCTAGTATAAAACCCTGAGTGTCTGTAATTATATGCCTTTTTCTACCCTTTACTTTTTTACTTCCATCATAGCCTTTGATCCTCCCTTTTCTGTAGTCTTTACAGATTGACTATCTACTATACAGGCACTCGGCTGCTCATTCCTTCCTATTTTTCTTCTACTATATTTTGTAATTTCATAATTCATTTTCTCAAAAATTCCCTGCTTCTTCCATTGCCTGAACTGCTCATACACAGTCTTCCATAGCGGAAAATCATTTGGTAAATACCGCCATTGACACCCTGTACGCAATACATAGAAAATTGCTTCTAATATTTCTCTTTTGCTATACTTTGGCGGCCTTCCTCCTTTCTTGTATGATACTCTGAAGTGTTTTTCTATTCTTGCCCATTCCCTTTCGCTTAGATCTGTTGGATACTTTTTTCTCATCTTTACCCCGTACTAAAATTTCAGATATTATAGCCTTTTACTTATTTCCGGACAACCTCTCAACAGATATTTCAGAGCTAACAGTGCTAATAGTTTTTTCTATCGCTTTAGCCTGTTCATAGTCTTGACTCAAAAAATACATGGCCAGTCCAATAGCTATACTAGCAACAAGAGAAGATGCTATCATTACACCTAGTATCATACCACCAGAAAGACTTACTGCAACACACACACCAGCTCCAAGTACAACACCAAGAAAACCACCAATTATTACGCCAGGCACCAAACTGCCTACCATAGCGCTTTCTTTTTTCGTATTAGCTTGTTTTTTCATACTTTTAATAAGCACTTCTTTTGTTTCTCCTTGAGCTAAATCTAAAGGAATTTTATTATCCGCGTTTTGTATCAAAGGATTTGCACTATATGTAACAAGAAGGGTGGTTATTTCTTCAGTTTTATTACCTATAACTGCATGATGTAGTAATGTATTTCCCTCTTCATCTTTAAAGTTTATATGAGTACGAAATTCTTCATCTAGATTTCTTATTGGGTTGTTTTTTGCATATATCCTAGATTGTATTGCTCCATCTAAGTATTGTATTACTTGTTCTAGTGATTGCTCGCCAGGATTTTGTATAAAATGAAGCAGAATTTCGTGTACTATCGCTTCCTTTGTAGTTTGTGGGCATTGTAAAGCGTAATTAAATGTCTGTGTAGTAATAACTTCTTCTTTTCTTTTTTTAAGAACAACCCTTAAATCTTCAATCGCCTTTTCACCATCTTTTATTCCAAGAATTATTGAATCCAAATTATTTATCATGCTATCCTCCTTGGTTTGATTGCATTGCTCATTAATAAATAATATAATAAATCCTGCTAAAAGTCAAGCAATTAATTAATAAGTTAATATAATCCTCCAAAAGGAGCTCCTTACTTTTTGTTCAGCATGTCCATTGGATCAGACTCTTTAAGCTTGCTGTTTGCTGAATTTATTCATCATAATAGCTACAATGTGCTATCGAAGTTCTCTGTAATCTTAGTTGGTTCTTCTAGAATATTCAAAATATCAGTTGCACAATAAACCCGATCTCTCTTTCCTTGAGAAGTTTGTGAAACGATGCCTAAATCTTCAAGCTTTACGATTGCTCTTTGGGCTGTTGTAAATACGACACCTAAGTTTTCAACCACTTTCCTTATAGTAAAGTAAGGGTTTAAAGACTATTAACTAAATCATTGTCCCATTCAAATTTTGGTGGCAAGGGGCTTGGTATAAATGCCTGATAACCAGCGAATACTTTGCCTGATGGTGATCCTTTAATATACATTCATTCAACCTAGCACACTATTTTTATAGTATATATTATTTTCAAATAAAGTCAAAAATGAAAATAAGGCTTTATCTTATTCGCGTGCATGAAAATAAGAAACTCTCTTATTATTGATTTTGCTCAAAAACGAAAATAGAAGAAGCTGCTGAACTTTATATATCCTGTTTTTCTGGAGAACTGCTATAAAACTTCTGAGTGAAGTCACTTAATTTTTACACATCTATTGTAGAGTAAGAAGAACCGAATTTGAAACAAAAATGCTAACTGATGCTTGGACTTTACTGACACTTACACTACTTGAAACTATACTTAGTGTAGACAATTTAATCTTTATTTCTCTAGCAATAGATAAGGTACCAAATGCGCTGAGAGAAAGAGTGCGCCTTATGGGCCTTGGATTAGCACTATTAATGCGTTTTGTAATACTATTTTTTACATCATCTATATTGTCAATGCAAAAACCTATATTTCACACTGCATCAGCAAGGGATTTACTTATGATCGCAGGGGGATTATTCCTTATTGTTAAGAGCTCTATGGAGTTACGGGATGACATCTTTGTATGTAAGAAAAATAAAAAGAAAGCAAACGTTAAATCAAAATTTTTTTTAGTTGTGCTACAAATTATATTAATAGATTTAGTTTTTTCGGTTGATTCGATATTAACTGCTATAGCACTAACTTATAACATGGTAATAATTGCTACAGCATTTACATTTTCCATGCTAGCAATGCTGTTTTTATCAAGTTATACCGCCCAGTTAATCAAATCTAACCCAGGGTTAAAAATAATCGCCATTTTATTTATTTTACTTGTCGGTGTGTACCTCATACTTCATGGATTTCATATAGAATTACCAAAAGGATATTTGTATTCTTCATTTATGTTTGCACTGCTTGTGGAAATTATAAGCAAAATAAAGAAAATTAACCGTCATACCGCGATTCATTCGCGGTATCTCTAGATCCAGCTAACAAGCAGCGGGATGACAGCAGTCCTACGTCATACTGCTGCGGATAGATCCCGCTAACACGTAGCGGGATGACGAGGTTATCGTCATGTTGCCGCGAACCGTCATACCGCGATTCATTCGCGGTATCTCGGCAATAAATCCCGCTAACAAGTAGCAGGATGACTAGACTTTTAATTTACTCCCACTCGATGGTTGCAGGTGGCTTGGAAGTTATATCGTACACAACTCTATTTACTCCGGGAACATTATTAACAATTATACTGCCGACATTGCGTAAAAAATCCCAAAATACTAGCAAGTGTTGATCCTTATCTTCAAATGGAAATGCATCGGCTGTCATACCATCAGATGATGTTACAGCCCTTAAAGCACAAACATATCCATACGTACGACCATCTCCCATAACGCCTACAGTTTTTATTGGTAATAATACAGCAAAAGCTTGCCATATCTTATCATATAGATCGTAATTTTTCATCGTATTAATATATATTTCATCTACTTCTTGCAATATTTGCACCTTTTCTTTATCGACTTCACTTATAATCCTCACTGCAAGTCCGGGTCCAGGAAATGGATGTTGAAATATTATCTCGTCTGAAAGCCCAATTTCTTTTCCAAGTAGCCTTACCTCATCTTTAAAGAGGTAACGTAAAGGCTCCACTAACTTCAGATTCATCTTTTCTGGCAACCCACCAACATTATGGTGAGACTTAATTGTGCTAGTGTTGTCTGAGGCATGCCCTGACTCAACTACATCAGAGTAGATGGTACCTTGCATCAAAAAATCCACATCACCTATTTTTTTTGCTTCTTCTTCAAACACTTCAATAAAAGTGTTACCGATAATTTTTCGCTTTTCTTCTGGATCAGTTATTCCCTTCAACCTACTCAAAAATAAATTTGATTTATCAACGTAATTTATCGGAATCTCTTTCAACATAGCGATGGTTTGGTTCTTGCGTAACAACCCAGTATCGATAAAAATACAGTTCAATTGTTTTCCTATAGCTTTATGTGTGAGAGCCGCTGCAACACTTGAATCAACCCCACCACTCACTGCAGCGATTACTTTTTTCTCTCCTACTACATTTTTGATTTTTTCCTTTTGCTCCTCAATAAACGACTTCATTGTCCAGTCCCTTTCGCAATTTGCAATATCCAAGAAGTTAGAGAGCAATTTACTGCCATTTGTTGTGGGCTTAACCTCAGGATGGAACTGAGTACAGTAAATCTTCCGCTGTTCGTTGACAATCATTGCAATTGTTTGATTTATTACACCTGATGCAATAACAGTAAATCCATGTGGTATAGTATCAACACTGTCCGCATGGTTCATTAATACATCCACTTCAGAATTAACGTCCCAGGTATCCTTTACAATGGGGGATTCTTTTAGTATCTTGATTTTAGTTCTACCAAACTCCTGTTTGAAACTCTCTTTTACTTTTGCTCCAAAATAATGACAAATGAGTTGCTGTCCATAGCATATTCCAAGTATAGGAACGTTTGTTGCCTCATTAAGTTTTATAATTTCATGTACTACTCTACTTGTTTCAGAACAATCATCATTTACAGATTGTGGTCCTCCAGAGAGAATAAACCCATTGAATTTTGATATTGTTTCAAAACTGATGTTGCTTGGAAATATCTCACAATAAACGCCCATTCCTCTTACTTGTCTTGCGATAAGCTGTGTAAACTGTGAACCAAAATCAATAATGGCAATTGCTGACAATTTGCTCCTCCATATTATTTAAAATGATATCTGATAATAAAGAAAATAATGGAGTAAGTAAACCAAGACCTGTTTAAAAGCTTTAACGCGTGGTACAAGTTAGCTATATAGCTAATTTTCCTACACCATACCGCTGCGGCGCTAACTAGTAGCGGAATGACAGCAATCTACGTCATACCGCCGCAGTATCTCAGCCGCTAACAAGTAGCGGGATTATCTTCATGCTGCCACGAACCGTCATACCGCGATTCATTCGCGGTATCTCAGCCGCTAACAAGAGATCCCGCTAACAAGCAGCGGGATGACGAGGTATAAACTTTATCGTCATGCCACCGCGAACCGTCATACCGCGATTCATTCGCGGTATCTCGGCAATAGATCCCGCTAACAAGTAGCGGGATGACGATTGTCGTTTAGCCATAAATGTTTAAGAAATTTACCAAATGAAAAAAAAGGCAAAAGAAGCCCCGTAGTTGGCTAATTACTTACATTATACTTTCAAGTATGGCGTTTTTTTATTCTAAACGCTTAATAACCGCGACTCAGCTGCTTTTAAATGCAACTAACCTTAGCTATAAATGTTTAAGAAATTTACTAAACAGAAAAAAAGGCAAAAGAAACCCTAGGGTAGCTAGTTATTCACTATCCATTTTTTAAGTTGGCGTTTTTTTATGTTTTAAACGCTTTATAAGCGCGTTTCAGCTTATGTAGGTAGAAGTTTTATAAAGACATAAGGTGCACATAGTGCAAAAAATTAAACATGAGACGCCAGATACGTGAGTTTTTTTGTCATTTAATCTGTACAGAGAAGATAAATAAATAGCTTCAATTTTATGATAAGAGGGCTGGCGGAGTTTGTCAAGGAAGTTTTTTCGTTTCTATTCCCAATAAAAGTGCGTTATATGGTTATGCAAGAAGTCTATTTACCCATTTGCTTAACTTTCTCTCTACTTTTTCTGAGTAAGGCCGCTATTGGCATGACAGACATTCATCGTAGTCAATATCTGTTTTTTGTTGCAATATTTCACTTTTTTTGAATATGTCATGCGAGACCTTATCGGCTCTCTGCATTGATTGTGATCTGCAGTAATATAAGCTCTTCAATCCTTTTTTCCAAGCAAGCATGTGTATTTTGTGCAAGTAACGTTTATGTACGTTGGCAGGTAAGAACAGATTTACTGATTGAGATTGACAAATATACGAAGTTCTATCACTTGCATGTTCTATAATCCATCTTTGGTCAAGCTCGTACGCTGTTTTAAATGTCAATTTTTCATGCTCACTAAGAAAATCTAAATGCTGAACGGAACCCTCGTTTGTTGAAATTGAAGACCATATTTTATCATTGTCTTGATTTTTTTCTGCTAATAGTTTTTGCAAGAATTTATTTCGCACTACAAATGAGCCTGTAAGTGTCTTTTGTATGAATACGTTTGCTGCATATGGTTCTATTCCAGGAGAGGTATTACCTGCAATAATGGAGATCGAGGCAGTAGGAGCAATAGCGAGTTTGTGTGTAAACCTTTCCATTAGATCAACTTCTTTGGCATCAGAACATGCTCCCTTTTCTTCTGCTAATTTTTTAGAAACTATATCTGCTTGCTCGCGTAAATACTTAAATATTTTTTTATTCCATTGTTGTGCTGTTACTGATTCAAAAGGAACCATTTTGCTTTGTAAAAATGAGTGAAAGCCCATCACACCAAGACCAATACTGCGTTCTCTGGCTGCAGAATATTTTGCTCGCTGCATTTCATTCGGTGCTTTATTTATGAAATCTTCCAATACATTATCAAGAAAGCGCATTATATCTTCTATGAAGAGTTTATTGTCTTTCCATTCTTCGTAGTACTCAAGGTTTACGGATGATAGACAACACACAGCAGTGCGTGACTTATTCAGGTGATCATAACCTGTGGTTAAAGTTATTTCACTGCATAGATTTGACATCTTGATGTCTAAGTTGAGCTTTTTGTAAGATTCTGGCTTATTGTTATTTGTTGCATCAAGGAAAATAATGTAAGGTTCTCCAGTTTCAACTCTTGCTGTTAATATTTTGATCCATACATCCCGCGCTTTTACAGTTGAAATAACCTTATTGTTGTGAGGGCTTATTAAATTCCATTCTTGATCATTCTCAACAGCCTGCATAAATTTATCTGTTACTATTACAGCATGATGTATATTTAACGCTTTGCGATTTGGGTCACCGCCTGTTGGCTTGCGTAAATCTAGAAACTCTTCTATTTCCGGATGAGATACAGGAAGGTAGACTGCTGAACTTCCTCGCCTTAGGGATCCCTGACTAATTGCAAGCGTTAGAGCATTTTGCACTACAATAAATGGAACAATTCCTGATGTTTTGCCGCTACCCTTTACGCTTTCGCCTATTGAGCGTAAATTTCCCCAATAACTACCTATGCCTCCTCCACGTGCAGCAAGCCAAACATTTTCGTTCCATAGATCAACTATTCCCTGCAAGCTGTCTTCGGTTTCATTAAGAAAGCAAGAGATAGGTAACCCTCTCTTAGTGCCACCATTGCTGAGTATTGGTGTTGAAGGCATGAACCACAAGTTGCTCATGTAGTCATAAAGACGCTGCGCATGTTCTTTATTATCAGAATAGTAATTAGCAATACGTGCAAAGAGGTCTTGATAACTTTCATTTTCTATTAAATACCTGTCTGATAGAACTGCTTTTCCAAAGTCGGTTAATTTGCTGTCCTTTGCGTAATTAATGGTAATGTTATTCATAAAGTTCCTTTTATTCTTTTATTATATATAGATACTTAAAAGTCATTTTGAGCGATTTTTAAGTTAGGTTTTTCGGATTTTCTTGTTGATGCTGTAATGCAAACAAGATACCGTCAACCTGACTGCCATATATTTTACAGTAACTCATATAACTTATTTGCATATTTATTTCTTTTGCAACATGTTGAACATAACTTTCTGAGTGACGAAAATAGTCTCCTTTATTTACAAAGTCAATACCTTCACCTTCCTTTCTTCTCATTAAACATACAATAACTCCTTTTTTGCTCGTAGATCTTTTTGCTAATTCCAACTCTTCTTGAAAGTCATGTAGATAATGTAGCACTTCAGCAAAGATAATTACATCATACTGCTGGTTTTTCTCTTGTTTAAGAAACTCTTTCATTTCCATATGTATTAATTCATTGTAAACAGGCTTACCTTTTATAAAGCATCCTCTTGCGATATTTAGCATTCTACTTGAAATGTCAATTCCTGTTATATGGTTTCCAATACTATTTATTTTCAAGAAATGACCACATATTCCAGTTCCACAACCAAGGTCGAGTATATTGAGCTCAGAAGTGGAGTTGTTGAAGATTTTTGTAATTATCATGTGTACAAGTTCATGCCCTCTATATTGTTTGGCAATCAACCAATGCTCAACAAAATATTCACCTGTGTAATCAAAATATTGTCTTATGAGGTTTTTTGGCAATTCTGTAATAGGCGCTGAGTTTGTCATTTTTTTTATATAGTAAGACGCCTCCTCGTGGTCATTATCTAATTTTAGTGCCCTTGTTAAATAATTATAAGCTTTGTTAGTATTCCCTACCGCAAAATGACACCTTCCGATGTTATACCAGACTATAGGTAAATGGGGGTAAAATATGCTAATTAACCAAAATCGTAACTTTCCATCTGATATGCTACCTTTATAAAAGTGATATAAACCGATTTCAATGTTGGTGTTTAACAGGTTCTTAGATTTTTTAAGAAGCACTGTCATTTCTTTATGAAGAGTATTATATTTATTCACAATGAAGTGTTTTACTTTCTTAATATTTAATACGCCAATGAGCTTAGACATACAATTTAAAGCAACGTTTTTTATAAAAGAGAGATTACTTTTCATACGTTAGAAATACTCCGAATGTTTATTATCATTTTTAGGCAATTGATTTTAACACATTTTATCTTACAAAATATCTTTTTTATTAATTTTTACTGTATATATAAGTTTACCACATATTTCTCAGATTATACTGTTTAGGATTGCTAGTATATTGTTGTTGATAATATAAGTAAATGTTTTGTGCAAAAAGGCGTTGACATATTATTTATTAGGTTATAACATATAAAAGATTAATTTAGTTTTTAGATGTTTGACAAGTTTTATGGTAGAGATTAATTTAATCTCAATTCAATTTTAATAATATTTAACTCTGCATATTCTGCATATAGTCGGATAAATAAATTATTAAGAGCACTTGATGGATGCCTTGGCGTTAAGAGGCGATGAAGGACGTGGCAGGCTGCGATAAGCTGTGGGGAATTGTCAACAAATTTTGATCCGCAGATTTCCGAATGGGGAAACCCAACTAGTTTAGCTAGTTATTACGTACTAAGTATGTAAAGCAAACTTGGTGAACTGAAATATCTAAGTAGCCAAAGGAAAAGAAATCAACCGAGATTCTGTTAGTAGTGACGAGCGAAAGCGGAAAAGGCTAGTGATTTAAGAATAAGAATTAGAATACTCTGGAAATAGTAACCATAGAAGGTGATAGTCCTGTATAAGTAGAAAGTTTTTAAATCCTTGAGTAGAGCGGGGCACGTGAAATCCTGTTTGAATATGGGGGGACCATCCTCCAAGCCTAAATACTCCTTAACGACCGATAGTGAACAAGTACCGTGAGGGAAAGGTGAAAAGAACCCCGGGAGGGGAGTGAAATAGAATCTGAAATCAAGTGCTTACAAACAGTTGGAGCTCTATATCAATTTATTGATATTTAGAGTGACAGCGTACCTTTTGCATAATGGGTCAGCGAGTTAATCTATGAAGCAAGCTTAAGCCGTTAGGTGTAGGCGTAGCGAAAGCAAGTCTGAATAGGACGTTTTAGTTTTATGGATTAGACCCGAAACCAAGTGATCTAGTCATGACCAGATTGAAGGTGTGGTAAAACACACTGGAGGATCGAACCAGTTAATGTTGCAACATTATTGGATGAGTTGTGATTAGGGGTGAAAGGCCAATCAAACTTGGAAATAGCTGGTTCTCCGCGAAATCTATTTAGGTAGAGCGTTGTATGTATGTTGTTGGGGGTAGAGCACTGGATAGACTAGGGGGATTCACCGTCTTACCAAATCTAACTAAACTCCGAATACCAACAATTAATTATACAGCAGGCACACTACGGGTGCTAAGTCCGTGGTGAAGAGGGAAACAACCCAGATCACTATCTAAGGTCCCAAAATTACAGCTAAGTGGGGAAGGAAGTAGAAAAACCATTACAGCTAGGAGGTTGGCTTGGAAGCAGCCATCCTTTAAAGAAAGCGTAACAGCTCACTTGTCTAAATAAGTTTTTCTGCGCCGAAAATGTACCGGGGCTAAAGCTGTATACCGAAGATGTGAGTGCTTATTGATTTCGATCAATAGGCGCGGTAGCGGAGCGTTCCGTAAGTCTGTGAAGGTGGTTTGTGAAAACTGCTGGAGATATCGGAAGTGAGAATGCTGACATAAGTAGCGTAAAAGAGTGTGAAAAACACTCTCACCAAAAATCTAAGGGTTCCTACGTTAAGTTAATCTGCGTAGGGTTAGTCGGTTCCTAAGGCGAGTCCGTAAAGGAGTAGTCGATGGCAATTAGGTTAATATTCCTAAACCTCTTAAGTGTGACGGGTTTCGTATTTGTATAGATCTTATTGGATTGATCTATGCTTAAAAGAAGCTCCAGGAAATAGCACTTATATTTATGAGGCCGTACCGCAAACCGACACTGGTGGATGAGTAGAGTATACTAAGGTGTTGAAAGAATGATGTTGAAGGAACTCGGCAAATTATACCTGTAACTTCGGAAGAAGGGTAACCTGCTTTTAGGCAACTATGAGTAGGTGGCACAAAATAGGGAGTAGCGACTGTTTACTAAAAACACAGGACTCTGCAAACACGTAAGTGGAAGTATAGGGTCTGACGCCTGCCCGGTGCTGGAAGGTTAATAGGAAGGGTGCAAGCTCCGAATTGAAGCCCCAGTAAACGGCGGCCGTAACACTGACGGTCCTAAGGTAGCGAAATTCCTTGTCGGGTAAGTTCCGACCCGCACGAATGGCGTAACGATTTCTCCACTGTCTCCAACATCACTTCAGCGAAATTGAATTCCCCGTGCAGATGCGGGGTACCCGCGGTTAGACGAAGAGACCCCGTGCACCTTTACTATAGCTTTACATTGCTATTAAAAGTGTGATGTGCAGGATAGGTGGGAGACTTTGAAGTTATGGCGCTAGCTATAATGGAGTCAACCTTGAGATACCACCCTTTACACTTTTGATATCTAACTATGTTTCATTATCTGGAACTAGGACATTGTATGGTGGGTAGTTTGACTGGGGCGGTCGCCTCCTAAAAAGTAACGGAGGCGTGCGAAGGTAAGCTAGAGCTGGTCGGAAATCAGCTTGATAGTATAATGGCATAAGCTTGCCTGACTGCGAGGCTGACAAGCCAAGCAGAGACGAAAGTCGGTCATAGTGATCCGGTGATTCTGTATGGAAGGGTCATCGCTCAACGGATAAAAGGTACGCCGGGGATAACAGGCTGATGGTGTTCGAGCGTTCATAGCGACGACACCGTTTGGCACCTCGATGTCGACTCATCACATCCTGGGGCTGAAGAAGGTCCCAAGGGTTCGGCTGTTCGCCGATTAAAGTGATACGTGAGTTGGGTTTAGAACGTCGTGAGACAGTTCGGTTTCTATCTGCCGTGGGTGAAGGAAATTTGAGAAGGTCTGACTCTAGTACGAGAGGACCGAGATGGATATACCTCTGGTGTACCAGCTGTTATGCCAATAGCATCGCTGGGTGGCTATGTATAGATGGGATAATTGCTGAAAGCATATAAGCAAGAAACCCTCTTCAAAAAGATTTCCCAATTAAGGCCGTGGAAGACTACCACGTTGATAGGCTAGGTGTGGAAGCATGGTAACATGTGAAGCTAACTAGTACTAATAGCCTGATTGATTTATTTGCTTTCTATATGTGTGTATGCAGTGTTAAATATTAAGTTAAAATTGTTAAGTTAGAAATTTTTATTGACTTGGTGGCTATAGCAAAAATGAACCACCCGATCTCATCTCGAACTCGGAAGTGAAACTTTTTAGCGCTGATGGTACTTGAAAAGGGAGAGTAGGTCGCCGCCAAGTTTATAAAAATTTCTTTGTTAATTAGACAGTAGGTATACTTATATTTTAACTTTCTTGTTTTGTTACTATTCTTTAAGTTTTTACTTTAACTACGATATCTTTTTTTTCTTATATGTTCTTGGTCATTTTCTACATTATTTAGCATTGTTCCTACTTCCCCTAATTGATTCCCTTTTGAAGGAGAATTACTGATTTCTGGTAATATTACATTACCTCCCACTTTTTTAAATAATTCTTCTTGTTGGCGAAATGCTGACCTCCAATCTGTTCCTGTTCCTTTAGGAAGAAATAAGAATTGATACATCTGACCAAAGCCTGTGTTATTTACCTCTTTTATATGCTCTACCATTCACCACACCCATTAACTATTTTTAAAAATTTTACCTATATTATCATAAAAAATATAGTTGTAAATACCTTAATTGAGATTTTTTTTTATTTTATCTTTTTTAAGCAAATAGTTAGATCTTTTTGTAAATTTTTATAACTTGCTTGCATAATGTTTCTATGAGTTAGTATTATGTAGTAGTGCCCTATATTACTTATATTTAAAATGTTAATTTTAGCAAGCATTCGTAGTTGCCTTTTTATTTTATTTCTTTTTGCTGCTTTTCCGGTTTTTTTACTGATAGCCAGACCTACTCTAATAGTATGAATGTACTTTTCAGGTTCTCTTTCTTTTATAGCGTACAGTGATATATAAAGCCCACGATAAAAAAGACTGTTGAGTGCTAACTTATTTTTGAAAGCAGAAGAAAAATCTTTTTTTTTATACTTACTATGCGCATAATTTGTTACACCCTAATGAACGGCGCCTATTAAGGATTTTTCTTCCAGCTCTTGTTGCCATACGTGAACGAAATCCGTGTCTGCGCTTTCTTATCAAATTTTTTGGTTGAAATGTTCTCTTCATTGTTTTTATATTAATATAATTATTTATTTTAAATTGTTTTACTTTATTGTCAAATAATGGTGAACTTGTATGACATTTTCGTAGAATAAAATTTGATGCATGGAAGAATGAATTCGGTGATAGTCATACCTGTCTTACTAATCCTTTTATTTTGTTTTAGTAGGTTTCAAGAAGTAAATAAGGTTAAATCTTATCTATATCTTAGTTGTGTATGGATGCTAACTTGGTTGTTAGTATTCTATAATAATTGTTTTGTAACTTTTATTTCTATAGCGTTACTTTTTTTCATGCTTGCTTTTATCTTTAAAAATAAAAGAAATAAGATAATAAAACTTTCGTTATTTGTGGCTTTGGCCATATCATTTTTTATCACTTTATTTATAATGCTGTCTATTTTTATTCAATCCATTAGTTTTTTTAATAAAGTAGCTATTTCAGAATTCTTGTTTTGCTTGAAATGGGGCCACAATGTAGTCACTATCAATGAAGAGAAGATAGGATGTTTTGGTATAGCGCCGCTTTTAGTTGGTACATTACTTATAACTATTATAGCAATGTTAGTTGTCGTTCCGCTTGGTTTATTTTCTGCAATATATATTAGTGAATATGCGAGTGAGAAAGTGCGTTATATTGTTAATACAACTTTGCAAGTTTTGTCTGCTATTCCTACGGTTGTATATGGATATTTCGCGGTTGTGTTTTTGTCTTTCTTTATAAAGCAGGTAGCAAATTTTTTTGGTTTAAGTATACACTCAGAAAGTGCCTTAGTTGCCGGTTTATCGATTGGGATAATGATTCTTCCTTTTATTATTTCTTTACTCGAAGATGCCATAAGATCTGTTCCAAAAAGCTTGCGTTATGGCTTCATGGCACTTGGTGCAACTCCAGCGGAAACTATATGGCATATAACAATACCTTATGCAATGCCTACAATTTTAAGTGCAATTTTATTGTCAATTTCAAGAGTGATAGGTGAAACAATGATTGTGCTAATGGCTGTGGGAATCAACGCAAATTTGACTTTTAACCCTCTTAATTCAGTTACTACCATTACCGTGCAGATCGCTACATTACTTACCGGAGATCAGGATTTCAATAGTGTACAAACTCTTGCTGCTTATGCGCTTAGTTTAGTATTGTTTATTATTACTTGGCTATTAAATGCATTTGCATTGTTTGTAATGAAGCGTAACTAGTAAGCGTTTTAATGTTGCAAAATTTCTATTAATAATATAAAATTTATTTTCTTTAGAAGTTCTTTTATGGAATTATAGTGTTAGGTGATAAAAATAAAGAGATGAATATAGGTAGAGCGATTAAGGTAACTCAAGCAGTTGTTGATATAAAATTTGAAGGTGAATTGCCTAAAATATTTAATGCTTTAAAAAGCAAACTAAAATATAAGGATAAGGAGCTGGTTTTAGAAGTTTCGCAGCATATAGGTGACAATATAGTTCGTTGTATTGCTATGGATAGCACAGATGGCATGTCAAGGGGGGATGAATTTGTTGATACAGGTGCACCAATATCGGTGCCAATTGGGCGTTCAACTTTAGGAAGGATTTTTAATGTTGTTGGAGAGCTTATAGATGAGTGTGGTCCACTGAAGGGAAAGTATAACTTAGAGCCTATACACAGAGCACCTCCAAGTTTTACTGAACAGAGAATACAGGAAGAAGTTTTAGTTACGGGAATAAAAGTTATAGATCTTCTTGCACCTTATCTTAAAGGAGGAAAAATTGGCTTATTTGGTGGAGCCGGTGTTGGTAAAACAGTCCTAATAATGGAATTAATTAATAATATAGCAAAAGCTCATAAAGGATTTTCTGTGTTTGCCGGGGTAGGGGAGAGAACGCGTGAAGGTAACGATCTTTATCACGAGATGATCACTTCAAATGTAATAAATATAAATGAGCATGAAAAATCTCAAGCTGTTTTGGTTTATGGTCAGATGAATGAGCCTCCTGGAGCAAGGGCTAGAGTTGCTTTAACAGCACTTACTATGGCAGAGTATTTTCGTGACCGTGAAAACCAAGATGTTCTATTTTTTGTGGATAATATCTTTAGATTTACACAAGCTGGTTCTGAAATTTCTGCTTTACTTGGAAGAATACCGTCAGCTGTTGGTTATCAGCCAACCCTTGCAACTGATATGGGTGCAATGCAAGAAAGAATAGCTTCAACAACTTCTGGCTCTATTACTTCTGTGCAAGCTATATATGTTCCTGCGGACGATTTGACTGATCCAGCCCCAGCAACTACATTCTCTCACCTTGATGCAACCACAGTGTTGTCAAGGCAAATAGCTGAAATGGGAATATACCCTGCTGTTGATCCACTTGATTCAACTTCTCAGTCTTTATCTGCTGAAATCATTGTTGAAGAACATTATAATGTAGCTTCTGAGGTGAAACGTATATTGCAAACTTATAAATCACTGCAAGATATTATCGCAATACTTGGTATGGATGAGCTATCTGATGAAGATAAAATTATTGTTGATAGGGCTCGTAAGATTCAGAAATTTCTTTCTCAACCTTTTCACGTTGCAGAAATATTTACTGGCATGCCTGGTAAATTTGTTTCACTTTCTGATACTGTTTCCAGTTTTAAAGGGATTGTTGAAGGCAAATATGATCACTTACCAGAGGCTGCTTTTTATATGGTGGGGAATATAGATGAAGCAATAAAAAAGGCTGAATTAATAGAAGCTGAAGCTAAATAAAAGTTAAAGATTATGAATACTTTTAAAGTGCAATTTTTCTCTCCTGATGATCAAATTTCATTCAGTGGAGTGGTTTCTCTTTCAGTAACTGGGCTCGAAGGGGAGCTTATGATTTTAGCTCACCATGCTCCTTACTTAATTTATTTATTGCCTGGTATGATTACTGTTAAAATGAGTAACCAAACAGAAAAGAAGGTTGTAATTGATAGTGGCGTATTAGAAGTTGCAAATAATAATTGTAGCATTATAACAAGTCAAATTCAGGTTTTTGATCGTGCAATTCATGATGAGAAATCGTTTAAAAATAAGAGAATTAGTATATATTTAAGTTATCTTGATGAGAAGTTTCTTTCTTAGTTATTTTAGGCAAAAAGTCAATTATCATTCAAGTGGCTATAAGATTTTTGCTCAGGGGGCTCTTTTTTGTCATCCCAGAAACCCCGGGGTGTCATCCCAGTGTCGGAGTACTTTAGGTGTATGATCCCAGAGTGTGATGGTATGGGACCATACACCTAATCAAATAAAAATTAAAGAAGGAGAGTTGGTTGTAACGGTTGGAGATAACGACTTTGTTTTACCTGGAATTTACGTTGGATAAACTACAAAAAATAACAGGTAAAAATCAACGTAAATTTAAGATAAATCGATTTTATTAGTATTATCAAATCAAAATCTGTTTTTAATTAATCAATAATACTTTTTTACATATTTTCATCCCCTTTCATGGATTTTTTAATTTTATAGATGATATCTAATATTATTAGAAGCATTGTAAAATATCTTATGAGAAAAATTATAAAATATATTAGCATTATTGGTATTGCATGTTTAGTATTGTTATTTTTTATATCTAATGTGGAAACACGCGTAAAAACACAGGAAGAACAATTATTCCTAGCTGTAGAAGATGGTAATGCACAAGAAGTATAGTATTTTCTAAAATGAATGATAAATTTCCATTATGGTATTACCAACCAAAAGTTGTAAGTCTGTATATTTATGCATTAAAGGTCTGAGGCGGCTTTTGATGGTATTCCAACAATGCTCTATAGGGTTCAAATCTGGTGAATATGTTGGTAGATAGAGCAAACGGCATCTAGCATTATCTATTAACTCCTTTGTTTTGGGAGTTTTATGGAATGTGGCATTGTCCATAACTATTGTAGTACCATGTGGCAATTTAGGTAATAACATCTTCTCTAACCATGTATTGAATACCTCTTTGTCACACCCACCTTTGAAAGTCATTGGTGCAATAAATCTCTTTCCAATCCACCCGCCTATTATACTGATTCTCTCTCGTTTTCTTCCTGGAATATCTGCATAAATTTTCTTTCCTATTGGAGCACGTCCATACTCTCGGTATAACCTATTATCAACTCCTGCTTCATCTATATATAAGATGCTGGAATGGTCTATTTTTGAGATTTTATCGGTAAATCGCTGCCTATCTTCTTGATTGCGCTCTTGATATAGTGTAACTTTTTTTTAAAGTAATTCTTAGCTGTTTCAGCCTATACCAAATTGAATTTATTCCAAATCCAAGATTTTGTTTCATCTCTGCCAGCGTATGATCTGGATTCTTTTTAACATATTCTTCGAGTATTTTTGGGTCTATTTTTCGAATAAAGCTGCCGTTTTTCGATGGCCTTAGGCTTTCACCAGCGGCTTTCTTTCTTAACCAGCGGTACAGAGTTGCTATTCCTATCTCCAAAAGCTCTGCCACCTCAACCTTTGACTTCCCTTTTTCTATCATCGATACTGCCCTTTCCCTTAAATCCACACTATACGCCATTATAACTCAAATAGCTTATTATACCTTTATCATTTACTTTGGGAAGTACTATAGTATTAGCATTTGCATCAAACGCAAAGGAGAGAATTAACGCCACAAGTAGAAGAAAATTTTTCATTACGCCTCCTATAATTTCTGTTTCATGTTTGATTATCTATCGCTTTGATTAAATTTAAGTAAATGGTGAGGATTCTAGTAAATTTGTCATCCTATCAGTTTATAAAAATTCCCGGATCTCAGTGTTATTCACTTGGACAACATTTATACAATTGTGGAATAATGGTGCTCCTTTAAGAAGCACCATTCAGCTAATGTTTTTCTAAATTTAGTACCTATTTACATACATTATTTGTTGTATCCCATGTTTTACCATCAGGGCAAGCAGTTGCACCATTTTTACAAATCACACCGCCTGGTACTATTTTTGAAACAACTACAGGTGCACCAAAAAATACAGCAGTAAATGCACCGAGTGCAAAAAGTGCTGGCCACGGCATTCTGCCAAATATTGCAAGCAACGCTGCACCAATTATTACTATTGTGATCATCGGTCCACCTATGCCGTGAGTATAGCCTACTATTTTGCATATTGTATTTGACGTTGCGTCATCAGTAACACTGCTAGCAAAAGCATTATCAAATGCAAAGAAGAGAATTAACGCCACTAGTAGAAGAAAATTTTTCATTATGCCTCCAATAATTTCTATTACTTATTCGGTTACTACACCGTCTTTACAAATCACACCTCCTGGTGTTATTTTTGAAACGACTACAGGAGCGCCAAAAAACACAGCAGTGAACGCACCGAGTGCAAAAAGCGCTGGCCACGGCATTCTACCGAATATTGCAAGCAACGCTGCACCAATTATCACTATTGTGATCATTGGTCCACCTATGCCATGAGTATAGCCTATTATCTTGCATATCACTGATGATGTTGTATCATTTTTATCAACAAAAGTATTAGCATTTGCATCAAACGCAAAGGAGAGAATTAACGCCACAAGTAGAAGAAAATTTTTCATTACGCCTCCGATAATTTCTATTTAATGCTGGATTATCTACCATTTTGATTAAATTTAAGTAAATGGTGAGGATTTTTTTGCTTAAAAGTATCCTTTATTTCATTTAGAATACTTTTCTTGGTTCGTTTATATTACAGTGCTACAGAAATTTTACAGCATCGTTTATTGTCTTTATCGTGCTTTGATTGACACAATTTATAATGATGGAGTGGAGCATGCAGGGTATTTATCATTTTTAATTCTGTTATCAATATTTCCTTTTCTCATCGTTTTAATGGCTGTGGCGTCAACATTCGCAAATTTTTTAGACCAGTACAACATTGGCTGGGTATTTATCATTGATAACATGCCACAGGATATTTTATCATCTTTGATGCCGCGTATTAGGGAGATAATATCAGGCCCGCCGCAAAGCTTACTAACTTTAGCAATTGTAGGTGCTGTTTGGACCGCTTCATCGACAATTGAAGGGCTTAGAACAATACTCAATAAGGCCTATAAAGTTCCGGTTTCGCCGCCTTATATATTAAGAAGAGTACTAAGTATATTACAATTTTTAGTAATCACGCTTATTATAACTCTAACTATAGTGTTTTCTACACTAGTACCAATGCTAATTGATTTTTCCTATCAGGGGCTAAGTTATACTAGGTATTTACTTATTGAATTTGTACTTTTCACAGTAGTCTCTTGGCTATATTTTATGTTACCAAACATAAAACAAAATTTATCAGACGTATTTCCTGGATCTTGTGTAGCTGTTATTCTTTGGACGATTTCTGCTTCAGCTTTTAAGCAATACTTAAAAGCTTCCTTTGACCAACTGGATTTGATATATGGAAGTTTAGGTGGTGTGGTAGTGTCATTACTATTTTTTTATATGCTAAGTTTGATTTTTATATATGGAGCAAAATTCAATTTTCAGCTAAAATATTTCAATGGATCTCGCTAAGGAGAAAGAAATGGGTAAGTTAGAAGGTAAAGTAGCTTTAATCACCGGAGCTTCAGGTGGAGTAGGCTCTGCTGTTGCAAAAAGGTTTATAAGAGAAGGTGCATGTGTGATTCTGATTTCAAGATCTCTTGATAATCTCAAGCCACTATATAATGAAATTGAAGAGCTTGAAGAATTTAAAGAAGGCTCTGTGAAACTAATTCAGCTTGATCTTTTAGACTTTGAGAATGTAAAGATACTGACAAACATGATAGAAAGCCTGAAATTATCAGAATCTGGAGCACTTGATATATTAGTTGCGTGTGCTGGAATTTTAGGCAAACTGAACCCCATTCATGACTGTGAGATTGAAGAGCTACAGAACGTAATGAATACAAATTTTACTGCCAATTGGTACTTACTAAAAAACTTAGATCCAATGCTAAAAAAGTCTAATGCTGGAAGAGCGATATTCATGACCTCAGAAGTGACACTTTCTCCTTCCTCTTATCCATATTGGATGCCGTATGCTGCAAGTAAAGTTGCACTAGAAATAATGGTGCAAATATATGCATCTGAGACAAAACATACAAAATTATGTGTAAATGCTGTATACACGGAAGGACCTGTGGGTAGTGAGCAGGCATTTCCTGGATCTGAATTGGTGTCGCCTGATAAACTAACAGATAAATTTGTGGAATTAGCTTCTGAAGACTGCAGCATATCAGGAAAAATCTTACCGCTCAGCAAATCTCCCGAATAAATTACCATAGTATCTGCAAAGATACCGTTAAGCCCACAACTGTATGAACATTGTGATTTGAGAGTAATCTCCACTAGGAAGGATGTCATCCCAGTGCCTCTATGGTGTCATTCCAGTCTGGAATCTAGTCTTTATTATGCAGCCACTTATTTAAAGTTAAGTTTTCTGGATCCCAGACTGGGATGACACCTCTGGGCACTGCCGTCATAAAGGAACCAGTGTCAGCTACTTGAAAGACATCATTTGCTGTGCAATTTACCTTCAAAAATGAATGTTTGTACAGCTGTGTGTCAAGCACTGGAATCTGCCACGCAAATTGCAATGTTCGTACAGTTATGCGTCAAGCCTAAAAGTAATTAGCTAATAGGTTTAATAAAAATTCACATATACAGGAAAGATTGGTAACATTACTTGAATAGAGACCGTTATTGTAATTATGCCGAAACGCACAGATATAGAATCTATATTAGTAATAGGAGCAGGCCCAATAGTTATAGGTCAGGCATGCGAGTTTGATTATTCCGGAACGCAAAGCTGTAAAGTATTAAAAAGCGAAGGTTATAAAGTCATTTTGGTTAACTCCAACCCCGCAACTATAATGACAGATCCTGAGTTTTCTGATGCGACGTATATTGAGCCGGTACTGCCTGAAATCATAGAGAAAATTATAATTAAGGAGAGGCCAGACGCAATATTGCCAACAATGGGCGGGCAAACAGCGCTCAATTGTGCAATAAAACTTGCAGATGATGGAGTGTTAGACAAATACAACGTAGAATTAATAGGGGTAAATAGAGAAGCAATAAAAAAAGCAGAGGATAGAGAGTTATTCCGCCAGTCCATGGATAGAATAGGACTGAAATACCCCAAAAGTATCATTATAAAAAATCAAGAACAAATAAAAAAGGCTTTGGATTACGTTGGATTACCAGCAATCATTCGTTCATCATTCACTCTTGGTGGCGCAGGTAGTGGTATAGCATATAATAAAGAGGAGTTTTTCAATATCGCAGAAAGTGCTCTCAAAATTTCGCCAATAAATGAAGTTCAGATAGATGAATCAATTATCGGCTGGAAAGAATATGAAATGGAAGTTATCCGCGATTGTAAAGATAACTGCATAATAGTCTGTTCGATAGAAAATGTTGATCCGATGGGAGTGCACACTGGGGATAGCATAACTGTTGCTCCTGCTTTGACTCTGCGTGATGCTGAATATCAACAAATGAGAAATGCATCTATAGCAGTGCTGAGGGAAATTGACGTTAGTGCCGGTGGTGCAAATGTTCAGTTTGCAGTGAACCCTAAAGAAGATGGAAGCCTCGTTGTAATTGAAATGAATCCAAGGGTTTCTCGCTCCTCTGCACTTGCTTCGAAAGCAACAGGCTATCCTATTGCAAAAGTTGTAACCAAACTTGCTATCGGCTATTCGCTCGATGAAATACGTAACGACTGCGCTCCAATAATACCAGCAGCATTCGAACCAGTGATTGATTATATCGTCACTAAAATTCCTCGATTTGAGTTTGAGAAATTTAAGGGGACGAATTGTGAATTATCAACCTCCATGAAATCAGTGGGAGAAGTGATGTCTATAGGCCGCACTTTTAATGAGTCACTACAGAAAGCTTTCCGTTCACTTGAAACTGATTTTACAGGACTTGATGAAGTATTTCCTGAGAACATTGATATTGATCACATAAAATCTCAATTAGCAAAATTGCTACCAAACAGATTACTGATTGCTGCTGACGCAATGCGCCACGGAATTAGCATAGAAGAAATAAATTCGATTACAGGATATGACTTATGGTTTCTGCAAAATATACAGCAAATCATCTTGGCTGAACAAAAAATCAAGGAAAATGGCCTTCCTGGAACTGCATATGAAATATTAGAACTAAAAAAGATGGGATTCTCGGATGCAAGGTTGGCAAAGTTAAGTAATAGATCTACCTCTGTCATCCCAGTACCCTCTAATGTCATCCCAGTGCGTGACACTGGGATCCAGCCAGCGTTATACGCTGGAGATCGAGTAAAACAAATTGAGGAAATAAGGAAAAAATTTGGCATTCATCCAGTTTATAAACGTGTAGACACCTGTGCGGCTGAATTTGAATCGAGCACTGCTTATATGTATGGCTGCTATGAGGGAGACATTACAAATAGGACAGAATGCGAAGCGGACATTTCTGACCGAGAAAAGGTTGTCATCTTAGGAAGTGGTCCAAACCGCATTGGTCAAGGTATTGAGTTTGATTATGCATGCGTACATGCAGCTTCTGCCGCCAAAGAAATGGGGTATGAAACAATAATGATCAACTGTAATCCAGAAACTGTCTCAACTGACTACGATACTGCTGATCGTTTATATTTCGCCCCACTGATTGCAGAGGATGTGCTTGAAATACTAAGTAAAGAGCAAGAAAATGGCACACTGGTTGGTGTGATAGTTCAAATAGGTGGTCAAACACCTTTAAAGTTAGCCAAAGTGCTTAACGAGAGAGGTTTCAAAATTCTGGGAACTTCGTTTGATTCTATTGACCTTGCAGAAGATCGCATGAGATTTAAAAATCTTGCTTTGCAACTTAATTTAAAACAACCTGAAAGTTCTATCTGCCATTCAGTAGAAGAAGCGTTAACCAACGCAGAAAAGGTGGGGTTTCCACTAGTAGTCAGGCCATCATATGTCCTCGGCGGTCAGTCTATGTCGATTAGACACGATACTCAGAGCTTTAAAGAGTACGTCTTGGATCAAACTAAAATCTTTGAGCATGGTTCGCTGCTTCTTGATAAATTTTTAGTCAATGCAGTTGAGGTTGATGTTGATGCTGTATGTGATGGGGAAAAAGTTTTCATTGCAGCGGTCATGGAGCATATTGAAGAAGCTGGTATCCACTCTGGTGATTCAACATGCTCAATACCGACAAATACATTGAGTGACGAAGTAATAAAAGAGATTAAGCTACAAACTGAAAGAATAGCATTAGCATTAAAAGTGAAAGGTCTGATAAACATTCAGTTTGCTGTTCAAGAGAATAGACCTCTTGCAGAACCTGTTTGTGATGAGAAATTTTTAGGAAAAGTGCAGATGAGTACCACAGAATACTCGAATGTATTTGAGGAGCGCAGACAAGCTTTGACGACAAAATTGCCTTCAGAAATCGAGTTATGCAAGAGGTCTAGTGATGTATACATACTTGAAGTAAATTTACGAGCTAGTAGAACCGTTCCTTTTATTTCCAAGGTAATCAATATTCCTATTGCAAAGCTTGCCACTCAAGTTATTTTGGGTAAAAAATTGAATCAGGAAAACAAGCCTTTCAATCATTTTGCAGTTAAAGCTGCTGTTTTTCCATTTACCCGCTTTGCAGGAGTTGATACTTTACTTGGTCCTGAAATGAAATCAACAGGAGAAGTGATGGGAATTGACTCATCATTTGAAGCTGCACTTGCAAAAACGCACATGGCTGCAGGATACAAGTTACCAACAGAAGGAACAGCTCTGGTTTCAGTAAAAGATGATGATAAAAAGTATATATTGCCAGTTGCACGAATGTTGAAAGAACTGAGTTTTGAAATATATGCCACCAAAGGCACAGCTTCGTATCTGAACAATAACGGCATTGCTGCACAAGCTGTAAATAAAGTAAGAGAAGGCAGACCCCACATAGTTGATATGCTCAAAGATGGAAAAATAAATCTAGTGATTAATACTTCAAAAGGTGTAAAGTCAGTCTCAGACAGCAAAGATATCAGGAGAACTGCTATTTTGCAAAATATAGCTTACAGCACCACAGCTTCCGGAAGTAAAGCGTTAGTGCTTGCAATTCAATATGTAAAGAATAGCAAACTGGAAGTGAAATCATTACAGCAGATACAAAACGTTTAAATATCAAAACTAGAATAATTCACTCTCAAAATGCTAAAGAGAACATAATAAAAAGATGGAAATTTTGAAGGAAATAGTATACCTAAAGAATCAACTAGCGTAATTGAACAGCCAAATGCTGCAACGAATGCTCCACAATCTCACCTAGAGGACACTTCCCTTATATGTTAAGAACAAGTCTTTATAAATATCAAAGTAGTGAGATTAAAGACACACAGAGAAGAGGAATCGTCACGCCCCTTGATTATAAGAATCGTTGTTCAGCAAGGTTCTCTTCTCTGGTTTATTATACTGAAAGTTCCGAACAACTGATTGAGCTTTTAGGCTCGTATATAAGGCTGGAAAATGCAGTATATGTTATTATTACGGAGGAATTATGAATTCATCAAACATTATTGCTGGCATTGATGTTAGCAAAAGTAAATTAGATCTCCACATTCACCCACTTGAGCATTATAAAATATTTGAAAACAATGTACAATCCATTGATGAAATGCTGGACTTTTTACGTTTGCATAATGTAACCAAAATTGGTCTTGAGGCAACTGGTGGATACGAAAAATTATGTGCCTATACTTTACTAAGCAATGGTTTTGAGGTGTACGTCATTCAACCAAGGTGGGAGAGACTATGCTAAAAGCCTTGGTATTACTACAAAAACTGATAAAATAGACTGCAGTATCATCTCACGTTATATTAATAATACAGATATGCGTGTTACTCCTTTAACAGTTAGTAATGGTAATATTGATTGCTTGAAACAAAAATTATCTCGTAGAAACCAACTTGTAGAAATAGCAAAAATACAAAAAACCCAAATCCAACAGGTAACTGATACATCTATAATCAAACAAATAGAGGAACTTCTTGCAATTTTACGTAATCAAATTAAAACTTTAGAAGATGAAATGATTACATTTATCGATCAAAACCAAGAGCTTAAAAGAAAATATATATCAATAACTATATAGTAGCGGGATGACGGTTTTTCAAATTATCGGTAAATCTAAGTCAGTTTAGCTATAGGCAGCAATTTTCTGTATTTATTTTAAATTGAAGAAAGCTCAAATGAAAGATCGTGTTTTGCTAAAAATCACAGAATGCAGTCTGGTTACTATTTAAAAGGATATGTTCAAAAAACTGTGTCAAATCAACTCATACACTTCATTACCAACTTCATGATGAAGTTCCGCAGTTGGATGGAAATAATCAAAAAAGAAATAATCCTTTAGTGTTTCTTTGCTACACCCAGGGTTATAGTGAACGTCAAGTTCCCCTTTAAATATCAACTTTAAGAGTATTTTTATATTTTCTTTAAATCTCCCAACTTGGTCTGCAATGTTCGATGTGCATGCATCTTGACAATTTAAACCTTTGCTCTTGTATTCGCTAAACATACTTCTCATTTTAGAGTTAAGATCAAATGCTTTTATTTCAAGATTTGTACTTTTCTTCATATAATCTAAGCCTTTAGCCAGTTTTGCATTGAAACTCTCCGTGAGCTTTGTAGCTAGTTCCCTTGCTTCTTCATCTCTATTAAAAGCTGGTATTGAGCCAACTTCAGGTGCATTTGCAACAACTACATGCTTAACACCATGTTCATTTAGAACCTTAAGTGCATTACATATTTCACTCACTGCTTGTTCCAATACTTCTTCCGCTTTAGTATCGTCATAAGCAGTGGCAACCATAACATCATTTCCGCCGATTATGATGCAAAATAAATCTTCTTTACCTATATCTGGATGATGTTTAATTACCGCATCTAGCTGGTTAGCTAAACGAAATTTATTGAAGAAATAAGAAAAAATAGGGTCAAAAATTTCAGATGCTGTTGCATATGAAACTGCGTAATTCTGACCTTGCTGTTCGTGGCATCTCCCAAAAAATGAATAACTCCACCCAGGTTTAAATTCATCTAAATCTAAATATTTTGCTATATATTCAACAGCAGTAGGGCCATTGCTAAAAGATCTTCCTTGATAAAAAGGATCATCAAATTTTACGCTTTTTGCAAAGGATAAATTATTTAAAATTCCAATGATTGCGCCATTATCGGATAAGCTATCACCCAGAACATAAAAATTTCTATACTTTGAATTAGAATTGTCATTTTTGTTTGTCATAATATTTACCGTAGATTAGCATGTTGTTTCATTAGATTCATAGAAAAAGAAAAATAGCGGTGAAATTATACAACTTTGGCCTAACTTGCTCTCCACTTTTTCCGGGCAAAATCAGCTTCTTCTTAACTTGACACGTATACTTAAAAGAACCCTCTAAGTTTTCTAGCACGGCTTGGATGTTTCAACTTGCGCAGTGCTTTTGCCTCTATTTGCCTAATTCTCTCACGTGTTACATTAAAAATTTTTCCTACTTCTTCTAAGGTATGTTCCTTCCCATCTTTACCAAGGCCAAAACGCATTCTTAAAATTCTTTCTTCCTTTGGTGTTAAAGTTGCAAGGACATTGGTTGTAATGCCACGCAAGTCAGCAAGTATTGCAGCATCCTCTGGCCTGGAGACTCGCTTGTCTTCTATACAATCACCAAAGGTACTACTATCATCTTTTCCTGTTGGAGCTTCAAGACTTACTGGATCTCTTGCTATTTTCATAACTTTGCGTATTCTTTCCAGTGGCATTGTCAGTTCTACACTCAATTCCTCTAACGTCGGCTCTCTTCCCATCTCATGAGTCATCTTTCTTAATGCTCTGTTGATTTTACTGATAATTTCCACCATATGAACTGGTATTCTAACTACTTTAGACTGCTCAGGTATTGCTCTAGTGATTGATTGTCTTACCCACCAAGTGCCATAAGTTGAAAATTTATATCCACGTTTGTAATCAAACTTATCCACGGCCTTCATAAGACCAATATTGCCTTCTTGTATCAAATCAAGCAGATCAAGGCCTCTTTTTGAATACTTCTTAGCAATGGAAACTACTAGCCTTAAGTTAGCCTTAATCATTTCTTGCTTTGCTTCAGAGACTTCTCGTTCGTGTTTTTGTATTCTCTTGATTAGCTCCTTAAATTCTTGTACGTTATCTTCCTGTATATGCTGCTTAATACCGTTCAAGGTACTAGCTATATGTTCAGAGTTATCGTCTATAAACCTTAAAAATTTGTTTTTTAATTCACCTGTAAAAGAGGACTGATTTTCATTGATCTTTAAAAGACTTATCTTTTTCAATTCGTGCTTTAAAAGCACGTCATCATAAACTTTATAGAAACTTTCTCTATCGATATCGTATTTTCTAGCCTCAGCAATAAGATTAGCCTCTTCAAGCGTAATGGATCTATTTATCTTATAAAGTTCTTGTGTAATTCTGGCAACAGCAGCATCACTTAACTTAATTTGTAATGCTATAGACCATATTTGATTATACAAATTTTCTAGCTCATTAGAGAAATTTTTAGAATTTTTTCTTAATATCAACGCTTCATTTGTTAAAGTAATTATCTCATCCAATGCAACTATGACCTTTGGCAATAAGTCACTTTCCATTTCAAGAATAGAAACATTTAAATTGACTGAACTTATATCTTCATTATTACCGTCTTTCTCATCATCACTTTTTTTACTATCTTTCTCATCATCACTACAGTACTCAGCATCTTCAGAAACATCCTCAGAATCCTCAACATCTTCAGCACTTTCTTCACTCTCTTCACTTTCTTCTTTGGGTACCACATTAAAATCAGAGTTATAAATTGCATCCAGATCTATAATTTCTCTCAGTAAGAGAGCTCCATTACTTAAATCATCACGCCATACTTTTATCACCTTTAATGTTACTGATGTTTCAATTATTGCGCGTAACATGTTATGCTTTTCAGATTCAATTTTTTTTGCTATCTCGATTTCATCTGCCCTTGATAAAAGCTTTACGGAGCTCATGTCTTGTAAATAAATCCTCACTGGATCATCATTTTGTACTAAAGTTGCAGTAACATTTGGCGATGTGTCATCATCATCAAGTTTACTATCATCACTGTTGGAAGGAATATCTTCTTCATCTTCGCTACTTTCAAGCACATTAATTCCGGAATCCTGCAATAAAGATATAGCATCATCTATAAAGTCAGACGAAAAATTTTCATCTGATAATTTATCATTTATATCATCAAAGGTGATAAAACCACCCTTTTTTATACTCTTAGTTACCAGATCTTTGATAATTTTTTTCTTATCTTCTGCATCATTAATAGTTGACATCATTACCTTTATAGTTTATAATTTTATTTCTTATTAACAAACAAACTTACAACGAGCAAGTCTATAATTTTACTTTTAACTTGTGGCTATTTGTTACTTCATATAGTTTAAGATACTGTTAATTTATGTACACTTGTCTTAATCAATTGTTCCATACTTTTCTTCCATTTTTACTGCTATGGATAATCCAACTGAAAATGTTGCAATTCCAACCACTATAGCAGTAAGCATTAAAACATGGGGTATAGGATTGCTATATGAATAAAAATTTAAAACCAATATAGGAGGCAAGGAACTTTTTATATATCCTAGAGATATGTAAAATAACAAAACAGATGCTTGGAAGACGCTTACCCCTATCATTTTCTTGATTAAATTTTTATCGTTTATAATAATATATAAACCTAGCACCATTAATACAATAATAATCGTATAATTATATAAAGTCATTGTTTTTTCCTACGAGCAAAATTTATATATATAATTAACATAGAGGAGCAGACAGTAAATGCTACACCTAATTCCACCAAAAAAATACCTAATTTTTGACCGGTTCTATTATTGGTTAACAAGATATCATAAGATAAAAAATTTTGGCCAAGTAAAGTTGTTGCAACGCCCGTTCCTCCATAAATTAAAATACCTAACACGTTAGTCAATCTAATCACAGAATAAGGTATTGCTTTTAGAGTTGTAGATACACCAAATAGCATTGAATATAATATTATCCCGGAGGCAATAATTATTCCTGCTTGAAAACCTCCACCCGGAGTGTAATCACCGTGAAATTGTATGTATAAACCAAATAAAATGATAAAAGGTATCATCAAAAATGTTACTGCATTTAATATCGGATCTTTAATCATTTTCTTTTTCTTCTTTTAATATCAACGTTATACAAACCGCAGCAGTAAAAACTACTATAGTTTCTCCAAACGTGTCATAACCACGAAAGCTTGCCAAAATAGCTGTCACTATATTAGGAATACCGGTAGCTTTTTCGGTATTTTCCACATAATAAGGAGCAACATGCAAGTGGATCGGAGCATTGTGGCTGCCAAAATCTGGCAATTGAATCATAAAATATGACAAACATACAGCCAGAAATAACATAAAAAAAAGCGTTATAGGGTTATGAGATAGATTTACTTTATGATTCTTTATCAAGGAGAGTGCTGCAAACGTAAAAACTGTACTGAGCCCCGCACCAACAGAAGCTTCAGTAATTGCAACATCAGGTGCATTCATAATTAAGTATATAAGCGCAATCAGTGAACTAAATACACACATTAGAACAGCACTTACGACTAAATGTCGCGAGAAAACTATAAAAACCGTAACTGTTAGTAACAACAAAAGTAACACTACATTTAATATTTCTAACACCTTAGCCTTCTTTAACAGTTTTTTTCTTAACTTTATAATGAGTGCGCGCTAAAATATAGCTATTAGTTGAGTTAGCTACCCATATTATAAAAATTAATAATACTATTTTAACAGTATTGATTGAAAATCCATTCTGCAAAGCAAAACCAATTAACAATAACGTTGCACCGCTAGAATCTGTAATACCTGCTGCATTTAACCTAGTATAGAAATCAGGAAATCTGATCACCCCTATATTTGAAATAATTATCAAACAAATACCTAAAAATATGAAAATGGATCCTATCATAAATTATCAAAACAACATTAATCTCATTAGTGCTATAGTTGATATAAAGCTAACGCTAGCATACAACAATGCTATATCAATTAAAAAAAAATTATTCAGAATGATTGATATTGCTGTTATAAGTACAACTACTTGCGTTGAGAAATTATTGAACGCTAAAACCTTATTGTACACATCATTTGACTTAGACACTATGCAACACAACATTACACTCATACAGAACAACAGTGTATAGATAGCAATGCAAATCATTTAAAGACTATGTGACTTCAGTAGATTTCTAAACGGATACTTCTTCATCGCCATCTTGATCATTTATTTCATCATCTATTTCACCATCCACTTCATAATCTTGGCTTTCTTGACTTGCATCAAGATCTGTGTTATCAGAAAAATTTAATAAATTCGCTAGCTTACTTGTATTACTGCTGTAAACATTATTCATATTTCCTTTCATGTATTCCTTGCATCTACCTACCAAAAGGCTAAACAGCTCATGAGTATCCACCTGTTTTCCTGCTATTTCATGTAAGGAAACTATGGTATTTTTATGACCTTTAAACTTAGCTGCTTGAATTGGATTACTTGCCCCTGTATTTAAATCATGTGTTCTTTGACTTGCCAACAGAACCAATTTGAAACGGTTACTTACCCGTTCTATACACTTTTCTACAATAGACTCAGCCATAAGATACTACCTTAATAAGTTTTATACTATATCACAAAAAACAAGTTGTCAACTTTGTATCTATTGCGATTCAACTTCATGTTTTACTTTTTCTGCCTCAGATTTTATTTCTTGGCTTTCTGTCATCGTGATTGTTATCTCATGATCAAGTTTTTTTAGAAATCCTAACAATCGCTCTAAAGAAAAACCATCTATTTTACCATTTTTAATTTGCGATACCTTTGGCTGATCAATACCAAGTTTCTCAGCTGCAAAAGCCTGAGTCCAAGCATTTTTTTCTACAATTTTATTTATTATATAAAGCAACTTTGTTTTTATTCCTGCACTGTCTAAGTTATTTAACGATATTATTTCCATAATTCTTACACTCACATATCAATTAACTTTATTAAATATTATAACATAATATTTAATATACCAAGATATTAATATCATGTAACTTGTCAATAATTATATGATATCAATATTTAAAACTTTAAGTTGATTATATATTAATATTTTTATCAAATTTCTAGTAATTTTAAATTACCATTTTACCATCAGTCTATCTGAAAAAACCATTTATAGAAAGAACAAGCTAAGATTACAAAGCTTGAAATACAAAAATAATTATTTTATAAATTTATCTTACATAAGAAGTTTATATCTCTATATCTTAATATAAATATTTATTTAAATTTTTAAAATTTCTATTTTAACGAGAATTCTATATATTATATTTATAATATAATTTAAATATTTGTTGCTTTTTAGCTGGAACATTATTTAGTTAGTAAGTAAAATTGTGTTGAATATGACAAAAATAAAAAAAGATGTTGCTGTTATTATGGGAAGTGAGTCAGATTACACCACTATGGTCCATACCGTTGATATGTTAAAAGCATTAGAAGCTTCACATGACATATTCATAATATCTGCACATAGAACGCCAGAAAGGCTCTTCAATTTTGCTAAATCTGCACAAGAAGAAGGTTTTAAGGTTATTATAGCTGGTGCAGGAGGTGCAGCTCATTTACCTGGTATGGTTGCGTCACTAACTTGTTTACCAGTTATCGGTGTTCCTGTGCATAGTAAACAATTAAATGGGCTGGACAGCCTACTCTCTATAGTTCAAATGCCAAAGGGTGTTCCAGTTGCAACCATGTCTATAGGAGAAAATGGAGCATATAATGCTGCCATTACTGCCGTATCTATATTGTCAATTTCCAACAGTGAAATTGCAGGTAGGTTAAAAAAGTGGAGAGAGAAACAGACCAAAGAAGTAAAAGAGAAACCAGTTTCATAATAAATCTATGGCAATAATTCTTTTAGACACAAAAACCATAAACCGTATAGCAGCGGGGGAGGTGATAGAAAGGCCAGCAAGTGTAGTAAAGGAATTAGTGGAAAATGCAATAGATGCTGGAAGTTTAGAAATAGAGATTAAAATAGAAAGTGGTGGGCGTAACCTTATTATTGTGACAGATGATGGTAACGGAGTAGAAAAAAACGATTTAGAACTTGCGTTTATGCGCCATGCTACTTCAAAATTGAGCGACAATGAGTTGATAGAAATCAAGCATCTTGGCTTTAGAGGAGAAGCTCTGCCTTCAATAGCAGCAGTAAGTAGGATAAAATTATCGTCTAAGGCAAGAGAAGCAAATGAAGCATGGTCTATAAGTTATGAGGGTGGAGAGAAAATAGGGGAGCAAACTCCTTACTCTTTATCACAAGGGACACATATTGAAGTACGAGATTTATTTTTTGCCACTCCAAATAGACTAAAATTTCTAAAAACTGAAAGAGCAGAAACTCAAAGCATTGTTGATATTGTAAACAACCTAGCAATGATTAACTATCATATAGGGTTTACTCTCACTTCAGGTAATAAAAAGCTCTTAAAATACGCTAAGCAGACTTCGTTATTTCATAGATTGTGTGAAGTAGAAGAAGAATTTCAGGGCAGTTCTCTGGAGATTAATGAAGAAGAAGACGGCATTAAACTTACGGGACACATCTGTAAACCGACCGTCAATCGTGGTAAGTCCACTCAGATCTATACGTTTGTTAATGGAAGGCCAATCAAAGATAATCTACTTATTGGCGCAGTTAGGTATGCATATCATGATTTTATTCCAAGCGATAGGTATCCTTTCGCAGCGTTACATTTAGAGATACCTTATGATCAAGTAGATGTAAGTGTGCATCCAAATAAGTCAGAAGTAAGGTTTCAGAATAAGAAGCTCATATATGAGATAATGACAAGAGGATTAATTAAAGCATTGTCAAGAAGGATAGGCACCTTTCCAGCGCATGACCAGAAAATGGATTCAACATTGCCAGATCCTTTTGATAAACCTAATGTTCAAAATGAAAGAAGGCCAAGTCCTTTTGAAAATCAACTAATAAAAGAATTTGCTTCTCCAAATGAAAGAGTAAAAAGCTTATCAGAACAGTCAAAATCGTTTGATTATACCGGCATACAGAAATTACCATCACAAGCGGAGACTATGGTTCTAGAAAAAAAGGTGTTAGAGCAAGTTGATTTGATAGAGAGCCACCCGCTCGGGTTTGCACGCTGTCAGGTCTATAATACTTACATTATTGCCGAGGTAAGAGACAAATTGATTATAGTCGACCAGCATGCAGCCCACGAAAGGCTAGTATATGAATGCTTAAAACAAAAATCAAATGTAAAAAGACAAAAACTACTTCTTCCTGAAACGGTTGAAATCAAAAATCAAGCTGGAATGGAGATGATTGAAATCTATAAAGATAAGTTATTTGAAATGGGTTTTGATATTGAAATCAAATCAGAGAATAAAGTGATAGTAAAAGAAATCCCTGCAATTTTGGGAGCAATAGATGTGAAAGAGATGCTAATTAACATAATTGATAGATTAACGGAAATAGAAGATACATTGCCAGTAGAAGATAAAGTGAACAAAATATTGGCCACTATCGCTTGTCATGGATCAATTAGAGCGGGTAGAAAAATGAGGTTAGATGAAATGAATGAGCTGCTGAGACAAATGGAAAAAACCCCATATTCCGGGCAATGCAACCACGGAAGACCAACTTATATAGAAATGAAACTCAGTGATATTGAAAAACTTTTTGAGCGTAGGTAATGAGGTTGCCATAAATATGTAAGTGCTCCTTTCTCGTCATCCAAGTAGCTCATAGAAACGAAAAAACTTCCTTGACAAACTCCGTCAGCCCCCTTATCATGAAAGTGAAGCTATTTATTTATCTTCTCTGTACAGATTAAATGACAAAAAAACTCACGAATCTGGCGTCTCATGTTTAATTTTTTGCACTATGTGCACCTTATGTCTTTATAAAATTCTAGGTTTTTACCTAATATAAGCTAAAATGCGCTTATAAAGCATTTAAAACATAAAAAAACGCCAACTTAAAAAATGGATAGTGAATAATTAGCTACCCTAGGGTTTCTTTTGTCTTTTTTTCTGTTTAGTAAATTTCTTAAACATTTATGACTAAAGGTTAGTTGCATTAAAAAGCAGCTAAATCGCGGTTATTAAGCGTTTAGAATAAAAAAACGCCATACTTGAAAGTATAATGTAAGTAATTAGCCAACCACGGGGCTTCTTTTGCCTTTTTTTTCGCTTAGTAAATTTCTTAATGTTTATAGCTAAACGACAACCGTCATCCCGCTACGTGTTAGCGGGATCTCTTGTTAGCGCCGCGGCGGTATGACGGTTCGTGGCAGCGTGACGATAAGCTCGTCATCCCGCTGCTTGTTAGCGGGATCTAGAGATACCGCGGCGGTATGACGTAGGACTGCTGTCATTCTGCTACTTGTTAGCGGCTGAGATACCGCGAATGAATCGCGGTATGACAGTTCGTGGCGGCGTGACGATAAGCTCGTCATCCCGCTGCTTGTTAGCGGGATCTCTTGTTAGCGGCTGAGATACCGCGAATGAATCGCGGTATGACGGTTCGTGGCGGCGTGACGATAAGGTTTATACCTTGTCATCCCAGTGCGTGACACTGGGATCTAGCCTTTATTATGCAGCCACTTGGTTGAAATTAAGTCTTCTGGATCCCAGTGTCAGCTACTCGGATGACACCATTCTTTTTTCTGGATCCAAGTAGTCTGGGCACTGGGATGACACCATAGGGGCGCTGCCATTATAGAGTGAACCAGTGTCACGCACTGGGATGACACCCTGACAATCGTCATCCCGCTACGTGTTAGCGGGATCTATGTTAAGAGATACCGCGGCGGTATGACGTATAGAAACTAAAAAAGTTCTTTTTTAAAAAACTTAAGTTATACTTATAAGTATTTGATACTTTTTATAGTGATTATGTCGAGTTTAAGCTGCCTTTATGGTGATAATGCAGAATTTGTGGAAGAAATGTATAGCCGTTATCTGCAGGGCGATAAATCAATCGGGGAAGATTGGAACAGAATTTTTTCAAGTAATTTAGAAGTTAAGAAAACGGAGACCTGCAGTCCGCAGCATGTAACCAAGACGGATGATTCGGCTTCTGATTTGGCAAATTTCTTTAGGTCCTACGGTCATTTTTTTGCAGACCTTAACCCGCTATCACCAAATGAAAATCAAGAAATAGATTATCAAAAATATTCAAATTTATCCCCAGCACGTGACGCTGAAATCTATAGAGATATTTACTGCAAGAATATCGGCTTTGAATTTATGCATATCTCCTCTTATGAAGAGAGAATGTGGCTGCAAGAAAAAATTGAAAATCAAACCTATACGCTGAGTTCACAAGATAAAAAGGAAATACTGAGGCACTTAATTGAATCTGAAATGTTCGAACAATTTCTCCATATGAAATTTCCTGGATATAAACGCTTCTCTATTGAGGGTGGAGAATCAGCTATTGTTGCAATTGAAAAAATTATTAGTGATTCCGCTGGTTATGGTATTGAAGAAGTAGTTCTTGGTATGGCTCATCGCGGACGACTCAATGTTCTAACCAAAGTTATGGGCAAAGAATATGCAGCAATGCTGTCTGAATTTCAAGGCAACCTTGCATACCCAAGTGGTCTTGAGGTGTCTGGTGATGTTAAATATCACCTTGGTTATTCTTCTGATCGAGCACTTGCCAGTGGCAAAAAAATACATTTAAGTTTATGCCCTAATCCATCTCACCTTGAAGCGGTAAATCCGGTTTTGGCTGGAAGAATAAGAGCAAAACAGAATATAAGATCTGTGCTTGGCATATCAATTCATGGTGATGCGGCTTTCATCGGCCAAGGAGTGGTTGCTGAAACTCTAACCTTAAGCAATATTGAAGGTTATAAGGTGGATGGCATTGTGCACATTGTCATTAATAACCAAGTTGGTTTTACTGCTAACCCATGCTGCGCACGATCTTCTTTTTATTGCACTGACATAGCAAAATCAATAGAAGCTCCAGTGTTTCACGTTAATGGAGATAACCCTGAAGTTGTGAGTTTTGTTGCGAATTTGGCGATGGAATATAGGCAGAAATTTAAAAAGGACGTAGTGATTGACATAATATGCTACCGCAAATACGGCCATAATGAAGGCGATGAACCGAATTTCACTCAGCCACTTATGTATAAGGCGATATCAAAGCATAAAACTCTAGGAACACTGTATGAAGAGAAGGTGATCGCAGAGAAAGTATCAAGTGGTGATGAGGTAAATAAATTGCGCAGTGAGTTCAGGGCAAAATTAGATAAAAGTCTTGCTGAATCAGTGACTTACACTCCAAAAAAAGCTGACTGGTTTTGTGGAGTGTGGTCAAAATTAAGAAGGGCAAAGTTGAACGATTTGAGCGAATACTATACAGATTCTGGTGTTCCGCCAGATGAGTTGAAAAAATTAGGTGTGCATATAAATAGCAATATCCCAAGTAGCTTTAACATTAACAATAAGGTTAGAAAAATACTTGATGGCAGAATAGACAGTATAAATTCCGGTAGTAATATAGACTGGGCAACTGCCGAAAGTTTTGCGTTTGCATCACTGCTCACAGAAGGAATAGGAGTGCGTTTATCAGGACAAGACTCTGGTCGTGGAACTTTTTCGCACCGTCATTCAAGGCTTGTTGATCAGGTAACGGAAGAAGCGTTTATTCCGCTAAACAATATAAATGAAAAGCAAGCTTACTTTGAGGTCATAGATAGCGCTTTATCAGAGTATGCTGTAATGGGCTTTGAATATGGATATAGCCTTGATTCCCCGTATTCACTGGTGCTCTGGGAAGGACAATTTGGTGATTTTGCAAACGGTGCGCAAATTATGATTGACCAGTTTATCGCATCTGCAGAAACAAAGTGGTTGCGATCAAGCGGTCTAGTTTTGTTGCTGCCTCATGGTTATGAAGGACAGGGACCTGAGCATAGCTCCGCGCGTATAGAGAGATTTTTGCAACTCTGCGCAGAAGATAATATGCAGGTAGTTAATTGTTCCACTCCGGCGAATTACTTCCATGTCTTACGCAGACAAATGCATAGAGACTTTCGTAAGCCTCTGGTAGTGTTTACACCTAAATCGCTACTGCGCCACAAAAGAGCAGTATCTAACCTATCTGATTTTGAAGGAAAATTCCTCACAGTAATTCCAGAATGTAGAACAGGTTTAGTTTCGAATGATAAAATACGTAAAGTTGTAATATGCAGTGGTAAAGTTTATTACGACATATGTGAAGCACAAAAAATAAACGATATAGCAGTAATACGTTTGGAGCAATTCTATCCGTTTCCTGCAGATAAACTAAGTAATGAACTTGAAAAGTACAAAAACGCTGAAATTATATGGTGTCAAGAAGAACCAAAAAATATGGGAGGATGGTTTTTTGTCAACCCATTGATAGAAGAAGTGTTGTCCAATCTCGATATCCAAGCAAAAAGACCTAAGTGCATTGCAAGACTTGCTGCTGCATCTCCTGCATGTGGTTATGCTAGTGTACATGCTCAGCAACAAGAGGAGATTTTAAGACAGATCGCTTAGTATTTACAGTTATTGAAGCAGAAGTGGTGCTATAAAAGTAGCTGACACTTGAATCCGGTTGCATCACGCGCTGCGGCCAGGCGCAATAGAAAACGCATTACACCAATAAAGCCCTTTTGGTACTCAAGCAAATATAAAAGATTTTTATTCTATTAAAAAAAAATTAATTTTTATTAAAATTTTCATTTATTTTTATTTAAAAAGTAAACATTATTAATATTTACTTTAATTAATATAGGATATATATGAATACAAAAATATTTGAGATGTTAATAAGGAGAACTGGTCTACGCAGAGATAGCAAAGCTGAGATCATACAGTTAAATAGAAATGAAAAAGCTTTCGCAGATGAGGATAAAGAATCTATCGAATTAGCTGAGGCCATTTTTGAAGAGAATAATATGTTTCATTTCCGCAAACCAGGTCCTGCTATGGATTACATTTTGCACAAATTAATAAATGATAGGAAGCTTTTCGAGGAAATGAAAGATAGAGGTACAAGTATAATACGTCTTTTTTCTTTGTTATCAATGTATCATGGTCGTCTCAATTGCTGTGTTATAAGAAAAGGAGGGTGTATTACTGAGTGTGGCATACTTGATTACGCTGGCACCTATCCAGAACTAGTGCCTTTAGAGGACTTTATACTTATTGAGCCTTGCTCGTACCTCGAGTACACTGTGCTTGATAATGATAACATCAGAAATAGGTTAGCTAGAGACTTGACTGAAGACAAAACAAAATTAGATATTTTCGTAAATGGAATTTTAGCAATAAAGAGCTCGGATTTAGTATTATCTTGTATTAACAAGATAGAGGTTCTTAATGAGGAAGATAGATATTTTGTTAATCGCTTACAGAAAAACAACATGCTAGACTACATCTTAAACAAAGATGATACAACACTTGCAAAATCAACTCTAAAGGAGTTGTTGAAGCTTTCTATTTTGCAGGAAGAAAAAAGCACTGAGTTAGAATCTCCCCAAGCTTCAAGTGTAAATGTTAGCAAAGCTCAGCAACATTGTAGTATATAGCTGGTGATAAAGTTTAAAATAATTGCATATACTAAGGCTCATTTAAATATAGAGCCTCAGTGGTGCTTAATTTTTTCAATTTATGGTAGCCCTACTATGATGTAGATCTATGCTTGCTTACAGCTAAAATTTCACCTCTATTAGTGGAATGTTATTCCAGCTATTGCTTCCATAGTCATCAATCGAAGCGTTTAAGTAATCTGTATCAAAGCGTACGGGCACATCAAATTCGAAGCTCGCAGTGATTATCGCATCTTTTACTGGTGGCTTCATAAATGTTATTTCTCCCGTTGAATAATTTACTGAATATTCACTCTCTTCTTTACCATTTAAATAAATCTTTACTGTCCCATGTACTGGCTTTTTGATCATGCGTATATGCTTATCTTCCCCACTTACATAAGTTTTGATTAGCTGAAAAGTCGTTTTTTTGTTATCTCCTATACCAATCTCTTGGCTGATGGCTATAAAATCCGACCAATCCTTAAAACGAAACCCTATTGCTTTACCTTTTCGTGCATGAAAAAATGTTATTAGTTCTAGTAGTTGCTCGTTTGATCTGACCCCGTAAGCTATGTTGTATCTAGTGCGTGCATGAGACCAATTGATGTTGCGCTGTTCACAACCATTGTGAGTTGTTACAACGTCAGTGGAAAATTCCGGTCCTCCAGTGGAACCATAAGATATATTTTCTGGAAATCTAATTTCTGTGAATGACATATGTCCTCCTGTGAAAGTAAAATTAAGATAGTTTGGTTGAAGAAAATGTTGTAATTTGAAAGCATTTCACATAGTAAATGACGCTATGGAAAGTGGATGAGACCACTGAGTTAAACTGCTGTCACACCCACAGTTACTATACTCAGGTTCATTTGAGTTGTCAAGCAAAAAAAATAAAATTTTATGGCAAACTGTAACTAGCCTTGCTTGTGACTTAATTCATCTACTTTTTTGCGTAATACATTCAAATCAGTTGCTCCTACAAACAGGCTATCTCCAATTATTAAAAAAGGTGTACCACCTACTCCCAAATCTCTTACTAGAAGCCTACTGTTGTTTATCATTTGCTCAATTTTGTCCGCGTTATCTTTTATGGAATCATTAAAATCGTCCTCATCAATCCCTATGTTTTTCACTATATCCAATATGCTTTCGTCTGAAAATTCTCCTTTGTGACTTAAAGCAGCATGGTGAAAATCGAAATATTTTTCTTTATCGAGAAAATAGACAGCTAAAGCACTTTTTGCTGCCTTTAAAGAAGCGTTACCAAGTATTGGAGCATCCCTAAAGATATACTTAATTTTGCCGTCGTTAATTAACTGCTTTATATCATTCTTTATAGCTTTGCAATGTCCACAAGAATAGTCAAGGAAGCCTACAGCTATAACACTACTATTTTCATTTCCGGAGTAAGGATAAGTAAGGTCAAATATTTGATCCTTGTATTGTGAAATTTTACTTTTGGTTACATTATCTCGAGCAGCGTAACTACTTTTAATCGACTCCTCTTTGAGAGTTTTTATGATCTTATCAAAATTTCTACTGATATAATCATCTAATCTCGTACTTATTTGGTCATCGGTTAGGGTTTGACCGCGGTGTGAAAGCCAATTGTTTATTACTGGTAAACTTGCTACTGCCAGTATAAGAATCAATAAAAACGATATTCTAGACATATACTTATTAAAGAACCTACAATATAAAACTTTTAGTACACATTTATCTATATATTAAAAGAAGCATTTAATGTTAATATATAAAAACATTTATATCAAGTGTATTTTATAGCCAATTTTGCTGCAAGTACAAACTTTACGCACAATGAAACTCAAGCACATTACCACAAAGTTCATCAGGAGACTTGGTAGCAGAGGCGCGCGGAGCGTAGATTTAAGTTGTTTCCGCTGTGTATAATTTTCCGCGGAATAAACATATGAGTGAACCAATAATTGGCAGAGAAAAAGAAATAGCTATTCTACAAGACAAACTTCTTTCTCAATCAGCCGAATTTATTGCTGTTTATGGTCGGCGTTGTGTAAATGTTGTATTATCTGCATTTTATCAGCATAATATAGAAGTAATGTAATGCAGATATTATGCCGATGCCAAATTATACGATTACTTCTAAAATTGCTAATTGCCTTATGAGGATTGAAGCAGCAAAAGAAAAAGTGTTACATTTGCCACTCACTGTATCGATGCTCTCGTCCCTTCGTGAAACTGCACGGCTTTATACCACACACTATTCTACTATGATTGAAGGAAATCGACTTGAGCCTAAACAGATTGAAGAGGTTTTAAGTGGTAAAAGCCACTTTCCAAAATATAGGAGAGATGAAAATGAGGTTAAAGGATATTATGCAGCTTTAACCCAAGTTGAACAATGGGCAGCGAGAACGATCCCTATTACTGAGAAAGCCATTCAAACGCTTCATGCCCTAGTAATGGCGAGTGGAAAATCTAAAGTGAAGCCAACCTCTTATTGTGATGGTCAAAACGTTATTCGTGATAGCCGTACACGTGCAATAATTTATATGCCCCCTGAAGCAAAGGATGTACCAAAGCTCATGAGCAGTATGATTGATTGGATTCGTGACAGTGAGCAAGTGCCTTGCCCAATTATTGCAGGTATTGCTCATTATCAATTTGTAACAATTCACCCTTACTATGACGGTAATGGTCGTACTGCAAGATTGTTGACTACATTAATTTTACACCTTGGTGGATATGACCTAAAAGGGCTTTATTCATTGGAAGAATATTATGCTAAGAATCTAGGAGCTTATTATGAGGCAATCAGTGTAGGTCCATCGCACAATTATTATATGGGACGAGCTGAAGCAGATATCACTAAGTGGGTGGAGTATTTCGTAGAAGGTATGGCAAATTCATTTGAGAACGTTTTACAACGTATAAATGAAGAAGAATACCACGCTGATCAGACTGATCTTATACGTAAGCTTGATCCTAAACAACGCAAAGCTCTTGAGCTCTTCCAGGAGTTTTCCGCTATTACAGCTAGTCAGGTTGGCGAACTATTTAATTTTAAGCCTCGTACCAGTGCGCAACTTTGTAAAAAGTGGGTGGAAATGGGGTTTATCAAGATTGTAGATTTTTCCAATAGAGGAAGGAAATACAAACTTAGTAAGCAATATGAAGATTTGATCTCAAATTAACTGAAAGCTCGCTAGACAGTGCATAGATCAAATTTCAATAAAGTGCTTGAAAACTAGATATAAACTTAAAATTTTAAAAACTGGAATATGTACAACAACTTACGCGACTTCATCAAAGCCTTAGAAGAAAAAAAAGATCTGATTAGGATTAAGGAGGAAGTTTCAACAGTTCTTGAAATGACAGAAATTCACCGTAGGGTTTTGTCAAACAAAGGGCCAGCGATCATTTTTGAAAATGTTGTCACAGAAAATGGTAAAAATTCGATTCCTGTTTTGGTGAATTTATTTGGTACTATTAAGAGGATTGCATTGGGGTTGAACATAAATCCTGATGAACTAAGAGATCTTGGTAAACTTTTAGCATTTTTGCAATCACCTGAGCCGCCAAAAAACTTTAAGGATGCTATAAAAATGTTTCCTTTGTTGAAAGTCGTGTTATCGATGCGAAGTAAAGTCGTGAGCAAGGCTCCATGTCAAGAGGTAGTGCTAACCGGAGATGAAGTGGACCTAAGTCTACTGCCCATTCAAACATGCTGGCCAAATGAACCTGCACCACTTATCACCTGGCCAATTGTGGTAACGAAAGGACCCACGAAAGAAAAGCAAGATAATTTTAATCTTGGAATATATCGTATGCAGGTTATAGATAAAAAAACAACACTAATGCGTTGGCTTGCACACAGGGGTGGCGCAACTCACCATAAGCGTTGGAAGGAAGAAGGCAGAAATATGAAATTTCCTGCTGCTGCTGTGATCGGTAGTGATCCTGCAACGATTATTGCTGCAGTAACTCCAGTGCCAGAAACATTGTCAGAATACCAATTTGCTGGACTACTGCGAAAGAAGCCGCTTGAGCTTGTAAATTGTAAGACTATTCCACTTCAAGTGCCAGCTCACGCGGAAATCGTTCTGGAAGGCTATGTGAGTTTGGATAGATATCAAGACGAAGGGCCATACGGAGATCACACCGGCTACTATAATTCTGTTGAGCAATTTCCTGAATTTAATATTACTGCAATTACTATGCGTAAAAACCCGATATATCTTAGCACTTTCACTGGCAAGCCACCTGATGAACCATCGATTCTTGGTGAAGCACTCAATGAAATTTTTGTGCCCATTCTTATCAATCAATTTCCAGAGATAGTGGACTTTTATCTGCCACCGGAAGGTTGCTCATATAGAATAGCGATAGTGTCGATAAAAAAATCCTATCCAGGGCAGGCAAAAAGAATTGTTATGGGCATACTTTCTTTTCTAAAGCAGTTTTTATACACGAAGTTTATTATCGTTGTTGATGATGATATAAATATACGTGATTGGAAGGAAGTGATGTGGGCAATGTCAACGAGGATGGACCCTGTGCGTGATACAATCATGATAGAAAATACACCTATTGATTATTTAGACTTTGCTTCCCCTGAAAGTGGACTTGGAGGTAAAATGGGATTTGATGCGACAAATAAAATCCCGCCTGAAACCAAACGAGAATGGGGAAAGAAAATTAAAATGAGTGAGGAAATAGTAAGAAAAGTCACGGAAAAGTGGGAGGAATATATGGACTAGACTTCTTGCATAAAAGCAGAAAAAAGTTTGGCGTTTTTTATAATGCCGTAATTAGCATTAACTGATAATTGTGCGTCACAGTGCCCTTTTTTTGTCATCCTATAGCTATACCGCCGCGGTATCTCTTAGCCGCTAACAAGTAGTGGGATGACGAGCTTATCGTCATCCTGCCGCGAACCGTCATACCGCGATTCATTCGCGGTATCTCTAGATCCCGCTAACACGTAGCGGGATGACGAGGTCATGCCACCGCGCGAACCGTCATACCGTCACGGTATCTCTAGATCCCGCTAACACGTAGGGGAATGACGAGGTCATGCCGCCGCAAACCGTCATACCGCCGCGGTATCTCTTAGCCGCTAACACGTAGCGGGATGACGGTTGTTGTTTAGCTATAAATATTAAGAAATTTACCAAACGAAAAAAAAGGCAAAAGAAGCCCCGTGGTTATTATCCGCTTTAAAATATTGGCGTTTTTTATGTTTTAAACGCTTGACAAGCGAGATTCAGCCGCTTTTAATTGCAACTAACTTACGCTGCAAATGTTTAAGAAATTTACTAAGCAGAAAAAAAGACAAAGAATCCCCGAGTTAGCTAGTCTTTTACTATCTCTGTCGAGTATTGGCATTTTTTGATGTCTTGTAACGCTTTATAAGCGCGTTCAGCTTATTTAGATAAAAATCTAGATGTAGATGAAGTTTTGTAAAGACATACAGTATCTATATACTGCAAAAAATTGAACATAAGACGCCGATACATTAAGTAATCCTTACCTTTTAATCTGCAGATTGGCGAAAGCAAATACAATAGCTTCAGTTTCATAATAAGAGGGCTGGCGGAGTTTGTCAAGCAAGTTTTTTTGTTTCTGCGGGCTACCTGAGTCTATTGATTTCATTAGAGCCGAAACTCTTGAGACCTAGGTGATAATTCTATCTAAAAGGATGCCAAAAAAGAGAAGCAACCCTACGTAGGAATTATTTTTAAATATGGACATGCATTGACTGGGATCGTCAGGATTGAAATTTTTGTATTGGCGGTGAAATATGAACCCTACAGCAAGTAGAGCAATATAAAAAATGTTATTTAATGATGATAAGATACCAGCATATAGCCACGTCATAAGAGATATTAAATAAAATCTTTTCAACCAAGATTTTGTTGTATCACCAAAATATAATGCGGTAGATTTCATCCCGAGTTTTTCATCATCTTTTTTATCTTGATGGGCGTATATGGTGTCATAGCTAAGTGTCCAAAAGACGCATCCTATATAAAACAGCAAGGATTCTATACTGATCTGGTTTGTTATTGCTGCTGAGCCCATGAGCGATCCCATATTGAAGGTAAACCCTAAGAACAATTGTGGCCACCAAACATACCGCTTTAATAAAGGGTAAGTAGCTATCATACACATTGAGATTATTCCAAGTATAAGTGTAGTTTTATTAGTTAATAATAAGATTACCAGGGCAATAGACAGTAGCAGTGAAAGTAAAGCCAAAGCCTGCTTTATGTTTAATGCACCACTTGCAAGTGGCCTATATTTTGTTCGTTCAACGTGCGCATCTATTTCCCTATCGAAAATGTCATTGATTATGCACCCTGCAGGTCTCATTAAAAATGCACCTATAGTAAACAAAACAAGGAGAAAAAGAACCTGATACGATAGAGAAGTTGAGGCTAAAAGAATACCGCTCAAACTGGGAAATAGCACAAGCCACAAACCTGTTAAACTGTGCAACCTCATTAATGAAAAGTAATGGTTGAAATACATTAATTAAGTGTGATTATGTAATATTTTGCTTACATTAACAAAATTATCGAACGCTAAATCAGGCTTGAAAACTAACTCAGGTATAAATCGCAAATCAACATAACACAATATAGATTTACGTATTGACCATGCAGACTGGTTCATTTCATTAACAACAGTGTTAATATCACAATTATTCTCAGAAGGATCTCCAGTGCGTCTTTTTTCTGGATCTAAGTAGTCAGCTACTTGAATATTCAATGAAGATAACACAATATATACATCTGCTTTTTTCAAATCTTTACTTAATTTTACGTCAGATACCGCTACATTTTTATTGAACACCTTACCTTCCATTAGAATTCTTGATATTGCTCTATGCAATACCGATGCTATCTTTAGGTTTCTAATTTCCTTTTTCATATCCAGCTACTATAACACCCTTTCTTCTTGCACTAATTGATAAGCTTCCAAAATATCTCCAACTTTAATATCGACATTACCCTCTAGTGATACTCCGCATTCAAAGTTTACACCTACTTCTTTAACATCATCTTTAAATCTACGTAGTGCTTTTAACTTTCCTTCATGCACCAATTTGCCACCACGCACTACCTTAATTAAAGAATCTTTTCTTATGACTCCATCACTTACGTAACATCCAATGATATTACCAGCTTTAGATACATTAAATATTTGCCTTACAGATGCAGAACCAACACGAACCTCTCGTGTAACAGGCTTTAACATTTTAGTTAAATACATTCTCATGTCGTCAATGAGCTCGTATATTATGTTATAAGTATGTATTTCTATACCTTTTTGTTTTGCCAAGTCCCTTATTTTTGAGTCCACTTTTACATTAAAAGCTAAAATTACTGCACTTGATGCTTCTGCAAGCAGCACATCTGAATCTGTTATCCCTCCTACTGCTTTGTGTAGGATATTTAATTTCACTTGGTCTTTACCGAGTTTATCAATTGAACTTGATATTGCTTCAATAGAACCAGTTACATCGCACTTTAAAACTACAGATAGTTCTTCTGTTTCGCTGTTATTACGACTGAATATATCTAAATTATTGTCGCCCAAATCTTCTTTCTTTTTCTTGATTAACTCTAGCCTGTATTCAACAATTTCACGCGCCTGCTTTTCAGAATTTACAACAACAAATTTATCTCCAGCATTTGGTACACCATTTAGACCAGTAATTTCAATTGGAGCGGAGGGTAGTGCTGCTTTTTCTCTTTGACCAAGGTGATTAACCATACTACGTACTTTACTGTATGTTGTACCAACTACCAATATATCACCAACCTTTAACGTTCCTTCCTCAACTATCAATGTAGCTGATATTCCTTTCGCTTTATCTATTTTGGATTCTATTACCCATCCAAGTGCTCGACAATCTTCTATTGCTTCTAGCTTCATTAATTCAGCGATTAACAAAATCGTCTCTTCTAGTTTATCTAAATTAGTTTTCTTTTTTGCTGATACTGGCACAATCATAACATCACCACCAAGCTCTTCAGGAATGAGATCATATTGAGGTAAGCTACTCATTACTTTCTCCACATCACCAGGCTCAGATTTATCAATTTTATTAATAGCAACTATAATAGAAACATTTGCTGCTTTTGCATGATTTATTGCTTCAACTGTTTGTTTCATGATTCCATCGTCAGCTGCAACTACTATTACAACTATATTAGTAATATTGGCACCACATGCACGCATCGCAGTGAACGCTTCATGTCCTGGTGTATCAATGAAAGTAATTTTTTGCTTATCTTTTGTTATTATTTGATAAGCACCTATGTGTTGAGTTATGCCACCTGACTCTCTTTCTGCAACATTAGATTCACGAAATGCATCGAGCAATGAGGTTTTACCATGATCGACGTGTCCCATAAAAGTGACGATTGGTGGTTTAGGTTTTTTAGGCAGGCTTTCTCTGCCTTCTATAAAAAATAAATCTTTTTCTCTGTTGGTATCGCTCACTCGTTTAGCCGTATGATTAAATTTTTCCACTATTTCACATGCTATATCTGGATCCACCAGATCATCTACTCTATAACTCTCACCGACTTCTTCTTTGAACATTTTTAGCACACTCTTGCTATCTTCTGCCATGCGAATAGATAACTCCCTGATAGTTATTTTGTCTGGTATAATAACTTCTCTTGATATATTTTTACCCTTAGTAAACTTTGACTTTCTACCTCTTATACCAAACCTTTGCTTAAATACAGGGGGTTGTTCAGTTTTTTCATCTATTGCCTGTGCAATTACCAGTTTAGAATGCTTAGAATATATATCTTTGTTGACTTTAAAAGACTTTTTATCGTTGTCCTCATGGTCAATACTATCTTCTTTTGGTTCAACTAAGTGGGTATTACTTAAAACTTGCTTATTTATTTCCTTAGATAAAGCGTCCGCTTCATTTTTCTCGTCAATCTCTTTATTGCTGTCTTCTTTTGCTGTTTTCTCTTTTTCTTCTCTCTGATTTCTTTCTTTCAGCAAAGCAGCATTCTGCACAGCATTAATGCGAAAAATTTGTTCTTTCTCTGTTAAAGAACCTAATTTACTCTCGTCAAATAAATTATGTTCTTCTGCATCATGAGATTTTTTTCTTCTTTTTTTTACTACTGTAGCTCCAGTACTTGGGCTAGCTGAAGAGTTTAAATTGAGGTCTAATTTAAGCTTGCTTAAACCTTGGAGCGTTAATTTTTTATCACTGATATCTTCATTATTCATATTATTTTATTATATTAATCCAAGCTTTTTACGTGCTTCTATGATTATTGAATCTACTGTATCTTTTAGATCTTCTTTGCTATCGGATGAGGAAGAGAGTATGCTGCAAAACTCATAACTTGATAAATCTGCTATGTCCTCTAAAGTCTTAATATCATGCTTACTAAGAGCAATTTTATTGTCTATTGATAAAGTTAAATTGATTACATCATCCTCCATACCTAAACTTTTTAGCTCTTCTATTTTTCTATCATTTTCTGCTTTCAGGTACTTATTTGCTCTATTATGAAGTTCGTTTGCAATATCTTCATTAAAGCCCTCTATTGAAGCAAGCTCTTTAATTGAAGCGCTAGATATGTCTTCTACACTTGAAAAACCTTCTGTTACCAATAGCTGACCCATAATCTCTTCTAAGTTTAAAGCTTCAGCAAATAAAGCTGAACATTGACTAAGTTCTTTACTTCGCCTTTCTGATTCTTGCTGAGTGCTTAATATCTCAATTTTCCATCCAACAAGCTCTGAAGCTAATCTTACATTCTGGCCCTTTTTTCCTATCGCTAAACTCAATTGATCTTCAGCAACTATTAACTCTATGCAATTTTCATTTTCATCAATAATAACCTTCGATACTTCTGCAGGAGTAATGGCTTTAATAACAAATTGACCCAAATCTGAGGAGTAATTTATAACGTCAATTTTTTCACCATTTAATTCGTGTATAATAGTTTTTATTCTATCTCCCTTAACTCCAACACAAGCACCTACTGGATCAATGTTCTTGTCGGGAGAGAAAACGGCAACCTTAGACCTTGAACCAGCATCTCTAGCTATACCTTTAATTGTCACTAATCCGTCAGCAATTTCTGGTATTTCTTGATTTAATAATGCCTCCAAAAAGCCTTCATGAGTCCTAGAAAGAATAATTTGATGTCCATCATCAGAGCGCTTAACAGTCTGTATGTAAGCTTTAACCTTATCACCTTCACGAAATGATTCACCACCAGTTAAATTTCGCAATGGAAGATATGCCCTAGTGCCATTTATGTCTATAATAAGATCTGAATATTCTACTTGTTTAACAATACCATACCTTATTTCTCCCACCTTATCTTTAAATTCCTCATATTGCTTTTTTGACTCTTCATCTTTAATTATTTGAGCAATCTTTTGCTGGGCAATTCTTGCTGAAGCAAGATCAGTGTTAAGAGAGAGTAATTCACTAACAGTATCTCCAACTTTTGCATCTCCTTTTATTAATTTAGCTTGTGTAAGCGTAATTGATTCACACTCGGTATTCTCTTTTTCATTTGATTCATCATCAATAACTTTTAGTTTTCTATATGAAGTAACTTTGCCTGTGTTTCTATCTATATCAACTACAATTTTACTTTTGCTACCATATTTTTGATGAGCCACTGCTTCTATAGCACTTTCTAGTGCCTTTATTACAACATCAAAATCTAAACCTTTTTGAAGTGAAAGCTCTCCTGCTGTTTTTATTACATCAAGGCTTCCAACTATGTTATTCTTGTTACTTTTCTGCTTAACACTGCTTTTACGATTAGCAATCATAATAAATAAATCCAATGTAATTAGTTATAATTATAGCTCCAACGGGCAAAGAACACTATCTTAAATGTTAAATGATTGCTAATTTAAGTCAAGTTTTTTCATGTCTTTGTATAACAAGCAACGCAGGAGTAAAGAATAAAGTTAAAACCGTTGCAGCCAATATTCCACTTGCTATGGTTGTTGAAATGTCAACCCACCACTGGCTTGATGGAGCATCATATGTGATTTGTAGCGTAAAAAAATTGATATTTAACCTGGTAATCATCGGTATTAAACCAAGAACTGTGGTTGCAACGGTAAGCAATATTGGCCTAACGCGAGAAATTGCAGCGTTTATTACACATCGCTTGATGTCATTTTTGTGTACCTTAATTTGGTGATGAAAGGCATCAAGTAATAGTATGTTATTATTCACTATAATTCCCGCCAAAGCAATTATCCCCACTCCACACATAACAACTACGAAAACTTGTTGGATAAGAAAGAAAACAAAAAACACACATGTTGTGGATAAAAACACTGCTGTCATTACGATAAATGTATGGTATACATTATTAAACTGTGTCACTAATACCAATATCATTAGTGTAATCGCTAATATAAAAGCCTTTAACAAAAATGCTCCTGATTTTTGTTGATCTTCTTTGTCGCCTTTAAAATCAATTTTTACTCCCTTGTCCCAATCCTGGGCAATAGAATTCTGAATGAACTTTACTCTTTCATCAACAAGATAGCCAGTATCCAGGTCAGCAGAGATTGTCACTGTGCGTGATCCATCAATCCTACTTAGTTTGTTTACCTTTTTTTCGGGGGCATATTTTACTATGTTGCTCATAGGATACGGGCCATTAACTGTATTGATAAAAAGATTGTCTATAGTCTTCATGTTGCGGTCTCTTCTGGGGAAACGGAGTACAATATCGATTTCTTCATCCGTGTTATTTGGTCTATATTTTCCAATCAACACTCCATTTGTAACCATCTTTATAAAATCGCCAATGGTTGCAACACTTACTCCAGAACTTGTAGCCTTACTCTTATCAACGCTCATATTCCACTCTATTTCAGGTGCTGATCTGCTATCTTGAATATTTATAAACCCGGATGAAGGTTGGTTCATAATTTCTAGAATTTTCTCTGCTGCTAAATTCAAACTGGATACACTCCCGCTGAGGTTAATTTGTATTGGCTTGTCAGCCGACGGTCCTGGCTTTTCCTCTTGAACATTAATTATTATTCCTTTCATGTCTTGCACACTGCTCCTTATATCATTTAGTATGTGCTTAGCTTTGCGCCTGAAGCGCCAATCCATAAGTTCTAGTTGTATTCTGGCGATAACGTTGTCTGAAAATGCTCCTGATCTAGCATAAGAAACATGAATTTCTTTTTCAATGCTCAAAATGCGTTCTTCCACTTCTTTGAGTATCAGATCTCGTTCTTTGGCTGATAAGCTTTCTTTTGCTTTAACACTGATTAAAATATTATCTGAATCCACTTTCGGAAAAAACTTTACTCCAGGAGCAAAAGTAAAGTACAGCACACTAAATGAAAACAAAACGAATACAGTAGCACATACGAATTTTTTAGGATGATCCAAAACCTTCTCTAGCATGCGTACGTAAGCTCTTATTATAGGCCCAGCATTTTTTATTTCACCACTTTCTATAGCACTCATTTTTTTTATTTCTTTTTTTGAAGTTATCGAAGGCTTACCAAATATTGCACCAAGTGTTGGTATAAAAACCAAAGCCATAATGAGCGATCCAGTCAAAGTTAGAATTATTGTAATTGGTATGTACTGCATGAATTTACCAACAGTATCAGGCCAGAACAATAGAGGAAAAAACACTGCTAATTTAGTTAACGTTGATGATAGAACCGGATAAAACATATCACGAACTGAAGTGTAAAAAGCTTCTACTTTGTCCATTCCGCAGATCATCTTTCTATCGGCATATTCGCTGATCACAATTGCATCATCAACCAGCATGCCAACAGCCATGATTAAACTGAAGAGCACAACGATATTTAAAGTGATGCCCATAAAGTAAAGAGCTATTATTCCAATGAGAAAGGAACCGGGTATCGAGAGTGCCACAAGAATAGCAATCCTTGTTCCCATCGAAAGCATCATTATGATCAATATTAACAACACAGCGAATATTATGCCGTTTTCCAAGTCATCAAGCACATCGCGGACGTTTTTTGACTGGTCGTTTAAGTACACCACTTTTAAATTTTCAGGTAATTGATCTTTTGCCTTATCCATTAAGTATTTTACTTGATTTACTGTGTCTATTATGTTTTTTCCATTACGTTTTGAAATTTCTAGCACGACACTAGGTAATCCATTAATGCGAGCAAACCCTTGGTGATCCTCAAACCTAGGGTATACTTTTGCTATATCTTTGATTCTCAAAACTGCATCGCCTTGAGATCTAATAGGAATATTCATAATATCTTCTATATCTTTTAATAACCCTGATATTTTAATCGAATATTTACCGGCCAGTGACCCAGCTCCCACTAGTCTGTTATTGCTTGATATAGCTTGGAATATTTCGTTTGATTGAATGTTATATTTTGTTAGAACTGTGGGCTCAATTATAACTTCCACTGTTTCTTTACGCATACCCGCCACTTCAACTTTGAGAACATTTGGCAGAGATTCTATTTCTTTCTTTAGCTTGCGTGCTATTTCAGTTAAGGCTCTTTCTGGCAAATTACCAATTAAGCCGACATTGAGTATCGGAAATAAGCTCAAGTTTATTTCATTGATTATCGGAGATTCCGCTTCAACAGGTAACTTCGATTTTATGTTTGAAAGCTTTGAACGAACATTATCGAGTACTTCTTTATTATCATACTCTGTTCCAAATTCGAGTATCATGTGAGCACCATCATTAGTTGCAAAAGCTCTCAATTCTCTTACACCTTCGATGGATCTTAGTTCATTTTCTATAGGAAGCACTAATAGCTTTTCACTATCTTGAGCAGAAATCCCAGGAAGTCCAACAAACACGCTGATTATAGGAATCTGTATATCAGGATTGCTTTCCCTTGGCATTTTTACATAAACGTATGAACCGAAGATAAAAATTACTATAAGTAATAATACCACCGCCCTGTTTCGCTCTATGAGTAAGCTCTGCATGTTGAATGTTAGCTGAATATGTGTGTTTGTACAATATTATAGTCGAGATACATTGCATATTAATTAATCCTTGTGTAGCTTTAAAACTTTACGCAAATAATTAAAATTTTCGCAAAATTGCAAGTATAAGAAAATTCCTGTATAATAATTCTAGAACAGTATTTGAGAGGTTATTATGGTGGCAATTCTAAATGTAACAAAGGGCAAAAATAAAGTTATTGTGTCTGGATTAGCTGGAGCTTTATCAGCTTTAATATTTTTAACAGCAATCCACATTGCCGCAAAGATAGCCATTATCGTTTCTGCCGCTGCAGTTACTTACTTATTACTTTCGCTGGTTCATAAAATAAGAACTAAAGCTGAAATTACTCGTGTTTCAGGAGATAAAGTTTCAGAAGATGAAGGGTATAGCAGTGTTGATGAAGGTGAAGAAAAAGATACCGTAAAAGAACCAAAAAGAACTGAAACTGAGCTAGAAGAAGAAATAATAAGGAAAAGAGCACAAGAACGCATGGAGAAAGGATCACTTGGTGGTCCTATAAATGCGTTTGGCGAACCAATTCATGTGACTATAGATGCTGAAAATAGTAATCCTGTTGATTATACAAAAACTATGGTAGTGCCTGAGGAAATTGTTCTTAGCATGCTAAATGATAAAACTCTTACACAAAATAACTCTAGCTCTATAAAGAATCAGATGAAACCTCTTCCTGAGCACATGGATGTGCCTGGTAATCCACTTCCTGGGCAAGTGTTAAGCAATCTAGAGCTTGAATCTAAAAGCACGCAGAAACTATCTGCTTTAGACTTGCTATTACAGTGCAAAAATGTAGATAATGATGTAAAAAAAATGCTAAAACAGCCAATTACCCAAAAGGGGTTTAACGGATTAGGATTTGATAGATAGTTGTTATATTAACCTCTCCATCTCATATTGAGGATCAGATGCAATGCCGTAGACCCTATTTGGCGGAGCAATTTTGTTCTCTATACCAAAAACCATACCTTCAATTATTGCTGTGAGTACTTTTTCAAGGTCACAATCTGCTCCGGGAACGCGGTGCTCTAGGCGGCATCTTTTGAAATCGTTGCCAAAATAGGGAATTCTTATCGCAGCAGTTCTGTTATTTACTCCCCAACTAATCGTAGTTGGAGTGTGAATATCCGGATACTGAAATCTTAAATATGAATCATCATTTGGAGCAAAAAACAACATATGTTTTTTCATCATTGCACATAATCCACCAATACTATGAATCAGATAGTCACTGTACTTTTGCTCATTGATATAAAATAAGTTACCGTTATTTGAATTCACGAGATTAACATGCACATTTAATGCACTGCCTGCTCTATCCAAATAAGGCTTTGCTTTAAAAGAAACATTCCCACCTAGTTTTTGTGCTGTTTCAGTAAGTGATTGTTTTGCTAACTCAAAATGCTTAATTAAATTGTAGGAGTTCGTATAACAACCACTTTTTATCTCATACTGATGTGTAGAATTCTCCTTCTCGCAAGAAAATTCAAGAGATGCTATTTTATTTTTGATGCTATTCAGAAATAAGTATTCTTTTTCTATTCCTTCAATGTAAAACTCTAGTTCAATACCGAATACAGCATAACAACTCAAATTACTTAATATAATCATAAATTTGCTTCAGTAAATCTATATTAGGTTAGCTATATTTATATGAATACTTTACTTATTTGCCAGTAAATTTAACATCTTATTTATACATAATGTATTACTGTTTTTAATAGCATGCTTCTAATCCTCGATACAAGCGACATTTACAAATTTTTCATTTTTTTGAAATAAAAATGATCAATTTTAATGTTTTTATACCCTTTACAACCCATCAAAAAATCACCATAATTTTTAGTATGTATTAAGTAGTATTAGCTTTTCATTTTGCAGTAAGCTATTGATTATCTTATATTTTTCTAATTATTGCTTTTTTCTTGGTGTGGTATATGAACTTAACTAGCCCTAAGGTTTCTACTATGTTTTTTGATCAGATTATTACAGTAACGGATCACAATGTTACTTGGGAAAAAATCCAAAATTGTCTTTATAATCTTTATGGAGAAGCAACATATAATAGCTGGCTGAGTTCACTAAAATTTGTCAGTAGCAGAAATGGGGAAGTTCTTTTATCCGTGTCAACAAGGTTTATAAAAGAGTGGATTACAGTTCATTACATGAAAAAAATATTATCATTATGGCAAAGCGAAGATAAAAGTATACGTTCTATTGATATTCAAGTAATTGAGGAGAGGAATTCAAATTTTAATGTTATACTAAAAAACAGAGAGGAAAGTAATCATAATCTTGGTTCGCCGCTGGATCCAAGGTTCACCTTTGATAATTTTGTAGTGGGAAAGCCAAATGAATTAGCATTTACGGCGGCAAAGCGTGTGGCAGAATCTATAGATCCAATATTAGGCAGCAATCCTTTGTTTCTATATGGTGGAGTGGGACTTGGTAAAACACATCTAATGCATGCTATAGCTTGGCACATAGTCAATTCCCCATCAGCAAAAAGAAAAGTGGTGTATTTATCAGCAGAGAAATTCATGTACCAATATATTACAGCGCTGCGAAGCAAAGATATTATGTTATTTAAAGAGCAATTTAGATCAGTAGATGTATTGATGGTAGATGATGTGCAATTTATCAGTGGTAAAGATAGTACACAAGAAGAATTTTTTCACACTTTCAATGCATTGATAGACCAAAATAAACAATTGGTTATATCAGCTGATAGGTCTCCTAGTGATCTTGATGGAGTGGAAGAAAGAATAAAATCACGACTCGGTTGGGGGTTGGTGGCAGATATTAATGAAACAACTTTTGAATTAAGGCTTGGTATATTGCAGGCAAAAGTGGAGCAGATGAATATGTATGTTCCGAAAGATGTCCTAGAGTTTTTAGCAAGGAACATAAAATCTAATATAAGAGAATTAGAAGGAGCATTAAATAAGGTTACCCATACCTCATTAATTGGAAGAAGTATGACGGTAGAATCAGCTAGTGAAACCCTAATCGATCTTCTTAGGTCAAATCATAGGTCAGTCACAATAGAAGAAATACAAAAGAAAGTAGCTGAATTTTTCAATATAAAGGTTGCAGATATGCAATCCAATAGAAGGCTTCGCAGTCTTGCAAGGCCAAGACAAATAGCTATGTATTTTGCCAAAAAATTTACGCAAAAAAGCCTACCAGATATTGGGAGAAACTTTGGTGGCAGAGACCATGCTACTGTTATACATGCAGTAAAACAAGTAGAAAATTTTATAAAGACCGACTCAAAATTTGCTGATGAAATCAATCGATTAAAAAAAATGTTTAAGTAGCGTTTTTAAAATAGCTAATAACAAATCCTAAAATGAATCGACTATAGTTTTAATCCGTTTAAGTTTAAAATCTTCTGTTAGCTTCGCAGAATACATTTCCTTATTGTGTTGATTATAGAAGGTAAATTCGTGATCATCTAAATTTAGTATTGCAAAGCCAAAGCCAAAAAAGTTTCTAACCTCGTGTGCTAAGTAGTTTTTACCATTTAAATAGTCAAATTCTACATTTTGATAAACAGATTCTTGATCTTGAGCGTGTAATGATGCACCACCGTTTCCAACTATAATTTGGTCTGGAACATTATCCATTAATAAAATCTGGGCTATATGAATGTGGCCAGAAACTATGGTAGTAACATTGCTTGGAAATTTATCTCCAAAAGCTTCGATTTGTATAAGATTACCATGGCTTTTTAATGTCAAAAATTCTTTTTTTGGAGATCTCCAAAGCGGTTTATGAGTTAAAAACCACATGGGCTTGTCAGAACTATTTTGTATCAATTTATCAAATTGCCTCTCAAAAGCATCAATTGTGCTTTGGGTTGTAAAAATATCCTCACCGGATGAAGAGTCGAAGATAAAAAATTTCATCGGTCCAGCATCTAAGGACCAACTAGAAACGAAGTTTCCACATTTTTCAGACGAAAAGGGGTATGAATCTAGATACCTGAACCATCCTTCATAAGCTCTATCACAACTCTCATGGTTTCCACGAACAAAAAGGAAAGGGGATTGTGATAAAATATCCTTTGCAGGCTCAAACCAATCAGCGTACCAAACTTCTTTATTATATCCATAAATATCGCCACACTTTTTTGTATTTCTACATTTTGTTTGTCTATAATGATAATCACCAACATGGATAATTAAATCTGGTTTATGAAGGGCGATTGAATCTAAATTTTTTTTTAAAGGCCAGCTATCTACCGAATTACATTCCTGCTGAAATAACATATTTATTCTACAGCCCGTGTCACCAATGAAAGCAATTTTATTAACCTTTTTTGGTAATATAGGAACCCGTAGATCCTCAATACTAATGTTTTTGGCACTTGTTTGTACTGTCAGTTCACAAACTGTTTCGTTATGATCACCATTGTTAATTGAGCTGCGATTCAGCATTTCTGTTTCCTCGCCATCAACATAAACAATGGGACACATGTCATTGTCCGTAATTGCGCGTATGCTTAGTTTATTTTCTGGGATAACTTGAGACCATGTGTATAATATTTGTGCATGGACGAAATGAAAGCTAGTTATAAGAGAGAGAGCTAAAAAAATAAAGATATTAGCTATATTCATTTGTATAAAAACCTAAGTTAAAAATTAGTAGTAAGGTTATCTTAAATGATTAAAATTTATAATCACAAAATTCATAATCAAATTATACAAACAATTTCTAAATTATTCTAGTATCAGATTGACACTCTAGATGAAAAATTCTAAAATGATTAAGTAATTTAAAATAATTATATAAAAACTAGAATATAGTGCGGCCGTGGTGGAATTGGTAGACACGCAGCGTTGAGGTCGCTGTGGCTCATAAGGCCTTGGAAGTTCAAGTCTTCTCGGCCGCACCAGTTTTTATCGCTGTTTAATATGGGTAAAAATGTTTATAGGAAATCAGAATAGCAATAAGGTAGAAAGAGCTATCAGCGAAATCAGGCGCGGTCGGCCAATTGTAATATATGATGAAAGTAATTACCTATTGTTTGCTGCTGCTGAGGCTTTAGAAAGAGATTTATTTAATCAATACAAGCTTACATCAAGTAATGTATATGTTACTTTAACTTCAAGTAAGGTAAAATACATATCTCAGAATAAAGAACATAACAGCAAACGTCTGTTGGTGAATAATTTTGATGAACTGCTCTATTTAATAAACTGTTCAAAGGAAGATTGCATAAAAGAGTTGCAATGCTCAAAGACAATAGATGAATGTGCTATTGCCTTGCTTAAGTTCTCAGAATTATTGCCATACGCGTTAGTGGCTGATATGACTTTTGAGAATAACCATGAAATGCGAAATTGGTGCGAGAAAAATGACGTTATTGCACTGGACACGTCATTCATAAATAATTTTCAAGAAAATCAGGATGTATATGAAGTGTGCAAAACATCATTATTTTTAAAACAGACTCAAGAAGTAAATATCATATCTTATAGAACCGAAAGTGGTGGAAGAGAACATCATGCAATTATCATTGGCAATCCAGATAAAGATGACGAACCATTAGTGAGAATTCATTCTTCGTGCTATACGGGTGACTTGTTAGATAGCTTGTCATGCGATTGCAGAAGTCAGTTACATCAAGCAATTCAAATGATAGCTGACTCTGGAAGTGGTATTATATTGTATTTGATGCAAGATGGAAGAGGCATTGGTTTAACTAATAAGTTAAGAGCGTACAGTATGCAAAGAGGACATAATCTTGATACTGTTGATGCAAATAGAATATTGGGTTTTGAAGATGATGAAAGGAGTTTTGCTGTTGCAGCTAAAATGCTTAAGAAATTGAACATTAACAAAATCCAATTACTTACAAACAATGATAGGAAATTGTCAGAATTGGAAAGTAGTGGTATAGGAGTTACAAAGTGTCTACCACTTATTGTGGAACGTAATAAATATAACGATTCATATATGGAGACAAAGTTTGGTAAATTAGGCCATAGATTAAGAGTTTTTTAGCTTTTTTGCTGTAACTACTTTGTTAATTTGCTATGTTTATTAACATAAGTTAAGATTTTTAGGAATACTAAAATGCTAAGATTTTTTAAGCAAGAAAAAAATACTGAATCCTTAGATAAGGATATAAATTGGAATTCAAACCGCTACAGCACAGTTATTGCTCAAAGGAATATTCTACTTTTATTTGCATTAATATTATTAGCAACGATCTCTATCAGCATATTAGTCATATTTAAAATTAGCACAAGTAGCACTATTGAGCCATTTGTTATAGAAATTGACAAGAAATCAGGAATAGTGCAATTGGTTGATCCTGTCACAGTAAAACAGTATTCTGCAGATGAAGCGCTAAACGATTATTTTATTTCAGAGTATATAAAAGCAAGGGAGGTTTTTGATCCATATCATTATAATTATAACTATTATACAAAGGTGAGGTTGTTTTCCTCACCTAATGTGTATAATGAATTTAGAAATTATGTAGGATCGCAGAATATGGATGATCTTTTTAATTTATATTCAGATACCAAAAGTGAATTTAAAATTCGCTCAATTCAAAAGTTGGGTAACGATGCTCTTCAGGTGAGATTTTTTGTGGAATTTACACGGAAAGATGGAAGTTCTACGAGAAAAAATAAGATAGTTATTATGTCATATAGATATGCATCGCTTGAAATGGATGATCAGCAAAGATATATTAACCCATTAGGATTTCAAGTTATTTCATATAGAGTAGATGATGAATATGTATAGGATATTATTAGTTTTAGCTTTACTTGTAAGTGGCAATTTAAACGCATCCATTAATTATAATGAGCCTATTTCTATAGATAGTAGAATAAAGACTTTTGTGTATAGCCCTAATGAAGTATTTACGGTGGTTTTTAGTCAGGGTTACTATTCTTATATTGAATTTGCGGAAGGAGAAAAAGTTAAAAATATCGCTGTTGGTGATGCATCAAGTTGGAAAATTAATCCTTATGACAATAAATTGCTTATCATGCCATTTGAAGTTAGTAGTCGCACTAACATGATTATTACGACAACTAAAAAAAGAAATTACATTTTTGATTTAATCTCAAGGCCAAACTACGATAAATACCCGGATACTGATGCTAAGAAAGTAGATCACGATTATTCTGCTGAAAAGGATATATCTTACGTAGTACGTTTTTATTATCCTCAAGAAGAAGGTGAATTTGATGTTGATTTAGATGAGGTTTCTTTACCTACTCAAATGCAATATACTACAGACAAGCTAGAAAAAATAATACAAGAAAATGATACGAAGTACAATTATACATATATTGATGAAGGTGGTAATGCGGATATAGTTCCGATCGAGTTATTTGATGATGGTTATTTAACCTATTTAAAATTTAGAAATAATAATAAAATACCTCAGGTTTTTGTAGAAGGGGAGGATAAACCTTGTAAAAGGCTGTTATTTGATGATTATGTTATAATAAAAGGAGTACATAAAAAGCTATTTATGCGTTATGAAGATGGTGAAGTTGAAATTATAAATAGGTCACTTTAGCTGTGGTACATGCAATATGAATAAAGAAAGGCGTAACAATTCAGAAGATGAATCAGAAATAGAGAATAAGGTAGTAACAGTTGGCTCTAATCAAGGTCATAGGGCATTGATGGTCATTATTTTAGTGCTTCTGGCTGGTGGAGTGTATTATCTCTATTTTAGTCCTTCTCCTAAAGAGGGTTCAGAAGTTATTAAAAAAGAGGAAACAAAGCAAAACGTTCAAGAATTGAAAGGAAAGTTGGAACAAGTTCCAGATAATGTAATGGTTCCTGAAAGAATAATAACTGATCCCTTACCACCCTTACCTCCTCTTCCTACACCACTAATCATACCAGAAATAAAACAAATTAGAAAAGAAGAAGTGATGAAAAAAGAAGAAGAGAAACCAAAAGAAACTCCTGTGTCAAATATACCTATTTTGCCAAAGCAAAATTTTCCTTCTAGTAATGTTATGGGCAATTTACCTACCTCGTTTCCTACAATAGGGGGTGGCGGTTATCCTAGAGACAGACGTAGTGCACAGATGTTGACAATTTCAGGTGGTAGTGGAGAGAACAAGGCTGCTGATGCTATTTTATCCGACACTTCAGCACAATCGAGCAAAGCTACCAGAGTAGGAAAGCTTGGTTTAATGATTACTCAAGGTAAAATTATTGATGCTGTTCTTGAAACTGCAATAAACTCTGATCTGCAAGGAATGCTGCGTGCTATGGTGAGTAGAGATGTTTATGCAGAAACTGGTGATACAGTTTTAATACCTAAAGGCTCAAGATTGATAGGCAGTTATTCATTTGACTCGAATGTTGCTAAATCTCGTGTAAATATAAACTGGAATAGAGTGATTCTGCCACATGGAATAGATATTGCAATCTCATCACTTAGTACTGACGAGCTTGGTAGAGCAGGAATAGCAGGAATAGTTGATAACAAAATAGTAAGTGCGTTATTCTCTTCAGTGACACTTGCTGGTGTTTCGATTGGTTCTGCTGTTATAGGGCAAAAGGCTTCTAATCTTGTTGATACGCTAACTATCAGAGATGCAGTAAAGTCTATCACTGCAACCGAAATAGATTTTTCTTCTCTCCAACTCATTATTGACCCAGAAAAGAAGATATCTAGTGACAAATGGAAATTAGGCCTTGGGGCTATCGGAAGAATTCGGAGTGCCAAAAGCAGACAAGATTTACTAAAAATAATGAAAGAGGAAATAGCAAAAGCACTAGGAATTGAAGAAGACGAGGTAAATATAAGCCTGGAAATTGTAAATCAACTGTTAGAACAAATTCAAAGAAAAAGCAAGTCTGTTTATGATGAAGCAATCGGGAAATCACTCGAGGATTTTTCTAAAGATATGCGGGATGTAGTGGGCAGATATACAGATAAAAAACCAACTATTTATGTTGATCAAGGCACTGCATTGAAAGTATTTGTTAACCAAGATATAGTATTTCCTCCACAGGCAATATTAAATCAATGAAATGAACTATGCTGCACTTGATACATATTTGGAGCCATTACAAAGCATATTTCAAGAAGAAGGCGTAAATGAAATATCAATAAATAAGCCAAAGGAAGTATGGATTGAAAATCGCGGTGAAATAAGGTGTGAAAAATTAGAAGTATTCGATCTTAACCATTTGAAATCTCTTGGCAGACTGATTGCTCAAGCTACAGAACAAAAACTTAGCGAAGAAGCGCCGTTACTTTCGGCAACATTACCAAATGGTTATCGTATACAGATAGTATTTCCGCCAGCATGTGAACCTGATAAAGTAGTCATGTCGATTCGTAAGCCTTCTAGCATGCAGTTAGCACTCGATGATTACGAAAAAATGGGGGCTTTTTCTGAAACTGTTACAGAAGCAACTGATAATCCAGTTGACCGTCATTTGGATTTATTGTTAAGGCAAAAAAAAATAAAAGAGTTTTTAGAATACGCTGTAATAAGTAAGAAAAATATTATAATTAGTGGTGGAACTTCCACTGGTAAGACTACTTTTACTAATGCTACTTTGCGTGCTATTCCAGCTGAGGAAAGAATTATTACTGTTGAGGATGCAAGGGAAATCGTTTTGAACGATCATCCCAATAAAGTCCATCTAATTGCCTCTAAAGGAGGGCAGGGCAGAGCAAAAGTAACCACTCAAGATTTGATAGAAGCGTGCTTACGTTTAAGGCCAGACAGAATAATAGTTGGTGAGCTCCGTGGAGCGGAAGCTTTTAGTTTTCTCAGGGCGATAAATACTGGTCACCCTGGATCAATATCAACCCTTCATGCAGATAGTCCAACAATGGCCCTTGAGCAAATAAAATTGATGGTTATGCAGGCAAATCTTGGCATTCCTCCAGACCAAATTATACCATACATTAGAAATGTGATTGATATTGTTATTCAGCTAAAAAGAACCGGTGGGGGCAAAAGAAGCATTTCTGAGATATTATTTACTAGATCTGCGAGCGAAAATGCTTAAATTTATACATAAGTTAAGGAAGAGTAGTTTATGAGTAATGGAAATCACCTACGTAATATTCTCATAGGAGGTGTAGTAGCTTTTAGCGTACTTGAGTTTTGCTTCTATCTATCTGGTATATTGTTTGTTCTGTTTGCTGATGGTCCGGATGCTGTGGATTTTAAGGCAATTAATCCTAGTTTGACGCCTTTCCCTCAAGCTCTTTGGCCAACGATTTTTGATCATATACAATATTGTTGGCATCATCCAGAGTTATATAGCCTTGAGCTCAAAATCACATTAATTATATCTTCTGCACTGCCTATCATTGTTTTAATGATTATCTTATGGAATTTAAGAGAAAGGATAATTGAGTGGCGACCATTTAAAAAGAAGGAATCACTTCATGGAGATTCGCAGTGGGCATCAGAGAAAGACATACGAAAAGCAGGATTAAGAAGCAAAAAGGGATTATTGCTTGGTAAAGATAAAAGAGGATACTTCATTTCTGATGGGTTTCAGCATGCATTGTTATTTGCACCTACAGGTTCTGGTAAGGGTGTTGGCTTTGTAATTCCTAATTTATTATTTTGGACTGACTCGGTAATTGTACACGACATAAAATTAGAAAACTATGAAATAACAAGTGGTTGGCGAGAACGACAAGGACAAAAAGTATACGTATGGAATCCAGCGCAGCCAGATGGAATAAGTCACTGTTACAATCCATTACAATGGATTAGTGAAAAACCTGGGCAGATGGTTGACGATGTGCAGAAAATAGCTAACCTAATCATGCCTGAACAAGACTTTTGGCAGAATGAAGCAAGAAGCTTATTTGTTGGAGTGGTATTATACTTACTTGCTGCACCAGAGAAAGTTAAATCTTTTGGTGAAGTTGTGCGTACGATGCGTAGTGATGACGTGGTTTATAATCTTGCTGTTGCTCTTGATACAATGGGTAAAATACTACACCCTGTAGCATATATGAATATTGCAGCTTTTTTACAAAAAGCTGATAAAGAAAGGTCAGGTGTTGTATCAACCATGAACTCATCACTTGAATTGTGGGCAAACCCATTGATTGATACTGCAACTGCGTCAAGTGATTTTAATATTCTAGATTTTAAAAAGAAGAAAATTACAGTTTATGTTGGTTTAACTCCTGACAACTTGACTAGGCTCAGGCCTTTAATGCAGGTTTTTTACCAACAGGCAACTGAGTTTTTATGTAGAAAATTGCCATCGGATGACGAGCCTTATGGCGTATTGTTTTTAATGGATGAGTTTCCTACACTTGGAAAAATGGAGCAATTTCAAACAGGTATTGCATATTTTCGTGGTTATCGAGTTAGGTTATTCTTAATTGTTCAAGATACTGAGCAGCTCAAAGGAATATACGAAGAAGCAGGGATGAACTCCTTTTTGTCAAACTCGACTTACAGAATAACTTTTGCAGCCAATAATATTGAAACAGCTAATTTAATATCGCAACTTATAGGAAACAAAACTGTACAACAAGAATCGTTGAATAAGCCTAAATTTTTAGATTTAAATCCTGCTTCAAGGTCATTACATATCTCTGAAATACAGAGAGCATTGCTATTGCCTCAAGAAGTTATTATGTTGCCACGTGACGATCAGATAATTTTAATAGAGTCGACTTACCCAATTAAATCAAAGAAAATTTTGTACTACAGTGATACCACCTTCACAAGAAGGCTGCTCAAACAAACTCGTGTGCCTACACAAGAACCATATGACCCAAACAAAGTTCTTTCTGCCGCTGCGAGCAAAGATAAGGTTAATAACGAGGGGAATAATGTTCTTGAGGGACCTAATTCAGTTGATTATCCTGCTGAAACTAAAACCGAAGATGCAGTATATGATGAATCAGATGAATTTGCAGACGAAGATATTGATGATGAAGATATCGACGATAAGTTTGAAGATGATGACGAGGAAGATGAGGATAGGAGCGATGATGGGTTTGATGACGAAGAAGAGGAGGATAAATTAAAAAATGACGAGAAGTAAGGTTAACTTTGCCTATTTTTAGCTCAGAAAAGTGCAAGTTATGCAAATAATTAGGTTTTTCATATTAAGCCATTTTTAATTAATTAGTATTAGATTAGCTATTTTAACTAGGGGAGTAGTAATGATTAGTAAAAAAACATTAGCGGTTACAGCATTTGCTTTATTGTTGTCACAACAATCTTTTGCAAGTGAAACAGAAGGGTTTTACTTTGGTAGTGGGTATTACGGTCAATATTTAAATAACACAAGCGTACTAAAAACAAGCACTACAGGTATCAAAAATTTGTCTATAAATGACAGGGGTGCTCAGAACACAGAAGGTCAGTCACTAAGTGAGTATAAAGGAGATTATAATCCACCTTTTGCTGCAAATGTGGCATTTGGTTACACAGGGGAATTGGGTAACAACAGCTATAGGGCTGAATTGGAAGGGATGTATTCTTCTGTAAAAGTGGATAATATTGGTTTAACAAGTAGCCAAATAACTGTTTCATACCTAAAGGAGACTGGTGAGGATCCTGATAAAGAAACTTATCTCTATAGTGCTGCAGTTAGTCATGACCAAATTGAGAACATATCTGTAATGGCAAATGTTTATCATCATTGGAAAAGTGACCGTTTCTCTTTTTCTCCTTACGTTGGTATTGGGATCGGTGCAACAAGAATGACGATGTTTGAAAAACCGTCAATAAGACCCGCAGGTCAATTAAAAGCTGGCTTTGACTATCGCATAAACGAAGATGTAAATATGCATATCGGATATAGAGGTTTTGGTGCTATTGGTAGCGATATTAAGCTTACAGCAAAAAGGTTAGGACAAGTGGTAGACGGCCATAATGCTGGAAAAAAGAAGCTTGATCCTAGCTCAGGTAACAAAGTAACTGAGGAAATAAATATAGGTAATCAACTATTTCACACACACGGCATAGAGGCTGGCCTTACTTTCCACTTTGCTAGTAAAGCTTAAACATGTTGCCCTTTAAAAAATGCATAAAACCGTTCCTGTCATCCTATGGCTTGACCATAGTAAATATAGATCCCAGTTTCACGCACTGGGATGACGAGGTAGAGGGTACTGGGATGATATAGGATAATATGGGATGAAGGAGATAATACAAGAAAACATTAGCTATGTTCTTTTCACAACAATGCATCTCTTCATTCCCGCTAAGTCATATACATATTCCTGAAAAGCTAGTTCATACAAGGGTATTATTTTGTCAATATCATTTTGATCTTCACCTACCTCCAATATCGCAAACCCATTTTTTTTAAGGCACTTTCTCAATATTGGAAAAATACTCAAATAACAGCTCAAACCATCAATACCACCATCAAGGGCAATTCTTGGTTCCTTTTGCACTTCAGCTTGCAAGTCTTTCAATTTGCTTCTTTTAATATATGGAGGATTACTGATTATAAGATCGAATGAACCTCTGCACTCTGTCCACGAACTTGGAAATATTTTGGCTCTGCTGAGAAGATCATGTTTTTTTGTGTTCTGATAGGCAACTTTATATGCTTCCAAGCTTTTTTCAAAACCGACGCCAACAGCATATTCATACTCACTAAGTACGGATATCAATAAACAACCTGTGCCTGTACCAAAATCTGCAATTTTTAGTTTCTGTTTTTTGTTTGGGTAATATTTTAACACTGCTAGGATTATTGTTTCACTATCTGGCCTTGGATCTAAAACATGCTGGTTAACTATAAAATTTTTACTCCAGAATTCACGATTACCTATTATTTGCGATATTGGATATCTTTCCGCTCTTTTTTTTGTTAATTTCCAAAATAAAAGTTCTTTCTCCATCGGCACTTGATCAGCATGGTTCACAATTATAAATGATCTTTCCACTCCAAGTACGTGCTGCATGATGATTTCACAATCTAAATGTGGTGATTCAACTTTATGTGACGATAATAACTCCGATCCTTCTTGAATTAAAGTGCTGATTGTTTTCATTATTCTAAAAATATGTTTCTTTCAGCCAAAAATAGCAAGATGAGCTTCCAGTTTAGGGTAGCTGCACTAAATCCCAGTGTCAAGCACGCAGCTGTACGAACATTGCAATTTGCAGATCCAAGTAGCTTGACTACTTGGATCCAGCTAAGTTGGTGAGCATAAAAGTATAGCTAATGCGAGCTTTACGTCATACCGTCACGGTATCTCTAGATTCCGCTAACACGTAGCGGGACGACGAGGTCAGGGTGTCATCCTAGTACCTTCTCCTGTCATCCCAGTGCCCTGACTACTTGGATCCAGGAAAAAGAATGGTGTCATCCAAGTAGCCTTCCTCCCCTGTCATCCCAGTGCCCAGACACTGGGATCCAGAAAAGTTTGCTTGTAAGCAAGCAAACTAGTACAGAAAGTGGTTACAACATTTTCGATGAGATTATATGGAAAACTGGATTCCAGTGTCAAGCACTGGAATGACACCTTCCTGCCCAGTTCATGTTGCCATAAATATTAAGAAATTTACCAAGCAAAAAAAAGGCAAAAGAAGCCCTAGTCATTGTCTATTTTCAGTATTGGCGTTTTTTAAGTCTTAAACACTGCAATTTAGCTGCTTTTAAATGCAACTCACCTTAGTTTAAATGTTTAAGAAATTTACTAAGCAGAAAAAAAGGCAAAAGATATCCCGTATTAGCTAGTTGTCACTCTCTAATCCTGCAAATTGGCGTACTATACTGTCTTAAACGCTTTATAAGCGCGTTTCAGCTTATATAGGTAAAAACCCAGAAATGTTGTGAAGACGTAAAGTGTGCATAGTGCAAAAAATTAAAAATAAGACGCCAATTACGTAATACTGTTGTCATTTAATCTGCACAGATTGAAGATAAATGAATACCTTCAGTACCATGATAATGGGGCTGGCGAAGGGTGTCAAGTAAGTTTTTTCGTTTCTACTGAATGACAGTTGTGGCTTGGGAGGTAGTGCAAGAAGTCTACTGATGGCTTTCAAGGCAGTTGAGCTTAATTATTAGAGTAGTAATGTTTATTTTTATATTGACTATTGAGGTTTATTATTTTATAACTAAAAACTTAGTTATTTTAATGAGCTTGAGTTTATAACATATGCCTACGATAAATCAATTAATACGTAAGGGTAGATTAGGATTGACCCATAAGAAAAAGGTACCAGCTTTGGGAAAAAGCAACCCTCAAAGGAGAGGTGTTTGCACTAAGGTGTATACTACAACTCCTAGAAAGCCTAACTCAGCACTCCGTAAAGTAGCCAGAGTAAAAATTAGTGGGTATGGTGAAGTGACGGCTTATATACCTGGTGAAGGTCATAATTTACAAGAACACTCTGTTGTTTTGATACGTGGTGGGCGGGTTAAAGATTTGCCAGGTGTGCGTTATCACATAATAAGAGGTGCCCTTGATCTGCGTGGTGTGCAAAATCGAAAGAAAGCTCGTTCAAAATATGGTGTAAAGAAATCTGGTTAAAGTTTATGGCTCGTCGGAATAAAGCAAAAAAAAGAGAAATAAGTCCTGATTCGCGTTACGGCAGTGTTTTGCTGATGCGTTTCATTAATACAATCATGAAATGTGGTAAAAAATCTACTGCAGAAAAGATTATCTATGACGCTTTGTCTTTAGCTGAAAAGAAAATAGGCGAAGGTGGGTTATCAATTTTTGAGACAGCAGTAGGAAATGTTACTCCTTCTATAGAAGTGCGTTCTCGACGCATTGGTGGTGCAACTTATCAAGTACCTGTTGAAGTTCGACAAGATAGAGCGGTTTCTTTAGCGTTAAGGTGGATTGCTAAAGCAACTTCTGCTGCTCGAAAAAAGAGTGGAAAAACCACTGTTGATTGTTTGCAATCTGAAATACTGGATGCTTATAATAAACGCGGTGGTGCGTTTAAGATGTGCGAAGAAAAATATAAAATGGCTGAAGCTAATAAGGCATTTTCTCATCTTCGTTTTTAATGTTAGCTAATTAATTGTGATATGGAAATTGGAATATCTAAATACAGAAATATAGGGATAATGGCTCACATAGATGCTGGTAAGACTACCACAACAGAGCGTATTTTATTTTATACTGGTAAGCAAAATAGAATTGGTGAAGTGCACGATGGTGCAGCTTCTATGGATTGGATGGAGCAGGAAAAAGAGCGTGGTATTACAATCACATCTGCTGCAACAACATGTTTTTGGAATGATCATAGGGTCAATATAATAGACACTCCTGGTCACGTTGATTTCACTATTGAAGTTGAGAGATCTTTAAGGGTTTTGGATGGTGCAGTTGCTGTATTTGATGGAGTTGCTGGAGTTGAACCTCAATCTGAGACAGTGTGGCGTCAAGCTGATAAATATAGCGTTCCTCGTATCTGCTTTGTTAATAAGATGGATAGAATAGGGGCAAATTTTTATCGATGTGTTGATATGATAAAGACGAAGCTTGGTGCAGCACCTTTAGTTATTCATTTACCAATAGGGAGTGAGAAAGATTTCAAAGGTATAATTGACCTTATTTCTATGAAAGCCATTATATGGCAAGAAGAAACGTTGGGCGCTAAATTTTCTTATGAAGATATTCCTTCTGATTTGCTTGATAAGGCTCAAGAATATCGAAATCTTTTATTAGATGCTGCAGCTGAGATGGATGATGAAGCGATGAATACTTACTTTGAGTCTAATGATCTGCCAGTGGATTTACTGAAAAAATGCGTGAGAAATGGGACCATTAAAGGAAAATTTGTTCCTGTGTTATGTGGATCAGCTTTTAAAAATAAAGGCGTACAACCACTTTTAGATGGTGTGGTTGACTTTTTACCTTCTCCTATTGATGTTGATGTAATTGTTGGAATTGATCCTAAAGATTCAGAAAAGAAAATTGAGGTCAAACCTTCAGAAAAAGAGAAATTTGTTGCTCTTGCATTTAAAGTGATGACGGATAAATTTGTAGGCAGCTTGACGTTTATCCGTATTTATTCTGGTAAATTAAAGTCTAAATCTACCGTTTCAAATGCGTTAAAAAACGAAACTGAAGGGATTGGCAGAATGTTACTTATGCATGCAAATAACCGAGAAGATATAACTGAGGCTAGGGCTGGAGATATAGTTGCTTTAGTTGGGCTAAAGAAAACAACCACCGGAGATACTTTATGTTCTGTTGATTTTCCTATATTATTGGAGCGTATGGAATTTCCTGAGCCTGTTATTGAAATTGCTGTGGAACCTAAAACCACTTCAGATCAGGAAAAATTAGGTATTGCTCTAAATAGGTTGGTTGCAGAAGATCCTTCTTTGAGAATGTCAGTAAATGCGGAAAGTGGCCAGACTATATTGAAAGGCATGGGTGAGCTCCATCTTGAGATTATTGTTGATAGAATGAAGCGCGAATTTAACGTTGAGGCTAACGTCGGTGCTCCTCAGGTTGCATATCGTGAAACTATCACTAAATCTGTTGAAATTGATTACACTCATAAAAAACAATCTGGTGGAGCTGGTCAGTTTGCTAAGGTTAAAATAAAATTTGAACCTCTTGAGCCTGGTTCTGGGTTTCAATTTGAAAGTAAAATTGTAGGTGGTGCTATTCCAAAAGAGTATATTCCTGGGGTAGAAAATGGCTTGGAGTTGATAAAAGAAGGTGGTATAATTTCGGGATTTCCGTTGATTGATTTTAAGGCTACCCTTCTTGATGGTGCTTTTCATGAGGTTGATTCTAGTCCTTTAGCTTTTGAACTTGCTGCTAAAGGTGCTTTTAAAGAGATGGCAAATAAAGCTGGTCCAAAAATGCTGGAGCCTATAATGAAAGTTGAAATCATTACTCCTGAAGAATATATGGGTGATGTTATGGGTGATATAAATAGTAGAAGAGGAAATGTTGCTGATATGCTCGATTTAGGTAATAATAGTAAAATAATTACTGCTTCGGTACCTCTTGCAAATATGTTTGGTTATATCAACGTTTTGCGTTCTATGTCTCAGGGAAGGGCGCAGTATAGTATGCATTTTTCTTGTTATGAGCAAGTGCCACAATATGTGGTTGATGAGTTAAAGTTAGAGTATAATTAAGGGTAATAATTATGACAGCAGTAGTGGAAGCATTTGGAAAGCCACATGTAAATGTGGGAACAATAGGACATGTGGATCATGGGAAGACAACGTTAACAGCAGCGATAACAAAGCATTATGGAAATTTTGTAGCGTATGATCAGATAGATAAGGCGCCAGAAGAAAGGAAGAGGGGGATAACGATAGCAACAGCGCATGTTGAGTATCAGACGGAAAAAAGGCATTATGCACACGTTGATTGTCCTGGACACGCTGACTATGTAAAGAACATGATAGTAGGTGCAGCACAGATGGATGCGGCGATATTGGTAGTGTCGGGGGTTGATGGGCCAATGCCACAAACGAGAGAGCATATATTGCTGGCGAAGCAGGTAGGTGTTGGATATATCGTGGTGTATATAAATAAAGCTGATGTTGCTGATGCTGATATGATAGATTTAGTAGAAATGGAAGTGAGGGAATTACTGAGTAAATACGGATTTCCAGGGGATGAAGTGCCTGTGGTGGTTGGTTCAGCGCTCAAGGCGCTGGAGGATGACAGCAGCGAATATGGAAAGAAATCAATAGACAAATTGATGGAAAAGTTAGATGAATATGTAGCGGTTCCACCAAGGCCTGTGGATTTACCATTTTTATTGCCAATCGAAGATGTATTTTCGATATCGGGGCGAGGAACAGTGGTAACAGGAAGAATAGAGAAGGGAGAGATAAAGACGGGAGAAGAGATAGAGATAATAGGTCTGAAAGCGACGCAAAAGACGATATGCACAGGTGTAGAAATGTTTAAGAAGTTGCTGGATAAGGGAAGTGCAGGACTCAATGTAGGAATATTGTTAAGAGGAACAAAAAGAGAAGAAGTAGAGAGAGGGCAAGTATTGGCAAAACCGGGGACGATAACGCCGCATAGAAAGTTTAAGGCGGAGGTTTATATATTAAAGAAAGAGGAAGGAGGAAGGCATACACCATTTTTTGCGAATTACCAGCCACAGTTTTATTTAAGGACAACGGATGTAACTGGGAGCATAAAATTGCTAGATGGGAAGGAGATGGTAATGCCAGGAGATAATGTGAGTGTAGAAGTAGAATTGCAAGTACCGATAGCAATGGATAAGGGATTGCGTTTTGCGATAAGAGAAGGCGGTAGAACTGTTGGTTCTGGTGTTGTTTCTGAAATTTTGGAGTGAGAGTTTGAGTTATAGGAGTGTAGCTCAATTGGTAGAGCGCTGGTCTCCAAAACCAGAGGTTGTAGGTTCAATTCCTATCGCTCCTGCATTAATGTTGTGGTGGAAATGTTAAAAAGTTTGTGTGGTTTTTTCTGTGATATAAAGCAAGAAATACGAAGAATTGCTTGGGTAAAGAAACAGGAGGTGTTGTCATCTCTATTTGTTGTAATGATTGTTATATTATGCTTTTCGATTTTCTTCTGTTTTGTGGATTTTATGTCTCTTTACGTAATTAAGGCTTTATTTGGAATTATTTATGGAATGTGAATATAAATGGTATATCATTAAAGTTGATTATGGATATGAGCAAAACATACGCGAATTGGTAAGTAATGCTGTTTATTTTAAGGAAGTGTTTATTCCTTATCAAACGGTATGTAATTCAAAGTCTGATATAAAAGAATTATGTGAAGTGTATGTATATATGCATCTGTGTGATGAAAGCAAAAATATTTTGAATCAAACGCCTGGATTCTGCAGTGGCGAATCTGGTGATTTTGAGATGATTTCAGATGATGAGATAAGTTTAAAGTGTAAAGAATTTAATAGATATAAATGGTATATCTTGAGAGTTGCTTCCAATTGTGAAGAGAAAGTGCGCCAACATATATTGGAAAATTCTATGAGATTGGGTGTTAATGATTACTTTAAGGAAGTTTTTATTCCATATGAAGAGCTAAGTGAAGTAGAGTTGAAATCTAAGAAAATTGCTACACGAAGGAAATGCTTTCCTGGTTATGTCTTTTTATACGTGAATTTATGCGATGAAGTATTGAATTTTATCAATAATATACCAAAATCTCTTAAGGTTTATGGATTTTTGAAAAACGGTAATATTCCAAAGGTGATTTTGGATGATGAGATTCACTCAATGTGTAATGCACTTTATAATGCTCAAGAGACAAAGAAGTTAGGTTATGGTTATGAAAAAGGTGAAAAAGTGAAAATTAATGATGGTCTTTTTCAAAATTTTACTGGTAAGGTAAATATGGTAAACGATGAGAAAAAAATTATTAATGTGGAAGTATCGATTTTAGGTAAGCCGACAATAATAGAGCTTGATCTGGCTCAAGTAGAGAAAATAGAGGATTAATTATGAGTGTTATAGTTGCTAAGATTAACTTACTTATGGAAGCTGGGAAAGCAGTTCCAGGACCGAAAATTGCTTCAGTACTTGGTCCACGTGGTATACCTGTTCCTAAGTTTTGTGAAGCTTTTAATAAAGTTACTAGTGCTGCTAACGCTAATTATAAAGTAGGCGATTTAGTAACAGTGCGAATTTCCATAAAGGATGATCGCTCTCATGATTTTACTGTCAGCGGTCCGCCTGTGGCTTATTTACTTAAGCAGGAGGCTAAATTAAGTAAAAGTTCTGGTAATCCTGGTAAAGAATTAGTGGCTAAATTACCTATGTCTGCTATAATTAAAGTAGCAAAGTGCAAGATGGTTGATATGAAAGTGGATAATGAAGATTCAGCAGTGAAAATGGTTGTAGGCACTGCAAAATCTATGGGTATAGAAGTTGTGGAAGGTTAGGTAAATGAATACATATAATGATAATCCTAAGCAGTGTTTGAAGAAGATTGTTGAGTCTGCTTCAGCAAAATTTAATGAATCAGTTGATATTGCGGTCAATTTAGGCGTAGATTCACGTAAATCTGAAGAGCAGGTGCGTGGTACAGTAGTTTTGCCTAAAGGTATCGGGAAGAATATTAAAGTAGCTGTTTTCGCTCAAGATAAACATTTATTAGAAGCTGAAAAAGCTGGTGCTGATATTGCAGGAGGAGAGGATTTAGTTGAAGAAATAAAAAAAGGTAGAAAGTTAGATGTTGATTGGTGCATTACTACTCCTGATTTTATGGCAAAAATCACTCCTATTGCAAAAGTATTGGGTGCTAAAGGGCTGATGCCTAACCCTAAATTTGGTACTGTGACTTCTAACATTGCAGAAGCTATTAAAACCATTAAGTCTGGTCAGGTAAAATTTAGAACAGATAAAAATGGTGTTATTCATGGTAAATTAGGAAATATTAAATTTGATATTGATGACTTGCTAGAAAATTTAAAAGCCTTTCTTAAAGTAATTAAAGATAATAAACCTATTTCTGCGAAAGGAATTTACTTTAAGGGTGTTTTTTTAAATTCAACTATGGGTAAAGCTTATAAGATAGGCAAAGTGGAAGATATAATTTAAGGGAGTGATACCGTGAAGCGTAAAGATAAGGATGAATTTATACAGAGCACAATAAACGTATTTGTAAATAATGATTTCTTGATATTAGTAAATTTTAAATCTATAAATGCTAATGATTCATTAACTCTGAGGAATAGTCTGAAGTCTATAGTAGGTGGGGTATTAGTAGTTAAAAACACTCTAGCACGCTTGGCTTTGGAAAGGACTGGTAAATTCTCTTATTTATCAGGCAAATTTTCCGGTCCTGTTGCTATTATATACTCTAGTGGCATAGTAGAAGCTGCAAAATTAATAGTTGATTTTACTAATGCTAACAAAGAAAAAATGTCTGTGATTTGCGCAGCTCATTTAAATGAATTGTTAACAGTGGAAGATGTTAATAAACTGGCTAAGTTGCCTTCTCTGGATGAATTGCGTGTTAAAATTATGCGTTTAATATCTTATGATATCCCTGCTCGGTTAGCGTTGTCTATTAATTCATCTTCTATGAGGCTTATGAGAGTTTTGGATTATTATAGTTCTAAAAAATAAATTTGTTGTTAAGTAAGGTGGTAATTATGAGTAATGTAACAAGTGATTTGGTTGATAAAATATTATCTTTAAACCTATTAGAGGCTTCTGAACTTGTAAAAGTTTTAGAAGAGAAAATAGGGTTGCCTGCTGGTTCTTTTCTTGGTGGAGCTGTTGGTGCTGGGGCGCTTATTGGTGATAATGCTGCTGCTCCTGCTGCTCAAGAAAAAGCTGAGTATAAAGTTGTGATTAAAGAAATTGATGCGAGTAAAAAAATAGGAGTTATTAAAGCTGTGAGAGAGGTTAATTCTACATTGGGTTTAAAAGAAGCAAAAGAGTTGGTTGAATCTTTACCTAAAGATTTGACTGCTAATGTTCCTAAAGACGAAGCAGAAAAAATCAAGCAAAAACTTATTGAAGCAGGAGCAACTAAAGTGGAGCTTGAATAATATTTAATGTATTAATTTTATATTGATATAGCTCTTTTAATTAGTTTGGGGTATTTTAATGGTTGATTCTTCTTATATGTACGCTTCTGGTGCTTTTGTTCCTAGAGTTTCTTATTCTAGGTCGATTGATTTAAAAGATTCTTTATTGGATTTGGTTAAGGTTCAAAAAGAATCATATGATTCTTTTACTCCTAAGAATAAGGGTAATGAAAGACTTGAAGTTATCTTTCATACAATCTTTCCAATAAATGATCCTTTGCGTAGGGCTACTATTGAGTTTATAAGTTGTAGGGTAGATGATCCTAAGTATGATGAATCTGAGTGTATAAAGCGTGGTGTAACTTTTTCTGCTCAGGTTATTGCTTCTATACGTCTTGTTGTTATGCAGGATGGTATTTCTCTTGATGAATATAAATCGATTAAAGAGAGTGGAGATCATTCTAAACTTGCAACCGTTGTAAAATCTATAGAAGAGCAGAAAGTCCACTTTTGTGGGTTGCCTATGATGACTGATAAGGGCACTTTCATCATTAATGGTGTGGAAAAAGTTATCGTCTCACAAATGCATAGGTCTCCTGGTGTATTTTTTGATAGCGATAAGGGAAAAACTTACAATTCTGGTAAATTGATCTATTCTGCTAGAATTATTCCTTATAGGGGTTCTTGGCTTGATATTGAATTTGATGTTAAAGACCATTTGTATTTTCGTGTTGATAGAAAAAGAAAATTGCCAATTTCAGTTTTATTAAAGGCGTTGGGTCTATCAAATAATGATATACTCGATAGATTTTATGAGAAAATAAAGTATGTAAAACATAAAGATGGTTGGAAAGTGCCTTTTGTTCCTGATAAATTTAAAGGAGTGAGGCTGCCTTTCGACTTAATGGATATTGAAGGTAATGTGCTGCTTAAAGCTAACGTTCGTATTACCTCAAGACTAGCTAAAAAGCTATATGATAATGAATTGAAAGAGTATCTGGTTCCTTTTAATTCTATATGTGGTTTATTCCTCGCAGAAGATTTAATGGATAGTGCTAGCTCTACGAAAATTTTATCTGCTGGTAAATCTATAAAGCTGGAAGACATAAAGAAGCTTGAGTTATTATCTGTAGATGAAATATCAGTGTTGAACATAGATAATTTGTTTGTTGGACCTTATATATTAAATACGCTTTTCTTAGATGAAAACATGTCTTATCAGGATGCACTATATGAAATATATAGAGTTTTGCGTCCTGGTGAAGTTCCTGTTTTAGAGATAGTAGAAGAGTTTTTCCGTAATCTTTTCTTCAGTCCGGAATATTATGATTTGTCTAACATTGGTAGGTTGAAGCTTAACTCTTACCTTGGATTAAATTATGATGAGGATTTAACTGTTTTAACGCATGAAGATATTATTGAAATTGTGAAAAAAATAGTATTGTTACGTGACGGTCAAGGATCTGTAGATGATATTGATCATTTAGGAAACAGAAGAGTAAGATCAGTTGGAGAGTTTATAGAAAATCAATTTAGAACTGGGTTGTTGAAATTGGAACGCGCAATAGTTGATTCTATGTCCACTTCTAGTTTAGATAAAGTTTCTCCATCTGATTTTATTAATCCAAAAGTGTTAACTAATGTCTTAAGAGATTTCTTCAATTCTTCTCAATTATCTCAATTTATGGATCAGACTAATCCGTTATCTGAAATAACACATAAAAGAAGGTTATCCGCGTTAGGTCCTGGCGGTTTAACAAGAGAACGGGCAGGATTTGAGGTGCGTGATGTTCATCCAACTCATTATGGAAGAATTTGCCCTATTGAGACTCCTGAAGGGCAAAATATAGGGTTAATCAACAGCTTAGCTATATACGCGCGTATTAATAAATATGGTTTCATTGAAAGCCCTTATAGAAAAGTAGTCAATAGGGTTGTTACTGATCAAATTGAGTATCTTTCTGCTATAGACGAAGGCTCACATCATATAGCTGACACTAGCGTAAAGCTTGATGAAAATAATTGCTTTGTTGATGACATGCTATACTGTAGATATGCTGGTAGCTTCGTCATGGTAAGTAGCGACCAAGTTAGTTACATTGACGTATCTCCTAAGCAGGTAATATCAGTTGCAGCTTCCTTGATTCCATTTTTAGAAAATGATGATGCTAATAGAGCATTAATGGGCTCAAATATGCAACGTCAGGCCGTACCTTTATTGAAGCCTACCGCTCCTCTGGTTGCTACTGGTATGGAGTCTTTTGTAGCTTCTGGCTCTGGTGCTGTAGTTTTAGCAAAACGCGATGGCATAGTTGATAGTTCTGATAGTAACTCTATAGTTATACGTGCTTTTGATAAAGAAAGGGTTAACTACTTGGACGTAGATATTTATCATCTAAGGAAATTTCAGCGTTCTAACCATAATACTTGTATTAATCAAAGACCGCTAGTGTGCGTAGGTGATTATGTTAAAAAGGGTGATGTAGTAGCTGATGGTCCTGCAATTAACAGTGGTGAGTTGGCGCTTGGTAAAAATTTGCTAGTCGCTTTTATGTCTTGGCAAGGTTATAATTTTGAAGACTCTATTATTATTTCTAGTGAAGTTGTTAAAAAAGATCTCTTTACTTCTATTCATATAGAAGAATTTGACTGTGTTGTACATGATACCCCTTTAGGATCAGAAAAAATAACTCGTGCTATACCTGGTGTTAATGAAGAAAATCTATATCACTTGGATGATAGTGGTATAGTGAAAATTGGTACAAGAGTTGGTCCAGGCTATATTTTGGTAGGTAAAGTTACACCTAAACCTTCTCTTTCATTGCCTCCTGAAACGAAGTTATTAATGACAATTTTTGGTGAAAAGTCATTCGATTGTGCGGATTCCTCTTTATATACATCTCCAGATGTTGAAGGGACAGTAATTGATGTACAAGTCTTTACACGCAGGGGGGTTGAAGAAAATGAAAGGGCATTACTCATCAAACAAAAAGAGATAAATGACTTTGAGGAAGAGCGAGATTATATAATCAATGTTACTAGTGAATATTTCTATGATGAACTGAAGAAACTTCTTATTAATTCTGGTTCTCAAGATCGAGAAAAATTTGACTCTATTGAACGTGAGCAATGGTGGGGTATAGGATTAAAAAACCAATCCATTTCTGAGCAAGTTAAGAGCTTAAAAAAAGATTTTGATGAAAAAGTATCACATGCAATAGCACAGTTTAAGCGAAAAGTAGAAAAATTACATGAAGGTTATGACCTGCCTCAAGGTGTGTCGATGTCAGTAAAAGTTTTCATTGCTGTGAAACATAGTCTGCAACCAGGGGATAAAATGGCTGGTAGACATGGAAATAAAGGTGTGATTTCTCGAGTTGTGCCAGTGGAAGATATGCCTTATTTGGAAGATGGTACTCCTGTTGATATTATTCTTAACCCTCTTGGTGTTCCTTCACGAATGAATGTAGGGCAAATACTGGAAACGCATGTAGGTTGGGCTTGTAGAAAATTAGGGGAAAAGGTAAGTAATATTCTCGATGAGATCAATAAGATCAAAAGTGCTTTTTGCAAGGGAATTAGGTCCCTTAACGATGATAATTTTACACAATTTGCAGTAGCATACCTTGATAATAAAAAAATTGAAAATATTGATGATGATGAAATAACGGCTTCTGTTTTAAATACACCTAATAAGAATGCACTAAATGACGAGTTGAATGAGTTAGTAGAGAACTATTTGAACTCTTGTAAAAGTTCATACAGCAATTTACGTAACTTCCTGATTGAGGTTTATAGCTATGGCAGTAACGTATCTATCTGTAATGATATTCGTAATATTAGTGATAATAATCTCATTGAATTTGCACGCAAATTACGTGATGGCGTTCCTGTTGCTGCACCTGTATTTGAGGGTCCAAAAGATGAACAAATAGCAAAATTATTTGAACTTGCTGGTTTAGATAACTCTGGACAAGCTGTATTATATGACGGTTGCAGTGGTGAAAAATTCGACCGCAAGGTTACAGTTGGTTACATGTACATGCTTAAGTTGCACCACTTGGTTGATGGTAAAATTCATGCGCGTTCAGTAGGGCCTTATAGTTTGGTTACTCAACAACCTCTTGGAGGAAAATCTCATTTTGGTGGTCAGCGTTTTGGTGAAATGGAATGTTGGGCATTACAAGCCTATGGTGCTGCTTATACTTTGCAGGAAATGTTAACTGTGAAGTCTGATGATATTAATGGTAGAGTTAAGATTTATGAATCGATAATAAAAGGTGACAGTAATTTTGAATGTGGAATTCCTGAATCCTTTAATGTGATGATAAAAGAACTACGTTCTTTATGTTTAAATGTAGATTTAAAGCAAAATGATGTAGTGATTGAAGATATATCTCACACTAACATTGCACAACCTTTTAATGAGGTTAGCATATCGATTGCTAGCCCTGAAAGTATTAAGCGTATATCTTGTGGTGAGATAGAAGATGTTTCAACTGCAAATTATCGTACGTTCAAAGTTGAGAAAGGTGGATTATTTTGCCCTAAGGTTTTTGGCCCTGTCAATGACGATGAATGTTTATGTGGAAAATACAAAAAAAGAAGACACAGAGGTCGCATATGCGAAAAATGCGGAGTAGAAGTTACATCTTCTAAAGTAAGAAGAGAAAGGATGGGTCATATAGAGCTTGCATCTCCTGTTGCTCATATATGGTTTTTGAAATCGCTTCCTTCAAGAATTGGAGCATTATTGGATATGTCTCTCAGAGATATTGAGAATATTTTATATAGCGATAATTATATCGTAATAGATCCTCTTGTTTCGCCTTTTGAAAAAGGTGAGATTATTAGTGAAAAAGCTTATAATGAAGCTAAAGATAGCTATGGGATCGATAGTTTTGTAGCTATGCAAGGTGTTGAAGCTATAAGAGAGTTGCTAACGCGCCTTGATTTACATGAAATTAGGAAGGATTTAAGACTAGAATTAGAATCTGTTGCTTCTGAGATAAGAAGAAAGAAAATTATAAAGAGATTGCGTATTGTTGAAAACTTCATTAAATCTGGAAATAGGCCTGAGTGGATGATACTTACAACTATACCTATTTTACCACCTGATTTGCGTCCTTTGGTATCGCTTGAGAGTGGTCGTCCTGCAGTTTCTGATCTGAATCATCATTATAGGACTATTATTAATAGAAATAACAGGTTGAGGAAATTGTTGAGCTTAAATCCTCCTGAGATTATGATTCGTAATGAAAAAAGGATGTTACAAGAAGCAGTTGATTCTCTTTTTGATAATAGTCGTCGTAATACTTTGGTAAATAAAGCTGGTGCTGTTGGATATAAAAAGTCCATTAGTGATATGTTAAAAGGAAAACAGGGTCGTTTTCGCCAGAACCTCTTAGGAAAAAGGGTAGACTACTCTGGACGTTCTGTAATAGTTGTTGGTCCAACTTTGAAACTAAATCAGTGTGGATTACCAAAAAGAATGGCTCTTGAACTATTCAAACCTTTTGTTTACTCAAAGCTTAAGATGTATGGTATGGCTCCAACTATTAAGTTTGCTAGTAAGTTGATAAGAGCAGAAAAACCAGAAGTTTGGGATATGCTTGAAGAGGTAATAAAAGAGCATCCTGTTTTGTTGAATAGAGCGCCTACGCTACATAGACTTGGTATTCAGGCTTTTGAGCCAATCCTTATTGAAGGCAAAGCAATACAGCTTCATCCGCTTGTCTGTACGGCGTTTAATGCTGATTTTGATGGTGATCAAATGGCAGTGCATGTGCCAATTTCATTGGAAGCTCAGCTTGAAGCTAGGGTGTTGATGATGTCCACTAATAACGTTTTAAGTCCTTCTAATGGCAGACCGATTATAGTTCCTAGTAAAGATATAGTACTTGGTATATATTATCTGACTTTACAAGAACCTAAGGAAGATAATTTACCATCTTTTGGTGCTTTTTGTGAAGTTGAGCATTCCTTGAGTGATGGTACTTTACATATTCATTCTAGTATAAAGTATAGGATGGAGTATATTAATAGCAGCGGTGAAACTCACTATAAAACTGTTTGTACAACTCCTGGCCGTTTAATATTATGGCAAATTTTTCCTAAGCATGAGAATCTAGGCTTCGATCTAATAAATCAGATATTAACAGTCAAGGAAATAACTGGTATAGTTGATTTGGTATATCGTAACTGTGGTCAAAGTGCTACAGTGGCATTTTCTGATAAATTAATGGTACTTGGCTTTGAGTATGCCACATTTTCTGGTGTCTCTTTTGGTCGTTGTGATATGGTTATACCTGAAACTAAAGCTACACATGTTGATCACGCGAGGGGTGAAATTAAGAAATTCTCTATGCAATATCAAGATGGGCTAATAACTAGAAGTGAGAGGTATAACAAGGTTATAGATGAATGGTCTAAGTGTACGGATATGATAGCTAATGATATGTTAAAAGCAATATCTATATATGATGGAAATAGTAAGTACAACTCAGTGTATATGATGGTTAACTCTGGTGCAAGGGGTTCTACTTCACAGATGAAACAGCTAGCAGGAATGCGAGGGCTCATGACCAAACCTTCTGGTGAGATTATAGAAACACCTATAATTTCTAATTTCCGTGAAGGATTGAACGTATTTGAATACTTTAATTCTACTCACGGTGCGCGTAAAGGTTTAGCTGACACTGCACTTAAAACTGCAAACTCTGGATACTTAACTCGTCGTTTAGTTGATGTATCTCAAAATTGCATAGTTACAAAGCATGACTGTAAAACAAAAAATGGTCTTGTTGTGAGAGCTACAGTTGAAGGAAGTACTATAGTTGCATCTCTAGAGAGTGTTGTGCTGGGTAGAACAGCTGCAAATGATATATATAACCCAGTGACAAAAGAATTATTAGTAAAAGCAGGGGAATTAATTGATGAGGATAAAGTAAAGCAAATCAGCATTGCAGGTCTTGATGTTGTAAAAATTAGATCGCCTTTAACTTGTGAAATAAGTCCTGGTGTATGTTCTTTATGTTATGGAAGAGACCTTGCAACTGGTAAAATTGTTTCAATAGGTGAAGCAGTTGGTGTTATAGCTGCTCAATCTGTTGGAGAGCCAGGTACTCAGTTAACGATGCGTACTTTTCATATAGGTGGAGTAATGACTAGAGGCGTTGAATCCTCGAATATTATAGCTTCTATTAATGCTAAAATAAAGTTAAACAATAGTAATATAATTATAGATAGAAACGGAAATAAAATTGTGATAAGCCGTTCCTGTGAAGTCGTGTTGATTGATAGCCTTGGTAGTGAGAAGTTGAAGCACAGTGTACCTTACGGCGCTAAGCTTTATGTAGATGAGAGTGGGTCAGTAAAAATTGGCGATAAAGTTGCGGAATGGGATCCTTATACATTGCCTATTATCACGGAGAAGACTGGTACAGTGTCTTATCAGGACTTAAAAGATGGAATTTCGATCACTGAAGTGATGGATGAATCTACAGGAATATCAAGCAAAGTAGTAAAAGACTGGAAATTGCATTCTGGTGGAGCTAATTTACGTCCTCGTATTGTGCTGCTTGACGATAATGGTAAAGTAATGACACTCGCAAGTGGCGTTGAAGCATGTTATTTTATACCAATCGGTGCAGTGCTCAATGTACAAGATGGCCAGAAGGTTCATGCAGGTGATGTTATTACAAGAACACCAAGAGAGTCAGTTAAAACTCGTGATATTACTGGTGGTTTACCGAGGGTTATAGAGTTATTTGAAGCACGTCGTCCTAAAGAGCATGCTATTGTTAGTGAGATAGATGGCTATGTAGCGTTTTCTGAAAAAGACCGTAGAGGAAAACGCAGTATATTAATTAAACCTGTAGATGAACAAATTTCTCCAGTTGAATATTTGGTATCAAGAAGTAAGCATGTAATAGTCAATGAAGGTGATTTTGTACGTAAAGGTGATCTATTGATGGATGGTGACCCTGATCTCCATGATATTTTACGTGTGCTTGGGTTAGAAGCTTTAGCGCACTATATGATTTCTGAAATACAGCAAGTTTATAGATTGCAGGGTGTTCGTATAGACAATAAGCATTTAGAGGTGATCTTAAAACAAATGCTACAAAAAGTGGAAATTACTGATCCTGGTGATACTATGTACTTGGTTGGCGAAAGCATTGACAAGCTGGAAGTTGATAGGGAAAATGATGCTATGAGTAACTCTGGCAAACGGTCTACTCATTATCTTCCTATTCTGCAGGGGATTACTAGGGCAAGTCTTGAAACTAGCTCCTTTATTTCTGCTGCCTCTTTCCAAGAGACAACAAAAGTACTTACAGAAGCAGCATTCTGCGGGAAGAGTGATCCTTTAAGTGGATTAAAAGAAAATGTTATAGTAGGAAGATTAATTCCTGCTGGTACAGGTTTGATTATGAATAAGATCAGAGCACTTTCACTTTGTGATAATGTGGATAAATATGAAAAATATTTTGATATTGAAACTTATGACGAGGAATGGTTGATGGATAATGGTTGTCATTTACACTCTGGTGAGGAAGAGAGCGTAGTGGCATACGATCAGTCGAATTGAGTACAGCTAGTGTGTCTCTTGACCAAAAAAGCCAATAATATTTTCTTTCACTTCTGTGCTATCTGTCATGTTATTTACTCTCACACGAAATTCAGATGAGCCTTGAAGCCCGCTACTGTACCAACCTATGTGTTTGCGGGCCATCTTTATTCCTGTGTCATTTCCATAGTACTCAAGAATATTGTCGTAATGCTCGAGTATGATGCTTAATCTCTCTGAAGCTGTTGGCTCAGAAGTTTCACTTCCACTGAGAAAGTTCATTGCTTGATTAATCAGCCAAGGTTTACCGTAGGCACCACGACCTATCATCACTCCGTCTGCTCCAGATTCTTTGAGAGCATTCTGAATATCATTTAAATTTTTAATATCGCCATTTACTATAACTGGAATTTTCACTTGCTCTTTAACATTTCTAACGAATTTCCAATCTGCTTGACCATTATAAAGCTGCGCTCTTGTTCTTCCATGCACAGTGATCATTTTTGCTCCTAAGTCTTCGGCAATTTTCGCAAGTCTCGGGGCATTGCGATTTTCATCGTTCCATCCAGTGCGCATTTTCACCGTAACTGGCATATTCACTGCTTTGACCACAGCTTCAATTATCTCAGCGGCTTTTTTCTCATCACGCATTAGCGCTGATCCTGCATAACCGTTTACAACTTTTTTAACAGGGCAACCAAAGTTTATGTCTATAATTTTTGCTCCCATGTCCTCGTTTAATTTTGCAGCCTCCGCCATAACATCTGGCTCACACCCAGCAAGCTGCACAGCAGTTAATGCATCGACTTTTGCTTTTTGCAAACTCTGGCGAGTTTGCATAATCATAGCTCTGCTTGCGATCATCTCTGAAACTAACAAACTTGCACCAAGTTTCTTCACAATACTTCTAAACGGATAATCAGTCACTCCAGACATTGGAGCTAAAATAACTGGAGAATCAATTGTCAAATTTCCTACTTGTAGGGACATATATTCTATGTGTTCAAACCTAGCGCATTTACACATACTGTTACAACACTTTGTATAGCCGAACTTACTTTTTCCATAAGAGAAGGCTCTACCTCTACTATCTCAGCTCTCTCATAATGACCAGGTGCCAAGTATACCGTTTCTTGTTCTTTATTTCCCCATAGCTCGTTGTTCTGCTGATAACCTTCATTTATCATTCCCGCATTTGGCAGAAACAATGTATTTACATCATTACCATTATTTTTATAGTAGACGTCAATTTCAATATTAGCCAGCGAAGCTAAGATAGAAATTTCTTCTATGAAAACATGGTAACTTTGGCTGCTGATTGCCTCTAGATAAGATCTATAAATGGATTTGCCATTGAGAAAAGAATTTGCTGCAGTATCACTATTATAATTTCTATCATATTTTCTTTCACTAATATTGAGATTACTAGCACTAATGCTTCTTAAATCACCTATAACTTCATTTTCTTTTAATGTTGTAAGACAACATAACTTTTTTATTAATTTATTAGTCTTTTTTTTTATCTTCTCTACCCGTCTGTTTGTATGCTGAACCAAATCTTTTATTGAGTCCGACATACCAATCAAATGATTTGGATTTTCTAAGAATGCACCAAAAACTTTCTGCATCTGTCCCTTCAATAACTCAGGCATCCTTGGATCATTCAAAGAGTTAAATTGACTTAAAAATTTGTGCCATTCCATTCTCATATCTTGTGCTTTTTCAGTTTTATATTGACCAGAGCTATTATCACCAAATACCGCATGGAAAAAGCAGTTGCCATCACCTGTAGTATTATATTGAACAATTTTTGTTTGCTTACTTTCTACTGAATCTAAACTTACTCCGCTATCTTTACGACTTATATTTCCTGGACTACCTAATACAGGGCTTGGCGTGCCAGCCCTGCTTTGTTCATCCTTTTTCAACGCTTTTGCAAATTCTTTTCTCTTCTCTATTAATTGCTCTGAACTAAGTTCATATTTTAGCTGATCATCAATTTCATCAAACGATTTGCCTGCTTTCAGCATATCTGTAATTTTCTTAGCATTCTCTAAGGCAAATATTCCACAATTATACTTATCATCTTGTTGTTTAGCTTTTGAGTTTCTAATACTACTATTGTCTATTCCTAGAGTTTTCTGTAGCGCACTTGATACCTCTTCTGGTAATGGTTCACCAAATGAATCGCAATAATATGCTCTAAACTTTTTACTCTTTTCATCATGAGAAATAACCAATGTTACCCAATGATTGTTATTTAAGTTAAGAATTGAAGATAATACTAAATTGTTATCCCCTTTTACTTTATCTTTATATTCTTGCAATCGGTTCCCCAGAAAAGATGTAAGATTATCGAGGCAAGAAAAGAACACTCCTTTGGAAAATTCCCTGTGACCTTTTTTACGATATGGCATCCATCCATAGTAACTTTTTGCAATCTCTGCAATATCAAAATTACTTAACCAAAATTTATAATCTTCTTTTTTATTTGTCTTATATACAAAAGAATCCTTATTTTCTTTGCAGTCAAAAATACCACTATCCCTATCAGGAGTTTTCGGTCTTGCTTGCTTTTCTGGAGTCTTGCCTTGCAAATCTTGTAGTTCTGTATCTTTTTCTTCACTCTTTTCCCCCTTTGAAGCTCTTTTTCCATTAATATAGTTCTTCGCTAAGTAAAATAAAGGTTCAACAACCATTTTGTATGCTACTGTAAGAATTATTCCCATTAAAACCCAAACTACGGGGTTAGAGATGAGCATAGCAAGTGGAAAGGTCAATAGAGGGGATCCTATTACCGCCCCTAAACAGCCAGCAGCGAATGTGGCTGCTAGGCATACACAAGTAGCGTAGATAACGAATTCCTCACCAGCAAAGTCAGTGCTCTCTTTCTGATTATTTTTTGTAATACCCAACATACTACACCCTATGAACGCTAAGTTAATTAAATTTTAACAAATTCTAACAAAAAAATCAACCATAATAATTTTAGTAGTATGAGAATATATTGAATATTAAGAGCTTTTGGAGTACAGTAACAATGTTAGTAATAGCACAATATATGCACGATATAGAATATATACGCAAAAACCCTGAAGGATTTGAAAAGGCAATGAAAAGCAGGGGAATTAGAGAATCTACTGCGGAAGAGATATTAGAAATCGATCACGAGAAAAGATCATTAACCACTAAACTGCAGGATTTGAATAGGCAGCGCAATGAAATCACAGAGGAAATAAAAAAGCTTAAAATGAGCAAGAGCCCCTGTGAAGAGCAAATAGAGTTGTCAAAAAGCATCACAAATGAGATAGAGGCAATCAGCTTAAAAGAACAAGCAGAAAAGGATAAGTTAGTGAATGTTTTATCTAACTTGCCGAATATTCCTGCGCAAGATGTGCCAATAGGCGCAGATGAGAACTCTAATTTAGAGGTGAGAAGATATGGAGGAAAAAGACAGTTTGATTTTGTACCAGAATCTCATTATGAACTCGGAGAAAAATTAGGTTTAATAGACTTCGAACAAGCGGCGAGAATTTCCGGATCAAGATTTACGATATTAAAAGGACAGTTAGCTAAGCTTGGACGAGCGCTAATAAATTGTATGCTTGAAATGCATGTTAATGAATTTGGCTATACTGAGGTGTACCACCCGGCTTTGGTGAAAAACGAAGCTATGTATAATGTTGGTCAGCTACCGAAATTTTCTGACGATTCGTATTTAACTACCGACGAATTGAGGTTGATTCCCACAAGTGAAGTGTTTTTAACAAATTTAGTTGCTGACAAAATAATGGAAGAAAAAGAACTGCCTATTCGCTTTACTGCATATTCGGAGTGCTTTCGTAAAGAAGCAGGTAGTGCAGGTCGCGATACCAGGGGCATGATAAGGCAACACCAATTTGGTAAAGTGGAGTTGGTAAGCATCACAACTGAAGACCAATCAAATGATGAGCTTGAGGGTATGACGAGTGTTGCTGAAGAGATATTAAAAAAATTAGAATTGCCATACAGAGTAATGCTGCTTTGCAGTGGCGATATGGGTTTTGCTGCACAAAGGACTTATGACATAGAGGTATGGTTACCTGGGCAAAATAAATATAGAGAAATATCAAGCTGCTCAAATTGTGGTGCATTTCAAGCAAGAAGGATGAACGCTAAATACTCTTCAGAAACTGATAAAAAGATAAAAAAATATGTTCACACTTTAAACGGCTCAGCTTTAGCTATAGGAAGAACGATTATTGCCATAATGGAGAATTATCAAAATTCTGACGGGTCGATTGCAATACCAAACGTGTTGCAAAAATACATGAGTAATGATACTGTTATAAGCAAATAATAATTTTGACATATAGAAAAGCGAGGAAATAAAGATGAAGGTTCTGGTTATAGGTTCTGGTGGGCGTGAGCACGCTCTACTTTGGGCTCTAAAAAAATCTCCTATCTTGACTGAGTTATATGTAACTCCTGGTCGCCAAGCTATGAAAGATCTTGGGGCTCTTGTGGATGTAAATATTCAAAATTCAGTGGATGTTACACAATTTTGCAAGAGAGAAAATATAGAGTTGGTTGTTATTGGTCCAGAACAACCAATAATTGATGGGCTTGCTGATGATTTAGTTGCAGAGGGAATAAATGTTTTTGCTCCAAGTCAAGCAACTGCAAAACTTGAGGGATCGAAGTCTTTCACCAAGGGACTATGTAAACGATATGGTATACCAACTGCCAAGTACGAGTGTTTTGTTGATGAAGGGTTAGCTAAAGATTTTGTACGTAGCAATAAAATAAAGTTTCCACTTGTAGTGAAAGCAAATGGAATTGCAGCAGGAAAAGGGGTGGTTATATGTAATACAGAAAGCGAAGCTTTTTCAGCAATAAATTCAATGCTAGTGGAGAAAAAATTTGGTGAATCAGGTGAAGAAATAATCATAGAAGAGTTTTTAGTTGGAGAAGAAGTAAGTTTTTTTGCTCTTATTGATGGGTTGAAAGTAGTAACTCTTGGGTGTGCAAAAGATTATAAGAGAGTTGATGAAAGTAATGAAAGCCAAAATACTGGAGGTATGGGGTCGTACTCATCACCTTCAATTATAAGTAAGGACATGGAGCAAAAAATTATCCAAAAAATAATATACCCTACAGCTCAAGCATTGGTTAACATGGGTACGTCTTATAAAGGAGTACTCTTTGCTGGTTTAATGATTTGCAAAGATAGCCCAAAACTTCTCGAGTATAACGTTAGATTCGGTGATCCAGAAACGCAATCTATATTACCTAGATTTGATTCAAATTGCGATTTGTTAAAATTGATGTTGTCAGTTGCAGAAGGAAAGTTAAATGTCAAAATGGTGGAACTTAACAACAAATCTACAGTTTGTGTAGTTGTTGCAAGTAAAGGCTATCCGGGTGATTATCAAAAGGGAGAAGTAATTAAAGGATTAGATAAGATTGAAAGCATTCCTGGTGTGTTGGTGTTTCATGCTGGTACTAAATTCGATGAAAGTGGTAACTTAGTTTCCGATGGCGGAAGAGTGCTAAATATAGTAGCAGAAGGGAGCACTATAGAGGAAGCCAAAAGTAAGGTGTACTCAGCATTAAATTTTTTAGAATGGCCAGGGTGCTTCTTCAGATACGATATCGGTAGTTAATGTTAGCTGTCGGTTAGCAGGTGGTTCACAGAAACGAAAAACTTCCTTGACAAACTCCGCCAGCCCCCTTATCATGAAACTGAAGCTATTGTATTTGCTTTCGCCAATCTGCAGATTAAAAGGTAAGGATTACTTAATGTATCGGCGTCTTATGTTCAATTTTTTGCAGTATATAGATACTGTATGTCTTTACAAAACTTCATCTACATCTAGATTTTTATCTAAATAAGCTGAACGCGCTTATAAAGCGTTACAAGACATCAAAAAATGCCAATACTCGACAGAGATAGTAAAAGACTAGCTAACTCGGGGATTCTTTGTCTTTTTTTCTGCTTAGTAAATTTCTTAAACATTTGCAGCGTAAGTTAGAGGTTGTCCGGAAACTAGTAAATTCAAGCATATTCCCTCTTTAACATAACCCTACTCATAGCTAGGTATATGAAATTCTCAGTGGATGTTGTGAGTAAATCATACTCCTTCGATAGCCTTCTATTCCTATTAACCCAAGCAAAAGTCCTTTCTACAACCCATCTTCTTGGCTGTACTTTAAACCCTTGTTCTCTTGTTGGTAGTAGCTCAGGTGGCGTATCTTTGTGCACCCAAAATCTACATGGAGGCCTTTTAACAATTTCAATATCTATGTCATATTCTTCCTTTATGTGATTCTTTAAATTTCTTCCTTGGTATCCCATGTCAGCCCACATTTTTTTAACTTTAGTATATTTTGTTCTCATATTGTTTAATGCTATTTTAATACCATCTCTATCATTTTCGTTAGCAGCGCCTACGTAACAACCTATAGTATTTTCTAAAATGAATGATAAATTTCCATTATGGTATTACCAACCAAAAGTTGTAAGTCTGTATATTTATGCATTAAAGGTCTGAGGCGGCTTTTGATGGTATTCCAACAATGCTCTATAGGGTTCAAATCTGGTGAATATGTTGGTAGATAGAGCAAACGGCATCTAGCATTATCTATTAACTCCTTTGTTTTGGGAGTTTTATGGAATGTGGCATTGTCCATAACTATTGTAGTACCATGTGGCAATTTAGGTAATAACATCTTCTCTAACCATGTATTGAATACCTCTTTGTCACACCCACCTTTGAAAGTCATTGGTGCAATAAATCTCTTTCCAATCCACCCGCCTATTATACTGATTCTCTCTCGTTTTCTTCCTGGAATATCTGCATAAATTTTCTTTCCTATTGGAGCACGTCCATACTCTCGGTATAACCTATTATCAACTCCTGCTTCATCTATATATAAGATGCTGGAATGGTCTATTTTTGAGATTTTATCGGTAAATCGCTGCCTATCTTCTTGATTGCGCTCTTGATATAGTGTAACTTTTTTTTAAAGTAATTCTTAGCTGTTTCAGCCTATACCAAATTGAATTTATTCCAAATCCAAGATTTTGTTTCATCTCTGCCAGCGTATGATCTGGATTCTTTTTAACATATTCTTCGAGTATTTTTGGGTCTATTTTTCGAATAAAGCTGCCGTTTTTCGATGGCCTTAGGCTTTCACCAGCGGCTTTCTTTCTTAACCAGCGGTACAGAGTTGCTATTCCTATCTCCAAAAGCTCTGCCACCTCAACCTTTGACTTCCCTTTTTCTATCATCGATACTGCCCTTTCCCTTAAATCCACACTATACGCCATTATAACTCAAATAGCTTATTATACCTTTATCATTTACTTTGGGAAGTACTATAGTATAAAACCCTGAGTGTCTGTAATTATATGCCTTTTTCTACCCTTTACTTTTTTACTTCCATCATAGCCTTTGATCCCCCCTTTTCTGTAGTCTTTACAGATTGACTATCTACTATACAGGCACTCGGCTGCTCATTCCTTCCTATTTTTCTTCTACTATATTTTGTAATTTCATAATTCATTTTCTCAAAAATTCCCTGCTTCTTCCATTGCCTGAACTGCTCATACACAGTCTTCCATAGCGGAAAATCATTTGGTAAATACCGCCATTGACACCCTGTACGCAATACATAGAAAATTGCTTCTAATATTTCTCTTTTGCTATACTTTGGCGGCCTTCCTCCTTTCTTGTATGATACTCTGAAGTGTTTTTCTATTCTTGCCCATTCCCTTTCGCTTAGATCTGTTGGATACTTTTTTCTCATCTTTACCCCGTACTAAAATTTCAGATATTATAGCCTTTTACTTATTTCCGGACAACCTCTAAACAATATGAGAACAAAATATACTAAAGTTAAAAAAATGTGGGCTGACATGGGATACCAAGGAAGAAATTTAAAGAATCACATAAAGGAAGAATATGACATAGATATTGAAATTGTTAAAAGGCCTCCATGTAGATTTTGGGTGCACAAAGATACGCCACCTGAGCTACTACCAACAAGAGAACAAGGGTTTAAAGTACAGCCAAGAAGATGGGTTGTAGAAAGGACTTTTGCTTGGGTTAATAGGAATAGAAGGCTATCGAAGGAGTATGATTTACTCACAACATCCACTGAGAATTTCATATACCTAGCTATGAGTAGGGTTATGTTAAAGAGGGAATATGCTTGAATTTACTAGTTTCCGGACAACCTCATATAGTACTTCCCAAAGTAAATGATAAAGGTATAATAAGCTATTTGAGTTATAATGGCGTATAGTGTGGATTTAAGGGAAAGGGCAGTATCGATGATAGAAAAAGGGAAGTCAAAGGTTGAGGTGGCAGAGCTTTTGGAGATAGGAATAGCAACTCTGTACCGCTGGTTAAGAAAGAAAGCCGCTGGTGAAAGCCTAAGGCCATCGAAAAACGGCAGCTTTATTCGAAAAATAGACCCAAAAATACTCGAAGAATATGTTAAAAAGAATCCAGATCATACGCTGGCAGAGATGAAACAAAATCTTGGATTTGGAATAAATTCAATTTGGTATAGGCTGAAACAGCTAAGAATTACTTTAAAAAAAAGTTACACTATATCAAGAGCGCAATCAAGAAGATAGGCAGCGATTTACCGATAAAATCTCAAAAATAGACCATTCCAGCATCTTATATATAGATGAAGCAGGAGTTGATAATAGGTTATACCGAGAGTATGGACGTGCTCCAATAGGAAAGAAAATTTATGCAGATATTCCAGGAAGAAAACGAGAGAGAATCAGTATAATAGGCGGGTGGATTGGAAAGAGATTTATTGCACCAATGACTTTCAAAGGTGGGTGTGACAAAGAGGTATTCAATACATGGTTAGAGAAGATGTTATTACCTAAATTGCCACATGGTACTACAATAGTTATGGACAATGCCACATTCCATAAAACTCCCAAAACAAAGGAGTTAATAGATAATGCTAGATGCCGTTTGCTCTATCTACCAACATATTCACCAGATTTGAACCCTATAGAGCATTGTTGGAATACCATCAAAAGCCGCCTCAGACCTTTAATGCATAAATATACAGACTTACAACTTTTGGTTGGTAATACCATAATGGAAATTTATCATTCATTTTAGAAAATACTATAGAACAATCCTTCCAATCCAACGCAAGAGAGCATTCCTAAAAAACACAAACACCAATGATTTAGAAGAACCTCTCCATTAACTCAAAACTTAACCCTTCCCAACTTAGGCTACCTGAGTTCCTGAAGCCGTAGATTAACACAATTTCCGATTTGATCAACTTCAATATTACTAAGCGCTGTACTTGCCTTATAAGAACAGTAACACCATACTGCAAGAAAAGTTAACGCAGCCACGGTAAGCGAAATACATATTGCTAAATTAAACATCGTTAAACTTGCACCAACAGAAAACGCCCCAGACAACACAAGAGAAACAGAAGCATAGGTCATCTGCTTTCTACTATAAGTGCTTGCCATCAAGAGTTGAGACTTTACTGCTTTAAACTGTTCAGTAAGTTTAGTTGGGTTATCAGCCTTTTTACTATAACCTTGTGTCACATTAACTAGATCACCATTCTTTAAGTACATTTCAGCTTGGTCTGAGTTATCGAGCTCTTCTCTTCGTTTAACAGCCTCAAGCTCATTATACAAATTTTGTTCAGAGCGAAAACTTGAGATCTCGGTACTTAAGCTTTCTACAGCATCCCCTACTTGTTCACATTTTGACCTTAATTCCTCTAGTAACATACTATTTTCTGACAGCAATTCACCTATTTTTCTCTGCATTTCATCTATCTTTTGTCTCAACTCTTGTTCAATTTTGACTTCCTTATGATACCCGTTATTCGATTGAGTAACTTCTCTCGATTTGCTTATTTTTCCTATTTTTGTAGCACCACTTTTTTCCTCAGTTCGTTCTGGAAGGTGTTTGTAAAACTTGTTCATACCGTCTATTTCTTCCTTCAAATGCTTATTCTCTGCAAGCAACGTACCTAGACGTTCCTTTAGACTTTGCTGAGTACTACATTGCTCCTCTAGCTCTTTGTGTTTGTCACACAGAAGATTACCCAGCTCTTTACATTTACCAAGAAAATCCTGATTATCTTTTGCAAGCTGGAGTTTTTTTTCGGTTAATTGTTGATTTTTCTGATCTATAGAAGAATTAATTCTTTCTTCTATTTTCAATTTTGATTTTAAATCATAAATTTGTTGTAAGCAAGCTTCGTGATTTTCTTCAGACTTATCTTGTAGGCGATTTTTGCTACGTTCGTTGATCAGTTCCTCTACTACAGAAAGAAAATCTTTTAAATATTCTCTTATATCTTTTATCTTTTGACCTAACAAGGGAATACTTAGTTCTTCTATTATTCCTCTCATATCAATGAATACGCCAGCTATCAGTCTAATAAGTTCAGCCATTCTACTTGCACCCTTTAAATTCATCCTGTCACTAAGTTCGCTCTCATTAACTAGATATTCACTTATGGAAGACGGCTCACATAAGCTGATCTGTTTAGTCGGAGTACTTGTATTAATCCGATCCTCATCCAAGTTAGCAAATGGGTTGATGTCTAATATACCATCAATACCCGAAGTATTGAGAGCCATATTACTAGCCACAACTATTTCACTATCATTAAGATAATCTTGCTCTCGTCCCTTATTCGTGCTAGTTCCTGTTAGACTAGTAGATAAAATTTCTGGCTGTAAACCTTGTTCATCACTTTGAAGCCTAGTATCAACCTCACTGAGGGGAGTTAGATTATCATCCATTGAGCTACTGGGATTATCTTTACCGCTTTTTTGTGCTAAAGCTGGCATTTTAATAGTAGGTAGACCATCAAAAGGACTAGCTGTAACTAGACTTATTTCTTTAGATAATATTTCTAGGCTTTCTTTATCAATCATGCGCAGATAAAGTTCATAGATATCATGACTAGAGAAAGAAAGCCTGAACTCTAGGTTAGACTTTTTAGAAATTAGAATAATACTCCGAACATCAGTATGAGGAAAATTAATGCTTAACCCGCTATTGTTAGAGAGATTCTTTAATACCTCAATAATACTAACAATTCCTCTCGGAGGAACAGCCTTGTGGTCATCTGGAATTGTAACATACAAATCTCTAACCTTAATTGAAACTTTTTCGCTCTCAGTTAACAGGTTTGCTAAATTCATTAAAATTGAGTTTTCTGGAATAAAATAACTTTCAACAACAGTATTTTTATCTTCAACAATGGACTCATTCCAGTCATCAGTTTGTTCTTTACTTAACGATGATGTGCTTCCTTCAAGAGTGTGCTGACCAAAACGCTCCGTATGCTGTCCTTCAGTAGCTAACCCATCACTTGCACAGACCTGCCCATCCTTTGAGATATACCCTAACACCACACTCCCTCAATCTATAAATACATCATGTGCAATAATTAGCATAAATTAAGAGTCAATACAAGTATAATTTTTCATATTTTTTAGAGAGTTGTATTCTCCTACCGTAGCTTCATATGACTTTGAGCCTGCTATCATATACATTTTACCAGTATAATCTATTATATACTTAATTTTATATGTAAATTCTCAATAACCCTCATCTGCCAGGAAGATCATCTGCAGAACTGTGTCCTAAGTTGTCCTTTATACGAAGAACATCCTTAACTGATATAAGAGTATCTGGCCTCTGCGCACGATCATTCCATATGGCATACGATAAAACTACTGTGTCTCCATCGGTAATACGCTTATATCCTCTACATTGCAAATAACTATTTAACTGATTATTTGCCTCTTGTATTTTACTCTGTAGTTCGTAATCATCAGCAAACTTCAGCTCTTTCGCAATTGGATGAACACCACCTCTACTTTCTGCAGACCTTAATAACACCAAATCTATCTTCTCTCCTCCTCCCAACTGGAACTCTATAATTATCCTAGCTGGATTATCACAAGTATAAAACAATCCATGCAACACAGAATGAAACCCAACCTCTCGGGCATTATTTCTATTCACTACCCACTTTAACGTAAATAACACTTTGGAAATTGCTTGAAATAATGCCTTATGCCTATTGATATCTTGCCAGCCTGTATTCATCATAACATTTGCAGTGCTGTGTATATTACTAACACCACCTATTGTTAAAAGCTCACCTTGAAAAGACTGATTGCCCTTACTCTGTAGATAATCGGCAGGTGATTGAAATGGTGTCACATCAACTGCTAAACCAAGATCATCCTCATCTCTTCTCCTTGGATTCAACGTGCATGCTACTTCATATACTCTAGCATCTGGCCAACGTGACAAGTCTAGACCTTGTATGGGAAATTGGTGAGCTAACGCATGACGAACATCAAGCACAATAATTCTTTCTTTTCCTTGCCATAATGCCCGTAAAACCATAGTTAAGGCACGGTCCCGAACATTTACTTGTGCAACCCTTCCTTGCGGGCCTAGCATTTTATCGTTATCGTGGTAATTGAACAGGTATTTAGTTACATCTACCCAATTTCCTCCTGCTACCATAATCCTTTTTTTCGCAAATGCAAATCCAGTCGTATAGGAAAACACTCTGCTATTAGTACCTCTTACGTCAGGTACGGCAGGTACACCAAAAGATGGATATAATAAATAATTTCTAACGTTCTCTCTAATCTCGTCTACAGAACCATTAAATAGCCTTTCCAATAAAGAAGACCCTTTATCCAGAAAGTCTTGAGTGCTAAGCCGCAAACGCTGATCCTCATCTAAATCAAAATTTAATCCAACACAGACAGCACTACCTGATGAAGTATGAATTGATATAGATGAGACAGGACATCTTATGACGTAATTTTCAGCTTGTTCCAATGCTTGATCAGCACTCTCTCCTCCAGCTTTGAGCTCGATTATAATAGGAACAGAATCCCTTAGCCTATCCACTCCACGTATAAGGAAAGTAATATCTGTATATCCACCTCCTACAAATAACTCAAGATAAATGCCAGCCGTGTGGCGATACCTAAAGTTCATCAAAAACCCTGACAGAAAGCCATGATAGTCTGACTCCTTGCCATTGAAATCTAGTACATGATTATATCTATTGTAGATGTCAATTATGTAATTGAAAACGTTCCTAATGGTAGCAAAAACATAATCTGCGTTATTACTTGCCAATCTTCCTAACAAATTTGATAAGTTACCTTGCTGCATAGTTCTGACAACCTCTTCAAAACCATCGCACAGAGATGCTGAATCTTGAGTAAATGCTTCATCTTCAGAAAATCGCTTACATCTTATTGCTTCCTCTTTTTCGTCTTCTCCTAGATTTTCTGCCCATACAAATATTTTATACTCTTCCCATTCTAATTCTAGTTTTCTTCTTTTAGTACCATCCCCCTGCAGTTTACGTTCTACCCACTGTTTCTCTTCTTCACTGAATCTTGAACCAATGCTGTTTGTCCTGTCAGCAATAGTGTAGCACCTTACTATTTGCCTGCCGTTTCTGTCTTCAGTTAAAATAGCAACCTTTAAATTTCCTTTTCTAGGGTTATCTGGATCATTGTCAAAACGAAAGAAAATTCTTTCACTGTCCTTTGCAATATCAGAATCAAATGCAGTAGCAAACATACCGAAAAAGAATGCAGGGAAAAAGCGATCCTTACCAACTGAATGCAGAAAAGATGGACATTGATCTAAAAAAGACTCGAACCTTTCTTCAAATTTCTGATATTCTCCATCTAGCAAACTTCTAACTAACCCTATATTTTCACCATTGTTATGCATAAAACACCTCTACTTACTATGACTAGACAAACCACTAACACCAGGAGATGCTAGTTCGGTACGGAGATCACTAGAAACACTTACTTCATAAAACAACTCCCCCATTAGCTTACTATAGGAAATATTCCTTACCATACCAGGCATACTAACCATTTTTAAGTCATTAACTACGTAATCTTTAAAACTTGCAAGATCTTCTGATGAACAATTCTCTTCTGCAAACCGTAAAATTTCTAATATCTGATCTTTTATTCCAACATCACCTCCAGCTTTATTTCTATTCCAATCTGTAATGAATGCAGCGAATACAGGTGTAACTAGAGCTTTATCATCGGAAAAAAGAACTAGCTTTTTATGCTCACTAAAGCGATTGCACCTCCAAATACCCATAATGGTTGACCTAGCTTGAGCACTTAACTCAGGATTTTCCAATATCACATTTGAAAGAGAGGAAAGTAGGAGTCCATAATCACGACCTGAAAGTATTTTATCTGTAGGCACCGAAACTTCTTCATAGCACAAGCGCTTTATCATATCTTGGACTGTATCAAGAAAACTCCACTTGATTAACCCATTAAGAAGCGAATATACTCCCTGATCTTTTTCTGATAATTTAACTAACAGCTCACGTTTTGTTGAGTCATCCATTTTATGCAAACAAAAATCCAAAACAGTAGCACGATTAAAGTTAGATTGAATAGAGGATAAGGTTATAACTGCATTAGTAACTTCCTCTTTTCCCTGTTGCTCACTCAAGAGATTATAGAAATATTCCACTCCCTGACTCCATTTAAAATCTACAGCTTTTCTGAAGCCACCTATATTACTGTATTCTTTTAATTTTAATTCTTCAGACTCTCTATCAATCCAAAAGCTGAACACAGGATCATAACTTTCCATGGAGTCTAGCAAATCATTTCTTATGTACTTGTCATTCACAGGATTACCCTCCATGTCTACTGCATCAGGAGAAACTCTACCTTTATAAGACTCAAATTGCTCTTGAAAGAGCGGATGAATTTTATCTACTACACAATACCTGCAAGCCATGTTATACCTACAGAATGGGTTATCTATTGCTTCTATCTTTTCTTCAGTGAGCTTCTGTCCTAAGATTGCATTATTTAATTTTGTATCTGACCAACAACTCTCATCACGAAACATTTTGTACAAGAATTGTAGCTTATCATCTTCTAGGTATTCTACCTGTCTAATGTAAGTTTTCACCCATCTTTCAATAGCTAAACGCCTTTCAGCAGCAGTTTTGGAATCTATATGTTCAATAACACTTTGTAACTTATTAAGTACTGTAGCATGACGTTCTGTCGTTCTTGGCATTGCACTCTCCATATAAAAATATTTATGGTATTATATAAAAGTTAGAATTAAATAGCTACCTATAATTACCAAGGATAAAAACTTTATGAAAAACATTTTCTATATTGAGCAGATACAAAAATTCTATTGGAATTTACAGACAATACCTTAATTTCTCAGCATCATAAAAATTTTAAATGTTTACTTTGTTTAAAAAGAAAATAGATCGTATATTTGTAAGAACAAGCCGCGTAAAAATAAGGTTATAAAAATAGAAGATTTAAATTGTTTCCATAAACTTAGGCAAAACAGTTCGTATGTAGATATTGATGAAATGGGCTAATATGGGTAGTTTTAGCGTATAGCAAAATCACTATATTAAAAAGTTCGTATGGTACACTTGGTAGACCAACGCATTCCAAAGAAAAAACTTCTCACGTTCCTTGATTTTAACCACTGGAAATAGTTATTTTATTTAAATTTTTAGTAAAATATATTACTGAATTAACATTAATTCATTTGATATGAGAAAGAAAAATTGAGGTAAGTCTATAGTAAAAATAGATAGCTGTTCAAATTTTCAGCTTTTTGCATAAAGTACTAAAAACTAGACAAATTATATATTTAACCTATCTTAGCATTACGACTTTGCCTACGTGACCACTTTCTACCACGCTGCTAATAGGTATTAAATTAGGCAAATCTCTTGTCAGTAAATTTATTTGACCTGATAAGGCTGGCTTTAGCTTAAGAAGACATAAAATAAACCCTATTCTTCAAAGAATCTTATTTTTCTTCCTTCAACCTTACCTACACTCTACTGGACTTAATATGTATATTTCACTATAAGTACATCCAAACCCTGAGCACTTCCATTGATAAAAGATCATCTGTAAAACTGTCCTAAGTTATCTCTTACGTTAAGAACATCCCTAACTGATATTAGAGTATCTGGTCCTCGTGCACCGTTATTGAATACAGCATATGATAAAACCATTTGATCTCCATCAGTAATACGTTCGCATCCTCCACATTGTGTATATCGTTGTAATTGTCGATTCGCTTCTGCACTTTTTTGCCGTACCTGCCCTGCAGTTCCAGCAAATTTTAGCTCTATCCCAATTGGATGAGTATCATCTCTTTCCACAAATCTTGACAACACTAGATCTATTCTTCCACCTCTTTCTAATTGAAACTCAATAACTACTCTAGCAGGATTGCCAAGAGTATAAAATAACCCATGTAATACAGCTTGAAATTCAGCTTCACTTGTTACCAATCCTTGCCTTAATGGTTGTATAGCATTTTGCTCTAACAATGGAAACAACACATTAGAAATTTCCTGAAATAATTCCGTATGCCTATTGACATCTTGCCAGCCGGTATTCATCATTACACTTGCAGCTGCGTGTACCTGTCCAACACCACCTATTCGTGAAAGATTACCGTGGAAATGCCCACGATTTCTTGAATAATCATCAGGTGACTGAAATGGTGTTAAAATAACGTTTATTTGAGGATTATCATCAACCATTTCACACAATACTTCACGCACTCTAGCACCTTGCCAATGTGGACGTGATAAATCTAAGGCCATTACTGGAAACTGGTGACGCAACATTCGACGGATGTTAAGTACAACTAGTGAGTTAATACTTAGTGCAAACAAAACCATTGTCAGAGCGCGTTCTCGAACATTTACTCCTGAGGCCCCTTGTCTTACTGGATATAACATTCTATCGTCATTATGGTAATTGAATAGGTATTTTGTTACTCTTACCAAATTTCCCCCTATCCGAGCAGTACCTTTTTCAAATGCAATATTTGCAAACGCAAACCTAGATGTGTAGGAAAATGGATTAGAACCAGGTACTGCACGTGTGCAAGAGGCTGGATACAATAAATAATTTTCTACATCTCTTGCAACTTCTCCCTCAGTAGGATTAAGTAATCTTCTTACCAAAGAAGGTTCTTGCTCTAGAAAGTGTTCTTGACCTGCTTTGAGTTCAATTATAATGGGAACTGAATTATTTAATTTTTCCTGACCACGCACAAGCAAAGTAATATCTGCATATCCTCTACCTATAAGTAATTCTAGGTAGATATCAGCCATAGCGCGGTACCTAAAATTTAATAAAAATCCGGATAAAAAACCATGATCGTCAGACTCGTTATCAAAATTCAATTCTTGGCGATATTCATCGTAGACATTGACGATGTATTGTAAAATTCTTCTAATGTCTCTTCTTACTTCTAGACTGTTATTATTTGCTAACCCATTTACTCGATCTAATAAGTTGCCTTGCTGCATGATTGGAACAATTTCTCTAAAATTATTGATGGGAGATGCATGATTTCCATCAAAATCCCTTCCTTGAGGAAACAATACACACTCTTCTCCCCGCTGAAATATTTTATACTCTTCCCAAGCCAGATCCTCCTGTAAGTGCTGTAACTGATTCTCTTCTACCCATAGCCTTTCTTCTTCACTGAATCTTGATCCAGGACTGTTCTCATTATCAGCAATAGTGTAGCATCTTACTATTCTTATGCCATCTTCATCTACGTCATTAGTTAGAACAGCAATTTTTAGATTTCCTTTCCCATTATTATAGTTATCAAAACGAAAGTAAATTCTTTCACCATTTGCAATACCAGGGTCAAAATCTATAATACCAGAATCAAATGCAGTAGCAAACATGCCGAAAAAGAATGCAGGAAAAAAACGACTCCTACCAACCGAGTGTAAAAAAGATGGACACTGGTCTAAAAAAAGTCCAACTTTTCTATTTAGCTCATCACAATCTCCATTTAACAAATCTTGAATTAATTCAGTATCTTCATCATCATTCCGCATAAACACTCCTAATTATAACTACGACTAGACACACCACTAACACCAGCACTTTCTAACACGGTCTGTGGATCACTGAAACCACTACCTTCAGGAGACAAATGTGCAGACCTCCCTAGCTGAGAAAATAATCCCTCTGCTACCCTGCTATAGTCGATACCATCTTTCATACCTGACACATAAACCGTTTTTAGATCATTAGTGATACCATCTTTAAATAATTTTAAATCCTTATCTGAACAAAAATCTTTGACAAATTGCAAAATTTCCAGCACTTCATGCTTCTTTACAATTTTATTACTGCTATTATCACGTTGCCAATCAACAATTAACCCTGCAAGCACATCTGTTATCGGATCTATGTTCTTGGAAAATTTAACCACAGCTTTTTTATGCTCATCAAAAAGATCGCATTTCCAAAGATTCACAATAATCATTCTTGCCTTAATTTGAATATCTATCTCAGGATCCTCTAACATCGAATTTGAAAGCGAGGAAAGGAGAAACGCGTAACCACAATGTGAAAGTATTTTCTTCTCCTCAGACACTAAAACCTTTTCCTGAGATAAGTGCTTTATTACATCTTGAACTGTATCAACGAAACCACACTGTATTAATGTGCTAAGAGGCTGATACATAGCTCCTTTGCCTTTATCTGGTAACTCAAGTAGTAATTTATGCTTTATTGGATCAGTGATTATTTCATGCAGAAGAAAATCTAAAACGGTAGCAACATTATGGTTAGCTTGAATAGCAGATAAATTAGCAACAGCTTTAACCATCAGGTTATCAATCTTTTCCTTTCTTTCCTGATTTATACGACGATGGAAGTATTCTACTCCTTCACTCCATTTAGAGGTTGTCCGGAAATAAGTAAAAGGCTATAATATCTGAAATTTTAGTACAGGGTAAAGATGAGAAAAAAGTATCCAACAGATCTAAGCGAAAGGGAATGGGCAAGAATAGAAAGACACTTCAGAGTATCATACAAGAAAGGAGGAAGGCCGCCAAAGTATAGCAAAAGAGAAATATTAGAAGCAATTTTCTATGTATTGCGTACAGGGTGTCAATGGCGGTATTTACCAAATGATTTTCCGCTATGGAAGACTGTGTATGAGCAGTTCAGGCAATGGAAGAAGCAGGGAATTTTTGAGAAAATGAATTATGAAATTACAAAATATAGTAGAAGAAAAATAGGAAGGAATGAGCAGCCGAGTGCCTGTATAGTAGATAGTCAATCTGTAAAGACTACAGAAAAGGGGGGATCAAAGGCTATGATGGAAGTAAAAAAGTAAAGGGTAGAAAAAGGCATATAATTACAGACACTCAGGGTTTTATACTAGGTTGTTACGTAGGCGCTGCTAACGAAAATGATAGAGATGGTATTAAAATAGCATTAAACAATATGAGAACAAAATATACTAAAGTTAAAAAAATGTGGGCTGACATGGGATACCAAGGAAGAAATTTAAAGAATCACATAAAGGAAGAATATGACATAGATATTGAAATTGTTAAAAGGCCTCCATGTAGATTTTGGGTGCACAAAGATACGCCACCTGAGCTACTACCAACAAGAGAACAAGGGTTTAAAGTACAGCCAAGAAGATGGGTTGTAGAAAGGACTTTTGCTTGGGTTAATAGGAATAGAAGGCTATCGAAGGAGTATGATTTACTCACAACATCCACTGAGAATTTCATATACCTAGCTATGAGTAGGGTTATGTTAAAGAGGGAATATGCTTGAATTTACTAGTTTCCGGACAACCTCTTAGTACTCCTACTTCCACATCAATTACTTGAATAATTGCTCAAGCTATCAAAATAAAAGTTTTTATTCAGTAATTTGTGTATAAAGGGTACTATTTTACTGGTAGTAAAATAAATCAGAATGAAGTCTATTTTATTAACGAGGCCTTTATTGGATTCGTTCAATACAAGAAATATATTGAGAAAGTATGGATACAAAGTTTATATAGAACCAGTATTTACAATAAAGTACTTAAATCCTGATATATCTGCGTACGAATTTGACGTTGTGATATCTACAAGTAAAAACAGTGTAAAGGCTTTTAGTCAAATATGCAAAGAGGATGACTTTCCGATTATTACAGTTGGTAATTCAACCATGCAGGCTGCAAAAAATTTGGGATTTTCTGATATAATCTCAGCAGACAGCAACGTTGATGGTCTGATATCATTCATAAAAGCTCACTATTCAAGTGCAATAAAGTTCTTATATATAAGAGGACAAGAAGTATCATGTGACCTAAAAAAGAGATTATCTGAAGAAGATTTTAACGTAAGAGAAGTTGTACTCTATAAAACAATCATTAAAAGGAGTCTAACTAATAGGTGTAAAAATTTACTGTTGGATGGTAAAATTGGTAGTGTTGCTTTTTTTTCCTCACAGACAGCAAGGGTATTTTGTTCATTAGTTCTAAAAAGTGGGCTATCTCATGTGATGAATAATACAGTTGCATATACCATGAGTAAAAACATTGCTGATAGTTTAAAGTTAATCAAGTGGAAAAAAATTATAACATCGAGGTTGCCTACTGGGGAGAGTTTAATTGATATAATTAATAAGGATTGCTGATGCTAAAGATTGCAACTTGGAATGTAAACTCCATACGTAAAAGAGTTAACCAACTTTGTAGTTTTATAGTTGATAGTCAGATAGATATAGTTTTGCTGCAAGAGATAAAATGTACGGAAGAGCAATTTCCTTATGCGGAGATAGAAAAGTTAGGATATGAATATGCTATCTATGGACAAGTTGCAAGAAATGGCGTTTGTGTTTTATCTAAATATCCAATACTGGAAAAGTTTAAAATTGACATTGTAGAAGGTTATCAAGAAGCGCGTTATATAGAGTGCATAATAAAGCACAATAATCAGAAGGTAAGGGTGGGAAGTGTATACGTTCCAAACGGTCAAAGCCCGGACTCTCAAGCATTTGAATATAAACTCAAGTTTTTTGATAATCTATATGAAAGGATGAGCACTTTGTTAAAGAATGAAGAGTTAACTATTATAGCTGGCGATTATAATATTGCACCGGATGAAATTGATGTTTTTGATTCAAATTTATTGAATGGCCAAGTGTGCTTTCATATAAAAGAACGTGAGAAGTTAAGAGCAATCTTGAATCTTGGGTTTAAAGATGCGTTTAGAATATCTCACCCAAATTTGCAACAATTCACTTGGTGGCATTATCAAGGCAATTCACTCAGAAATAATCAAGGAATGCGCATAGATTATATGCTGTTATCACCACAAGCTGTAGATAAATTGGAAACATGCTACATAGATGATAGATTGCGTAAGCTAGAAAATCCGTCTGACCATACTCCTGTTGTATGTGCTATAGAATAATAGTAGACCTCTTACACAACTCACTTTTGGCAAACCTGGGTAATCCCTGCTTGTTTGTTGCTTGTGTTTTCTTCCTTTCGTTCGTTTTCCTTTCTTGTCCAAGGTTGATCTTGCTGTTTGCTTTCTTCGTTTTCCCTGTTGTTTTCCTGGGAAATTTGCTCAGGAACAGGTTGTTGTTCACTCTTTTCTTTTCCTTGGGAAATTTGTTCAGAAACAGAAATGGGTTGCTCACTCCCTTTAGCCTTCTCGACTGGGGTTCCTAAAATTTTATTGATACCATCGCAAATTTTTTTATTCAATTTTGCTCTCTTTTCTGTATCATCTTTATCTTGTGAGCTAGGGTCATACAAAGTACCTTTTTTGTTATTTGAAAAAAGACTTTTGATTGTACTTACTTCAGTCCATACAAGGAGACCACCACTAATTGCTAATGCAATTGGGCCAGTGCCAAATATTAATGCTGAAAAAGCAAAAAGAGTAATAGGAAATAAAGATTTACGTAAGAACGTTTTTACCATCTCTTCATCACTAAGTGGTGGTTCATCCTCTTCTTTCTTGTCTTTACCTAAGAATGGTATTTTTTCTTTCATCCCATCCATAAAGGAGCCAGAAATATTTTTCGGGTCTATTTTGATCCCTCCAATTAGCAGCAGCAGCATTTCCAATACAAACTTTATGGATGAATCTTTAGCTTCTGTACCGCGTATATCAGCTACACAGTCATCTACTACTTCTTTTATTTTACCATTCTTGAGATTCTCCTCATTAGCTAATTTTTTCTCTCTAATTTTCTCAAATACGGAAAGTAAAAACTGAGAAAAATTCTCTTCACTGAGTGATTTTATATCTTCTGGATTGACATTGTTGAATATCTTTCCACTATTCTCAAATACAAAAGTAAAAATTTTCTTTTCATTTTCATCCTGTAATCGAGGTAACCGTTCCTTTAATGACTTCAGATCACTCTGTAATTTTTGTTTTTCTTTCAATTTCTGTTTCTTCTTTTCTATTTCCTGTTCCTTCTTTTCTATTTCCTGTTTCGTTTGCTCTTCTAGTTTTTCTGGATTTTTAAAAATATCTAGGAAAGTACGATAGATTAACTGATGTTTCTCTTTTTCAAATTTAAAAACTTTCTCATCTTTGTTAGTTACCTGAGTAGGTAACTTTGGAGGTTTTGAACTTTTTACTTGTGGGCCTATCATGGCTGACCTATTTGCATTTGCTATGTTCTATTCTAACATATTTTTCGTATTAGTTCAAATGATTTATACTCCTAGAATTCACGATGTTTAAGTCATAATTAAGGGAATTTAGACCCCAGTTGTCGCCAACTTTTATTTCTACTTCAAGTGGTACAGAAATTTCTATTGCATTTTCCATTATATCTTTCATAAGTTTTGCTGTTTCTTGTACCTTTTCGTCCTCTACTTCAACCAGTAGTTCATCGTGAACCTGGAGGATTATTTTACCTACTTTCAATTGGTCAAAAAGCTGAATTGTCGCACGTTTTATTATATCAGCAGCGGTTCCTTGCAGTGGTGCGTTTATTGCTGCCCTTTCTGCAAATTGTCTTATATAAGGAATTGTATTGTTTATGTCTCTTACAAAGCATCTCCTGCCAAACAAAGTTTCTACATAACCATGCAATCTTGCGATAGACACTGCTTTTTCCATATAGGCCTTTATTTCTGGGTAACAGGAAAAATAGTAATTAATGTATTCAGCAGCTTCCGCAATGGTAATTCCAAGCCGCTTTGCAAGACCAAATGGGCTAATGCCATATATAATTCCAAAATTGATGGATTTTGCTTTGCGTCTTAATTGCTCATCTATTTCTTGCACTCCAAAAACTTGCCTAGCGGTGATCTCATGAATATCTTGTCCGTTTGCAAAAGCTTCTTTAAATGCTGCAACGTTTGCAACGTGTGCCAGGAGTCTTAACTCTATTTGTGAATAGTCAGCAGAAATTATCTTATGCCCTTTTGGCGCAATAAATGCTTGTCTGATGAGATTTCCCTCTTCGCTTCTGATAGGAATATTCTGTAAATTAGGATTGCTGGAGCTCAGCCTTCCAGTTGCAGTTGCAGTCGTTGAAAAGCTTGTGTGTATTCTACCATCAATGGAATCAACTTGCTTTATTAGCGCATCAGTGTAGGTGCCTTTTAATTTACTTAAATGTCGCCAATTTAGAATTTTACTTGCGATTTCTACCCCTTCTTCTTCGAGTGCCTCTAGAACTTCATAATTGGTGCTATACGATCCAGATTTTTTTGACTTTTTCTTTTTATTAAGCCCCATTTTGTTAAACAAAACATCACTTAATTGTTTTGGCGAAGCAATATTAAATCTTTCTCCTGCCAAATTATATATCTCATCTTCAAGCACGGCAATTACCTGCTGAAATTTATCGGACAGCTCCTGTAATTTTTGTATGTTCAGTAATATCCCATTTTTCTCCATATCAAATATTACTTTCATAAGTGGCTTATCGAAGCGCTCGTAAATTGTGAACAATTTTTCCTGAAATAACCTTTGCTTTAGCTTTTCATGAATTGCTATTAAAGTTTTTGCCGAGAAAATTTCTACATCTCCACTCAAATTATGTGCAATTATGTTTGGAATACTGTGATCATGTTTTCCTGTATCCAAGCTATACGACATTATCATCAAATCATCAACTGAATCTAACATCTTCTCTATTGCAGGGAAGATTTTCCTGATCTCTTTAATGTTATGTATTATTTTAAGCACTCCATTTGAGAGTAAAGTTGAGTTAATTATAATGAGTGCATCTTGTATGCTGTCTTGCTCTATATAAAAAATATTACTTTCGCTATAAGATAAGGAAATTTTATTTAATAAGTTGTCTTCAAAGTGGCAATGAATTGCAATTCTGCCTTCATATCTACAATGCTCCAAAAATTTCTCTAACTCTTCACTACTATATTCTATTTTCTCTTTTGTGCTAGACCCATTATAGGAAAAAAGCTTTTCCACTTTCCCTATCAAGGAATTGAATTCATACTTCTTTAAAAAGGATAACAATTTCTCCATGTTTGGAGAATGGACTTCATATTTTGCAATATCATGTTGAAGGTCTACTTTTTCGCATAGTGATAAAAGTTCTCTTGAAATTAGTGCTTTTTCCTTATGTTCGGTAAGAATATTACGAATCCTCGTTTGCTCAATGTTATCAATGTTCTCTATAATATTATTCAATGAATCAAATTCATCTAATAATTTAGTGGCAGTTTTTGGGCCTATTCCTGGAACGCCTGGAATGTTATCAGATGAATCACCAGTTAGAGAAAATAAATCAAGAAGCTTGTGTGAGTTTACACCAAATTTTTCTACTACTCGTTTTTCATCTATATATATATTTTTAATGGGGTCGAATATTAAAATATTGTGGTTCAAGAGTTGAAATAAGTCTTTATCTGATGAAACGACTACCACTTTAAAGTCTTGGTGGTTGGCGTATTTTGCAGCTAGTGTTGCAATTATATCATCTGCTTCATAACCTTCAATCTCTTCATAGCGGAGGTTAAAAGCTTCTACCGCTTCCCTCAGTATGGTGAACTGTGGAGTTAGATCCTCAGGAGGCGTTACTCTGTTCGCTTTGTACTCAGGATATAAATTGTGCCTAAAATTCTTTTTCCCTGCATCAAGTGCTATAGTTAAGTAGTCCGAATGGGCAATGTACTTAAGAACCATATTCAGAAAGCCATATACACCACCTATTGGCATTCCTGTTGTGGTAATTAAGTGAGGTAGTACATAGTAAGCTCTGAAAAGAAAACCATAGCCATCGATGATTGTGAAAGTTTTTTCTTTCATTGTAGATATTTATGCGTGCTTTTGATGGTCCACTATTTAGCTGAGAAAATCAAGTTTTTGTTTTTCTGCTTTTGAGCGTTGTAAGAGATTTTACCGAAAATAGCATTCATGATGGGGATGTACACATATGACCTTACCCAGAAAAAGTGGAGAGAAAGTTTGGAATGTTTTTTACAAAAAGAATGATGCATCAAATTGTTCTGGAATGTAATAGTTAATAGTGACGTTGTTTGTTATAAAAAATTTCTATATATTCAAATATAGCAGTTTTGATATGCTGTTTAGAGTGCCGAGAGGTGTCTATTGGTAACTCCCTTTTTAGAGAACTGAAGAAGCTTTCCACAACAGAATTGTCGTAACAACAACCTTTATGATTCATCTATGTTTTTTATGGATAAGAGATATTGATAACCTTGCAAAGTATATTGTGAACCTTGATCACTATGTAATAGTAGATTTTTAACAGGTTTACGCCTATTAATGGCCATTAATAAAGAGTTCATAACCAAAATTGTTTATTTATTGCACTACTCATTAACTACCATACGTGAGAATTATTGCTGCCAAATATAGCCATCCCTCCTTGGTTTTGATGTAAGTAATCTCATACTTTATTTGGTTGATCAACAATAAAGTTTTGGTCTAATATATTGGGAGCTACAGCTCTATTATCTGTTTGTTGTTTTTTAATTTTAAACTTTCTTCTCAGTATAGCCCTGATGTCATTTTTCTGCATAATACTTTGCACCGTTTTCAAATTGCAACTTTTACCCAAAGCCTTCAATTCAGCATGAATTTTAGGAGCTCCATATCTACATTTAGAAACTTGATATATTTTTTGAATAGCTTCGAGTAGCTCTTTATTTGCTGATTCTCTACTGCTTATTTTTCTTGTGGTCCACTTATAGTAGCCACTAGCAGAAAATCCTACATAATTCCTGTACTTTATAGCAGTTACTATATAAAAAAATATTTTACTCTTTTTGACTGGCCAGGGCTTTTTTTTAAATGTCTCTTTCCCTTGTTACTCTTGCTTTGTAAATCAAACCTCTCTTTGTCATAAGGTGCTACATCTGGAAATGCATTTGCCGCTGACTTTTTTTCGTTATATTTCTTCATCCATTTTCCTAATACACTATCCCTTATTCCTAGATCTCTTGCTACTTTTGCAACTGGTTGACCTACCTTTCTTTGTTCATTTGCCAGTTTAACAGCTTCCAATTTGAATTCTGCTGTATATTCTCTTACCATTTCTAATCCTCCAAAATTTTATTTTACCCAAAAAAACTCTTTTCTTTCTCTCCACTTTTTCTGGGTAAGGTCACTATTTCTTAAGTAATTTACACTTCAGAGTTTATCTGCTTTAAAGTTTACTCTATTCTGTTTCAGCATTTGTCATAAATCCTTAATTATTTCTGACTTTTTAGTTCAGTTTTTAACCATTCTTTCCTTAACTTAATGGCAGTGACAATAAGCCTATCTATCATTCTGATGTGATTTCAGTTTTTTTTACATGCAAACTTTCTAATCCCACCTTGTAGTTAGGGTAAATTAGAGAGACATTAAGATCTTTTTTAATTTTAACATTACTTACTTTTTTTGATCCTAAATAAAAACTCTGTGCATAATCTGGTAGGGGAGAAGCCTCAATTGGTTCTGGAGGGCTAACATTGAGAAGTTTGGTCGCATATATTACCACTTCAGATTGTGTAGTGGGTAAATCGTCTGCACAATTGTATATTTCACCAGGTTTTATGTTTTGCATGGAAGAAAATAGAATATTCGATATATCTTCAACGTGAATACGAGAAAAAAAATGCCCTTCTTTTTTCACATTTCTTGCTTTGCCAAGCTGCAAGTCAATTAACACGTTCCTACCAGGACCGTATATTCCAGCTAAACGAAAAATATGTACAGGCAGTTTGCTATTTAGCCACTTCCTTTCAGATTTAAGGCGTTTTTCTCCTCTGATTTCTATAGGTTTTGTTTCAGATTCCTCATTCACCCAATTACCAGAGTGATCACCATAGACGCTAGTTGCAGACAAATAACCAAGCCATTTTACATTTTGCAGGCAATCACCGTATCTCTCCACAACATCATCACCATCTGGAGGAATAGAAATTAAAACGTGCGTTGCGCTTTTAAGCAGATCTTGGCTAACCTTCTCATAATTAAAGAGGATTACATTTTGTATATCTTTACTTCTTGATGTGCCACTGACTTTCCAACCTAAGTTCAGTAATTTTTTCGATAAAAATTTAGCTACATATCCATAACCAAAGCAAAACAAGTGCATGAAAATTAATTTTTAAAATTCTTCTTGATAAATTCTACTCCTAATTTTATTCCCTCTTCATTGATAATATGCCCTAATGCATGAATTGGGTGTCCTTCAACATTTACTCCATTTTCTTTCAGAGCTTTAACCGCTAAGTCGAGGGACGAAAAAGGTACCACGTCGTCAGCATCACCATGGATAACACATATGTTAGGTTTTGACTTGATCTCTGGTGCAGTTTTTGAAGGTGAAAGAAATCTACCAGAGTATGCAACAACTGATGCACAGGATTGAGAGCGGGTGAGAGCTGTATGTATTGCAAGCATTGCTCCTTGAGAAAATCCAACTAAAGAAAGTTGCGTATCTTTTAAATTAAGCTCCTTTAATTTTGTATCAATGAAATGATTTACAATTGATGTAGCATTTTTTACTCCATTATATAGCGCTTCCTCACTACGATCTTCCAAGCTGAACCACTGATAACCATCACCTATTTCTCTTTCAAACGGAGCATTGGGTACTGCAAAATATGAACCCAGTAAAAACTTGCTCATAACTTTAGCAAGGTGAATGAAATTATCGCCACTTGAGCCCCAACCATGTAAAAAAATAATCAAATTTTTCTTATTTCCGCCTGCACAAATTTCTGGGCCTTTAAGTTCAATCATTTCTTTTCCTTTTGCGTTTATATTTTTATTTAACACTAATTTTCAAATTTGTAAAACCAATGTGCAATTACGTTCCCGATACTACAGATAAAGTAACTTAGGTTCATCGACGATTTGAAAAACCGTCATTCCGCTACTCGTTAGCGGCTGAGATACCGCGAATGAATCGCGGTATGACGTAGGGAAAACCTTAGCTATAAACCTCAGAAATAAGAAAACAAACTAGAAAAAATACCTCACTATAACTGCAGCCTTAAGCAACGTACCTTATTTATTTACGAAAACTGGTATAAATGCTATGCAAGTAGCTACACTACTTGCATGGCATCAATAATTGACCTCGACTTACCGTCCAACTAGAAAGTTGTATATAGAATGACAGAAATCCAGATGTTATTTACTTACTTTCGATCTTTTCTATCAATTTTTTAACTAAGCCTCTTAGCTTTTTACTGGATTCATCAAGCTCTTGAATTTGCGAGCTGCGCTCTTTCATTAGTTCCTTATAGTTACCTCTTATGTAGTCAATCATTTCCTTCATCTGAGCAATCATCTTGTTGATATCCATACCACCCAAATCAGGTATCATGTTAGGCATAGCGCCTTCTAACATACCGCCAGCCATAAGCTGCTGAGACATTTGCATAAATGGTTTTAAAGCCTGATTAAGCAATTCAGGATCCTTGGCTAATTTTTCTATTTGCTCTTTGCAAGTATCCATATACTGCTTCATAAATTCATCTTCTTGCCCTTTGTCTGTCATAATTATAACCTACCTAAAAATACGTGTTTTCTATTATATATTGTTTTAAAATTAAAAACAATACAAAATACCTGTTACAATTGCATTAATACTTTTTAAATAATAAAAAATGCTCCTTTGCTTATAAAGGGTCACATACTTTCTTTAACCACCCTTTATCTTTGACGCTATTTTCTAAGTTTTTATAGACAAATTGATGATAGCTATTTATCCATTCAATTTCATCTTTAGTAAGCATTTGCACATCTATTAGCCTTCTATCATACGGAATAGAGGTTAGTTGTTTAAACCCCAAGAAACCATTTTCATGTTTATCAACATACATCAGATTTTCAATCCTTATTCCATACTCTCCCGGAATGTAATAGCCAGGTTCGTTGGATAGTATCATGCCTGGCGTGAGTTTCACTTTATTTCCCTTTGATATTGCTTGTGGTCCTTCGTGTACTGATAGGTAACTTCCTACTCCATGCCCTGTACCATGCATATAGTCCATTCCAAATTTCCATAAATGCGTACGTGCCAATATATCCAATTCTCCACCAGTAGTGCCGGGGGGAAAGACGACACTTGCTATAGCAATGTGAGCTTTGAGTACTATTGTATAGTGGGTTATTTGTTCATCAGTTGGATTACCAACTACTACAGTTCTTGTCACATCAGTTGTGCCGTCAAGGTACTGGCCACCAGAGTCAATCAAATATAGTCCATTTTTCTGAATTACCTTATTCGTCTTACTGCTTGCACGATAGTGAATTATTGCACCATTTTCATTAAATGCGGAAATTGTTGGAAAGCTCAATTGTTTAAACAAATTCTGCTCTTTTCTGTATTCTAAAATCTTTTCTTCAGCTTCAAGTTCTGTACCAACATTATTTTCAAGCCAAGATAGAAAATTTGTAACTGCCACTCCATCTCTGATATGCGCATTTATAGCCCCAGCTATTTCAGTTTGGTTTTTTGCTGCTTTATAAATTAGACAAGGATCTTCTCTCTCAGCTACCTGTTTATCTTTTATTACAGCCATGATACTCATTGGAGTTGTGTTTGGATCTATAACTATTGAATTTAGCTTGTGCAGCGAATTTTCTAGCTCACTAATATCAAAAATATTTACATGATTGCCTAAATTTGCTTCTATAGTTGAATGTTCTTTATCTTGAATAAACAAATCAACATTACCGCTTTTATACAATATAGCACGACCCAATATACATGGAGTATATTTAGCATTTTCGTTTCTTAAATTTAATAACCATGAAATTGAATTTGGATCAGTTAAAAGCACTGCTTCAGCTCCTTTATCTACGCTTCTAGCTATTTTTTCACATTTGTCCTTACTACTTTTACCAGCATATTTAATAGAATGTAAAACCACTGCTTGTTTTCGATAGTCACTTTTTTTTCCAGCTAAACAGGGTATTAATTTACAGATATTCTCATACTTTCTTATATCTTCGATGGTAAAATATTGCAAATAATAACCTAGTGAGGCAGTCGATGTTAAGTTTGCTTTTATCCATTCGCGTGGATCCTCTTCTTGTATATTATATACTTGAAAATTGCCCCGATCGAGCTGATTGCGAGCTTGTGTAATATAGCGTCCATCCGTAAAAAATGGGCACTTGTTGTCTTTTGTAACGATAAGTAGCCCATTTGTTCCTGTAAAGCCACACAGCTTTGTTAGCTCCTCTGAATACTCATTTAAATATTCATCTTTAGTATGCAACATAAATGCATCAACGTTTATCTCGTGCATAAAAGAACGAAATTCTTCGATTTTTGACATAGAACACCTCATACAAAATTAGCAGCCACTTTCGTTTTCCTGTTTCTCAAATACACTAATATGCTCACTATCGCTGCAGGAGTGATGCCTTGTATTTGCTTTGCAATGCCAATCGTCGCTGGTTTTATCGTCTGCAACTTTTCTATTACTTCACTTGACAGGCCTTTAACTTGTGAATAGTTGAAGTTGATTGGAATTTGAGTATTGATTTCCTCTCGTAAAAACTTCATATCTGCTTCTTGTCTTATTAGATAAGGTTTGTATTTTGCTTCAATTTCAACCGCTTCGCATATTTCATTCTTAGTTATGCTACCCACTGCGGTGTCATCCCAGCGCGTGACGCTGCTTAACTCCGGCCATATTTCTTGTAATTTATTCCAGTCGATATTTGGATAGCTAAGTAGATCTAGTGCCGTTTTTCTTATCCCATCATAAGATATTTTGATACCATAAGACCTAAGCTGCTCAGGAGTAATCGTCAAACTCTCTAGTTTTTCTTCAAGTTGCTTAATAGATTTAAGTTTATTCTGTAAAACAGAGTATCTCTCATGCGACACAAGGGAAATATCATAACCTTTTTGTGTTAATCTTCTATCTGCATTGTCTGACCTGATAGCTAGCCTATATTCTGCACGTGAGGTAAATAATCTATAAGGTTCGATCACCCCTTTGGTGACTAGATCATCTATCATTACACCGATATACGAATCTGTACGATGGAGAACAAAGCTTTCTTTTTTTTCAAATGCAGAAAGTGCTGCATTGATCCCGGCAATAATTCCTTGCCCTGCTGCTTCTTCATATCCAGTGGTGCCATTAATTTGGCCAGCAAAATATAGGCCTTTAATTTTCTTAGTTTCAAGAGTATGGCTTAGTTCTCGTGGATCAATATAGTCATACTCAACTGCATATCCAGGCCTTAGTATTTCTGCATTTTCAAGTCCCTTGACACTCTTTATCATTTCACACTGCACTTCAATAGGCAATGAATTTGAAATTCCGTTCGGGTATATAGTATCATCATTCAAGCCCTCTGGTTCTAAAAATATTTGATGACTACTTTTTTCTGCAAATTTATTAACTTTAACTTCAATGGATGGGCAGTATCTTGGCGCAACAACGTCACTTAGATACGAAGAAGCTGACCTATGAAGATTTTCTCTAATTATTTTATGCGTATTTTCATTAGTATGGGTAATAAAGCATGATACCTGAGGTTGGTTAATTTTTTCTGTGAGATAAGAAAACGGCACAGGTGGATTATCACCCACTTGTTCTTGCAATATTGACCAATTTATAGTGCCACGATCAAGCCTTGGTGGAGTTCCGGTACGCAGTCTACCTAATCTAAAATCATATTTCTTCAACGTATTTGCAAGTTCTACTGCAGGCTTATCTCCCATTCTCCCTGAAGGGGTTGTTTGTTCTCCTATATGAATTACACCTTGCAGAAAAGTTCCTGTGGTTAAAACGACTTTACCTGTTAGTATATGTTCCCCTGAGCTTGTTATTACAGCTTTAATGCACAATTCTCCATTGTTATTACTCTCTATAAGGAAATCGTCAACTGACTCTTCTTTTACCGTCAAATTGTTATAATTTAGAATAATTTCCTGTATTGCTTGCTTGTATAATTTTCGGTCTGCCTGTGCACGTGGTCCCCACACTGCCGCACCTCTGCTGCTATTTAAAATGACTGAGTGTATGCTTGCTCGGTCGATTGCTCTTCCCATTATTCCATCAAGAGCGTCAACTTCCCTGACTACAACACCCTTTGCAACTCCTCCGATTGCTGGATTGCAGGACATTTCCCCTATAGTTGAAATTTTATGAGTTATAAGCAGCGTGTTTGTACCAAGGCGAGCTGCCGCAGCAGCCGCTTCGCATCCTGCATGACCACCACCTACTACCACTACGTCATATTTATGCATGCTTTTTAAGTAATTCGTACCCTACTAATATTCCGATTATCAGCGGTTAATGTCAAATCTTGTTATTCCAATGTTGCACACTGGAATAACAGAAAAGCTTACTTGGTTAGCTTAAACTGGTTTGTACCCCTTCTCTTTTGAAGAAAAACACTCAACTATAGGTGATATAATATATTCATTCACTTTTTCAGCAGCAAATATTATAGCCTTGGTTGCAAATAACCCTGCTATCGGTGCTATCACTCCTATTGTTGCACCTGCTAAAGCTGCAGAGCCCATTCCAAGCATTGCACCAGGAAAAATAGCAGTTGCGGCTGCAGCAAGGCCAACTCCAATTGCAGCACTTGTAACGCAAAAACAAGCCACCCCGAAAAGACCTTTTTTGGAGAATTTTCCTTCTTTTACACTATTGCATATAGAATATGCAGTTAATAATATTACAGGAATGGCGGCACCACCTATAACCAAAGGTGATAAAGCTGTAAAACTCAATCCCAGACCTGTAAATGCACCTATTACCGATGCTGCGCCACAAAATATTAAAAGACTTTTAGTGCCGTCATCCATATAACCTCCCTAATTAATTGATATATTACCATTTGTTCATATCTCCGTCAAGCAGAAAATTTTAGTGGGGCGAGCGACCAGGATCGAACTGGCGACATTCAGTACCACAAACTGACGCTCTACCAACTGAGCTACGCCCGCCAAGATATAAAATTTCTAACATAAGAGCGCAAATAGTCAATTGATTATTTAACTCTCCTTTTGCAGAGGGTTTTAAGTTTAGCCAATAAATATTTTCATTGATACTTTTACCATTATAGTTAATTGCATTGACACTAATGAAGTAGTGGTATGTTTAAAAGTATTTTCACATTTAGTTTTTTTACGGCTATTTCAAGGATCTCAGGGTTAATAAGAGATGTATTGATTGCTACAGTTATTGGTGCAAACTCTCTTGCAGACATATTTTTTTCTTCGTTTCGCTTTGCCAATCTATTTCGAGCATTTTTTGCAGAAGGAGCGTTCACTACCTCATTCATACCGTTATACTCGACAGAATCATATGATAATAAGAAGGCATTTAATTTTGCAAGTAGTGTAATATCCATTACGTTTATTATCTTAGTAATTTTTTGCCTTATCATGCAAACTTTCTCCCCTTATATGATTCAAATTTTTGCTCCTGGATTTGACCAAAGTAAGTTTACCCTTACTGTTACTTTATCAAGAATTATGATGCCCTACATAATCTTTGTTTCAATTGCATCACTTATTGGTGGAATGCTGCAAGTAAAGCAGCATTTTGCTTCAACAGCTATTGCACCAATCGTTTTGAATCTCTGTTTAATCATCAGTTTGTTTGTGCCTTACGTAAAAACTCCAGCGCACAACCTTTCTATAGCTGTCCTTATAGGAGGAATTTTCCAGCTACTTTTGATACTATTTAGTGCATACAAGTTAAAGGCAGCTTTTTCTTTTAGCCTTGAATTAAGCAATGAAGTAAGGTTATTTTTTAAGCGTGTGATACCTGCAATTATCAACAATTGTGTAACTCAAATAAGCTTATGGATTGATACAATCATGGCGAGTTTTATACCAAATGCGGTGTCCTATATATATTATGCCGATAGACTAAATCAACTACCGCAGGGAATAATCGGTACTGCAATTGGTACAGTGCTTCTTCCTTTAATTTCAAAACAGGTGGATAATACTGAAAATATAGTCAAAATACAGAACAAGGCTCTCAACATAGGATTAATGTTAATTATGCCAACAACTGCTGCCTTTATCATTATTCCCGACATAATTTTACTTACGCTTTTTTCTTACGGCCGGTTTGATCATTATGCAGTGCAGCAAACTGTTCCCACTTTAATAGCATTTTCTCTTTCTTTACCTGCATTTATTATAAATAAAGTATTGCTACCTACATTTTTTGCTAAAGGCAATCTGAAAATACCAACCATATTTTCGCTAATGTGTCTTGGAATTAATGTAGTGCTAAACCTTTTGTTAATGAACGAGTATCAGCATACGGGGATTGCTATTGCTACTTCCGTTTCCACTTGGATAAACTCTATTCTATTAATTAGTTATTTAACAATAAATAAAATGTATAAGGTTAGCCAAGCGTTATTGTTAAATGTCATGAAAATTTTTGTAGCAACGGCAGTCATGTCAATAGCCCTTTATATTTTTAATTCTTTGTTGGCAGGATTATTTTTTGATAAAATGTTGGCTCGTATTGTTTATTTAACGACTTTAATAGCTTTGAGTGTTATTGTTTATTTTGGTATTCTCTATTTAATATTTAAGGGAAACTTTAAGCATGTGTAAATTATGAGACTTTCTTTATATGCTATATTATCAATCTCACTGCTATTAATTCTCATGCATGTTGCTGCAACTTTTAAGGATTGGAGTGGCTACAGGAAATATATCATAAAAGAGTTAGAGAAGACGTATGATGCTAAAGTGCATATTGGGGGAAAAATTAAAGTTTCGTTGATTACCCCAAAGCTCACTATTTATAATGTATACGTACAATACAACGAAAATAAAGAGCAAAAGTTGTCAGATTTAATTAGTGTAAGAAAAATTGAAATAAGGCCATCGTTCCTATCGTTGTTTTTATTTTCGTTGCAACCAAAGTCAATCACATTGTTTGGCATGAAAAGCAACAAAGAAAATTTACTTAATATTATAAATACAAACGCCAGTGGTAACACAGTCAATATAGTAATAAAAGACAGCCAAGTAAGTTTCAAGAATGATTTCGCTGATATTGTTAACATAAAGGAAGTTGCTGTAAAAAAAAATAAGCAGTTTTTTGGTAAAGTAAAGGCAGGTGATAATAATTACGATTTTTCAGGAAAGGTTGATATCACAAAAAAGAATGTACACATTAGTGTTGAATCAAATTTTGTAAATTTGCTATTTACAGGTAATAGAAATCAAGAAGAACTCCAGGGTAATTTAACACTAACGATCAATAATAGTTCTGGTTTTGCGAGTGATTTAGCAAAAATCATTAATCTTAGCTTTCTCTCTTGTGTTATTCCTAGCGAAAATATCAAGATATCATCCAATATAAGTCTTAATGAAAGTGAGTTTACGGCAACTGACCTAAAAATTGATTCCAAAAGCATGCAAGCCAGTGGTACAATACAAAATGATAGAAAAGGCAATCACACTAATTTCAATATTAGCTTCAGTAAAGTTGATTTAGATTCCATACAAAATGATTCACAAAGAACAATGAATATGAAGGATCTTCTGGAATGTTTTAGAGCAGTTGTGCCAAAGAACTTGAGCTTAAATTTTAATATGGAAGCTTCTAACATTCAATATCAAAACAAAATATTGGACAATTTCCGTGCTGTACTAAAATCCACTGATGGCAAAGTAAAAGTTAATACGCTTCTTAAATTTCCTGGAATCAATAATATATCTTACTTATCAGGAGAGATCTCAAACAATAATGTCCTATCTGAATTCAACGGTGATTTATTAGTCGAAGGAAATGATTTTGAGTCATTCATTTCATGTTTTTTCCCTTCTATAAAGATGAAAGAAAACCAGAAAAATCAATTTACACTAAGTTCTAAACTGCACCTTGCACCAAGAATATTATCTATCTCAGACATTAGACTGCTAAATAATAAGGAATCCTTGCAAGGGTCAATTAGAGTAAGCCATACAAAAAAACACAATGTGGTCAATGGTGAATTTAGCATGCATAATCTTGATGCAGATAAATATGATCATTCATTATTTAGCAGTTTACCTAAAATGCAATGGCTGAAAAATTTTCAGTATGATGCAAATATAAAGGCCCGTGTTAATAACCTTACATTGAATGATACGAAAATTAAAAATTTGGATTTTTTGCTGAAAATGGAAAAAGGTAAGCTAGTTGCAGATAAAATAAAACTATCTGGAGAAGATTTCGATATTACCGGTAATGCAAAAATATTAGCAGATCAAAAATACGCCAAACCTTTATTAGATGTTAACCTTACGGGCAGTAAATTTAATGGAAAAATTATTACATTACCAAATTTAGTAGAGACGAAAAGAAATTCAAGAAATGAGATAGATCAAATTCAATGGTCAACAAAGCAGCTTGATTTTTTGGATGACAAAGAAGGCTTTGATGCAAATGTGCAAATCAATACTGCAGAATTTAAAACCGAGCATAATGTTTTGAAAGATTTTAATTTGGATGCGGTAATGAGAAACAACACTATCACTATCAGGCAGGCAAGTTACGTATTAGAACGCGGGCAAGTGTTTTTTCAGGGTTATTTAAGATCAGACTCAATAAATACAAGGTTTTCTATTGTAAATTTGGACACTAAAAAGATTGGTAAGGTTATAGGAATTGACAATGTAAATGGTCAGGTAAGCTTAAATGGTGAAATCAAAACTCAAGGAAAAAGTTTTCATGATTGGGCTAGTAACTTATCAGGAGATGTAAACTTACAAGCGCAAGGAATAGAAGTTACTAATGTAGATTTCAATTCATTTATCACTAATTTGTTAAGCAGTAAGAATAAGTCTGAAATTTCCACACTTGCTTATATTGATATATATAATGGTAAAACATTTTTTGAAAATATTAGCGGAAAAGCAAGTATTAAGAGTGGTATATGTTCAACTAGTTTACAGTTCGGGATTGATCAAGCATCAGGGTCGATCTCTTCTAATTTAACCTTATCTAACTTCGCTTTAGCTTCTATATTCAGGTTCTTTTTCATACCACCAAACTATAGTAATCCAATCTATATCGATATGCATTTGGATGGCCCTATTTGGCGTCCTAAGATGAGTTTTGATGTAGACCAAATCTTCACCGCTCTGGTTGGCAAAAAAAATAGTTAATTTACTTAGGTGTACGGTTTAGGGGACAATAAACTCATCTGAACGGATACAAACTTAACCTAACTCATCACCACCTGGCAGTGGTGGCAAGCCAAATGCTTCTCTCTTTTCGTTGAGCGTCATGAAGCTTGCGTTTTCTACGTATTTCCACAACTTTTGTCTCTTTTCCATGAGAATTTCTATTGCATCTTTGTCATACGACAAGCACAGATCTTCACCAAATTTTGGTGTTAGCCAAGAATTCAGGTGACAGATAATATTTTCTAGCGTTGGTAAAACCGTCTGCTCCCAGAGGGATAAGCGTGCTTCGACTAAATTGCTATAAGTGTTATCACCCGGTATGCCAAGCAATTGCGGTGGAACGCCAAAAGCTAGCGCAATATCACGAGCTGAGCTGTGTTTGGACTCAATAAAATCCATATCCCTTGGCGATAAGCTCATTTCTTTCCACTCCAAGCCTCCTTCAAGCAATATCGGTCTTCCAGCGTTTATAGAACCTGAATAATGATCATTTATCTGCGCTTTTAAGCGTTGGTACTGCTCTTGACTTAAACTTCCACCACTTCCATCTTTTGCTGATTTTACAACTATTGCACCACTTGGTCTTGCTCCGTTTTGCAACATTGCTTGATTCCAAGCACCAGCCTGATTATGCTGATCTATACTATATGCAGCCGCCTCAATTGGTGATAACCCATACCAATCATTTAAAGGGTTAAAGGTCTTTAGGTGCAACACTGCTGAACGTCCGGTTAGTTTATCAACTTTAAAGTCATAACTGTTGTTATTTATGGCATAACGATAGTTATAAGGAACGTTATTTCTCCCTGGAACAATTTCAACCCTATCGGGGCGCAGAAGATAAAGCTCTGTTGGTGGTTTTCTACTATTCTGTGACTCAATCATCAATATATAAGAATTGCCGTTAACTAACCGATAAGTTACAATCCCCTCAATAAATTCCGATTTTGATGTCATTGGATTAGGAGAATAAAGTAATTTCAGTAATGGATGGGCTTTTAATTGCGATTTTCCCTGTTCAGTAAGCTGGCAGAGAGTAAAAGGTACCGAAGATGCAGCACTTGCAATCATATTAATTGCTCGAAAGGCAATAACATTTTTTATGTAACCTTCCTCAGCAAAACTTACATAATCACGCTTACTCCAACTTGGCTCCATCATTAGCTGCAAAGCAGAATATTTAGTAAATACTGCGCTTTTTTTTCTTTGAAAAATATTGAGATTCATATATGCCTCCTAAAAAATTGAATTTGTGGTAGAATTATATCAATTGGTGTCACAGGAAGGATATACTAACGTACGAACATTATGTTTGAGAGCAATCTCTACACAATAGTTAAATGGCAGGCACAATAAGGGGTAGCAAAAAGAATGAGCTTTTTTTTTGAGCTGAGCGAAGCCACCTAAGGTAGAAAATGAATCAGGAAGGAGTAAAAATATATTTAATATTTATATGATGTACTTACTTATAAATATCTTTTCTGTGTCCTATCTCTGTGATAACCACTTCATATTTTATAATATTTACGGAATAGATAACGCGATAATCACCTACCCTTAATCTTCTTTGTCCTTTAAATCTGTAATATAATGGCTCACCAAGGTTAATGGGATCAACTGTAAGGCGCTTATTTATCGCATTTATGATCTTTAATCTTATTGTTTTTGGAAGAGCTGGAAGGTCTTTCTCAAGAACGCTTTCTATGAAGATAATATTGTATTCCAGTCTACATCCTCACTTCTAATTTTCTTTACACCTGAAACATTACGTTTAGCAGCACGCTCAATTAGTATTTTATCTTCCTCATTTTCAATTGCTTCTTGTATTAGCTTCTCTGTTAGTTCTTTAATGGACTTATTTCTTATTTTAGCCAGTCCAGCAAGACACTCTGAAATTTCGTTGTTGAAAGTTATGCTAAATTTTGAGTTTGCCATATATTTTACCTAAAATCTACTAATAATTATATAACATTTTTCTGAATTTTTCAATAAAAAAAGTTGCCTATACGTAAAGAGGACCTGTGTTGACAAATAATTAAACATTTGTCATGTACTATGTTTGTTAAGGAGAAATAGCACAGAAGTTAGTATTAAGTATATTAGGAATAAGAAAGGCTGCGCTCAGTGTCACACACTGGAATAACAGGAAAAAACGAACTGCTATACTAAAAAAAAAGAAATAGAATATGATAGAATGGCTAATATCTAATCAGCTTATTGATTATAACTGTGCCGTAAAATCTATGGAAGAAAAAATTCAACAAATTTACAATAATTCAGCAGACGAATTAGTATGGCTACTCCAGCACCCTCCACTTTATACTGCAGGAATCAGTGCAACAGATGACGACGTTGTTGAAAAATTATTTCCTATATATAAAACAGGCAGGGGTGGCAAATACACATATCATGGTCCAGGACAGCGCATCATATATTTAATGTTAAACCTTAAAAAAAGAAATAAATGCGACATAAAGCTATATATTAGAGACCTAAGTAAGTGGATAATAAATGTTTTAAAGCAATTTAATATACTTGGAGAATTTAAAGAGGATAGAATAGGTGTTTGGGTGAATAACAATGGAGTAGAAAAAAAAATTGCAGCTTTTGGTATCCGTTTAAGAAAATGGGTAACTTATCATGGCATAGCGCTTAATGTCTCCCCCAACCTCTCTCACTATAAGGGCATTATTCCTTGTGGACTGCAAGATTATGGCGTCACGTCAATGGAAGAACTAGGAGTGAAAGTTCCACTCTCTGAATTGGATGATATACTAAAAAAAGAGTTTTATAAGATATTTTAATGATTGTTTACCTTTTATATTTCATTCTCACTTTATGTGCTAACACAGGTATTCATGCAATCGACCAAGTTGATATTATTGCTCCTTCTTCGAAGGGAAAAGAATTAGATCTGACTACTATAAAAGAATATGTAGAAGCTTTGGATTTTAATCCCCATATTTCGGAGAAAATATATAGTAATGATAATCCATTTTATTCCAACTCTGATGAATTCAGAGCAAATGATTTGATTAGTGCACTAACTAATGATAGTAAAATAATCTGGTGTATCAGAGGAGGAGAAGGGGCTTCTCGGTTAATTCCCTATCTAGAAAAGTTACCCAATGATAAAAAAGAAAGGATTGCTCAAAACAAAAAGATCCTCATAGGCTATAGCGATATAACTGCCTTGCACATCCATCTACAAGCTAAATATGATTGGCAAACTCTTCACGGCACCATGTTGGAAATGATAGTAAATAACTCCGTTTCTGAAAGCTCTGTTGAAAAATTGAAAGAGTTAATTCTTAACAAGCGGGATTCTATCAGATTTGATAACCTAAAGACGATAAATAATGGCATTAGACTAAAAGATGGCAAATTAAAGTCTAAAATCATCGGTGGTAATATGACTTTAGTTGAAAACAGTATAGGAACTGTTTGGCAAATAAATGCGAAAGGTAAAATTCTATTTTTAGAGGACATAAGAGTCTACCCATACGCAATAGAGCGCAGTTTAGATCACCTAAAACAAGCTCACATCTTTGATGGAGTACATGCAGTAATCTTTGGGGATTTCGTTAACTGCTATAACGATAACCTTGTTGAAGTTGTAAAAGAAAGGTTTGCAAAAAGTGTTAACTTTCCTGTATTTACAATGAAAGGGGTAGGCCATGGACATACAAATGATCCTTTACCTTTTAACACTCACGCTATTATTAGCGTTCAAGACGAAAAAGAAGGTTTGTTTTTTATGGACGTGCAGAATGTTAGCTAATCTTATAGCTAACGCGAGCTCTACGTCATACCGCCGCAGTATCTCTTAGCCGCTAACACGTACTTAACCGTCATACCGCGATTCATTCGCGGTATCTCATCCGCTAACAAGAGATCCCGCTAACATGTAGCGGGATGACGAGCTTATCGTCATGCTGCCGCGAACCGTCATACCGCGATTCATTCGCGGTATCTCTAGATCCCGCTAACACGTAGCGGGATGACGGTTGTCAGGGTGTCATGCAAGTAGCTGACTACTTGGATCTGGTAGACTCAAATCACAATGCCCGTAAAGCTGCGACCCTAGAGCTACTATCTCTCACCCACTGCAAATATTGCACGGTACTATCCACTTGATCATCGTGTCGAGTTTCAGGAAACATTAAAGTCTCATACTCAAAATCGTTCAGCCATACTGCTTGGTGCGGCAGAAAAACCTTGCCAGACTCTATAATCGGAACAATTTGATAAAATCGAGTGAGTTTGTCATCATGTGGTACTATTTCGATAATTGGTAAATCACTGTTTGTCTTTAGCTCTTGCACCAATTGCTGACCACTTGTTTTTGCTTCGATTAAAATTGCGTGCGGTGTCCATCTTGCAGCTAGTGACAGAACTTGCTCTTTAAGCTTTGGATACTCAAGCTTTGCGCGATATACATCGAGTAAATAGAATTTATTGCCCACTTTTGTCCAGGTGGTGCAGACGCTAAAGTTGCTCATGTTGCTTGTTGAAACTGCAGTGTCCCAGCTTTGAGTTACATGCGAGAGATTGTCAGGAAAATTTCTATAGCGCTTCAGCCACTCTCGTTTAATTATACCACTTGAAAGTGGCAGAGGGTTTTGTTGATATTGTGCAGCAAAAGCGTAACTTCCAAGTTCAACCTTTATCATCTCAACTTCTTCTTTTCCTCCATCGAGGGGATATAGCAACTGACCTTCTTCTCTTGAGTATAATATTACGGGTGGTGTCATTCTAGCACTTGATGCTGTAATCCAGCTTTTGTACTCATTTGTAGTTACTCGGGTGACAGGAACAAGAAAAGGAGGCGCTGGCTTTTTGATTGAATAGATAATCTCCTTATTTTCAGATATCATCGGTAAACAAGTATGGTTCCATATGTTTTTCGGTTTGGAGAGAAGGTGCCCGGTTAAATCTTCTTGATGTAGCCTATGCATCACAAGAACAATTACTCCTTTTTTTCTATTGTTGAGCCTGGCTACTAAAGTCTGGTCAAACCAATTTGTAGCACGCTTTCTAAACGTTTCACTCAAAGCTTGGGCGGGACTCAGTGGATCATCCACGATGATGAAATCACCACCTTCACCTGTTAACGTCCCTCCAACTGACGTTGCGATTCTGTATCCTCTCTGCACTGTTTGAAATTTGTATTTGGTATTCTGATCTTTGGATAGTTCTACCTCTGGAAACAGCTCTCTATACCAACTAGACTGCATTATGCATCTTGTATCGAGCGAGTGCTTTTCGCTAAGCAGCCGAGAGTAGCTTGCAACTATTATTCTTGCAGTTGGCTGATTTCCCAGTATCCATGCGGGCCACGCAACACTAGCGCACAGGGACTTCATTGAACGCGGAGGCATATTGAATATTATTCGCCTCATTTTGCCAACATTTGCCGCTTCAAGTCTGTCTGCTATGACTTTTATATACTGATAATCATTATACTCACACCCCGGCACCACCGTTTGAAAGCACAGTTCAATGAATTTTAGAAAGTTCATGATATAATGTTGAAACCAACGCGTGACGCTGGGATGACAAAAAAAGGAGCACTGAAGGCTATAGGTGAGACGTTGCGGTATCTCTAGATCCCGCTAACAAGCAGCGGGATACTTAACCATCATCTACACCGTCATACCGCGATTCATTCGCGGTATCTCAGCCGCTAACAAGTAGCGGAATGACAACAATCCTACGTCATACCACCGCGGCGCTAACAAGAGATCCCGCTAACAAGCAGCGGGATGACGGTTGTCGTTTAGCTATAAATATTAAGAAATTTACCAAATAAAAAAAAGGCAAAAGAAGCCCCGTGGTTGGCTAATTACTTACATTATACTTTCAAGTATGGCGTTTTTTTATTCTAAACGCTTAATAACCGCGATTTAGCTGCTTTTTAATGCAACTAACCTTTAGTCATAAATGTTTAAGAAATTTACTAAACAGAAAAAAAGGCAAAAGAAACCCTAGGGTAGCTAATTATTCACTATCCATTTTTTAAGTTGGCGTTTTTTGATGTTTTAAATGCTTTATAAGCGTATTTCAGCTTGTATAGGTAAAAACCTAGAAATTTATAAAGACATAGAGTGCACATAGTGCAAAAAATTAAACATGGGACGCCAGATACGTGAGTTTTTTTGTCATTTAATCTGTACAGAGAAGATAAATAAATAGCTTCAGTTTCATGATAAGGGGACTGGCAAGGCTTGTCAAGCAAGTTTTTATGATTTATCTAACGAACTTTACACTTGCTAAAGTTGTACCATCTTGGTAACTTTAACTGAAAGAAGTTATTTTTTATCCAATATGAAAAAAGCCTTTATATTCACATCCTTAATAGCAATTATATTGATAGTTATTACTTATTTATACAGAAACGACGGAACTAATGACTCACAAGTGGTAAATGTTTATTCATCGCGCAAAGAAGAATTAGTACGTACTTTGTTTGATGAATTCACGAAAAATACAGGTATTAAAGTACGTTACATCATTGATGATTATTCTCAGCTACTTTCACGAATGGAAAACGGTGGTGAAGCTGACTTATTTTTGACTGCTGATGCAATCAACTTAATTCTAGCAAAAAAAAGAGGACTTTTATCTCAAGTAGATTCAGAGGTTTTAAAAAGTGTTATACCTGCAAGATTTAGAGACAGTGAAGATTATTGGTTTGGTCTTACAAAAAGAGCTAGGATATTGGTTTACAATAAAGAGTCAGTAGACCCTAAGGACTTAAGTACTTATGAAGATTTAGCAAATGAAAAATGGAAAGGAAAAATATTAGTGCGTTCTTCTACAAGTCCATATAACAGATCGTTAATTGCTTTTATGATTGCAAATAATGGTTTTGAAAAGACGAAAGAATGGGTAAGCGGAATTGTGAGCAATATGGCAAGAAAACCAAGTGGTGGTGATACTGATCAAATTTACGCCGTAGCAGCGGGTGAGGGAGATGTTGCAATAGTAAACAGCTACTACTTTGCGAGAATTCTTTTATCAGAAAATAAAAAGAATGTTGCAGACAAGCTAGGGGCTTTTTTTCCTAATCGCAACGATCACGGTGTAATGGTAAACATCAGTGGTGCAGCAGTAACAAAAAACGCAAAAAACAGGGAAAATGCTATAGTCTTATTGGAATTTTTAGTAAGCAAGCAGGCTCAAGAGTTATACGCTAAAAAAAACCAAGAATATCCTATTATTGAAGGCGTTGAAACTTCCGATATACTAAAATCTTGGGGAAATTATTCACAAAGTGATTTGCCTCTAAGTGAACTTGAGAAGCATCTTTTTGAGGCTGTTATGATAGCGGATGAGTGTAAGTGGAAGTAATCCCCAGCGCCACTAAACATTGGGATGAAAGATTTATGCTAATATACCTTACTCTTGACTCGCTGAACTTTTTCTTCCTTCTAACTTAATTTTGACTTTACTATCTTTTTCCGTTCTTTCACCAAAACAATTGCTGCACAAGAAGTCTATTGAAAAAAGGTAATAAGAAAGTAGAATAGGTTCAAGTAGTTGAAAAGGAAACTATGAACAAGAGAAGGAATTTGTTAAACATCTCAGACCTTACAGTCGATGATGTAGAAAATATAACTAAGTTGGCCAACCAGTACCTTAAAAAAGAAGTTGCAAATAGTCATATCTTGGAAAATAAGACAGTAATAAATTTATTCTTTGAAGATTCAACGCGTACACTTGCGTCTTTTGAAATAGCAGCAAAAAGCCTTGGAGCAAATGTTGTAACTTTGCCAATAAGATCTTCTTCTATTAACAAGGGAGAAGATCTAAAAGACATGATCAAAACATTAAATGCAATGAATCCTGATTACATAATAATCAGGCATAAAAGTAGTGGTATCATTAATACACTGGCAAAGTATGTTAACTGCTCGCTAATCAATGCAGGCGATGGAAGTAGTGAACATCCAACTCAAGCTCTTGCAGACTATCTTGTAATCAGCAATCACAAAAAGCAAATAAAGGACCTCAAAGTTGTGATATGTGGAGATATTCTGCACAGTAGAGTTGCAAGATCAAATATAAGATTGCTAAAAATGTTTGGAGCAGAGATAAACTTGGTCGCACCACCAACTTTGATTTGTAAGCATTTTCCTGAAGTAGATTCAGTCCATTATTCATTAATTGAAGGTATAAAGGATGCTGACGTAATTATGCTTTTGAGATTGCAGAAAGAGCGCATGAATAATAGTTCTTCAGAGAAAGAATATTTTTATTTGTATGGACTTGATTCACAAAAGCTATCATACGCAAAACCAGATGCGATTGTTATGCACCCAGGGCCAATAAACAGAGGGATTGAGATTAGCAGCGATGTAGCAGATTGTGTTATTTTACAGCAAGTAGAATTTGGATTGGCAATACGTAAGGCAGTGTTGCACTATTATAGGCCTTGCTAATATTAAAAGATGCTACACAACTAATGCAAAAAGGGGGGGCATGAAATGACAAGGCTTGTAAATGGTTTGAGAATGGCCATTAAGATGTTAAGGCCGAGGATATGGTGTGGAAGTTTTTACGAAAGCCTGAAGTCAATCAACAACCTTGCAGAACGGCAAATTAGACGGCTATCGTAAAAACAGCTTTTTCACCTGGTCGGAACATGGAGAAAGATTTGTGGAAAGAATGTTGTCGATATTTTTGACATCACGTCTCAATGGCCAAAATCCCTTCCAAAAGTTACGACTGCTTAGTTCTTTATTCATTCTCACAATCCGTGAACGGTTACAACCTGGATTCCAGTGGGCTTTGTTGCATCGCTAGCTATGATGGATTAAAGATAAAAAAGATAGGGAATATCAGTAGCTTATTATTCTGGTATTTATAACAAGAACGGTCAATGAATACCTAAATTTGAGTAAAAGAAATTTCACTACCATTTACCAATCCGGCTAAAATTCAAGAATTTCAATGCTTTAGCTATTTTCAATAGAATTAAATTTATTAATATAAATAACAAATTACTATTCTTAAATTTGATCAGATTGATTGCAAAAAAACAAGATTTTCAATAGGTTGCTTATAATCCTAACTATAGTTAGCCTTTCATAAGTAGCGATGCAACAAAGCCATTCCAGTGTCAGCTACTTTCATAACACCATATTACCTTAACAAAAGCAAATGTTCGTACAGATGTGCATCAGCTACTTTCATCTGCCACCTGCAAATTGCAATGTTCGTACAGTTATGTGTCAGCTACTTGGATGACACCGTTGAAAGAAATGAACCGCCTTTTCAAAATTGTTTTGAATAGAGGAATAACATTCACAAGTAAAATTTCATATTACCATTTTTTAATTTATGTATTATAATAAGCTTAATCTATAAGAAAAACAAAGTTGGAAAAGTTGGAAGAACTAAGCAAAAACTGGGTGATAAGAACGGGAAGATTTTTATCTTCATTGTTTTTTTTACTGTTGATTGCGCTGTCAATACGTAGTTTTTTATTCGAGCCATTTCATATACCTTCTGGTTCAATGAAAAGCACCCTACTTGAAGGGGATTACATTTTTACTAGTAAATATTCATACGGTTACAGTAAACACTCATTTCCATTTTCTCCAAACATTTTTAGCGGCAGGATTTTTTATACCCCTCCAAAGCGTGGCGACATAGTAGTTTTCAAACCCACAAGAAATGACAGCATCAGGTTTGTTAAGCGAGTAATAGGAACACCAGGTGACAAAGTGCAAATGATAGAGGGAGAATTATACCTAAATGATCAGAAAGTAGAGCGAAGGCAAATTGAAAGTTTTTTTGATTATGAGTCAAATCGTAACATACCAAGATATATAGAAACGCTTTTAAGTGGCAAGGAACATGAGATTTTGGTAGATGACATTTCTAATAAGCTATCATATAACACTCCGGTTTATTATGTACCTAACGATCAATTTTTCGTTATGGGAGACAATAGAAATAATTCTTTAGATAGCAGGTTTCCTGAAGTTGGTTTTGTACCAATGGAAAATATCATTGGGCGTGTAAGCATAGTTGGTTTATCATTTAAATTAGAAAAGGTCGATTGGTTACCATTTAATTTCAGGTTACCTGTTGCTTTGAGATTAAATAGGGTATTGCACAAGGTTGTGTAAGCTTTTTCTACCTATTTGTTAATTCACACAACTCTAAAGAAGAATTTTCTAACTCGGCGATAGTGTTGTTAATTTCATTCAAGTCATTGCCTTGTAAAGCTTTTTTTGCATTTTGTAATAGGTTTTTCAACTTTTGATCAGTGGAAAAGTTATTATTGTTTTCAACCAAGTGTATGAGTTTATTTCCATTAATTTTAGCGCCTGCAAGGGAACGAGCCTTCATATCTTCATCAAAGCTGTTTATTGACTGGTTAACCATATTTTGAATATCGGCTTCACTTAAGCCAAAACTTGAATTTACTTCAACTGTCTGCTCGATTCTGGTGGTTTTTTCTCTTGCAGTAACAGTCAATATTCCGTCAACGTTAACTGTAAATTCTATTTCAACTCTTGCAGAACCTGCAGGCAGTAGCGGTATACCTTTCAGTTCAAACTGCGCTAGAGATTTGTTATCCTCTATCATTTCACGTTCTCCCTGACAAACGTGAATTTTCATTGCTGTTTGCCCATCAACATAAGTTGTAAACTCTTTTATCTCTGAAACTGGTAGTGGCGTATTTCTTGGTATGATTTTTTCAACTATACCTCCCATAGTTTCTATGCCAAGTGATAAAGGTAGAACATCCAGGAGAATATTCCTATCTTTTGAGCTCGAAGTTAAATCATGAGCCTGCAGAGCTGCCCCAATGGCAACTGCTTTATCTGGATCCACGTCATTTAGTACTTTATTTCCAAAGAGTTTGACTAGTGAATTTTGAACCAATGGTGTTCTAGTTGCACCACCAACTAAAATTACTCCTTTTATATTATCAATTTTAAGATCTATGTTGCTTATAGTACGAGTGACTATATTGATAGTCTTATTGACCAAAGAACTGATTGCCTGCTCGAATTCTTCTCTGGTAATTTCGCACTCAAATGGCTTGCCGTTAACATTAAATTCAAAGATACCTATAGTGTGATTGCTTAGGTACTCTTTCACAGAGCGTGATTCGATAAGTAAGGAATTTAGTTGCTTAGCCGTCTTTTCTCTATACTTATCAATCACAATTGAACTCAGCAAATGATCAAAATCATCACCGCCGAGTTTGGTGTCACCACCAACCGCAAGGACTTGAAACACTCCTTGATGCAATTTCAATATCGAAATATCAAATGTTCCACCACCAAGGTCATAAACTGCATATATTCCACTGCTATTGTTCTTTTCAATGGAGTAAGAAAGCGCTGCAGCGGTTGGCTCGTTAACGAGGCGAAGAACTTCTATTCCAGCTAATTTTGCCGCATATTTAGTTGCGTTACGTGCTGAATCATCAAAGTAAGCTGGCACAGTAATCACTGCTTTTTTTACTTCCAGTCCCTTAGACTTTTTTACCCTCTCACATAAAGCTTTTAATATCTCAGCAGAAATCTCAACAGGAGTCAGATACTTTTCCTCTGCGCATTTTATTCTAATAACTTTTTCGCTTTCATGATCTATTTCAAAATTGAGGCCTTCTTTATTTAATTCTTCAACACTTTTACCCATTAAACGCTTTATTGAGTAGATTGCATTTTGACCGACATCGTAGCCAGTTTTCAATGTATTATTTTCATATGAAAGAGCAGAAGGCAGCAGTTCTCTTCCTTGTTCATCTTTAAATATCTCCACGTTACCAGCTTTATTTACCATAGCAATCAAAGAATTGGTAGTGCCAAGGTCTATACCAAAAACTACTTCACTTGAATTTGGTTCAGAAATTTGAATTGGTTGCATTCTTTTTCACCTCCTCAAATGACTTATATAAATATTTCAATCTTAAGACTTGTGTAGCAGCTCCATCAAAATTCTTTACAGCAAAAGTGTTAATTAGGTTTTTAACGCAATCTTTTATTTTTTCATCAACCATCCTGCTTGCAAATTGTAGATCGTCGCAGTCCAGCAAATACTCTCTTATTTCCATTGATTCACTTAATATTTCAGAATTTAAGTGGTCCTTTTGGCTTTTCACATCAAAAAAATCCAGCAAATGCTCAGCACGTTTTAGCGGTGACTTTAGTATCTGATAAGCTCTGTTAATATTTTCCATGTTTTGGGACTGTCTTTCATTTATATCAGTCCTGCTTAGCTCGATATATTTTTTCTCTAACTCATCAAAGCTGATATTGAAAGCTGGTTCAATTTCAAACAATGCAAAATAGTTGCTAGACATGAAAACTCTCTCCACAACCACATTTTCCTTTCTCATTAGGATTTTTGAAAACAAAACCCGATGAAAATTTTTCTTCTACATAATCCATTTCAGAGCCAAGAATAAACATGACGGATTTTGGGTCGATCAACACTTTAACTTTTTGGCCATCACTACAGTTTTCTTCAATTACCGACTCTAAAGGACGAGTATCATATGCATATTCAATATCATATTTTAAACCAGAACATCCTTTTTGCTTAATTAGCACTCTTATTCCTATTGCTTCTTCTGATTTCTCAAGGTTAGCATGCTTTTTTTGATTTAATAAATACCTTATCCTTTCTACTGCTTCCGCAGTTATAGTGATAAGTTTTTTATTCTTTTTTACAGTTTCACCTCCGCCTACTTCTTGATATTCACCCATGTTCGTAGCTTCTTAATTCTTTTGTTTACTTTGATAGTCATGAATAGCAGCCTTTATAGCATCTTCAGCAAGTACCGAACAGTGTATCTTCACTGGAGGTAAAGACAACTCTTCCACTATTTGAGTATTCTTTATCTGTGTAACGTCACTGATGGTTCTTCCCTTTATCATCTCTGTTAACAAGGAACTTGAAGCAATGGCAGAACCACAACCAAAAGTTTTAAATTTTGCATCTTCAATAACACCTTTGTCATTGACCTTTATCTGCAATTTCATTACATCACCGCACGATGGTGCACCAACTAGACCAGTGCCAACACTTGGATCATTTTTATCCAGAGAGCCAACATTCCTTGGATTTTCGTAATGATCTAAAATTTTCTCATTATAACTCATAAAATTACCTGTGAACCGCTATTCTACATTATAACATATTTAGGTTAAAAACTAAAGTAAAATACACTAGCAAACGGTATATTTTACTCACAGAATAACACAAAAGTGAGTGTATTTAACTTTACAAATACACGCAGTGCATGTCATTCTTTATATTGTAATTTTAAAAGGAGCATTCCCTTGAGTTTATTTGGTAATCTTTATAAAGGCCTGTTAAAAACTTCTTCTCGCTTTAGCGACGGAGTGAAAAGTATTTTCTCTGGCAAAAAAAAATTAGACCAGTCGCTTTTAGACGAGCTAGAAGAATTGCTAATTAGCATGGACATTGGTCATAAAACTTCTAAGTTGATTATCGATAGGCTCACAAGCATCAAGTTTGACAAGGAAGTTGAACATAATATTATCTCGCAGCAGTTAATGAACGAAATAGAAGCTATATTGAGCCCAGTTGTACAGCCGTTAATTTTAAATAAAAAACCACATATAATAATGGTATGCGGAGTAAACGGTAACGGTAAAACCACAACTATAGGTAAGCTTGCATATAAATATAAGGAAATGGGAAAATCCGTTATGCTTGTTGCATGCGACACATTTAGAGCTGCTGCTAGTGAGCAATTAAACATTTGGGCAGAACGTTCTGATTGCTTGATTGTTACTGGAGAGTACGGTAGCGACTCTGCAAGTGTGGCATATAGAGCTGTAAGTCAAGCTATAAAGGATAACGTTGATGTTGTTCTAATTGACACAGCAGGAAGGCTGCAAAATAATGTGAACCTTATGGAGGAGTTATCAAAAATATATAGAACGATAAAGAAATTGGATGATACTGCCCCTCATGACGTTATTTTAGTTCTTGATGCAACTACCGGCCAAAATGCTTATAGCCAATTAGAAGCATTTAGCAAAATGGTTAATGTTACCGGGCTAATCGTAACAAAGTTAGATGGCACTGCTAAGGGCGGAGTGGTAATTGGACTTGCAGAAGCTTATAAGATAAAGTTACATGCTATAGGAATTGGCGAAAATATAGAGGACTTAAGGGAGTTTACTAGCAAAGAATTTGCTGAAGCGTTATTTAATTGTAATTAAAAATTTCTCTTAATTCCCTTACGTGACCAAGCTTAATTATCTCAATATCGTGAGAAGAGTAATTACCATTTTTAGGCATAATTGCTTTTTTGAATCCTAACTTTTGTGCTTCTTTTAGTCTGAGATCAGCATGCGAGACATTCCTAATTTCTCCTGAAAGTGCAACTTCACCGCAGATTATTGAAGAAGTTGGCAGCGGTAAATTTACTACACTTGAAATAAGGGAAGCAGCAACAGCAAGATCAGCCGATGGTTCCTGTATTTTGAGTCCCCCTGCAATGTTTAGGTATACCTCTTTATCATGCAAAAACATTTTGCAACGAGCATTTAGCACTGCGATGATCATAGCCAATCTATTAATATCCCACCCAACTACTGCCCTTCTTGGGGTTGCCATATTAGTCCCTGCTATTAATGCTTGCACTTCCATTAAAATTGGTCTTGAACCTTCAATTCCTGCAAATACGGCGCTGCCAACTACTTCTCTGTCATGGGCCATCAGAAACAATGATGATGGGTTATCAACAGGCACAAGTCCTGCTTCAGACATCTCAAAAACACCAATTTCATTTGCAGGGCCAAATCTATTTTTAATAGTGCGTAAAATGCGGTATTGATTGCTATTTTCACCTTCAAAATATAATACCGTATCCACCATATGCTCCAAAGTTTTAGGTCCAGCTATTTGTCCATCCTTAGTTATATGACCAACTATTAAGAGAGAAATACCATATTGTTTCGCAAGAATGGTTAATTCATGAGCGCAAGTGCGGACCTGAGTTACAGTTCCTGGTGCTGATGTAATTCTGCTATCATACATTGTTTGTATAGAGTCAATTACTAAGAATTTAATACTTTTGTTTTCCTTTATTGTTGCTACTACATCAGTTAAAGACACTGTAGACAAAAGCTTAATTTTAGGTTCATTTATCTTAAGACGCTTTGCTCTGAGACTCACTTGCTCTAAAGATTCCTCGCCAGATACATAAAGACATTCAAAAGAGGAAAGTTGCACAACATTAGCTGCAATTCTAAGCAAAAGGGTGGATTTCCCAATTCCAGGTTCGCCACCAATTAAAATGCTAGCACCTTGAACGATACCCCCACCAAAAACTCTATCTAATTCTTCTATTCCTGTTAAAAAACGACTTGGAGTGATAATTTCGCTACCCGATAACGTCTTTATTAAAATTGGTGCAGATATACTTCTTTTGCCCGTTTTTACTGCTATTTCCTCAACAATTGTATCCCAATTGTCACATGCGATGCACTTCCCTACCCACCTACCAGTGCTGTGACCACAGGATTGACATACATATACAGTTTTCATCAAAGCCAAAATTATCTTGTTGTAATTGTAATAAAAATTAGCTGAATATGCGAAGTAAATCTATAGCTAACCCAAGAAAGGGTTCCCTATGTCATACCGCGATTCATTCGCGGTATCTCAAAGCATAGATCCCGCTAACACGTAGCGGGATGACGAGGTCATGCCACCGCGCGAACCGTCATACCGTCACGGTATCTCTAGATCCCGCTAACACGTAGGGGAATGACGAGGTCATGCCGCCGCAAACCGTCATACCGCCGCGGTATCTCTTAGCCGCTAACACGTAGCGGGATGACGGTTGTCGTTTAGCTACAAACGTTAAGAAATTTACCAAATGAAAAAAAAGGCAAAAGAAGCCCTGGGGTTATTATCCGCTTTAAAATATTGGCGTTTTTTATGTTTTAAACGCTTGACAAGCAAGATTAAGCTGCTTTTAATTGCAACTAACTTACGCTGCAAATGTTTAAGAAGTTTACTAAGCAGAAAAAAAGACAAAGAATCCCCGAGTTAGCTAGTCTTTTACTATCTCTGTCGAGTATTGGCATTTTTTGATGTCTTGTAACGCTTTATAAGCGCGTTCAGCTTATTTAGATAAAAATCTAGATGTAGATGAAGTTTTGTAAAGACATACAGTATCTATATACTGCAAAAAATTGAACATAAGACGCCGATACATTAAGTAATCCTTACCTTTTAATCTGCAGATTGGCGAAAGCAAATACAATAGCTTCAGTTTCATGATAAGGGCGCTGGCGGAGTTTGTCAAGTAAGTTTTTTGTTTCTATTCCCAATGTTATATGGTTATGTAAGAGGTTGTCCGGAAACTAGTAAATTCAAGCATATTCCCTCTTTAACATAACCCTACTCATAGCTAGGTATATGAAATTCTCAGTGGATGTTGTGAGTAAATCATACTCCTTCGATAGCCTTCTATTCCTATTAACCCAAGCAAAAGTCCTTTCTACAACCCATCTTCTTGGCTGTACTTTAAACCCTTGTTCTCTTGTTGGTAGTAGCTCAGGTGGCGTATCTTTGTGCACCCAAAATCTACATGGAGGCCTTTTAACAATTTCAATATCTATGTCATATTCTTCCTTTATGTGATTCTTTAAATTTCTTCCTTGGTATCCCATGTCAGCCCACATTTTTTTAACTTTAGTATATTTTGTTCTCATATTGTTTAATGCTATTTTAATACCATCTCTATCATTTTCGTTAGCAGCGCCTACGTAACAACCTAGTATAAAACCCTGAGTGTCTGTAATTATATGCCTTTTTCTACCCTTTACTTTTTTACTTCCATCATAGCCTTTGATCCTCCCTTTTCTGTAGTCTTTACAGATTGACTATCTACTATACAGGCACTCGGCTGCTCATTCCTTCCTATTTTTCTTCTACTATATTTTGTAATTTCATAATTCATTTTCTCAAAAATTCCCTGCTTCTTCCATTGCCTGAACTGCTCATACACAGTCTTCCATAGCGGAAAATCATTTGGTAAATACCGCCATTGACACCCTGTACGCAATACATAGAAAATTGCTTCTAATATTTCTCTTTTGCTATACTTTGGCGGCCTTCCTCCTTTCTTGTATGATACTCTGAAGTGTCTTTCTATTCTTGCCCATTCCCTTTCGCTTAGATCTGTTGGATACTTTTTTCTCATCTTTACCCTGTACTAAAATTTCAGATATTATAGCCTTTTACTTATTTCCGGACAACCTCTTAATACTTAAGCTGCTTTTGCAGTTAGGGAGTGGTCATCAGTAGGTTTTTTTGCCTGTGGTTCGCTAATCCTAGTCCGAACGATATTAGTTGCCATAAAGGCACAGCCTAGAATAAAAAAGGCAGTGGAAACAAAAGGAATGATAGGAGATTCAAAGGGCAATATAGGTGTAATTCCTCCTATTAAAAACAAAACGTTAGATGTAATATCAAGACAGATCTTCGTTAGTTTTTCTTGTCCAGGAGTGTTTTCTACACCAAGCTGCTTATTAAGATCACGCTGCCTAAAATGATCAGCTAATGACCATATGTTTAAGGTAGATGAAAGTACACTTAATATAGTGCAGGCAATACTAAAATACAGACTTAAGACAGGAATATTCAAGACCAATGCCGCTGTGTATCCAATGAAAGAGATAGTAGATAGTGTAGTAACTAAGCGTTTCGAGTAAGTTCGTACCTTCTTTCTGCAGGCTAACTTATTTTTTTCACTATACATAGCATGAATATTACCTAATATGTTATATTATAACATTAATTAATTCAATAAGCAATATGGAAGCTAAGAGTGCCCGAGAGAAGACTTGAACTTCCACAACTTAAAAAGTTACTAGCACCTGAAGCTAGCGCGTCTACCAATTCCGCCACCCGGGCTTTTTATAGTTTACTATGTTAAAGTTAAATAATATACTTAAACAATTTTTAGTTCAAAGGTAATGCCAAATCTAGATCAAATATTTTTTGCTCAAAACAATGTTAATATTAATAACGTATATAAAATAGTCAATAACGCTTTGAGCAATAGCGATGGTGGTGAGCTGTTTCTAGAATTTTGCCAGTCGGAGTCCCTGGTTTTTGAGGATAACATATTAAAACACATGGACTTGAATACTAGAAGGGGATTTGGTTTAAGGTCTTTTTGTGAAGATAGTACATCTTTCGTTTGTTCTTCTGAGATCAGCGAAAAAGAAATTAGTAATGCTGCTTCTATGGTAAAAAGCTCAGTGTCTTTAAACAAGACAAATTCAATAAATTTAAACGAAGAGACAAAAAGCCTATATTCGAGGATTAACCCTATAAATGAAATGGATCTGAATTCAAAGATTAAGCTACTCAATGAGGTTAATGAGTATGTAAGGTCCAAAAATAACTGCGTGAAGCAAGTAAAAATAACTCTAAGTGGAGAATGGCAAGTTGTACAAATAATAAAGGGTGATCACAGATTAAGCGATATCAGGCCTCTGGTACGTTTTAATGTGCTAGTCATTGTAGAAAAAGATGGCCGTACCGAAAGAGGTTCTGCAGGGCATGGTGGAAGGGACTCTTATAGTAAGTTTATTTCTGAGAAAAAGTGGAAAGAAGTTGCAAACCAAGCGTTAGAACAAGCACTGGTAAATCTTGAAGCAATTCCAACTCCAGCCGGAGAAATGACAGTCGTTTTAGGTCCAGGCTGGCCAGGAATATTGTTACACGAAGCCGTGGGTCATGGACTTGAGGGCGACTTCAATCGCAAAAAAGTCTCAGCATTTTCAAATTCTGTGGGTAAACAAGTAGCAGCTAGTGACATCACAGTAGTTGATGACGGAACTCTGCCCAATTTGCGCGGCTCTATCAGCGTAGACGATGAAGGCACTCCACCCAGTTATAATATATTGATAGAGGATGGGATCCTAAAAGGATACATGCAGGATCATATGAACGCTAAACTCATGGGTGTAAGCCCAACTGGTAATGGTAGAAGAGAAAGTTATAAAGAAGTTATTATGCCGCGCATGACAAACACCTATATGTTGCCCGGAAAGTATACACCGAAGGAAATAATATCTAGCGTAAAGAAAGGTCTATATGCAGTAAATTTCGGTGGTGGGCAGGTTGATATAACGTCAGGAAAATTTGTTTTTTCATCTTCGGAAGCTTACCTAATAGAAAATGGCAAAATTACACAGCCAGTAAAAGGAGCAACACTAATTGGTGACGGTCCAACAGTGTTGAAAAAAGTATCTATGGTTGGTAATGACTTAAAGTTAGATCCTGGTGTTGGCACATGCTCGAAAGATGGACAAAATGTGCCCGTTGGAGTTGGTCAGCCGACACTCAAAGTCGACGCAATAACTGTTGGTGGAACTGAGATATAGATAAGGGCTAAAACGGATTCCAGCGCACGGCGCACAGCTGTACAAACATTATGATTTGGAAGCAATTGCCACCAATAGGGTGTCATCCCAGTGTCTGGGCACTGCCTTTGTGTTTGAGGCAAAACTGGCTATAACATTTAACACACTGCTTTCGCAAATAAATGTTCGTACAGTTATGTGTCAGCTACTTGGATGACACTTTTGTACTTGATGCAAGATTATATCTTGAAAAAATTAAGTTTTAATGCTATAAAATAATTGTAAATTTTGTCTCCGTGGTAGCTTTATGAATGTTGAAAGTAAAAAAATACACGATGCTAAAATAAAATTACCAATATTTCTTGATTATCAATCTACTACTAAAGTAGATCCCCGTGTTTTAGAGGTGATGATACCTTACTTTGGTGAGTTCAGCAATGCACACTCTCGCAGCCATTCATTTGGTTGGACTGCTGAAGAAGCAGTGGAAAAAGCAAGGAAACACATCGCTGATCTGGTGAACGCAGATAGCAAAGAAATTATCTTTACCTCAGGTGCAACTGAGTCAAATAATACAGCAATCAAGGGCGTTGCTCACTTTTATAAAAATAAAGGAAATCATATAATCACTGTCTGCACGGAGCATAAGTGTGTTCTGGATTCTTGTCGGCATCTGGAAAATGAAGGCTTTAAAGTTACATATTTGCCTGTTAAGCAAAACGGAATTATAGATTTATCAAAGCTTGAGGAAGCAATTACTGATCAAACAATCCTGGTTTCAGTGATGATGGTAAATAATGAAATCGGAGTAATTCAGCCTGTCAAAGAAATTGGTGTAATATGTAGAAAGCATAATATATTTTTCCACACAGATGCAGCTCAAAGCTTTGGAAAAGTTCCAATTGATGTTAATGAGATGTGCATTGATCTTATGAGTCTCTCTAGCCACAAAATTTATGGACCTATGGGAATAGGCGCATTATATGTACGTAGAAAGAATCCTCGTGTTAGGCTGATACCACTAATTAGTGGTGGTGGACAGGAAAGAGGCATGCGTTCTGGAACAGTTCCAACACCTCTTGCAGTTGGTTTTGGTGAAGCGGCACGTATTGCTAGAGAAGAAATGAAAAAAGAAACAACTAGAGTGGAAGAATTAAGGGATATTTTGTATAACAAGATAAAAGAAGCGTTTCCTGATATCGTTTTAAATGGTGATTATGAAAATAGAATTCCTGGCAACCTAAACTTGAGCTTTCCTTATGTTGAGGGTGAGTCTCTCATCATGGCAATCAAGGATTTAGCAGTAAGTTCTGGTTCTGCGTGCACGTCTGCGTCTCTTGAGCCTTCCTATGTCGTACGGTCGCTAAATAATGGCCATGACCTTGAGCATTCATCAATTAGATTTGGCCTAGGCCGATTTACAACTAAAGAAGAAGTTTTGTATGCAGCAGATCTTGTTGCTAAAAATGTTGGCCGACTGAGAGAAATGAGCCCACTTTGGGAGATGGTACAAGAAGGAGTAGATTTGAACACCGTGAAATGGGACTCTCATTAAGAGGTTGTCCGGAAATAAGTAAAAGGCTATAATATCTGAAATTTTAGTACGGGGTAAAGATGAGAAAAAAGTATCCAACAGATCTAAGCGAAAGGGAATGGGCAAGAATAGAAAAACACTTCAGAGTATCATACAAGAAAGGAGGAAGGCCGCCAAAGTATAGCAAAAGAGAAATATTAGAAGCAATTTTCTATGTATTGCGTACAGGGTGTCAATGGCGGTATTTACCAAATGATTTTCCGCTATGGAAGACTGTGTATGAGCAGTTCAGGCAATGGAAGAAGCAGGGAATTTTTGAGAAAATGAATTATGAAATTACAAAATATAGTAGAAGAAAAATAGGAAGGAATGAGCAGCCGAGTGCCTGTATAGTAGATAGTCAATCTGTAAAGACTACAGAAAAGGGGGGATCAAAGGCTATGATGGAAGTAAAAAAGTAAAGGGTAGAAAAAGGCATATAATTACAGACACTCAGGGTTTTATACTAGGTTGTTACGTAGGCGCTGCTAACGAAAATGATAGAGATGGTATTAAAATAGCATTAAACAATATGAGAACAAAATATACTAAAGTTAAAAAAATGTGGGCTGACATGGGATACCAAGGAAGAAATTTAAAGAATCACATAAAGGAAGAATATGACATAGATATTGAAATTGTTAAAAGGCCTCCATGTAGATTTTGGGTGCACAAAGATACGCCACCTGAGCTACTACCAACAAGAGAACAAGGGTTTAAAGTACAGCCAAGAAGATGGGTTGTAGAAAGGACTTTTGCTTGGGTTAATAGGAATAGAAGGCTATCGAAGGAGTATGATTTACTCACAACATCCACTGAGAATTTCATATACCTAGCTATGAGTAGGGTTATGTTAAAGAGGGAATATGCTTGAATTTACTAGTTTCCGGACAACCTCTAAATGTATCCGTTCCAACTGCAAATGCACTTTGAAATTACTCTGTACCGTTCACACTTAATTCTTCAATCTCACTAATAGAAAGGCCAGTAAACTTGACAATAGTGTTGACATCAACATTATTAGCCAGCATTGCTTTTGCGACTTCAATTTTCCCTTCCTCTTTACCGATTTTGATGCCTCTTTCTTCGCCAATTTGGATGCCTTTTTCAGTAGCAAGGTCAAGTCTGTATTCAAGAATGGCTTCTTCTTTGCGTAGATCCATTATTCTTTCTTCATAAGCTACTAAATCTTTTTCATTCCAGCTAAACCTGTCTAATTCATCGTAGGCTAACTTTATTATTGGTGCTTTTTCTGCTATTTTCCTTAAGTCTTCTTCCGTAGTTTCATCTGCATATTTGAAGAAAAATAACCAACGATCCACTATGCTTTCTAGCTGTTCTTCCTTATTCTTAGGAAATTTAGGTAGTTCAATAAATACAAATTGAAAATCTTTTAAGTCATGCTCATTGGTTTTCTCATCTCTTATAGTGTGGCTGGATATATAATCAAGCTTATCAGGAAATAAATTACAATTAGAGATAGCAATAAAGAAAACCTTCTTTAAATCAATGTACTTACCAGATTTATCAGCTTGCCTTGAGTAAGCCTTAGCAGCATATAATTGAGCTCGTTTTTCGAAGCCTTTATCGCGAGTAAGCTGCATTTCAATCACATACCTGGCCCCACTAGAATCCCTGCAAAGAACATCAACTATACTTTGTTTATCAGATGCAATTTCAGGATCCATTATAGTACTGAGGAATTCCACTTCTTGTATAGTATTTATCTCGGTAAACCCTAAAATATCATTCAAAAAATGTATGAGAATATTCTTATTTTTTTCAGTGCCAAATATTTTTTTGAAGGTCAAATCCAGCTTAGGGTCGAGAAACTTAGATAAAGCCATAGCCAAAGTGCTTAAAAATATTAATAATTATACACTATTATTAACAATTATTCAACCATATTTTTGAAGATAGCTATGCCGCCGCGGCGCTAACAGGTAGCGGAATGACGAATTACTTAACCGTCATACCGCGATTCATTCGCGGTATCTCGGCATAGATTCCGCTAACTAGTAGCGGAATGACGATTGTGTATCGTGCTTTGCTAAAAAAAAAATCACAGAATGCAGTCTGGTTACATTACTCTAGCTATACGCAACAACTTTACTTTCAACAACTTTATTAGCAATAATACGACTTTCATAATCAATATTTATTATATCAGATAGTGAATTAATATCAGTATAACTACCAAAACTTTCCATTGTTGATTCCACTACCTCTACTATTTTTAAAAAGCCGATTCGTGACTTCAAAAATTCATTAACAGCTATTTCATTTGCAGCATTGAGCACAATACTGTTTGTTTGTGGAGCAGAAGAGTTTAACACTGCCATGCTAAGCTTTAGCGCAGGAAAACGCTTATGGTCTGGTTCTTGAAAGGTCAATTTTCCTTGCTTTGTTAAATCTAATTTACGATTTAAAGCTGATCTTTCCGGCCAAGACAAAGCATATGAAATGGGAATTGCCATGTCAGTTTCTGCAAGCACAGCAAAGTTGAACCCATCCTTATAAGTTACAATTCCATGTACTATTGACTCAGGATGCACTACTGCTTCAATTTTATCCGGGCTGATGTTAAACAAGTTATGTGCTTCTATTATCTCTAGTGCCTTATTCATCATTGTTGCGCTATCAACCGAGATTTTCTTTCCCATATTCCAAGTGGGGTGAATAAGCGCCTTATCTACCATAACATTTTTTAATTGCTCAAGGCTATAATTTAAGAATGGTCCACCAGAAGCAGTAAGTATGATCTTTTCTACGCATTTGTCGTCATTTTGCAAAATTTGAAAAATTGCATTGTGCTCAGAGTCAATAGGGATTATTTGTACATTTTTTTCTTTAGCTTTTTTGAGTAATAACTTTCCACCACAAACAATGCTTTCTTTGTTTGCCAATGCAATGACTTTGGTACCGCTTTCTATAACTTCCATAACTGGCCCAAGGCCTGCAATGCCAACTATTGCAACAACTGAGAGATCAACAGGTATGGTAGCAATATTTGTAGCACCAATTGCTATTTTTACATCTGTACCAAGTAGATTTTCTTTTAAATCTTTGTAAAACCTTTCATCGGAGATAGCAACGTATTTTGCATTCAGCAGTTTTGCTTGGTGTGCCAGTAGAGCAAAGTTCGAATGGGCACTTAGTGCTTCCACTTGGTATTCTTCTCTTCTCTTTGAGAGCAAATCTACAGTCTTTTGTCCAATGCTTCCTGTTGACCCTAAAACTGAAACCTTTTTCACTAAGACAAACTCATAACAACAGCAACTTTTCTTATTAGGCCTTCTTCCAACTATTCAATAGTTTTTAAGCGTTTAACCAAGTTCATGCCCGTGGTCATCGCCAACAGATGGTGAAGGACCAGGTGAAAAAGATTGACCATGGTGATCACCTGCATCATGCATGTCTTGCAAACCATCAGCATTATGAGCTATCTCGTTATTGGCATGAGGGTAATCATCTGAGTGATGTCCCTCATCACCATGAGCCATATCCATTCCTTCTGATGGCATATCTTCCCCACCTCCACCTGAAAAATATTCTGCAAGGCCTTCAAGAAGTTTTATGCCAAACATATTACCTGACTTTCCAAACAATGTTACTAGACTACTGCCACTCACCAAACCTTCAAACACGTTACTATAAGCAGCAATTGCTCCTTCATGAAAGTTGAACAACCATTTCATTCCATCGACAACTGTTGAAACAGAGTCACTATGACCAAGACCAAAACCACTTTTCTCACCAGCAGCCTCTTGGTGTTGCTGCTGCGCTTGCCATTCTGCAATATTTGGACCTTGAGCTTCACTCATAAATTTTTACTCTCAACCTTAAGCTATTATTTTATCACAAATATTGCAAAATATCAATAGAGCTTTTGAATATAGCTAATACAAACAATTTCTGTCATCCTATATATAGCTAAACTGACTTACGACAATTTGAAAAACGACAAATTCGTCATTCCGCTACTAGTTAGCGGAATCTATGCCGAGATACCGCGAATGAATCGCGGTATGACGTGTTAGCTATAGGATCCAGTTTGAAAAAAATCTGAATTCCAATGTCCACTACCTTTTACAAAGTTAAAACTTAAAAATATGACTGTTAGCAATAGTGTATATATCTTTAGCTATATATAACGAATGAATTTTTTTATATATTCGTTATTAGTATTTTGTATTCCCTGAACAGTTCCATGGGAAATGATCTCCCCTTCATATAATACTGCTATTTTATCAGCTATTTTAAATGCGCTATGAATATCATGTGTAATCGTGATAATTGTAGGGTTAAAGTCTTTAGATAATTTTATTATTATCTCGTTTACTATATCTGACATAATTGGGTCCAATCCTGAAGTTGGTTCATCCAAAATAATGATTTCTGGGTTGTGTGCAATCGCCCTTGCAAGTGCCACTCTTTTTTTCATTCCACCTGACAACTCTATTGGAAACATATCTGCTATGCTTTCCTCCAGTCCAACATCATTTAACTTCTCGATTGCTAGCTGTTTTGCCTCTTTTTTGCTGATATTAAAGCGCTTTTTATAATTAAAAGATATATTTTCCCACACTGTAACGTAGTCAAATAAAGCGGAATTTTGAAATAAAACCCCAAATTTATTTTTGCTTTTACTATTTATTTTAACAGACCCTGAGTCTGGAGCAAGCAAGCCGATAATTGTTTTTGTTAATACAGATTTGCCGCTTCCTGAGCCACCAAGTATGACTAATGATTCCCCTTTTAATATATCAAAATTTAGATCTTTTAGTACTGTCCTATCATCAAAAGATAAGCTTAAGTTCAATATTGATATTATGGGGTTACGCATGTATCAAAGTAATCATGTAGTTTGCTAAAATGATCAGTATGGACGATAAAACAACAGTTGATGTTGTAGCAACACCTACTCCTCGTGCACCTTCTTTGCAATGGTAACCGTAATAGCAGCTTGAGACAGAAATTATGGCGCTAAATACAGTTGCTTTTATTAGCCCAGTTATAAAATCATACGTATTAAAGAACTGAGCTGTGTGTTTAATGTATATATTTAAATTGTGGTTAAATTCGAAGACTGCAGTGATACATCCTCCAAATATTCCTATTAAATCTGCACATACTGTAAGTATGGGAAATACTATGATTGACGCTAAAATCCTTGGTGCAATTAAATATTTAAAAGGGTTGATGTTCAAGGTTGTAAGTGCATCTATTTGCTCGGTGATGCGCATTGTACCAATTTCTGCTGCAACTGATGATCCAACCTTTCCTACCATTATTAAGCTGATCAAAACTGGTCCTAACTCTTTAATGATAGTGATCGTAACAAGTTTGGGTATTATCTGTTCTTGGTTAATTAATGGGTCACTCAAGCTACTTTGTAAAACTATTGCCGCTCCTATAAAAACTCCAGTGAGCCCAACAATTGGCAGAGAGAAAAAGCCTATCTCTATAATTTGTCTTGCTACGTTGCTAAAATAATATGGCGGCACAAGGCAGTGGTATAGAGATTGAATAAAAAATATGAATGCACTACCAAGCCTTAACAAAAAATTGATAAAATACCTACCAATTATTCTAACACTATTTATATCAAAAAAGCTCACTTTGTATTCATTTTAGCTAGAGTTACTGATTTTATTAAAATTTTTATTAACTTTATCGCAAAGTATAGCTGAGATATGTTTTAAGTTCAATATACTTGATGTTTTAATTTAAAGCTTAACCCAAGAAAGGTTTCCCTACGTCATACCGCAATTCATTCGCGGTATAGATTCCGCTAACGAGTAGCGGAATGACGGTTTTTCAAATTGTAGAGCCACTTTAGCTATAGAACTCAATTACATAAGCAAACCTTACTTATTTTACTATCCCTGTTTACTTCCTGTAAAAAACATGTTACTAATGTATTGTATTTTGTAGTAGAATGGAGGAAATTTTGGCAGTTCCAAAAAGAAAAAAGTCAAAGTCAAGGCGTAATATGCATCGTTCTCATCATGCTATTGAGCCTAAGAATATTGTGGTGTGTTCAACAACTGGGGAATTCATGTTGCCTCATAACGTAGCAGTTGATGGCAGTTACAAAGGAAAACGGGTTTTCATCAAGCAACAGGCGGAGTGACTATTATGATATGTTACCTACGGTCAATAATAATATAGTTATTGCACTTGACGCTATGGGGGGCGATTTTGCGCCTCTTTCCGTAATTCAGGGTGCTGGTTTTTTTTTAGACAACCTTGTTGACCCAGGCATTAAAGTTTTTTTTCATATTTATGGAGATAAGGAAGAAGTATCTCCTTTGCTTTTGAAATATAAAAAAGTAAGTAACAATTCTGAATTTACTCATTGTTCTGACAATGTCCTTGCAAATGATAAGCCATCTTTTGCGCTGAGACATCGTAAAGACTCAAGTATGAAAGCTGCAATTGTTGCAGTGAAAGAAGGTAAAGCTTTCGGAGTGGTATCTTCAGGCAACACCGGAGCGTTGATGGCAATTTCCAGATTTATTTTAGGAACATTACCAAACATTTATCGTCCTGCTATTGCCTCTATCTGTCCAACTAAGACAAAAAGCTTCGCTTTGCTTGACCTTGGTGCAAATGTTGATTGTAATGCCGACTCATTATTTCAATTTGCGTTAATGGGTAGTATATTTGCAAAAATAGCATTAAAAATTGACAATCCTGAAGTTGCTTTGCTAAATATCGGCACAGAAGAAGTTAAAGGTAATGACTCAGTGCGCGGCGCTTTTGAGTTGCTTAAAAACGCTCCAGGCATTAATTTCAAAGGGTATATAGAGGCAAGTGAATTTTTAGAGGGTAATATAGATGTGATTGTTGCTGATGGTTTTGTTGGCAATGTAATGCTCAAAACGGCTGAGGCAACCGCTAGTACCTTTATCAATCTAATAAAGCAGGAAGTATTCAATTCGTGGATAGCGAAAATGCTTGTTGGTATATTGTTAAAATCCAAACTAAATAAAGCTTTAACGCGTTTTAATCCCAAAATTAGAAGTGGAGCTATGTTTTTAGGGCTGAATGGTATCATCATTAAAAGTCATGGAAATTCTGATGCTATTTCTTTTGCCCATGCCATAAAATTTGCAGTAAATGCAATTAGTGAAAATTTAAATCAAAAGATAATTAACGGGGTAAGTCATATTGAATAAAAGTTTCATATTAAGCACTGGATCTTACCTACCAAGAAAAATGTTGAGTAACAACGAAATTGCATCGATAGTTGAGACGAGCGATGAATGGATAAGGCAGAGAACAGGAATAGTTCAAAGGCATATAGCAGATGAAGGAGAACTAACGTCAGATCTAGCTGTAAATGCAGCAAAAAGTGCTATAGAAAAAGCTAAAATTTCAGTAGATGAAATTGACTTGATTATAGTTGCTACAACAACTCCTGATAAAACTTTTCCTAGCTGTGCAACGATTGTACAAAGTAAGTTAAAATGTAAAAACGCATTTGCTTTTGATGTACAAGCAGCATGCTCTGGTTTTATATATGCAGTTACAGTTGCTGATTCGCTCATAAAATCTAACAATAGAATTAAATATGCATTGGTTATAGGTGCTGAAATAATGTCTAGGATTGTTGATTGGGAAGATAGATCAACTTGTATACTCTTTGGTGATGGTGCTGGTGCAGTGGTGATGAAATCAGAAATGGGTAGAAGCGGCATCATATCAACAAACTTACACTCTGACGGCAATGTGGACATACTATGTACGAACGGAGGGGTATCCTCTACTGGTGATTCTGGAAAAATATGCATGAATGGAAGAGAAGTGTTTAAACATGCAGTGGATAAGTTAACAGCCTCAGTAGAGGAAACTCTGAAATGCAATAATTTGAAAATCACTGATATTGACTGGTTAATTCCCCATCAAGCAAACATTCGTATTATTGAAGCAGTAGTAAAGAAATTAGATTTTCCTATAGAGAAAGTGATTAATACCGTTGATAAGCATGCAAACACCTCAGCGGCATCAATTCCACTGGCCTTAGACTATGCAATACAAGAATCAAAAATAAAATCAGGAAATCTGGTACTGCTGATTTCAATAGGTGCAGGCCTGACCTGGGGTTCCGTGTTGCTGCACTATTAGACTTCCTGCATTACCTCCTGTCATCCAAGTACCCTCTTTGTCATTCCAGTGCCTCTTTCTCCTGTCATCCCAGTAGCCCCTTCGGTGTCATTCCAGTCTGGAATCCAGTTCTTATTGTACATTCACCTGGTGTAAAGTTAAGTTTCCTGGATCCCAGTGTCAGCTACTCGGATGACAAAAAAAGGAGCACTGGAATGACAGCAGTCCTACGTCATACCGCGATTCATTCGCGGTATCTCTAGATCCCGCTAACAAGCAGCGGGATGACGGTTGTTGTTTAGCTATAAATATTAAGAAATTTACCAAACGAAAAAAAAGGCAAAAGAAGCCCTGTGGTTATTATCCGCTTTAAAATATTGGCGTTTTTTATGTTTTAAACGCTTGACAAGCGAGATTCAGCCGCTTTTAATTGCAACTAACTTACGCTGCAAATGTTTAAGAAATTTACTAAGCAGAAAAAAAGACAAAGAATCCCCGAGTTAGCTAGTCTTTTACTATCTCTGTCGAGTATTGGCATTTTTTGATGTCTTGTAACGCTTTGTAAGCGCGTTCAGCTTATTTAGATAAAAATCTAGATGTAGATGAAGTTTTGTAAAGACATACAGTATCTATATACTGCAAAAAATTGAACATAAGACGCCGATACATTAAGTAATCCTTACCTTTTAATCTGCAGATTGGCGAAAGCAAATACAATAGCTTCAGTTTCATGATAAGGGAGCTGGCGAGGTTTGTCAAGGAAGTTTTTCTTTCCCGTGAATTCCCTTTGAAGTTGAATATTGAAAATTGACTGGAGAGTTGTGGATTACTTTGTATATGTCATAACAAGCCATGGCGCTCTCGGCAAAACCACTTAATATTAACTTTAGTTTGCCTGAATAAGTAGCTATATCTCCGATTGCATATATTCTATCCCTACTGGTTTTTAAGGTAGTCGGATCAACAACTATGCGGCTATGTTCTAACTGTATACCCCAATTGTTTATTGGACCAAGATTCATTGACAATCCAAAAAATGGCAGCAAAAAATCAGCGGATATTTCTTTTTCTTCCTTAGAGGCAATGTTTTTTACTATCACTGCGCTCAACTGCCCATTACCTCCTGCTAGTTCGTGTAATTGATATGGCACTACCAGTTCTATTTTTCCATCAATTTCAAGTGATTCTAATTTATTTCTAGTTTCAGGAGTGCAGCGAAATTCCTTTCTCCTATGTATCACATAAATTTTCTTCGCAACTTTAGAAAGTTCTACAGTCCAATCAGCGGCAGAATCACCCCCCCCTGCAATGACTATAGTTTTATCCTGAAAATCAGAAATTTTATTTACACTGTAAAATACAGATTTATTTTCATATTCTAATATACCACTTAAGGGTGGACGGTTAGGTTCAAACATTCCATTACCTGCAGCAACAATAACAGCCTTACATTTTACCTCTGTACCTATGCTCGTTATGATAGTAAAGTTTTCACCTTCGTTATTTGAAATCTTTTCTACTTTTTGACTTAAATGGTAAATAGGCTTAAATGGCGAAGCTTGCTCTATTAGCTGCTCAATTAATTTTTGGGCAGTAATTACAGGATAACCAGGTATATCGTATATTGGCTTTTCTGGGTAAAGAGCTGTGCATTGTCCTCCTGCTTGATCCAAAACATCTATTATATGACATCTCATATCAAGCATTCCCGCTTGAAAAGCAGTGAATATTCCAACAGGTCCTGCACCTATTATTACTATATCGGTTTTCATATTCAGATGGTGATCTATTTATAGATATTAGCTTTCTTTGCTAACAAGGTCAATTTACAAAGGGATGTATTTTTAAAAGATGTGGCTAGATTAGACAAGATTTCCAGCGTTATGAACCACATAGTCCAAATAAGCTCTAAAAATCAGCTAGCATAGCGAGATGCTGTGCGGACGGAATGGGATTCGAACCCATGGTACGCTCATCACGTACGTCAGTTTTCAAGACTGGTGCCTTAAACCGCTCGGCCATCCGTCCATTTCTTTTCTATCACAACATTTGATTTTAAGCAATCTATAAAAGCTTTACTTGCCCACGCAAAAGTTGCTAAATATACTGTCCAATATTTCCTCAACATCAATAATTCCAATCACCGCACCAAGTTCAAATGCAGCAAGCCTCAAATCTTCAGATATCAACTCAATTGGATTATCGATATTAAAACGTTGTAAATGTTCCAGTGCTTTCTTCATGTGATTCCTATGTCTTTGCCGAGTGATTACAGGAGTGTCTCTATCATGCCCAAATTTTTCCTCTGCCTTCTCTTTTATGAGAGAGATCAATTTGTTTGTACCTATTCCCTTTAAAATAGAAATAGGTAGAAAATCTATGCCATTAATTTTTATATTGTGATTATTGATAACATCGTCAGCTTTGCTCAATACATAAATAGTATCGCTATTTACAACGTTGCAATTGATATTATGACGCTGTTCAAAAGGAAATAGTTCTATTCTTAAATCAGCTTCAAAAGACCTCTTTTTCGCTCGACTTATACCTTCTGATTCTATTGGATCTGAACTCTCACGAATTCCAGCAGTATCAGAGAGAATGATTGGGTATTCGCCAATGTCAATATGAGCTTCAAGTATATCTCTTGTTGTGCCTGCATATTCAGAAACAATAGCAATATCACGCTTGGCTAAGAAATTAAACAGAGTTGATTTACCGACATTTGGTTCACCAGTTATTACAATATGTAAACCCTCACGCAACCTTTCGCCCCGTCTATTATCATTTAAATGCTCTTGTATCAATCGCACGAGAGATTGCACTTCATTATTAATTTTTTCCAACTCACTTTTTTCTGCCCAAATGTCCTCTGGAAAGTCTATATATGCTTCGATTTTGGATTGTATCGTTATCAATCTTTGCCTCCAATTGCTGTATAGTCTCTCCAATTCTCCTGATATCTGCTTAATCGCTTGTTTAGCTTGCATTTTCGTCTCAGCGTCAATTAAGTCTGCAATTCCTTCTATTTGAGTTAAGTCAAATTTACCATTTAGAAAAGCCCTAAGTGAGAATTCTCCAGGCCTGGCCATAACGAAAATTTTTGATAATTCCTCCAAGATGATTTTTATGACTGCCTTACTTCCATGCACTTGTAACTCTATAACATTCTCGCCAGTGAAACTGTTTGGAGCAGGGAAATAGATGATTATTCCATTATCTATCAATTGATTGAAATCATCATATAGATCAACTAAAGTAGCAAATCTTGGTTTAATTTCTTTCTTAATATGAAAATGATTTAAAGCTTTAAGCGCATAGTTGCCTGAAATTCTAATTACTGCAACTCCTGACTTACCAAATACGGTCGATAAAGCGAAAATAGTTTCATTTGTGTTTGTCATTATTTATATAAACTACTTAGCAATATTACACTTAAGAAACCAAAATACCTAAAAAGTCACCCAGGTGAAAATATTTATTTTGAAAACTGATAATATGATTTATAATGACTGACACAAGTTTTAAATATTTTATGCTCAAGAAATTAGCTTGGTACTGGTCTTTTGTAGAGTTAATTAAAGGGTTTGTTATTACATTAAAATATATGTTTAAGCCAAAGGTTACTTTGAGGTATCCTATGGAGAAGGGCCCTTTAAGTCCAAGGTTTCGTGGTGAGCATGCGTTGCGTAGGTATCCAAACGGTGAAGAACGATGCATAGCTTGTAAATTATGCGAAGTTATCTGCCCTGCTCAAGCAATAGTTATTGAAGCAGAGGAAAGAGAAGACGGTAGTCGCCGCACTACGCGCTATGATATTGATATGACAAAATGCATATACTGCGGACTTTGCCAAGAGGCATGTCCAGTTGATGCAATTGTGGAGGGTCCTAACTTTGAATTTGCTACTGAAACGAGAGAGGAGCTAATGTACAATAAAGAAAAGTTATTGCGTAATGGTGAAGTTTGGGAAGACGCAATTGCACTCAGGTTAAAAAAGAATAGGCCTTATTATTAATGTTCAGAGCTTATAACCCTGTTATCCATTATGATTTAGGGGCAGTGCCCACTAGGGGTGGTGTCATCCCAGTAGCTGATACACAACTGTACGAACATTTGTTTGCGAGGGCAGTATGTTAAATGTTATAGCCTGTTTTGCCTCAAACACAAAGGTGTCATCCCAGTGCTTGACACTGGGGTCCAGGTATAAAAATATTTGCAAATTGTGCAATGGACAACAGATTTTAGGAGCATACGTTAAACTAATTTCCATTATAAAAATAAGATGGATCCCAGTGTCACGCACTGGGATGACAAAGAGAGGGTTAGACAAAAGGGTCGATAAATGATTAGGATTACTTTTTCAGCCGAACAAAAAGTAAAAGAATACAGTGGTAAAGTTACTGGCTTTGATATATTACAACCGGATGTTTTGAAAGAAGCAATTGCCTTTAAGGTAAATGGTGAGTTGCATGATCTCTCACGTGAAATTGAAGCTGATGCAGAGATAGAGGTGATACAACTGAGTGATGAAGCGGGTTTAGATATAATAAGGCATGATGCTGCTCACATAATGGCACAGGCAGTGAAAGAGCTATTTCCTAATACTCAGATTACTATCGGCCCAACAATTCAGGACGGTTTTTACTATGATTTTGCTACAGGTCGTACCTTCACTACGGACGATCTTACCGCAATAGAAAAGAAAATGAAAGAGATTGTAAAAAGTAACCACAGATTTGTTCGAGAAGTTTGGACTCGCAAGCAGGCAATTGATTTCTTTAGTGATATAGGCGAAAAATATAAGGTTGATATTATCTCATCCATACCAGAGGGTAAAAACCTAACTGTTTATAGACAAGGCGATTTTGTAGACCTATGCCGTGGTCCGCACTCACCATCAACCGGCAGAGTTAAAGCGTTTAAACTTATGAAAGTAGCGGGTGCATACTGGCGAGGTGATGCAAAGGGCCCAATGTTGCAGCGAATATATGGCACAGCATGGAGAAATAAGGATGAATTAAACGCTTATCTTGAGTGTCTCAAAGAAGCAGAGAAACGTGATCACCGCAAAATTGCCAAGGATATGGATTTATTTCACATCCAAGAGGAAGCTGTCGGGCAGGTTTTTTGGCATGAACAAGGATATATTCTATATAATGTTCTTGAGTCTTACATCAGAAAGAAGCTAATAAATAATGGCTATTTTGAGGTAAAAACTCCTATTTTAGTAAGTAAAGAGCTGTGGGAAAGATCTGGACATTGGGATAAGTTTCGTGAAAATATGTTTATTGTTGACGAATCTGAGAATAAAAAGTTAGCAATAAAACCCATGAATTGTCCTTGTCATGTGCAGATTTTTAATTCTCACACCAGGAGCTACCGTGATTTACCAATACGTATGGCAGAGTTTGGCACATGCCATAGAAATGAAAGCTCAGGCTCATTGCACGGACTGATGCGAGTGCGTGGTTTTACGCAAGACGATGCACACATTTTTTGTATGGAAGAACAAGTGAATTCTGAGACTATAAAGTTTTGTGACCTTTTAAAAGAAGTATATTCAGAGCTTGGATTTAATGAAATTTCTGTGAAATTTTCAGACCGTCCAGATATTAGAGCAGGTAATGATGAAGTGTGGGATAGAGCTGAAAAAGCGCTGCTTGAAGCCGTTAAAGAAGCGGGCTTGAGTTATAAACTTAACCCTGGTGAAGGTGCATTTTATGGTCCAAAGTTAGAGTTCGTTTTGAAAGACGCAATAGGCAGAAATTGGCAATGTGGAACATTACAAGTTGATTTCATTTTACCAGAACGTCTGGGAGCTTTTTATATAGGGGCAGATGGGCACAAGCATCACCCTGTCATGTTACATAGGGCAATTCTTGGGACTTTTGAGCGTTTTATCGGAATTTTGATAGAAAATTATGCAGGAAAATTTCCAGTTTGGCTTGCTCCAACGCAACTTGCTATTCTGACCATTACAAATGAAGCTGACGGTTACGCCACAGAAATTAGCAATATTTTAAAAGAACAAGGTGTGAGAGTCAAGACTGATTTGACCAATGAAAAAATTAGTTATAAGATACGTTTGCATAGTTCAAACAAGGTTCCTATATTGTGGATTGTAGGCAAAAATGAAGTTACAAGTAAAACTGTGTCAGTAAGAAATTTAGGATCGGAAAGACAGGAGTCTTTTTCTTTGGAAAAGGCTAATGAATCGCTGTTAAAAAGTATTAATTTGAATTAAGGGAGTTAAAGTTTGCAAGTTAAAAAGAACAATAAAAACAGAATTAATGGATTTATCACAGCTAAGGAGGTACGCTTAGTTGATCATAGTGGTGAAATGGTCGGAATCGTGCCAATAGAACGAGCTTTGGAATTTGCACAGGGTGTTGGTTTAGACTTGGTGGAAATTGCACCTGATTCAACCCCTCCAGTATGTAAAATTCTGGATTATAGCAAGCAAAAGTATGATATAAAAAAGAAAGCAAGTGAAGCAAAAAAGAAACAAAAAACATTAACTATAAAAGAAATTAAACTGGGTCCCAATATTGGTGATCACGATTACGGAACAAAATTGCGTCAAGCAAGAGACTTACTTGCCCACGGACATAAAATTAAAGTCACAATGAGATTTAGAGGGAGAGAGCTTATAAACACTGAAGTTGGACTGGAAAAATTAGAACGGCTAATTCGAGACACTGAAGATATCGCAAAGGTAGAATTGGCACCTAAAAGAGAAGGGAATCAATATTTTTTAGCTCTGGTTGCTAAGTAGCAAAACGGCTTAAGAAGTATAAGTAAAGTTAAATTATCGCTCTCTCTTTGATAACATGGCGAAAATGTCTTATTAATCCTTGAATCGGCCAAGCTGCAGCATCGCCAAGTGCGCAAATTGTATGTCCTTCTATTTGAGTTGTAAGGTCAAGCAGCTTATCTATTTCATCAGGCTTAATATCTCCTGCCACCATCCTCTTCATAATCCTCCACATCCATCCAGTACCTTCACGGCATGGTGTGCATTGTCCACAGGACTCATGCATATAAAAGTGTGATAACCTCTCTATTGCAGCTATTATATCAGTTGATTTATTCATCACTATTACAGCAGCAGTACCAAGCCCTGATTGTGCAGTTCTTAATGAATCAAAATCCATTTCAATAGTATCACATATAGATTTTGGAATTAATGGCACTGAAGACCCACCAGGTATTACAGCAAGTAAATTATCCCAACCTCCTCGCACTCCACCTGCGTATTTTTCAATTAATTCACGTAATGGAATTCCGAGCTCTTCTTCAACATTACACGGGTTGTTTACGTGCCCTGAAATACAAAAGACCTTGGTACCAGTATTATTTGGTTTACCAAGAGATGCAAACCATTCTCCTCCGCGATTCAGAATATCTGGAACCATGGCTATAGTTTCAACGTTGTTTATTGTAGTTGGGCAGCCAAAAAGTCCAACACCTGCAGGAAATGGAGGTTTCATGCGAGGAAAGCCCTTTTTTCCTTCAATTGATTCAAGTTGAGCTGTTTCTTCTCCACATATGTAAGCTCCTGCACCCCTATGGATAAACACATCAAGATCATAACCTGATTTGCAGGCATTTTTTCCAATTAAGTTTTCTTTATAGGCTTCCTCAAGTGCCTTTTTTAGAACTAAATATTCATTATAAAATTCACCCCTGATATAAATATATGCAACTGATGCGCTGATCGCTCTGCTGGCCAGGAGAATTCCCTCAAGTAACTTATGTGGCTCATATCGCAATATATCTCTATCTTTACATGTACCAGGTTCTGACTCATCTGCATTGACTACTAAATATGCTTTTGGGAGATTTTTGGGCATAAAGCTCCACTTAAGGCCGGTGGAAAATCCTGCACCCCCTCGACCTCTCAAACCAGATTTCTTTACTTCATCAATGATTTTTTCTGATCCTAAATCCAGTAATTCCTTTGTTTTTTGCCAGCTACCACGTTTTTTTGCACCCTCAAGTAGTGGAGTTTCTTTACCATTTAGGTTGGTGAATATTTTGTCTTGTTCTTTTAGCATGTTTTTCAAAATTTGTGAGTGATCCCGACGCGATTCGAACGCGTGACCCACTGATTAAAAGTCAGTTGCTCTACCGGCTGAGCTACGGGATCATTTCATTTTTCAGCTATACTCAATAGTAATATAGTTTTTATCCGTTTTAATCAAACTAAAATTTTCATGTGTGGTTAAATAAATTATATAATATACTGTGTTAGTGATAATTTAGTTAAAAAATTTTTAAAGGAAAACTTCTTGTTAATTTTCAGTTCACAGATTTATTTGGATGGTGTGACGTATAACGCTAAGGAGACAAAAAAATAGAGAAGTGTGTACACCCTGCAGAATTTGTACACTATTTAGCAATAGCCTAATAGATAAATATTTCTTGCATTTCAGCCTGAGTGATTTATGCTTTAAGCAAGAATTACCTGGGGGTATAGCTCAGCTGGTAGAGCATCTGTTTTGCACGCAGAAGGTCAGCGGTTCGATCCCGCTTGCCTCCACCAGTCTATACAGCTCTAGCCGCCACAAAACCTGTCAAAGCAGCTTATTTTAATCTATGAGGATTTTATACTATTTCCCTGAAAATCTCTATTTCTTTTCGTAACTTTTCTCTACACAAGTAATGTTGGTTATTACAATTGTAATATATACTAACTTAACAATAAATTAATCAATAAATGTTAGAATACTAACAATTAATTTATTGGTAACGCCTATGAGTGGAAAAAAGCATGTTTTTAAGATGATACCTGGAAAAGAGGTGTTTAGAAAAACCCCGACTACAAGGATAAAGTGGCCTGAAGGTAATGATCCTACAATGCCTATTAAAAAAGTTGAGCTTGTATCGCTGGATGATAAAAACGATGTAGTACTAGGCTTATTGACTATAAAACTTTGCAGCAGTTCTTGCCTAGACAGTTACATATGTCTGGAGGAAGAAAATGAAGGAAATCTGGTAGCCAAAGATTATAAAAGTGATTCTAACTTAGATTATGTAAAAAGTAACCATACATTTGTATATTACGGTAATGAGTTGGCTAAGTTATCATATACAAGAGAGCTTGTGCAGCCTTTCAAAACTATGTGTAGCAGTTCTATTAAATCAAAAAAATTGGAATACAAATATGTAACATGGGAAGATTCAGATACTGGCAACAATAAATATTATTTTTCAGACGAGGCAGGAAATATAATCGATTCACCTGACAATGAGGTATTACAAGACATTATGTTATACTACGGTGAGAGACATATAAGAGATGTGCTACTGTTGCTATCAAACGCGTTTACTAAAGTTTTTATTCAGGGCCTAACAGACGATCAACTAAAAACTCTTACCAATACTCTTAGTAACGAGCAACTGCAAAAAATAATTCCTGAACTGAGCTCAAGCCAACTACAGACCTTAGCAGAGAACTTAACAGATGAACAACTCCAAGCTTTAGTAGATCATCTAACCAATCACCAATTACAAACTCTTGCTCAGGAACTAAATCCAGAAAAATTACAAATAATTGTTCCTATTTTAAATGATGCTCAGCTTGAAGCTCTAGTGAGAGGCTTAAATCCAGAACAAGTAAAAGAAATTTTACCTCACTTAAAAGTGGATCAGTTCAAAGCACTTATTAAAACTTTAAATGACGAGCAATTTACAGTGCTTGCAAAAGACTTGGCTGAGCACCACTTGACAATACTCTCCAAAGAATTAGAAGGTGATCAGTTGAAAGCTTTAGTAAATATAGTATTTTCTAAAATGAATGATAAATTTCCATTATGGTATTACCAACCAAAAGTTGTAAGTCTGTATATTTATGCATTAAAGGTCTGAGGCGGCTTTTGATGGTATTCCAACAATGCTCTATAGGGTTCAAATCTGGTGAATATGTTGGTAGATAGAGCAAACGGCATCTAGCATTATCTATTAACTCCTTTGTTTTGGGAGTTTTATGGAATGTGGCATTGTCCATAACTATTGTAGTACCATGTGGCAATTTAGGTAATAACATCTTCTCTAACCATGTATTGAATACCTCTTTGTCACACCCACCTTTGAAAGTCATTGGTGCAATAAATCTCTTTCCAATCCACCCGCCTATTATACTGATTCTCTCTCGTTTTCTTCCTGGAATATCTGCATAAATTTTCTTTCCTATTGGAGCACGTCCATACTCTCGGTATAACCTATTATCAACTCCTGCTTCATCTATATATAAGATGCTGGAATGGTCTATTTTTGAGATTTTATCGGTAAATCGCTGCCTATCTTCTTGATTGCGCTCTTGATATAGTGTAACTTTTTTTTAAAGTAATTCTTAGCTGTTTCAGCCTATACCAAATTGAATTTATTCCAAATCCAAGATTTTGTTTCATCTCTGCCAGCGTATGATCTGGATTCTTTTTAACATATTCTTCGAGTATTTTTGGGTCTATTTTTCGAATAAAGCTGCCGTTTTTCGATGGCCTTAGGCTTTCACCAGCGGCTTTCTTTCTTAACCAGCGGTACAGAGTTGCTATTCCTATCTCCAAAAGCTCTGCCACCTCAACCTTTGACTTCCCTTTTTCTATCATCGATACTGCCCTTTCCCTTAAATCCACACTATACGCCATTATAACTCAAATAGCTTATTATACCTTTATCATTTACTTTGGGAAGTACTATAGTCTGCAAGAAGACCAACTGAAAGACTTAGTTAATAAGCTTGATCCTGAGAAACTCGAAGCAATTGCTCAGGATTTAACTGATTCTAATAGGATCCAGATTATCATTAAGTCTTTAGTTGATAATCCAGAAAAACTTCAAGCTTTTGCTCGCAATATGTCTAATGAGCAGTTTAAAGAACTTTTGGATAACATAGGCGCAGAAGAGCTTAAAGATATTATTCACAAGCTGCCTTATGAAAAGGTGACAGCTGTGATTGGTGATCTTGGCAGTAAAGATCAATCTAAAGCTATTATTGATGCATTAAAAGGGGAACTTGACGAGCAGAGTAAACAGAACAAGAGGTTGTCCGGAAATAAGTAAAAGGCTATAATATCTGAAATTTTAGTACGGGGTAAAGATGAGAAAAAAGTATCCAACAGATCTAAGCGAAAGGGAATGGGCAAGAATAGAAAAACACTTCAGAGTATCATACAAGAAAGGAGGAAGGCCGCCAAAGTATAGCAAAAGAGAAATATTAGAAGCAATTTTCTATGTATTGCGTACAGGGTGTCAATGGCGGTATTTACCAAATGATTTTCCGCTATGGAAGACTGTGTATGAGCAGTTCAGGCAATGGAAGAAGCAGGGAATTTTTGAGAAAATGAATTATGAAATTACAAAATATAGTAGAAGAAAAATAGGAAGGAATGAGCAGCCGAGTGCCTGTATAGTAGATAGTCAATCTGTAAAGACTACAGAAAAGGGAGGATCAAAGGCTATGATGGAAGTAAAAAAGTAAAGGGTAGAAAAAGGCATATAATTACAGACACTCAGGGTTTTATACTAGGTTGTTACGTAGGCGCTGCTAACGAAAATGATAGAGATGGTATTAAAATAGCATTAAACAATATGAGAACAAAATATACTAAAGTTAAAAAAATGTGGGCTGACATGGGATACCAAGGAAGAAATTTAAAGAATCACATAAAGGAAGAATATGACATAGATATTGAAATTGTTAAAAGGCCTCCATGTAGATTTTGGGTGCACAAAGATACGCCACCTGAGCTACTACCAACAAGAGAACAAGGGTTTAAAGTACAGCCAAGAAGATGGGTTGTAGAAAGGACTTTTGCTTGGGTTAATAGGAATAGAAGGCTATCGAAGGAGTATGATTTACTCACAACATCCACTGAGAATTTCATATACCTAGCTATGAGTAGGGTTATGTTAAAGAGGGAATATGCTTGAATTTACTAGTTTCCGGACAACCTCTATGTGGAAGAAGAAGCTAATGCCCAAAGTAATATCTGGGATATGCAGACGTAAACACTTTAATTTGGAAGGTAAAGTGGTGAATAGTAGTGAATATGTTATGGACCAGCAAAAAGCTAGGTATGAATGGAATTCCTTGGCGAAAGCTGAAGAAATCTTCATTTAAGCTACAAAAACGAATTTACCAAGCTTCTAAATGTAATGATATCAAAAAGATGCACAACCTTCAGAGATTATTACTCAAATCAACAAGTGCAAGAACGATCGCAGTTAGAAGGGTAACTCAGGACAACAGAGGGAAAAAAACTGCAGGTATTGATGGAAAAGCTAACCTTAGTCAAAAAGAAAGATTGCAATTGGCAAACTCCTTAGATATAAGAGAGAAAGCAAAGCCATCAAGACGTGTCTGACCTGGTAAGCCATCGGAATATCGCCCGCTTGGTATACCAACTATATCGTGTCGAGCAAAACAAACACTTGTAAAAATGGTGTTGGAACCAGAATGGGAGGCAAAACTTGAGCCAAACACTTATGGTTTTAGACCTGGTAGATCATGTCATGATGCAATTGAAGCCATATTTGATGTGCTAAAACAGAAAACAGCATATGTATTAGATGCTGATATTTCTGGATGTTTTGACAATATTAACCATAATAAACTGCTTGAAAACCACACCAACGTTAAAGAAAATCATAAGAAGATGGTTAAGGGCAGGCGTTATGGAAGATGGAAAGTTTCAATCCACAAAACGTGGTACAATTCAAGGAGGCACCGTTGCTAGCTTGTGTTGCATTACACGGATTAGAGCAACATGTCAAAAAAGCATTAACCAACGAACTCTTTCAATGCATGAAAAGAAAATATGGTAGGATATCGCATAAAAACGCGCAAAAGTCTATTAGTGTAATTTTCTACTGTGATGATTTTGTCATCATACATGAAAACGAAGAGATTATTCTTAAAGCAAAAATTTTAGTTGAAGAATGGTTAGAAACCATTGGACTAAAATTAAAGCCCTCTAAAACAAGAATTTCTCATACATTAAGAACCATTGACGAAACAAAACCAGGATTTGATTTTCTTGGATTTTCAATAAGACAATATCCAACAAAAGAAAGTAAAAAAGGTTACACATTATTAATAAAACCAAGTCGTAATTCTATAAAGCAGCATACATTTGCTATTAAACATAAACTTAGAGAAATGCGTGGGGCGCCACAGGAAGTAATAATAAGGAATCTCAATCCAATAAACAGAGGATGGAGTCAATATTACTCTTCGGTAGTTTCATGTAAAATCTTTAGCTCATTGGATAATACTATACATAGAAAGCTCTGGAAGTGGGCAGTCTTTAGGCACCCAAACAAAGGGAAATGCTGGATAAAAAGAAAATACTTTAAAAAGTATAATAACGATAACTGGCGCTTTATGACAAGTAACAAGGTACGTCTTACTATACACAGCGATCATGTTATTAAACAAAGTGCAAAAAACCAGATCTCCATATGATGGTGATTGGGTATATTGGGGTAAACGTCTGAGAAAAATACCAGATAAGCCATTAAGAGTAATAAAACTATTGAAGTTACAACAAAGTAAATGTGATAATGTAGACTATGGTTTGAAAGTGATGATATAATAGAAATACATCATAAAGACCGGAATAGACGAAACAATATGATCAAAAATTTATCTTTGTTACATGGGCATTGTCACGATGAATTACACAGGAGGTATGCATGACAAGCACCAAATTAGAGAGAAGCCGTATGAGGCGCAAAGTCTCACGTACGGTTTTGAAGTCGAGTGAGGAGGGGCGACCTTCTTCACTTAGACAACAGTATGCAGATGAAACTACAGATGAAGACCTAAGGAATATAGCAGAAAAATCACCAATAGTAAAGCTAGCATATGATGAGTTAGACAAGTTTTGCTGGAATGAGAAAGATTTAGTAGCATATGAAGAAAGAATAATGGATCTACGTAAGGAAGAAGCCATTCTTGAATACAAACTTGAGGAAGGTATAGAGAAAGGAAAAATCGAAGTTGCAAAAAATTTACTTAAAGCTGGTGTATCTGTTAATTTAATAGCTGAATCCACTGGCCTTTCTCAAGCTGAAATTGTACAGCTTAAGCAAGAAGTGGCCTAAGTATCACGGTTTTCAGGGCTTTTTTAGCTCGGCAGTGGTCTGAAAAGTCCATTTTTCACTTTATAAAATGTTTATATTTTACCACCTACTTTATTTGAATAAGTTCTTCTGCCACACTCTGAACGGATACTTGAATCAGGCTCAAGTTGACAAGTAGATGTTATCTTGTTATAATAAATATTTATTAATTTAATCTTAACTTAAGAGGGTATTTATGGTAGCAAGTGATAGTGTTTTAAAAAGGTATGCGTTAGCCTATATAAAGAAATTAGGTAATAATAATAATATTGAAGGGTTTCTACAGTATTGTAATAATACACCGAATTTAACTTGGAGCAAGGAGAATTTTAAAAATGTGTATGAAGAATTTACATATCCAAATTCAAGCAATAGGCACGATACAGGAAGCAGAAATGATCAATATAACGCAGGGAATAACACACAACCTACAGGCCCTCAGACTACACATATACATGTATACAATGATAGAGGTTTAGATTTTTGGGATTATTTACTACTTCGCAGCCTGTTTGGTGGTCATACTACAGTTATAAATAACCCTGGTTTCAGTAGTGGTAGCCATCAAAGCAGAGAAGATAAGAAAAAAGACTCAGAAGACAATAGAAAGTTATTAGCTTTAGGTATGGTAGCTGCAGTTGTGTGTGTTGCTTTCCATGCTGGTATGTGTTTTTGGTATAACAGCAGCAGAAAAGTGGCTAGAAAAGAAGAAAAAATAGATTACCTGGATAGTAAATTTAAAACGTTCAGAAATATAGAATTTGCGGTTGGCGCTGTTTCTTTGGCAGCTTTGGTAGCTTGTGCTGTTTACCCAGTCTTACCAGTGTGGGGTTTAGTTATCCTTGGCGTTAATTCTCTTGTGTGTTTTACTGGTGGTTTAGCTTTTCATATGAAGCATGAGGAAGAATCAGAAAATATCGAGAAAGCTAAAGGAGCGGTAGATAGCTGTCTTAGACAAGGGCATGGTTATGGAGATTCTTCTCGTTATGATGCACCACCTCCTTACTTTTCTCAAGATCCTAATACTACTCCAACTGCTCCTCCTTGTAGTGAATTTGATAATTCTAATGCGAAATGGCAGTCTGAGAATTGTGAGGGGTTCACGTATGATAGAAATCAATAGTTTTATTTTTAGCCAAATTAATTGAATCAAGCCACAAAATCTGCTAAAGTTAACTTTATGAAAGCACCCTTAGCTCAGTTGGATTAGAGCATTTGACTACGGATCAAAAGGTCGGGCGTTCAAGTCGCTCAGGGTGCACCACATTTTATAGGAAGCAGAAGTCACACTTGAAATTAATATATGCAATACCTATCTTTAAAGGTTAAGCACTAAACTATTATATATGAGCAAAAAAGACTACTATGAGCTACTGGAAGTAGGCAGAAATGCCAGTATTGATGAGATAAAAAAAGCGTATAAAAAATTAGCGTTAAAATATCATCCTGATAGAAATCCTGGCAATCAAGAAGCAGAGGAAAAATTTAAAGAAGTAACAGCTGCATATGAAGTTCTGTCTGACTCTGAGAAAAGGGCAGGCTATGACCGTTATGGCCACGAAGGTGCTTCTGGTGGATTTCAAGGCTTTAGCTCTGCAGGAGATTTTAGCGACATATTCAATGACTTCTTTGGTGGAGGATTCGGTGGTGGTGCAAGTAGATCAAGAGCAAAAAGAAGTACAACAGGAGTATCTGGAGCAGACCTACGTTATGATCTTGAAATTACCTTAGAAGATGCATTTAAAGGAATACAAGCGCCTATACATTATGTGACAAATGTAAAATGTGATACATGCCAAGGCACAGGTGGCGAAGGAGCAATTAAACCAGTTCAGTGCCACACATGCCAGGGAAGCGGTAGGATTAGAACTCAACAAGGCTTTTTTACCATCGAAAGAACATGTACTACATGCTATGGGGAAGGAGAAATAATACAAAACAAATGTAAGAAATGTGGTGGAAGTGGACGTAGAAGAGATGAAGTAAATATATCCGTTTCAATTCCAAAAGGCATAGAAGAAGGAGCTAAGGTAAGGATAAGTGGTAAAGGAGAAGCTGGAACAAAAGGTGGAAAAAGTGGAGATTTATACGTATACGTGAAAATAATTTTCCATAAAATCTTTGCTAGAAATAAAGCAGATTTACACTGTAAAGTGCCTATAAGAATGACACTAGCAGTGCTTGGTGGTGAAATCGATATTCAATCAATTGATGGAGCTAAAATAAAAGTAAAGGTCCCTGAAGGCACTCAAACTGGTACCAAACTACGTTGTAGGGAAAAGGGTATGCCATATATGAACTCACATGCTCGTGGTGATTTATACGTACAGGTAATAGTTGAGACTTTAAATCCAAAAAATTTAACTAAAAAGCAAATTGAACTATTAAAAGCGCTTGAAGAAGAGGAAAATGCAAGTGTACAACAGCAATCTGAAGGGTTTTTTAGTAAAGTAAAAAAAAAATAAGAAATCTGCTAAATGACATAAAGGGGTAACTGTTTACGGGTTTTCATTTAATCCTGCAATTCTTTGACCTTATTAATGGAAAACTTAACAATAGTGTTATTATTAGCCAACAGAAACTTCTTAGTTCCTTAAAACTATGTAAAAGCAATAAATTTCTTTATTTAAGGTCGAAGTTTTGCTATTCTCAGGTTTTAATAATTTAAATTTAATGAATATAAACAAAAATGAGTTTTTATTTCTTCCGCTTGGGGGAGTAGGAAGAATCGGGATGAATGTTAGCCTATATCATTACCAAGGTAAGTGGATTATGATCGACCTTGGTGTTGGTTTTGCAGATGAAACTATGCCAGGTGTTGAGCTGCTCATTGCTGATATAGATTTTATTGCTCAAAGAAAAAAAGATTTACTTGGAATAATAATTACACATGCACATGAGGACCACTGCGGTGCAGTGCCCCACTTGTGGGAAGAGTTGCAGTGCTCCATATATACAACAAAGTTTACGGTTAATTTTCTTAAAGAAAAACTAAAAGAATTTCGATTGGAAGGTATAGTGCCTGTAAAAGAGGTAGACATAAATGGCAGCATAAATTTGGGTCCTTTTACCGTCGAGTTTATAAATGTAACTCATTCAATTCCTGAGGCAAATTCAATATTAATTAGCACTGAAATGGGTAGTGCACTCCATACCGGAGACTGGAAATTTGATCCAAAACCTGTTGTTGGATTAACTTCTAATATGGAGCGTCTAAAAGAAATTGGCGATAAAGGTGACCTGCTTGCAGCAATTTGCGATTCAACCAATATATTAAGCAAGCATCACCCTGAGTCAGAAGGTGAAATTTATAATAATATTTATAACATAATAAAGCGGTCTAAAAAATTAGTTGCTGTTTCGCTATTCGCTTCAAATGTGGCACGAATTGAAACGATAAGCCAAGCTGCAAAAGCACTAAATAGAAAAGTAGTTTTACTTGGTAGATCTTTATGGAGAATAGTGAAAGTTGCGCAAGATAGTGGTTATTTAACTGATTCTCCTCAGTTTCTTGAAGCAAAGGAAGCAGTAAATTTTCCAAGGGAAGAACTGGTGCTACTTTGCACAGGTTGTCAAGGTGAGCCACTGGCAGCTACCGCAAGACTTGCTGCTAAGAGTCATCAAGCATTTAAAATGCAGCAAGGTGATACCATGATCTTTTCGTCAAAAATCATTCCTGGAAATGAAACTCGTGCGCACAACATGCTCAATGCCTTTATTGAGATGGGGGTAGAAGTTATTACTGAAAAAACAGAGCATGTTCATGCTTCTGGGCATCCAACAAGAGAAGAGCTAAAGGAAATGTATTCTTTAATAAAACCGAAGATGTCTATTCCAGTTCACGGCGAATATATTCACACGCATGCACATGTAAAATTTGCTAAAGAGTGCGGTGTGGCAAAAGCAATAATGATTGCACCAGGTGATATTGTTAATTTGGAGAACGGAGAAAAAGTTGATTCAATTGATGTTGACTACTTTGGTATTGATGGTATGTTGCTACGTCATCCGGAGAGCAGTGTTATAAAAATGCGTAAAAGAATGAGAGATGCCGGAGTTATTGTGGTAACAGCAGTTGTAAACAAGAAAAATAAATTGCTTGCTAAACCAAAAGTATTTGTACCTGGTGTTTTTGAAGTGCTAGAAGATGCAGCTACCATACAGAAAATTGTCAAGAAAGTTGAGTCGTTGTTTAGTTTGCAGCCAACAAAAAAAATTAAAAATAAGATTGAAAGTTCAATATTGAGTATCTTAAAGGAATATTTACTAAAAAGGCCTATAATTGAGGTTCAGATAGAACAGGTATGAAATGAATGAAGCTATTCGTTCATCTGGTGTTATTTATTTCGTTATTTATTCCTTATTTTACAAAAGCTGCTTTATATGTTGATATAAAAAAAAGCAGTGTTGGCAACATTGGTCTTGTTGTATCTAAATGTACATGTAAAACAGCGTTGGAAAGCGAATTAAGCGAAAATATTGCAAAGGTAATAGGAACAAATTTATCTAATTGTGGCTTATTTAATGTAAAACGTGGCGCGGAAGCTGAATCTAAATCTTGGAAAAGCGATACTGTAGTCACAGTAAGTTTAAGCGAAATATCTGGTAGTGCATTAGAGCTATCATTTCGTTTATTTGACACTTTTACAAAAAGAGAATTACTTACTCAGTCAGTTGTTTTTCCAGCAAAAGACTGGAGAAAAATTGGTCACTTCGTTTCGGATGTGATACATGATAGATTAATTGGTGAGAAAGGGCACTTCAACACAAAAATCACGTATATCGCTGAAGAAAAAGATAGCAACTACAAATCTGTGCGTAAAATTGCTGTGATGAATCAAGATGGAAGTAATATAAAATACTTAACAAATGGCGATAGATTTGTGTCAACACCGAGATTCTCACCAAATGGAAAGGGTATTGTTTATATCTCGTACGCAAATGGTAAAAGTTATATAATATTAAAAAATTTAAAAGATAACACTGAATCAATAATCAGCGCATTTGAAGGAGTTGTTTCTGCACCAAGATTTTCTCCCGATGGTAAATCTCTTTTAATTTCCCACTCATTGGGTGGTGAAACGAATATATTATCTTTGGATTTAAGTAGTAAACGAACAAAAAAAATTACTAAAGGTTCAGCTATAAGCACTTCTCCCTCTTTTTCTCCAGATCAAAAGTATATGGCTTTTAGTTCTGATATAAGTGGGAGTCAGCAACTGTACGTTATCGATTTTACTAACAAAAGTAAAAAACCTAAAAGAATTAGTTTTGGGAGTGGAAGATATGCTACGCCTGTTTGGTCGCCAAAAGGAGATCTGATAGCTTTTACAAAGATTCAGTCAGGAAAATTTTACATAGGAGTTATGAAGCCAGATGGCAAAGAAGAACGTCTGCTTTCAGAGGGGCATAAAATTGAATCCCCGGCATGGCTACCAAATGGTAGAGAAATCATTTTTACAAGAACAGAATCACCAAGCAACTCTAAACTATATTTAGTAGACTTAGTAAAGAAAAATCAAAAAATGGTTTCCACTCCCACAAATGCTTCTTTACCGGATTGGTCTTATTTTTGAAAGTAGATCTATTATAGATTTGATATGAGCCTTATTTTACTTTAATTGCTTATAACCTTTGGCACTACGAAATACCCATGCTCAGGTTTTGTATTGGACAATATCTCTTTTTTAATGTTTTGAGAATTTATAACATCATCGCGTACATGAATGTCCTTGTCTATGCTGCCATAACGCATAGGAGAAACACCTTCAGTATTAACTTGCAATAAAGTATCATGTATCCAATCCAGCATTGTCAGTTCTTTGGAGTAGTGATCAATCTCGTCATTTGATAACTTAATCCTTACAAGCTGTGCAATTTTAAGCATTTCTTCTTTGGTAATTGTTATTTTTCTCTTATTTGCAAATTCTATTAGTGAAGTAATAACGTCTTCTGTTGACTTAGCTGGCATTTCTACCTCCTTGGATGAAGTGAGTTAAAATATTTACAACCGAAACAACTTCTATTTTACCAGTTTTTTCAAGTTTGTGAAGTATGGTATCCGTAATCACTAATTTATCTAAAGAAGAGGAAGAGATTTTCTCAACTGCACTTCCTGAAAGCACACCGTGTGTGATGCATGAAGTTACGGACTTTGCTCCGTAACTTTTTAAAGCAAGAGCTGCATTACACAACGTTCCACCAGAGTCAACTATATCATCAACAATGACACAATTTTTGTTTGCAACTTCTCCTATTATGTTCATTACTTGAGATGTGCCTGCTTTCTCCCTATATTTATCTACTACAATAATCTTATCACTTAACCCTATCTTGTACTTTTCCTCTAAAGTCTTTGCAAAAGCACGTGCTCTACCAATTGCTCCAACATCAGGTGCAACAATTGCCAAATTTTCCGTGTGTATAGAGTCAACAAATGCTTCAAAGCAGTTCAAATTAGTTATCGGTACATCAAAGAATCCTTCAATTTGACTTGAGTGCAAATCAATAACTGCAACACTACTTGCACCTGCAGTTTGAATAAGATTTGCAACTAATTTGGCACTTAAAGCAGACTGCACATTATTGTTCTTGATAATTCTATCTTGCCTGCTATATCCATAATAAGGAATAATTACTACTATCCTTTTGGCTCCTAATCTATTTACTGCATCAATTATGAGCAGAAGCTCCATAAGGTTATCATTCACAGGGGGAGAAAGAGATTGTATTATATATACTTCTTGATTATATAGATCATTTGCTACTTCTACATTTACCTCACCATCGGTAAACTTTGATATCCAAGCAGAGGATGGTTGAACATCTAGCCGGTTAACTACTGATTCCCCTAATTCCTTACTAGCATTACCTATTATTATCTTCATAACGCACTAATTGAGTTTTTAAGATTATACAGAAATTGTGAAATAATTGAAATGTAAGTGTCTTTATCTAGCATTCTTGTCGGTGAATTAGGTACCTCTTGTACAATGACCTGTCATTTTCACGCGTTGTTTCAATATACAGACCCAAATTGAAACAACTATACAAAATCCTGCTTATGTTTCAAGATAAATGACTTTAATGAAATATAATTTATCTAGTCATTTGTATCTGCTAACATACTACACTTCCCATTGTAGAGCCTCTGCAACTTACTGAAATTTATAATCGCTTTATAAAAAGCTTTATACTCTTTGCTTAATTGGAGGCGCTACCTCTGCACTTTCTGCTCTGTCTAGGGTACTACTTGGTTTTTCTGCAGTAATTTTTTGAATGCTACCATCTACCTTATTCTTGATATCTGCTCCATATGATCTTAATACTTCAATAGCTTTCTCGTTTCCACTATTCAGCGCAATATCCAAAGCATCCATTCCATCATTATTTTTGTGGTTGATAAAATTCTCTAACTCAAAGATTTTTATATATTGCTCAATGATGAATTCTACCACTTTTCCAGGGCAATTATTAGCGGCAGGAAAGAGTACTGCATTGTTATTATTGTCTTTCTTTGTTACATCTGCTTTGAGCTTGTCTATCAAATACTTGATAATTTCTATTCTGCTATCATCTTCTGCTTCAGTGCACTGCCTAGCAGCTAAAAACAGAGCTGTTCGCCCATTATTGTCCACATCTTCAATATCTTGTCCCTTATCAATTAAGGCTTGTATTATATTTTTGTTCCCATATAAAGCAGCAAAGTGAAGAGGAGTATACCCTTCGGTGCTTTCTCTTTCATTAATCAATGCACCATGGCTAGCTAGTAATTCTATAAATTCTGGCGTATTTGCAAAAACTGCAAAGTGCATTGGTGTTAGATCATCTTTACCATGATTTTGAGTTTTTGCATTAACGTTTGCTCCATTTTTTATCAGCAATTTTGCTATTTCTAATTGTTTGCGTCCGATGGCAATATGCAGTGGCGTACGATTGCGTTCATAATGATCATTGACGTTTGTGCCACACTTTATTAGTAGAAGTTGTCCGGAAACTAGTAAATTCAAGCATATTCCCTCTTTAACATAACCCTACTCATAGCTAGGTATATGAAATTCTCAGTGGATGTTGTGAGTAAATCATACTCCTTCGATAGCCTTCTATTCCTATTAACCCAAGCAAAAGTCCTTTCTACAACCCATCTTCTTGGCTGTACTTTAAACCCTTGTTCTCTTGTTGGTAGTAGCTCAGGTGGCGTATCTTTGTGCACCCAAAATCTACATGGAGGCCTTTTAACAATTTCAATATCTATGTCATATTCTTCCTTTATGTGATTCTTTAAATTTCTTCCTTGGTATCCCATGTCAGCCCACATTTTTTTAACTTTAGTATATTTTGTTCTCATATTGTTTAATGCTATTTTAATACCATCTCTATCATTTTCGTTAGCAGCGCCTACGTAACAACCTAGTATAAAACCCTGAGTGTCTGTAATTATATGCCTTTTTCTACCCTTTACTTTTTTACTTCCATCATAGCCTTTGATCCCCCCTTTTCTGTAGTCTTTACAGATTGACTATCTATAGTATTTTCTAAAATGAATGATAAATTTCCATTATGGTATTACCAACCAAAAGTTGTAAGTCTGTATATTTATGCATTAAAGGTCTGAGGCGGCTTTTGATGGTATTCCAACAATGCTCTATAGGGTTCAAATCTGGTGAATATGTTGGTAGATAGAGCAAACGGCATCTAGCATTATCTATTAACTCCTTTGTTTTGGGAGTTTTATGGAATGTGGCATTGTCCATAACTATTGTAGTACCATGTGGCAATTTAGGTAATAACATCTTCTCTAACCATGTATTGAATACCTCTTTGTCACACCCACCTTTGAAAGTCATTGGTGCAATAAATCTCTTTCCAATCCACCCGCCTATTATACTGATTCTCTCTCGTTTTCTTCCTGGAATATCTGCATAAATTTTCTTTCCTATTGGAGCACGTCCATACTCTCGGTATAACCTATTATCAACTCCTGCTTCATCTATATATAAGATGCTGGAATGGTCTATTTTTGAGATTTTATCGGTAAATCGCTGCCTATCTTCTTGATTGCGCTCTTGATATAGTGTAACTTTTTTTTAAAGTAATTCTTAGCTGTTTCAGCCTATACCAAATTGAATTTATTCCAAATCCAAGATTTTGTTTCATCTCTGCCAGCGTATGATCTGGATTCTTTTTAACATATTCTTCGAGTATTTTTGGGTCTATTTTTCGAATAAAGCTGCCGTTTTTCGATGGCCTTAGGCTTTCACCAGCGGCTTTCTTTCTTAACCAGCGGTACAGAGTTGCTATTCCTATCTCCAAAAGCTCTGCCACCTCAACCTTTGACTTCCCTTTTTCTATCATCGATACTGCCCTTTCCCTTAAATCCACACTATACGCCATTATAACTCAAATAGCTTATTATACCTTTATCATTTACTTTGGGAAGTACTATAGTTGCTGAAATTGATGAATTTAAAGGAGCATGGCAATTGTTTGGTAATTTAGCTCCAGAACGTTTACAAATGCTCAAGAAAATTGCAACAATTGAAAGTATTGGTTCTTCTACTCGTATTGAAGGGGCAAGATTATCAGACCGTGAAGTTGAGCAATTACTATCCAAACTTGATACACGCTCATTTCGTTCTCTAGATGAACGAGAAATAGCCGGATATGCGTATGTGTGTGAAGAAGTATTTCAAAACTTTAACAAGATGCCATTTACAGAAAACACTATAAAACAGTTTCACATCTGGCTTTTACAATTTTCATATAAAGATCAAAGGCACATGGGAGAATATAAAAAATTCCCCAATCATGTTGAAGCGTTTGATGAATCTGGAAAAAGCTTGGGCATAGTTTTTGAAACAGCCTCTCCATTTGAGACAGCAACACAAATGCAAGAACTTATTTATTGGACTAGCCAGCAACTAGAGGTGAAATCGTTACACCCTCTATTAATTATTGGCATTTTTATAGTTACTTTTTTAGCTATTCATCCCTTCCAGGATGGAAATGGCAGATTATCACGCATTCTCACAACTTTCTTGTTACTAAAGTTAGGGTATATCTATGTACCTTACAGTTCCCTTGAAAGTATAATTGAAAGTAATAAGGAGAGTTACTACTTAGCTTTGCGTCGTACTCAACAATCCTTGAAGACGAGCAGCTATGATTTTAATCCATGGCTTATATTCTTTTTAAGGTCACTACAAAAGCAAAAATTTCATCTTGAACAAAAGGTGTCACATGAAAAAGTGTTAAATCTCTATTTACCACCACTTTCTGCTAAAGTATTAGCACTACTCAGCAAACATGGACGTCTTACAATTAAGGATTTGGAAAATATTACTAAAGCAAACTGCAATACCTTAAAGAAGCACGTATCTAATCTCGTAAAGAGTAATCACATCACTCAGCATGGAAAAGGCAAAGCAACCTGGTATGTAATATAGAGCTCAATAGGATATGTATTCATTTTGAATTGTTAAATTATTCAGCTATAGAATATAGATCACAGCTGTACAAACATTGTAGTTTGAGCCCACTAGATCCCAGTGCCCTATTCTTGTCATCCCAGTGCCTTCTCCTGTCATCCCAGTGCCCAGACACTGGGATCCAGAAAAGTTTGCTTGTAAGCAAGCAAATTAGCATAGAAAAACGTTTTCGATGAGATTGCAGAAAGGCTAGATTCCAGACTGGAATGACATCGTTCACTATGTACCATATTGCAATAGTTGTGGTCAAGGCACTGGGATCTGAAATTGCAGTGTTCGTACAGCTATAGAATATAGATCAGAAGTGACAGAGCTTAAAAAAAGGCCTAACATTCTTAATAAACGTAAAAAGCTTTATGAAAATCAGAGTTGGAGTAATAGGCTGCTTAGGCAGAATGGGCAAAAAAATACTCAATGAATTAATTACAAATACCAAAGTGGAAATAGCAGGTGCTGTTGCCCGTTCAGGCAGTAAGTACATAGATTCAGATATTGGACCAATTATAGCCAATCTAGGAATTAAAGTTACAAGTTCTATTAGTGGCATATTTGAGTCATCTGACGTTGTAATAGATTTTACAACTAAAGAATGTATGTTAGACTGCCTTAAAGCAGCTGTAAAATTTAAAACACCGCTGGTTAGTGGCACAACTGGAATAGAAGGTGTCGATTTGAAAGAATATGCTGCTGAAGTTCCAATATTATGGTCAGCAAATATGAGTGTTGGGGTTAATGTGTTGCTGAAATTGGTAAAAAAAGCTGCTGAGCTTTTAGGTAATGAATATGACGTTGAGATTTGGGAAATGCATCATAACTTAAAAAAGGATTCACCATCTGGAACAGCTATAGAACTTGGCAAAACAATTGCTAACGCTTCAAAAGTGGATTTTCAGTCCAATCAATATTTACATAGTGGTTCAAACATAAGGAAAAAGGGGGGAATAGGTTTTGCAGTATCTCGTGGAGGTGGAGTAATAGGAGATCACAGCGTGATGTTTGTTAATTCTGATGAACGGATAGAACTAAACCACAAAGCAATTGATCGCACAACATTTGCTAGAGGAGCTGTTCAAGCAGCAGTATGGCTATACGAAAATAAAAGAGAAATTCCGGGGCTCTATTCAATGCAGGATGTGATATGAGCAATACACGTGCCTCTGTTAAAGATTTAAATCTCTGGTACGGCTCTAAGCAAGTTTTATTCGATATAAATTTGAATATTTATAAAAGAAAAGTTACTACTTTTATCGGACCATCCGGGTGCGGTAAATCAACATTTTTGCGTTGTTTTAATCGTATGAATGACTATGTACCAGGTTGCAAAACTGTTGGTGAATTAGATATCGATGGGCTGGGTGATATATATTCACGCGATATGGATGTTGTACTACTTAGAGCAAAAGTTGGTATGGTATTTCAAAAGCCAAATCCTTTTCCAAAATCAATATATGATAATGTTGCTTGTGGGCCAAAATTGCATGGTATGGCGAAGGATAAGCAAAAATTGAATGAGATGGTGGAAAATAGTTTAACCAAGGTTGGTTTATGGGAAGAATTGAAGGACAGATTGCAAGATAGCGCACTCAATTTATCCGGTGGCCAACAACAGAGGCTATGCATCGCTCGCGCAATTGCAGTGAAGCCAACTATTTTATTAATGGATGAACCGTGCTCTGCTCTTGATCCAATGGCAACCAATGCAATCGAAAATCTTATACAAGAGCTGAAATTAAGATTTACTATAATTATGGTGACTCATTCAATGAAGCAAGCTAAGAAGTTATCTGATAGTGTAATTTTCTTTCATAATGGCAGAATTGTTGAGTCTGGAAGCACTCAAGAAATATTCGAAAATGCTCAATCTCCCTTAACAAAGGAGTATATCCTGGATCATTAAATTTCTGACCTTACCCAGAAAAAGTGGAGAGAAAGAAAAGAGTTTTTTTGGGTAAAATAAAATTTTGGAGGATTAGAAATGGTAAGAGAATATACAGCAGAATTCAAATTGGAAGCTGTTAAACTGGCAAATGAACAAAGAAAGGTAGGTCAACCAGTTGCAAAAGTAGCAAGAGATCTAGGAATAAGGGATAGTGTATTAGGAAAATGGATAAAGAAACACAACGAAAAAAAGTCGGCAGCAGATGCATTTCCAGGTAGAGGTAACATGGCTCCTTACGACAAAGAGAGGTTTGATTTACAAAGCAAGAGTAACAAGGGAAAGAGACATTTAAAAAAAAGCCCTGGCCAGTCAAAAAGAGTAAAATATTTTTTTATATAGTAACTGCTATAAAGTACAGGAATTATGTAGGATTTTCTGCTAGTGGCTACTATAAGTGGACCACAAGAAAAATAAGCAGTAGAGAATCAGCAAATAAAGAGCTACTCGAAGCTATTCAAAAAATATATCAAGTTTCTAAATGTAGATATGGAGCTCCTAAAATTCATGCTGAATTGAAGGCTTTGGGTAAAAGTTGCAATTTGAAAACGGTGCAAAGTATTATGCAGAAAAATGACATCAGGGCTATACTGAGAAGAAAGTTTAAAATTAAAAAACAACAAACAGATAATAGAGCTGTAGCTCCCAATATACTAGATCAAAACTTTATTGTTGATCAACCAAATAAAGTATGGGATTACTTACATCAAAACCAAGGAGGGATGGCTATATTTGGCAGCAATAATTCTCACGTATGGTAGTTAATGAGTAGTGCAATAAATAAACAATTGGTTATGAACTCTTTATTAATGGCCATTAATAGGCGTAAACCTGTTAAAAATCTACTGCTGCACAGTGACCAAGGTTCACAATATACTGCGCAAGGGTATCAATATCTCTTAGCTGTAAAGAATATAGATGAGTAATAAAGGCTGTTGTTACGACAATTCTGTTGCAGAAAGCTTCTTTAGCTCATTGAAAAGAGAAATACTTATTGATACTTCACAACACTCTGCTCAACAAACTAGAACTGCAATATTTGAATACATAGAAATTTTTTATAACAAACAACGTCACTATTAACTATTGCATTCCAGAACAATTTGATGCATCATTCTTTTTGTAAAAAACATCCCAAACTTTCTCTCCACTTTTTCTGGGTAAGGTCACTTTTCCACTGATCATATTTAATCGCCATAACTTTACTCCTACTTTAACAATATTTTAATTATCATATATTATGGCAAGAAAGTCAACCCTACCTAATTTTGCTTAGTAAGCACACTAACTATGAAACAATCTATATTACCATCAAAAACAGAATTTATATTGCCCACTTCATGTCCGGTTCTTAAATCCTTCACCATTTGATATGGATGCATAACGTACGATCTGATCTGATTGCCCCAGCCTATATCGCATTTTTTACCATATTCTTCAGCCATTTTCTGTTCTTTTTTTTCCAGTTCAATTTGGTATAAACGTCCTTTAAGTAATTTCAATGCCTCATCTTTATTTCTGTGTTGAGAACGACCATTTTGGCATTGAACTACAACACCAGTTGGAATATGCGTAATGCGTACTGCACTTTCAGTTTTGTTCACATGCTGACCGCCTGCTCCGGAAGCACGGTAGGTGTCGATCTTTAGATCCTTTTCATCCACAGCAATATCAATTGAATCTTCTATCACTGGAGTTACTCCTACACTTGCAAAACTGGTATGACGTTTACCATTTGCATCAAATGGCGATATTCTAACCAGCCTGTGAATTCCACTTTCACTTTTTGCCCACCCATAAGCTTTTTCTCCAACGATTTTTATCATTGCAGACTTTATACCAACTGACTCTCCTTCTAATTTTTCTACAACTTCAACTTTAAAGTTGTGATAAATTTCTGCCCACCTTATATACATGCGCATCAGCATTTCAGCCCAATCATTGCTCTCGGTTCCGCCAGCTCCTGAGTGGATTTCTAAAAAGCAGTTATTATTATCTGCTTCACCAGTAAATAAGGACTCTGTTTCTTTATACTTGATTAATTTCTCTAGCTTAGCTAATTCATTTTCAACTTCAGAGAAAAATTCTTCATCATTTTCATCAATAGCAGACTTCATTAAGCTGATGGCATCGTTGTAATCGCTTTCCAGCTTTAAAAACGACTCTACGTCATTCTTAATTTTAGAACGTTCTTTTAAAACTTCTTGTGCTTTTTGGTTATCTTGCCATAGGTCATCATTCGACGCTTGGGAGTCAAGCTCTTCAAGACGCAACTTTAATTTTTCTATGTCAAAGACACCTCCTGATAAGAGAAATACTTTTATTTAAGCTTTGAAAGTGTTCAAGAATTTCTGGATAAGTTTTCATTATACTTTAGATTTTAATATATTTACTATCAATAACAATAACAGTAAACAAAATAGAAATTTAACCATATGATAGTTAATTTAAATAATTTCATTATACTTTAATGTTTAAGGAAATCAAGCGCGTATATTTATTAAAAAACAAGGTAAAGTAATGAATATTGAAATAAGTTCCCATTATGGTTTAGACAAAAAGGCTATTGATGACTTAATAGAGTCACTTGATAACGAGGAGCTAGAGAATGTTCGTAATATTGTAAAAACGATAGACAGTGTTCAGTTAGCTTATTTTTTATCTACTTCGATCAGTGATCACAGGGAGAAATTAGTTAATATCCTCGATCAACATTTGTTAAGTGATGCCCTAGTGCATGTAGTGCCAGATTTACAAATAGAGATCATAGAAACATTGGGAATAGAAAATACAGCAAAGTTACTAATGCTCCTTGATGTAGAAGATATAGTAACCATAGTGAAAGATTTAGATAGAAAGTCTGTAGAAAATATACTTTACTATTTGCCCAGCAAAACTCAGAAATCGGTAGAGGAGTTGCTATCATATCCAGAAGAAAGTGCAGGAAGGTTAATACATAAAGATATGGTTATAGCTCCATATTATTGGACAATAAATCAACTGACAGAATTTGTGTGCAACTATAAAAAAATACCAGAAAAATTTCACCAGATATTCATTATTAACTCAAAATTAGAGCCTATAGGCAGTGTTAATTTAAATAAGGTAATATCTCACTCAGGAGACACAATAATAAAAGAGATAATGGATCATGACATAAAAATCATTAAAACTGGAATAGACCAAGAGGAAGTAGCAAGAATATTTAAAGATTACTCTCTATTATCGGCTCCGGTAGTAAATAAGAATGGTAAAATTATTGGTGTGATCTTAATTGAAGATGTGATAAAAGTTGTTCAACAAGAAACAGAAGAGGATGTACTCAAAATAAGCGGTGTATCTTCTAAAGCCGATATAAATGCCCCTATACATAAAACTATAATTAAAAGGCTACCTTGGTTACTGTTTAACCTCTTAGCTGCAACAATGTGTTCCATAGTAGTTGGCTTTTTCGATGATGTAATAAAAAGTTTTATAGTGCTGCCAATAATCATGCCGATAATTGCATCAATGAGCGGAAATGCAGGATCCCAAACAGTAACGCTAACCATCCGGGCAATCGCAACAAAATATCTAACTGAGCAAAATGCAAAAAGAATACTGATGAAAGAATTTTTAATAGGTCTTATAAACGGGGTGATCTTATCTACTATTTCATTAGTAGTGTTAGCAATAAGGTTTCACAACTTCAAAGTGGAGATGATTTTTGTGGTCTCCATGATTATGATGTCAATTATTGCAACGTTCATCGGAACTTTCATTCCTATAATGCTTCACCGTTTAAAGTCTGACCCTGCAGTTTCTTCTTCAATCCTAACATCGGCAACAACTGATATTCTCTCAGCTCTTATATTTCTTGGTTTAGCTACGATCTTTTTATTAAATAGCTAATACTATAGTACTTCCCAAAGTAAATGATAAAGGTATAATAAGCTATTTGAGTTATAATGGCGTATAGTGTGGATTTAAGGGAAAGGGCAGTATCGATGATAGAAAAAGGGAAGTCAAAGGTTGAGGTGGCAGAGCTTTTGGAGATAGGAATAGCAACTCTGTACCGCTGGTTAAGAAAGAAAGCCGCTGGTGAAAGCCTAAGGCCATCGAAAAACGGCAGCTTTATTCGAAAAATAGACCCAAAAATACTCGAAGAATATGTTAAAAAGAATCCAGATCATACGCTGGCAGAGATGAAACAAAATCTTGGATTTGGAATAAATTCAATTTGGTATAGGCTGAAACAGCTAAGAATTACTTTAAAAAAAAGTTACACTATATCAAGAGCGCAATCAAGAAGATAGGCAGCGATTTACCGATAAAATCTCAAAAATAGACCATTCCAGCATCTTATATATAGATGAAGCAGGAGTTGATAATAGGTTATACCGAGAGTATGGACGTGCTCCAATAGGAAAGAAAATTTATGCAGATATTCCAGGAAGAAAACGAGAGAGAATCAGTATAATAGGCGGGTGGATTGGAAAGAGATTTATTGCACCAATGACTTTCAAAGGTGGGTGTGACAAAGAGGTATTCAATACATGGTTAGAGAAGATGTTATTACCTAAATTGCCACATGGTACTACAATAGTTATGGACAATGCCACATTCCATAAAACTCCCAAAACAAAGGAGTTAATAGATAATGCTAGATGCCGTTTGCTCTATCTACCAACATATTCACCAGATTTGAACCCTATAGAGCATTGTTGGAATACCATCAAAAGCCGCCTCAGACCTTTAATGCATAAATATACAGACTTACAACTTTTGGTTGGTAATACCATAATGGAAATTTATCATTCATTTTAGAAAATACTATAGAAGTGGAAGGAACAAAGCTAGATATAATTCAAGTGGATGCATTAGCAAAGACATTAGGTCATTTACCTTTAGCTTTAGCCCAAGCAAGCGCTTATATAAAGAAAACAGGTATAAATATTTCAGACTATTTGAAATTATATAACGATAGAAAACGAGCTTTATTATCTGATGAAACATTGCTTGAAACATTTCCAGCCGACGCTAATAGAGAGACTGCAGCAATAGTGTATGTTACATGGGACATCACAGTAGAAGCAATAAAAAAAGAATCCTTATTGGCAGCTAACTGGCTTACTGCTTGTGCTTAGAGGTTGTCCGGAAATAAGTAAAAGGCTATAATATCTGAAATTTTAGTACGGGGTAAAGATGAGAAAAAAGTATCCAACAGATCTAAGCGAAAGGGAATGGGCAAGAATAGAAAAACACTTCAGAGTATCATACAAGAAAGGAGGAAGGCCGCCAAAGTATAGCAAAAGAGAAATATTAGAAGCAATTTTCTATGTATTGCGTACAGGGTGTCAATGGCGGTATTTACCAAATGATTTTCCGCTATGGAAGACTGTGTATGAGCAGTTCAGGCAATGGAAGAAGCAGGGAATTTTTGAGAAAATGAATTATGAAATTACAAAATATAGTAGAAGAAAAATAGGAAGGAATGAGCAGCCGAGTGCCTGTATAGTAGATAGTCAATCTGTAAAGACTACAGAAAAGGGGGGATCAAAGGCTATGATGGAAGTAAAAAAGTAAAGGGTAGAAAAAGGCATATAATTACAGACACTCAGGGTTTTATACTAGGTTGTTACGTAGGCGCTGCTAACGAAAATGATAGAGATGGTATTAAAATAGCATTAAACAATATGAGAACAAAATATACTAAAGTTAAAAAAATGTGGGCTGACATGGGATACCAAGGAAGAAATTTAAAGAATCACATAAAGGAAGAATATGACATAGATATTGAAATTGTTAAAAGGCCTCCATGTAGATTTTGGGTGCACAAAGATACGCCACCTGAGCTACTACCAACAAGAGAACAAGGGTTTAAAGTACAGCCAAGAAGATGGGTTGTAGAAAGGACTTTTGCTTGGGTTAATAGGAATAGAAGGCTATCGAAGGAGTATGATTTACTCACAACATCCACTGAGAATTTCATATACCTAGCTATGAGTAGGGTTATGTTAAAGAGGGAATATGCTTGAATTTACTAGTTTCCGGACAACCTCTAACAAGAGATCCCGCTAACACGTAGCGGGATGACAGCAGTCCTACGTCGTGCCACCGCGAACCGTCATACCGCGATTCATTCGCGGTATCTCATCCGCTAACAAGAGATCCCGCTAACACGTAGCGGGATGACAGCAGTCCTACGTCGTGCCACCGCGAACCGTCATACCGCGATTCATTCGCGGTATCTCATCCGCTAACAAGAGATCCCGCTAACAAGCAGCGGGATGACGGTTGTCGTTTAGCTATAAATATTTAAGAAATTTACTAAACAGAAAAAAAGGCAAAAGAAGCCCCGTAGTTGGCTAATTACTTACATTATATAGTATTTTCTAAAATGAATGATAAATTTCCATTATGGTATTACCAACCAAAAGTTGTAAGTCTGTATATTTATGCATTAAAGGTCTGAGGCGGCTTTTGATGGTATTCCAACAATGCTCTATAGGGTTCAAATCTGGTGAATATGTTGGTAGATAGAGCAAACGGCATCTAGCATTATCTATTAACTCCTTTGTTTTGGGAGTTTTATGGAATGTGGCATTGTCCATAACTATTGTAGTACCATGTGGCAATTTAGGTAATAACATCTTCTCTAACCATGTATTGAATACCTCTTTGTCACACCCACCTTTGAAAGTCATTGGTGCAATAAATCTCTTTCCAATCCACCCGCCTATTATACTGATTCTCTCTCGTTTTCTTCCTGGAATATCTGCATAAATTTTCTTTCCTATTGGAGCACGTCCATACTCTCGGTATAACCTATTATCAACTCCTGCTTCATCTATATATAAGATGCTGGAATGGTCTATTTTTGAGATTTTATCGGTAAATCGCTGCCTATCTTCTTGATTGCGCTCTTGATATAGTGTAACTTTTTTTTAAAGTAATTCTTAGCTGTTTCAGCCTATACCAAATTGAATTTATTCCAAATCCAAGATTTTGTTTCATCTCTGCCAGCGTATGATCTGGATTCTTTTTAACATATTCTTCGAGTATTTTTGGGTCTATTTTTCGAATAAAGCTGCCGTTTTTCGATGGCCTTAGGCTTTCACCAGCGGCTTTCTTTCTTAACCAGCGGTACAGAGTTGCTATTCCTATCTCCAAAAGCTCTGCCACCTCAACCTTTGACTTCCCTTTTTCTATCATCGATACTGCCCTTTCCCTTAAATCCACACTATACGCCATTATAACTCAAATAGCTTATTATACCTTTATCATTTACTTTGGGAAGTACTATACTTTCAAGTATGGCGTTTTTTTATTCTAAACGCTTAATAACCGCGACTCAGCTGCTTTTAAATGCAACTAACCTTAGCTATAAATGTTTAAGAAATTTACTAAACAGAAAAAAAGGCAAAAGAAACCCTAGGGTAGCTAGTTATTCACTATCCATTTTTTAAGTTGGCGTTTTTTTATGTTTTAAACGCTTTATAAGCGCGTTTCAGCTTATGTAGGTAGAAGTTTGATAAAGACATAAGGTGCACATAGTGCAAAAAATTAAACATGAGACGCCAGATACGTGAGTTTTTTTGTCATTTAATCTGTACAGAGAAGATAAATAAATAGCTTCAGTGTTTATGATAAGGGGGCTGGCGGAGTTTGTCAAGCAAGTTTTTTATTTCTAGCGGTTGTTGCCAAAAACTATACAAGAAGTCTATTGAAATTACGTATATCAATCGTTGTAAAATCACACAATTGCTCTGTAGAGCTATGCCCTGTAATAATTACTATACCATTTTGCTCAGAGCGTATTGAGATTAGGTTCAGCACTAATTCACACGTTGCACTATCAAGATTACAAAATGGTTCATCTATCAGCCAAACGTTTGCATTAGAAATCAAGAGGCGAGCAAGCGCAACTCTCCTTTTCCAGCCTGCAGAAAGTTCGCCATATCTAATATTAAGTACAGGTTGCAACTGCAAGCAACAAATAGCTGCCACAATCAATTCTCTAGTATTTCGTATTCCTGCCCAGAATTCTACGTTTTGAGCAACAGTTAAGCTATCTTTACAGGCATTCTTATGGCCTATATAGACCATAGAAGGTATATAGGATTTTGGATCATCATATATATCTTTTCCGCAGTGCCTTATATTGCCTGATACCGGCGGTAAAAGTCCAGATAAACTTCTAATTAAGCTGGTTTTACCACTACCATTTGGACCAGTGATTAGAATCTTTGATTTTAGCTCAGCTTTAAAACTGAGATTCTTAAATAGTACCTTATTATTACGAGCGCAGGATAAATTTTCACATTCAAGCATGGATTATCTGCCCTTCCCCTTATGTTTACCTTGAGTTGAAGCCTGAGCCTTAACAAACAGCTCCCAAAATCCTTTCTGTCCGCCTTCTCTATGTATCAATTGTGCAAAACGCTGCATTAAACCATTACCCATCATAACCATCTTTGTCCATTTACCTACCGGTTTTGCTATGTCAACTATTTCTGGATCTTCTTTATAAACTTGCACATCTTTTTGTTTCTCGCGTAGCGTTTCTTGTTGTTTCATCAACTCTTTTTGCTTATTTTTTTGATATAATTCATTGAATTTTCTGTCTTCTTCCCACTCTTCTTTAAAAACTTTTCTAGGAAATATGATTTTTCTAATGCGATTTTTGTATATTTTTCTCAAAAAGAGAAATACTGCAGCTACAGCAAGTAATGTTACGCTATATAATATGATCTGTGTAAGTGGCATTTCCTGTATCTAATTCATTAAAAATACCCTTACTATTATACCATAATTATAGAAATTGTGCAATTTTTTTGCGGGTAAAGACAGTATAAAAGTAATACTGCTCTATTTCGTAAACTGGACAAATATCTGACGAATGGGCTTGTATGTAGTAAGGTTTATTTCTATACTTTTTAAAGAATTTAGAAGTGAAACAAATATGAACTGCTACAAGACTCACACGTGCAATGAATTAAGGAAGAATGATGTAGGAAAGGAAGTTACCCTCTCTGGATGGTTATACCGTAAGCGCGATCACGGTAACCTAATCTTTGTTGATTTAAGAGACTTCTATGGAATCACTCAACTAGTATTTAATAATGACAAAGACTTTTTTGATGAGATATCAAATTTAAAATTGGAGAGTGTAATTACTGTTACAGGAATAGTTGAAGCTAGAACTGAAGATACGGTAAACAGCTCTATTTCTACCGGAGAAATCGAGGTGATAGTCAACAATTTGCGCGTTGAGTCGGAAGTTGAGTTCCACTTTGATGAAGAAATAGCAAAAGAAGAAAGAAGTATATTGGCAAGCATTACCGGCGAGCAAGAATACCCAGAAAACATGAGATTTAAATATCGATTTCTTGACTTAAGACGTGAAAAAGTCCGCAACAATATTATTTTGCGCTCACAAATTATTGCAGAGCTCCGCAAGCTCATGATAGAGCGAGGATTTTTAGAGATTCAAACTCCAATACTCACTGCTTCCTCTCCTGAAGGAGCACGCGACTACCTAGTGCCAAGCAGGCTAAATCCTGGCAAGTTCTATGCATTGCCACAAGCTCCGCAGATTTTCAAACAGTTGCTCATGGTCTCAGGGTTTGATAAATATTTCCAAATTGCACCGTGTTTTCGTGATGAAGATGCAAGGGCTGACCGCTCTCCTGGGGAATTTTACCAGCTAGACCTTGAAATGTCTTTTGTGACTCAAGAGGACATATTTGACGTTATTGAATCTGCTTTATATAAAGTGTTCGCCAAATTTTCTCGCAAGTCTGTCGATAAAGATTTTCCACGCATTACATACAAAGAGGCAATGCTTAAGTATGGTTCTGACAAGCCAGATTTGCGTAATCCACTATTAATCAGCGATGTTACAGAAATTTTTCGTGATTCAGGGTTCAATATTTTCAAAAGCAATATTGAGCGTGGTATGGTAGTGAGAGCCATCCCTGCACCTAAAACAGCAGAGGAACCACGCAGCTTCTTTGATAAAAAGATAGAACATGCGCAAAAAGAATTCGGTGCTAAGGGTCTCGGATATATAACGTTTGATAAAGATGGAACTGCGAAAGGCCCAATTGCTAAATTTCTTGATGAAAATAGGCTAAACCACATAAGAGAAGCAACAAACATAGAGCCAGGAGATAGTGTATTTTTTGCTTCTGACAAAGAGAATGAGGCGGCAAACATTGCAGGAAAAGTACGCACTCTTTTAGGGTCAGAACTCAGTCTTATAGATGATAATATCTTCAAGTTTTGTTGGATCATTGATTTTCCATATTTTGTATATGACGATAAAAGTAAAAAAATCGATTTCTTTCATAACCCATTCTCCATGCCACACGGTGGTCTGAAAGATTTAGAGGACAAAAATCCACTGGATATCCTTGCTTACCAATATGATCTTGTTTGCAATGGAATAGAACTGTCAAGTGGGGCGATTCGTAATAACAAACTGGATATCATGTATAAAGCTTTTGCCATTGCAGGTTATAGCCGGGGAGAAGTTGATACAAGATTCGGTGCACTTGTACGTGCATTCAGATTTGGTGTTCCTCCTCATGGTGGAATAGCACCAGGAGTTGATAGAATAGTTATGCTGCTTGCTGATGAGCCAAATATTCGTGAAGTAATCTGTTTTCCTATGAACCAGCAAGGTGAAGATGTTCTAATGGGTGCTCCTTCCAAGGTGGAGGATAAGCATTTACGTGAATTATCCTTGAAGGTTATTGAATGAAAAATTTTATAGCAAGGAGCACCGGTTAATGATATATTAGGTTATGTTAAATTGAAAGACCATGAATAATATCCAAAAAGCAATACTATCGGGCATGATCTGTAACATGATTGTGTGGTATGAACTCACTCTTTTTGGAGTATTAACAGATACAATCATCAACGTTTTTTTCCCATCAGAAGATCATTATTTGAGTACACTCAAATTCCTTGGTGTTTTTGCAATTGGTTTTGCGTTTAGACCAATTGGTGCAGTAATTTTTGGTTATATGGGAGATAAGTATGGCAGAAGAAAGACTTTACTTACTTCAGTAATATTAATTTCAATATCATCCACAATTATGGGAATTATACCTGGGTATAAAGAAATAGGGTTGCTTTCACCTGTATTGCTTGTGTTTTGTAGAATAGTGCAAGGAATAACTGCAGGAGGTGAAACAAGCATTAATACAGCATTTACGATAGAGCATTCAAAAGATAAAAAAAATCTAGGTTTCTTAGGAAGTATGAAGCCCTTTAGCGGAGCCCTTGGAACGCTCTTATGCATAACAATGATATTTATCTGCAAAAGAGTTACAGGTGAGAACTATGAAATATGGGGATGGAAGTTGCTTTTTTATTTTTGCTTTTTTTTGGGGACAATAGGTTTTTTAACTAGGTACATATTAAAAGAAAGCTTAGCATATAAAACTAATAAGTACGCTAATAATTTAGCACATTCACCATTGTTAGAACTAGTAAGAAACTATAAAAGACCGCTTATTATTTCAATCAATCTGGGAATTGCTCAGAATGCAATTGTCTACGCAGCAATAATGTTTTATAATATATCAATAAAAGAGCTAGTTATTTTATCTATTAGTGTTAAAGATTTAATGAGGATAGTAATACAGGTTGTATTTGCAGCATCTGCGGTACTTTTTGCAATTTTATCTGATAAAGTTGGAAGAAAACGCGTAATGATTCCTGTACTGATTATGCTATCTCTGATTGGTACATGTGTATTACCATTATTATCTTCCGTTAACCACTATGTCGTAATAATAACTTACTTATTGATTACTATACCAGTAGGTGCATCTTTTGGAATATATGGTTCTGTTATTTGTGAACTGTTTCCAACAAAAGTAAGATGCACTGGCGTAAGCTTAGCAAATAATATATCTGCAGGAATTTTTGGTGGCCTTTCTCCATACATATGCATGTGGCTTATAGAAAAAACCGAAACAAAACTTGCAGCAGGCATTTATCTTACTGCCTGCGCATTAATTAGCCTAATATCTGTGCTTCAAATTAAAGCCAAAGACAGAAAAGTTGATTGGTGAAATCGTTTCAGTCGAAAAATAGCGCTTCAATGGATTTTTCGATGTGTTTAGTGATAGGAGCGGTGATAGTGATTTCTTTATTGTTTGGCAGTTTTAAAGATAAAGAATGCGAATGAAGGTGAATTTTATTTGCTATCCCATCAATAAAAGCTTTTTTACCACCATATTTACCGTCACCAAGAATAGGGCAATTTATATGAGCTAAATGTGCACGTAACTGATGGGTTCTGCCGGTAATTGGTTGTAATTTTAAATAAGCAACATTGTGTTTGGATTTTGCTATAATTGAAAAATGCGTAGTGGCATTCTGAGGTGAATTTTCATCAACGACCACTTTTTCTTGACCTGAAACATATTTTTTCACCAATGGATAGTCTATTGTTCCACTATCCTTGCTCGGTATGCCAGAAGTTAATGCTAAATAAGTTTTTTTTACTCTTCGTCCTTTAAATTCTTCCATAAGGTATCTGGCAACATTAGCGTTGCGTGCGAATATTATCACTCCACTCGTATCTCTATCTAGCCTATGGACAATTTTAAATGTTTCTCCCTCTCTTATTTGGTCAAGCAAATCACTCATGCTAATCTTTACTTTTACGCCACCTTGAACGATGACCCCTGCGGGTTTGTTTATAGCTAGTATATATTCGTCTTCATATAATATGTTCTCTCTTAGTAGATTCACTAACTTTTCATTATATTTGCGATCAGAATTAGCGTTTTCAATATAATGCAAGTGCTTCAGCGTTATAGTTTGCCCAGAATTTACTCTATCACTGGACTTTGCTTTGCAATCATCAACTTTGATTAATCCTTTCCTTAAAGATTTTTCAATTACAGATTGCTTTAGATCAGGAAAGATTCTTCTGATGTACCTATCCAGCCTAACGTTATCGTCTTCTATTAATATGGTTTTTATACTTTGTAGCATTCCATTATTTATAATGAATATCTAGTGAAATGTCAATTATTGGTGTCATTCCAGTGTCAAGCACTGGAATGACACCGAAGGGGCTACTGCCGTCATAAAGGAACCAGTGTCAGCTACTCGGATGACAGGAGAAGGAGACTACTGAGATGACAGCTAGCCTGACAACCGTCATCCCGCTGCTTGTTAGCGGGATCTAGAGATACCGCGAATGAATCGCGGTATGACGGTTCGCGGCGGCATGACGTAGAGCTTGCGTTAGCTATACTTTTATACTCACCAACTCAGCTGGATCCAAGTAGTCAGAGCACTGGGATGACAAAAAAAGGAGGGCACTTGGATGACGGGAGAAGGAGCTATTTGGATGACATCGTTTACTATACAATGTTTGTACAGTTCTGGATAAAAAAATTAGCTAACAAATTTATAAACATCAGTATACAGCTCATCAACGCTTGGTTCTTTACTATTTTTGGCAAAATCTTCCGACTTTTTTACTAAATCACGTATTTCCTTATCAATTACTTTGCACTCTTCTTCTGAAGCCATTTTATTATCTGTCATGTATTTCTTTAAAGTGCTTATAGGGTCATGATTTTGCTTCATATCTTCAACTTCTTCTTTTAAGCGATAAGTAGCAGGATCTGACATTGAGTGACCGCGATATCGATATGTCTTCATTTCAAGCAGGATAGGCCCTTTTCCGCTGCGTGTGTGTTCCGCTGCTTCGCTTGTAGCCTCATAAACAGAGAAAAAATCCATTCCATCAACTTGTTTTCCAGGAATACCAAAACTTTCTCCTCTTTTATATAACTCTGTTACTAAAGTTGACCTTTGCACGGAGGTTCCCATTGCGTATTCATTATTTTCTATGATGTAAACCACAGGCAACTCCCACAAAGATGCCATATTAAACGATTCATATACTTGTCCTTGATTTGCAGCACCGTCGCCAAAATATGTAAATACCACATTATCTTTTTTCTTATATTTATTAGCAAATGCTATTCCTGTGCCAATTGGAACTTGTGCTCCCACTATTCCATGCCCGCCGAAGAATTTTTTTTCAACGTCAAATACGTGCATCGAACCACCTTTACCTTTCGAGCATCCTGTTTCTTTGCCGGTAAGCTCTGCCATTACAACATTTGGATCAGAATCACATGCGAGCATTAAGCCATGGTCTCTATAACTTGTGATAAAAGCGTCACCTAATTTTGATGCAGCTTGAGTTCCAACTGCAACTGCTTCTTGTCCTATTGATAGGTGACAGAACCCGCCTATTAATCCCATCCCATATAATTGTCCTGCTTTTTCCTCAAATCTGCGTATGAGTAGCATTTTCCTGTAGAATCCAATTATCTGTTCTTTAGTGAAATTTTCTGCTTTCATATCGATTTCTTTTTCATTAAACTAACACAATACCAGGAATTTTAAATTTTTGCTAATGAACTATTACCACTGGCTTGAGGCTTTTCACGTTATCTCTGTTATCATGTGGATGGCAGGTATGCTTTATTTACCCAGGCTTTATGTCTACCATGCAACTGTAAAACCGGGATCGGAAAATGATAGCTTGCTTCAAACAATGGAAAAGAGGCTACTTAGATATATCATAAACCCTGCAATGCTTTTCTCACTTGGTCTTGGAATTACACTAATGGTTATTAGGGAAGCATATCGTGAAGGATGGTTTCATGTAAAAGCATTTGCAATACTTTTGATGTTAATTATTCATATGCTACTTGCAAAATATAGGAAAAATTTTGCAATGGGTTCGAATAAGAAGTCACATATTTATTTTCGCGTTTTAAATGAAGCAGTTACAGTATTGATAATAGTTATAGTTATTATGGTTGTTGTAAAACCTTTTTGACTGACCTTACCCAAAAAAAGCAGAAAGCTCGTATCTGTTCAGATGCATGGCTAATGTACAATACTGAAATAAAAATTCCAGTGCTCCCTTTCTTGTCATCCCAGTGCTTGACACTGGGATCCAGCTTTCTTTACAAATTCACCAAAAGTGCTTCATTCTATAACGCAAAACCCATACTTACCAAACTCAATGCATTACTTGCAATTAAGTTTCCTGGATGCCAGTGTCAAGCTACTCGGATGACACCGTTCTTTTTCCTGGATCCCAGTGTTAGCTACTTGCATGACACCATTCTTTTTCCTGGATCCCAGTGGGCTTTGTTGCATCGCTAGCTATGATGGATAAAGATAAAAAAGGTAGAGAATATCAGTAGCTTATTATTCTGGTATTTATAACAAGAACGGTCAGTGAATACCTAAATTTGAGTAAAAGAAATTTCACTACCACTCACTAATCCGGCTAAAATTCAAGAATTTCAATGCTTTAGCTATTTTCAATAGAATTAAATTTATTAATATAAATAATAAATTACTATTCTTAAATTTGATCAGATTGATTGCAAAAAAACAAGATTTTCAATAGGTTGCTTATAATCCTAACTATAGTTAGCCTTTCATAAGTAGCGATGCAACAAAGCCATCCCAGTGTCAAGCACTGGGATGACAAGAAGAGGGCACTGCCCTCTTGGATGGAAGCCAGTGTTAGCTACTTTCATGACACCCTGACAACCGTCATCCCGCTACTTGTTAGCGGGATCTAGAGATACCGTGATGGTATGACGTAGGGGTTGCCGAGAACTTGTCATCCCAGTGCTTGACACTGGGATCCAGTTTTTCGTATAATTTTGTCAAAATCTATTGTGCTAGCAAGTTCACTAGCGTCACGCGCTGGTCTGTTAGACATTTACGTGTAGGGTGAAGAAATTTTGAAAAAGACATACCAAATATGAAAGGCCTATATATTAAAACTTACGGCTGTCAGATGAACGTTTATGACTCCGTTTTAATGGAAAATGTAATTAAACCTTTGGGGTTCAACGTTGTTAGTGATGCAGGGAAAGCCGATTTAGTGATACTGAATACTTGTCACATTAGAGAGAAGGCAGCAGAAAAACTTTACTCAGAGCTTGGGAAGATTCATTCGTTACGAAAAGAAATGACTATAGTGGTGGCTGGGTGTGTAGCGCAAGCAGAGGGAGAAGAAGTGTTCAGAAGGGCTCCTTTTGTTGATATTGTTGTTGGTCCGCAGAGTATCGCTACCTTACCGGAGCTGATAGTCAAAGCAAGCAGAAGTAAAGGTCATGTAATAAACACTGATTTTCCTGAAGTTGCAAAGTTTGATAAATTGCCAGATGAATGCTATGGCAATAGCCAGGGGTCTTCTGCGTTTCTTGCCATACAAGAGGGTTGTGATAAATTTTGTACGTTTTGTGTAGTGCCCTATACTCGTGGAGCTGAGTATTCACGGCCAGTGAATGAAATATTTCGTGAAGCATTGAAATTAGTTGCAAATGGGGCAAATGAGATCAATTTGCTTGGTCAGAACGTCAATGCTTACCATGGGGAGTGCGAAGGGGAAGTGTGGGATTTAGGAAAATTAATTAGTCATATTGCTAAAATTGAAAAGCTAGAGAGGATTCGTTATACAACTTCTCATCCAAGAGATATGCATGAATCTCTCTACTTGGCACATGCGGAAGAGCCAAAGCTCATGCCGTTTGTTCACCTGCCTGTGCAGTCTGGTTCGAATAAAATATTGCACGCGATGAACAGGAAACACACTGCAGAGGAGTATTTGGAAATAATAGACAGATTTCGCAAATTGAAACCTGAAATCGAATTTTCTTCTGATTTTATTGTTGGTTTTCCTGGAGAAACCGAAAAAGATTTTGAAGAAACTATGAAATTAGTAGAAAAAGTTAGATATGCTCAGGCTTATAGTTTTAAATACAGCCCAAGACCAGGCACACCGGGAGCGGAAAGAAAAGATCAAGTACCAGAAGAGGTTAAAACAGAGCGCCTTCTTCGTTTACAGAAATTAATTAGTAAGCAACAACTTGAGTTTAACCAGAGTATGGTAGGTAAAACTATACCTGTTCTATTTAGCGATAAAAAAGGTAAACACCAAAACCAAATTATTGGTAAAAGCCCATATATGCAATCAGTGTGCATTGATGATTCTGAAGATAAATACAGGGACAAAATAGTAAATGTGAAAGTGTTGGAAGCTCGGCAGAGTAGTTTGCTGGGGTGTGCATTTCACTGATTTTAAGCAGCGTTAAATATAAATCTTAAGCAAAGAGTATTGAAAAAATGCAATCATAATCTTTTTCAAAAGTTACAAAGTTTAATTGCTACCTCTGCTGAACGGGTACCTTAAACCTACAAATTTGAGCTTACCTATATCAATTTTTTGTACAAGATGAGTTAGTAACAACTTTATGTATAAAATTGAAGAAGAATAAAAATACAATAACGAGCATTAAATTAAATATTCCCACCTTTAAAAAACCCTCTTTATATATTTCTAAAGATTCTAAATAATTTATTTTACCATTTACTGAAGGAACTGACATAAATTTTGATATTGCAACTCCGGCTAGGTTAGAAAACGCTAATGACAGCATTACTATACCCATCACTACTCCTCTAAGGTTTTTGGGGGCTAGTGTAGTTGCTTGTTCTTGGACTAATGGAGCAATACATAATTCTCCCAGTCCCATAAAGGAGATAGCAATTATTAAATATAAGTATTCTACTTTACCTTCAATGTTAGAGTTTAAACATCCTATGTACAGTGTGAAAAAACACATAGCCATTGTCAGAAGGCCAAGGGTAAACATGGAAGTTGCATATTTTTGCTTAAACTTCATGTATGTTCCAAAAAGAAAGCCAAATATTATAATTGACAAAGGATTTATGGCTTGAGAAACTGAAGCTGGGATTGTTATACCTAATACATTGTTAATAACGTTTCTTTCGGTGAATAAGTTAACCAAAGAGCCAAGCTGCATTTCTAAAGCAAAAAAACACAAGAAAAATACCACAAGAATAGATAATGCCACTAATTTTCGTCTTTGTTCTGCTGATAATTTAGATATTATATAAATAAATATGCCCAGAGCTGTTATTCCAATAAATATGAGCATATTAGTAAAAAATTCACTATGTATAAGCATTTTAGCAATTATTGATGATGACAGAAAGCTTCCTATCAATACTATACCAAAAATTTTAATCCCTAATATGCGCTTATTCATAAGCTCTGGATAAGGAGAAAGGCCGCTATCTCCTAAAAGATTCTGAAATTTGAGAAAAAAGATTAGCCCTATAGACATCCCAATACCAGCTAAACCAAAGCCGTAGTGCCAGCCAAACAAGTGGGCTACATAACCACATGAAATAGAAGCCAATATTGCTCCAATATTCACACCTACGTAAAATAAAGTAAAGCCTCTGCTACGTTCAGGATCGTCTTTGCCATAGCATGAACTAAGTAAGTTAGTTACGTTCCCTTTAAACATACCAGTACCTATGGCTATTAGAGATAAACCTAAATATAATAAACCTGGTTCAAACTTAACCAATGACATGCAAGCATGACCTGCTATCATCACTATCCCTCCAAGCAACACCATGTTGCGGAATCCCATCAACTTATCAGCTAAAAAACCTCCAAGTATTGGTATAGCATAACCTGTTGCAGCAAATAATGAGTAAATAGTAAAGGCCCTCTCATCAGTGAAACCTAAGTGAGAAGTCAAAAATAGGACCAAAAGTGCCCTCATTCCATAGTAAGAGAAACGTTCCCACATTTCAACAAAGCACAACATTTTTAAAAATTGTGGAAACTTATCTGTCTTCTGATCCATAAAATACCCCTAAAGCTTGGGTTAATGTTAAGTAAAACAATAAAAACTGCAAGTAAAACTTAAAAAAAGGTATTGGAAGCTCGGCAGAATAGTTTGTTGGGGTGTGAGCTACGGAAATATTTTTGAATTTGTAATTTTTCAGAAAGCCCTATATTCTTTAGTTTTACATAGCGAACATGAAGTCAAAGCATTATCCTGATACAGTAAGTAGTCCTGATTTTTTATCGTTAGAAAAGGAAATCATAAAATTTTGGCAGGAAAACAAAGTTTTTGAGCGGTCAGTTGAAGAACGTTCCAAGGATAATTGTTTTGTCTTTTACGATGGGCCTCCGTTTGCAAATGGACTTCCGCATTATGGACATTTACTCACTGGTTTCATCAAAGACGCATTTGCAAGATATCAAACTATGCTTCAAAAAAGGGTTGAACGTAGATTTGGCTGGGATTGCCATGGATTGCCGGCTGAGATGGGTGCAGAAAAAGAACTTGGAATATCTGGTAGAACTGAGATAGAGAAGTTTGGTATAGATAAATTTAACGATCATTGCCGTACTTCTGTGATGAAATTTTCATCAGAGTGGGAGAAGTATGTAAATAGGCAAGCAAGGTGGGTAGACTTTCACAATGACTATAAGACTATGGATAAATCATTCATGGAGTCGGTCATGTGGGCATTCAAGCAGCTTTATGATAAGGGTCTGGTGTATGAATCAGTGCGCGTTGTACCATATAGCTGGGCATGCGAAACTCCATTATCTAATTTCGAAACAAGGCTTGATAACGCGTATAGAGAAAAAGTTAGCAAAGCTGTAACTGTTGCATTTGAGCTTTTAGAAAACCCACAGCAATTTAAAAGTGTTAAACGAAAGTGTAAATTACTTGCTTGGACTACAACTCCTTGGACGTTGCCGAGCAACTTGGCTTTAGCAATAGGAAAAGATATTAAGTATTGTGCAGTGTCAGTCCACCCTTTGATGTCATTCCAGCGCGTGACGCTGGAATCTATTTCTGGATCCCAGTGTCTGGGCACTGGGATGACAGGGAGTAGTGAAGGAAGTTCAATGAATGGTGAAATATACATTTTTGCTGAAAGCTACTTAGAGAAATTTATCAGCCACTCTGAACAAAACAATATTCCATATGAAAACTGCAATATAAAACTTAAAGCGAATGATCTTGCAGGTCTTTCTTACAAACCACTGTTTGACTATTTTAAAGACACAAAAAATGCATTTCGCGTTTTTATTGCTGATTATGTGACGGAAGAAGACGGTACTGGCGTTGTGCATACTGCTCCTGGATTTGGTGAGGAAGATTTTTACCTTTGCCAAAGCCATGATATTCCAGTTATTTGTCCAATTGATAACAGTGGAAAATTTACTGCTGAAATTTCAGATTTGGCAGGGGTTCATGTTTTTGATACCAATGATACAGTAATAAAAAAATTAAAAGAGCAAGGGAATTGGTTTAAAACTGAACAATATATTCACAATTATCCACACTGCTGGAGAACTGACACTCCTTTGATCTATCGCACTATGCCTTCTTGGTATGTTGCTGTTACAAAATTCAAAAGCAGAATGGTAGAGCTAAATAAGAGAGTTAATTGGATACCAAACCACATTAGAGATGGTCAATTTGGAAAATGGCTTGAAGGGGCACACGACTGGTCAATTTCACGCAATCGATTCTGGGGTACACCAATCCCTGTATGGAAATCAGACGATGCGAGATATCCAAGAGTAGATGTATATGGTTCAATAGAAGAACTGGAGAGAGATTTTAATGTTAAAATAGACGACTTGCACAGACCATTTATCGATACTTTAACAAGACCAAATCCTGATGACCCAATAGGAAAATCAGTTATGCGCCGTGTACCTGACGTGTTTGACTGCTGGTTTGAATCTGGCTCGATGCCATTTGCGCAAATCCACTATCCGTTTGAAAATAAGGAGTGGTTTGAATCTGCGGATTTTATTACCGAGTACATAGCACAAACCAGGGGGTGGTTTTATACGCTCTTTGTATTGTCTACTGCTTTGTTTGATAGGGAACCATTTAAGAACTGCATATGCCACGGTGTTGTTTTGGATGTAAAAGGGCAAAAATTGTCCAAACGTTTGAATAACTATGCAGATCCAATGGAGGTTTTTGATAGATACGGTTCTGATGCACTGCGTTTTCTTATGCTTTCTGGATCTATTGTTTGTGGTGGTAATTTGCTACTCGATAAAGAAGGAAACTCAATACGAGATGTTCTGAAAAACGTAATAAAACCTATTTGGAATAGCTATCACTTTTTTACCATGTATGCAAATGCAGATGGGATTAAAGCTGAAGTTTGTAAGGATTATCAAAGCACTATTGATCGTTACATGATTTCCAAGTGTTTTGAAGCTGTAGAAGGTATCCAAGCTTCTATGAACAACTATAACTCCCAAGAGGCTTGCAAAATTTTAATGAACTTTTTTGAAGTGCTAAATAATTGGTATATTCGTCGCAGTCGCGAGCGTTTTTGGAAAAGTGATTTGGATCAGGATAAAACTGATGCTTATAATGTTCTATATACGGTTTTTTATTACATACTAAGAGCTGCAGCTCCTTTGTTGCCACTTATAACAGAGAATATATGGCAAGGGCTTAAGTATGAAGAAACATCTGTTCATTTGGCTAATTTTCCACAATTAGAGAAGTTTGATAGTCAGCTCATTGCCAAAATGGATCTAGTGAGAGAGATATGTAACTCTGCACTCTCTATTAGAAACACTTTTAACATACGTATCAGACAGCCGCTTGGCAGTATGATCATTTATCATCAGTCTTCCTGTAGTTTTCTTGAAGGTGAACCGCTTTCTGTCATCCCAGAGTTCTCTCCTGTTATCCCAGAGTTCTCTCCTGTCATCCGAGTAGCTGACACTGGGATCCAGAAAGAAAAAAGTGCTGGAATGACACCAAGCATGAATGAATATCAAGAGATGATAAAAGATGAGGTAAATGTAAAAAAACTGGAGTTAGTAAACAGACTTGAAGATATTGCATCACTAGAGTTAAAGCTAAGTTTTCCCCTGCTTGGAAAGAGAATACCAGATAAAATTAAGAAACTAGTTCAATATGTCAAAGAGGGAAAATGGAAGCAAGTTGAAAATGAGCAAGTTTTTTTAGGTAATGAGTCAGAAAATTACATCATAGAAAAAGGCGAATATGAACTATTGTTAAAAGCAAATAGTGGATATTCTGCTGTGTTTGATAACAACAAAGGAGTTGTCATTCTAAATACTGAACTAAATGATGAATTAATTCTAGAAGGGTTAGCGAGAGATGTCGTGAGGCTCATTCAAGAAACCAGAAAACAAGCTGATTTTCATATATCAGATAGAATCAGAGTAATAATCAAAACAGAAGATGAGAAAATTAAGGAAGCAATAAATACGTGGATTGAATATATAAAAGAGCAGACCCTTACCTTATCTTTGGACATTAATACAGAAATTGGAACTAACTTTTATTTTAAGGAGTACCAAAATTTGATAGTTGGTATTAGGTTAAATTATTAGTAGTTGAAAGTTGTCATTGTTTATGCTATACTTAGGTTACTTGAGGTAAGGTTATGGTATGTATGCTGTTGTAGATTGTAAGAAAGTTGTTGACTTAAATAACAATAGTGATGATTTAGGTAAAGTAGAATCTATTTCCAATGTTACTTTGGAAGAGGAAGAGTCTTTTGATGCTATGGAAGCTGTTTCTAATGTAGAAGAAGGGAATGATTTAGGTCTTGCTACTTCAGAAGAGGAAGAAGAATTTTTTGATGCTGTGGAAGAACAAGAGCCGTTAGCTAATTTTAACGTTCCACTCAGTATATTTCATTATAAAGATTATAACTCTGATTTTTTTACTTCCTGGTATAATATATCAAGCGAAATATTTAAGGAAATAAATAGAACTTGCCCAGAAAAGAAAATATTAAATTTAGCTCTGTCAGTTTTAATGCTTCCTTATATTGCTTTTACTGCACTGGGATTAGTCGTATGCAGTAGATTTCAAGCAAACAGCAAGACACAAGACAGTGTAGGGGAAGATAAGACAAAAAAGAGTGAAACTGGCGTGCCAAAAAGATTGGCATATGGTGTTCTTGCTGCAATAGCAATTTTTGTTAATATGGCTGTACTTGTAGCCTTAGTTGTTCCTGCAACAATTGCTTTGGCTACTTTTTATCTTTTAAATAGAGATTTATCTCACTCTTTAGTTACTGCTCTTAAAATAAGTATGGGGCGGTATTCTAATAAGCATCAAAATATTGAGGTGTCTTTTCATGAAAAGGAAGTTACTGGACCAAATATTGCGTGGGATATGGAAATAGAATTTCCACCGCAATTTAAACGATTGCTTAGAGATTTGTATGAAAATGAAAATAACAAGTGGTTTGATGTGACGCGGGATTCAGAGCATAGCATCGTACTGAAATTGTCAACTAACATCAATTTAAAAAATGGTCTTAAGCCCTTACGCAATGAAATCAAGGATGTGCTTGCAACTTCTATTCAGGAATTTGCGAAGACTATGGAAGAACTGATAAAGCTAGAAAAGAAAGAGATTACATATGATAAATTGAAGGAATTATTGAACGAATTCAAGTCGAAAGTGGTAGATAGTATAGGTCCTAATTTGACAAGTCACTTAATACAAAGTGCTTATCAAGTTGCCTTTATACAAGCAATTAAGTTTCAGCGAGATAGACGGGGAGAAGATTTTTCGCTGGAAGATGAGATAAAAAATTCTTTAGTGAGACAGGAATTAGAGAGCCAAGGTAAGGAATTACCAAGTAGAAAAGAGATTATAATAGAAGATTTGAAAAACGCAGGAATGGAAGTAGAAGACTCAAAAGATGATGAATTTTCTGTACATGAGGCGGAATGGAAAAAGCTTATAAAGGAAGGCAAAATAGTTAAAAGGACAGTAATTGATATTTATAAAAATAAGCATCTCCAAGCAACAGAGAAAGCCTTAGGTAATGCGAAAGAAGAAATTGAACGTTTAAGAGGAATAGGTCAAACAAGGTGTAACAATATATATAAGAAATTAAAAGAAATACATGAAAACAGTAGCTTAACAAATGACACCTTAAAAAGGGGGTTAGAAGACCTTTTTAAATTCGAATATGATGATCAAGAGATTGAGCGCAGGCTGATAAAATCAGTAATGAAAAAAGTTCAAGGTAAGTTAAGTCAATCAGATATACCGGATAAGGAGAAGCAAAGCCTAAGGAAGCAGCTTGAAGATTTAGAAAAAAAAGTAAAGGTTCCATCGGATAAGGAAGCTTCAGCTAAAATAAATGACTTTATAGAAAAGATGTATTTAGAAATAAAAAAATATAAAGTGCAAAGGTTACTTCGAGAACAAAAAAAGGGTGTTTTACGTTTATGCAAGAAATTAAGAAAATATGGTGAATCAGGTCTAGCAGAAATAATTGAAGCTTTTCGCGTGCAAGATGAAGGACATTTAGAAAAATCTACATTAGAACAAACACTCAAAGATCAAAATAAGCGTTTACAAGCTGAACAAAATAACAGGGAAAAAGGGCATCCGGGTACAAGATCAATAGAAGTGCTCTTAAAAAGGAATGAAGAAATTCTGAAAGCATTAAAACAGTTAGAATTAGGCAAAAAAGAATTATTGATAAATGAAGAAACAAAAAATGATTATAAAGAAGAACTAACGTCTCGTGAAAAAATAAAATTTGCAGTAATAGAAGATGATTTACTGAAGGTATTCAAGCTTGAAACTTTTGATGAAAAAGAAATCAAGAAGTTATTAGAAAGAGCAGAACTGGAGTACTGTTTAGCAGAAAAAAGCATCAAATATCCTGTAATTAAAACAAAAGATAATATCAAACATTTTAGTCAAAATTTATTGTCTCCTTTGATAGACAATTTTACAAAAAATATAATAAATAATATACCAGGAAATAGTGAAGGTTGTATACAGAAAGTTAAGAACTGGAGTAAAGTTATGTTTGGTGCAATAAAGATTGGAGCATCAAATGCTTATAAAGAGACTACAGAGAGAAAAGCGTTAAATGTGGCACATAATACTTATAAAGAAAGAGAGACATTTCTTCAATGTTTTCAGTCAAATTATGAAGGTATTGGAGCCTTTTTAGGTAATTTATTTTCTGATGATGGGGTAACATTTAAAAATGATGTGTGGCCTAAAATAGAAGAGCATTTGCATGGAATGTGGGATAGATTTTTCAAGGATATTGAATTCAATATTGGAAATAAATTGGATGAAGTAAGTGTGACACAGCAACGGCAGGAAACTATGATTGTGACTCAACGATAAGTTCTCAAAGTTCCTCCGGTATTTTCACATACTAAATTAACTATAGCACTTGATTCTTTTTGGATCTCTTTTTCAGTTAAAGTGTGGATTGGAGAGCAAAAAGTAACTGACAACGCTATAGACATCTTATTCGGTTCTATATTATTTCCATGGTATACATCGAATATCAAAACTTCTGTGATGAGCTCTGAGCTTTTTTTTATCACATTGATTATGTTACCTACTTCCACATCCTTATTTACTATAAATGCAAAATCACGTTTTACACTTTGGTATTTATAATCGATAAATTTCTTTCTACTTACAGGTAAATTTTCAATATTTTCTAGTATTACCTCAAAACCTACAACTTTTTGCTTGATATCAAAAAGATCTAATATATTAGGATGCAACTCTCCAAAATAACCTGCTACTTTATTCTTAAAAGAGAGAGTGCCTGACTTTCCTGGGTGGTAATGTTCTTTTTCTGCTTTCTCTATCGTTAAATTATCACAATTAACGTTAAAAAACTCCAAAGCTGCTATGCAATCAGCCTTTGCGTCAAAAACATCTACTTTCCTATCAGTATTATAATGGTTTCGCGGTAAATTATTTCCTGACCTAATTCCACTTAAAACATACTTAGACTGAGCTTCACCATCGTAAATCGGCCCGATTTCGAAGATTGCAAGATCAGATATTCCATGGGCAATATTATCAGCAGTAACTTGCAATAAATTTGGCATAATACTTGGTCTCATTATATTAAAGCTATTGTTAAACGGATTATCGATGATAAATAACTTATTCGAGTAACCAAATTTTTCAGCTGTTGATTCACTCATAAACGACCAGGTTAGCACTTCATGAAACCCTCTGTTTGTCATCAAAATACGCAAATTGTCGTATGTACTATCTACTTCTTCAACATTATTTGGTAGTGGTTCTTCTTTTATTTTGTCATAGCCGTATATCCTTGTTACTTCTTCGATTAGGTCAGCCGGTATTGTCACGTCCGGTCTCCAGCTTGGTACTTGTACATTCCAATTGCCTTCGGTTTTTTTATCAATACTAAACCCTAGTTTCGTTAAGATATCAAGCACCTCATCAGGCGATACAGACACACTTCCAAACTTGTTCACATCCTGATAATCAAAGCTCACCTTGGTGTCAGCACTATCTAAACTGCCAGCAGACACTACGCTTGAGGTTTCTCCACCACATAAGTCCAGAATCATTTTAGCTGCAAGGTTGAGTCCATCAAAAGTAAATTCAGGATCAACTGAACGTGCAAATCTGTAACTAGCGTCTGTGGAGATGCCGAGCTGCCTTGAAGATTTAGTAATAGAGATGGGATCGAACCAAGCAGACTCTAAAAAGATATCAGTAGTTTCAAGAGTACATTCACTGCACTTACCACCTATAATTCCAGCAATTCCATGAATATTTTTATCACCTGCAATAACGCTTATGTCTTTGTTTAATAAGTATTCTTTACCGTTCAAACCAGCAAATTTTTCTCCGTCGTTTGCTTTGCGTACTGTGAGCTCTCCTTCTATTTTTTTTGCATCATACGCGTGCATTGGGCGGCTGAAAGATATCATAATATAGTTCGTGATATCAACTATTGCAGAAATGGAGCGCATTCCTATCGATTCCAGCCTATCTTTTAACCATTTTGGGCTTTCTTGATTTTTTACATTGGCGATGTATATTCCACTAATAAAACTTTCCCCGTCAGTAACTTCAACATCGATTGGTGAATTTATGGAGCTGGTAAGTTGTGGAATGCTTAAAGTCTTTAATGTCCCAATTCCAGTTGCAGCAAGGTCGCGAGCTATTCCATAAATGCCTAAGCAATCTCCACGGTTTGGAGTAACATTTATATCAATTACAGGGTCACAATTGAAAAATTTATCCCCTACTTTATAATCATCGGAAAGCTCGATTATTCCTTCACTTTCCTCTTGAACCAGCGCAAGTTCAGAAGCAGAGCAGAGCATCCCTTCACTTAGCATTCCTCGTATTTTTGTGGACTTAATTGTGAGATCACTTTCTGGCAACGTGCTACCAAGAGATGCAAGTACAGTTTTCATACCTTCTCTAACATTGTTTGCTCCACAGACTATTTGTAGAATTTTACTTCCATCATTTACTTTACATAATTTTAATTTATCAGCATTTGGATGAGGTACGACTTCTAATACCTCTGCAACAATAAACCCAGTCAATCTGGAATTATCGATCACATCTTCTACTTCTAACCCTATGTGAGTTAATTTATCGGTAATTTCTTCTAAACTAGCATTGGTTTCTAAGTGTTCTAATAACCAAGATAATGTGAATTTCATGGACCTAAAAAGAAGTGAAAAAGTTATTGTAATATAAAATGTAGTGCTTTTAAAGCTTGTTGTAGTGGAATACTTCTACATCATTGTTTATGATGTAGAAGCTTTTGTAACTTTATATCTTCTTGCAAAGAGAAAGAATTTTTTCTATATCACCTTTTAAATCTATCTCCAGAAAGAATTTAAGACTTTCATAATCCCAGGCATCCTCATCAATGTTACCATCAAAAAAGAAGTGTATTATTGCATTGTTGAGTCCTATGTAATAATCGCGAGTATCTTCGTCAAGGAAACAATCTACTGATTCGATGTATCCGTTACCAAATTCCTGCTCCAAATTTAAAGGATGATTAGTGTTAATAAAATCTATTTCGTTCATTATATACCTCACTAAAAATTAAATTATAATCAAAATAAGATATTAAGTCAAGATATTGAATAATTTAACAAGATTAGTAAATTTTAAAATACAGAGCTGACTGTAATTAACATTCTAATTACATATTTTGTTAATATGTTAATGTTATAATAATACAGAGCCTTATCTTAATTCTTGACTTTGTCCTATAAAATTCATACTTTATTTACTGTTTATAATTCAGATTAAAATGGCATTAAATCCGCTGGAACAGTTTAAAGTATATACGGTAATAGAGTTACCTAGGTTATTTGGGTATGACGTAAGCTTTACCAATTCATCTCTTTTCACGATGATTTCGGTGATATTGGTGATACTCTTTTTGCTTTTTGGAATAAAGAAGGGGGCAGTAATACCAGGATATTTGCAAGCTGCAGTTGAGTATGTATATGATTTTGTTATTTCAATAATAGAAAATAACACTGGAAGCAAAGGCTTGCAGCACATTCCATTGATATTTACAGTGTTTATTTTCATTTTATCGTGTAATTTAGTTGGTGTTCTTCCTTATAGTTTCACGGTCACAAGTCATGTGATAGTCACCTTCGCTTTATCGATGGTGGTTTTTATTTATATAACGATTGTTGGATTTAAAGAAAGGGGAGTAGAATTTTTACGCATATTGCTACCAAAAGGAACTCCTTCGTGGCTTGCACCTATAATAATTATTATTAAGTTGTTTGCTTATTTAGTAAGGCCGGTTAGCCTATCAATAAGGCTTGCAGCAAATATGATTGCTGGTCATACAATCATCAAAGTGATAGCAGGGTTTATTGTAAATATGAACATATTTTTCACTCCTGCGCCGTTTTTGTTCATAATTGCATTGATAGGATTTGAAGTATTTGTTGCAATTTTACAAGCTTATATATTTACTATATTAACATGTGTATATTTGTCAGATGCAGTAAAGTAATTGACTTCCTTGTAGAATATTTTACAATTATATTATAAAGAAATAATTAAAGGTAATATATGGATTTAGTAGCTTTAAAATTTATAGCAATTGGTTTAGCTGTGTTTGGAATGCTCGGTGCTGGTTTAGGTATAGCTAATATCTTCTCTGCTATGTTAAATGGGATTGCGAGAAACCCTGAATCAGAAGGTAAAATGAAAAGTTATGTTTATATTGGTGCTGCCATGGTTGAAATCATGGGATTGCTTGCGTTTGTACTTGCAATGTTATTAATATTTGCTGCTTAACAGATGCCACAGCTTGATGTTTCAACCTTCTTTTCTCAAGTTTTTTGGTTTTTAATTTTTTTCTCTTCACTTTTTTTCGTAGTAAGTTGTTTATTTTTGCCAAAGTTAGATGAAATAATAAGCACTAGAAGTAAAGAAGTATTGGATTCTTTTAATAGTTCTGTTCATCTTTTAAGACTCACGGAAGATCAGGTTGCCAAGTATAATGCCGCTTTAAACCAAGCTAGAATACAGGCAAAAAAAATCATAGATGATGCACTTGCTCAGGTAGAAGAAATGAGAGCTAATGTTAAGAATATATTAGAAGAGGAAGATAAAAAAAAGAGCAAGCTTATTGAAAAAAAAGTGGCAGAATTTAAATCTGAATATACTGATCAGTTAAAACAAATGGCTACTAGTATTGCTTTAATTTATTATACTAAATTGACTAATTCTGAAATTGAAGAGGAATTTATTGCTGACTTGGTGTCCAAAGAATTTTAGGGGTTTTTATGTCTACATCACTGATTATCGGTCTTGCCTTCTTGGTAAGTTTTGTCCTTTCGTATAAATTGCTAAAGAAAGTGATAAAAAATGCGCTTAACAATAAGCGTAACAAAAGCAAATTTTCAAGTGAAGAAACTGAAAAATTCAGGAAAGATATGTTGGAGTATTACAAAAAATCTTCTAAAAAATACAAAGAATTAGATGCAGAAGTTAATAAAATGATGAATGAAGCACTTGATAAAGCTAATAGTATCATTAAGCACAATAGACAGCAGCTAGATCAGACATTAGATGACAATGCCCATTCTAACTTGAAGAAAGTCACTGACCAAGTTGAAAAAGCTCTTGGAGATTTACAGGCTAACACAGCGAATGTAGCTGCTGATGCTGTAAAAAAAATAATGCATGAACGTAAAGATGATAAGCGTAGTAGCGAGGTCATATCTTCATTTTCACGTGACTTAAATAAAAAATTGCATTAGGTTCAATGCAACAATTGCCTATACTTCAAGCTGATAATGTAGAAAAAATTAAGTTTGATTCTAGTTTGTGCAAAGAGCCAGAGAAACTTTTTTACTATAAATTTAATATAATTCCTTGGCAAAAATTAAATAATACTACTTTTTTTATGGTTGAAGACACAAGCCGAGATATCAACCGTTGGGTCGAAGCTCATTACGGTATTGACTATGTATTAATAAAAGTGGATAGCGAACAGATTTTAAATCTTCTTAACTCGCACTTTGGTATTTCAGAATTTGCAAGCAACTATAGTATTTTCTAAAATGAATGATAAATTTCCATTATGGTATTACCAACCAAAAGTTGTAAGTCTGTATATTTATGCATTAAAGGTCTGAGGCGGCTTTTGATGGTATTCCAACAATGCTCTATAGGGTTCAAATCTGGTGAATATGTTGGTAGATAGAGCAAACGGCATCTAGCATTATCTATTAACTCCTTTGTTTTGGGAGTTTTATGGAATGTGGCATTGTCCATAACTATTGTAGTACCATGTGGCAATTTAGGTAATAACATCTTCTCTAACCATGTATTGAATACCTCTTTGTCACACCCACCTTTGAAAGTCATTGGTGCAATAAATCTCTTTCCAATCCACCCGCCTATTATACTGATTCTCTCTCGTTTTCTTCCTGGAATATCTGCATAAATTTTCTTTCCTATTGGAGCACGTCCATACTCTCGGTATAACCTATTATCAACTCCTGCTTCATCTATATATAAGATGCTGGAATGGTCTATTTTTGAGATTTTATCGGTAAATCGCTGCCTATCTTCTTGATTGCGCTCTTGATATAGTGTAACTTTTTTTTAAAGTAATTCTTAGCTGTTTCAGCCTATACCAAATTGAATTTATTCCAAATCCAAGATTTTGTTTCATCTCTGCCAGCGTATGATCTGGATTCTTTTTAACATATTCTTCGAGTATTTTTGGGTCTATTTTTCGAATAAAGCTGCCGTTTTTCGATGGCCTTAGGCTTTCACCAGCGGCTTTCTTTCTTAACCAGCGGTACAGAGTTGCTATTCCTATCTCCAAAAGCTCTGCCACCTCAACCTTTGACTTCCCTTTTTCTATCATCGATACTGCCCTTTCCCTTAAATCCACACTATACGCCATTATAACTCAAATAGCTTATTATACCTTTATCATTTACTTTGGGAAGTACTATAGTATCTTACAAATGTAGCTCCTTGATTCTCCAGGTTCAAAAACATCAACAGAAATAGTGTTCTGTGGTTGTGGCCAGCCAAATGTATAACGAGAAATTAATAATATCTTTCCTCCTTCTATAGGAAGTAAATCTGCTATATCTTTGTAGTTAGGAGCGTTATCGCATATCAGTAGCCACCCAGCACGTTCAGGGTGTTCTAGCCAATACTTAACATGCTTGGCGTGATCTTCTTCACGAACGTTTTCTCTGTAACCATGAATAACGTTTAGTCCACGTCCTAACTTGATGTACTCGTTAATTAAAGTATTTCTATCTCGTGTATCAAGCCAAATTATCCATCTATATTTTTGGAGCTTACTCCAAATAAATTCTAATGCTAATTGTGTTTTACCTATTCCACCTATTCCATGACAAGCAACTAGTGTTGCTGTATCATTAGCTTTCAGGCATTCTTCTATTTTATCTAGCAGCGCTTCTCTGCCGACAAAGTTATAATTTCGAAGAGGGACTTGCCAAAATTCAGGTAGATCTTCCTTAAGTTTGAGACTATAAAGATGTTCTATGGCTTCCTTAAAATAATTGTCTTTTCTTGTTAGATAAGAAACTTCGCTACCCTGTTGTTCCCACCATTTTTCTACCTTCCCGCGTGCAAAGTCAAAAACCATGTCAATGTTTTTCTTGCCTGATATTTTGTATATACTCCCTATTTCTTTCTTAATAATATCATCTAATTTTGAATGATTAGGTTGATTAACTACAAACCTTATTCTAAGTAAAAAATCTTCTATTTCATCTTCACTGCCGCAACTGAAGTATTTTTTCAGTTCAATATGATTTTTTATTTTGTAGCACGTTCCTCTGTGACCTTCATAAATACTTAAAATGTTATCATCTGTTAACTTTGACTCTTCCAGATACTCCTCTAATGTTTCTACTTTGCCTTGCTTTTCTGTACCTTTTTTTAAGTTCACATTAACATTAGCATGAATGACAAGTGTAATATCACTGTTCTTATACTCAGGGTTTTGCTTAATCTCAGGATGAGATTCAAAATATTTGTTTAACCCGAAATCCTCTTTCTGTCGCTTTCTATTGTTTCCATCAATAAACAAATCTTCAAAAGTAATATTCGCTGATGAACTAGGGTCGTTACGGTGTTTAGCTTGAACCAAGATAATTCTCGATTTGTTCTTCTGATCTTTATACTCAAAAAAAATATCATCAAAGGCTCCAAAACCTTCTATGTTTGATGCTAACCAAAAGTCAATTTTACTACTTAACCCATAAAGTAGATACAGCATTAATAATTTTACTTCATACTTGCAACCATGATCACCTGTTGATGTGCCATCTCTCTTCTTAAATATACGATTACTAAGTAGAGGTTGTCCGGAAATAAGTAAAAGGCTATAATATCTGAAATTTTAGTACGGGGTAAAGATGAGAAAAAAGTATCCAACAGATCTAAGCGAAAGGGAATGGGCAAGAATAGAAAAACACTTCAGAGTATCATACAAGAAAGGAGGAAGGCCGCCAAAGTATAGCAAAAGAGAAATATTAGAAGCAATTTTCTATGTATTGCGTACAGGGTGTCAATGGCGGTATTTACCAAATGATTTTCCGCTATGGAAGACTGTGTATGAGCAGTTCAGGCAATGGAAGAAGCAGGGAATTTTTGAGAAAATGAATTATGAAATTACAAAATATAGTAGAAGAAAAATAGGAAGGAATGAGCAGCCGAGTGCCTGTATAGTAGATAGTCAATCTGTAAAGACTACAGAAAAGGGAGGATCAAAGGCTATGATGGAAGTAAAAAAGTAAAGGGTAGAAAAAGGCATATAATTACAGACACTCAGGGTTTTATACTAGGTTGTTACGTAGGCGCTGCTAACGAAAATGATAGAGATGGTATTAAAATAGCATTAAACAATATGAGAACAAAATATACTAAAGTTAAAAAAATGTGGGCTGACATGGGATACCAAGGAAGAAATTTAAAGAATCACATAAAGGAAGAATATGACATAGATATTGAAATTGTTAAAAGGCCTCCATGTAGATTTTGGGTGCACAAAGATACGCCACCTGAGCTACTACCAACAAGAGAACAAGGGTTTAAAGTACAGCCAAGAAGATGGGTTGTAGAAAGGACTTTTGCTTGGGTTAATAGGAATAGAAGGCTATCGAAGGAGTATGATTTACTCACAACATCCACTGAGAATTTCATATACCTAGCTATGAGTAGGGTTATGTTAAAGAGGGAATATGCTTGAATTTACTAGTTTCCGGACAACCTCATATAGTACTTCCCAAAGTAAATGATAAAGGTATAATAAGCTATTTGAGTTATAATGGCGTATAGTGTGGATTTAAGGGAAAGGGCAGTATCGATGATAGAAAAAGGGAAGTCAAAGGTTGAGGTGGCAGAGCTTTTGGAGATAGGAATAGCAACTCTGTACCGCTGGTTAAGAAAGAAAGCCGCTGGTGAAAGCCTAAGGCCATCGAAAAACGGCAGCTTTATTCGAAAAATAGACCCAAAAATACTCGAAGAATATGTTAAAAAGAATCCAGATCATACGCTGGCAGAGATGAAACAAAATCTTGGATTTGGAATAAATTCAATTTGGTATAGGCTGAAACAGCTAAGAATTACTTTAAAAAAAAGTTACACTATATCAAGAGCGCAATCAAGAAGATAGGCAGCGATTTACCGATAAAATCTCAAAAATAGACCATTCCAGCATCTTATATATAGATGAAGCAGGAGTTGATAATAGGTTATACCGAGAGTATGGACGTGCTCCAATAGGAAAGAAAATTTATGCAGATATTCCAGGAAGAAAACGAGAGAGAATCAGTATAATAGGCGGGTGGATTGGAAAGAGATTTATTGCACCAATGACTTTCAAAGGTGGGTGTGACAAAGAGGTATTCAATACATGGTTAGAGAAGATGTTATTACCTAAATTGCCACATGGTACTACAATAGTTATGGACAATGCCACATTCCATAAAACTCCCAAAACAAAGGAGTTAATAGATAATGCTAGATGCCGTTTGCTCTATCTACCAACATATTCACCAGATTTGAACCCTATAGAGCATTGTTGGAATACCATCAAAAGCCGCCTCAGACCTTTAATGCATAAATATACAGACTTACAACTTTTGGTTGGTAATACCATAATGGAAATTTATCATTCATTTTAGAAAATACTATACTTATATTACAAGAATCCTAATTTTTCAGCTAAAAGCATTAAACTAAGCTCAATATTTTTTGCTTCTTTCTTTATTGTAACTTCAATTTTAACACTAACAGAGAAATATACATATTTTGCTTTGATGTTGATATTTATAATCGGATGTTCTAGTTATTTATTCAAGTTTATAGCTACAATTTTTAACTTATGTGAAACCTCCAACCAAAAAGTGGATTATAGTAAGCTGAATGAAGAAGATTTTCCTATATATACTATTTTATTGCCTGCTTTTAAAGAAAGTGCAGTGATAGAGCAATTGGTTGAAAGCATTGAAAGTTTGGATTATCCAAAATCAAAATTAGATGTGAAGCTTCAGGTAGAAAGTGATGACCAAGAAACGCTAGCAGCTATAGAAAAGTACACTTTACCGCAGTATTTTGAAGTAATAAAAGTGCCTTATTCTTTGCCTAGAACAAAAGCCAAGTCATGCAATTATGCTATGAGCTTTGCTAGAGGAAAGTATGCAGTAATATATGATGCGGACGATAAACCAGACCCATTGCAGTTAAAAAAAGCACTGATTGAATTTAATAAGGGCGACGATAAGTTAGCCTGTGTACAGGCGAAATTAAATTACTATAATTGTGATTGTAATTTTCTCACAAAATCCTTTTCTCTGGAGTATATGAACTGGTTTCAATACTTATTGCCTGGATTCCAAAAAATGAACATGCCAATGCCTTTGGGTGGTAGCAGTAATCATTTTTCAGTAAAAATTCTAAGAAAAATGTTTTTCTGGGATGCTTATAGTGTTACCGAAGATGCTGACCTCGGTTTGAGACTTGCGCAAATGGGATATAAAACCAGGATGATTGACTCAGAAACATTGGAAGAGTCACCAATTGCTGTATTTGCTTGGATTAAGCAAAGAGCGCGCTGGATCAAAGGCTATATGCAAACTTATATTGTTCATTTAAAAAATATAAAGTCTCTTTATAAACACACTGGATTTAAGGGAATTTTGCTATTGAATCTTTTTGTTGGCTCTGCAGCTTTTATATTTTTTACTACTCCATTTTTACTGCTTTCATTGATATTAACTAAAGTTTTAAATGGATTATTTTTGTACTACTTTGTAGTGGTATACGTTACTAACCTGATTCTTTTGGTAATAGCTGTCAAACAGCAAAAGATGCCTTTTTATTTTTATATAGTATCGATATTTTTTCCGGTCTATAGTCTGCTACATAGTGTTGCAGCTTTTCTTGCCTTATGGGAATTTATTCTTTACCCTGAGCGATGGAACAAAACTCAGCATGGTTTATGGAAGCAAAACCTGTAGCTATTTGGCTTTTTCTCTGCTCGGTCATGGTAATTCTCATGGTAGGGATTGGTGGATTTACCAGACTTTCAAAAGCAGGATTGTCAATCACGGAGTGGAAACCAATTACTGGAACATTACCACCACTGAGTGAACAAGACTGGCTACAAGAAAAATTAAAATACGAAGCTACACCTGAATATAAAGCACTTAACTATGGTATTAGTATGGAGGAGTTTCGCGCTATATACTTAATAGAATATGTACACAGATTGGTTGCAAGACTAACAGGTTTAGTTTTTGTCCTGCCATTTATATATTTCATATTAAGAAGAAAAATATCTAAAAAGGTAGTAATAAAGCTATGTGTGGCATTATTATTTGGAGCTTTACAAGCTTTTGCTGGTTGGTATATGGTTAAAAGTGGTTTAGTAACTGAACCTCATGTTAGCCACTATAGGCTTGCACTTCACTTATTATTAGCATTAATTATCTTTGCATTATTGTCATATCAATTTTTTGATTACCAAATATGGATCCCAGTGTTACGTACACAACTATACGAACATTGCAGTATAAGAGTAATTTTCACCAAGAAAGATGTCATCCCAGTGCCCAGACACTGGGATCCAGAAAACTTAACTTTAAATAAGTGGCTGCATAGTAAAAGCTGGATTCCAGTGTCAGCTACTTTCATGACACCATTTGCTGTGCAATTTATTTTCAAAAGTAAGCGTTCGTACAGTTGTGTGTCAGCTACTCGGATGACAGGATTTCAATCTACTAACAGTAGTATATATTACACAATACTTATTCTGATTCTAATTGTAATACAAATAATTTTCGGCGCATTTGTTGCGGGATTAAATGCTGGTTTGATTTACAATACCTTTCCACTAATGGACGGACAAGTCGTTCCAGAAGATTTATTTTTCTTACAGCCTATATGGCTGAATATCTTTGAGAACAGAGCGACAGTGCAATTTATACATCGAGCACTGGCATTGCTAATACTAACTTTGGTAGTAATACTCACAGTAAAAAATGCTAGCGTAAAACCGGTATATATTATGCTGCTCTCCATCATCATTCAGATAATTTTAGGAGTGGTTACTCTTTTGTTACACATACCAATAGCCATTGCCATAGCTCATCAAGTGTTTTCATTTATCTTATTTGGGTCAAGTTTGTACTTCTTGTGTTATTTAAGAAAGCAGACTACATCACCGATCTGCACATTTTTTCCTTCTTGAACGGGAATATTTTTTATCACCATTGCTGCTTCAGCACATATGATATTTTCCATTTTCATTGCCTCCACCACAAATAAAGGTTGTCCTATTTCCACCTGATCTCCTACATTTACGTGTAATTTAACTAATAAACCAGATATTGGGGATTTTACAGCATCTGCTGAAATCCCTTCTGTTTCATTATTTAGCATTAACTTACTTAATTCAGCTACATGAGGTTTTAATATACAACACTCAGCTTTCATACCTGCATGTCTTATGAAGTACTTGCTGCCTTGTCTTTCTATTTTAAGTGCTATATTGGTATCGTCATTAATTGTGATATATAGCAATCTATAACTTGATTTCCACTTGCCTATAACGGAGTATTTATTGTGATTATATACTGTTATTAATATATTATCTTGGTATTTTGCATTTACGGAGTACTCATTGTCATTTATATTCACTATGAATAAATCTCTTGCACGGTCACCTGCCATCCGAGTAGCTGATACTGGTGCCCCTTCTTTTTTACTAGATTCCAGTGTCACGCACTGGAATGACACCTGAGATGTTTCATTCACTGCTTTATGATGGTACCTTTCTTCATTTTCCAAATGAACATATAACGCAGTGAAAATAAATATTTTAATATACTCCTCTGTAACAAAATCGCCGTGAAACCCACTAGGGTAATGATCTGGAATGAATCTCGTATGGAGCTTTGCTGCGATAAAATTTGGGTGATGGAAGATGGATTCTAGAAATTCTATATTATTTGTTACTCCTTCTATATAGCATTCAGACAATGCTTTTTGCATTCTGCTGATCGCTTCTACTCTATCTTTTCCATATGTTATCACTTTGGCAATCATCGAATCATAGAACATGCTAATTTCTGAACCTGCAGCAACTCCATCATCTATTCTTACATAATCATTTTCACCCGGTTTATCGTAATATTTTATTCTTCCGCTGGAAGGGAAAAATTTCTTCGATGGGTCTTCAGCGCAAATTCTACTTTCTATTGCAGAACCAGTAAGTTTAATATCATCCTGACTGAACCTTAATTTTTCTCCACAGGAAGTTCTAATCATTTCTTCTACTATGTCTATTCCAGTTATAAATTCTGTTACTGGATGCTCAACTTGTAATCTCGTATTTACCTCAAGAAAATAGAAGTTTTGGTCTTTATCTACAACAAACTCAACAGTACCTGCTGAAAAATAGCCAACTTGCTTTGCTAAAGAAACACATTGGGCATACATTTTTTGTCTTACTTCTTCACTAATGAATGGACTTGGCGTTTCTTCTATTATTTTCTGATTATTCCTTTGTATCGAGCATTCTCTTTCTCCAAGACAAACTATATTGCCATATTTATCTGCTATGATTTGTATTTCAATATGTCTTGGCAACTCTATATATTTCTCTATAAAGATACTGCCATCCTTAAAACTTTTCTCTGCTTCATTTGTGGCTGATGTAAATGCTAGTTCAATTTCTTTTTTGGAGTTTACAATTCGCATTCCTTTGCCACCACCGCCTGATGCAGCTTTAAGCATAACCGGAAAGCCAATTTCTTCAGCAACTTGAGCTGCGTGGGCAGCGTTGCTAATCTTACCCATATATCCTGGCACTACATTCACTCCAGCTTTTTTTGCCGCTTCTTTTGCTGTTATTTTGTTGGCTGTAACTTCTATTGTTTCTGCACTGGGACCGATGAAGTCTATATTATGCTTCTGCAAAGCACGTGGAAAATCTGGATTTTCTGCTAAAAAACCATAGCCAGGATGAACCGCCTCAGCACCTGTTTCAACTGCTACTTCACATATTTTTTCAATGTTTAAATAACTGAGGCAAGAAGGCGAAGGGCCGATATATCTTAACTCATCTGCTTGCCTTACATGCACAGAATTTATATCCGCATCCGAATATACGCATACACAAGATATACCCATCCTACGAGCAGTCCTGATAATCCTGCAGGCAATCTCTCCTCTGTTTGCTATTAAAATCTTACTGTACTTCTTTTCCGTCATCGTATGAGTATACTTTCTTAGCTTGAGAAAGTAAATTTCTATATCATTGCCTGCAATTTTTTGTTATATCCTTGCAAGATCCGCATTACTAAAAGTTTCTACTGGAGTGCTTACGTCATGCAAGTCATGTATCTCACTAAATACTTTGCCTAACAGATACGCAGCCCCACCAGAAATTATCCCAGCCATCGAAGCCAATGCAAGAGACTGAGAAACTAAAAATAAAAAGTATAAAGACAAACATAAAGCAGCAATACATGCTATCGCTCCTACTATATATAAGCATAGGCGAAACTTCTGGTACATATAAAGCTGTCTTTTATGCCTGCGATTTCTTTTTTGACTGTCTTACTAACCCAGTCAAGAGGAGTCTTTTTAGATTGATCTAGCGCACATCTATTGCACAATGCCTCTTTAACATAATTCTTGACATTTTCTAATTTTTCCGGATCACAATTTGGGTTAGTTTTTTCAGACTCCAAATGCTTGAATATTCCTTTTACTACACTTGGTAATATCCCCACTTCTGCTGCTATATGAAATGGATTTTCATGATCTTTATTGTACTCTAACAAATGAACATTACTTTCAACACTTTTCTTGAAAATAGATAAAAACTTATCAACCTTTCCTGTTTTTGCAGCTAAATGCAGGAGATTATCTCCCCTAATTCTTTGTTTTGTTTTATCAAAAGGGCCGGTGTAACGCCAATTGATATTAGCTTCATTATCTGAAAGCAATTTTGCTATATCTACAAGTCCATCCATAACTCACCTCGCTATATTCAACCAATACTAAATTATACAACACAATTTATGAAAAATAAATAAAATTTTATCTCTCAGAACAAATAAATTCTAAATTGTTACAAACATAAATTTTAGCTATCATCATTTACATTACTGTAACAGACAAATATGCCAGGTATAGTCACGAGATTTGCTCCATCACCAACAGGATTTTTGCACATTGGAGGAGCTCGTACTGCTTTATTCAATTGGCTCTATGCAAAGCATCATGGTGGCAGGTTTTTGCTAAGAATTGAGGACACCGACAGAAAACGTTCAACGAAAGAAGCAATTGATGCAATTATAGAAGGGCTAAGATGGCTCGGTGTGAGCTATGATGGGGAAATAGTATATCAGTCAAAAAGAATAGAGCGGCATAAAGAAGTAGCAAACCTTTTAGTTGAGAAGGGTAGGGCGTATCACTGTTATTGCCCTGAGGATGAAGTTGCAGAAAAGAAAATAAAAGCAAGAGAAGAGGGCAAGATATACAAGCATAAATGTACTACAAAACCTCCTTCTTGTCATCCAAGTAGCCGACACTGGAAAAATATGTGGTCACGCGCTGGAATGACATCGGGTGTGAGGTCAGTTGTCCGCTTTAAAGTGCCAGATTCGCAAGAGATCGTTGTTGATGATAAAATATACGGCCAAATCAAAGTAAATAGCGACCAGCTTGATGATATAGTGATCTTACGCTCTGACAACACTCCAACATATATTTTTGCTGTCGTAATTGACGATCATGATGCTGGAATAACTGATATAATACGCGGTTCTGACCATCTCACTAATACCTTTAAACATCTGCTAATATACCAGGCTCTTGATTTTGACATTCCACGCTTTGCACATGTGCCGCTTATCCATGGGGAAGATGGGAATAAGCTATCCAAAAGGCATGGTGCCACAAGCGTTTGCGATTATGAAAAGATGGGAATATTGCCAAAAGCGATGCGTAATTACTTGCTGAGACTTGGCTGGAGTCACGGCAACGATGAGATTATTAGCGATGAGCAAGCAATAGAGTGGTTTAATTTAGAAAGTATTGGTCGTTCACCTGCACGGCTCGATTTCAAAAAACTGGAGCATTTGAATAACCACTATATTAGTAATATGAGCAATGAAGATATTCTGACTCTAATGCTTAGAGAAAATACTCTAACTGACAAAAAAAAGAACTATTTATTACAGGGGCTAACGGAACTAAAAAAAAGAGCAAATTACCTGGCTGAACTGCTGGATTTAGCAAAATTTTATATTCAAGATCCGCCACTTGATTTAAGTGAAGAGGCTGAGCAAATTGTCAAATCTAACCTCGATATAATCAAGTTACTCGCGTCATTTCTGTCAAAGATCGGTGATGAAAATTGGAATAAGGGTTTTTTATCTTCTCAGATCAAGGAATGTGCAAAATTGCACGATATGAAAATAAGCGATGTATACCACTCATTACGCGCCCCTATAACTGGAGTAATGGATGCACCTGGAATCATTGATATCATGGTGATTCTTGGTAAAGATGAGTGTATAAGAAGGTTACAAGCAATTTAAATGAAATAAGAAAATTTCTTGACAAGCTTTGCCAGCCCCTTTATCATGACAGTGAAGCTATTGTATTTGCTTTCGCCAATCTGCAGATTAAAAGGTAAGGATTACTTAATGTATCGGCGTCTTATGTTTAATTTTTTGCAGTATATAGATACTGTATGTCTTTACAAAACTTCATCTACATCTAGATTTTTATCTAAATAAGCTGAACGCGCTTACAAAGCGTTACAAGACATCAAAAAATGCCAATACTCGACAAAGATAGTAAAAGACTAGCTAACTCGGGGATTCTTTGTCTTTTTTTCTGCTTGGTAAATTTCTTAAACATTTGCAGCGTAGGTTAGTTGCAATTAAAAGCAGCTGAATTTCGCTTGTCAAGCGTTTAAAACATAAAAAACGCCAATATTTTAAAGCGGATAATAACAACGGGGCTTCTTTTGCCTTTTTTTTCGTTTGGTAAATTTCTTAATGTTTATAGCTAAACGACAATCGTCATCCCGCTGCTTGTTAGCGGGATCTAGAGATACCGCGAATGAATCGCGGTATGACGGTTCGTGGCGGTATGACGGTTCGCGGCGGCATGACAATAAGCTCGTCATCCCGCTACGTGTTAGTGGCTGAGATACTGCGGCGGTATGACGTAGGATTGCTGTCATCCCGCTACTTGTTAGCGCCGCGGCGGCATGACGTCTTAACTATAGAAAACTTGTATAGATTTTTTCTACTTCTGTGATATCATAAGCCTGTAATGATAAAATAAGTAAATATGGATAAGTCAGCGTATGAGATCATAGAACATGAGTATGACGTGGTAGTAGTAGGTGCAGGTGGAGCAGGGCTCAGAGCAACGCTTGGGATGGCTGCAACTAATTTTTCAGTTGCCTGCATTTCTAAAATTTTCCCTACACGAAGTCATACAGTTGCAGCACAAGGCGGAATTAGTGCAGCTTTAGGTAATATCGGTGAAGACGATTGGCGCTGGCATGCATATGACACAATAAAAGGTTCAGACTGGCTTGGTGATCAAGATGCAATAGAATATATGTGTAAAAACGCTGCTAAAGCTGTTATTGAACTTGAAAATTTTGGCGTACCTTTTTCTCGTACAGAAGATGGCAAAATATACCAGCGCTCTTTTGGTGGAATGACAACTCACTTTGGTAAAGGAAAATCAGCGCAGCGCACTTGTGCGGCAGCAGATAAAACTGGGCACGCAATCCTTCACACTCTATATCAGCAGTGTCTTAAATTCAACGCTGAATTTTTTGTTGAATACTTTGTGATTGATTTAATTATGGATAGCGAAACATGCTGCGGAGTTCTTGCTTGGTCGCTATGCGACGGCACATTACATAGATTTCGCGCGCATAGGGTGGTGCTAGCAACAGGTGGATATGGACGTGTTTATTTCTCTGCAACAAGTGCGCATACCTGCACAGGTGATGGTAACGGCATGGTAGTAAGGGCTGGATTACCACTTGAAGATATGGAATTTGTACAATTTCATCCAACAGGAATATATGGCTCAGGGTGCTTGATGACAGAAGGATGCCGTGGCGAAGGGGGATATCTCGTTAATTCTCAGGGCGAAAAGTTTATGGAACGTTACGCACCAAAAGCAAAAGATTTAGCTTCCCGTGATGTGGTAAGTCGTGCAATAACAATTGAAATTAGAGAGGGAAGGGGAGTTGGGCCGAAAAAAGATTACATGTATTTAACTATAGCGCATCTTGATCCGGAAGTAATAAAACTCAGATTGCCGGGCATTAGCGAAACCGCAAGAACTTTTGCTGGAGTTGATGTCACTAAAGATCCAATACCGGTCATTCCGACTGTTCACTATAACATGGGTGGCATTCCAACCAATTATTATGGAGAAGTGATCACGCTGAAGCAAGGTAAGGAAGAAGTGGTAGATGGACTATTTGCAATTGGAGAAGCTGCGTGTGTCTCTGTGCACGGTGCAAATCGACTTGGCTCTAACTCGCTTCTTGATCTTGTGGTTTTTGGTAGAGCTGCAGCGCTCAGAGCAAAAGAGAAGCTAAAATCCGGTACACCACATAAAAAATTGCATTCAGACTGCACAGACTGGATAGTAGATAGATTTAATAAAATGCGATTTGCCTCCGGTGGGCTAAAAGTAGCAAAAATACGCAGTGAAATGCAGAACACTATGCAAAAATACGCATCAGTTTTCCGTGTTGCTGAAGTTTTAGAAGAAGGCAAAAAAGCTATAAAAAAGGTAGCAAAAATGATGCCTGATATTTCACTTGAGGATCGCAGTATGATGTGGAATAGTGATTTAGTTGAAGCACTGGAGCTTGCTAACATGATCCCACAAGCGGTTATTACCATGGAATGCGCAGCTAATCGCGAGGAAAGCAGAGGTGCCCATGCTCGTGAAGACTTTCCTGAACGTGATGACAAAAACTGGATGAAGCACACTATAGCGTGGCTTGAAGAAAAGAAAGGGCAAATTAACGTAAAAATTGATTATAAAAAAGTGGCTGAAAAAACTCTGAGCGGTGAGATTGATTTCATAGCGCCAGAGAAGAGGGTTTACTAGTTACACTATCCCTACACAATTTTTCAACGAGTTTTATTGATATGGCACTCATTTTAGTGTCTGGAGGACTCTCAGTATGCTCTGATTGATTTGATGATTTTTGCACCTCTTGCTCTTCTAAATCGTTGGACTTATTTTCTATATCTTTAACAGAGTTATTGCATTGTGTATCATTTTTTGGTGCATTATCTTGAAGTGTAAGTTGCTTTTCTTCAGTAAACTTTCCTTTAATTTTTCCAAATCCTTCATAAATATTTTCTAAATTCAAGTAAATAAGATAACAAACTCCAATAACTGCTATAATAGATGAGGCAGTTGCAATTGTAATAATTCCTTGAGAAGCACTGAATATTGCTGCACAGGCTAAAGCAGCAAATACAAGCGTTGTCACTGCTTTACAAGCAACATTATTGATGTACTTCACAATATCGCGTGCTTTTAACTTCCTGCCAAAATTGCACTTCAGTTCAGTTCTCATATCATCTGGAATAAGCGCTCTACCCGTTGGTTTCTCTATTCCTTTTATAGTTTTATAATACTCTTTGCTCCATAATCTTTCGGGTAGTATTAACTGCTTTGGGTCAACACCATTTTGCAATAATTTTACACAGAACTTGATCGTGTTATCACGGCTCTTAGGATTGACCAAATTATGTTTATCTTTTGTCGTCTTAGTAATTAGCGCTACTTGTAGTGGTGTGCGTTCTTTTTCGTTAGCGGCGTTTGCAGCTTTACTAAATTTCTCTTTTTCCACCGAATTTAAAATCAACTCTAAACATGTAACTTTTTGTTCTCCTTTGAATGAAGCAATATAGTGCAGAGCATTTTTTTCATCTTTATCTTGCACAGTAATATCTGCACCATTTTGTAGAAATAACTCTAAGGTTTTATACCTGCCAGTATCCTTAAATTCTTTTTTTACTACATTTTTTATTTTATTTTTCAATGAAGGCTCTTTACTCTTTTCTTGTATGCGCTGGAGTAGTTGATAGAGCGGTGTTTGCCCTTCTTTGTTTTTATCATTTACAGCTTTTATAAATTGCTCTTTTTGACCTGCTTTTAGCAATATATTGAGAAGTTCAAGTTTTTGTTTTGTTTCAGGTTTAACAATCAAGTGTAAAGCATTATTACCATCTGTGTCTTTAAGGCTAATATCTGCCCCTTTTTGCAATAGTTCTTTAAAAAGTTTTTTATCACTATTTTTAATTACTGGATGTAATAGATAATTATCATTACTATCTGGAGTATTTATGGTATGTGGTATAATTTCTTTAATTTTTGCTTCTGTATTGATTCTTATTTCTGGCTTTAATTTAGATTGCTTTCCTTGCTCTGCTAATTTTTCTAAGAAATTACGATAGTATGTCTTTTGCTCTTCTTTTAAGTCTTGTAATTTTTTTGTAGATAATCCTAAATTATCAGAGCTGGCCCCATGCTCTAACAATTTTGTAAGAAACTTAAGTGTGTTATCGTTATCTTGGATTGTATGAGACTCATGTTTTTCTTTTGTTATCTTGTTAATTAGTGCCACCTGAAGAGGAGTTTTTTCGTCCTGATTTTCACTATCAACAAGTTGTGCTAAATCTTCCTTGGTGACCGTTTTTATTAGGGTACCCAGAAACTTGCATTTCTGTTTCTTTTCCAACGACGCAATGAGGTGTAAAATATTTTTCCCTTCTTCAGCTTTTATGCTGCTAATATCCGTACAATCTTTTAGATATTTTCTAAATTTCCTGTTATTTCCATTTTTGATCGCTTTTAGTAGTAGAGCATTGTTATTTGTTATTTCGTTGCTTATTTCTACTTCATGATCATCTTCAACATCACTGCCGTAGCCACTCTCTGTTTCGCTGTCCCTACGGTTGTGGGTAAAACAATATCTGCTATTATAAGTAATTTCTGAAATTGCTTGTCCTATTTCCTCTTTTTTTATAGGGTCTAGTTCTTTCGATATTTTTCTATTCAATACCGGAAGAAAGCATTGGACATAATACTTATAATATTTTTCTTGTTCTCTAAGTGATTCTTCTAATTTAGTTAGTACTTCAGAGCTAGCACCTTCCTCAAATAACCTTTTACACTTCTTGAGGGTTCCATCTTGACCTCTTGGTTTTTCACGCTTGTGTTCTTCTTTTTTTACCTTTCTCTCTATAATGCCATATAATTGTTCGTCTTTTCTATCCTGCTCTTGCTTTTTATTTTTATCTATGCATTCACCTAATTTATCTGCATTAGTAGTTAGTGCAGTTATATCTATACCCATACTAAAACCTCAATATTAAAAGCTATTTAAGTTGTCAGCACTAAACTAACAACCAAGAAGTTTGACTTTTAAATTGAGCTAAACGTTGTATATGTGATCAAAATATAGGTGGAAAGGCAGAAAATTAATTTCTGTGAGAAAATTTGCCGTCATAGTTAAACCTCACTTGAACAGTTGCTACTATTTTAACCATTTAATCTTAAAAAATAATAAATATAGCTAAACTGTGAAATGTGCTATTGGCTAAAATAGGATAAGAAACTATAGCTGCAAATATCCAAATTGATGTTTTTATCAGTCTTCCAGGCTTGGTTTTTCTTCTGATTTTTTAAGTCTTTCTTTATTTAGTATGGAGCTTATCTCTTCTACACTTTTATCAATATCATCATTGATTATTACATAATCATATTTATCACGTTTGCTTATCTCTTTTTGAGCTTCGGCTAATCTGCGCTCTATTTCGCTTGCATCATCACTATTACGCTTTTGCAAACGCAACCTAAGCTCTTCCATTGAAGGGGGAAGTATAAAAATACTTACAACTTTTTTTCTCATGAGCTTGAATAAGTGAAATGCTCCTTGCCAGTCTATGCTGAGTAAAACGCTTATTCCATTGCTTAAGTTTTGCTCTATAAAATTTCTTGGTATACCATAAAAATTCTCAAAAACTTTGGCGTATTCAAGCATTTGGCCAGCTTTGCATAACTCGTGAAATTTTTCTTCGGTAACGAAAAAATAGTCTTTTCCATTTATTTCGCCGGGGCGAGGCTTGCGTGTAGTCATAGAAACAGACCTAACTAAATTAGTTGATTGCTCAAGTAATTTTGCTGATATAGTAGTTTTTCCAGCTCCAGAAGGGGAGGATAGAACCAATAATACGCCCTCACTTTTTACGGTCATTTTTCTTTGCATTTTTTAACATGGTGCTTTTTGGATCAGAGTTTAAAAAGCTAGAACCTTCTAAATTAGAATTTGATAAGTTGGTGCCAATAAGAGAAGAATTATCAAAGACAGTATAGCGCAAATCGGTTTTTTCAAAATTTGCCTTATTCAAATTAACGTTTACAAACTTTGCTCTACTCAATGTTGAATTAGAAAAATCGGCATTTTCTAAATTCATATTCTTAAATTCAAAGTAAGAATAATTTACATTAAATTTTTCACCCTGTGATATTTTCTCTTGCAAATCTTTAATCGAAGTTATAGCATTTTCTGAACCTGCAAGTTTTTTCTGTCCTTTATTGTCAATCAAAATTGAATTATCAAATTTGCAACCTGTTAAGTGAGCATCAACAACTGAACTTTTATATATGCTTGAAGAGAGAAAAGACATATCACTAATTGTTGAATTACTCAAATTGCTAAGAAAAAAACTAGTTTTCCTAAAGGCATTAGCGTGAAGCAAAGAAGATCTGAAATCGCTTTCAATAAAATTTGAATTAGTTACTTTTAAATTGGACCAACTCGAATTATCAGCTAATAAATTAAAGAATGTTGAATTTTCTATTTCACTGGAATCAATATTATGGCGAGAAAGTGTACTGTTATAAACTTGAGAGTCTTGGATTTTTATCTTATACATTGAAGTTGTAGAAAGGTCTGAATCTTCTATCTTCGCAGAGGTGAACAGTGAATGGTCAAAAAATGAGCCATTCATGTTAGAATTTGCAACTTTAGTATTATGAAACTTTCCGTGACGAATGTCAGCATTAGAGACATTAACTTGATGCAGTTCACTAAAACTAAAATCAATATTGGATAAATCAGCATCATGAAGATTTGCTTCAGAAACATATGCATGTTTTATCTTGGAACCATTTAGTATAGATTGAACAAAACTTGAATTATCGTCATTCACATAGGAAATTTGTGTGTTGCTTAAATTAGCCTCGTCGAAGTTACTGTTAATTATGATAGAAGAATTAAGGCAGGCATCGGAAAGATTGCTACCTGTAAAGTCTGATTCTTTTAACTCTGCACCATATATGTTAGCATTTTTTAATGAAGAAAATTGTATCTTTAATTTATATGCATCCACTCCAAAGAAACTTGCATTATCAAGGTTGTTTTTCTGCATAACAGTATCGTTTATTTCACTATCACTAAAATTTACGTGGCTAACATTCGAGTTTGATAAGTTGGAGAAATTCATTTTCACATTCGAGAAATTAGTATGCAAACCAATTACGTTGTGCATACTTACTTTTTTGAGATCGGAACTGATAAAATCAGCATAACTAACATTAGACTGATCAAATACGATATCTGTTAAGTTTGCAGAAACAAATTTTGTAAAACTCAAATTTGTACCTTTTATTTTAATGCCATGTAAATTAGCATTGGAGAAATTAGCACCACGTAAATCAACATCAATGAAAGACACGTCGGATAAATCGGTGTTAGAAAAATCAGCACCAATCAGACTTACTCCATCAAAAACAGATTTACTTAGGTACAGTTGGTTAAAATTAGCTCCATTTAAGTTAGAACCAAAACCTTTCTTAAAATCTTCTGGCACGCCCTCTTTGTGGCACTGCACCAAAAATTCAGCAAAGTCTTTTTTACTGTAAGATACGTATTTTGCATCACGCAGAGCATTTAAAAAATCACTAATCTGATTTTTTTCATCATTTATTTCGTTTCCATAACATAAATGACCAACTAAAATTAATATCAAAAATCTAATCATCTTGCTTATCGCACTGTATTTCTTTCGTTTTCACAGCCCAATCGTACATTGCTGAGCTTTCTTTATTGTCTATTTTTCTATCCTCCAAAAGATGTGGCATCATTTCGGCAATCGCATTTATTATATTGATCTGCTTTTTTTCGATTGCTATATCAATTGGGGATTGAAAATTATTGTTAACTACTCTAAGATCAGCACCTTGTAATAAGAGAAAGCGCACTATGTCTACCTCACCTTGTTTAACTGAATAAATGAGAGGAGTATCACCCAATTTATTTCTAAACCTTAGTATCTCTTGAATTGTTAATCCAATTTTTTCTAGCTTACTTATTACTCCTCTTAAGCAAGTTAAGTTGTTCTTCTTAATGCAGTAAAAAAATTGCTTACTGTAATCATCAATAAACACAGTTGTAGGAAGATGCTCATTAAGGCTATCATATTGTCGTTTATATATTGACTTGCTTTGTATGTCTTTATGACCCCATTCTTTTATTGGTTCTCTGTTTAGCTTTGTCCATTTTTGTAAACTTTTCTTTTCACTTTGCTCTTCTTCATCTTTTTTAGTTATAGGTTTTACTCTATTGCGGTCCTTGGAATTACTGTTTGTTTCTTTCACTTTTTTTTCTTCAAACTGATTCTCTACTTTTTCTTTTTTTCCCTCTAATAATTGACTCGCATCACTTTTTGAAAGTTCATTATCTTTTATATCAATCTTCTGATCAGCTTGTAGATTTTTTTGCGGGTTAGCTGTATTCTCATTTAAATCAGCACTTAAAGGCAAAGGCTCTGGTTTCAAATCTTTATTCACTTCTTTATTGGCCACATTTGGTAAATTTTGAGCAAATTTGTCTGTGCTTCCTTCTAGCTGGTCATTTGGCAAATCTTTATCAATCCTTTCACCTTCACTTATAGTTTTTTCAACCACGAAAGCTTTGTTCTCTTTGTGTTGCAGTTTCTCTTTATCGGTAGTGCCGTCTAATCTTTTGCTCTCAGCCTCTTGTGTTTGTTTAGCATCGACGTTGCTTTTCAACTCATCTTTTTGATTTGTGCTATCTTGCTTCCTTACACCTACATTTTCGTTTTTATGAACTGATTCAATTTTCTTTTCTTCAAGCTGCTCTACGGCAAACAGGATGGGTGATCCGAATACGACAGCTAATAATATAAAATATAAAATATTCTTCATAAATATCCCAAGCATAAGCTTAATTAAAATGATACTATAATCAAATGATTAATCTACAGTAAAAAATGCCTTAGGATTTAATTTATAAAAAAACAATAGATTTTTTGTATCTGTTCAGGGGCATCGCAAATATTGAAGCAAAGTGGTCATGTACGAACATTGTGATTTGAATCCGCTAGGGAGGATGTCATCCCAGTGCCCTGACTACTTGGATCCAGGAATTTTGATTAGAGATTAAGTTGGTGAGTATAAAAGTAGCTAACCTTATGTTAAAACACAATATTTTTGGTGAGGGGTTGTATTAAAAGCTGGATTCCAGACTGGAATGACACCGTCATAAAGGAACCAGTGTCAGCTACTTGCATGACACCCTGACAACCGTCATCCCGCTACTTGTTAGCGGGATCTATGCTCAGAGATACCGCGAATGAATCGCGGTATGACGTAGGACTGCTCCCCAGAAAGCTACACATTAAACCTAAAGTGCATTATATCACCATCTTGCACGATGTAATCTCTGCCTTCAAAGCGAATTTTTCCTGCGTCTTTACAAGCCGGTTCACTTCCATACTTTATGTAGTCTGCAAAGCCTATCGTTTCTGCTTTTATAAAGCCTTTCTCAAAATCAGTGTGGATTACACCTGCTGCTTTATCGGCTGTTGACCCTATTTTTACTGGCCAAGCTCGTGCTTCTTTTGGCCCTACAGTAAAGAAAGTTATCATACTCAGCACTTCATACATAATACGCGCTACTCCATCAAGCCCTGATTCTTGTAAGCCAAATTCTGATAAAAAACTCTGTTTTTCCTCTTCACTATCAAGATTTGCAATATCTGCTTCGAGTTTTGCTGAAATGCAATAAAATTTGCTTTTATTTTCCTCTGCCATTCTCTCTACCTTTTTAGATAATTCATTGCCAGTTATAACATTTGTATCTTCAACATTGCAAACGTACATAACGGGCTTTGTTGTCAGCAATTGAAGCAACTTCATCTCATCTCCATCGATATTCTCCAAACTTCTTGCAGGTCTACCTGATTTTAAAGTAGCCAGTACCTCTTGCATTAATTCAAGTTGTCTCTTTAGCTCTTTATCACCTTGCTTTGCTTTCTTTTCCAATTGAGGAAGCCTTTTTTCTATGCTATCAATATCAGCTAGGATTAATTCCATTTCTACCACTTCAGCATCTGATATTGGATCTATTTTACTGTGTACATGGCTGATATCGTCATCCGTAAAGCACCTGAGCAGATGAACGATGGCATCAACTTCTCTGATATGGCTTAAAAATTTATTGCCGAGCCCTTCACCTTTACTCGCACCCTTTACCAGACCTGCAATATCTACAACTTCTAATTGGTTGTAGATTACCTTCTCTGAGCCTGCAATTGCTGCGATTTGTTTCAAACGTTGATCTTTTATCGAAATCTTGCCTATATTTGGCTCGATTGTGCAAAAAGGATAATTTGCAGCTTCGGCTGCACTTGACTCTGTAAGCGCATTAAATAAGATTGATTTTCCTATGTTTGGTAACCCAACTATACCACAGTTAAAGCTCATATTTGCTATTTAAAGTTATAACTATTGCATAATTTAAAAATTTCTGCTATACTTAATTAGTTGCTTATTAATAATTTTGTTGGTATAGTAACATATAGCTTAAATTAAGGTAAAAACTATGACTACAGCTGAGGAACGGAAACTACCAAGTGATTTCCTTGATGTTGAGAGTGAAGTAACTTCTTTAAGTAGTAGTTCTTACCCTGATAATTTCCATGTAGGACAAGCAATTGGTAATGGAAGCTGCTTTTTTGACTCATTCAGACAAGGTCTAGAACAGCAGAAGGGGATAGAAGTTACTGTTGAGCAGTTACGAGAAGACTGTAAAGAATTTGCGCAAAAGAATCCACCAAAGTGGTTTACAAATGCAATTGTCAATAGTCATGATAACAATGGCCAGCACCGTAGTGAAACTGTAGATGATTATACAGCAGACATTATGCGTAACAGTAGGTGGGGTGATCCTGACGTTGAAGGCAGAATACTTTGTGAAAAGTATAAGGTAAAGCTACATGTTATAGAGAACCAGACTGTTGATAACCAAGATCTGTCTTTGCATGAATTAATAGACAATTCAGGTTCAAAAAGTGCAGGTGAATACAATAAAGTTGATTATGATGATAGTAGTATTGTGCATGTAATAAACAAAGGCGGATTGCATTTCGAACCATTGCTTGATAGAAATAAAAGTTTAGCAAAACAACTGCAAGAGGAAACCAAACTTAAACAAGAGCAAGAACAAGAAGATTTCCTATTAGCAAAAAAACTGCAGCTAGACGAGATCTTAGAATATTGTAACCTTTCAAAGGATATCTCTGAGAGAGCAGAGGTTGAAAAGGGATTTGATAAGTTATTGGCAGAAAATGCTGATGGAAAAATTGGTGATGTTGTAGAGCAGTGCGTTAGTGATATAAAGCAGCGCATAGAGCAGCAAAACCCTTCAAGTTTACTAAGATGTGGTAAGGAATCGATGGCAGAACCATTTCATCAACAACGAGCACCACAACTTGTAAAATCTTAATAGCCCTGTATATTTTTATATAGGGCTTTTGCAAGCATTTCATATAATATGAACTTGCAGTACGTACTAACCTAAATGCAAGTTGACCATGAGACTAGTTTAATTATTGATGCCATAGAGGAATTTGGTGGTGAGGCTAGGCTTGTCGGCGGGTGTGTGAGAGACTCAATTTTGCAGCGTGATGTCCACGACATCGATTTAGCTACTAATTTGCTTCCCAATCAAACGATTAAAGCGCTAAAACTCCGTAATATTAAAACTATTCCAACTGGCTTAAAACATGGAACTATCACTGCGGTTCTAAATCAAAGATCTTTTGAGATCACAACACTAAGGCATGATGTGAAATGTGATGGTAGGCATGCAAAAGTAGAATTTACCAATAATTGGCAAGCGGATGCTTCAAGGCGCGACTTTACATTTAATGCTCTGTATGCAGATAAGCATGGCCATATATATGACTACTTTGGTGGTATAGAGGACTTAAAAGCGCGAAGGTTAAACTTTATAGGCAACGCTGAAGATAGAATTAAAGAAGACTATCTACGTATTTTAAGAGCATTTCGTTTTCATGCAAAAATATGTGTCGGAGATTTGAGTGATGAAATACTAAACGTATGCAAAAAGCATTCGCATATGATTCAAAACCTCTCTGGAGAGAGAATAAGAGATGAAATACTTAAATTGCTGGAGTGCAATGATCCTTTTCCAACACTTAAGAGCATGCAAGAATCTGATGTTTTGCAAAAGATTATCCCAAAAGAAGTAAAATGCGAAATTCTGTCTTCGTCACTTCTTTTCGGCACTGATGCACTAGTAAAATTAGCGTTACTCCTTAGGACCACCAAAAATGACAGGCTAAGTCTTGGAGAATATGTAAGTAAGTTTCTACGTCTTTCAAACAAGCAAAAGAAAAAGCTGTTATTTTTATTATCCAACGATATCAAAACAGAACTCTCAGAAAAAGAGCAAAAAAAATACATATCTTTATTTGGTAGAGAATTATATTGTGATTTAATAAAAATTTGTGGTGTTGAGTCTGGAGAAAATATTGACAAATACATTTCATTTGCTGATACATTCAATATTCCAAAATTTCCTTTATCTGGCGATGATTTAATAAGTATAGGTCACCAGCCAGGAAAAAGTTTAGGTAGAAACTTGGAATTGCTAAAACAACATTGGGAAGATAGCTCCTACACTTTAACAAAAGAGGAGCTGGTGCTTTATGCTAAGAGCCTATTCTAACTGCTTTCTGACTGTTCAATGAATGTATGCTTGCAATATTAGGGGAACTCATAGAGGAATTAGGTATATGTTCTTTTTTAGCTTTTTCTGTTAATTGATATTCGTTTACTCCTCCTTGAGTTTGATTACACATTCCCTGATCTGGAGATAAAAATTTATCTCTTATGCTTAATGCCAGTTGTAACTCTTGAATCTTATTTGAAAAACATTTCATTTTAGCCTCTGTTAATTTTCCTGTAACAATTTCTTTAAGCAATTCTCCTGAGTCGTTATTATTATTATTCTTGCTATTAAAGCTGTGCAAGATAGAGTCTACAATCTTATTTACCCCTTCTTGTTTGTTAAATTCTAATTTTTTTACGCATTTTCTAACAGAAGGTGACAACTTGGCTTTTAACGTGTCATCTCGTAGTTCTTTACCCATATTTTTTCCAATGTTAGAGGTTGTCCGGAAACTAGTAAATTCAAGCATATTCCCTCTTTAACATAACCCTACTCATAGCTAGGTATATGAAATTCTCAGTGGATGTTGTGAGTAAATCATACTCCTTCGATAGCCTTCTATTCCTATTAACCCAAGCAAAAGTCCTTTCTACAACCCATCTTCTTGGCTGTACTTTAAACCCTTGTTCTCTTGTTGGTAGTAGCTCAGGTGGCGTATCTTTGTGCACCCAAAATCTACATGGAGGCCTTTTAACAATTTCAATATCTATGTCATATTCTTCCTTTATGTGATTCTTTAAATTTCTTCCTTGGTATCCCATGTCAGCCCACATTTTTTTAACTTTAGTATATTTTGTTCTCATATTGTTTAATGCTATTTTAATACCATCTCTATCATTTTCGTTAGCAGCGCCTACGTAACAACCTAGTATAAAACCCTGAGTGTCTGTAATTATATGCCTTTTTCTACCCTTTACTTTTTTACTTCCATCATAGCCTTTGATCCCCCCTTTTCTGTAGTCTTTACAGATTGACTATCTACTATACAGGCACTCGGCTGCTCATTCCTTCCTATTTTTCTTCTACTATATTTTGTAATTTCATAATTCATTTTCTCAAAAATTCCCTGCTTCTTCCATTGCCTGAACTGCTCATACACAGTCTTCCATAGCGGAAAATCATTTGGTAAATACCGCCATTGACACCCTGTACGCAATACATAGAAAATTGCTTCTAATATTTCTCTTTTGCTATACTTTGGCGGCCTTCCTCCTTTCTTGTATGATACTCTGAAGTGTTTTTCTATTCTTGCCCATTCCCTTTCGCTTAGATCTGTTGGATACTTTTTTCTCATCTTTACCCCGTACTAAAATTTCAGATATTATAGCCTTTTACTTATTTCCGGACAACCTCTAAATAACCACTTAGAAAGAAAAGAGAGACTGCCTAAAGCAGTTGTAAATGCTTGGGGAGACCTTGCAATGAACATAGAACAAAAAATAGAAACAATAAAAAATTCCATACATGAACTACTAAAACAACACAAAGAGTTGTTAGAAAACTTTCAACTTTTATTAACTATTCCAGGCATAGGAGAGGAATCAGCAATAGCTATTTTAGCTGAAGTTCCTAACATAAGAGCTTTTAGAAATGCCAGGCAATTGGCAGCATATGCTGGAGCTATACCACGAAATATAACGTCAGGTTCATCTGTATATGCCAAGCCCAGATTAAGTAAAGTTGGTTCGCGAACATTATGTAAGGCACTTTTCTTTCCTGCAATAGTAGCTAAGAATCACAATCCTATCGTTATGAGTTTTTGCCAAAGGTTAAAGGAAAAGGGTAAGCATAATATGGCCATCGTTGGTGCTGCAATGCGTAAGCTACTCCATATCATTTTCGGTATTCTGAGATCCAAAAGTGCTTTTAATCCTGAACATATCAAAAACTACAGGGCTAGTGAAGGTTTAGTAATTTAAAATCAAAAAATGCTACCATTCTATCTTATGTAAAATGGTATCTTACACAAATTTATTGAATATAATTGGTTAGTGTATATGTTGATAAGTAAATTTCTGCTGTCCTGTATGCATAAAACTAATTTACTTATCAACATATACACTAACTTGTATACTGCTATACAGGATGTGAATTGAAAGTATTTTTTAGTTTTACAATACAGCTTAAGCAATGAGACAATTTTTATAATTTTTTTGTTGACTAACGAGACGGTATCTTTAGTTTTAGCGAGCTGGTCAGGTAAGGAAGCAGTATTACTACTACTCCCTCCCTTAGAAACGCAGCATGCAGGTTTCCCCACACTACGCTTGAGCCCCTTATCTAAGTTCTTCTTTTGTCGAACCGGCTTGTCTTTCATAAATCCTCAGAATACATCAACTTTAGTGGTGACACTAATAGTAGAGAACCTTCTCTTGAAAAGGAGCTTGCCAACATTCTTGTTCGTTTTACTCTCTCATCAAAATACTTTTTCCATTTTAAGTCAAGGGGATTTGCATCCGCTCTGATTTTAACATGTCGTCTGATAGGTATATCAATCAGCTTAAGCAGTCTTAAATACCGTATCTCTTTTGGTTTGTTCTTGCATATGGGTGCAGCAAAAACCCATTGGCGTTGACCCATTACTTTGAAGTAACGATTCTTTATCCAACGTAATCCTTTACGAGGATGTCTTTTCTTTGCCCATTTCCATAAACTATGCCAAATTTCATTGTCGATCTTTCTAAACGCTTTTTTAGCACACACATGGTGATAGTAATTTCCCCATCCTCTCAGTAGAGAATTGAGTGACTTAATTACTATAGCCTGAGTGTTCGCTATATTTGCTTTTATCAATGTACGTGCTTTATTCAGAAGTCTTTTAATACTTTCTTTCGAAGGTTTAATAATTAACTTCTTATTATATCTACGTACATTACAACCAAGAAAGTCAAACCCTGTTGTGATAGATGTAATCTTTGTCTTCTCTTCTGATAGAATTAAACCTCGCTCATGAAGAAAAGATGATACTAAAGGCTTAACTTCATTTTCCAGTACTTCATGTGTGAAACCTGAAATAATAAAGTCGTCTGCGTACCTGATTACATTCACTCCACTTCTGATTTTTCCTCTTCTTTTGCTACCTAATTTACCAAAGCGACTTTCTAATAACTGTTCAAGACCATCTAAGGTAAAGTTAGCTAGTATTGGAGAAATTATACTTCCTTGCGGAGTGCCAGCAGTTGTGGGATACAGAGTTTTCGATTCTAGGAAACCAGCTTTTAACCATCTATGAAGAATTTTCTTCTCCATAGGAATATGCTTCATGAGCCATTCATGGTTAATGTTATCAAAACAACCTTTGATATCACCTTCGAGTATCCATTGTAGTTGATTACGACTTGCCAGTAATAAGTGGCAAGCCACAGTAGCGTCTGCGCAGGATCTTTTAGGTCTAAAGCCGTAAGAGTGACGATCACTGATTGTTTCAGCTACCGGTTCCAACGCGAGCAGATACAATGCTTGCATCGCTCTATCTTTTATCGTGGGTATACCAAGAGGCCTTCTTTTGCCATTAGATTTACTGATATAAATTCGTTTGAGCGGAGAAGGTTTATATCCTCTTTGTTTTAGCAGCTTTATTCCTTGAAATTTAGCATTGCAAGTTGACCATAGTTGACGATCTACACCTGCTGTGGTTTTTCCTTGGTTTTCAGTTACTCTCTTAACAGCCAAAGCTTTTCCGCTAAAAGAGCGTGTGAGAAGATGTTGTAAAGCTTTTACCTTACCCCATCTTCCTTCTTGGACAGCCTTAACAATACGTCTTTGTAGCCTCACAATAACTTTCTGGCATTTCTTCCATGGCAATTGCTTCCATGCTTCAAAGCTTTCGGTAGATGCACTTACAGGTTTACTTGTAATCATCTGCTTTCCTACCTTAAGTGGTTAACAAAGTTTCTTGTCACGAGGGACCAAATGGAAGTCTGCTCGTTTTCACGAGAATTAATGTTACAAATTCTATCCATTTCGTTACAAAATGGCATTCGCTTTCTCCATTCTCCTTTACCTGCACTTCCATCAGCATTCCTTGCGGTTTGCTTGCCATGTAGGCGAAAATACAGGCTTACCCTGTTTCTCCAGTCATACAACAGTGGGTTAGGTGGCTTCTCTATACCGGTGGAATTGTTATTTGCGTACATCCAGAGATGAAAAATGTATCTTATCCACATTACCTTTTGGTCAGAGCTTATCAGCATCTTTAGCTCTTTCATCGTATCGGTACTTATAAAGCTTCACTTACGTTCACCATACCACTAAGCCTAGCCCTCCAACCACATGATGCTTGCAGTTTATGCCTCTCTCACGATTGAGCATCTTCTTTTTCAAGAGGAGGTTCATTGTCCGCATCGCTTGGCACCAACCGGTTGCCCGATTCGCACTGATGCGTAGACTCAGATGGCAAAACATCTGGTTTAATAAGTTTTAGAATCCTTTCAGTTTCTTTCTGAATGAATTCCTCTCCTTTTAAACAATATGACCGAAGACTTTCAGGTCGCACCATCTCAATTATATACCTGTTCCCACTAGAATCCCTGCAAAGAACATCAACAATGCTTTGTTTATCAGAAGCAATTTCAGGGTCTTGAATAGTACTTAAAAACTCTATATCTTTTATTCATTTTTACCAGTAAAGCCAAGAATATCATTGAGGAAGTGAATGAGGATGCCTTTATTTTTTTCAGTACCAAAGATACGCTTGAACGATATATCATTTTTGGGATCAAGAAACTTAGAAAAAGTCATAAGAAATCAACCTGGAGAGTAGACCGGCGGAGCTTCCCCACCAGTCTCTCGCAGAACTGTACGTAAACCTCTCAATTTATACAGCTCCCGTTATTCAGCCTTTTGATCCCAATCCTAGTGTCCAGTGATAGAAAATATTTGGAGACCTCTTTCTCACTTTTGCTAGAAATTGCTTTGCTAGTCTTCTATGATTTCGAAGTTTCTTATATTTGGCTCTGACCCATCCTACTAGGTGCCACTCTACATTTCTGAGAGATGGATACATCTCTGATTTATAAAACCTGCCATAGTACTGATACCAGCCTCGGACTATAGGATTTATTTTCTTTGATATTTTCTCTAGTGTTGTATATGTTTGCCTACGTATTTTCCATGACCTTATGGTTTGGTTGATCTTCTTCTTGGCTTTGTTGCTAATTGCAGGTAGAAATGAGACAAAATAGTTTCCTATTTTATTGTTCTTTGCCAGTCTAGGTCTGAACGTGTAACCCAGAAAGTCAAAGCTCTGTATTGGAAACTCATCTCTCCTATTGTCATCCTTACAGTACACTATTTGTGTCTTTTCAGGATGTAATTTTAGCTTAAACTCAGCCAATCTTTCTTCGATCTTGTCTTTTATGAATTTTGCCTGTTTCTGGGTTTTACAGTGCACCATTGCATCATCTACATATCTCTCAAACGGTATTGTTGGGTAGTTTTGCCTCATCCACATATCAAATGCATGATGCATAAATATGTTAGAAATGATTGGGCTTACAGAACCTCCTTGTGGAACTCCCTTATTCCTAACTACCTTACTGCCATCTGCTAGTTGAATCGGGGCTTTCATCCACCTTTCCACGTACAGTATGACCCACTTGCAATCTGTATGCTTCTTGATAGTTTGCAGTGCTAACACATGATCCAGATTGTCGAAAAATCCAGAAATATCAAGATCTATCGTCCAATCACTTCTCCAACATCTCTTACACGCTGTACTTACCGCATCCAGTGCAGACTTGTTTGGTCTATAACCATATGAATCTTCGTGAAATTCCGGCTCTACTAACGGTTCGAGATACATAGTAGCTGCTGTTTGCCCTATCCTGTCGAATACTGAAGGAACACATAAAGTTCTTTGTCCTCCTGTATCTTTTGGTATCGCAACAGCTTTTACTGATTCTGGAAAATAACTTCCGGATGACATCCGATTCCACAGTTTGTATAGATTATCTTTTAGATTTTCTTCAAACTTTGTTATCGAGACCTCATCTACACCTGCCGCACCTCTGTTTTTGGATACTTGTTTATAAGCTTTCCAAATCAGTTGCTTTGGTATGTCAAAAGATTTTGTTTTATTCATTAACTCTTCCCTTTCGGTTGATAAATAATTAAAACTAAATAACTCAGCCCCTTCGCTCCATTTCCATTACAAAAACTTCTTCACTACTACAAGCTAATCCGCCCCTGTTTTTCGCATCAGTACTCTCTTCCTTAGAGTTCAGCTCCTTGGACTTCTCCCTTATCATCGAAACGACAGGTTCCCGTAGTTCCACACAATAGCCTGAAATAGGTTCATGCCACCTATATGCCGGATGCCACCTACCCAGTAGACAAGTTCCCGATAGGCTTATCCCAAGTTACTTTTTCTCCCCTGGTTTTGACATCATCGCATTACCTTTCGACGTGTAATCAGTGGTTCACTTGCGTTCATCTCTCTATTTCACACATGACGCATAATTACGCCTTTTCCATAACGCTCACTACCTTGGCTCTTTACCAAAGCAGCTTATGGTTGTTTGAAGCCTGCTCTTGTAAACCGGCTCCGAGGGGTCCACCCTCATCTATTGTGCAGCTTTCGCACTTAGTTTGCTCTTTCCTGAACATTCCTTGTATCTCTACGGCACACAAAAAGCATTAATAATTATACACAATTCTGAAGAAATGTTCAAGTTTTTTATTTTTTTAAGTTTTGAATGCGTTGATGAAAAAAATGTCTCCCATAGATGGCTTTAGAATGCTACTACGCACCTTAGACGTCCTTTTGTACATCTTTTATTAACCCTTCTATAAAGCGCCTTAAAAGGCTGGCAAATGGATGCTATGAGTTTGGAGCTGTAGGAGACATCAAAGATACCCTTTTTGGTGTATAAAAATACGAATCTACGACAACATCGTTTAAAGAAATTAGCAGCTATTAATATCTTCTACCTTTTCATAAAAAAATAAACAAAAAAAAATTGAAAATTTGATTTGACTTCACCCAAAAGCTATGGCTTTATGCCAATACTGCTAAGAAAATAACAGTAAACATTTAAAAATAATTTATTATTAGTGAAGGGTATATTATATGAACAATAAGAATAAAAGTAAAGATCGTAAAAAAGAAATAGAGTTCCGAATTGACCTTACCAGAAAAAGTGGAGAGAAAGAAAGGAGTTTTTTTGGGTAAAATAAAATTTTGGAGGATTAGAAATGGCAAGAGAATATACGGCAGAATTCAAATTGGAAGCTGTTAAGCTGACAAATGAACAAAGAAAGGTAGGTCAACCAGTTGCAAAAGTAGCAAGAGATCTAGGAATAAGGGATAGTGTATTAGGAAAATGGATGAAGAAATATAACGAAAAAAGTCAGCGGCAAATGCATTTCCAGATGTAGCACCTTATGACAAAGAGAGATTTGATTTACAGAAAGAGTTAGCAAAAGTAACAAGAGAAAGAGACATTTTAAAAAAAGCCCTGGCCAGTCAAAAAGAGTAAAATATTTTTTTATATAGTAACTGCTATAAAGTACAGGAATTATGTAGGATTTTCTGCTAGTGGCTACTATAAGTGGACCACAAGAAAAATAAGCAGTAGAGAATCAGCAAATAAAGAGTTATTAGCAGATATTCAAAAAATATATCAAGCTTCTAAATGTAGATATGGAGCTCCTAAAATTCATGCTGAATTGAAGGCTTTGGGTAAAAGTTGCAACTTAAAAACAGTGCAAAGTATTATGCAGAAAAATGGTATTCAGGCTATATTGAGAAGAAAATTTAAAATTAAGAAACAACAAACGGACAGTAGCTCCCAATATATTAGACCAAAACTTTATTGTCGATCAACCAAATAAAGTATGGGATTACTTATATAAAAACCAAAGAAGGATGGCTATATTTGGCAACAATAATCGATCTATATTCACGCATGGTAGTTAATGAGCAGTTCAATAAATAAACAATTGGTTATGGACTCTTTATTAATGGCCGTTAACAAGCGTAAACCTGCCAAAAATCTACTATTACATAGTGATCAAGGTTCACAATATACTTCGCAAGGTTATCAATATCTCTTATCCATAAAAAACATAGATGAGTCATAAAGGTTGTTGTTACGACAATTCTGTTGTGGAAAGCTTCTTCAGTTCTCTAAAAAGGGAGTTACCAATAGACACCTCTCGGCACTCTAAACAGCATATCAAAACTGCTATATTTGAATATATAGAAATTTTTTATAACAAACAACGTCACTATTAACTATTGCATTCCAGAACAATTTGATGCATCATTCTCTTTGTGAAAAACATTCCAAACTTTCTCTCCACTTTTTCTGGGTAAGGTCATCATAGCATTAGTTAGATGCATTAGAATTGATCATGATGATGTACATATAATGTTTAGGTTTCAAGAACTTGCTCTGGAAATGCAAAAAAAAATGTTCAACATTATGTCGCGAGTCAAACTTAGGGTATTTGGCGTCTCATGTTTAATTTTTCGCACTACGTGCATCGCATGTCTTAAAAATTTCTGGGTTTTTACCTATATAAGCCGAAACGCGCTTATAAAGCGTTACAAGACATCAAAAAATGCCAATACTCGACAGAGATAGTAAAAGACTAGCTAACTCGGGGATTCTTTGTCTTTTTTTCTGCTTAGTAAATTTCTTAAACATTTGCAGCGTAGGTTAGTTGCAATTAAAAGCAGCTGAATTTCGCTTGTCAAGCGTTTAAAACATAAAAAACGCCAATATTTTAAAGCGGATAATAACCCCAGGGCTTCTTTTGCCTTTTTTTTTATTTGGTAAATTTCTTAATGTTTATGGCTAAACGACAATCGTCATCCCGCTACTTGTTAGCGGGATCTAGAGATACCGCGAATGAATCGCGGTATGACGGTTTGTGGCGGCATGACGATAAGGTTTATACCTTGTCATCCCAGTGTCAAGCACTGGGATGACAGCTAGCCTGACAATCGTCATCCCGCTACGTGTTAGCGGGATCTATGCTTTGAGATACTGCGAATGAATCGCGGTATGATGGTTAAGTAAGGGATCTATGCTAAGAGATGCCAAAGACCTTCATGAAACTTTGCCCATTTGGCTTCTCTAAAGATTTCGTTTACAGAATCTAGTAACTCAGCTATGCAGAATAAAAAAAGTTTGTATGGTATACAAATAGTGTGTTTTTTTTATAATTATTTTCTATAATACATAAACCTTTGGTCCAAGCTGTAAATGCCACCATAGGCATTAAAAGTTAATTAACAAACTGCAATGTATAATGAAATAAAGAAACTTGTAAGACTTTGATCTTACAGATTATAAACTTGTCATAAAGTTTAATAGTGTCTGTTACTGCTTTTAGGTGTGAGGCTAGAGGGTTATTAGCAGTAACAGACACTATTAAACTTATTATAGAATTTACTTAAAGTAAATACTTAATTTAAAATATTATAATATTTTTACTTACAATAGATTTATGTAAATGCTTTTTTCCTCAATTAGTATTGTACTATTATACTTGTTGAATGCTAAAAAATTATTAACCATCACTAATCTCTATTTGCATAGTAAGTTTATATATACTATTATACAGTATATCACTTAGTTTTATAGCAAACAAACAAAAGATATGGTGAAGTTATTTGCACTATTGATAATATTTTACTCAAATATATCTGTTGCCTCTGCTCCTACTTCCTGGCAATTTGGATTTCCTGCTCCTGCAACTGAAGTAATGGAGGCTGTAGTTAGGTCACATTCGTTTGTGATGCTTGTGATGGTTACAATAATGCTTTTTGTGTGGGCGCTGCTTGCTTATATAGCGTTTCGCTTTCGTAAAAGCAAAGTAACAAACATAAGTAAAACTACCCATAGTGTTCCTTTAGAAATTATTTGGTTTGTTATACCAACTATCATTGTTGGAATATTAGCCTTTGAAAACGCTAAATTACTGAAGCTACAGGAAGAAATACCGAAAGCTGATATAACACTGAAAGTTATTGGCCATCAATGGTATTGGAGTTACCAATATCCAGAATATCAAGGTGTGTCATTTGATAGTTATATTAAGGGAAAAGAAGACTTTATCGAAGGAGATTTAAAGCTATTCTCTGTTGATAACAACATCGTTTTACCCATTAATACTAATGTTCGTTTACAAGTTACAGCAGGAGATGTGATACACAGCTGGGGAGTACCGGCTTTTGGTGTAAAAATTGATGCGATACCAGGTAGGCTGAATGAGGCGTGGTTTAATATCAAAAAGTCTGGTGTTTATTACGGGCAGTGCTATGAATTGTGTGGTCAAGGCCATGGATTTATGCCAATTGTTGTTGAAGCAGTAAGCAAAGAAGATTTTAATAAGTGGATTGAAAATAGAAAATTAGTGAGTTAAATTTGGAGTATAGATATGAGTGACGTACCAAGGGGCATAAAGCGTTGGTTGTTTTCCACTAATCATAAAGACATAGGGACACTGTACATTATTTTTTCCATATTAGCTGGAATTATTGGTGGATTATTATCGGTGATTATTCGCACTCAGCTAATGCACATTAATATACTTAACAATAACTATCAATTATATAACGTAATGGTTACAGGGCATGCGTTGATAATGGTGTTTTTTATGATAATGCCAGCCCTCATGGGAGGATTTGGTAACTGGTTTGTACCTCTCATGATTGGCGCACCAGATATGGCATTTCCTCGTATGAATAATTTAAGTTTTTGGTTATTAGTGTCATCTTTTATTTTGCTCATTCTCTCAGTGTTTATTGGTGAAGGTCCAGGTACAGGTTGGACTTTATATCCACCTTTATCACAGGTAATGTCCCATCCAAGTGCAGGAGTTGACATTGCTATACTTGCACTTCATGTTGCTGGTATGTCGTCAATTGTTGGGGCGATCAACTTTATAGTTACTATATTTAACATGCGTGCGAAAGGCATGTCGTTGACTAAGATGCCACTATTTGTTTGGTCTGTCTTGCTAACAGCATTTATGTTGATTGTTGCCTTACCGGTGCTTGCCGGTGCTATAACTATGCTTCTTACTGATCGCAATATTGGTACTTCCTTTTTTGATCCTGCAGGTGGTGGTGACCCTGTGTTATTTCAACATTTATTTTGGTTTTTTGGTCATCCAGAAGTTTACGTAATTATTTTTCCTGCATTTGGCATCATAAGTCAGGTTGTATCAACTTTTTCTCACAGACCTGTATTTGGTTACATAGGGATGGTTTATGCAATGATAGGTATAGCAGTATTTGGCTTTATGGTTTGGGCTCACCATATGTTCACTGTTGGGCTTAGTGCTGACGCTGCTGCATTTTTTAGCACTACCACAATTTTTATCGGTGTTATAACTGGTGTAAAAGTCTTTAGCTGGATTGCAACTATGTGGGGCGGAGCAATTGAGTTTAAAACCCCTATGCTATTTGCACTAGGTTTTATTTTTATGTTTGTTGGCGGTGGCATAACGGGAATAATTCTTTCTCATGGTGGAATAGATAAGCTCCTGCACGACACCTATTATGTTGTTGCTCACTTCCATTATGTCATGTCACTTGCTGCATTATTTGGAGCTTTTGCTGGCTTTTATTATTGGATTGGTAAAATGTCGGGTAAACAATATAATGAGCGCTTAGGTCAAATCCACTTTTGGCTTACTTTTATTAGCACCAATATCACTTTTTTACCTCAACATTTCTTAGGATTAGCTGGTATGCCAAGGCGTATACCTGATTATCCTGATGCGTTTATCCCTTGGAATTATATATCCTCAATTGGTTCGTATATGTCCTTTGTTTCAGTTATGTTTTTTGTGTTTATAGTTATACATCTTTTTAAATGGGGCAAGAAAGCTGGAGATAATCCTTGGGGAGGTGACACCTTGGAATGGACGGTATCTTCACCACCGCCTTTTCATACTTTCGAAAAACCACCAGTGGTAAAATAGAATGTACACAAGTGTTTTGCTAAATGTTGAATCAACAATACTGGATTTTTGGCGTTTGCTGAAGCCAAGGATAATGTATCTTGTGGTATTTACTGCAGTTGCTGGTATGGTTACTGCACCAGGTAGTATGCACCCTTTTCTAGCACTAATATCTCTTATATGTGTTGCTCTTGGCTCAGGATCTGCAGGTGCTATAAATATGTGGTATGACAGAGACATAGATCTGCTCATGGAAAGGACAAAAAACCGCCCTATACCCTCAGGTAGAGTTTCTGCAGAAAGTGCGCTTGAATTTGGTATAACTCTTGGAATATTGTCAGTATTTATCATGGCAATAGCAGTAAACTATATTTCTGCTGCTTTGCTTGCTGTTAGCATATTATTTTACGTTTTCATATATACAATTTGGCTAAAAAGGCGTACTCCGCAGAATATCGTTATCGGTGGTGCAGCAGGTGCTTTCCCTCCAATGATTGGCTGGGCAGCTGTGACTAATTCTGTAAGTTGGGAAAGTTTCATTTTATTTTTAGTAATTTTTATGTGGACTCCACCACACTTTTGGGCCCTATCTTTAAATAAGTCTGAAGACTATGCAAAGGCATCAATTCCAATGTTCAATATTGTTTATGGTCCGGAAAAAACAAGAAAATATATATTAATTTATAGTGTTTTGCTGGTGCTAACTAGCTTGCTTCCGGCTCTATTTTTGAAAAAGGCTTTACTTTATCTAAGCATGGCAACCTTTGAAGGTTGCGTTTTTATTTGGTACGCTGTATCTGTTATGAAGTTCAAGAATCACAGCTCACAGAAAAAAATGTTTTCTTATTCAATTTCTTATCTATTTTCCCTATTCGCCAGTATTATTTTTTGTTCTATTGATTTATTTTAGTTATGAAAGAACGGCAGAAGCATAAAAACTATTTTTTACTTTTCCTTTTGGTAATGCTCGTTGTCACACTTTTTTTTGTTTCTATAATAAAATTTAAAGTAAACTACCTTTAGAAATTGTGCTTTCATAAAAGCAACTATATACTTTATTAATTCATATAGTTAAAGATGAATAAAAAGGAAGTGATAATATACACGGATGGAGCGTGTTCTGGTAATCCTGGAGCGGGAGGATGGGCAGCTATCATATTATTTCAAGATTACAGAAAAGACATTTATGGTAGAGAAGAAAATACCACAAACAATAAAATGGAGTTAACAGCGGTGATCAATGGGCTGAAAGTATTGAAATTTTCTTGTAATATTAATTTATATACGGATAGTCTTTATGTTAAGCATGGCATAACAGAATGGATAAATAAGTGGAAAATGAATGGCTGGAAAACAAGTAATAAAAAATCAGTAAAAAATATGGAATTGTGGAAAGAGCTAGACAACGTTGCTTCACAACACGAAATTGATTGGAAGTGGGTTAAAGCACACAGTGGCGATAAGTATAATGAGGAGGCTGATAGTTTAGCAAGAAAAGCAATAATCGATGCTTAAAAAAATTACTATATTATTTTCCGTAGCTTTATTATTCATATTGTGCTTCTTTATTTTTTTTAAGCCTTTAAAAATCAATATTAATTATATTGATTTTTATGTTAAACATAAAATATCAAAAATATTTGTTGGCTCAAGCGTTAATATGGAGAATACCTCAGTTGTTTGGCAGAAAGATGGCAAAGATCCGTATTTAGTCATTACGGATTTGGCAATAGCAAACCCTAATTTTACTATAAAAGTTCCTGAGCTTTTTGTACATTTTAAGTTAAGTTCCTTATTTAAAGCTAGCACAAATCTCTCTCAGGTTTCAGCTGATAATGTGCATGTATGTATCAAGAGAGAAGAAACTAATGTTAATCCGCAAAACTCATTAGACCTTTTGGATAATCATTATTTAAGTAGTAACCGCCTTCCTTCGGTGTCATTCCAGCGCGTGACGCTGGAATCTAGAAAAAAAGAAACAAGTAGTCAAGCTACTTGGATGACAAGGACGAGTGCTGGGATGACAGGAAAAAAAGATACTGGGATGACAGGGAAGAATTTCAAGATGACAGAAAGTAGTGCAAAAAATCTATTAAAAACAATAAGGGAATTTTTTTTTGACTTAAATGCGGATTCAAAAATTGAATTTACTAACATCGCTATTGATAAAAGCACAGAAGATGAATTTTTTATTGATAAATTATATATAGGGAAGGGGGAAGATTTTAATGTTTTAGATATTCATGTGAATACAAAAGATGGAAAGGGATTTTTGGATGATTTATCAATTACGATAAAAAATCGCAACAATTTGCTAAATGTGTACGGGACATTTTATGATCTAAAATTGGGACTATTGAGCAAGTTTTCTACATTAGTTAAAAGCTACAATTTGGACAAAAATATAGGATTCAAAGGAAGCTTCTCAGTGAAAATTAATAAAAAGGATGAAATTGTAGATGGAAATATATACGTATTAAATACAGAAAATTATTTGAACAAAAATTTGGCCTTAACTAATGTAAATATAAATTTAACATATAGTAATGGAATTATTAGTGTAAAAAACTTCCATTTTAAGTTAAATGACACGTATCTCTCTTTAATAGGCAAAATGAACTTTGGTACAAGTCATGCTTTGCTTAGAATTAATATTAGTAAGTTTGCTGCAAAGGATTTATGTACTTATATACCAGATAGTGTAGTAAATAGTAAATTTAAAAGCTGGTATTGTGATAATATTGATGGGGATGTTTTAAATACCATTGTAAGTTTCAATGGCAAATTGGTTGATGGCGATCTGTCAGACATTGTAATTGTTGCTGATATAGAAAACGGTAGCGTAAAATTTGATGAAGATTTTGAGCAAGTAAAGGAATTAAAGGGTGATTTGATCATCAAGAATAACGATCTTAAAATTACTGTAAATAGCGCTAAATTTCAGAGTTTCACTATTAATGGCGGTGATATTGAAATGAAATCTCTCAATAAGGAAAATTCAGTTCTAACCATTAATGGCCAAGCTGTAAGTGATGCTTATGGTTTATATGAGCCTATAAGATTTAAGCTGGATGATGTAGTGAAGGTTGAAAGGGATAAAGTAAGTGGAATGGCAAAATCTGTATTCAGTTTTCGCATTTTTAATCTAAATGCTGATGACAAAAAAGTAGATTTTTCGGCCAATTTTCATTCTGAAATTGACAATTTGGCTATCTATAATGCAAGTCTTGGTAAATATGATATTAAGCTTAGTTTTGGCAGTGACTTTATAGATTTAAATGGTAGTGGTATGGTAAATAACACACAGCTATTATTTGACCTGAAAAGTAGCAATAGGAATGAAAGTTTCGCCTGGAATTTGACCGGAGATTTACCCGCTCAAATACTTAATTTTGATAGTGGCTATGTCAGTGCAAATTTAGAGTCAGTGATAAATCAAGATAAGACGGGGTATGTTAATGGTGATATAGATTTATCAGAGCTTGAATCACGTTCAAGCTACTTAGGGTGGAAAAATCGTTTTGAAGATCACAATAAAATTTTGTTTTCTACAAGGTTAAAAGGAGCAGGTGAATTGTTAATAGACAAATTAGATGTTGTAGGAAATGACCTAGATATAAAATTCAGCGGAAGAGTAGAAAATGGAAATTTATATTTAAATTCTAGTAGCTTTAAATTGCCTGATAATGATTTTAGTATAGAAATTGAATCAGGTAAGGAGAAAAATGCCATAACTATTTATGGTGAGGAAATTAACTTAAGTGATATTTTAGGCTTGCTTGGCAAAAACAGTAATGGATTAAATAAAGATATAGAGATTAGTATGAATGTTGACAATGTAATTATGAAAGAAGGCATCGTTATCAAAAATGCTAAGCTGAATGTAACCTGTACTAAAGGTAATTGCAATGGAAGTCAATTTACAGGGCAGTTTCTGGAAGATAGCAGCAACATACTAGCAGAATACAGTGGAATAGGGCTCGAAATATATGCGGATAATTCAGGTATGCTTTTGCGTTCCTTAGGCATTAGTAAATCAATTAAAAACGGCAAATTGTCTTTTTATCTCTCTCCTCAGAGAGAAAGTGGAGAACATTATGGTACGTTATCCATTAGCAATTTCTACATCAAAGATGCTCCACTACTTACTACTTTATTGTCGATGTCTTCATTGCCTGGCATTGTAAATGCCATAAAAAATGAAGGTGTATACTTTTACAAATGTAATGCACCTTTTTCATACAAAGATGGCACTATTGAAATTGAAGAATCTTGGCTTGAAGGGGCGGAGTTAGGTATTAGCACTGGTGGTAAGCTCGATATTAGAAATTATAAATTCCAGGTTGCAGGACAAGTAATACCAGCATATTCAATTAATAAATCTTTGTTAAAAATTCCTATAATTGGAAAACTTCTTACTGGTGGGAAAAGTAGGGGAATCGTTTCAATAGACTATAAAGCAAGTGGTGATGACAAAAACAATAACGTATCTGTTGATCTTATCTCTTCGCTAACTCCAAACCTATTAAAGAGGTTATTGGGAGTGTTTGATCGCATTATGACAAAAACTAACGAAAGTGGCTTAAAAGGTGGTGTGAAAAAGAAATTTGGTTCGATATGACCAAAAGGGAAGTTATTTAACAAAATTATGGACAAAAATGCAAGAATTTCAGAATGATCTACCTGGTTTTTTATTTAGTTGTTTAAGTAATACCACTCCCTTTAACCTCTCTATATTTGCTGAACAACTAAAAAGGGTAGGGGGGTGGTTGTAAATTGTATCTGTTCAGCAGAGTGGCAAAATAAGGTAGACGAGAAAAGACAACTATAGGAACAAATGGGTGTCATGCCAGTGCGTGACACTGGTTTCCATCCAAAAGGGTGTCATTCCAGTGTCAGCTACTTTCATGACATCGTTTACTATGTGCCATATTGTAATGTTCGTACAGTTGTGGAATGAATCGCGGTATGACGTGTTGCTTGGGTCAGCTATAGTATAAATATACTAGGGGTTATAGTTTTCTTATGCTGCCTTTTTGTTATTAGACAACCACAATATAAAGGAGTGAAACGGATGCAAACAGTAGTGCATTTCTGCACCAAACGTATTACCTTTAACGAATAGTAAAATGTGAGATTTTTTGGAACTACCGTGGAGCAATTGCTCCACGGTTTCATTCTACTTAGAATCCACCCATGCCACTCATTTCTCCTGCACCCATAGGAGATGAAGCATTTTCTTTGCTTGGTACATCAACTATCATAGATTCAGTAGTTATCAGCACACTCGCAACAGATACCGCTGTTTCAAAAGCAATACGCACCACTTTTGCTGGATCAATCACACCAGCTGTAAATGCATTAGCGTAATTCATAGCCTCAACGTTGTATATAAGCTCTTTATCATTCTGCTTAATCAAATAGTCAATTATAACAGCAGATTCAAGACCAGCATTTTTGACTAACCTTCTAATTGGAGCACTGAGAACTTTCTTGATAATGTTTATGCCTATTTGTTCCTCGTCACTTGCACCTTTTAATTTGTCGAGAACAGATGAAGCATAAAGAAGCGCAACTCCACCACCTGGAACTATACCTTCTTCAATTGCAGCTCTTGTTGCATGCAGCGCATCTTCGACTCTATCTCTACGTTCTTTAACTTCCACTTCAGTTGCTCCACCAACTTTGAGCACAGCAACGCCACCTGATAATTTCGCTAAACGTTCTCTTAGCTTTTCTTTATCATAATCAGAAGTTGAAGTTTCAATTTGAGATTTAATCTGCTCGATTCTAGCTTTCACACTGTCAGAATCGCTATTTTCGCTGACAACTGTGGTATTATCTTTAGTAATTTTAACATTTTTAGCCGTACCAAGATCATCAAGCGTGAGATCTTCCATCTTGATTCCAAGTTCATCTTTTATGACGTACTTAGCACCAGTTAAAGTTGCTATGTCTTCGAGCATCTCCTTTCTTCTGTCACCAAAACCTGGAGCTTTTACTGCAGCAACTTTTAAACCACCACGCAATTTATTGATAACTAAAGTGCTTAATGCTTCACCTTCGATATCCTCTGCAATAATAACCAAAGGTTTACCAGATTTAACAATAGCTTCAAGAATAGGAAGTAAAGGTTGAATAATATTTAATTTTTTCTCTGTAATTAATAGATAAGGATTATCAAGCTCCACGATCATTTTTTCATTATTTGTAATAAAATACGGAGAGAGATAACCGCGATCAAATTGCATGCCAGTAGTCAGCTCAACTTCTAACTCTTTTGAACCTTTACTCTCTTCAACAGTTATTACACCCTCTTTTCCAACTTTTTTCACGGAATCAGCGATACTGTTACCTATATCCTTATCACCATTTGCAGAGATTATTGCAACTTGTGCCACTTCATCTATTTTCTCTAGAGAAATTGTACGAGACATTGACGCAATTTCCTTTAATATTACATCTTTTGCCTTCTGTATTCCGTTTTTAATACCAACACGATCGTTTCCAGCAGCAATTGATTTTGAAGCTTCCATTATCATGTTGCTAGTTAGTATTGAGCACGTTGTTGTACCATCACCAACTTTATCGTTACATTGAGAACAACTTTGTGCAAAGATGCTTGCTATTACAGCGTTTAATGGTTTTTCAGGCTTGATACCCTTCATCACCTTATAACCATCTTTTGTAATTTCTGGTGCTCCATAGGGCTTATTAATCCCTACTGTTTTTCCTCTAGGTCCCGCAGTTATTGCTACCGTTGAATCCACTATTGCTGCGACTTCACGAAAGGCTTCTTGCAACTGCTCACCTGATACTACTACATTAGTCATTTTTATCACCTCTTGTTAATAAAAAATTTAGAAAACTATAATAAAACCATTTACAATGCGCTATGTTGCGCTTTGTTTCAGTTTAGTAAAATAAAGACTGCTACTTAATGACAGCAAGTATATCGGATTCCTTCATCACGATAAGCTTCTCATTATTATGTTCTATTTCTGTACCAGCCCATTGGCGATAGAACACTTTATCACCAGCTTTCACAGTTAAAGTTACGCGTTCGCCACTTGAATTGCGTGAACCTTCACCAATTGCTATAACTTCACCTTTAGTAGGTTTCTTTTCAGCACTTGATGGAAGCACAATTCCACCTTGCTTTTCTTCGCTAATAGGCTTGATCAGCACGCTATCATCTAATACATTTAAACTTATACTTGACATTTGTTTTTCCTCATCAACAAATTAACTTATAAGTTTATATATATATACTCGTAAGTTAGATTTCAAGGGCTGGAGCTTGTAAAATATGCACGCCATTATAAAATATGCACGCCATTATAAAATATGCACGCCAAAAGCAGTTTCTAAAAGAGCCTAATGTTATATAATAAAATTTAGATTTATTTATAGAGATTTCATGAGTTATATACCATTTTTAAGTCGTGGTGTGATAGTGCTATATGGGCCTGACACTAGAGATTTTCTGCAGGGTATTATAACCAATGATATTAATAAGTTGGATAGCCAAAAAGCCATTTACTCTTTATTGCTTAGCCCTCAGGGAAAATATCTATATGATTTTTTTCTTATTGAATATGGTAAATACACCCTCTTGGAGTGCGAAAACATGCACTTGCAGCAAATAATCGAGAAACTGGATTTGCTTAAAACTTATTTGAAAGTGAAAATTAAAGACGTTAGCGCACTATATAAGGTTGGAGTTTTGTTTAATACTAAATTGGCGGAGTGTAGTGGTAAGTCACAAGTTATTTTTCAAGATCCAAGGCACAAGCTGCTAGGAATGAGGATCATACATAAAGATGAAATAAAAGAGCCGGTTGGGGATTTTACTCAGTATGAAAAAGTCAGAATTCAAAATCTCGTTCCAGATGGAGCGAAAGATATGGTGCAGAATTCATCGTTTCCGCTGCAATTTTTAATCGATAAAGTAAACGGTATAAGCTTTAATAAGGGGTGTTATATAGGTCAGGAAGTTGTAAATCGAATGAGCAGACAAGAAATATTCAGAAGAAAACTTTACCTTGTTGAGGGGGATAACGCACTTCCAGATATTGGCACTAAAGTGACAAATGAAAACAATGAGGAAATAGGGGAACTGCGCTCTAGTGTAGACAACATTGGATTTGCATTGCTTAATACTGGAAAGAGCCATGCAAATTTATATGCAGATGGAGTTAGGTGCGTTAAGACGTTGAAGTCTTAAGGTAGCGCATATAGAAACGAAAAACTTGCTTGACAAACTCCGCCAGCCCCCTTATCATGGTATTGAAGGTATTCAGTTATCTTCATCTGTGCAGATTAAACAGCAAGAAAACAACGTAGTTGGCGTCTTATTTTTAATTTTTTGCACTATGTGCACCTTATGTCTTCACAACATTTCTGGGTTTTTACCTATATAAGCTGAAACGCGCTTATAAGTCGTTTAAGACAGTATAGTACGCCAATTTGCAGGATTAGAGAGTGACAACTAGCTAACACGGGGTTTCTTTTGCCTTTTTTTCTGCTTAGTAAATTTCTTAAACATTTGCAGCGTAGGTTAGTTGCATTCAAAAGCAGCTAAATTGCAGTGTTTAAGACTTAAAAACGCCAATACTGAAAATAGACAATGACTAGGGTTTCTTTTGCCTTTTTTTTCATTTGGTAAATTTTTTAATGTTTATGGCTAAACGACAACCGTCATCCCGCTGCTTGTTAGCGGGATCTCTTGTTAGCGCCGCGGCGGTATGACGGTTCGTGGCGGCGTGACGATAAGCTCGTCATCCCACTGCTTGTTAGCGGGATCTAGAGATACCGCGAATGAATCGCGGTATGACGGTTCGCGGAGGTATGACGGTTCGCAGTGGCATGACGATAAGCTCGTCATCCCGCTACTTGTTAGCGGCTAAGAGATACCGCGAATGAATCGCGGTATGACGGTTAAGTAGGGTGTCATCCCAGTGTCACGCACTGGGATGACACCCTCTTGGATGGAAATCAGTGTCAGATAATTTCATGACACCAGTTGTTGTAAACTCACTTTTTCTCGATTTTTTGGTTTATCTTGTCTACCTATTTTGCCACTCTGCTGAACAGATACACTCAACTAATGGTCAATACATCTTCTATTAAAAATTGTACAAATTCATTGCCATTCCAGTAATTCATAGAGATTTTACCCAAAATAGCTTTAACATTACCCTGCATGATAGCAGAGCCAAGATGAGTATTTGCAGAACGAAATGCAATAGCTCTTACCATAACATTATCATCAGCAATAAAACATTTTATATGGTCAACTCCTATAACTTCAGGCTTTCTTATCTTTGCTCCTTGGATAATAAACCTTGGTTCAGGATTTCCAACTCCAAATGGTCCCAAGCGTTGCAATTGATTCCATAAAGACAAATTTATTGCTTTAGCAGTTACTATACTATCAGCTTTTAAAGTTTTCTCATTTATAGAGTTTGAAAATCTTTCAGTAAAAAAATCATGCAAATCATTTATTTTGTCTTCTTTAATTGAAAATCCTGCCGCCACACTATGGCCACCACCTTCAATAATCAAATTTATAAACTTTGCGGAAAGGACTGCAGCACCGATATCAACTCCCAAAATTGATCTACAGCTTGCTTTTCCTATTCCATTATTTAAAGATATCACTACTGTTGGCAAGTGAAACTGCTCCTTTAGCCTTGATGCAATTATACCAATTATTCCCTGGTGCCAATTGCCACTTATCATTATAAAATTCGCACCTGATTGGGCAGACTTTTCCGCTTGTGCTGTAGCTTCCAAGAGAGCCTCATTTTCTAACACTTTTCTTGCATTATTCAAATCTATTAATTTTAGCGCGATTGAATGTGCCTCTTCATCATCATCGGTGGAAAGCAACCTTGCACCAAGCGATGCTTCTCCAATTCTTCCTCCAGCATTTATGCATGGCCCAATACTAAACCCTAATCGAGAAACACTTGGTTTTTCAAGGATTCCCAAAGCATCAAATAAAACACGCAAGCTAACGTTTTTTCTTGTTGACATAACTTTTAATCCTTGTGAGACAAGTGCTCTATTGAGGCCTGTGATCTGCATAACATCACAGACAGTTCCCAGGGCAACCAAATCCAACAGATCAAATAAATCTGGTTCTTTTTTGTTGGTAAAAAATCCTTGCTCACGTAGGCTTTTATTAAGAGCAACAATTAGCAGAAATGACACTCCAACTGCTGCTAGGTTATTATAAGGAGAGCTCTCATCAAGGCGGTTTGGATTCACAATTGCTACGGCGCTTGGTAATTTTTCCGTACCAAGGTGATGGTCAACAACTATAATATCAAGACCAAAAGCCTTTGCATCTTCTATTGGTTGATATGCAAGCGTACCACAATCAACGGAAATACATAAATCAATTCCATTCTTTTTAAGTTGTAATAAAGCATCTGTGTTTAATCCATAACCCTCATCAACACGATCTGGAATGTAGATTATAGAGTGTATATCGATTGCTCTCAGGTACCTGTTAATCAATGCTGACGACGTTGCACCATCAACATCATAGTCACCAAATATTGCAAGGTTTTCATCATTTTTTATTGCCCGTATTATACGAGAAACAGCTTTATCCATATCAAGAAGGTGAAAGGGATCTGGTAATAGCGATCTGATTAGTGGATATAAGAAGTCGCTTGCATTTTCTATGTTAACACCACGAGTAACCAATATTCTTGCTAATATTTCTGGTAACTCAAATCTCTGTGTAAGAGTTAAGATTTGCCTTTGATCTGCTTCTTGCAACTTCCACAATGCATTTGTTATGCTGCGCTTTTCAATTTCAAGTAGCATATTCTTTCTTTGTAAATAAAACTACTTTACCAGAATTTTTAAGCTTGTTCTATAATTGTATTAGACTTCTGCATAACCTAAACTAAGTAGAAAAAAGGTATCATCTAAGTAGCTGACACTGGTCTCCATCCAAGAGGGCAGTAGCCCCTTCGGTGTCATTCCAGCGCGTGACCAGGTCTTTTTAGCTATCATAGGATGACAGAAGCAGACACTCCACTTTGTCGTTCCAGTGCCTCCTTTTTTTGTCATTCCAGTGCCTTGACTATTTGGATCCAGGAAAAAGAATGGTGTCATCCGAGTAGCCTCCCTCTCCTGTCATCCCAGTGCTCCTTTTTTTGTCATCCGAGTAGCTGACACTGGGATCCAGGAATTTTATTAAGTTGGTAAGCATAAAAGTGTTATGTAAAATACAACGTTCTTGATGGGATTGCGTGAAATGCTGGATCCCAGTGTCTGGGCACTGGGATGACAAAGGAGGACAGTGTCAGCTACTCGGATGACAAAAAAAGGAGCACTGGAATGACATCATCCTTTTTTTGGGGTTCCAGCGTCACGCGCTACCTTCCGTATAAATATTAAAAAATTTACCAAATGAAAAAAAAGGCAAAAGAAGCCCCGTGGTTGGCTAATTACTTACATTATACTTTCAAGTATGGCGTTTTTTTATTCTAAACGCTTAATAACCGCGATTTAGTTGCTTTTAAGCCGCAACTAATCTAAATTATAAACATTAAGAAATTTACTAAACAGAAAAAAAGGCAAAAGAAACCCTAGGGTAGCTATAGTACTTCCCAAAGTAAATGATAAAGGTATAATAAGCTATTTGAGTTATAATGGCGTATAGTGTGGATTTAAGGGAAAGGGCAGTATCGATGATAGAAAAAGGGAAGTCAAAGGTTGAGGTGGCAGAGCTTTTGGAGATAGGAATAGCAACTCTGTACCGCTGGTTAAGAAAGAAAGCCGCTGGTGAAAGCCTAAGGCCATCGAAAAACGGCAGCTTTATTCGAAAAATAGACCCAAAAATACTCGAAGAATATGTTAAAAAGAATCCAGATCATACGCTGGCAGAGATGAAACAAAATCTTGGATTTGGAATAAATTCAATTTGGTATAGGCTGAAACAGCTAAGAATTACTTTAAAAAAAAGTTACACTATATCAAGAGCGCAATCAAGAAGATAGGCAGCGATTTACCGATAAAATCTCAAAAATAGACCATTCCAGCATCTTATATATAGATGAAGCAGGAGTTGATAATAGGTTATACCGAGAGTATGGACGTGCTCCAATAGGAAAGAAAATTTATGCAGATATTCCAGGAAGAAAACGAGAGAGAATCAGTATAATAGGCGGGTGGATTGGAAAGAGATTTATTGCACCAATGACTTTCAAAGGTGGGTGTGACAAAGAGGTATTCAATACATGGTTAGAGAAGATGTTATTACCTAAATTGCCACATGGTACTACAATAGTTATGGACAATGCCACATTCCATAAAACTCCCAAAACAAAGGAGTTAATAGATAATGCTAGATGCCGTTTGCTCTATCTACCAACATATTCACCAGATTTGAACCCTATAGAGCATTGTTGGAATACCATCAAAAGCCGCCTCAGACCTTTAATGCATAAATATACAGACTTACAACTTTTGGTTGGTAATACCATAATGGAAATTTATCATTCATTTTAGAAAATACTATAGTTATTCACTATCCATTTTTTAAATCGGCGTTTTTTTATGTTTTAAATGCTTTATAAGCGCATTTCAGCTTATATTAGGTAAAAACCTAGAAATTTTATAAAGACATAAGGTGCACATAGTGCAAAAAATTAAACATGGGACGCCAGATACGTGAGTTTTTTTGTCATTTAATCTGTACAGAGAAGATAAATAAATAGCTTCAGTTTCATGATAAGGGCGCTGGGGGAATTTGTCAAGGAAGTTTTTTTTGTTTCTATGGGTCAGTTGGTACGCGCTTTGCCTTTTAACAGATGTAAAAGCACAATTATTACGAACAACATTCCACCAACAACTGATATAGCGCCACCTATAATGAAGCACGTGCGTGCTAACATTGATGAAATACTTGGCAGATCTGCAACCTTCCTTAAAGCACCATACCCACCAAGCCAAACAAGGCCAGTAATATGGAGAAAATGCCCTACACTGTAGGCATAAATCTGTAATCTTACCATGGAACCTTTTATCTCTTTAAAGTTTAATTTGGGTAACAGCCAATAAATGAAATTCATAAAAGCTATAGTGATCCCAACTACAGAACCGTGATAATGAGCAGGAATCGTGACATTACCTTCAATAGTCAACACTCCGAGCACATCTCCATAAGTGAACAACAAAAATGAATGTAATAAATAGTTGCTTTTATCATTAATAAAAGTTCTGATGTTGTAGCACACTAATATTATCAAAAAGCACGGCAAAACTGCTCCAGCAATCCTCATATGCCAAGTAAAAAACTGTATTAACTTGGCACTATCAACTGGATAAACAAAATATACAAACGGTGCGCCTACAGCTAAAATCGTGTTTATAAATAGTGGTAAAATAGTAATTTTATTGTTTGAAGCTAAACTAATATCATTGGAACTTAGCATTATTAAATAGACTAAAAACATTCCTTGAGTAAAAGCAAACTGCAATAAATGTCCGCCTCCCCAAAAGAGATATTCGTAAAACAAATTCTTATCTGAGTGATATAGACCTGGAGGCATATTATTATATGCTAAAACAAAGCAAAGAAATGACGATACAAGTATAATAACCAGTCCAATTTGTCCCACGCAGAGGTATGAGGCTTGCTTATTTGACATATATGCAAGAACCGCATTTATTAATATGCTGGCAATAAATAAACTGAGTCCAAGTAAAAATAATTTGTTTTGTAACACGGGAATATAGTTACTTTTGATAACTTCAGTGTTTGGAACAAATGCAGATACAAACATGAGCAGCATCGAAAGGGTTGATAGAACCCATGAAAAGTTAAACCAACTGTTGGTATTTTGTAGGTTTATGATAAAGAGCAGAGATATTATAGAGCACATCCACACCAAAATTGACAAGTTCACGTGTATTACCAGCGCATTATCAAAAATATATTGTGCAGAAGGAACAAGAGAGGAGATAAAAGGCAATCGTAGAAAAATAACAATTATTGACAGTAACCCAGAGCAAGCAAGAGCACATACTGCCAAGAACATCCATTTTCTACAGAGCGGAGCGTTGTCTTGTATATTAAGCACAATCTTTTTTCTCAATTTTGTTCAATACAATATATAACACTGCAATAATACCTAAAACATAGCAATAGTATACGTGTGGCATGACTGCCAAAGGTGAAACTCCAGCAATAGTGCTAGCCAAAAGCAATTGAGCGCCATACGGTATTAATCCTTGAAATACACAAGAAAATATGCCTAGCCATGCTGCACTATAGTGAGGCGGTATTTCATATTTCTTAGCAATATCTCTAGCAATTTCACCGCTAAAAATTATAGCGATGGTATTATTTGCAAGTAAAATATCAAATATACTGACTATTTTTGCAATAAATAATTGCGCAGTTTTTTGTCCACCACGTTGTATCATAACCCAAGATGAAAGTTTATCTGCAAGCTCCTTAGAATTTTTACCTACTAGTCCTGAAAGTCCGCCAACCATCAATGACAGTAGCATAATTTCATGCATACTCATAAACCCTTTGGTGATGTTTTGGCTTAAAAACAATAAACCATGATTGTTGTTATTTATAAATCCAATAATTCCAGCAAAAGTTATGCTTAAAACCAATGCCGTAAATACATTGATTCCAAAGTTTGCAAGCAATATAAGTATGATGTAAGGAGCCACAAGCAATAAAGAATACTCCTTAACTGAAATAGCAGCACTATTGCTTGAGCTATAAAATAATATAATTATTGTGAATATAGAAGCAATTAGTGCCACTTTTGCATTCAGTTTTAATTTTTTCTTTATATCAGCCTTTTGAGACATCACAGATGCAATTGTAGTATCAGAGATAATAGATAAATTGTCACCAAACATTGCTCCTCCTACAACGGTTGCCACTCCTAAGGAAGGAGAAATCCCAGCTTGTGTCAGTTCAACTGCAATAGGAGCAATTGTTGCAATGGTGCCCATTGATGTACCAATAGCAGTGGAGATGAAAGCTGCTACAAAAAATAATCCTATGAGTAAAAATCGTGTTGATATAAATGAAAGAGCCAAATTAACTGTGGCATCAGCACTACCGATTGCTTTAGTTACTTCACTGAATGCACCTGCAAGTAAAAAAATGATGCACATAGTGATAATATTACGATCTCTTACCCCATCTAGAAAGGCATACATTTTTTCTTCAGTATTGCCCTTGTATAAAACCCAACCCAGAGCTATGGCAGGAACAATGGCTACCAGTGGAGATAACTGATAAAAAGCATTTGACACGCCAAGAATAGTAAAATATATACCACTTCCTACAAAAAGAAATAGGAACAGTAAAATAGGCAAAAAATTTGTAAGATAAAACATACCTCAGCTCTGATAAACGCAAATCAACTATGATATAATTTATATTATTATAAACCACAGTTGGCACCTTGACCAAGGTTTTTCTAGAAAGCAATCTACCAGAAAAGGTTTCCATGAAAAGGACTATTATAATATATCATCTACTTGAATAAAACTGGGAGATAGAATAAGTAAAAAATATGAATGACATAACAACAAAGCAAGTCATATCCTTATGGGACACACAAGTTGGTGGGTTTTTGCCGGATAAAAGAGAAATGGAGATTGATAATATTTTTTTAATCTAATGCTTCAATGTTTCCGACATAGGAAAAGTATCATCTTTACTTTCTATAGAGGAAGGCACACTATTTTGATTATCATCACCATCAATTGGAGTAGTAGGGTGCATTAAAGCAACTTTCATAACTTCATCAATATTCTTAGCAAAAACTACGTTGATCCCCTCTTTGATGCTTGCCGGAATCTCTTGCATATCTTTCTCATTTTCACTTGGTATAATCACAGTTTTGATTGATCCTCTGAGCGCTGCAAGCAATTTTTCTCTTAAGCCCCCAATAGCTAAAACTCTACCACGCAATGTCACTTCGCCTGTCATAGCAACATTTTTGTTAACTGGTATATTCGTCATAAGAGAAACAATAGACGTACATACCGCGCCGCCAGCAGAAGGGCCATCTTTTGGTACTGCACCCTCAGGTACATGTAAATGTATATCATTATTTTGGAATTTTTCGGGCTTTATACCAAAAAACAAACAATTTGATCGAATATAACTATACGCAGCTTTTATAGATTCTTGCATAACCTCTCCAAGCTTTCCTGTGTATTTTATTTCTCCCTTGCCCGGAATTAGGACTGATTCTATCATCAAAATATCACCACCTGTTTCAGTATAGGCGAGCCCAGTTACTATTCCTACTAAACTCTCATTTTCCGCAATGCCAAAGGTATATTTACGCACCCCTAAATAATCTTGTAAATTGTCAACCCCTACGGATATTTTCTTATTTTTATCAGTCAATATTTCTTTAACTGCCTTTCTCATGAGCTTTGCAAGCTCCCTTTCCATACTCCGCACACCACTTTCACGTGTATATAAACGTATCAACTCGTATAACGCCTCATTAGTTATGTCCCATTCCTTCTGATACAAACCATGCTCCTTCTTTAACTTCGGAATAAGGTGGTGTGTAGCAATACTGATTTTTTCATCTTCAGTATACCCGGACAATTGTATAATTTCCATCCTATCACGCAAAGGATGTGGTAAATTTAAGCTGTTTGCCGTAGCTACAAACATTACACTTGAAAGATCAAACTCAACTTCCAAGTAATGATCCGTAAAGTGTTTATTGTGCTCAGTATCTAAAACCTCAAGTAATGCAGACGCAGGATCGCCACGCGAATCAGAACCCATCTTATCTATTTCATCAAGCAGAAAAAGCGGGTTGCATGAATTAGCTTTTTTCATGTGTTGAATGATTTTACCAGGCATTGAGCCAATATAAGTTTTCCTATGCCCTCGTATCTCAGACTCATCACGCACACCACCAAGAGCTATGCGAACAAAATCTCTTCCTACTGCTCTTGCCATAGACTTAGCTAAAGAAGTTTTACCAACACCTGGCGGTCCAACTAAGCAAAGTATAGGACCTTTTATCTCTTTTACTCTTTTTAATACCGCTAAAAATTCTATTATTCTATCTTTTACTTTCTCTATGCCATAATGATTTTCATCTAAGATTTTCTTAGCTGCATTTAAGTTAATTTTTGCATCTTTGTACTTTCCCCATGGCAACTCAAGCAACCAATGCAAGTAACTAGATATAACTGTAGCTTCAGGAGAAATGGGATTCATTTTCTTGTATCTCTTCAAATCAGTTATAGCTTTCTCTCTTGCTTCCTGAGAAAGCTTTGTTTCATTTATCTTTTTTTCAAATTCATTGAGTATATTCCCTTCATCACCATTCTCAAATTCGCCTAATTCTTTCTGTATAGCTTTCAATTGCTCGTTAAGGTAGTAAACTTTCTGAGTGCTTTCAACTTGCGATTTAATTGTCTTATATAAACGGTTTTGTGCGTTCAAAATACTCATTTCTCTCTCAATAAAAGCAAAAGCTTTTTTTAAACGCTCTTCTGGGTCATAAGCCTCAAGTATGCTTTGTTTATCTGATACTTTTATATTTAAATGTGAAGCTACCGTGTCTACAAGTTGATCAACTTCTTTGATTTGATCAATGGAGTTAATGGCAACCTCGGGCTGATTTTTCTTGTTTAGCTTACACCAGCTATCGAACGCGTCTACAACAGATCGCCTTAAAGCTTCTAAGTCAATATTGTCTTCATCTTCTTTATAATGACTGTCTAACTCTACCCTGGCTTGTAATAAAGTATGAGAGCTAATATATTCTACAACTCTTCCCCTTCTTATCCCCCGGATTATAACTTTTACTGCATTGTCAGGTAATTTTATTAACGGTTGTACAATGCTTGCTAACACACCTACTTCATAAAGATCTTCAGGCTCTGGATTATCAACAGAGCCATCTTTCTGTGCTACAAGAAAAATCTCATTTTGGTGATTACTACTACTTATTGCATACTCTAGTGCATTAACAGATTTTTCTCTGCCTATGAATAAAGGCACCATTATATTTGGAAAAATTACTACATCTCTTAAAGGTAATACTGGCAATGCAGTAAAACTAGAGCTTACAGCACGTTCAATGTTCATAATATATGCCTCAAATTAATCATTAACCGTTATAACATTGCCATTGTTATTATGATTAACCGTTGCTTTTCCTAATTCTACCATTTTCTTAGTGATTACTATAGTGCTACCTTCAAAGCCTCCGTTTCCAGATGTATACATAATGTCAAGCAAAAGTGACTCCAAGATAGCACGTAACATTCTTGCACCTGTTTTGTAGCTTATAGCCTTTTTAGCAATAGCTGATATTGCTTCATCTGAAAACTCAAGGTTTACTTTGCTAAACGCAAGCAATGCTTTGTACTGTTTTATTAGTGCATTCCTTGGCTCTGTCAACACATGTATTAAATCTTCATGATCCAGCTCATCTAAAACAGCAGTTATTGGAACCCGCCCTACAAATTCGGGTATTAAACCGAATTTGATTAAATCTTCAGGTTGAACATCATGTAAAGCATTCTTTTTCTTTTGCTCTTTAGACTGACTTATATCTGCTCCAAAGCCAACTGACGTTCCCTTTTTTCTCGCTTCAATAATTTTATCGAGGCCTTCAAAAGCTCCTCCACAAATAAACAGTATGTTACTAGTATCCACTTGTATAAACTCTTGTTGTGGGTGTTTTCGCCCTCCTTGTGGCGGAACATAAGCAACTGTACCCTCCATAATCTTAAGCAGAGCTTGCTGGACCCCTTCACCTGAAACGTCACGGGTTATTGAAGTGCTTTCAGATTTTCTTGTAATCTTGTCTATTTCATCTATAAACACTATACCACGCTGTGCTTTTACAACGTCATAATTTGCAGCTTGTAATAAACGCGACAACACGCTTTCTACATCATCACCCACATAACCTGCCTCAGTTAAAGTTGTCGCATCAGCCATAGCAAATGGCACATCTGAAACTTTAGCAAGTGTTTTGGCTAGCAAAGTCTTACCAGAACCAGTGGGACCAATAAGCATTATATTTGACTTCTCGATTTCAATATCACTTATAGCATGAAATTGTACCATGGATTGACAATGGTTATACATAGCTACAGATAAAACGTGTTGCGCGTGTTCTTGACCTACAACATGCTTGCTGAGAAAGTTTTTTATATCCTCAGGTTTCTTTAGTAATAGCTTCATATCAGATATACGATCTGAATTAAAAGATCTATCTTTCTTTTGACTTATTGCTTTATGGGATAATTCTATGCACTCATTACAAATAAACACCTTTAAACCATCCGAAGAGTTAGTAATCAATTTATCTACTTCATCTTGCGCCTTGTTGCAAAAAGAACAGTAGTGTAAATCATTATTGTTATCCATTAACCCACCTTTTGTTTAACTTTAATATTTTCAATTTCAATATCTGTACGCTCAGCTATCACCCTGTCAATTAAGCCAATTTTCCTTGCTTCTTCAGGATCCATGAATTTATCTCTTTCCATCATTCCTTCAATTTTCTTCAGTGAATTTCCAGTATGTTTTTCATAAATTTGATTTAGTTTTTTCTTAACCCGCAAAATTTCATTAGCATGTATTTCTATATCAGTTGCTTGACCATGATAACCACCAGATGGCTGATGTATCATAATTCTTGAATGAGGTAGAGAGTAGCGCTTACCTTTTGTACCAGCTGCAAGCAATAAAGAACCCATAGACGCAGCTTGACCTATACATAAAGTTGAAACGTCTGGGTTTATATACTGCATTGTATCGTAGATCGACAAACCAGCAGTTACAACACCACCTGGTGAGTTGATGTACATACAAATGTCTTTATCGGGATTTTCCGATTCTAAAAATAAAAGCTGTGCTACTATTACACTGGCCATATTGTCTTCAATAGGACCTGTTACAAAAATTATTCTTTCTTTCACTAGTCTTGAATATATGTCATAAGCGCGCTCACCGCGACTAGTTTGTTCAACTACAATTGGTATAAGAGTCATACCTTTTCCTATTAAATATTATCAAATAATTCCTTTAATTCTTTCACAGAAACAATCTGCTCTTCTTTACTAACTTTTTCTATTATATAATCTGTCACTTTATACTCAAGCGCTTGCCCTCTAACTAATTCTTGAAATTGTTTATTTGATTCAAAATGCTTAAGTACTCTGTCAAATTGCACATCTTTACTGACATATTGATTTACAATAACACTCAAAACATCATTTTGAGTTAATGATATTTTATGTTCTGCACTAAATTTCATAAATAACATAGCAAGCTTTACACGTTTTTCAGCTTCTTTACGAGAATCATTTTGAGCACCCAATTCTCCTTCCATTCTTTGTTGCTCCTGTTTTACTATGTCTGTGGGTAAATCAAAACTATAATTAGCATCCAAATAATCAAACAGCTCCTTTTTAATTAAGAGATTTCTCATTTCGGTGCACTGATCACCAATCATTTTTTTTGCATGATTTATTAGCAAAGAATAATCTTTAAACCCAATACTCTTAGCTATTTCATCATCATTTTCAAAATCTTTGGCAATTTGAATCTCATTAACTCGCACAGAAAAATCAGCTTCCTGTCCTGCAAGGGAAATGGCTTGGTAATTTTCAGGAAATTTCAACTTAAAGTTCTTTGTTTCTCCCTTTTTCATACCAGTTAATTGATCTTCAAAACCATTAATAAATGTGCCAGACCCTAAATTAACGGCAAAATCTTTGCTACTTCCACCTTGAAAGAGCTTATTCCTAATCCGCCCTTCAAAATCAATTATCAATTTATCCCCATCTTTCGCTTGATAAGAAGCATCATCAACAGAGGCAAAATTGGGGAACTTTGTTTTGATAGAATCAATAAATTCTTTTATATCTTCCTCTTCAATCTTTGCTTCAATTTTCTTTAAGTTTATTTTGTCAAGATCTATCATCGGTACTTCAGGCATCGACTCAAAAGATAGCTTGTATACAAAATTGCCCTCCTCATTTTCTTTGCCCAGATCTGGTAATGATATAACATCAACCTTAGGATAAATGTGAGACTTGACTTCAATTTTTTTCATCAAATCACTTGAGCAATAATCAATTGTATTATTTATCACATATTCCAAAGCCTCGTTTTTATAATTTGCAACAACAAGGTCATAGGGCATCTTTCCAGCCCTAAATCCAGGTGATTTTGCATTTTCTGCTATCTCTTGCAACCTGGAATTTACCTTTTGTTTTATATAATCACTACCAACTGTGATTTCATACTCATACTTTAGTTTATCTATACTAAGCTCTTTGTAGGTATATACGCTACTTACTTCGACTGTATTTTGAGGTATATTATTAGACATCATAATTCATTTATTAACATTTTAATTCATATCTTAATAGAGTCATTTTACCAGAATTTAAGTTAAACACAATCCTTAAGAACAGGTTTTTACACAAACAAAAGTGTATTTAGTGATTATAAATTTTCCCTTAAAACCTAAGTTACATGACTTTAAAGTGCGGATAGAGGGACTTGAACCCCCACGAGCAAGCTCACCAGGACCTAAACCTGGCACGTCTACCAATTCCGCCATATCCGCAAGAAATTTTCAGTACCCTATTATAGGTATTCCATTAAAAATATTCAAGGTTTAAAGTCTTACTTAATTTATGGTATTTACACAATCAAAAAAGCTTATTAACATTTCTTAATGAAAGCTCTAAACCCTGAAAATCAATAATGAGATTAATAACAAGCTTCTTACTCGCAATTTTTTTGATTACACAAAGTGGTTGCACAACCCTTATAATAGGTGGTGTGGTGGCTACAGCGACAGCAACAGCAATAACAATGCAGGACAAATCCTTGGGAAATATCATTGATGATACGACTATGGTCATCAGAATTAATAAGGGGCTCTTAAAACATGGGCTATTTTCATCCATAAAGGTTAAAGTAAGTGAAGGAAGAGTATTGCTCATTGGAAGTGTTGACACTCCTGAAAAACAACTTACAGCAGAAAAAATAGCTTGGCAGCAAAAAGAAATTAAAGAAGTGATAAATGAAATAAGAGTAATACCAATTCAAATGGCTTCCATGCTAGACACCACTGTAGATGGCATGATAACAGCGGAAATAAGAACAAGACTCCTGGGAAAAAGAAATATTAAGTCAATTAATTATAGCGTTAATACGGTTGATAGAGTTGTTTATTTGATGGGTATAGCCCAAAATAAAGCGGAATTAAAAGCTGTAATAGCAATTGCAAGAAAAGTAAAGGGAGTAAAACAAGTTGTAAGTTATGTACGATATAGGTACAGTAAGTTACGCCATTAGGCAAAAATCGCTTTCAAATTATAACATTTGTACAATTGTGACAATAGGTAGAGAACATAAATGAAAGTTGCCTTTCAGATGGATGAAAATATAAATTTTGAAACTGACACTACATTCGTGCTAATAAAGGAAGCACAAAGGAGGAAGCACGAAGTTTTTGTCTATGCTCCTAACAATTTAGCACTAAAGCTAAACCATCCAATTGCTCTGGCTCAGAAAGTCAGCGTTGATGATTTTAGTTTTATCTCTAAAGAGGATGTAGCAATCAACTTGAATGAAATGGACATCATATTTATCAGACAGGATCCACCCTTTGATATGCGTTATATTACAACAACATATATCTTAGAAAAAACCAGCGCATTGGTAATTAACAATCCAACAGAAATAAGAAATTGTCCTGAAAAATTGATAACTTCATTATTTCCAGAGCTAATTCCGCCAACTTTGATTACTGAAAATATATCAATGATTAGAGATTTCTACTACAACTATCAAGATATTATTCTGAAGCCATTGTATAGTTATGGAGGAAACGATGTGATAAGAATACAAGATGAGAATAGTATTCAAGTAGTAGTGGATCTCATGATAGCAAAATACGAATGCCCTGTGATTGCACAATCATTTTGTAAAAACATAGATAAAGATAAAAGAATATTGCTACTTTATGGCCAACCAATTGGTGTAATGAAACGAATTCCAAAAATCAGTGGAGAGATCAGAACAAACATGCGACTTGGAGCAAGTTTTGAGCCCGCTCAAATGAACGATAGAAACAATGAAATATGTAACAAAATTGGTCCTGAATTAAAGAAAAGAGGGCTAATATTTGTTGGTATTGATATTATAGATGACTTCCTGCTCGAAATTAACACAACTTCACCCACGGGAGTAGTTTATATCAATAAATTGTATAATATATCGCTAGAAAAGGATCTTTGGGACGTGTTTGAAGAAAAAGCAAGCAGCCATCAACTAAACCTGTGAACAATCACCTTAACAAACTCAGTAGTCCCATTCTTTATCCCTGTTTTTTCTGTACTATTGGTCATATCACGCAATTTTTGAGAATTATTTAATAGATCAAATAGTACCTCTGTTAGATTTTTTTTTGCTTCACTATTCTGCTTAACTATTATAGCTGCTCTCGAGTCTTCAATATATTTTGCGTTATAAAATTGGTGATTATCTTTTGAGTAAGGGTAAGGAATATATATAGCAGAACGCCTAGCAAGAGTGATCTCTGCTATTGAAGTTGCTCCTGCTCTGCTAATTACCAAGTGAGCATTGGCCAGTCTATTCTCCATATCATCAAAAAATTCACTCAATTCACAATCGATCTTTTCACTTTTGTATAGACTTTTGACCTTGTTTACATTTTTCTTCGTACATTGCTGCGTCACTCTAATTTTCTTTTTCATTTTAATAGGTAAATCACAAATTACGCTGCTTACTACATCATCAAAAAAATTTGCACCTTGGCTGCCTGCTATGACCAATATATTTAGGATTTTCTCAGTGCTAGAATGGCTCTGTGCTTTTATATCAACAAAATTTCCTGTAAAAATACATTTATTGCCCTCTGCATATTTAGTCTCCGGAAAGCTGGTTGCAATTAATTTTGCACTCTTGAAAAAGAATCTATTTACTCTCCCTAAAACTGTGTTTTGTTCATGTAAAATTATAGGTATAGAAAGAACTCTTGCTGCAAGAAGAGTTGGAAAAGAAGCATAGCTACCAAAACCAATGACCGATTTTGGTTTTAATTTTCTTACTTGATACAGTGCTAACATAGAGCTGTATATCAAGAAAAGGAAAAACTTAAATTTGTTGCTGCTTGGTTTACATAATGGCAAGGTGTAGTTTCCCACGTCAGTATTTTTATTTGTTTTTTTATCAGTAAATACTATGCAACTATATCCTTGTGCCTTTAGTGCTCTTGCTAAAGTTATAGCTGGAAAAATGTGTCCGCCTGTGCCACCTGTTGCTAAAATAATATCCATCTGTAAATAATAAATCCTAGATTGTTAACTGTTATTTAACAATTTGCACGTAGAATTTTATTAAGCGTTATGATAGTTGAATTAAAAATGCCTAAAAGTAATAGTAAAAAAGAACCTAATGAGAAAAATAAACCTCAAGAACAAAGAGAAGGCAGAAGCGGAGGTTTTTTAGAACTGCTAAAAAATATAATAAAAATTCTTTTCAATTCGGTCGTTGACCTACCTGAGCACGAGCAGCATAATAAAATGAAAAGCACTAATCTACAACAAGGTTTGGATACTAAAGGAAAAGGCCCAGAAGATCTTCATCCAAAGGCAAAGCTTGAAGTTAAAGAAGCAGCTAAGGGATTGAAAGAAGAGTTACAGAATTCTGATGCTGGTGGTAATCAATCTATTGAAACTAAAGTGCCTAATCAAACTACTACTCAAGACATTGACAACTCTAAAACGATGGAACGTTAGTTCAACTATTTAACATCTGCAGCAAGCACTGATTCATGTATCATCTCTGAAATGGTTGGATGAGGAAAAATCGTAGATTTTATGTCGAAGTCTGTTCCTTCTAGTTGCTTTGCAAGAGCAAAATTGCTAATTAACTCCGTTACTTCTGCACCTATCATGTGGCTACCCAGAATTTCTCCGGTTTTTTTATCTATAATCGTTTTCACTAACCCTTCAGTTTCACTGAGTGCAACAGACTTACCATTAAAGTTAGAGTGAAATTTTCCTATTTTTATATCATACCCACCTTTTATTGCCTGTTCCTCAGTAAGGCCGATGCTCGCTATTTGTGGATGAGAATAAGTGCAATTTGGTATGCATTCTTTTTTTAACGCATGAGCATTTTTACCAGCAATCTTTTCAATGCAGATCACGGCTTCATGGCTCGCTTTATGTGCTAAACATGGTGGGCCAGCTACATCACCTATTGCATACACATTTGATTCACTAGTTTCATACCATTCATTCGTTTCAATAAAGCCAGAAGGGCTTAATTTAATTTTTGTATTTTCTAAACCTATATTTTCAATATTTGCTTGAATTCCAACCGCAACAATCACCCTCTCAAATTCTTTGCTCTCACCACTACTTAGTAGCACTTGAGCAGAGTCTTTACTTTTAGTAAGAGCTTTTACGCTACTGCTTGTATATATTTCTATCCCCTGTTTTGTGAATATTTCTTGTGCTAAATCTGAAATGTCCTTATCCTCCAGCGGCAAAATAGTGCTCTTTATCTCTATGATTGTTACATCAACACCCAAAGTACTATAAAAACTTGCAAATTCTATTCCAATTGCACCAGACCCTATAATTAGTAGCGATTTTGGTAATCTCTCTGGAGTCATAGCGTGCTGCGCATTCCATATTAAATCTCCATCTGCCTCTATTCCAGGCAGATTCCGTGCCCTCACGCCTGTTGCTAAAATGATATGCTTGGAAACAATTTCTTGTTCTTCCTTATCGCTAACGACTTTTATAGTACCATTGCCTGCAAGTTTACCAAAACCTTGATGAACTTTGATATTATTTTTTTTCATCAAATATGCAACACCGCTTGACAATTTATCAACAACGTTTCTTGAGTATTTCACTATTGATTGTATATCAAAATTCGCTCCCTTTACTTCTATACCAAACTCTTTTGATCTTTTTATTAGCCTATAAACCTCAGATGCTCTAAGCAGTGATTTTGTTGGTATACATCCCCAATTTAAGCATATACCGCCTAAATTTTTTTCTTTTTCCACAATTGCAGTTTTAAACCCAAGCTGTGCCGCCCTAATTGCCGCTATATAACCACCAGGACCGCTACCTATAACCGTAATATCATACTCATTCATCAGTTTTCTTCGTATTCAAAAAGATTATATATAACAGATGGAACCCATACAATCAATGGTCTGTCATCTACCGTCTTAAGAGTCAAGATAAAAGTTGTTATTTTTTATCATGGCATTTAAACAAACGATAATTTTTCTCATGACAGCAACTAATGCAACCTTAGCAGCTTTGCCAGAATCAACCAAACGCTGATAAAACGCTTTCATTTTTCTGTTGTGGCGCATAGCAACAAGAGCTGACATGTATAGTGCTTTCCTTGCATAAAACCTGCCTCCTTTGATTTGAGCTTTGCCAACTTTTCTTCCACTTTCACTAGTTTTAGGTGCAACTCCAACTAAGCATGCAATTTCTCTATTCTCTAATCTACCAAGCTCAGGCACCTCTGTCAGTAGAACGCTCGCCGTCTTTGATCCAATACCTTTATAGCTGATTAAAAGCTCATTTTTTCCTTTCAATTCAGCTATTGCGTCTTCTATGTCTTGCCTAATTTCTTTCAATTGTTTTTCAGCAAACCCTATCTGTCTTTCTATGTATTCTCTAGCTTTTCCCGTCGCACTTTGCAGGCGACACTTGTTTGCATGAATTGCATCATTTAAATTACGCTCAACTGCCCCCAGCTCCTTTAATTCCTCTTGTTTTTGTGAAATTATACATCCTTTTACTTCACCGTCTTTACTGACAAATTCAGCGTATTTTTCCAGTAATTTAGCATCTAACTTGTCAGTTTTTGCAAAATGATTGCAAGCTTTGGCAAATGCATATACCCGATTCGGGTGAGCTTTATGGACAGTTATCTTGCAACAATTTTATAATGAGCTTTTCATAGCCACCAGCTTACACATAACTTGATGGGTAAATCGACTATATTTGTTTCTATAAACTTAGATATAGCATCACTCACGTTTGCTATGCGCTTATGCTTGCCATTAATTGAGATGTCCAATGCTTCCTTGGAAACATCTACTCCCATGAAAATTATTCTAGCCATTTTTGTACCTATAAATATAATCAAACAATAATGCAAAATGCTGTATACAGGATTGTAATTCGATCTTTTAGATCCACCTACCGTTCGTACTACATTTTGCTTTAAGCCTTACTATTACCCACAAATAAAAACATAGTATTGTATTTACTCAAATAATTTAATTTTATTAACCTGAAAGCTTATTAGATTAAAATTATTAAACTAAGAGTTATAATTTTAGCAACTAAAAGCTGTAAATTGCACCATATAAACAGTTATTTCAAGCAAAAGTTATGCCATTAAGAGCTATGCAACAAACATTTATATTTGTGGGTAATAGTAAGATCTAAATCCGATAGAGCATTGTTGGCACACCATCAAAAGTCGCCTCAGACCTCTAATGCATCAATGTACAAACTTACACCTTTTAGTTGGTAATACCATTTTAGACGTTTATCATTCGTTTTAGAAAATACTATAGTAGCGGAATGACGAATTTTTGTTTTTCAAATTGTCAGTAAATCTAAGTCAGTTTAGCTATATAAAACATAGTATAAAAAGAGCTATTTTAGCAAAATTTTAAACAAATAAAGTTAATTACTTCACAATTGATACCTTACGAGAAAAGCACATTTGATACAGATTTAAAATACAAGTTAACGAATTATTATGATTTTTACCAAGATAATAATATAGTAAGGTTTGGTAGTGAGAGGTTGTCCGGAAATAAGTAAAAGGCTATAATATCTGAAATTTTAGTACGGGGTAAAGATGAGAAAAAAGTATCCAACAGATCTAAGCGAAAGGGAATGGGCAAGAATAGAAAAACACTTCAGAGTATCATACAAGAAAGGAGGAAGGCCGCCAAAGTATAGCAAAAGAGAAATATTAGAAGCAATTTTCTATGTATTGCGTACAGGGTGTCAATGGCGGTATTTACCAAATGATTTTCCGCTATGGAAGACTGTGTATGAGCAGTTCAGGCAATGGAAGAAGCAGGGAATTTTTGAGAAAATGAATTATGAAATTACAAAATATAGTAGAAGAAAAATAGGAAGGAATGAGCAGCCGAGTGCCTGTATAGTAGATAGTCAATCTGTAAAGACTACAGAAAAGGGGGGATCAAAGGCTATGATGGAAGTAAAAAAGTAAAGGGTAGAAAAAGGCATATAATTACAGACACTCAGGGTTTTATACTAGGTTGTTACGTAGGCGCTGCTAACGAAAATGATAGAGATGGTATTAAAATAGCATTAAACAATATGAGAACAAAATATACTAAAGTTAAAAAAATGTGGGCTGACATGGGATACCAAGGAAGAAATTTAAAGAATCACATAAAGGAAGAATATGACATAGATATTGAAATTGTTAAAAGGCCTCCATGTAGATTTTGGGTGCACAAAGATACGCCACCTGAGCTACTACCAACAAGAGAACAAGGGTTTAGAGGTTGTCCGGAAACTAGTAAATTCAAGCATATTCCCTCTTTAACATAACCCTACTCATAGCTAGGTATATGAAATTCTCAGTGGATGTTGTGAGTAAATCATACTCCTTCGATAGCCTTCTATTCCTATTAACCCAAGCAAAAGTCCTTTCTACAACCCATCTTCTTGGCTGTACTTTAAGAGGTTGTCCGGAAACTAGTAAATTCAAGCATATTCCCTCTTTAACATAACCCTACTCATAGCTAGGTATATGAAATTCTCAGTGGATGTTGTGAGTAAATCATACTCCTTCGATAGCCTTCTATTCCTATTAACCCAAGCAAAAGTCCTTTCTACAACCCATCTTCTTGGCTGTACTTTAAACCCTTGTTCTCTTGTTGGTAGTAGCTCAGGTGGCGTATCTTTGTGCACCCAAAATCTACATGGAGGCCTTTTAACAATTTCAATATCTATGTCATATTCTTCCTTTATGTGATTCTTTAAATTTCTTCCTTGGTATCCCATGTCAGCCCACATTTTTTTAACTTTAGTATATTTTGTTCTCATATTGTTTAATGCTATTTTAATACCATCTCTATCATTTTCGTTAGCAGCGCCTACGTAACAACCTAGTATAAAACCCTGAGTGTCTGTAATTATATGCCTTTTTCTACCCTTTACTTTTTTACTTCCATCATAGCCTTTGATCCTCCCTTTTCTGTAGTCTTTACAGATTGACTATCTACTATACAGGCACTCGGCTGCTCATTCCTTCCTATTTTTCTTCTACTATATTTTGTAATTTCATAATTCATTTTCTCAAAAATTCCCTGCTTCTTCCATTGCCTGAACTGCTCATACACAGTCTTCCATAGCGGAAAATCATTTGGTAAATACCGCCATTGACACCCTGTACGCAATACATAGAAAATTGCTTCTAATATTTCTCTTTTGCTATACTTTGGCGGCCTTCCTCCTTTCTTGTATGATACTCTGAAGTGTTTTTCTATTCTTGCCCATTCCCTTTCGCTTAGATCTGTTGGATACTTTTTTCTCATCTTTACCCCGTACTAAAATTTCAGATATTATAGCCTTTTACTTATTTCCGGACAACCTCTTATATTGAAGGGTTTTTCTCAAGATTAAAGCAAATATTCGGATTTAGTTTTAGGAATAAATCTGAGATAAATCGAGAAAAAGAACTGCTAATCAAATGCTATTTGCTTAATAAATTCACTGATATTGGTATGGCTAAATTTGAGATAGTTACATGAATTTACCATAAATCACCATCTCATAAAGTGTGATGCAACAAAGCCATCCCAGTGTCAAGCACTGGGATGACACCCTCCTTATGGGCCAAAATCACAATGTTCGTACAGTTGTGGATTCATTCGCGGTATCTCGGCATAGATTCCGCTAACAAGTAGCGGAATGACGAATTTGTCGTTTTTCAGATTGTCGTAAGTCAGTTTAGCTATAGCATAATGCTATATTAATAAATAATCTATATAATACTATTAAATATAATAATTAAAATCTAAATTACTTTCTCTATAAAAGGAGAAATTTACCTTAATGAAAATACATATATATTTAATATTGTTTTTATTTTTTTCTTGCACTCAACTATATGCTGACGAGGAAATTGCAAAATTTGATTTACTTATTGGCGAGATAAATGAAGCAAGCTTCACTCTTAAAGGTGCAATAAAGGTTACAGTAGAACCAGGCTGGCACATATATTATAAAGATCCTGGAGATTTTGGCCTTCCCACGTCTATTAGTTACAAAGGTAATGCATCAGATATAAATATTCACTGGCCTATTCCAAAGGAACATAAAGATAAAGTAGGGAGAGAGACGTTTGTAAGTAACGTATATGAGGGTATGGTATTATTTCCCTTTAAGATGAATATATTTTTAAATCAAGGGTATATTGACCTTAACTTCCATATAAATTATGCGATATGTAAAGATAGGTGCATCCCTAAAAATGTTGAGATAAAAATCAGGCAACCATTAAAGGATTTTATAGATTCTGATATCAATAAACTTATAAATGAGTGGTATGAAAAATAGAGTTCTCATGGGGTAGGTGTCATTCCAGCGCGTGACACTGGAATGGCTTTGTTGCATCGCTACTTATGAAAGGCTAACTATAATTAGGATTATAAGCAACTTATTGAAAATCTTGTTTTTTTGCAATCAATCTGATCAAATTTAAGAATAGTAATTTGTTATTTATATTAATAAATTTAATTCTATTGAAAATAGCTAAAGCATTGAAATTCTTGAATTTTAGCCGGATTAGTGAGTGGTAGTGAAATTTCTTTTACTCAAATTTAGGTATTCACTGACCGTTCTTGTTATAAATACCAGAATAATAAGCTACTGATATTCGCTATCTTTTTTATCTTTAATCCATCATAGCTAGCGATGCAACAAAGCCCACTGGAATCTCATTTACTTTTTTGTTCACTATGTGAGGAACTTGGGCCTACAAGTATATAAACATAATGGTTTCGCATAAAAAATTTAGATCCCAGTGTCACGCACTAACTGTACGAACATTGAGATATAAGAGTAATTTGTACCAAGAAAAAAGATGTCATCCCAGTGCCCAGACACTGGGATGGCTTTGTTGCATCGCTAGCTATGATGGATTAAAGATAAAAAAGATAGCGAATATCAGTAGCTTATTATTCTGGTATTTATAACAAGAACGGTCAGTGAATACCTAAATTTGAGTAAAAGAAATTTCACTACCATTTACCAATCCGGCTAAAATTCAAGAATTTCAATGCTTTAGCTATTTTCAATAGAATTAAATTTATTAATATAAATAACAAATTACTATTCTTAAATTTGATCAGATTGATTGCAAAAAAACAAGATTTTCAATAGGTTGCTTATAATCCTAACTATAGTTAGCCTTTCATAAGTAGCGATGCAACAAAGCCCACTGGGATCCAGATTGGACACTAAGTTGGTGAGTATAAAAGTAGCTAACCTTATGTTAAAACACAATATTTTTGGTGAGGGGTTGCATTAAAAGCTGGATTCCAGTGTCAAGCACTGGAATGACATCGTCTTAACATTGTACCATATTACAATGTTCGTACAGTTATGTGTCACGCTACTTGGATGACAAGAAAAGGTTTCTAGAATGACGGAAACGAAGTCATACATAGAAAATAGGTTAGGTATTTTCAATTTTTGTTGTATACTCAAATAAAAATCTCACTTTTACAGATGGATACAGTAAAGTTTGTTTTATTACTGCCAACAATATTACTCATGCTAGTTGCTGGTGTTTACCTATCGATTAAACTAAAATGGCTACAGGTATTTAGATTACCATACGCCCTTTCACTCCTTGGAGCTAAAAAAGGAGAAAATAAATTTTCTTCTATAGCCGCTCTGTTTACAATTTTAGGGGGAAATTTAGGAGTAGGAAATATTTCAGGAACTGCTGTTGCTCTAAAAACCGGAGGACCGGGCTCTATTTTGTGGATGGCGATAATTATTGTTATCACTTCTGTGATAAAATATGTCACTTGTTATCTAAGTATAAAAACCAGAAAGGAAAAGAACGGACGGTTTATAGGTGGCCCTGTAGCCTACATGGCTGATGCATTTAACTCTAGAAAAGCTACAATTGTGTTTCTAGTTGTTATGATAATGGTTTCAATAACAGTTGGTAACCTTGTTCAGGTAAATTCTCTATCAATACCACTTAACATGATAGATGTGCCTGTAGTCATTGGTGGCATTGTAATGGCCATAATATTTTTTGTTGTTGCAGCTCTCAGCTTAAAAAAAATTAAAATTTTTATATCGGCTATGATACCGATAATGACGGTAAGTTACCTCACACTTTGCGGTATCATATTATTTAAATTTAGTGAAAATATTCTTCCTTCTCTAAAACTAATAACAAGCAGTTTTTTTACAACTAGTAGCTTTAACTCTGGTTTATCTCTAGGTTTGATTTTAGAAATGTTGACTATTATTCAAGTTGGAACTTTGCGAGGTATTTTTGCAACAGATATAGGGCTTGGCCTCGAAGGAATCGTACATTCTTCAATTGTTCCTAAGAAAAATAATAATAAATTTATTATTGAACAGAGCCTAATCACAATAATATCGCCTTTTATAGTTGCATTCATAGTGTTTATTACAACAATGGTACTGCTTGTCACAGATTCTTGGGTCACTGATTTAGAGAGTACTAACATGTGCATATTTGCTTTTAGAAAAGCTATGAATTGGCCCTATATTGACTATTTAATTATGGCCATAATGTTTTGTTTTGCCTTTACTACTATTTTTACTTGGTTTTTTTGCTCAAAACAGACAATACGCTATGTGTCTATGGATAATAAATACACTAAAATCTGGGTTGTAATTTTTACCTTGATTATTCCGCTTGGTGCGATAGGTAAAGTTCAATTGCTATGGGATGTTGCTGATATTTCGATCGCCGCTTTGTTGTTTATCAACATACTCGCCATACTCAAACTAACTTCTCAAGATCCAGAAGTGTTTACTATGAGTGACAGATATTTGAAATTAGGCGCCAATTAAAAGTTGCCATCTGAGTAACAACACAACCTCCTTAATAAAAATTCAACCAATGCTTGTGATAATTATATTAGCTAGTATTAGCTAGAACTAAAGGCAGAGGGTTATTAGTGAGGGATATATGGGCACTAACGATACACAACAAGAACACATTTATAATGAGCGCATTCAAGAAATTTTTCCTTTATTTGATAAAATAAAAAAGGAAGACGACCCAATTTATAATGCTAGAGTTGATTTTAACACAGTAAAGTTTTTAACAAAACACGCCAACTGGAATTGGGACGAAGAAGAAAACAAAGATAAAGCATATGGAGTTATTCTTCAGAAATGCGACAAGACAAAGAAAGCTGGACAAGAGCTTGAAAGTGAAGTTAAAGAAAGGTTGAAAGAGTATGTTGATGATGTTGCAGGAGTTTCAATATACGGTAATCACGCAAGTATTACGCTGGGAGATGACAAAAAAGAGTTTAAAATCAGCGAATTTTTAAATAGTGATTTTTGTGAGAAGAATGAAATCTCGGGATTTTCAACATTGCATAGTGATGGAAAGAGCGGAATGCATGGTTTTGTTGCCGAGGAAGAAGGGAAAAAAATAAGACATTATGTCGTAACTGATGGTTCATATGAAATGACTTTAAAGTGGTATGCGGAGGGGAAGGAATGTAAGATCAAAATTAAGATTGATGCTAACGGTGTAGACCTTGTTAAAGGTGATGATTTTTCTCTAGAACGGTTAGAAGTAAACAGAGATGTAAAAATAGGTGGTTTATTCTTGCATGAAATACAATTCAGGGAGAAAGGACAAGGAAAAGTGAATGAGATGCAACATAGTAAAGACAGTAACGAGCTATCATCTGAAACTACGACAAGAATTGATGTTAATAGAGATGTTAGTGTTCAAGCTACTGATATAACTCGAAAAAAAGAAGATCACCATTCACATTTTGGACCACAATCTAACAGCAGAAGGCAGTCTTACGATAGCGGAATTGGAAAAGATTTTGACGATAAAATTAATTCTCAGGAGGCTAAAGAAAAGCGTGAGCTTAGACAAGCAGCACGAGAAGCAAATTCGGGAGGTCAAGTTTATAACCTACAATCGCTTTTTGAGGAGAATCCTCAGAACAAAAAAACTCCTCCGCCACTTCCACCTAGAACTAGTTCACTACCACCTAAAAAAGGTGTTTGCGATGAGCAAGGGGGAGCCAAATCTGGAAGCCAAAAACCAGATGACTTGCGCGAAAATGAGCAAACACCTAATAATCAGCAAAAAGGTGCAACTTCTGATTCTTCAGATAGTTCTACTTTCACCAAGTCTGTAAGCCACAATCAAGATAATAGGCAAGAAGATGAACGGTATGACAATCCTACATTTGGACATGCTGTACCTGGAAGCCAAAAACCAGATAGAAGTGAGCAAACACCTAATGATCAGCAACAACCTAAAACCCAGCAACAAGAAGGAAATAGCAAAGGCGATCTGTTACAAGACATCAGAAATTTCAAGAAAAACAACTTACGGCACATTGATGTTGATGATAGAAAAGCATCAATTGCAGGAAGTAGAAAAAATAACCCATCACCGTTAGAGACATTAAAGGACATAATTCCTTATTCATCTTCTCCAGATAACAGTGATAACCAAGATGCTAGTGATGCTAAGTGGAAAGAAAGTGAACAGCCGCTCTCTGCTACAGCACTCAATAATAAAAGTGACTCGGGCTATTCATCTCCAACTCATGACAATAATGAACAATCTCAAGTAAATCCTGAACAGTTAAAGAAGAGCTTAGAGAACATTGAACAAAGTGATCAAACTCCACCTGAAAATCTTCTTAAAGAAATCAGAGATAGATCACAGCAGGATAATAGAGGATTAAGGCAAGTTGATCCTACTGATAAACTGTCACAAGATAAAGAAGATGGATTGCAAAAAGACGATTTAGCAGATGTAAAAATAGTGGAAGGTCCAACTATTAGTGTCTCTGCTTCAACACCAAATAGTATAAGTGATTCAGGCTATATATCTCCAACTAATAGTGATAGTAAATCTCAAACAGATTTAAAACAGGTAGGAAGGAAATTAGAAGAACATATTAGACAAAGTAATCTAACTCTATTTGAAGAACTTAAAAATACATTAGGTCAAGAAAATCTCGGGTTAAAACCAGCTGATCAGAGTCAGATTAGCGAAGAAACTAAAAAACGCTTGAGAGAAGTTGGGTTGCTAAAAGACAGCTCAACAGACATAAAAGCAAACGATTCGGGCTATTCATCTCCAACTCATGACAATAATGAACAATCTCAAGTAAATCCTGAACAGTTAAAGAAGAGCTTAGAAAACATTGAACCAAAAGAAATCGGAGATACGAGTGAGTTAAAAGGAGCATTGGGAAACCCGGATAAAGGGTTAAGAGAACCGGCACAACAGGCTACTAAAGAAAATATTCCTAAAGATTCATTCTCAGAAAACATTTTAGAAAAGATAGGAGAAGGTAAACAATATGACCCTATACGTAAGTGGTTAGAAAAAACAGTGGCAGAACGAGAAAATAATGACACTAATCCAACTGTAGATAAAAATAGCGAACTATATAAATTACTAGAGAAAGATGAAGCACAACTGAAAGCTGGAGTAATAGAAGAAGAAAGAGGAGATACTTTAACAGAACACACTGATGGTTATGATCGCAATAGAATTGCATTAGCTAACAGAAATAAAAGACCACTAGATTGGGCTAAACAGGTTGCTGAGTCACAACAAAAAAAAGATACTAATAAAGGTATTTCAATATAAATTGAAGTTAAAATAATTGCTTAGCAAACAATAGGTTTCATGTAATGGTAACCCTATAACGGAAGAGTAGGAGCCGCGTAAGAACAATACGAACACTCCAGCTAGGCCTTGTATATTGCATCCCCCCGCCCTATTTTTCCACTCTTCTGATGCTAAATAATACTTAATTTCTTGTTCACTGAGACGTTTAAATTTCACTATTGTAACCACAGTCCTGATATGTTGTTTAGATTGATCGGGAGTTAATAGACATACACTGGTGTATACTCTATGCCTTCTTCCTGATAACAAGCGGATACATTTTTCTGCTTGCTCAACGTTTTCAGCTTTGAGCAATATCCTTCTACCACAAGCAACAACTGTATCAACACCAAGCACAAAATAATTTGGATTTAAACTTTGTATTTTCTCCGCTTTACTTTTTGCCATACGGATTGAGTAATCCTTCGGAAGTTCCTTTTTTAAAGGGGCTTCATCTATATCTGCTGGCAAAATTAAACCTGGCTCAATGTTTATTTGTTTTAGTAAAGCTATACGCCTTTTCGATGATGAAGCAAGAATAAGATTATTTAGAGATCGTTCTGTCACTTGTACCTTTAAGCCTTCTAATGATCCTACCCTTTCTCGCATTCCTATCGTAAATGCTCATCTCAACTAACACCCTATCCCCTATAATGATGCGTATTTTACTTCTTCTCACTTTCCCTGATACATGACAGATAATCTCATGTTCATTGTCCAGTTTCACTCTAAATTCTGCTGCAGGTAGTAAAGCAGTTACTGCCCCTTCCACTTCAAAAATTGTTTTCGATTTCTCGTCTTTTATCATATGTTATATTATAATTTAATAATCTTTTTTAGTCTACTATAGATTTTAAATTATTATCAACACAAAAGACCTTTTGCGCCCCACTTAAGTTGCAACTTAACCCCAACCATCTTCACAATGATACCCTACCTACGTTTCTACTCTCTGCCACCTTCTCAATAGAACTTATAGGACTTATGTTGAAAGATAAATCATTATCACAATTTTCTTCATCGCTATCAAGTCCACTATCAACGCTTAAAGATCTGAGTAATGTTGTCTTCTCTCTCAGTGGAACATAAGACTCATTATCAACGCTTGAAGATTTGGATAACCTTTTCTTCTGTAGTGGAGCATTACCAGACTCATTAGAAATTTCTCCCGTTAATTGATTGTTGGAGCTCCTTTGTTCATCAGCACGAATTTTTTCTTCCAGTCCATCAAGCATTCCTACCAATTCATCACCCCATTCATTTTCTTCTTCTAATAATTGTTTACACTTTTCTTTCTCACGCTCTAGCTCGTTTCTTAACTCTTCGACTTTATCTTCATCTTTAGTGAGTTCAAGTGTAAGCACCTTATCTCCTGGAAATTCCTCGTACTCGTTTTCTAGTTCTTCAATGTTGAGTTTTAGTCTCTCTTCTCCAAGTGTATCTTGTAAATCGCTATCCTGCCTATCTGATTCTTTAATCTTTTGCTCAATTTCTACTTGTACCTTATATTCCTGATCTAATTCTCTTAGCTGATCTTTCAAGCGCTCTTTCTGCTGGCGTCGTTCAACCATTATCTGTTCCGCATCTTCTCGTGCTTGATTTAGCTCTTTTTCCAAATTCTTCTTTCCTGCATTAACAATTTTCAGCTCTTCCTTTAGCTTTCTTTTTTCTTCATATACACCTTTAAGTTCTTGTGCTTTCCCTTGTAGCTCTTTTAACACACCTGCTAATTCTTCATTTTTTTGTGCCAGTTCAGTTTGCAATTCCGTGTTTTTTTGCTCCTCTTTTTCAAACCTGTCTTGTAAATTGCTATTCTGCTTCTCTAACTTTACAATTGTTTGATTAGCTTCTGCTTGGGTTGTTTCTAGTTTCTCCTGTAGTCGCTGATTTTCTTGTATTAATTCATGGTGCTTTTTATTTATCACTTGCAACCCTGCTTCTATTTCTTGCTTCAATTCAACAGCTTCTTTTTTCAAATTTGACATTTCTTGCTTCAATTCAACGTTTTTTTCGGACAGCATCTGATTATTTAAAATCAATTCATCCATTTGTTGTGAAGCAAATTCTGTCTGAGTTCCAGTGTGCTGTAAATTGACTTCCGTTTTAGTTTCGATTTGTTGTGAAGCAACTTCTGTTTGAGTTTCAGTGTGTTGTAAATTGACTTCCGTTTGAGTTGATGCATTGCTATTAATAGAAGGAGGAAGGCTATTGTCAGCATCAACTTTAGGGTCTAATTCCCCCTCTGGTTCCTCGCGATAGGCCGCTATAGACTCATTTTGAAAATTATTATTAGCAGTAGGTACAACATCAGCAGCCTTACCTTTTTCTAGTACAGCATCATATAAGGAGAGACCTTGAATATATAATTCATCGTTTTGCTTTATTAATTCTAAGATCTCATCCGATAGCACAAAATCTTCATCATTAAATTTTAGTACTTCAGTTATGCCATCGCTACTCACATTCATAATCATGGTACACATTTCGGATCCATCCTTTACAGGCCAAGTGCTTTTCATTTCATAATATGCGCCCTCTTTAAATTCATAATATCTTTCCTTACCTTTCCGATGAGCGTGTATTTCATGTTTTTTATTGCAATAGATATTCAGCTCTTTAATATCTTTCTCTTGCTGTAAAATGTCACTAATCCTGGTTTGCTCACTTCTATTGTAATTAATAAGATTGATATTCAAAACTCTATGAGTGTTATCAGTTTCTGTGTAATAAGCTCGAAACTCTACGCCTTTCTCTCCAAGATATTTACTTGCAGCTTCTTTTCCCTGCTCTGCCCACTTTATGCATTTATCTATATCTTCCTTAAAGCTCTTATTAGCAGACTCTGTTACTGCTTTATCTATGTACGTTTTTTTAAAATCTCCATCATTTATTAGGTCATAAAAACTCCACTTATCCCCAAAAGCCCTCTGCACGTAAGTGAAATTCTTTTTTTCCTTTAGTTTTCCTAAGAACCACACCTTTTCTTTCAGATTTTTCAGTTGAAAGCTTACCCTTGCCTTTACACTAGAGTTTTTGGCAGGAATACTAACTTCTTCTAATTCTTTAAGTAATTTGTTATTTTTTATAATTGAGGAGCAAAACTTTACAATAGCAGAATTTGCAAACGAAGGATCTTTTTTTATATCTTCATCAATAATTTCTTTAAAGCGTGCAAATTGAGGTAGAACATAAAAATTGATTATTTCTTTTTCTGATCTTGTTTTATTAGCATAAGAGATATCACCTAATTGTGAATATAACTCTTTTAATGTATAGTAGATAAGCGTAGAGTAATAAACCTCCCCATTCAGTGAAGTTGGTCCAATACACTTTTCAAGTTGATCACCTGTTTTTCCTGCCTCTGCTGTTTTTTCTTCTTTAGCCAAACTTCCAATCATAATACACCTCCTTAACTATATTTATATTATACCAATTAACATATATTAAAAGAAATCAAACTGTATAACCTCGCCCTACACTAACTTTTATGATTACTTAATTGTGTAAAAATAACTGCAAGTGTTAAACTTGAGCTTTTATTTTTCATTATACATTTCTTACTACATGTTTATACTGCTGTCTTGCACAATAGACTATTCGAAGTTACACAAGTATTTTTTTTATTAGATAAGAGTTAGTAAGAGCCTGTTCATAATTTTTTCAGAAGTAAGGCAGTGAAAGCCAGAACTACCATTTGTAGGCTAGTATTGAGTTTTCGCTCACAATTTTTCCACAATCTTCTACATTTTTCTAACCAAGCAAAAGATCGCTCCACAACCCATCTTTTGGGCAATACAACAAAGGAACGTAATTCATTTCTTTTGATCACTTCAACGGTTGCACCAATAATCGTTTTTATTTGAGTTACAAAATTCTCTCCAGTATAGCCTGCATCAACCAGTACATTTTTAACTCCCGAGAGGTTTTCTTTTGCATTTTCGACCATTCTCACAGCACTGCTACGGTCAGTTATCTCTGCTGTTGTTGTATAAATTGCATGCTTGCGTATCTACTGCAATACGGCCCTGAAATCTTCTTGCCTGCATCATAGCTTCAGCAGTATCTGCATTTTTTATACTCTGTGCATCAATTATGCAGAAGCTTTTCCGACCATTGTTTTGTCGCAATTATTTTTTTTTAATACCAGCTCCAGAACACTTTCTTTATTTACATCTGGTTTTTCACTCCACTTCTTAAAATAGTCGTAACAATTGCGCCATTTTGGGAACTCTTTTGATACCATTCTCCACTGGCAACCACTTTTTAACACGTATAACACTCCACAAAATATATCATGTAAATCAAGTGTTCTTGGTTTTGTCTTCTTTCTGCAAGATTCCAGATCTGCTACAATAATCTCAAACTTTTCTCGACTTATGTCACTTGGTTATAAACTTCGCATATCCTACTTTATATACTTTATCCTCTCACTTTATCTCTTTTTTGAGATTACGTACAGGCTCTAAGATACAAAGACGTTTTCAGAAATCTTTAAGCTTAATAACATCCTCTCTCTTTGGACTAGTTGAGATTAGATGAATTGGTACACCTATTAATTTTTCTAACCCTTCTATATATTTTATTAAATTGATAGGCAATGTTTCAATCGACCTTTTACCTTGAGTGTTTTCTTTCCAGCCAGGAAACTCTTCATATATTGGCTCTAATTCCCCTTGTATTGAATGCGATGCGGGTAAATAATCATACATTTTTCCGCTATACTTGTAACCAGTGCATATTTTAATTGTATCAAAAGAATTAAGCACATCTAATTTGGTTAATACAATGCTTGAAACTCCAGAGAGTTGTACGGCCTGGCGCACTAAAACTGCATCGAACCATCCGCAACGCCTTCTTCTATTGCTCACTGTTCCAAGTTCCTTACCTATAGTAAACAAGCTATCTCCTACTTCATTTTTCTGCTCAGTAGGAAATGGGCCATTGCCCACTCTTGTTGTATAAGCTTTTACCACACCAATAATGTAAGCATTGGAGGATAACCCTGAGCCTGTTATTGCTTGCGATGCTACAGTATTACTTGAAGTAACAAAAGGGTAAGTTCCGTGGTCGATATCTAAAAATGCGCCTTGGGCACCTTCAAATATTATTTTCTTACCTTCTTTCATCAAGTCATTTAATATCTTCCACACAGGTTTTTTATATGAAAGAATTTTTTCTGAAATCTCTTGAATTTCCTTTAATATTTCTTCTTTTTTAACCACCTGGTAGTTAAGGCCTTTCCTGATAGCATTGTGGTAATTCAAAAGAGTATCCACTCTTTTATTGAGCTCATCTGCGTTTTCTAAGTCACAAAGGCGTATAGCTCTCCTTCCAACTTTATCTTCATAACATGGCCCTATCCCTTTGTTTGTTGTACCAATTTTGTGATTTCCATTTAAATCTTCAAATAGCTTTTCCTTGTCCTTATGTATGCTAAGTATTAATGGACAGCTCTCGGATACCATCAAGTTGTTATAGTTTACGTCTACTCCTTTAACTTTCAATGACTCTATTTCTGAGATTAGAGCGTGTGGATCAAGAGCAACGCCATTTCCTATGATAGATATTTTGCCTGGCCTCAAAACAGCAGAGGGCAGTAAATTTAATTTATAAACCTCATCATCTACTACTATAGTGTGCCCTGCATTATTTCCTCCCTGAAATCTCACAACTACATCTGAATTCTCAGAAAGATAATCTACTATTTTACCTTTGCCTTCGTCACCCCATTGCAGACCAACAATTACAATGTTATTCATCATTATTTTCTAGATTAATACATAAATATTAATGCAGTACGCTACAAATGGAAAGAGAAATCTACGCCTTTCCTACACCCCTTAAATAAAGAAATATACTGTCGATTTTCTTAATATATTACCAAATTATTCATCATTATATGATATAACTTACAGCATATTTACAGTAAGGTGTTATTTATGAAAGAGACAAAAGGAAAAAATAATAAGAGTCCAGTAGTTAGATTAAAGGCCACAGCTAAAGAGTTCAATTTTAGTAAATTAAGAGCAGATCAAGATAATAAATTAGCGAATTACGGTGAAACAATGTTCTTAGATTTTCAAAGGATGAATTTTATTATTAACGGAAAAGAAATAGATAAAAATCTTATTATTGCATTTAAGGAAGGAGCTAAGCACCGCAAAAGCGAACTTTTTAATAGTGATGATATATATAATGACGAAATATTTAACAAAAAAGGAACAAGAGAAATAGATACGGATCATGGCAAAGCTTTTGTTGCTTCAGTACTCGAAGATATTGAGAAAGAGCTTGTAAGTAATGCATTGGGTGAGCTATGGAAAAATCACTGTGAAAATTCCAAAACTGCCAATCATCAAAAAACCGATTCATATAAGAAAGAATTTGAAGAATTTTACAATGCTGGCCAAAGGTATATCCATCTATTACCAACAGAGAAAGATGAAAACAAGGATTACCGTTCCTTTGCAAAAGAAGTTTTCAAAAAAATGTTCAGATACGCTGGGGCAGAAGTTCCAAGTGATGCTATTTTAGAAGAGCTAGTTACCAATTGTAATCAAGCAGGGTATGAGGCTGCTCCATTTATACAAACCCAACTTGCACTTGGACAGTCGTTCATAGTAGAAAATCCTAAAAAAGTAATAAATATTGATTGTGCTAACCAAAATAATGTGAGAATTAGATCTGATATGAGGCTACCAATACTCTCTGTTAAAAATCAAGTTATGCATGGCGATAAGATATGTAATCTGTCTAGTTCATTGGAATTTACAATTGAATCTCACAATGGTGAAGACTTTGTAACATACAGAGATGGTAAATTGTCACTTACTATTCCTAAAGAGTTAAAAAATTATAAAGATAATGGCAAGAGCTTGTTTGACATTATTAAAGAATATTTTCAGAAATTCTGTGCAAAATTAGGATTTAAACCTGAGACAAAAATACAAATAGAGCATGGCTTCGGTGCTCAAAGTAACTATTTAGAGGTTGTCCGGAAATAAGTAAAAGGCTATAATATCTGAAATTTTAGTACAGGGTAAAGATGAGAAAAAAGTATCCAACAGATCTAAGCGAAAGGGAATGGGCAAGAATAGAAAAACACTTCAGAGTATCATACAAGAAAGGAGGAAGGCCGCCAAAGTATAGCAAAAGAGAAATATTAGAAGCAATTTTCTATGTATTGCGTACAGGGTGTCAATGGCGGTATTTACCAAATGATTTTCCGCTATGGAAGACTGTGTATGAGCAGTTCAGGCAATGGAAGAAGCAGGGAATTTTTGAGAAAATGAATTATGAAATTACAAAATATAGTAGAAGAAAAATAGGAAGGAATGAGCAGCCGAGTGCCTGTATAGTAGATAGTCAATCTGTAAAGACTACAGAAAAGGGAGGATCAAAGGCTATGATGGAAGTAAAAAAGTAAAGGGTAGAAAAAGGCATATAATTACAGACACTCAGGGTTTTATACTAGGTTGTTACGTAGGCGCTGCTAACGAAAATGATAGAGATGGTATTAAAATAGCATTAAACAATATGAGAACAAAATATACTAAAGTTAAAAAAATGTGGGCTGACATGGGATACCAAGGAAGAAATTTAAAGAATCACATAAAGGAAGAATATGACATAGATATTGAAATTGTTAAAAGGCCTCCATGTAGATTTTGGGTGCACAAAGATACGCCACCTGAGCTACTACCAACAAGAGAACAAGGGTTTAAAGTACAGCCAAGAAGATGGGTTGTAGAAAGGACTTTTGCTTGGGTTAATAGGAATAGAAGGCTATCGAAGGAGTATGATTTACTCACAACATCCACTGAGAATTTCATATACCTAGCTATGAGTAGGGTTATGTTAAAGAGGGAATATGCTTGAATTTACTAGTTTCCGGACAACCTCTACAATGCAAGTTACCTGAAAATTGCAATGTTCGTACACTTGACTACTTGGATCTAGTATGATTTAATTAACCAAGAAGTAGGCATGAAAAAATTATGTAGTGAACCAGTTTGCATAACACCAGGAGGAAAATATGGATAGAAAGACGAGAATAGAATCAGACAGCTTAGGGGAAGTAAAAGTACCAAGTGAACATTACTGGGGAGCGCAGACTCAGCGTTCTTTAGAAAATTTTAAGATTGGCACAGAAAAAATGCCAGAGCCTCTGATTAAAGCATTAGCAATAGTAAAACTTGCAGCAGCACATGTTAACATGAAGCAGGGTAGCATAGATAATAAGGTAGGGGACGCAATCTGCGCAGCCGCAAAGGAAGTAATAGATGGCAAATTTAATAATGAATTTCCGCTTGTTGTTTGGCAAACCGGATCCGGAACGCAGACTAATATGAATATGAATGAAGTGATCAGCAATCGTGCAATAGAGATTTTAGGTGGTAATTTGGGTAGTAAATCTCCAATACATCCAAATGATCATGTGAATTATGGTCAGTCGTCAAATGACACCTTTCCAACAGCAATGCATATAGCAGCAGCAGACCAGATAAACCGCTTGCTTATTCCAAATCTTGAAAAATTGCATAAGGTGCTGGATAATAAGGTTCAGGAATTTAAAGATATAATAAAAGTAGGACGTACTCATCTGCAAGATGCAACGCCCCTAACACTAGGACAGGAGTTCTCTGGCTATGCAGTCCAGATTAAAAAGGGGATAGAAAGAGTAAAATCAACTTTAAGTGATATATATGAGCTTGCACAAGGTGGCACTGCAGTTGGCACGGGACTCAATACTAAAAAGGGTTTTGCTGAAGATTTTTCAAGCCAAGTTGCAGAAATTACTAACCTTCCATTTACTTCAGCAGGCAATAAATTTGAAGCGCTAGCAGCAAATGATGCTTTAGTTGAGCTCAGTGGAACACTCAATACAGTAGCAGTCAGTTTAATGAAAATTGCAAATGATATAAGGTTGCTTGGTTCTGGTCCAAGATGCGGAATTGGGGAAATAATGTTACCGGAAAATGAGCCTGGTTCTTCAATTATGCCAGGTAAAGTGAATCCAACTCAGTGTGAAGCGGTGACTATGGTATGCACTCAAGTTATGGGAAATCATGTTGCTGTAACCATTAGTGGTTCAAACGGTCATTTTGAATTGAATGTGTTTAAGCCAGTGATAATTTACAATGTTTTGCAGTCTATAAGACTTTTAGCTGATGCAAGTTTAAATTTTACAGAAAAATGTGTAATTGGTATTAAAGCAAATGAAGAGAGGATAAAAGATTTACTGAATCAGTCGTTGATGTTGGTCACTATATTAAATACGCATATAGGGTACGACAATGCAGCAAAAATAGCGAAGCTTGCTTATAAAGAAAATATCACTCTAAAAGAAGCAGCAGCAAAACTTCAACTGCTCACTGAGGAAGAGTTTGAAAGGATAGTGAAACCAGAAGAAATGGTAAATTATTTGTAACCGCTCACACTTAATTCTTCAATTTCACTAATAGAAAGGCCAGTAAACTTGACAATAGTGTTAACATCAACATTATTATCTTGCTTTGTCTACCTTATTTTGCCGCTCCCCTGAACGGATACGGTTTAAGACATAAGATCCTTTTTCATAGCAATACTACGTTATCCAGCGTCTGGGCACTGGTTTCTTGGTACTTATTCCGCAATAATTTTTTTTTCCTTCAATAAACTTTGCAGTTCGCCTTTTTCGTACATCTCGCGAGTGATGTCGCAACCACCAATAAACTCTTCCTTTATATATAATTGTGGAATTGTTGGCCAATCAGAAAACTTTTTTATAGATTCACGTATTTCATCATTCTCCAACACGTTAATATACTTAAACTTCACGTTCAATTTTTTTAGGATTGACACGACGAGTCCAGAGAATCCGCATTGAGGAAAATCAGAAGTGCCTTTCATATACAATACCACATCATTTTCTGTTATATCTTTTTTTATTTGTTCAAAATTGCTCATAAATTCACCTTATTTTAAAGTATTAGTTTCCAGTTGCAAGGCGTGTATAGACTGACCTTCCAGAGCTTTATATACCATTTTATGCTGTTCTATTTTTGTCTTTCCAAGAAAACACTTGGAGTTTATTTTTAAATGATAATGGTCATCATCTCCAGCAAGATCATGAATCTTTATATCAGCGTCGGGGAACGATTGTTTGATGATCCTCTCTAATTCGTGAATTGCAATAGTCATTGATTTGCTTTAAATTACAATACTTTCATTATAAATCTAAAACGATTGAGCGCAATAAAAAGTTGCTATCATAAAAAATAGAAGCATACTATAATAATGGAATGACAAGTTATGCAGGGAGGCTTTGTGGTGGGCGAAAGATTTAAATTCACATATCTTTGGTTTTGCTAACTTTTTCATTTAGGTGCTTATCTTACGATGATAAAATAAATAACTTAGAGAATGTTTACATCAAAGCTAACTATTTTGGAGCATTCTTCAATGCAATAGGTTCTCTAGAAGGAAAAGAAGATGCAGGTGACAATATAACAGAGGGGGTTTTTAGTTTTAATAAGAAGGAGCGAATTGAAGCTGGATACAGTCCTAAATATGTTCCAGGGTTTGCCGGTAGTGCTGCAATAGGGTATTTATTCAAAAATATGAGAGTTGAGTTTGAAGGCTTATATTCTCAGACTAACTTGTATGATGAAGATTATTCAGATAAGAAAAAAGCAAGATATATTGAACTTCGTCGTCACAATGATGCGTCTACTGGAGCGGAATGCAATTCACCTTGGAGAAGTGGAAAGGTTGATATTCACATTCAAGAAAATTGTAGTGTTGAAGCAGAGTTCAGAGCTGCATTTAAGATGAAAAATGAAGGTTTTAATAACTTAGCTGGAATGGTCAATGTATATCGTGATTTTAATATAGCAAAAATGCCATTCACCCCATATGTTGGTATTGGTGCAGGTGTAACTAGGGTTAAATTTCTAGGAAAAACCAGATATGCCTTGGCTTACCAAGCAAAACTTGGTATCAATCACCAACTTACAGCACAAACTCAAGCATTTGCTGGTTTACGCTATTTTGGTATCCTTGATAACCAATTTAAAGATATTGTACCAGGAATAAAGATACTAGCTGGTGAAGGATATATTCCTGCCGGTGGAGGAAGTAAAGTTGATGAAACTGCACGTGTTGAATCAACAACTGCAACCATTACCAATAGGTTTGGCATATATGGCTTAGAGTTTGGGTTGGTTTATCACTTTTAACTTTATCCAATAAATTACATATGTGAAGATAGTAAATTCAGCGTACTGAGAACATTAGAAAGACGAGATTTTAATTGATTTTCATATTTACTCCAATCTTGTATTGCCTTTCTTGCAACACCTGAATCAACTGCGGCTTTTGCAACAGCAGGAGCTACTATAGAAATTAATCTTGGGTCAAATGGAGTAGGTATTATATATTCACGTCCATAGCCCATTTTACGACCGCCATAGACTGCAGATATCTCACCTGGTACTGGCTCACGGGCAAGCTTTGCTATTGCATCTGCAGCTGCAATTTTCATTTCATCATTTATTGTTGTTGCATGTACATCAAGTGCCCCTCTAAATATATAAGGAAAACCCATTACGTTGTTGACTTGGTTGTTGTAATCTGACCTACCAGTTGCAATTATTGCATCTGGCCTCACAGATTTTGCAAACTCAGGCCTTACTTCTGGATCGGGATTGGCAAGAGCAAAAATAATCGGGTCTTTGCCCATACTCTTTAACATCTCTTCATTTAACACATCTTTTGCAGATAGTCCGATGAATACATCAGCGCCTTTTATTGTATCAAGTAGAGAACGTTCGGAAGTATCAATTGCATATTTTTCCTTCCACTCATTCATGTCCTCGTTTCTACCTTTGTATATTACTCCTTGCTTATCACACAGCACTATATTTTTAGCGCCCATGGACTTTAGTATTTCTAAACATGCAATACCGGCTGCTCCAGCACCATTCATAATGATCTTAACGTCCTCTAATTTCTTTCCGACAATATCAAGAGCATTTTCTATACCAGCTGCAACAACCACTGCAGTTCCATGCTGGTCATCATGGAACACTGGAATATCCATCAGTTCATTCAGACGTTTCTCTATTATAAAACAATCGGGAGATCTTATATCCTCTAAATTTATCCCCCCCCAACTTGGCCCAAGGTACCTTACTGCATTGATAAAATCTTCTATATTTTCTGTACCAACTTCTATATCAACTGCATCAATATCAGCAAAACGCTTAAATAAAACAGCTTTGCCTTCCATGACAGGTTTTGCAGCAAGAGGACCGATATTACCAAGTCCAAGCACTGCAGTGCCATTTGAAATGACAGCAACACAGTTGCTTTTTGCCGTATAATCATAAACAACCTCAGGATTTTTAGCTATTTCAAGGCACGGAGCTGCAACGCCAGGGGAATAAGCAAGTGACAAATCATACTGGGTAGATAAAGGTTTTGTTGGCATGATTGAAATTTTACCAGGTTTACCACCTCTACTGTGATAATTAAGTGCCTCTTGTTTTGTGGTACTATCTAAATCATCGTTCATCATTACATCCTTATATTTTAAGCTTGTATTTTTTAAGTATATGGAGTTTTTATAAATGTTCAATTGTAAACTATTAGCTTGTGAACTCTGGTGTACTTCTGTATAAGTTTACCTACTACGTAGAATGGTATTACATGCTTAAGAAAAACGTGCCTAATTTGCTTACAATTTCTCGTGCGCTTGCAGTACCAGCAATAATATTAAGTTTTTATATAGAAAATAAATATGCAGGCCTGATAACAATATCAATCTTTGTATTTGCGTGCATTACGGATTTTTTTGATGGTTACTTGGCGCGTGCGTGGAAAGTCCAATCAAAATTTGGCAAGCTATTTGATCCAATTGCTGATAAATTAATAGTGGTTTCAACGATAATTATGCTAGTTTATAAGCAGAAGATAAATGATTTTACAATAGTACCATCGATTATCATCATCTGTAGGGAGATATTAGTCTCGGGTTTGCGGGAGTTTTTGATAGCTACAAATGTTAGTCTACCTGTAAGCAAAGCTGGCAAAATTAAAACATTTTTGCAGATGGTTGCTGTAGTAGCGCTAATAATGAACGATTATTATATGATTCAATATACAGGTGCGATTTGTTTATGGGTTGCAGCTATTGTAACTGTGTGGTCAGGCTATAATTATATCCTAGCCGGCATCAAACAGATTGGTTAAATCTCCTAGGAAATAGTTAATAGACAAGAGTAGTTAATATCTTAGTGATATTGACTCAGAAAGCAAAAAGGTGTATAATTATATTAACTTACAACTAATTAGGTTAATATTATGAAAATACCTAGTTGCAAATTTTCTTCTACTAAAAAGGTTCCAGGAAAGAATAAGAAAAAAAGAGATTTTGAACCATTAGAAGAGTTTTTTTGGGATTTTTGGCCAACAGTTGATAAAGAAGTCAAAAGAGAAAGGCTAGAACAAGAACTATTAGCACTAAAAAAAAGAGAGCTATATAGAAAATGTGCATCATTGGCAACAATGGTCCCATTTACATTGCTGATGGCGATTGAACTGGAAAAAACATATAGCGATCAGGTATTACTTGGCGTGATAAGTGGCGCGCTAAGCCACACTATATTACCTTTTACAGTCTTATCTCTTATTTGTACGCTATATTTAATTTACAATAATAGGAAGATAGCACAAAAAGAACGAGAGTTGGAGATTATTGAAAATGGAGAGGAAGTAAAGGAAAAAGAGCACAATATTTCTGATATAGGTCAGTGTTTGATCTATATTGAGGCTATAACAACTGCACTGGTTATTGTAGGTATGATAATGGGTGAAACATCTTCACTTGAAGCAGCAGAGGATGCAATTTTATTTCTTGCCAATGCAATTGCTTTTCTTGCAACTCTTGTTTCTTATATTGATAAGCATGAAAAAAATAAGAAAAAGGAAACAGAAAAGTCTGATCTTGATGAGAAATCTAGCAAGAAAACTAGCAATATATCTGTAGCCGGATTGGCGCTTGCTGGTTCTTCTGTATTTTTAATAAGAAGGATAATGTTAATAGCATTAGCATCGTCCTTAAATCCTGCTGTTGGACCTACTTTAGGCTTGGTAGGTATTGCAATTTTTATGGCTGTACAGGTCTTAACTATACATTCCTACAGTAAGACGCTGAAAGATCCAAAAGTGGAAGGACGAGGTGAATCAAGAAATGCAGGTAGTTCTGACCGTAGTTATAAAGAAGAAGGACCGGCTATTGCCTAAGAAATTTATTTATTTAAGTAATATTTAGGTCTATACTTTATTTTGATCGAAAAAAATCTTATGTATAAGACTTTAATCACGTGCTTTATTTTCCTAATTTGCTCCTTTACACAATCGTATGCGGATGATCTTGAAAAAACTGAAACTGAACTATATGAAGAAGCAGTTGAACTTTTTGACCAGAAAAAATATAAACAAGCTATTAGGGCATTTCATAAGATAGAGGATTTGTATCCTTTTTCTTATTGGGCAATGAAAGCAAAATTATTATCTGGGGTCTCTCACTATAATATGGGTAACTATAGCAGTGCTGCAAGTGATATGGCTGATTATATATATGTTTATTCAAATGGTGAAGATTTACCATATGTATACTACTTAAGAGTATTATCTTATTACATGCAAATTAATAAAGTGCAACTTGGACAGCAAACTGCATATAAAACTTTAGAGCTAGCCACTGAGTACATTAATCTCTTTCCAGGCAGCGAATATGTAGACGAGATAAAGGAAAGAGCAAAATTAATCACAGAACATATATCAACAAAAGAGTATTCTATCGGTAAATTTTACCTGAGGCGTGGTGAATATTTAGCAGCAATTAAGCGTTTCCAGAATATGGCAAGCTATAAGGATTCTAAATATTTTTCTAAGTCTATTAACTATTTAGTAGCAGCCCATTCAGCTCTTGGCCTTGACTTAGAAGCTGAGCAGTATGAAAGTATGTTATTAGCAGAAAACCTGCAAGATGCCAAGCCAGAGGCTTGAAAATTTGCTTTAGCTTTTTCTATGCTTTGATATATAATTAGGTTTTTAACTATTTGAATATGGCTGGTCATTCACAATTTTCAAATATAAAACACCGGAAAGGTGCTCAGGATGCAAAGCGCTCTCAAAAATTTACGAAGCTGATTAGAGAAATAGCAGTTGCTGCAAAGCAAGGGCTACCCGAACTCAACCCGCGCCTTCGCTCTGCTATATTTGCTGCACGCAAGGAAAATCTACCAAAAGATAAAATAGAAACAGCAATAAAAAATGCAACTGGTAACGTTGCTGGAGAAAATTACGAGGAAATACAATATGAAGGTCATGGGCCTTCTGGTACTGCACTCATTGTCCATGCCTTGACTAATAACCGCAACCGTACTGCTTCTGAGGTACGTTATATCTTTTCTCGTAAAGGTGGAAATTTAGGAGAAACAGGAAGTGTTAGTTACCTTTTCGATCATGTAGGCTTAATCGTCTATAAAGCAGAGGGTATGAATTTTGACGATTTATTCAGTCATGGAATCGAATTAGAAGTATTGAATGTTGAGGAAAATGACAAAGAAGGATTACACGTTATAACTTGTGAAATAAAAGATTTTGGTAAAGTACGCGATGCCTTTTATGCAAAATTCGGAGAACCAGAACTTGCTCGTCTTTCATGGCAGCCAAAAGATCTGATTGAAATTAGCGATAAAGAGTTGATTGATAAATTATCTGCATTGGTTGAAGAGCTAGAAGATAACGACGATGTACAGTATGTGGAAGGTAATTTTACTTTTGTTGATAAGCTATGAGGCTGGTAATATTTGTATTGCTTTGTATTTTACCAGCATATGCTACTGAAACATCAACAGATCTTGCACAGCCATTCCAGCATGGAATCAGAAAAAAAAAAGCTACTTTGACGACAGAAAGTGATAGAAAGTTGTTATTCATATCCAGTACCATAAAATCTTCCTTTTTTGCCACGGAAGGGTTGGCGCCAAATACAGTGGTGAAATTGATCAACATATATAAAGATTTCGGTGTTGATTTTAAAAAAGACATTGTGCCGAAGAGTAAATTGGAGGTTCTTTTTGAGAGATTGCCTAATAATCAGAAGACTGAAGAAAAAATTTTATATGCTTCACTGACAATAAACAAGAAAGCTATTAGTTTATATCATTATAAATCGCAAGACGGCAAAGAAAGATATTTTAATAAAGAAGGAATAAGCTTAAAAAATGGCGAAATTTTTGCAAATCCTTTAAATGGAGATTATCGCATATCCTCAAAATTTGGCAATAGAAAGCATCCTGTTCGCGGTAAAATTGCTTTTCACAAAGGAGTGGATTATGCAGCTAAACTTGGCACTCCCATATACGCTGCTGCAGAGGGTGTGATAGAATATATAGGAAAGAATGGTGGCTATGGAAATTACATCAAAATAAGACACAAAAATGAATATTCAACCTGTTACGCGCATATAAGTAGATTTAGTGGCGATATAAAGTTAGGCTCTAAAGTAAAGCAGGGGCAGATCATCGCTTATGTTGGTAGCACTGGTGTTGCAACAGGACCCCATTTACATTACGAAGTTATATATAACGGCAAACACATCGATCCGCTTACGATAGCACATAAAACTAAAGTAAAATTGCCTGATCATGAATTAAGAGAGTTTAAACTATTTGTAAATAAGATAAATAAAACGATCAACAGAGAGGGTTCAAGTGAAAAAGAAGTTTAAAGACAATATGGATAAGAATACGATAAACGATAGAAATTTGAGTCAAATTCGGTTTTTTCCTGCATTAATACTAGCGGTAATACTAATGGCAATACCGTTATCACTACTTGCGATGTATGATACTCTGGCTTTAATACACAATAGCCTGGTTTCAATGGATGGTACTGCTTTAGTATTAATAATCCCATTTGTGATCCTATTCGTGATCCTATTCATAATTTTACCTACAGGGTTTTTTATCAATCATCCTAATGAATCAAGAGTGATAGAATTTTTTGGTCATTATATTGGAACTTATTTTAAACCAGGAATGTTTATCACAATCCCATTTACAAACAAACATGTCATTTCTCTAAAATTTCAAAATATCAACACAGAAAAAATAAAAGTGAATGATGCAAATGGAAGTCCAATAGAGATTTCTGCAGTAATTGTTTGGAGAGTGAGCAGTCCTGCAAAGGCGTATTATAATGTTAACAACTATCACGAATTTGTTTTTGTACAAAGTGACTCAGTAATAAGAGAATTAGCTAGTAACTATCCGTATGACAGCGAGAGCAATGAGGAATCTTTACGTAAAAATTCTGATAAAATTTCAGATGAATTGCGGTCAATGTTACAACAAAGATTAGATATTGCAGGAATTGAGATTACAGAAGCAAGAATATCGCATTTGGCGTATTCGTCCGAGATTGCACAAGCAATGTTAAGGCGTCAACAAGCACATGCTATCACTTCGGCAAGAAGGCATATAGTGCAAAATGCAATAGGAATTGTCGAGGAAGTAATAGCTCATTTTGAAAAAAACAAAAGCTTACAATTAGATGGCAAGCAAAAGGTTCAATTGATAAATAATTTGTTGGTTGCCCTAATCTCTGAGCAAGATGCACAACCAACGATTAGTTTAGATAATAATTAGCTTAGGTATACTTTTAATTCTTTTTGGTTGATAGGCCAAACTATGTTATTATTATAATTTAGTAAAGAAATTTAAGATTATCAACATTTTAAGCTTGATATAGCTAATGCAAGTCAGGTTTCCCTCGTCATACTGCCGCGAACCGTCATACCGCGATTCATTCGCGGTATCTCTTAGCTGCTAACACGTAGTGGGATGACGAATTGCTTAACCGTCATACCGCCACGAACCGTCATTCTGCCGCGGCGCTAACAAGAGATCCCGCTAACACGTAGCGGGATGACAGCAATCCTACGTCATGCCGTGATTTATTCACGGTATCTCATCCGCTAACAAGAGATCCCGCTAACAAGCAGCGGGATGACGAATTGCTTAACCGTCATACCGCCACGAACCGTCATACCGCCGCGGCGCTAACAAGAGATCCCGCTAACACGTAGCGGGATGACGAGCTTATCGTCACGCCGCCGCGAACCGTCATACCGCGATTCATTCGCGGTATCTCTTAACATAGATCCCCTACTATACCTTAACATAGATCCCGCTAACAAGTAGCGGAATGACAACAATCCTACGTCATACCACCGCGGCGCTAACAAGAGATCCCGCTAACAAGCAGCGGGATGACGAATTACTTAACCATCATTACACCGTCATACCGCGATTTATTCGCGGTATCTCAAAGCATAGATCCCGCTAACAAGCAGCGGGATGAAGGTTGTCGTTTAGCCATAAACATTAAGAAATTTACCAAATGAAAAAAAAGGCAAAAGAAGCCCCGTGGTTATTATCCGCTTTAAAATATTGGCGTTTTTTATGTTTTAAACGCTTGACAAGCGAGATTCAGCCACTTTTAATTGCAACTAACCTACGCTGCAAATGTTTAAGAAGTTTACTAAGCAGAAAAAAAGACAAAGAATCCCCGAGTTAGCTAGTCTTTTACTATCTCTGTCGAGTATTGGCATTTTTTGATGTCTTGTAACGCTTTATAAGCGCGTTCAGCTTATTTAGATAAAAATCTAGATGTAGATGAAGTTTTGTAAAGACATACAGTATCTATATACTGCAAAAAATTGAACATAAGACGCCGATACATTAAGTAATCCTTACCTTTTAATCTGCAGATTGGCGAAAGCAAATACAATAGCTTCACTATCATGATAAGGGGGCTGGCGGAGTTTGTCAAGCAAGTTTTTTCGTTTCTACTGAATGACAGTTGTGGCTTGGGAGGTAGTGCAAGAAGTCTATTGTATTACTGAATTATTAATAATTCAGTAATAGTGCCTGCTATGTAGCTAAAATTTTCCTTTAACTTAAGCTATATGTAGCTAAAATAACTTGGGTTTACCGACGATTTGACAAACGACAAATTCGTCATCCCGCTGCTTGTTAGCGGGATACCGCGGCGGTATGACCCTGACTTGCATTAGCTATGTATAATAAAGGGAATCTATGACAAAAGAATCATTGGTAAAAACTGATATAGTGAAAGTTGAAGACAAAAAGGCGGTAAGAAGCTTTTTTAAAATACTAGGTGGAGTGGCAGATGCTGTAAGATCGTGGATTGGTAACATCAGTCCTGATTTAAGCAACAGTCGCGATATCGATAGTTTAGTCTTGAAGATGAACGAGTGCTTAAATCCAAAGGGAGGGGAGGTTTCAGCACGTAAAAACGCTGTATCTCTTGGTAACTTGTACTTAAGCTTATCAGAGAAAGGTAAAATAAAATTTCTACAAACCCTGGCAGAAAAATTTAATCCGAATAAAGCGGAAATAGATGAGAAAATTAGAGAGTATAAGAAAAACCAAGATCCCGAGTTAAACTATAAATTTGAACAGGATTTAATAAAAATTCTTGAATCACCGCGTTCTAAAATATTAAAGCAATTTATTTCTTTACCAGAAGGCCTTAAGTTTATTGTTGATATGCGTTCTGATGTGCTTAAGCTAAAGAACCAATATAGAAGCTTGAATCCACTAGAAAGCGAATTAAAAAATATACTCTATACTTGGGTTGATGTTGATCTACTTGATCTTCGTCAAATCACCTGGGATTCACCTGCATCATTGTTAGAAAAACTTATAAAATATGAGGCTGTGCATAAAATTTCCTCTTGGGGCGACCTAAAAAACAGACTAGATTCTGATCGTCTCTGTTTTGCTTTTTTTCATTACAAGATACCAAACGAACCTCTAATTTTTGTAGAGGTTGCATTGGTGGATAAGATTGCAGATAGCATTCAACACCTTTTAGATGAGTCAGTACCTTTAAATGATCCGAGTAATGCAAGCACTGCTATATTCTATTCAATATCAAACACTCAAGCAGGGTTATCTGGAATCAGCCTTGGTAATTTTTTGATCAAAAGGGTTGTAGAAAAGCTATCACAGGAGTTTAAAAGTATAAAAACATATGCAACTCTTTCTCCAATACCTGGCTTTACGAAATGGCTAAAAAACAATCTAAACCAAGATGTCACTTTATTGGGCAAACTAAATATAAAACAATCTAGTGCAGAAATTTTAGAAAGTGCAGAGCAATTAAAAACTAATGTTGAATGTACAAATGAAACTAAACAATACATGCTTAAACTATGTGCATATTATTTACTAAAAGTGAATAATAGTAATGGAAATACTTATGACCCGGTGGCGCATTTTCATTTAAGCAATGGCGCATCAATAAAACAATTAAACTGGATGGCGGATACTTCTGAAAAGGGTATTAGTCAGTCAGCCGGGATGATGGTAAATTATCTATATGAGTTGCCTAAAATAGATAATAATCATGAAAACTATATGGTTAATAAAGTGATTTCCTGCTCGAAAAAAGTGTCGTCTATGTTGAAGGAGTAAATAGTCTCTTAATAAAGGATTGCCCTCACAACACTTAAAATGTAAAATGGTTCTACTTAAGTAAAATAGCCATAAATGAACAACATAAGAAATTTTGCAATAATAGCGCATATAGACCACGGTAAGTCAACGCTTGCTGACCGTTTAATAGAGGAATGTAACGGCCTTGAAGCAAGAGAAATGACCAATCAAATACTCGATTCAATGGATATAGAACGCGAACGTGGGATTACAATTAAGGCACAGACGGTAAAACTCAATTATACGGCAAACGACGGTAATCAATATTGCCTAAATCTCATGGACACCCCAGGTCACGTTGACTTTTCTTACGAGGTAAGTCGAAGCTTAGCAGCGTGCGAAGGTTCGCTTTTAGTGGTAGATAGTAGCCAGGGCGTTGAAGCACAAACCCTTGCAAATGTATATAAAGCTATTGACAACAACCATGAAATAATAGTTGTGCTCAATAAAGTTGATCTTCCTGCTGCAGATCCAGAAGGGGTAAAACTCCAGGTTGAGGAAATAATCGGTATTGATGCAAGTGAGTCAGTTTTAATATCAGCAAAAACTGGACTTGGAATAAAAGATGTACTGGAAGCAATAGTAGCAAAACTTCCAGCTCCTCAAGGTGATGTAAATGCTCCATTGCAAGCAATTTTGGTTGATAGTTGGTATGACACTTACTTAGGAGTAGTAATTTTAGTGCGAGTTAAAAATGGAGTGCTAAAAAAAGGCATGAGAATTGTTATGATGTCTAATAATGCTACATATCAGATAGATAATATCGGTATTTTCACCCCTAAAAAAGTGATGACGGGTGAACTTTCAGCGGGTGAAGTTGGTTTTATAACTGCTTCAATGAAGGAAGTAGCAGACTGCAAGGTAGGAGACACTATCACTGAGGAAAAGAGACCTTGTAGTGAAGCACTTCTTGGATTTAAAGAAGTGCATCCTGTGGTATTTTGTAGCATTTTCCCTCACAAAACGGATGATTTTAAATATCTAAGGGAAGCTCTAGAGAAGTTACATTTAAATGATGCAAGTTTTACCTTCGAAGCTGAAACTTCAAATGCACTAGGCTATGGATTTCGTTGTGGTTTTTTGGGAATGTTGCATCTTGAAGTTATTCAAGAAAGGCTCGAGAGAGAATTTGATTTAGACCTAACAGCAACTGCACCGAGTGTTATATATAGGGTTACAACACGAAGTGGTGAAATTTTGAATATTCATAACCCAAGTGATATGCCAGATCCAACGAAAATTGAAATTGTGGAAGAACCATGGATTATCGCAACCATAATGGTCCCTGACCAATACTTGGGAGAGATTCTATCTCTATGTGAAGAAAGGAGGGGAGAACAGGAGGATTTATCTTACATTGGTAACACAACAACAGCATTGTTAAGATATAAATTACCACTGTCTGAAGTTGTTTTTGACTTTTATGATCGATTAAAATCAATTTCCAAAGGATATGCAAGTTTGGATTGGGAAATTTCCAGCTATCTGGTAAGCCAAATAGATAAATTAAGCTTTTTAATTAATGGAGAGCCCGTAGATGCACTGGCTTGTATTGTTCACAAAAGTAGGGCAGAAAAAAGGGGGCGTGAAATATGCGCACGCTTGAAGGATCTAATACCACGTCAGCAATATAAAATCGCGATTCAAGCGGCAGTGGGCGGAAAAATTATTGCCAGAGAAACGATTAACCCATACAGAAAAGATGTAACAGCTAAACTCTATGGTGGAGATGTAACGCGAAGAATGAAACTACTTGAAAAGCAAAAGAAGGGTAAAAAAAGGTTACATTCTATAGGGAACGTAAATATTCCACAGAATGCTTTTATTCAAGCCTTGAAGATAAGTGATTGATCTTAAAAGACTTCTTGTATAGTTTTTGGCAACAACCGTTAGAAACGAAAAAACTTACTTGACAAACTCTGCCAGCCCCCTTATCATGAAAGTGAAGCTATTTATTTATCTTCTCTGTACAGATTAAATGACAAAAAAACTCACGTATCTGGCGTCTCATGTTTAATTTTTTGCACTATGTGCACCTTATGTCTTTATCAAACTTCTACCTACATAAGCTGAAACGCGCTTATAAAGCGTTTAAAACATAAAAAAACGCCAACTTAAAAAATGGATAGTGAATAACTAGCTACCCTAGGGTTTCTTTTGCCTTTTTTTCTGTTTAGTAAATTTCTTAATGTTTCTAATTTAGATTAGTTGCGGTTTAAAAGCAACTGAATCGCGGTTATTAAGCATTTAGAATAAAAAAACGCCATACTTGAAAGTATAATGTAAGTAATTAGCCAACCACGGGGCTTCTTTTGCCTTTTTTTTCATTTGGTAAATTTCTTAATGTTTATGGCTAAACGACAACCGTCATCCCGCAGCGGGATCTAGAGATACCGCAAATGAATCGCGGTATGACGTGGGAAACCTTTCTTGGGTTAGCTATAGAGTTGACTTTTTTATTATGGTATGTGATAATTGCAGTGTTATTAAGTTTAGTGGTAAAATGATAATGGATATAGCCTATTTAGCAGCACTTATATCAGCAGCTATAATAAAAATAGCAGCAGTAATACTTTGTGCTATAATGTGTATAAGCGTTTTCTTTATATTATTTAAGGGAATTGAAGAACTCTTAGATTCAAAAGGATTTCTATCTCTTCTGAAAACAGTAGGTGTAATTTCTATAATACTATCAATTATATCTCTCCCACTTATTATATTAAGCCTTACTACTCCGTCACCTCTGGTAGTAGGTATAGTAGGTGGTATCGTTGGTGCTATTTCCATAATACCATTAATAGTAGCTTACATTTTGCTTTCAATAACATCGAAAGGATTGTCTCAACAGCCTGAAAATTATCAGCACTTGTTCTTAACTTCTCTTTTACTGTTTATTGGAAACATCATAGCTGGAGCTTTTATCGCTGCAAGTGGTGTTTTTCCAATATGTAAAGTAGATTCCTTATCATCTTTATCAGCAGCACTAGAGTCCTTACCTGCAGTAGGAATACATGCACTAGCACTTACGATTGCAACTGCAATTGGAGTAGTTATTGTAATCGATCTCGCTAAGCAAGCTAAGGAGTACATATCAGGTAAAATAATGCAAGCAGAAAAAGAATCTGTGACTGATACACATAAAGAACCAGACTCTAAAGTGGATGAAGCAAAAGAAGGAAATGTTAAAAATGAGCGGAAAGTACCTCTTTTGCCCTAAATATAAAGATGTCATCCAAGTGCCCTCTTCTTGTCATCCCAGTGCTCCTTTTTTTGTCATCCAAGTAGCTGACACCGGGATCCAGGTTGCTCACAAGCAAACTAGCATAGAAAGTGGTTACAACGTTTTCGATGAGATTGCAGAAAGGCTGGATCCCGGTGTCAAGTACTGGGATGACAGGGGAGTTGGATGACACCGTCTTGGATGGAAACCAGTGTCAGCTACTTTCATGACAAAAAGAGGGCACTTGGATGACAGGAGAAGGAAGCATTGCCCTCCTGGTAGCACAATGTTCGTGCAGTTGTGTGTCAACTACTTTTGTGGCACCGTTTGTTATTCAATCTTTATGCTAGTTTTACTAAAAATTATAGTATTTTAGGTATAATTGCAATATCTAAATCTAAGGTATAGGGATGAACCCTACAATCAAGAGAATTTTCAATATTTTTCTTATAGTATTATTTATTTCTTTTTCTCATGTTGGGAGTGCTGCCGCTGACACTAATACTGATACAACTGCTCAAGTATAGTATTTTCTAAAATGAATGATAAATTTCCATTATGGTATTACCAACCAAAAGTTGTAAGTCTGTATATTTATGCATTAAAGGTCTGAGGCGGCTTTTGATGGTATTCCAACAATGCTCTATAGGGTTCAAATCTGGTGAATATGTTGGTAGATAGAGCAAACGGCATCTAGCATTATCTATTAACTCCTTTGTTTTGGGAGTTTTATGGAATGTGGCATTGTCCATAACTATTGTAGTACCATGTGGCAATTTAGGTAATAACATCTTCTCTAACCATGTATTGAATACCTCTTTGTCACACCCACCTTTGAAAGTCATTGGTGCAATAAATCTCTTTCCAATCCACCCGCCTATTATACTGATTCTCTCTCGTTTTCTTCCTGGAATATCTGCATAAATTTTCTTTCCTATTGGAGCACGTCCATACTCTCGGTATAACCTATTATCAACTCCTGCTTCATCTATATATAAGATGCTGGAATGGTCTATTTTTGAGATTTTATCGGTAAATCGCTGCCTATCTTCTTGATTGCGCTCTTGATATAGTGTAACTTTTTTTTAAAGTAATTCTTAGCTGTTTCAGCCTATACCAAATTGAATTTATTCCAAATCCAAGATTTTGTTTCATCTCTGCCAGCGTATGATCTGGATTCTTTTTAACATATTCTTCGAGTATTTTTGGGTCTATTTTTCGAATAAAGCTGCCGTTTTTCGATGGCCTTAGGCTTTCACCAGCGGCTTTCTTTCTTAACCAGCGGTACAGAGTTGCTATTCCTATCTCCAAAAGCTCTGCCACCTCAACCTTTGACTTCCCTTTTTCTATCATCGATACTGCCCTTTCCCTTAAATCCACACTATACGCCATTATAACTCAAATAGCTTATTATACCTTTATCATTTACTTTGGGAAGTACTATAGGAGGTTGTCCGGAAACTAGTAAATTCAAGCATATTCCCTCTTTAACATAACCCTACTCATAGCTAGGTATATGAAATTCTCAGTGGATGTTGTGAGTAAATCATACTCCTTCGATAGCCTTCTATTCCTATTAACCCAAGCAAAAGTCCTTTCTACAACCCATCTTCTTGGCTGTACTTTAAACCCTTGTTCTCTTGTTGGTAGTAGCTCAGGTGGCGTATCTTTGTGCACCCAAAATCTACATGGAGGCCTTTTAACAATTTCAATATCTATGTCATATTCTTCCTTTATGTGATTCTTTAAATTTCTTCCTTGGTATCCCATGTCAGCCCACATTTTTTTAACTTTAGTATATTTTGTTCTCATATTGTTTAATGCTATTTTAATACCATCTCTATCATTTTCGTTAGCAGCGCCTACGTAACAACCTAGTATAAAACCCTGAGTGTCTGTAATTATATGCCTTTTTCTACCCTTTACTTTTTTACTTCCATCATAGCCTTTGATCCTCCCTTTTCTGTAGTCTTTACAGATTGACTATCTACTATACAGGCACTCGGCTGCTCATTCCTTCCTATTTTTCTTCTACTATATTTTGTAATTTCATAATTCATTTTCTCAAAAATTCCCTGCTTCTTCCATTGCCTGAACTGCTCATACACAGTCTTCCATAGCGGAAAATCATTTGGTAAATACCGCCATTGACACCCTGTACGCAATACATAGAAAATTGCTTCTAATATTTCTCTTTTGCTATACTTTGGCGGCCTTCCTCCTTTCTTGTATGATACTCTGAAGTGTTTTTCTATTCTTGCCCATTCCCTTTCGCTTAGATCTGTTGGATACTTTTTTCTCATCTTTACCCCGTACTAAAATTTCAGATATTATAGCCTTTTACTTATTTCCGGACAACCTCTAATATGTAATATTATTGGCTACGTTTGGGGAATAGGTGGACCGCTTATGACCGTAGTGATAATAGGTGCAGCTTTGCTTGCGATATTTGGTAGAATGCCATGGCCAGCTCTTTTTGCACTCGGTGTATTTTGTGCTGTATTTTTCGGTGCTAAAACTATTGTGACAAAAGTAATGGGTGGTATAGGCGGCACTGGAAATACTTCTTTGATGGACCAATGTGGAGTGGACAAAAAGAAATAGATCCTTTTGTCAATAAGTTGCTTTCTTTATCGTATTGGAAATTAAAACTTATTTTTTTCTAAAACAGACCTGATGCACCGCTTCAACTATATCTTCCACTTGTGGTAATGCTTTTTTTTCTAGATTTGTAGCATAAGGTAAGGGGATGTCCTTGCCAGTTACGCGCATAACTGGAGCATCAAGGTAGTCAAATCCTTGTTCCATGACAACGGCTGACAGCTCTGCTCCTATTCCTGCAAATGGCCATCCTTCTTCTACACTAACTAACCTATTAGTCTTCTGAATAGAGTTAATAACAGTTTGAGTGTCAAGTGGTCTTAAGGTTCTGAGGTCAATAACTTCAGCTTCTATACCTTTACTCGAAAGTAAATCTGCTGCATTTAAGGCATCCATTAATTTCAGTGAGAAAGCAGTGATAGTTACATCCTTTCCTTCCCGTATAACAGCAGCTTTGCCTATCTCAAGTAGATAATCTTTGTTTGATAGCTCAGAATCAGAAACTTCATGTTCATGTCCGTAAGCTATTTCGTTTTCTAGAAATATTACCGGACTCAGGTCACGAATTGCAGCTTTAAGCAGACCTCTGCAATCGGAGGCAAAGTAAGGTGCTATTACTTTTAACCCCGGTATATGTGAATACCAAGATGCAAAGCATTGAGAGTGTTGTGCAGCAACTCTTGCTGCAGCGCCATTTGGTCCACGAAATACTATAGGGCATCCAAGTTGTCCGCCTGACATATAATTTGTTTTTGCTGCGGAATTCACAATTTGGTCAATAGCTTGCATAGAAAAATTAAAAGTCATAAACTCGACTATTGGCTTTAATCCAGCAAATGCCGCTCCAACAGCAAGGCCAGCAAACCCATGTTCGGTAATAGGTGTATCAACTACTCTGTTTTCTCCAAACTCTTTCAGTAATCCTTTCGTTACTTTATAAGCACCATCATACTCTGCAACTTCTTCACCCATGATAAGCACATCAGAGTCGTTTTGCATTTCTTCTCTAATTGCTGTGCATAAAGCTTCTCTTACACTTAAGGTTGCCATTTATAAACTTTTATAGACTTTAACTAAAGTAACTATATCAGAATTACTGGGGGTAAGTAAAGTGTACAAATTAAGTTTTACAAACATCATGACCAACTCATTCCAAAAAAAAATCTTCTCACGCTTGCTGTTTTTTGTTGCTGGAAATGGCTGGATTATTTAAGCTTTTAGTAATGTATGTTGTTAAATTAATAGCAATTTATTTGGAAATAACAGAAAAATTTATGATAGTTTTATACTCTAAATAGAATAAGATACTTCTGTCTGTGTCTTCACGTTTGAAACTAACCTTATTCTATCTCTTTCTTGTTCTGGACTTAACCTGTGAAGCGCGTAACTGAAATCTTCCTCACTCACTATAAGCCGTCTTTGCGCACCAGCGCTAATTTTTGCTTCATTCACTAATTGCTCTAATTCAGCCCCAGAATAGCCTTCAGTCTTGTCTGCAATGTCTTGGAGGCTTAGCTTTTCATCAGTTTTTGTACCTCGCATATAAAGTGCCAATATCTTTTGTCTCACCTCTATGTTTGGATTAGGGACATAAACCTTCTGACCTAAACGTCCAGGTCTAATAAGTGCTGGATCTATACCACCGATAAGGTTAGTTGCACCAATTACTATTATATCTTTTCTGCTCTTAAATCCATCTATTTCAGTTAACAACTGTGTTAAACTCTCTCGACAATGGTAAGCTGAGTTATTAGCGGTACTTCTTTTTTGAGCAACTGCATCTATTTCATCTATAAAGACTATACAAGGAGAATATTTTTTTGCTATTTTAAAAAGCTCGCGTACAGCATGTGCACCATGACCAATATATACTCCAATAAGTTCAGGACCTGAGATGCTTATGAAATTCATATTTGATTCACCTGCAATTGCACGAGCGATAAGTGTTTTACCATTTCCAGGAGGGCCATATAATATGTAACCTCTTAGTGAATTAATACTTTTATTTCCAAACAGCTTGCGCATTTCTTCTGTCATTTGGTCACAGCAAATCATCTGCAACCGTTGTTTTAAGGAGTCATCAATTATAGCATCAGCAAATGTTATTCTTTTATCATCTGAATTAGCTAATTCTATCGATATAGGCAGCTCTACTTCCTTTAGTTTGCTGAATACTTGATCATATACAAACCAAACAATAAAAAGGAGAACGACAAGTAACACAGAAGGCATAGCTTCACTAACATAATGTGCAGCTAACTCATACCCTTTACTAAGCAACATTGTATGCATATAGGCAAACAAAAAAGCGATAGAGACAATAGTTGCCACGCATAGTAAACAGATTGAAATTCTTTTTAGTAATTCTGAAATTTCAATTTTTTTCATCTTAATACCTTATACCAATTTTAAACTAAGAATAATTTTATCTAGCTTACCTATTTTAGCTTGATTAGAGCGTTCAGAAAAATTATCAAGTACGTACTTTAATTTATTAAATACTAAAAACAATATATCACCATATTGTCACATACATCTTTAAAGTTTACCAAATTCATTTTCAAAAAACAAGATTTTATTATTAACCCGAATTCTGGATTAGATTTTAGGTAAATTATTGAAAGTCTTGAATTTTACTAAATTAGTAACTAGTCTTAAAATGCTTACTGCTTTATCGTAAATGCTAAAACAATAAGCTATTGATATTCTTGTTTTTCTGTATTTGTCTTTTAAGGAAAATTTTAACCAGGTTGAGGTGAGTTTTTTGAACATTCCCGTACTGCCTGCTTATTTCTAGCAGTTTTTTCTTCTTTTGCTTCTTCCATTTTAGAGCCTGGTTCTTCATGTGTATCAGTCACAGGTTCTTTTTCTGCTTGCATTATTTTACCTGATATGTACTCCTTAGCTTGCTTAGCGAGCTCGATTACAATAGCTACTCCAATTGCAGTTGCAATCAGAAGTACTGGTATTGTAGCTCCCATAGCTAACAAAGAACTAACTGTAGTTGATAAAGACGATAAAGAATCTACTTTAATTATTGGAGTCAAGCCACATGCAACAAGGCCAACTCCGGCTGCAACACTTCCAATAAACAAGCCAGCTAGACACGCAGTTTCTTTTAATGTTAACCCGCTATGACGCTCATATGGAATTGGATACAAAAGAATTGTTATGAAAGCTGCAATTAATGGCACTACATAGATGGCTCCAACAGTTCCGCCTATTATCAGAGGTGAAAGACTAGTGAAACTTAGTAAGAGACCTATTAAAGTGCCTATTATAGCTCCTATTATTGCTGCCACGCCCAGCATCGCTAAATAAATTACACCCACCATAACTTTGTCCCTATGTTAATAACATTTTAGTTTCACACACCATAATAAAAAAGTCAACCCACACCTTAGGTTGCAAAATCCCAAAAAGCAGCCACAATGAAATAAGCAAACATTTACAAATTAAATTTAGTGCAAACAAGGGTGTTGATATCAGCTATTCTCTGCAGAATCGCAATATGGTATGACCATATGCTCTTTATCGATCTGGTTAACATAATTAGTAGAGAGTTTTGTTGTGCAAAAGATGTTTACAACAGAATACTGCAATTGTTTGGAATTGCAGGACTGGGTGCTATGGTAAGGCCACTTGGCGCATTCATATTTGGTCACATTGGTGACAGGTATGGAAGGAGAATGGCATTAACGATTGCTATCTTGCTAATATCGATTCCGTCTAGTCTCGTTGCGTTTATTCCAAGTTATAGCAAAATAGGTATAACTTCTACTATATTGCTTCTTGCAATCCATGTGACACAAGGGATTGCGCTTGGCGCTGAACAAGGAGGCAGTTCTGTTTATCTCATAGAGCATTTACCTAATAAGAAAAAACTAGGAATGTTTTTTGGAATAATAAGTTTTGGTCGCTCCATTGGTATCTTGCTCTCTGTGATTGTAGTGATCATCTGCAAAAAAAACACTGATTTTAACGCTTGGGGTTGGAGGTTGCCGTTTACTTTTTCATTTGTTTTGGGGTTAATCAGCGCATATAGTGTATACACATTAGGAGAAACTCCAGCATATGAAGAAAATCGAAAACAAAGGAATTTATCTGATTTGCCAATAATAGAGCTTATAAAACGCTACAAGAGAGCTCTGATACTTGCTATTTTAATATCTGTACCTGTTAATGTTGTTGTTGGATTTACCATATTTCTTCGAACAATTGCAAAAGAAATAGTGTCGGTTGAGACGTATGTAACAACATATGTCAATGAAATTGTGCTCATTATAACCAGTATATTAATGCCGGTATCTTCAATAGCGCTCGGAATGTTAGCTGATAAAGTAGGAAAAGAGCGCACTACAATCTTATTTACAGTGATCACAATGGTACTGTGTTGTCCTGTGTTATCTACTGCATACTACTATAAAAGTTATCTTATAATTATGCTTGGTGTAATGGCTCTTTCTATAATAGAAAGGGGTATAAATCCTATAGGAATAGTTGCTGCTGAACTTTTTCCTACCAATGTTAGATTTAGTGGAGTGAGTTTATCACGTAACATCTCTTATGCGTTACATGGAGGATTTACTCCTATGATATGCACTTGGTTTACTATAACATTTCCTCAAGTAAACTTTGCCGCTGGGCTTTATGTAGTCTTTTGCTTATTGGTCAGCCTGGTAGCAATATTGCAAATAAAACCGCAAGATAAGAAATTTGATTGGTCTTAGTTTTCTCCTATGTGATTTGATAGACCGGGAAAGGGTTTCATCTAAGTAGCTGACACCCTGACAACCGTCATCCCGCTGCTTGTTAGCGGGATCTAGAGATACCGTGACGGTATGACGTAGGACTGCTGTCATTCCAGTCTGGAATCCAGAGAAAAGGATGATGTCATCCCAGTGTCCCTGTAATGTCATTCCAGTGCTTGACACTGGAATCCAGCCTTTATTATGCAGCCACTTGGTTAAAATTAAGTCTTCTGGATCCAAGTAGTCAGGGCACTGGGATGACAAAGGAGGGCAGTGTCAGCTACTCGGATGACACCCTGCTGGTGGACAATGTTTGTATAGTTGTGCGTCACGCGCTGGAATGACGAATTACTTAACCGCCATACCGTCACGGTATCTCCTAGCATAGATCCCGCTAACAAGTAGCGGGATGACGATTTTGTATCGGAAAACAAGTAGCATGACGATTTATCAAATGTTCCTTAGTTTCTCAAAAAAATCCTTTAACAAAAAAGAGCATTCTGTTTCTAATATTCCACCATAAACTTCAGGTATATGGCTGCAAAATTGAAATATCTTAGCACCATTTTCAATTCCTCCACCTTTTGGATTATAAGCTCCAAAGTACAATCGTTTAATTCTGGCAAAGGAAATGGCTTGAGCACACATCGGACATGGTTCTAATGTTACGTACATATCAGCATCACAAAGCGTGGGAGTTGAAAATGCTTGTCTGATCGCTAACATCTCTGCATGTGCAGTTGGATCGCTGGATATATTGTGTGCAGAAGAAATGATATTGTCTCCACTCACTATTACAGCACCTATGGGCACCTCATCATTTTTTTGAGCGAGTTTGGCTTGCTCTATGGCAAGCTCCATATATTGATACTTAAACACTAGGCACTTATTTCTTATCAATTGCTGCTTTAACGAACGACACGAAAAGAGGATGAGGAGAAAACGGCTTTGATTGAAATTCTGGATGAAACTGCACACCAATAAACCACGGATGACTCTCTAACTCCACTGCCTCTATGCACGTTCCATCTTCTGATATGCCACTGCATAGCAGCCCATTTTTTTCCAAATCATCTTTATAATCTGAATTGATTATGTATCTATGCCTGTGTCTTTCTGAAATAGTAGTGTTACTATATGCATCCATCATTTTAGAGTTTGCATTTATATTACATTTGTATGCCCCAAGTCTCATGGTTCCACCAAGATCGTCATCTTGATCGCCAGCTAACTTAACGATTGGATGTTTACAGTTACGAAATTCTTCAGAGTGTACATCTTCAAGCTTAACAACATTACGAGCAAATTCAATAATTGCAAGCTGCATACCAAGGCAAATTCCGAAAAATGGGATATTATTTGTACGGGCATAATTTATTGCTAATATTTTACCCTCTACTCCGTCATCACCAAACCCCCCTGGAACAAGGATTGCATGAGAATTCTGTAATTTCTCTCCTATAAGTTTTTCATTTATAGGTTTTTCTTCCTTCTCTCTTGAGTTAACCCAATTTATCCTTACTTTGACTTTATTACTAATCGCACCATGATTTAATGCTTCAACTAGTGATTTATACGCATCAGGGAATTCGGTGTATTTTCCCACTATAGATACAGTAACTTCCTGTGTTGGGTGCCTTATGGAATGCACTATTTGATCCCATTCAGTCAAGCTTGGTTTTGGCTTACTTAAATGAAAGTGCTCCAAAATTTGCGTATCAAGCCCACATTGGCTATACAACACCGGTAACTCATATATATGACTCACATCAGGAGCAGGTATCACATTGGATAAAGAAACATTGCAAAGCTTAGCTATTTTCTCTCTTTGATTATCGAAAATTTCTTTCTCACTGCGGCATAATATAATATCTGGTTGTAACCCCGCGGAATTTAACTCTCGAACTGAATGCTGCGTTGGCTTTGTCTTTAATTCTTGCGCTGCGGTAAGATATGGTATTAAAGTTAAGTGAATAAGGATAACTCTTTGTTTTCCTAATGTGTAGTTAACTTGGCGTATAGCCTCCAAAAATGGTTGGCTTTCAATGTCACCTACAGTTCCACCTATTTCACATATTACAAAATCTAAACCTTCCGTACCATTAAAAATGAACGATTTGATCAAATCTGTTACATGAGGAATGACTTGCACAGTTTTGCCCAGATAATCACCACGCCTCTCTTTCTTCAATAACTCATGATATATCTTACCAGTTGTTATATTGTCATCTTTTGTTGCTTTAATTCCAGTAAAACGCTCATAATGCCCAAGATCCAAATCAGTTTCAGCACCATCTTCGGTAACAAATACCTCTCCGTGCTGAGTTGGGTTCATTGTCCCAGGATCAATGTTGAGATACGGGTCAAGTTTTCTGATACGGATCTTAAAACCGTGAGCTTGAAGAAGCGCACCAACACTCGAAGCAACTAAGCCTTTACCAAGCGATGACACAACTCCACCTGTGACAAAGATAAATTTAGCTTCCTTCATTAATTTTCAAATGGAACAGAAGTAGATTCACTTTCTTGCTTTTTTTCTAATATAATTTTTTCTGCGATCGATTTTTTATGTACGTCTTTTGAACATAATCCTGACAATAGCAATGTGTTTATAATAAACAATCCAGCAACAATAGCCGTTATTCTGCTGAGCGGGTTTTCAGAAGATTTCACCGGAATCATCGAATTGACCCCCTGTTGTGTATTACTAAAACCACTTAACGAACTACTTCCAGGCGGCTGCAAGAGCACTAAAATTACTAACACAACAACCAATATTATTTGAAATATACTTAATACCGCTACTGACATTATAGATAGGGCTGAAAATAAAAATTTTAGCAGTACAAAGCACGTAAGTCAAGAACATCTGTCACCCAAGTAGTTTGAAATCTAAGTATGTATTTACTGCCTACCTTATTTTGATTAACATATGCATAAGACTTTGGGCTTAATATGTATCACATTTTAAAATACAAAGATTATGAACCAAAAATAGACGAAAGTGCTTTCATCGCAGGTGGTTCGCATATCATAGGCAAGGTTGAAATAGGAAGAGATGCAAGCATCTGGTTTAATTGTGTGGTCAGAGGGGACGTTGGATCAATAAAAATAGGTAATGGAACAAATATTCAAGATGGAACGGTAATTCATGTGGATAGAAACCCAGGTGGTGACACAATTATTGGCAGCATGGTAACAGTGGGACATTTTTGTGTGTTGCACGCATGCACGGTGCATGATAAGGCGTTTATTGGTATGGGCTCTACCGTGATGGACCATGCAGTTGTGGAGCCTGAAGCTATGGTAGCTGCTGGCTCACTGGTAACACACGGAAAAGTGATAAAAAGTGGAGAAATATGGGCTGGTAGGCCAGCAAAGTTCTTCAAAAAGATGTCGAATGAAGAAATTAAACATATTACACAATCAGCACAAAATTATATTATGCTAATGAAGGAATACAAAAACTGAAGTTCGCGTCAAGTGTTTTACTTGACACGTACGTCTCAGCTCAACAAATTGTGTCAAGCTGCCTTGTTTTTCCCCCACTTACTCCTTGCACTTCCGCTCCATTCACTTGAGTACTAGGTAATGCTGCATATGTAATACTACCAACTGCGAGTGTAGATACTACTGCTATACCAACCATTACCCAAATATCTAATCTCACTGTACGTTCAAGTGCAGTAAATGCTATCAGTCCAGCAGCAAGACCCATACCAACAGTAGCAGTGTACCGTGCTCCATTGCCTTGTTTTGGTTGCTCAGTTGTTTTGTTTTTAGCTTCTAATTCTTTTATCTTATCCTCTTTATCTTTTAACTGAGCAGCATCTGGTCGGTTGCTTAACTGTGCTTCTAAATCTTTTATTTTATTTGTTAGTGTTGTTTTTTCACCCTCTAACTTCGTAACAGCAGCATCTGGTTGAGCTTTTAATGCTGTTATTTCATTCTCTTTCTCTGTTAACTTTTGCTGTAACGCCACAGCATCTAATGCTTCCAATTCTGTTATTTTAGCATTTTTCTCTTCTAACTGCTGCTGTAACGCTGTAGAATCTATTGCCTTTAGTTTTTCCACTTCAGCTTCTAAGTCTTGTTTTTCCTTCTCTAGCTGCACAATAAGTGCTTCATTTACTTTATGTTTTAATCCCGACATTACTATACCTGATGCAGAGAATTCTTCCATTTTTCCTTCGAGCTCATTAATACCTTGATCACCTTCAAATTTTAAACTCTTAATATCAGTTAGTGTGCCCATTTTCTCTTCTAATCCTGCCTTACTTGTATTAGCTAATGTGCTCATTTTATCTTGTATTCCCTTCTCTAGCCCATCAATAATATCACTGTGTAATGCTTTCAATGGATTCATTTTTGCTGCTATTGCTTCTTGCAAATTATCACCTACTTTTATTTCTTGCGGCTGAACTTGCTCCTTTAGGCATTTTGCTTTCCCCTTAAAATTCTCTTCAAGATCTAATCCTTTCTTCTATTACACTTGTAGATTGTTTATCACTCTCATTTTTAACTGAATCTATGAAAAACTTACCATCTTTGCCACTAGTAGCAACACATGTTACTTCTTTATCATCTTCTAATTCTAAGCAAAAGCTTGCATAATGCCCTTCAATTACTTTGCCATTCTGATCTATATTTTTATACTCTTTAAATTTTTCACGATCGTTTTCTGGAATGATAAGCTGTATTTTCTGACCACCTTCTTCACCAACTAACTTTATTTCACCATTAATCTCTACTGACATATTAAACCTCAATATATACTATAAACGTTACATAATACCCTTAGAACCTAAGGTCAAGTAATATTTTTATCATAGCATAGAAAATTTATGTTCGTAAACAAAAAATTTTGGCGTAAAATTGCCGTAATTGTGCTATAGCTAAAGTAATTTAGGTTTACCGACCATCGTCATTCCGCTGCTTGTTAGCGGGATCTAGAGATACCGCGGCGGTATAACGTTGCTAGCTTAAGGTTTAAAATTGAGAAATATTTATGTTAAAAGAAAAATACGGCTTTAAAGAAGTTGAAGACAAATGCAACATATTATGGGAAGGCAGTAAAGTTTATAAATGGAATGGTGAAAAGGATAACACTTTCACTATAGACACACCTCCACCGACAATATCGGGTAAATTGCATATTGGCCATATATTTAGCTATTGCCACACGGACTTTATTGCAAGGTTTCAACGCATGCTGGGAAAAGATGTTTTCTATCCGATTGGGTTTGATGATAACGGGCTTCCCACCGAAAGATTGGTTGAACAAACCTATAAAACCCGTGCAAAAGAAGTTGGCAGAGAAAAATTTATAGAGATGTGCCATGAGGTTATTGAGAAATCAAAGCAAGAATTCAAGGAATTATTTAAATCAGTTGGCATTAGTTATGACTGGGATTTGGAATATCACACGATCAGCAAGGAAACTGTGACGCTTTCACAGATGTCGTTTATTGATCTATATAATAAAGGGTATGCATATAGAAAAATGCAGCCCATCCTTTGGGACCCGGTTGATAAAACAGCAATTGCGCAAGCAGAAATAGAAGATAAAGTTTTTGAGTCATCCTTAAACACGATAGTTTTCTCTACTCAAGAAAATGAGCAGATCAATATTGCGACTACGCGACCTGAACTACTTCCAGCATGCGTTGCAGTTTTTTGTCATCCAGAGGATGCGCGCTACACTCATCTGATCGGAAAAACAGCCATAGTGCCAATAACAAAGGAAAAAGTTCCAATCATAGCAGATGATAAGGTTAAAATAGATAAAGGCACTGGGCTTGTTATGTGTTGTACATTCGGTGATGAACTCGACATATATTGGCAGCAAAAGCATAATCTACCGATGAAAATTATCATCGATCAGGATGGAAGGATGGACCTAGATGATGTCATTCCAGTGCTTGACACTGGAATCCAGGAAAAAGAGCCAATGCCAGCGATGACAGAGGAAGATATCATGTCAGCGTATGGTCAGAAAAAAGAAGAATGGATCCCAGTGTCAGCTACTCGGATGACAGACGATATACTAAATGAAATAAATGGATTGAAAGTTACAGCAGCAAGAAAGCGGATAATCGAAATCCTAACTGAAAAAGGACTTTTGGTAGAAAGCACTAACATTTCTCATTCTGTTAAGTGTGCAGAAAGATCTGGTGCACCACTTGAGATATTGCCTACTTATCAATGGTTTATCAAGACCTTAGAGCAAAAAGCTCAAGTATTAGATAAAGTAAAAGAATGCAATTGGTATCCAAGCAATATGCGTAAACGCATGGAAGTGTGGATAGAAGGGCTAAATTGGGACTGGTGTATCTCAAGGCAGCGCTATTTTGGTGTGCCATTTCCAGCATGGTATTCCAAACGTAAGGGAGAAGAAGGTAAAATTATTCTAGCTGAAGTAAAGGACCTGCCTATAGATCCATTGAAAGATTTGCCAAAAGGGTATAGCAAAGAAGAGGTTATCCCAGATCAAGATGTAATGGATACCTGGGCCACAAGTTCAATTACTCCTCAACTAAGTGCACTAGCAGTAAACAGTGAGTTTAGCTTACCAAATCATCGCTATGATACGATATTTCCTGCAGATCTGCGCAGCCAGAGCCATGAGATAATAAGAACTTGGGCTTTTTATACTATTTTAAAGGCACATTATCATGCAAATTCTTTACCTTGGAAAAACATTATGATCAGCGGTTGGTGTTTAGCAGATGATAAGAAAAAGATGAGTAAATCAAAGGGTAACATCATTACTCCTCATGTAATACTTGAAACTTATGGAGCTGATGTAGTGCGCTATTGGGCAGCGAACTCAAGGCTTGGAGTTGATACAGTCTACTCTGAAAATACATTCAAAATTGGCAAGCGCCTCGTTACAAAACTTTGGAACGCTAGCAAGTTCGTTTCCATGTTCATGGAAAAGCATCAAGTGATGAGCATAAATTCTGCTCACGAGACAATGGATAAGTGGATATTGTCTAAGTTATACAAAGTTATAGAAAGAGCAACGAACAACCTATTACAATTTGAATACTGCGAAGCTTTGGGCGTAATAGAGGAATTTTTTTGGAAGGATTTTTGTGATAGTTACTTGGAGTTAGTAAAAAAACGTGCGTACGGAAGCAGTTTAAGTGCAAAACAAAGCTTGGCGTATGTACTGAATATTATTTTGCGGTTATTTGCACCTTTCTTGCCTTACATTACAGAAGAGATATACCACCAATTGTATAGTTATAATTCTGTACACAATAAAAGCAATTGGCCGAGCAAAGAAGAACTTATCTACGATAAATATTCAGAGGAAATGGGAGATAATGTTATTCAGATATTAAACATTATCAGAAAGATAAAGGCAGATAATAATGTATCAGTTAAGCATCTGATAAAAAAGTTGATGATAAAAGCAGATCTACGAGAGGATAAATTGAATCAATCTGCACAGGATGATTTGCAGGCAGTTTGCAATGCGGAAACGATAGAGTGGATGCAGTCTGAGCTTGAAACTGAAGACGGAAAATACATAGTGAATATAGACTTATACTGATTTTTATAGCTTTACTTCCTTTAATATCCATGCTATTGTAATCATTATTAGTATGAGGGAATAATGAGGGATTTGTATAGTAAAACCAATGCACCATATCTTATAGCTGGTGCTCTTGCTACTTTGGTATTGCTTGCGTCTGGGACACTTGCTGTTGCTCTTTATGTTGCATTCTTATCTCCAATTGCAGCCTTTAATGTAGCTCTTCCTGTTGCCTTGAGTTTATCTATACTATCTACTTTGATACTCGCACTTTCATGCAAGATGATTAGTCGAAATAAAAAATTAGCTGCTCAAGGAGCGGAGCTTAATGAAAAAACTGAATTAGCTGCAGAGCAAGAAAATACAATACAAAGCTTAGAACCTCAAATCAAAGGGCTAAATAAGAAAGTTAGTGATCTCGAAACAAAATTAGATGAAATTTCAAGGCAAGCTAATGGTGCTGCAACAAAAGATGAAGTGGAAGAGCTAAAGGCAAAGATTGCTAGTGCTGCAACACAAGAAGAGATAAATAAGCTTAGTAATGAAGTGAAAGAGCTAGGGACAAGCGCTGCAACAAAAGAAGGGCTAAATGAGAAAGTTAGTGATCTCGAAACAAAATTAGATGAAATTTCAAGGCAAGCTAATGGTGCTGCAACAAAAGATGAAGTGGAAGAGCTAAAGGTAAAGATTGCTAGTGTTGCAACAAAAGAGGAGCTAAATAAGCTTAACAATGAAGTGAAAGAGCTAGGGACAAGCGCTGCAACAAAAGAAGAGCTAAAGGCAGGGCTTAATGGTACTGCAACAAAAGATGAAGTTAAACAGCTAAGAGGAGAGTTTGCTAATGCTGCAACAAAAGATGAAGTTGAACAGCTAAGAGGAGAGTTTGCTAGTGCTGCAACAAAAGAAGAGCTAGAGGCAGGGCTTAATGGTGCTGCAAAAGATGAAGTGAAAAAGTTAATAGAAGATGCAGTGGAAGAGCTAGAGGTAAAGATTGGTAATGCTGCAACAAAAGATGAAGTGAAAAAGTTAATAGAAGATGCAGTGGAAAAGCTAAAGAAAGAGCTAATGGCAGGGCTTAATGGTGCTGCAAAAGATGAAGTGAAAAAGTTAATAGAAGATGCAGTGGAAGAAAGGCTTAGTAGTCTCATAAAGGAAGTTGAAGTAAAAGAAGAGCTGCAGATGAAGTTTTATGAAAAAGGTAAAAAAAGATATAAGACAACATTTGATGATGTTATACTTCCAAATGGTAAGAAACAAAAGCTGAAAGAGATTTATGAATCACAAAAAGAATCAGATGCGGCTCTAAAAAAAGGAGAAGGATACATTTTGCATGGTCTACCAGGAACTGGTAAGACTATGATTGCTAAGGCAATTGCGAGTGAAACTAAAGATACATCTGCATTTATAAGTGTTTCTGGTTCTAGTTTGTTTAATATAAAAAATATAAATGATCTTTTTAAAAAAGCAGAAGAAAACGCTCCTTGTATAGTTTTTATAGATGAAATTGAAGGCTTTGGCAAAGCGTATAGTTCTGATGATAATATACGATATTTAAAACATTTCTTAACTAAAATTGATGGCTCTGACCATGTAAAAGGTGTGACGGTGATTGCTGCAACTAATCATATAGGTATTTTAGATAAGGCACTTGTTAGGGGAGGTCGTTTATGCAATCACATTGAGATTCCTACATTAGGTACAGATACGCGTAAAAAAATAATCAACGAGTATTGTCAGAAGGAAAATTTGCAAAGTATCGCTCATACAATTTTAAACAATACTAGTGAGGATTTTTCACCAGCAAATCTGATTAGTTTATTAAAGGAAATAGAAGGTTGTGCAAGTAAAGTACGTGACAAGACTAAGACTGCGGCTATTTGTCGAAGTTTTAAGAGGACTCATAATATTAAAAAGGTGTCGAATAAGCAGACTAACAGGAAAATTGAAAATTCTATAGGAGAATCACAGCAATACACATCCAGACCATCACATAAGCTGAATGACGCTTTATGTGATTCTGGATATACCAGTATATGTTCTACCCTGATCAATAGCTAACTAGACATTATAAGTACAATGGTACACTCGATACACAAGGTCTAAGTCATTTTTTAGCTAGCAGACTGAAGATGGGAAGTTTGTTGTAGGTGCAGCACTATAATTCCTCCACAGATAAGAGAATTTTAATAAATATATACAAGACTGCTGAACGTGGGGGGGAGGGGAGTAATGAGCAATTTGCTTAGTGAGGCTAATGCATTTTATTTTGTAGCTAGTTCCTTAGCTACTCTTACGTTACTTACATCTTTAGCGCTTATTGTAACTTCTAATGTGCCTCTTCCTCTAATTCTTGCTTTAGCTACATTATCTATTTTGGTGCTTGCACTTTCATGTAAAATAATTAGTAATAATGTAGAATTGGAAGCAAAAGTAAAAGGTCAGTTAGAACATAAGGAGGAGATGCTTTCTCTTGAACACCAAGAGTTACGTGATGAAAATACAAGATTGAATGAAAGAGTGGATTCTTTAATGGAGGAATTGTGTCAATGCAAATTAGAAAGTGAAAAGAATAAGTTATGTTTAAAGTCAGAATATGAAGATGAGTTACGCTTAAGATTGGAATATGAAGATGAATTAAACTTGGAATTAGAACATAAAAGTAGGGAAGCTTCTTCTCTGCGTACTCAATTAACTATGTTAAGAAAAAAAGTAGAAGTAGAAGAAGTAAAACAATTAAAAACTTTAGAATCGGAAGAACAACATGAGAGCTCAGAAAGCGACATAGAAGAATTAGAGAAGAAGTTATGCCAGTCGGAAAAGGAAAAGAAAGAATTAGAAGGTAAAGTTAGTGATGAACGTCAAAAGCGCACTGATCTTGAAAGTAAAGTTGATAAATTGTGTACAAAGGAGAAAGAGTACTTATCTAAAATTAAGGAGCTGGAAAAGGAGTCATTATCTTTACAAAAAGAAGAGAAAGAATCTGATAACACATTAACAACAGTGAATGATGATCGCGATAATAAGGTGAAAGAATTAAACAGTTCACTTTTGAAGCAATCCTCTCAAATAGAACAACTTCAAAAAGCTTTATTGGAAAAGAAAAAAGAAGAAGTGCTTTTTTTGCAACGGATGATAGAATATGTAACAGATGAGGTAGAAAAATTAGTAAGGGAAAATGAAGTGATCAGAGATGATGATAAAAAAGTAATATTACAAGTGATTCAAGCAACAAAGTCTGTGTTAGTAGAAGAAGCTGCACAATATTTGCCAGGCGAAACGTCTGTTCCTTCATTTGTGGAAGATCCTGGATATACCAGTGGATGTTCTACCCCGATCAATAGCCACTAGACATTTTGAGTACAGTTGTACACTGGATACATAAAACCTTAGCCATTTTTAGCTAGTAGACTGAAAAAGGAAAGTTTGTTGTAGGTGCAGCACTATAATTCCTCCACAGATAAGAGAATTTTAATAAATATATACAAGACTGCTGGAGTTTTGTCCGTGGTGGGAGGGGAGTAATGAGCAATTTGCTTAGTGAGGCTAATGCATTTTATTTTGTAGCTATAGTATTTTCTAAAATGAATGATAAATTTCCATTATGGTATTACCAACCAAAAGTTGTAAGTCTGTATATTTATGCATTAAAGGTCTGAGGCGGCTTTTGATGGTATTCCAACAATGCTCTATAGGGTTCAAATCTGGTGAATATGTTGGTAGATAGAGCAAACGGCATCTAGCATTATCTATTAACTCCTTTGTTTTGGGAGTTTTATGGAATGTGGCATTGTCCATAACTATTGTAGTACCATGTGGCAATTTAGGTAATAACATCTTCTCTAACCATGTATTGAATACCTCTTTGTCACACCCACCTTTGAAAGTCATTGGTGCAATAAATCTCTTTCCAATCCACCCGCCTATTATACTGATTCTCTCTCGTTTTCTTCCTGGAATATCTGCATAAATTTTCTTTCCTATTGGAGCACGTCCATACTCTCGGTATAACCTATTATCAACTCCTGCTTCATCTATATATAAGATGCTGGAATGGTCTATTTTTGAGATTTTATCGGTAAATCGCTGCCTATCTTCTTGATTGCGCTCTTGATATAGTGTAACTTTTTTTTAAAGTAATTCTTAGCTGTTTCAGCCTATACCAAATTGAATTTATTCCAAATCCAAGATTTTGTTTCATCTCTGCCAGCGTATGATCTGGATTCTTTTTAACATATTCTTCGAGTATTTTTGGGTCTATTTTTCGAATAAAGCTGCCGTTTTTCGATGGCCTTAGGCTTTCACCAGCGGCTTTCTTTCTTAACCAGCGGTACAGAGTTGCTATTCCTATCTCCAAAAGCTCTGCCACCTCAACCTTTGACTTCCCTTTTTCTATCATCGATACTGCCCTTTCCCTTAAATCCACACTATACGCCATTATAACTCAAATAGCTTATTATACCTTTATCATTTACTTTGGGAAGTACTATAGTTCCTTAGCTACTCTTACGTTACTTACATCTTTAGCGCTTATTGTAATTTCTAATGTGCCTCTTCCTCTAATTCTTGCTTTAGCTACATTATCTATTTTGGTGCTTGCACTTTCGTATAAAATAATTAGTAATAATAAAAAAATAGAGGTTGAGAGAAATAAATTCGCTCAGAAAGAGCAAGAGTTAGAAAATAAAATAACTCTGGAAAAAGAAGCTGAAGAAGCTGCAAACAAAGAAGTGAAGAATCAATTACATGAATTAACTAGAGAGAAGCAAAATTTAGACAAGAGAGCAAAAAGATTGGATCAGAAAGTAAATGAGTCAGAAGTTGAGAGAGAATCTCTTCTTGAAGAAAAAAAATCTTTAGAGAAAAAATTAGAAACAGCAAAGAATCGTACGTTTGAAATAGACAATGAATTGGACAAAACAAAAGAGGAAATAGATAAGCTTGTTGCACGAGAAGAAGAATTACATCTTAAAATCTCGTGTTTACGTGAACAGTTACAAGAAAAAGAAGAACGTATAACAGAATTGAAAGGGAAAATAGACAATAATCAATGCAAAGAATTAGAAAATAAAAAATTGAATGAGGAAGTAGAAAAATTACGTAAAGAAATAAGGGAGTTATACGAGAAAGAAGACAAATTTTATAAAGAAAGAGATATATTACGTAAGAAAGAAGACATATTTTATAAAGAAAGAGATATATTATATGAGGAAGAAAAAAAGTTGCATACAAAATTAGATGACCTAAAATGTGAAATCAGAAAAATCAATAAAGAAAAGGAAAATTTATCTAAAAAATTGGAAAAGAAATTTGACGAGTTAGATGAAGCAAATGGTTTAATTGAAAATCAGTCTTTTGAGTTAGACGGAATAAGAAAAGATTGTAACAATGAGGTAAAAGGTTTAAAAAATTTACTTTTAGAGCGAGACAGTCAAATAGAACAACTTGAAGAAGATTTGTTGAGAAATGCAGAAGAGAAAAAGGGTTATTTACCGGAAATGTTAGAATCTGTGGTAGACAAGGTAGAAAAATTGGTAAACAATAATGAAGCGATCGGAGATCGTAGTAGAAAAATAATATTACAGGAGACTCAAAAAATAAAGTTTATATTGAAGGAAATTATGCAATTCACGCTAGGTGAAGATTCTAGATGTGAATCACCATCAGAGGAAACGTTTGATTGTTTACTGGAGGATCTTGGATATGCAAGTCGCTCATCCACTCCGATCAAATTGCCAAATTCACTATTGACAGAATCTTATGAACGTAATCAGAGTGAAAGTATTTGCAAAACACAACAATGAGTCTTATTATAAGATAAATCATGCAAGATAATGAACCCAATAATATGCGCACTGGATACACAAGACTTAAATAAGGCTATTTCTCTAGCTAATGCTCTGCGTGGTAAAGTTGGCATGGTAAAGCTGGGATTAGAATTTTTTGCTGCTCAAGGTCTTTCTGGAGTGCAAGAAGTTGCAAAATGCAATGTACCAATTTTTTTAGATCTGAAATTGCATGACATTCCAAACACTGTAGCCAAAACAGTTGAAGTAATAAAAGTTCTGAACATTGAAATGTTAACTCTGCACATCAGCGGTGGAACAAAAATGCTTGAAGAAGCGCTAAGTGTAGTGCAAGGCACAAAAATAAAGCTGATTGGAGTGACAGTGCTAACTAGTATGAGCAATGAGGATTTAAACGAGCTTGGAGTAGCAAGAGAGGCAAAATCACAGGTAATTTTGCTTGCAAAGCTTGCAAAAAAGATTGGACTCCATGGAATAGTCTGTTCTGCACTAGAAGCTCAAGAAGTGCGCCGAGAGTGCGGTGAAGACTTTAAAATTATTAATCCAGGAATTCGTATAGATCCAGGTCATGACGACCAAAAAAGAACAGCAACACCAAAAGAAGCAATAAATTCAGGAGCTGATTATATCGTCATTGGCAGACCCATTACAAAAACTACAAGTAGTGCGGAGCTAATATTGAAATCCATGAAAGAATTTTAATATAATAACTTAATTTATAAAAATACTAACATATTAATTAGGAATAAGCATGAGTAATATCAATAGAATAATACGCGAAGTAATCAAGGAATTCCGCTCAAAATTACCAGATAAGGAAATAGAGGAATATTCTGGCAAATTGAATAAGCTACATATCTACCAGTGCAATAAGCATATAATAGAAAATAAGAAGCTATATCATTATACAATAAATGGGAAAACCCATGCTATGGGTCAGCATGGGCATAATTTTGTCAAGAGTTTAGAAGTTATCTTGAGGAATAAGCCACAAATTTCCTTAGAAGAGGTAATTGATTTTATGGAAAAAATAATTAATTTTGGTATTGATAGTTGTTATGGAGCATTTGAGATGATATTTGAATCTCGCTCTGGTGTTACAATAGATGATGCAGTTAATTTTGTAAAAGATAGCTTATCTAGTAAATTTTATAGATTCCATGGCAGTGGGATTTTCAAAGTAATATTAGAACTTAATCCAGAGAGCTCTCTTGAAGAGATAGAGAAACAATTTAGCAAAGTAGTAGATCCTTACTTTCTTAATGCTTGGAGTCGAGAAAGTGAAAGGGCTTTTGCTAAGATATGTAGGTTATGTAGAGAAGGACATGTGGAGAATATGCAGAAATTTGATTTTAGCAATTTTAATTTAGATCAAGATAGTGCTGGAGCATTAAGAGCACTGTTACAGTATTGTGTTGACGTTTCTAATCAAAAAGCTTTAGGTGATTCACATGAATTGCATAGAGAAGAGATGGAGGGGATATATAAATTTGATGATAATTACGATTTAAATTTAGATAGTGATCATAATGATAGTATCTGGCATTGAAATTATACTACAATAATAAAATAACTGGATAAAAATTATCACCAAAAAAATTCAAAAAAGTGCTTGACATAAAAGAACGAACATTATATAGTGTTGTTATCTTTTATTTTACCTCGCTTAATTTAATTACTGGATTAAGCTTACAGTACTAAGCGTGGCACTTTGTGCCACGCTATTTTTCGGTTTACATTTTCAACAGATAAACAAATGATATCATGCCAGTGCCTGGGCACATAACTGTACGAACATTTATTTTTGAAGACAACAGATGATGTCATTCCAGTGCTTGACACTGGCTTTCGCACAATTCCATCAAAAACGTTGTAAAGCGCTTTCGTGTTTACCAACTTAGTGCCCAATCTGGATCCCAGACTGGGATGACAAGAAAGGGAGCACTGGGATGACATCATCCTTTTTTTGGGATTCCAGTGCAGCTACTTGCATCTGCCACCTGCAATGTTCGTACAGATGTAGGGAAACATCTATGAGTACCATTCCTATTACCTTATTTCCATTTTCATTTCATTTTCAAAGGAGGCTATTATGTCACTCACCGATATCGCTCACCGTATCAATGAACTCGCTTCATCATGGGAGCAATTTAAATTAATAAATGATCGCAAACTAAAAGAAATTGAAAGCAAAGGGCGTGCTGATTCTGCAACAATTGAGCAGCTATGCAAGGTAAATAATGCCATTGATATAGTACTTCCCAAAGTAAATGATAAAGGTATAATAAGCTATTTGAGTTATAATGGCGTATAGTGTGGATTTAAGGGAAAGGGCAGTATCGATGATAGAAAAAGGGAAGTCAAAGGTTGAGGTGGCAGAGCTTTTGGAGATAGGAATAGCAACTCTGTACCGCTGGTTAAGAAAGAAAGCCGCTGGTGAAAGCCTAAGGCCATCGAAAAACGGCAGCTTTATTCGAAAAATAGACCCAAAAATACTCGAAGAATATGTTAAAAAGAATCCAGATCATACGCTGGCAGAGATGAAACAAAATCTTGGATTTGGAATAAATTCAATTTGGTATAGGCTGAAACAGCTAAGAATTACTTTAAAAAAAAGTTACACTATATCAAGAGCGCAATCAAGAAGATAGGCAGCGATTTACCGATAAAATCTCAAAAATAGACCATTCCAGCATCTTATATATAGATGAAGCAGGAGTTGATAATAGGTTATACCGAGAGTATGGACGTGCTCCAATAGGAAAGAAAATTTATGCAGATATTCCAGGAAGAAAACGAGAGAGAATCAGTATAATAGGCGGGTGGATTGGAAAGAGATTTATTGCACCAATGACTTTCAAAGGTGGGTGTGACAAAGAGGTATTCAATACATGGTTAGAGAAGATGTTATTACCTAAATTGCCACATGGTACTACAATAGTTATGGACAATGCCACATTCCATAAAACTCCCAAAACAAAGGAGTTAATAGATAATGCTAGATGCCGTTTGCTCTATCTACCAACATATTCACCAGATTTGAACCCTATAGAGCATTGTTGGAATACCATCAAAAGCCGCCTCAGACCTTTAATGCATAAATATACAGACTTACAACTTTTGGTTGGTAATACCATAATGGAAATTTATCATTCATTTTAGAAAATACTATAGTTGCAAAGAGCGTTTAGACTTGATCGAAACTGCAGCTCAACGTCCAGAAGTAAATACAGATTTTAGCACAAGCGATAAATATTTTTCTGATTATATCCGCAAGGGAATGGAAAGCGGTTTATCACACAAAACCCTCAGTGGAGATAACAGTGATATCGGGGGGTATCTAGTTACTCCGCATATTGTAAAACGCATAAACAAGCGCGTAACTGATTCGTCCCCAATGCGACAAATATGCTCCAGTCAAAGAATCTCTACTGAAACATTGGATTACATTATAGAAGATTTTGACCGCGCCGGTGCAGGTTGGAGCAGTGAAACAGTAGATGATGAGGATGGTGGCAATAAGTCTAAGTATGATTTTGCAAAAGATACGGACACGCCCAAAATCCAAAAGATTTCCGTCACAACTTACGAGTTATATGCTCAACCACAAATATCACAAAAGTTACTCGATGATGCGTTTGTCGATGTTGAGAGTTGGCTGGTGGAAAAGATTGCCGAGACTTTTAGTAAGGAAGAAAGCGAAGCCTTCATTAAGGGTGAGGGCACTTTTCAACCAAAAGGAATTTTAGCTTATGAAAATGGAAACAGTTATAATAAAATAGAGCAAGTTAAAACTGAAAAATTAGATAGTGATTCAATAATGATGTTGTATTACTCTCTGGATGAATATTATTCCAAAAATGCATCATTTTTGATGAACAGGAGTACGTTGAAGGACATTAGGCTGCTAAAATCTCAAACAGGTCAATATCTTTGGCAACCAAGTTTGTCGCTTGAAGCTCCAGATACCTTAATGGGAGTGCCAGTATACCAGTCTGCCGATATGCCACCAGTGCCAAACAATCAGCTACCAGTAATTGCGATGGCAGATTTTAAACAAGCTTATAAGATTGTAGATAACAGAGGAATGAGAATATTAAGAGACCCTTATACGAATAAACCTTATGTGAGGTTTTTTGTCACTAAGCGTGTCGGCGGAGAGGTTGTAAACACCAGTGCTATTAAATTGTTGAAAGTTGCGAGCAAGTACTAAAAACTTCCGCAGCATCATCTTTATAGCTGATCAAAGCAACACGTCATACCGCGATTCATTCCATAACTGTACGAACATTGTGATTTTGGCCCATCAGGAGGGTGTCATCCCAGTGCTTGACACATATAGCTAAACTGACTTAGATTTACCGACAGTTTGAAAAACAAAAATTCGTCATTCCGCTACTTGTTAGCGGAATCTATGCTGAGATATCGCGGCGGTATGACGTAGGAAAACCTTTCTTGGGTTAGCTATAGTTTGCTATATTATGTGATTTTATTTTTAGCATTGCTTCTTACATTATGTAATTTTGTTTTCCATAATGTATATTATGTAATTTTCGATGCTAAAATCTGTTATAGCTCTCAGTATGATATGAGTGATTCTCTTTTAATAATTATTTTTTAAATAGTTTGTTGGTTCATCAATTTCTTTAGGATTGATATCTACAATTATTTTTCCGTTTTTTAACAGAATAATCCGATCTGATATTTTTGTTAAAAAATCCAAATTGTGAGAAGCGATAATCATAGTAATACCCATATCTCTAACTGATTGTAATAGTTCCACAACGTCGACTATTGTTGCTACATCTAAACCAGACGTTGGCTCATCGCATAATAGAATCCTTGGATTCATCATTAAGCTTCTGGCAAGCGCAACCCGCTGTTTTTGCCCACCGGATAGATTACTAGGGTAATCATTTTTTTTAGAGGCAATACCCAAAGACTCAAGTAGTGAATCACTTTGATCCTGAGTTTTGTTTTTAAGTTTGGGAGCATATGTAAGATTTTCCCAGACAGTCATATGTGGGAAAAGTTGAAAATCCTGAAATACAAAACCAGTACTATCATTGCATTCAATGCTACCAGAATCTAAAACTTCGAGTTTTTGTATACAACGTAACAATGTTGATTTACCACTACCAGAAGGACCAGCAAGACCAACTATAGATTGTTCTATAATCAGGTTAATATTATTAAGTACTGGAACATTATTAAATAATTTACAAACATTATGCATTTTTATCATATATACCTTTCTGTTCAATCTTTTTGCCTATATATTCAATTAGTAATACAAGAGCGTAATAATAAGCCCCAGCAAGACAAAGTGGTATAAAATAAGTAAATTGTTCTGCTGCAAGCATTTGCGCAGAGCGCATAATATCAACACCACCAATAGTAGAGATTAATGCCGTTTCTTTAAGGAGTGCAATGATCTCATTTATCATTGCAGGAAGAATATTTTTAATAACTTGTGGTAATATAATATCTCTCCACATATAGAAACTAGGTATTTGTAAAGTTTTAGCTGCTTCAAACTGGTTTTTTGATATAGTTTCAATACCAGCTCGTAAAATCTCAGCAATATAAGCACAGCTATTTAGACCAAATGCTATAATGCCAGCACTAAATATGTTTAATTTAATTCCTGCAATGGTTGGAGTCATAAAATAAACAACACTTAACTGTAATATAAGGGGGGTGCCACGTATTACAGATATAATTCCATTAATTAATGGAATACAGATCTTATTATATCTGAGTACTGAAAATAACCCTCCTAGACTCATACCTAAAAGCAGTCCTCCAATCAATAATTTTAAAGTCAAGGCAAGGCCTGTTCCAACAAACAAGAAATTAGAAATTAATTCTTGCATCAGTTATCTCCTAGCCATTTTTCTGCTATCTTTTGTATTACACCTTTACTTTCTAAACTTTTTAACGCCTCGTTTATTTTATCCTTTAAATCAGATCCTTTATTCACAGCAATAGAATAACCATTATCTGACTTAGCGATGGCTGACCATGATAGACCAGGATTTTTTTTGCTAAATACTTTACCTTGGAATTCATCAATTAGGACGCCATCAACATGACCAGACTTCAATGCTTCTACAGCTTGATTATTATTGTCTATAGCAATAATTTGAGCTGTTGTAGGAACATGCTCTTTTAGCCAAATTTCCATGACAGTTCCTAGTTGAACGGCTATCTTCTTGTGAGTTAAATTGTTTATACCGGCTATGGGTTTATTTTTGTGATATAGAATACCAAATTCCCCTGTATAATAACTATTTGAAAAATCAAAATTTTTTTCACGCTCTTCTGTACTACCAATAGTAGATATAGCAGCATCTACAGAATTACTTTGTAATGCTGCAAATATAGCACTAAACTGCATATCTTTAAACATTGCTTCTTTACCTAACTCTTTTGCTACTAATTGAGCAAGCTCAATGTCAAAGCCAGTAAATTTACCATTTTCATAATATTCAAAAGGTGGATAATCTGCAGAAATTGCAAATCTAATGATATTATCGTGTTTATCTTCCTTGCATCCTGTTAATAGAATACTTATCACTATAATAGCATTTAAAATATATTTTTTCATATTACTAATTTATATTCATATTTTATTCATCTTATGAATATAGACATTAAAAATTGAATAGTCAAGAAATAATGAATATAATTTCAAATATACTTATTACATATTCAATATGAGGAAAATGCATAATGCATGACAACACACTAGGTGAACATATTTTAAATATTATTCAAAATCATGAAATTTTAGAGCAGAGCGATTTACAGACCTTGCTTAAAGAAAGAGGGCACAACATTCCTCAGGCTACTTTATCAAGGAAATTAAAAAAACTTAAAATTGCCAAAGTTGCTGGTGTATATAAAGTAATCGATATCAACCAGTATCAATTACCATTGATACTTAATATGCAAATTTCGGATTTTGGTTTAATAGTACTACATACCCAACCAGGACAAGCTAGCAGTCTAGCTTACTTTTTAGATAAGAAGTATGTGCTAAATAGTAGCAACAACATAGGAATTATAGGAACTATAGCAGGTGATGATACAGTATTATTGATCATCAAAAGTAAGGCTGAACTTAACAAAGTATTACAATCAATTTATGAAACATTTCCATATTTAAGTCCTGAATAAGAATGTTGTAAGTTAAAAATGTGATATAAAGGAGATAAGAGGGATTCCTTTGTTTAAATCTTTGTCTTCTTTTTTTCAATATACCTACATATCAGAATGGACAATTCATATAGAATCAGCATAGGTATTGCAAGCCCTACTTGGCTTAATACATCAGGTGGAGTTAAGATTGCAGCGATAATAAAAATTACCACTATCGCGATTCTGCGTTTATTTGACAAACTTTGTGTAGTGAGTAACCCTACTCTCACCATTAATGTGAGTATTACTGGAATTTGAAATGCAGTGCCAAAAGCAAACATAAATTGGAGAACGAGGTCTAAATATTCGCTAACTGATGGCATAAACTCTATTGGTATACCGAAAGATTTCCCACTATGTTCAAAAGTGATGAAAAACTTCCAGGCTAAAGGAAATATATAGTAATAGACTACAGTAGCTCCCGTTACAAATAAAACCGGTGTTGCAATCAAGTATGGCAACAACACTGCCCTTTCACTTTTATATAACCCAGGTGCTAAGAACATATAAAATTGCCATGCAAACACAGGAAAAGAAAACAAAAGTGCGCTCATTATTGCAACTTGGAGATACACAAAAAATGCCTCTGTTAAGTCTGTGTAAATTAAAGAAAAACCTTCGCTACCTTTTGTTGCTTCTATTAAAGGTGCGAGTAAAAAACGGTATATATTTTCCTTAAAGTAATAACAAAAACCAAAAGCAACGCAAAAAAATAGAAAGCAAAAGATAACTCTTTTTCTGAGTTCCGCAAAGTGCTCATAAAATGAGGCGTATTTGTTTGAGTTCCAGTTCATACTTTACTATAGCTCAATAATGCTATGTCTAACATTCTCAGCGAAAAAGCCCACTCATTGTCATACCACGCTGCAACCCTGCATATATCACCTGTAACATATGTACCAGTTAAATCCACAATTGCACTATAAGGGTTATGCACAAAATCTATTGAGACTAAAGGTTCCTCGCATATAGAAAGTACATTTGACATTGGATAACCCTCTGTCATCCTAGTACCCTCTGATGTCATCCGAGTAGCTGACACTGGATTAGATTCCAGCGTCACGCGCTGGAATGACGTAGAGGAGAGAGCTGCATCCTTAAACATTTCATTGATTTCTTTAACGGTCGCTTTCTTATCAGTCGTAAATGTAAAATCAACCATAGAAACATTGCTAACCGGAACTCTGACGGCAGTGCCATCTAGCTTTCCCTTTAATTCAGGAATTACAGAACCGATTGTTTTTGCTGCCCCGGTTGTAGTTGGCACCATAGATAATCCGCAAGCCCTTGCTCTACGCAAATCTTTATGATTACCATCAAGAACATTTTGATCATTCGTGTAGGCATGTATAGTAGTCATAAAACCGCTTTTTATACCTAAACTGGAGTGTAGGACTTTCACAATCGGAGCAAGGCAATTTGTAGTGCAAGAACCTGCTGATATCACTTTATGCTCTTTTTCGAGCATATCGTCATTCACACCATAAACTATAGTGACATCAGCATCCGGAACTGGAGCAGAGACAATTACTTTCTCTGCATTGTGCCTTATTGCTTCTTCACGTTTATTGAATGCACCAGTACATTCAAGTATTACATCAACATTCCAAGGAATATTTTCAGGATTCCGTTCTCTATATAAAGAAAACTTTTTGCCATTTATAGAAATCCAATTTTGAGACTCATTAAAATCAATATCACCACTGAATTTGCCATGAACAGAATCATATTTAATCAAATGTGCATGCTGCTCAGCACCGAGCGATCCATTGACAGCTACAACTTCTATTTGTTTGCTATATTCTTCTATTTCGAAAATAGCACGCAATACGCCTCTGCCTATTCTACCCAGACCATTAATTCCTACGCGAACCGTCATCTCTTCATTCAAAAAATTTAATTATAGAGGATATCACTTGATATTTCATTCTATTCTTTTGCTTTTCTATCGATATGAACATTATAGCAAGGAGACAGGGCTAAAAACTTGCTTGACAAACTCCGCCAGCGCCCTTATCATGAAACTGAAGCTATTGTATTTGCTTTCGCCAATCTGCAGATTAAAAGGTAAGGATTACTTAATGTATCGGCGTCTTATGTTCAATTTTTTGCAGTATATAGATACTGTATGTCTTTACAAAACTTCATCTACATCTAGATTTTTATCTAAATAAGCTGAACGCGCTTATAAAGCGTTACAAGACATCAAAAAATGCCAATACTCGACAGAGATAGTAAAAGACTAGCTAACTCGGGGATTCTTTGTCTTTTTTTCTGCTTAGTAAATTTCTTAAACGTTTGCAGCGTAAGTTAGTTGCAATTAAAAGCAGCTGAATTTCGCTTGTCAAACGTTTAAAACATAAAAAACGCCAATATTTTAAAGCAGATAATAACCCCAGGGCTTCTTTTGCCTTTTTTTTCATTTGGTAAATTTCTTAATGTTTATGGCTAAACGACAACCGTCATCCCGCTGCTTGTTAGCGGGATCTATGTTAAGAGGTTGTCCGGAAATAAGTAAAAGGCTATAAGAGGTTGTCCGGAAACTAGTAAATTCAAGCATATTCCCTCTTTAACATAACCCTACTCATAGCTAGGTATATGAAATTCTCAGTGGATGTTGTGAGTAAATCATACTCCTTCGATAGCCTTCTATTCCTATTAACCCAAGCAAAAGTCCTTTCTACAACCCATCTTCTTGGCTGTACTTTAAACCCTTGTTCTCTTGTTGGTAGTAGCTCAGGTGGCGTATCTTTGTGCACCCAAAATCTACATGGAGGCCTTTTAACAATTTCAATATCTATGTCATATTCTTCCTTTATGTGATTCTTTAAATTTCTTCCTTGGTATCCCATGTCAGCCCACATTTTTTTAACTTTAGTATATTTTGTTCTCATATTGTTTAATGCTATTTTAATACCATCTCTATCATTTTCGTTAGCAGCGCCTACGTAACAACCTAGTATAAAACCCTGAGTGTCTGTAATTATATGCCTTTTTCTACCCTTTACTTTTTTACTTCCATCATAGCCTTTGATCCTCCCTTTTCTGTAGTCTTTACAGATTGACTATCTACTATACAGGCACTCGGCTGCTCATTCCTTCCTATTTTTCTTCTACTATATTTTGTAATTTCATAATTCATTTTCTCAAAAATTCCCTGCTTCTTCCATTGCCTGAACTGCTCATACACAGTCTTCCATAGCGGAAAATCATTTGGTAAATACCGCCATTGACACCCTGTACGCAATACATAGAAAATTGCTTCTAATATTTCTCTTTTGCTATACTTTGGCGGCCTTCCTCCTTTCTTGTATGATACTCTGAAGTGTTTTTCTATTCTTGCCCATTCCCTTTCGCTTAGATCTGTTGGATACTTTTTTCTCATCTTTACCCCGTACTAAAATTTCAGATATTATAGCCTTTTACTTATTTCCGGACAACCTCTAAACAATATGAGAACAAAATATACTAAAGTTAAAAAAATGTGGGCTGACATGGGATACCAAGGAAGAAATTTAAAGAATCACATAAAGGAAGAATATGACATAGATATTGAAATTGTTAAAAGGCCTCCATGTAGATTTTGGGTGCACAAAGATACGCCACCTGAGCTACTACCAACAAGAGAACAAGGGTTTAAAGTACAGCCAAGAAGATGGGTTGTAGAAAGGACTTTTGCTTGGGTTAATAGGAATAGAAGGCTATCGAAGGAGTATGATTTACTCACAACATCCACTGAGAATTTCATATACCTAGCTATGAGTAGGGTTATGTTAAAGAGGGAATATGCTTGAATTTACTAGTTTCCGGACAACCTCATATAGTATTTTCTAAAATGAATGATAAATTTCCATTATGGTATTACCAACCAAAAGTTGTAAGTCTGTATATTTATGCATTAAAGGTCTGAGGCGGCTTTTGATGGTATTCCAACAATGCTCTATAGGGTTCAAATCTGGTGAATATGTTGGTAGATAGAGCAAACGGCATCTAGCATTATCTATTAACTCCTTTGTTTTGGGAGTTTTATGGAATGTGGCATTGTCCATAACTATTGTAGTACCATGTGGCAATTTAGGTAATAACATCTTCTCTAACCATGTATTGAATACCTCTTTGTCACACCCACCTTTGAAAGTCATTGGTGCAATAAATCTCTTTCCAATCCACCCGCCTATTATACTGATTCTCTCTCGTTTTCTTCCTGGAATATCTGCATAAATTTTCTTTCCTATTGGAGCACGTCCATACTCTCGGTATAACCTATTATCAACTCCTGCTTCATCTATATATAAGATGCTGGAATGGTCTATTTTTGAGATTTTATCGGTAAATCGCTGCCTATCTTCTTGATTGCGCTCTTGATATAGTGTAACTTTTTTTTAAAGTAATTCTTAGCTGTTTCAGCCTATACCAAATTGAATTTATTCCAAATCCAAGATTTTGTTTCATCTCTGCCAGCGTATGATCTGGATTCTTTTTAACATATTCTTCGAGTATTTTTGGGTCTATTTTTCGAATAAAGCTGCCGTTTTTCGATGGCCTTAGGCTTTCACCAGCGGCTTTCTTTCTTAACCAGCGGTACAGAGTTGCTATTCCTATCTCCAAAAGCTCTGCCACCTCAACCTTTGACTTCCCTTTTTCTATCATCGATACTGCCCTTTCCCTTAAATCCACACTATACGCCATTATAACTCAAATAGCTTATTATACCTTTATCATTTACTTTGGGAAGTACTATACCATACGTGAGAATTATTGCTGCCAAATATAGCCATCCCTCCTTGGTTTTGATGTAAGTAATCCCATACTTTATTTGGTTGATCAACAATAAAGTTTTGATCTAGTATATTGGGAGCTACAGCTCTATTATCTGTTTGTTGTTTTTTAATTTTAAACTTTCTTCTCAGTATAGCCCTGATGTCATTTTTCTGCATAATACTTTGCACCGTTTTCAAATTGCAACTTTTACCCAAAGCCTTCAATTCAGCATGAATTTTAGGAGCTCCATATCTACATTTAGAAACTTGATATATTTTTTGAATAGCTTCGAGTAGCTCTTTATTTGCTGATTCTCTACTGCTTATTTTTCTTGTGGTCCACTTATAGTAGCCACTAGCAGAAAATCCTACATAATTCCTGTACTTTATAGCAGTTACTATATAAAAAAATATTTTACTCTTTTTGACTGGCCAGGGCTTTTTTTTAAATGTCTCTTTCCCTTGTTACTCTTGCTTTGTAAATCAAACCTCTCTTTGTCGTAAGGAGCCATGTTACCTCTACCTGGAAATGCATCTGCTGCCGACTTTTTTTCGTTGTGTTTCTTTATCCATTTTCCTAATACACTATCCCTTATTCCTAGATCTCTTGCTACTTTTGCAACTGGTTGACCTACCTTTCTTTGTTCATTTGCCAGTTTAACAGCTTCCAATTTGAATTCTGCTGTATATTCTCTTACCATTTCTAATCCTCCAAAATTTTATTTTACCCAAAAAAACTCTTTTCTTTCTCTCCACTTTTTCTGGGTAAGGTCACTACTGCTATTCCACGTCAAGAACAACCATAAGTTCATTAGGGTTCACATAACCTAAAGCATTTTTTGCTTGCTCATCAAGCAGATCTAAATCTAAGCTTTTTTCATATAAGCCAAATACTTTGTTGTCCAACTTTTCCTTTTCAGAAGAGACATCCTTTAGCAAAAGTTTATTGTACTCGATTTCTTTTTTTAAATCGATTAACGTCAATAAGCCACGTTTACCTGTAATTGTGCTAATGCTGAAATATAATGTAAGGGAAGAAATGAGTAAGGCTGCGCTTAAACACAGTAACTTTTGCTTCTTTTTAGATATAAGCACCGTACTTTCACATATAAAAAATATATAACATGAAAAGGTGAACAAAAAGCTAAGAACCTTGACGCGCTTTACACCTTGGCTTTACCTTATTTATAATGTAAATCTTACCACCCCTTTTCACAACTTTACAATTTTTATCTCTGTTACGATGAGATTTTAGCGACCCTTTGACTTTCATATCTATAGTAAGAATTAAATTACTTTACATTATAATCACTTATCAAGAGTTAGTCAATTGATAACATTTTATTAAAATATTGTATAATTGTTGCTGATACTTCTTCGATCGACTTTTGCGTGACATCGATAATTGGCCAGTTATTCTGTTTAAAGAGCTCCTCTGCTTCTTTAATTTCCTTTTCTACTTTCTCAGGGTTAGCATATATATTATTATCTTCGTTGTTAATTGAAGTAAGTCTATTTTTGCGTATTTCTATTAGCCTACTTACGTCTATTGTTACCCCTATCGTTAGTTTATTTTTTAATTTTGCCAAGTCAACATAAAAGGGTACTCCACTAACAAAAGGAATATTTGCAACTTTATAGCCTCGGTAAGCTAAATACGTACTGGTGGGAGATTTTGATGTACGTGAAACTCCAACCAAAATTATATCTGCTTTATCAATATCTTGAATATTTTGTCCATCATCATGATTAATAGTGTAGTTTATTGCCTCAATGCGCTGAAAATATTCGTTATTTATCTCAGTATGCAAGTCAAGCTTTTCGTCTTTTTCAATTTCAAGATAAGACGAAATTTCTCTAATAATATGTGATAATATTGCTCTATAGGGAATTTTCAACTTTATACAGTTATCTTTTAGATATTTTCTTAGCTCATCATCAGTAATAGTGCATATAACAAAATTATGCTCATCACTTTTCCTATTAATTTCCTCCAGAATTTTGTCAATCTGCTCTTCTCCTTTTACAAAAGACCAAACATATTCGATCGTTTCTACAGAACGAAAGTGTTTCAGAGCTGATTTTGCAACTGATATAACAGTTTCACCACTTGAATCTGATACTAAGTGTAGATTAAGCTTTTTAAGGGTCATATACTAAAAATAATAGCTAGCAATCTGCTACTGAAATTATGCTAATTTGTTGACCTACGTAAATATAGAAAAACTATCCTGTTGATAAAACTCAAACTAATTGGTAAATTCTTAACACAATTATTCTCAAAACGAATGTTTTTATTAAAGCCTACAAATTTCTCTTATTTTTCTAAGAAAGCTCTACCTTGGCTTGGGGTTATTTGTTTCGCATGTTTTTTAATTGGAATGTCTTTGGCGTTATTCTTCTCTCCAGAAGATTATAAACAAGGAGAAATTGTACGAATCATGTACATTCATGTGCCTTCTGCATGGCTTGCTCTTGGAATATATGGATTAATTGCATCACTTGGTTTCATTTCATTGGTATGGAACAATAGCATTGCTAGTGTCTTGGCACATGCTGCTGCTCCTGCAGGGACAGTCTTTTCGGCAATATGCTTAATCACAGGCAGCATCTGGGGAAAAGGAACCTGGGGCACTTGGTGGGTATGGGATGCAAGGCTTACTTCAATGCTGATTTTATTTTTCCTATATGTTGGCTACCTTTCATTGTGGAGCGCTTTTGATAATGAAGCGAGGGCAGAAAAATCAGCAGCAGTATTTGCCATCTTTAGTGCTATAAATATTCCTATAGTAAAATTTTCCGTGAATTTATGGTCCACTCTCCATCAGCCAGCAAGCATTTTGAGAAAAGGTGGAATAGCAATAGAAAGTTCCCTGCTGTTGCCACTGGTTGCAATGTTTATGTTTTGTGCCACATTTTTTTTAGTAGTGTGGATACTGTATTCACTTTACTTAATTAATTTATATAAGATAAAGAGAGAAATCAGTATGCGGTATTAGGCCGAGAGATGAAAATAGAACACACCACATCACCAAGTAGCAAAGACATTGAATTCCTACTCAAAAAGATTAATGAAGAAACCGTTGATAAAGGTACGTGTAACCCATTTGCTTTTTTTATTCGCGATGATACTGAACAAATTATTGTAGGTTGTAGCGGTTTTGTTATCTATGGTTCAATTTACACTGACTTGCTTTGGGTGCACTCTGATTATAGAAGAAAAGGTATGGGAAAGCAGCTAATGGAAGAAGTTCATGATTATGGTCGTGAGATGCACTGTAAAATAGCAACCGTTGCAACCATGAATTTTCAAAAAGCGAAAGTATTTTATGAAAAGCTTGGGTATAAGTGTGATCTTGTACGTCCAGGGTATGTTAACATGTATATTTTTGAAGAAAGTGTTGTGAGATGCACTGTAAAATAGCAACCGTTGTAACCATGAACTCTAAAATATTTAAAGAGCCTACTAATATCTTTAAGGTAAATGTTCATGTGATTCCGCAGAATAATTCTGTTTTTTGATTCTATCTGTCCATTTATCATTTTCTATATCTTTTTTGTTGGTTGCTTTTTTTTCTTGCTCAACAATTGCCTTATCTATCTCCTTATGAATTGCATCAATTGCATTAATCGCACCTCCTTTTTTGTATACTTCGCTTTTCCCTTCAATAATTAACTTAATAAAAGTATTTACAACAGACTGCACTTGATTATGATTAACCTGACCTTTTGTCAAAGAAGGTAAAGAGCCTAATTCCATCAATACTTCTGGTGCTGTTTTATCTTGAGTGGAAAGTCCTAAATTATCTGCTACTTTACTTATTAATAACTCTCTGTGTTCTTTATTATCTTCCAATTTAGCATAATCACTCAATAGATCTATAACGGTAGATACTCTGACTTCAACAACATCATCAACATCTTCATCTTCTAGAGCAACTCCTGACCCCAATAACCTCTCTCTGAGATTTTCGCTTAAAAGATTGATAAATTCTTCATTTGCATCTGATCCTGTGGTTGATATTGTACCATCTAGAGGTTGTCCGGAAATAAGTAAAAGGCTATAATATCTGAAATTTTAGTACGGGGTAAAGATGAGAAAAAAGTATCCAACAGATCTAAGCGAAAGGGAATGGGCAAGAATAGAAAAACACTTCAGAGTATCATACAAGAAAGGAGGAAGGCCGCCAAAGTATAGCAAAAGAGAAATATTAGAAGCAATTTTCTATGTATTGCGTACAGGGTGTCAATGGCGGTATTTACCAAATGATTTTCCGCTATGGAAGACTGTGTATGAGCAGTTCAGGCAATGGAAGAAGCAGGGAATTTTTGAGAAAATGAATTATGAAATTACAAAATATAGTAGAAGAAAAATAGGAAGGAATGAGCAGCCGAGTGCCTGTATAGTAGATAGTCAATCTGTAAAGACTACAGAAAAGGGGGGATCAAAGGCTATGATGGAAGTAAAAAAGTAAAGGGTAGAAAAAGGCATATAATTACAGACACTCAGGGTTTTATACTAGGTTGTTACGTAGGCGCTGCTAACGAAAATGATAGAGATGGTATTAAAATAGCATTAAACAATATGAGAACAAAATATACTAAAGTTAAAAAAATGTGGGCTGACATGGGATACCAAGGAAGAAATTTAAAGAATCACATAAAGGAAGAATATGACATAGATATTGAAATTGTTAAAAGGCCTCCATGTAGATTTTGGGTGCACAAAGATACGCCACCTGAGCTACTACCAACAAGAGAACAAGGGTTTAAAGTACAGCCAAGAAGATGGGTTGTAGAAAGGACTTTTGCTTGGGTTAATAGGAATAGAAGGCTATCGAAGGAGTATGATTTACTCACAACATCCACTGAGAATTTCATATACCTAGCTATGAGTAGGGTTATGTTAAAGAGGGAATATGCTTGAATTTACTAGTTTCCGGACAACCTCATATAGTATTTTCTAAAATGAATGATAAATTTCCATTATGGTATTACCAACCAAAAGTTGTAAGTCTGTATATTTATGCATTAAAGGTCTGAGGCGGCTTTTGATGGTATTCCAACAATGCTCTATAGGGTTCAAATCTGGTGAATATGTTGGTAGATAGAGCAAACGGCATCTATAGTATTTTCTAAAATGAATGATAAATTTCCATTATGGTATTACCAACCAAAAGTTGTAAGTCTGTATATTTATGCATTAAAGGTCTGAGGCGGCTTTTGATGGTATTCCAACAATGCTCTATAGGGTTCAAATCTGGTGAATATGTTGGTAGATAGAGCAAACGGCATCTAGCATTATCTATTAACTCCTTTGTTTTGGGAGTTTTATGGAATGTGGCATTGTCCATAACTATTGTAGTACCATGTGGCAATTTAGGTAATAACATCTTCTCTAACCATGTATTGAATACCTCTTTGTCACACCCACCTTTGAAAGTCATTGGTGCAATAAATCTCTTTCCAATCCACCCGCCTATTATACTGATTCTCTCTCGTTTTCTTCCTGGAATATCTGCATAAATTTTCTTTCCTATTGGAGCACGTCCATACTCTCGGTATAACCTATTATCAACTCCTGCTTCATCTATATATAAGATGCTGGAATGGTCTATTTTTGAGATTTTATCGGTAAATCGCTGCCTATCTTCTTGATTGCGCTCTTGATATAGTGTAACTTTTTTTTAAAGTAATTCTTAGCTGTTTCAGCCTATACCAAATTGAATTTATTCCAAATCCAAGATTTTGTTTCATCTCTGCCAGCGTATGATCTGGATTCTTTTTAACATATTCTTCGAGTATTTTTGGGTCTATTTTTCGAATAAAGCTGCCGTTTTTCGATGGCCTTAGGCTTTCACCAGCGGCTTTCTTTCTTAACCAGCGGTACAGAGTTGCTATTCCTATCTCCAAAAGCTCTGCCACCTCAACCTTTGACTTCCCTTTTTCTATCATCGATACTGCCCTTTCCCTTAAATCCACACTATACGCCATTATAACTCAAATAGCTTATTATACCTTTATCATTTACTTTGGGAAGTACTATAGTACTCATGAGGAAGACATGGAGAAACTTGTAGATTTTATGAGCGAATTTCAACCTGCAATTATGGCAATTGGTAGTGACATAAAAGAGGTAGAACAAAAAGTTAATGAGAAAGCTCAGGAAATGAAGCCAAATTCTCACTTAGGTATTTCAAGTGCTGCACGAGTTAGTGAAGGAGGAATCACAGGACCGAGTTGATGCATTTTTTTACGCAAAAATTACTATCAGAAAGTGGGGTTACGCTACTCCTTTTTATCCACTTTTTTGAGCAATCCACTTCCACATCTAACACACATCTCAGTGATTATAATATCCAATTTTTGATCATGTTTTTCTACAGGTAAATCTTTACAATATTGTTTCTCATAGGCTACACCTATAAATATTTTTCCAAGCGGCCGCAGTTTTTCTATCATTGTATCATACCAACCACCGCCAAAACCCAATCTATTAAAATGATCATCAAAAGCAATAACAGGAGTAATGATTGTGTCGGGAATTACATCTTCATTTGTTTCGTTCCATTCCTCAAATTTTAGTAACTTATTTTTATTAGGAATTGCTACTTTATAATCTAAATCGAGTAAACTATGCATCAAAGGCACAACATCTATTTCCTCATCCATTGGAATGTAAGCTGCTATTGTTTTGCCTTTAACGTAGCTTAAGTTCTGATTAAAGAGATTAATAAGGGAATTTGCCGCATAACTGGAATAACTTTCATCAATATCTTTTCTTATAGCTCTATATTGCTCTCTTATTTCCTTTTTGTGCTGTTTAATATCTTTGAACATGATCTATCCATTTCGCAGTAAGTTTTTCTTGTAAACTATTTTGCTTCAAGCGCTCACTTAAAAAATCAAAGTCAATAAATTCCATATCCTGGTCTTGATTACTGCAGCTATAAACAAAACTCCTTTCTCCTGTTTTCGCATTTATATGCTGCTGCACACACTGAGCGCAGATTTCTTTCATCATACACTGCATAGGAGAATTAACTGACGATATTGCTATATGACTTGACTTCAGATATGGCTTTAAAATTGTTTTTCTAGCTTCATTCACAGCTTTCATCATTTTATCAGAACCAATAGTGATAATTTTATCTATAACGTTCAAATTAATACCTAATCTTCCTTGTTGATAAGAGACTATTGCATCAACTATATTACCATGAAAGGATTTATCTTGATCTCTGCTTGTTTCTATCAATCCTTCTTCACATGCCCAAACTACTGCATTTGATGCACGCTCTATCAGTGCTCGTTTAAATACATCACTTAACTTCTTATAGCCAGCGAAGTACAAAACCTTGTTATTATTTTCAAGACATGCCTTCCCTATCGAAAATAACACTGCATTTCCAACTCCACCACCAATTAGCATTATATTCTTCATGTGCTATTTTAACTACATTTGTTCAAATTTTTTGAAATTTTATAGAACAAAGTAATTTATATAGTTCTATACACAAAGACAGAGACAAGGACACTCTCTGACTTCAACTATACCGATAACTGATAGCTGCATTTTTACGCATATCATCTAATAACAAGTTGCTTTGTATCATAATCTTTTGTTGGTACATTTTCTGTTTGATTGCTTCTATACCCGCTACATTACTCTTGATATCACACAACATCATCAACTTTGCAGTGCCATTTTCTCTCAATTCTACTATTTCATTCACACTTGTTTTACTAAATAAAATCTGTAAATCAGGATTTAAATCTCGCATTTTTATTTCAAATTCTTTTGCGTTTGGCAGCTTAAAATTATCTGCTAATTTATCAAAATTTAAACAATTAACTTTTTGCTCCTTGAGATTATCTAATAAACTTTCTGAACCTTCAACCACAATCTGTTTTAATTTTAAAGTGCTTTCCAGCAGTGCATGATTAAGTTGTACTTTATCTATTACTTTTATAACGGAGTAACCTTCACTGAAACTGAATGGACCTGCTATGTCGCTGGTTTCTAATCCTTCTAAAACGCTCTTGAGTTTTCCTTTTAGCTGACTTAAATTAACTGTTGCTTTACGCATCTTTATTGGAGATTCTGGGTTATTACTGTTGCGTAATTTTTTTACTAAATCTTCAGCTATACCATAAACGTCCTTGTCTTTTTGATCAGGAATTATAAACTCTTGGAACGTGATAAGATAATCCGGCTTTTCTGTTTGCCTTTTTACATCATCTACTTCTTTATCGCTTATATTAATAAATGGCACAATTCTTACTTCAATAATTTTGCTCCACAGTAACTGACATTTTATTTGTTTTCTTAAAATACCAAGATCTATATTATGCTTCTCTATGTATTGATCAACTTCATTAGCCTTAAGTTTAAAACTTTGGGTTAAAAATAACATAATAGCATTATCTAACTCCTCGTTGCTCAATTTTATATTCAGCCTCTGTGCTTCATTGATAATGATAATTTCGTCTATTAGCTCCCTAAGAATTTGAGGCTTTGCTTCTTTTTGATTAACACTTTGAGTGCCAAACAATGAATTTATAAAGTTGATGCGTTTTTCGATATCTAAATTTGAAATTGGTTCACCATTTACATCTGCAACAATTTCAATCTCGGTTGCAAGCAACCTAAGTGGCAACACTATTAACAGTAAAATTAGTATTCTATACATACAAGCAAAGTTGTTTAGTTAATGACCAATTCTATAATAAATACTGAGTCAATGCTAGCCAACTTTTTAATAGTTAAAGATGGAAATAAAAAAAACATTACAATAAGATCAGGTAAACAGGCTAATATAGCGAATTTAAACCGTGCTAAAAACAGTATACGGAAGGAGAGGGATTCGAACCCTCGATACGACTTTTGGGTCGTATAACGGTTTAGCAAACCGCCGCCTTCAGCCGCTCGGCCACCCTTCCAAATTTAGAACCTAAAGATTATATAATACCAAGACCTCTACCACCTGTCTAATGCTTTTAATTGCAATATTTGTATCTGTTCAGATGCATGGCTAATGCTGAAACAAAAATTCCAGTGCTCCCTTTCTTGTCATCCCAGTGCCCAGACACTGGGATCCAGGATTTTGATTAGCACTAAGTTGGTGAGCATATAAGTGTTATGTTAAAATATAACGTTTTTACGGAAAGTCTGGATCCCAGTGTCACGCACTGGAATGACATCGTTTACTATGTGCCATATTGCAATGTTCGTACAGTTGTGCGCGGTATAGATTCCGCTAACAAGTAGCGGAATGACGAATTTGTTGTTTTTCAAATTGTGGGCAAACCTAAGCCACTTTAGCTATAAATCAATAAAAACTAATTTCTGCTTTTTTCAATGATTTTCTTTGCTTCTTCCACACCAACCCATTCTCCAACTGCTACCGTTTTTCCCTTTTCTAGATCTTTATAATGAGAAAAGAAATGAGTAATTTTATCTAGTAGGCTTTTAGATAAGTCAGAATAGTCCTTTATATTGTCATAATAGCTATCAACACTGGAAACAGGCACTGCTAATATTTTCTCATCTTCTCCTTTTTCATCTTTAGTGAGTAATGCGCCTATTGGACGTACCGATATTAAAACACTAGATGCTAAGGGAAATTGAGTTAGCACCAAAACATCCACAGGGTCACCATCACCTGCGCAGGTATTTGGTATAAATCCATAATTGCAAGGATAAGTCATTGAGGTAGATAAAAATCTGTCAACTTGTAACAACCCAAGCTCTTTATTAAATTCATACTTTACAGGTTCAGCATTCGCACTTATTTCAATTACCACATTCACCGCATTTGGTACCGCTGTTATTTTACTTAAATCCATAAATCATCTCTTAACTTAAGAATAAGCATTATACAATATATGCTTTTAAGTTGCTACATTTATGTAGTTCTAAGCTTGTTTTGCACGGGCTGTCCTAAATTTTCATTCGTCATCTTATTGACTGTTGAAAGTGGTGGTTCCTGTGATAATTGAAATAAAGCATATACTATTACGATAGTAAGCACTGCAGCAATTACTAGATTAGCAAAATTATCCTGTGGTAGGACACCTTTTATTGGATTAAATAATTTTTGCTCCATAAGGAAATAATCAGCAACAGATAACCCAACAGATAATACAAACATACCCAAAATAAGTTTACAGGCTGTATTTTTATGGTTCTTTTCTTTTTTCTTGCTGACAATGAAATTTGACCTACATTTATTCTCTTTTTGTGGCACTGAGTAGTATATATTTTTAGGGTTTGTTACTAATTGTTCAAATTCATCACTATTCTGGTTTTTTAGCAATTGCTTCAAGGTTGGTCCAATGCTTTTAAAGGTTGGAAAATTTTGATTATTTTGATCTGCCAACATATTAAATGTTCTGTTTAGGCTACCTATCTTTTCGCGATTCAGCGTATATTTAGTGGCTCTATTTTGATCTTTCAGATTAATACTTTGCAGTAATCCAGCTAAATTCGTTATATATGTGAGAAAGACCACGTTATCTATTATTGGTAAATTTTCTTTTTTTATCGACTCTTTGTGATGTTCAGAAAGCTTATGATAGTCGACAAGTATAGAAAATAACAACACTACATCCTTGTCTACTTTTATGTCTTGATGAATAGAATAATAGCTGCTGATAACGCACTTATTTAATGCAAATTCTCTATCGTATTTATTTAATGTAGTTTCTTCATCTAGCACCTTTCTAACACCAATGAGTACTTTACTTTCAAAATCTTTTTCTGTTTTAAATATTGGTTCTCTCTTTGGATTTGCTAAGATGTTAAGTAAATCTAATTTTCTTCCATCTACTACTTCATTTATATATTCATTTAACTCAGACCCTTTAATAACTTCATATATTTTATCTATGACATCTTTAGTATTCAGGTTATTGTTTTCACTAAGTATCTTATAAGCTTGAGCATAAATTAAAAACAGCCCTTGTAGACTAAATTTTAAGTTAAAATATTTATCTAATGGTTCCTCTTTTTTTCTAATGAATTCAGACAAACCAAAATGATTTCTGTGATCCATAAAACGATCTAAGTCAGCATGTTGAAAGCTACCTAAAAAAATAAATAACGTCTCTAATAAATTACCCTTACCAACAATTTTTATTAGTTCTTCAATTTCTTTTATCATTGCTGAAACCTATTATGTTCTACTTTATAGTATAAGGGATACATGGCAAAATAGCAATAAATGTTATTAGACTTCTTGCATAACCCAAACTAAGTAGAAAAAGGTATAGCTATACCGCCGCGGCACTAACAAGAGATCCCGCTAACACGCAGCGGGATACTATCTACACCGTCATACCGCGATTCATTCGCGGTATCTCTTAGCCGCTAACAAGCAGCGGGATGACGAGACTTATCTTTATGCCGCCGCGAACCGTCATACCGCCGCGGTATCTCCAGATCCCGCTAACAAGCAGTGGGATGACGAGACTTATCTTTATGCTGCCGCGAACCGTCATACCGCCGCGGTATCTCCAGATCCCGCTAACAAGCAGTGGGATGACGAGACTTATCTTTATGCTGCCGCGAACCGTCATACCGCCGCGGTATCTCCAGATCCCGCTAACAAGCAGTGGGATGACGAGACTTATCTTTATGCTGCCGCGAACCGTCATACCGCGATTCATTCGCGGTATCTCTCAGCCACTAACAAGAGATCCCGCTAGCGGGATGACGGTTGTCGTTTAGCCATAAATATTTAAGAAATTTACCAAATGAAAAAAAAGGCAAAAGAAGCCCCGTGGTTGGCTAATTACTTACATTATACTTTCAAGTATGGTGTTTTTTTATTCTAAACACTTAATAACCGCGATTTAGCTGCTTTTAAGCCGCAACTAATCTAAATTATAAACGTTAAGAAATTTACTAAACAGAAAAAAAGGCAAAAGAAACCCTAGGGTAGCTAGTTATTCACTATCCATTTTTTAAGTTGGCGTTTTTTAATGTTTTAAATGCTTTATAAGCGTATTTCAGCTTGTGTAGGTAAAAACCCAGAAATTTGATAAAGACATAGAGTGCACATAGTGCAAAAAATTAAACATGAGACGCCAGATACGTGAGTTTTTTTGTCATTTAATCTGTACAGAGAAGATAAATAAATAGCTTCAGTTTCATGATATGTATAACAATGTTACAAAAAATAATATCATAGAATTCAATAGGATAATTCCTAGAAAACCCCTACATACTAAAAAAAGCAAAATGCTGTTAAAATGAGCTTAAGAATAAATAGCAAACATCTAACATAACAATTCTATTTGTAAATCAGGTGAGACTTATCCTATAGAAAGCTTTCGAACTACGCAAGCGTATCTTTTGCCTTTAGTATTTCTTTAAACCTGCTGCAAAAGAGTAGGAATGGTTATAAAATAGGGAGGTATAGCAAGAGAATAGAGAGGGAAGATGAGCTTAAACTACCATAATCTAAAAGAACATCCGAGAAATTTTCGAGATGTAACAGGTTTGAAAATAGAAGAATTCGAAAAGGTTGTAGAAAAAGTGCGCCCAGAGTGGGAAAAAGTTCAAGAACAGAAGAAATGCCATGGAAGAACGTCAAGATTGCCTGTATTGGAAGATAAAATACTCTGTATAATTCTATAGACCTGCTGCAAAAGAGGAGATATTTAAAGAGAGATGTAGCAAGAGGGAATGAGCTTAAATTATCAAATCAACGTTAGGGAGTGTTAAATAAACTGTGTCAAACCGAGAAGTAAAGTAGTAAATTGATAAAAAAATGGAGGTTTGACAATGAGTCAAAAAATAGCAAACAGAACTACCGGTTTGGTAGACTATAAAGAATTAGAAACAAATATCTTATCATCTATACGAGAAGGAAGACCATTGACGGGAAGAGATGGTACATTAACACCATTTATAAAAAAACTGCTAGAGGTGAGCCTGGAAGGTGAGATAGAAAATCATTTGTCGGCTGAAAGCGAAGAAAACAACCGAAGAAATGGAAGAAATTCAAAGACTTTACGGACAAGTGCAGGTTCATTTGAACTATTGACACCAAGAGATAGGGAAGGAAGTTTCGAGCCACAAGTAGTCAGAAAAAGGCAAACAAGCCTACATCCCGAACTTGAAGCAAAGGTTTTAAGTACATATGCCAGTGGCATGGGATATAGAGATATAGCATCGCATGTAGAAGAAATGTATGACCATAAAATATCTGCAGCAGAGATATCAAGTATTACTGACAAATTGTTACCGATAATCAACGAATGGCGCAGTCGTCCGCTGCAATCTGTATATCCAATAGTGTTCATGGATGGCATGTTTTTTAAGGTCAAGGAGGATGGGCATTGTGTAAGCAAATGTATGTATAACATATTAGGTATAGATCAAAATGGCAGAAAAGAAGTTTTGGTTTTTTATTTGGCTGAAAGTGAAGGAGCTAATTTCTGGTTGGGAGTACTAAATGACCTAAAAGAGAGAGGAGTTGATGATATTCTAATAGCTTGTGTTGATGGTCTAAAAAGCTTTCCCACAGCTATAAATAGTGTATTTCCCAATGCAGAAGTACAGCTATGTATCGTACATCAAATAAGGAATTCCCTAAAATATGTATCGAGCAAAGATGTAAAAGTTTTCATGAATGATTTGAAAAAAATATATCGTGCTACAAGTAAAGAAATAGCCGTAAATTATTTACTTGAACTGGAGGAAAGATGGGGAGAAAAATATCCGTTAGTTGTGAAATCTTGGCAGAATAATTGGGAAAATTTGTCTAGTTATTTTAAATATTCTGGCCCTGTGAGAAAGTTAATTTATACCACAAATCCTATTGAGGGACTACATAGACAGATCAGAAAATTTACTAAAACCAAGGGCTCATTTACTAGCACAAATGCCTTGTATAAACAGGTATATTGTGCTATAAAGAAGGCAGGAGAGAAATGGACTATGCCTATACATGATTGGGCTTTAACTATGTCTCAACTTGATATCTTTTTTCCTGGCAGGTTAAAAATTGAGTTGAACTGAAAATGCGGTTTGACACAGTTTATTTAACACTCCCCAACGTTATTCTACTTTACCTCACTAGCATTTTCCTTACCTTGAGCCTTACTATTACTCACAAATACAAACGTTCGTTACATAGCTCTTAATATGTCTACAGAGACGAAATTTCCCGAATTATTTATAATGGACCCTTACGATCACATTCTGGGGACGTACATCAGAAAACTTTTATATTATTAGTTTTGTAGTAAAATTATATGAGTACATCGTATCTATTAAATCAGAAGCTTTATGGATTACAGATTGAGAGCTTATTTGTTTGGGGTTATCTGGTTTATACTTAGCTTACTTAGTAGTGTAGCTAATGATACTATATCAAAATATCTAAGTTTACATCTTCAGAGTTTTGAAATAATTTTTTTCCGCTTTCTGTTTACCACTATTACCCTTGTACCTTTTATGTTTTACTATGGAATAGAAACTTTTAAAACAAGTCAAATATCTACTCAAATAACCAGGGGTGGATTGTTGTTTTGTGGAATGACCTTATGGACTTACGGGTTGACTGTTTTCCCCATAGTAACTGCAACGATTATAAGTTTTTCTATACCATTATTTGTTATACTTCTTGCAATCCCTTTGCTAAACGAAAATATAATTTGGCAAAGATGGATAGTAACTGTTATTGGCTTTGTTGGTATTGCTATTACTACCAAAGCTCATAGTGAAGATTTTAATCCTAAAATTCTTATTTTTATTGTATCTGCATTGATCTTTGCTATATTAGACATACTTAATAAGAAACTTGTAATAAAAGAGTCAGTAATAAGTATGTTATTTTATTCAGCTCTAATGACAACTATTTTTTCTACTCCACCTTTGTTATTTTGTTGGCGTGTGCCTTCCTTGTTGGAATTAGTATTACTGCTGATTTTGGGAATTAATTCAAATCTAATTTTGCTCTTTATGTTAAAAGCTTTTACTCTTACTGATGCTACTGCACTTGCACCTTATAGATACATAGAGCTAATAATTTCTGCAATAGTAACATACATTATATTTAATGAATTACCTGATAAAAGTGCTTTATATGGTACTTTGATATTAATACTATCAACCTTATTTATAGCTTATTCGGAAGGTAAGGCAATTAAGAAAAATAATGTAACAATAAAAGTTTATAATTGTTAATGGTATTTATTTTAGATGCTAAGCTATATTTTTAAGGTGATAATAAAATGCACATAACTATTATAGGAGTAGGGTATGTAGGATTAGTATCTGGTACAATGTTATCGGAGCAGGGCCATAAAGTTGATTGCATTGACATAAATACTGAGAAGATTGAACTTTTGAAATCAGGGAAAATTCCTCTATATGAACCTGGATTAGCAGATTATTTAGAGAATAATATAAAGTCACAAAGGATAAGATTTTTCGATTCGTATTTTCAAATAAATCCCAATACAGAAGTAGTATTTATAACTGTAGATACTCCATCAGACTCCCTAGGAAATGCAAATTTACAGAATGTATATAATGCAGTAAGTGAAGTTTCTGAGAGAGTTAATCAAGATTGCTTAATAGTGATAAAGTCAACTGTTCCTCCTGGTACTGCAGAAAATATATATAATTATTTATCTAATAAGGGCTATAACTTTGATTTGGGGGTTAATCCAGAGTTTCTCAAGCAAGGCTCTGCAGTATCAGATTTTTTATACCCAGATAGGATAATAATAGGAGTAAAAACTAAGCTAGCTAGAGCAAAACTAGAAGTTATATATAGATCATTTATAGATAAGAATATTCCGTTAATAGTCACTGATACAGTTACTGCTGAAATGATTAAATATGCTTCTAATGCTTTTCTAGCAACAAAGGTTGCTTTTATCAATGAGATGGCAGGTTTATGTGAGCTATTAGGAGCAGACATTGACCTTTTAGCTAACAGTATGGGAATGGACCATAGAATAGGTAAGGAATTTCTCAAAGCTGGTCCAGGATTTGGAGGATCATGTTTTCCTAAAGATTTGTCAGCTTTAATAAGGCTTGCTGAAGATCACAATGTCAAGCTACAAATTTTAAATTCAGTTAAGGAATCTAACTATAATCATATAACAAACATTGCTAAAAAGGTAGAATATGTATTAAATGGAGTCCAAAATAAAAAAATAGCAATATGGGGGCTAACTTTTAAGTCTGGTACTGATGATGTAAGAAATAGCCCAGCTATAGATATTGCACAATTGTTAGTGAATAACAAGGCTAAAATTACTGCATATGACCCAATGGGGATGGATAATGCTAGGCAAGTTCTAAAGGATATAGAATACGCGGACAATGCTATAGGGGCTGCAAGGGACGCGGAAGCCTTGTTATTGTTAACGGAGTGGAAAGAACTTAAAAATCAAGATTTTGCAAGTTTAAAGAGTATTATGGCTGCACCTAATGTTTTTGATTTCCGTAATTTATTAGATAGCGAGCTATTACTAAGATATGGTTACCATGTTTATTCCTTGGGTAAAAAATCTATCTACAAAGTTTAACTGTTGAGAAATTTTTTTTACACCGCTTTACTTAGTTTTTTTAGATCTTTGCTTGATAGTATGGAAAAGCAAACGAGTGCAACAACAGAGCAAATGGAAAAAAATGAAAACATAATACTGTTACCACAGTGCTTAACAAGTACTCCTAAGAGCACGCATGAAAATATTGAACTTGCAATATACCCAAATAATCCTGTTAAGCTTACAATTGCACATACATTATTTTGTGGAGCAATTTCTACAGCTATAACACCTGTCAGTACTTGCACTCCAAATATAAAGAATCCTGATAAGATTGCACAAAGGTTCATAAGAATTATGTTTTGACCAAAGTTCATTGCAATAAAAGTGAGTGCTATACCCAACATATAAAGTGATGCCAGCAAGCTTCTATTTTGAAAGAAGTACATATCACTAATTCTTCCTGTTATTAAAGTTCCAAGGATTCCACCTAAATCATATACGCCTGTTATTAGTGAGGATTGTACAAGAGAAATTTGTAATTTATTCTTTAAAATTATAGGAAACCAAAAGAAGATTCCCATTTTTATAATATAAGCACAAAAAGTAGCACAACATAGAAACCATATGGAACTTGTTACCTTGATACCTATTTGAGATTTCTGCACCTTATAATAGGTAGTAAAGTTGGCACTTTCTTTGTAATATGCCTTTAATATTATATAAATTCCAAAAAGTAAGCATAAGAAACCAGAGTACAAAAATGCACTTTTTGCATTATATATTTTAATTATACTTGGTAATACAATTAAAGTAATACAAGAACCAAGTTGCTGAGATGCGCTCATAACTCCCCATGATGATGCAATTGAAGAGATGCTAGAGTTTGTAACCATAAACTTGGTAATAGCTGGCCAACCTAACCCTTGTGTCCAAGCTAATAATATTAATGTTAACAGTAATAAAGTTAGATTATTATATGATAAAGTTATACCAATGGTTAATAATCCAGTTGCAATATTGCATAGCCCAAACATAAATAATGGATTATTTTTGGAGTCCATGATTATTCCATTAACAAATTTTGATACTCCATAAAAAAAAGAAAAGCAGGCAAAAAAATAGCTTAATTTTACATGGTCAGTATCTATTAACAGTGGTAGAGCAATTGGTATACTTTGTCTTGATAAATAAAGCAGCATATATCCACAGAAGAATAGTAAATATTGAAAGAAGACAAAGTTCACACCTATTCCCAAATAGCTCTATGCAGATGCTAGCATAATACTATATTGGTATAATATTGTTTGACAAGAAGTTTGCAAACAATTAGTGCAGAAAATTACTTAGTATCTTTCTTATAGCAGATACAGTAGTATTAATATCTTCATAGCTTATATCTCTATGTGTTATAGCTCTGATTTTACCTTTGATGTTAGCCATTCTAATTCCATAATTTGTCATTAGTACGTTTATTAATTCTTGAGTAGATATACAATTAGTACGTAATGAAAAATACGCTATATTAGTTTTATACAGGTCGATATCAATTATAACTTGATCTATGGAGTCTAGGCCTTCTATAAGGTGCTGCATTTTTTTATGATCTTCTTCTAAAGAATTTACATTATTACGTAGAGCATATAAACATGCAGCTGAAATAATGCCAGCTTGGTGCATACCTCCGCCAATTTGAAACTTATAGTACCAAGCTTTTTCAATAAAATCTTCACTTCCAAGCAATATTGCGCCCATTGGAGCACCTAATCCTTTACTAAAATCAATGAATACCGAATCAAAATAACTTGCATACTCCTTTGGAGATATTTTAGTATGAGCACAAGCGTTGAACAGTCTTGCTCCATCTAAATGAGTGAATACGTCATTCTCTTTGCAGAGACTTGAGATCTCTTGAATATATTCTAAAGGCCACACAGCTCCACCACCAAAATTTGTCGTTTGCTCGATAGAAACAAGCCCAACTCTCGGAATATTTCTTAAACTAGGACGAGTAATAAACTCAACAATTTGTTCTCCAGTAAATATTCCTCTTGTACCTTTGATGGGCAAAGGAGTAGCATGTGCCTGGGCTGCGATCAAGCCAGATTGTACTATGAGTGGATGTGAAGTTTCATCAAGCAGCAAGTAATCACCAGGTCTTTGAATGTGTACTTTATAAGCAATTACATTGGACATCGTTCCTGAAATCAAAAAGATTCCTGCAGGTTTACCTAATATTTTACATGCGGTTGCCACTAATTCGTTCACAGTTGGATCTTCACATGCAGCTTCGTTTCCAACTTTTGCTTTAGCCATCGCTTCCCTCATTTTAGCTGAAGGGTCAGTGTTTGAATCGCTAAAGAAATCTATTTTTACTCTCATATTAAATTTAACACAACCTCCTTTATAATTTCAGCAGCTTTCATGATGTCTGTTTCCTTTGTGCCAAGATGGGTAACTGCTCTTATATGAGACTCGAGCCAAGGAAAAAGCAATAAACCATAAGCTTGGCACTTACTCAAGAAAACCTCATTAGTTACATTTAGTGCTTTTATACTAAAGCTTACTATATTAGTTTCTGGATAAGGTAGTACCAGTTTTATGTGTGGAATTTCCTTAATCTTGTCTGCAAACAGTTTGGCGAGTTTATTGTCTTCTTTAAGCCTAGAAATATTGTTCTGTAGTACATACTTTGCTGCATTAGCACAATACCCTATCTGATGATAACCACTACCTAGCCAAACCTGTAGCTTTTTAGCCCTTTCAATTATCTCTCTTTTACCCATAAGCATTGAACCAAAAGGAGCTCCAAGTCCTTTGGTAAAAGAAAAGCTCATTGTATCCACATATTTAGCATAATCTGCTAAAGCAATATTTGTTTCGACATGAGCATTAAATATTCTTGCACCGTCTAAATGAAGATTTACATTGTGAGCTTTTAAAAAGTGATATAACTCGACTTGTTTTTCAAAAGGATAAATTTTACCATTAAACCCGTTTATACTATTTTCTATAGAAACAAGACTCACCTGAGCAAAAATTTTGTACCTTGGCTTAGAATTAATAGCATATTCTACTTCAGCAACATCTAAGATTCCGCTATTATTTCTAATACAATTAAATACGATATTATTTACTTTTGCATTGCCTGCACTATCGAAAAAATTAACGTGATAATTATAATGAGTTATTAGTTCATCACCAGGACTTATTTGACTGGCAATGGCTAATCTATTTGCAAGCATACCGCTGGTTACAAATAATGCTTCTTCTATCTTGAATAATTGTTTGCAATATTCTGATAAGTCATTACAGCTTTTGTCTTCACCATAAGCAAAATCTCCAACAGTTGCATTACTTATTGCATGTATAACCTTGGAGCTCTGCAGAGTTGTAGTGTCACTTCTCAGATCAATAATTTTTTCCATCTTCTTTTTTGCCATTCAAACAACCAATTTGAGCATTCCAAAGTTCTTTGTAAAGACCTTGCTTAGAAACTAGTTCAGCGTGTTTACCATCTTGGACAATTTTTCCTTTGTTAAATACTAGAATTCGGTCCATGTGTAAAAGTGTAGAAATACGGTGTGCTATAGTAATCGTAGTTTTATTTTTCATCAATTTGAATAAACTCATTTGAATTGTTTTTTCTGTTATAGAATCTAACTGACTAGTTGGTTCATCGAGAAATAATATTGGAGCGTTTTTTAAAAATGCCCTTGCTATTATTATTCTTTGTCTTTCTCCTCCAGATAGCTTGATGCCTTTTTCTCCAACTGTAGTTCCATATTGATCTGGTAGAGTCATAATAAAATCGTGAATACCAGCCAGCTTTGCAGCTCTCATTATTTCTTCGATAGTAGATTGAAGTCTACCATATATGATGTTTGCTAAAATAGTATCATGAAATAACAATGGGTCTTGAGGTATTACAGATATTTGTTGCCTCAAAGAACTCTGTGTAACTTCTGATACTATTTGATTATCAATCTGTATATTACCTTTTTTAACATCAAATAGCCTTAGGATTAAGTTTATAAAAGTAGATTTACCACCTCCAGAACAACCAACTAGACCTACTTTTTCGCAAGGATTAATGGTAACTGAGAAATCTTGAAATAATGACTCCTGACCTTCATAAGAAAAAGAAACATTATTAAACGTTATTTTTCCACTTAATAAATTTAATTCTTTAGCATTTTTCTTATCTTGAATTTCTGGTACGGTAGTTAAGATTGGCAATGCATCTGAAACTTTGCCGAAATGAGTAGAAAATTGGGTAAGATTCCTAGTTAGATGGTTAAGAAACTCTATAATCGATATATTAATTCCAAGTACAAGAGCTATATCTCCTATTGCGATCTTGTTCAATTGATAGTCATAAATTAAAAAGTACAAGTTTACTGCTTGGAGTATATCAAATGAATAGCCATATATAAACCAAAGACAAAAGTATGCCCATTGTAATTTTCTCTCTGCAATAGTTCTTTTCTTGCATATTTGAAAAAATTTGTGTCTCTCATGTGCTTGCTGAGAAAATAGCCTTACTGATATAACATTTAAAATACTATCTGCTATACTAGCTATTACTTGTGAATTTTGTTTAGAGTAATTATCAGCTAGTTCAGTAAGTACACGAAAGCTGAAAATCGATACTAAAATAAAAATGCTTACCCAAGTGAATGTAGCGATTGCAAATTTTATGTTTACTAATGATAAGGTATAAATAGCTAAGACTAATGCTATGCTGTAACCGAAAAAACAATCTATAAGCAATCTTATTAACTCTATCACACTATCCATTAAGTTACTGGCCTTATGTACTAAACTTCCGGATAAATTGTTCTGATAATAGGAATGGTCTTGTTGGAGTAGCCTACAAAAAGACATATCAGCTATTTTTTGACGCATTAAGGTAAACATTCGAATGTCAACAAAATAGCCATAGAATCTAAAAGCAGTAGTGATAAGTAATGCCATACCAAGATAAGCGCTTACAGGTAATAAAAGATTTTCAATTACATTACCTTCCTGATATTTTACAGCTGTATCTAGAATATTTTTTACTAAATACTTTCTAAAAGACAAATCAACAGCTACTACCAGGGCAACTAAAGACATTATAAGTACATTAAGCTTGAATTTAGATACTATATTCAAGATGAACATCAATACACATTTGAAGCTATCAACTCTACTTCTGTTCATTTACAATGCTAGCTCCACTACGTTGACTTTTTTATTGAGAAATACAAGTAGTGAAAACCATAAATTTTTGTATATTTTTCCTGAGATGTCTCCAGCATCATGTAGTGCTGATGCTCGATTCAGAATAAGTAGCTTATATAAATCTCGCTTAGCCTCAGTAGTGTCGATCTCAGAAATATTTGTAGTTGTGTCTGTAATAAAGGCTAACCAGCTCTTGATAAGTTCTTCCATGTTTTTTGCTTTTACACTTTCCTGGTAGCCAAACAATGACAAGCATTCTCTCAGTACAGATTCTGTTAACTCACCACAATTGAGTATACCAAAAACTGAAGGCTGAGGTTTTGGCACATAGGGAAGATCTTGATCTTTTATAATCCACCTTGTTACATAAGCAAATCTATCTTTAGCATCTGTATTCTTATCACTACCATGCCATAACCGTGAATCAAAAACTATTGCATCTCCTGCTGAAATAGGTAATGACTTGATTTTGTAATTTTCCCGATTATTTGAGTACTGATCAAAAAAATATGGGTACCAAAAATCAACTAAAGGCTGTATTTCCCATTTATGACTGTTTTCTATAATTTGCAGTGCACCTGAAGTTTCACTTACATTATTCAAAGCTAACCAAACAGAAAAGTGGTAAGGATCATTGAAACTATAGGAGATGTCTTGGTGGAAGGGAACTGCATCTATTAAATCAGCAGTTTTACATATAACATTTGATTTTTTCTGCAGTATCTGACACTGAAGTGACTTTTCAAGGTAATTTTTAATAATTTCATCTAATGCTTGAGAGATAATTCTAGTTACTTGAGATGACGTGCCCCATCTGCCGGTACAGTTTAAGTAGTCAGAAGTTGAAACACTTAGTTCTTGGGATAGCTCTGATATCTTATTTGTTATATCACTTAAAGACTGAGTTATTAGCTTTAAAGGAACCAGATTTTTGATAATAAAAAAACCATTTTTTTGTAGTATTTCCATATGATTAATACCTGACATCAATGACTGATAAGTAATCTGTTAAAGGCACAACAGCAAAAATTTTGAATCCTTTTACTTGTTTTAATATTTTTTCCCAATCGCTTAATGTTCTTAGTTTACCTCCTGTTTCAACCATTACATTAATATCTACAGAGCCTCCAGTTGGAGAGCGGTAATCTAAAATAGTTTCTATCAATAAAATACGAGATATTCCTTTGACCAATTTTAAATAAGATAATACTTTATCATCATCATAATGCTGCAGAAAGCGGCAAAAGACACCTAATTCATAATTTGTAACTGATAGTTCTTCCTGAGTTATAAGTTTGACTTTTAAATTTTCTACTAACTGTCTTGGTACTTTATGTTCGTTATATAGGCCTATAGAACCTTTATTGTGTATATCAGAATAAGCAAGAAATAAAGAGTGTACACCAAATAGAAATATATTCTTAGCACCATCTATATTAATCCTAGAATTAAACTCTTTAGTATCAAACCTAGAATATCCTAGCAATGCTTGGTAAAACGCTATTTTCTTATCTTCTGATGCTTCTCTTTCCTTAAAAGATTCAAATGAAGAGATGGACTTCTGTTTTAGTATATCGGCAATCTTTAACCAATTCTTTTCAGCGGCAACTCTTGCCCACATCGTTGCTGCTTTTGGCAAAAATGGTATTTCCTTAAAACACTTACCTTTTGATGATAGTTGCCATAAGTCCTTGTCCTTATCGTAATCAATAAACCCTATTTCCCACAACGCCCTTAACAGCCTTTCTAGATTTGGTACGATAATGTTTAACTTTTTAGATAAAACTGGCATAGTTGCAGGTAAAATATTTAACAAATCAAGTTCAATAGCAACGCTTGTTAGGTAAGTTTTCCAAAAGGCTGAAAGTTCTGCAGAAATCCTATGCACTTGAGATTCTTTACCTAAATCAAAAATACTAAACTTTACATTTCCGGTAATATCGATTTGTTCTAACACACCTTCAAAAGTTTCAACTTTTGCCATCCCATTATAAAATGCTTCTACCATTTTAAATCTCTGCTGGTAAATAGGATCACCATTAATATCTATATGAAACCAACCATGTTGATCTTCTGCAATAGAATACCCTTTATGAAAAACATTAAGTTTTTTATACCATTTATTATGTACTAACTTTCCATGATGATTAATATGTGTAGCTTTACTATCCTTGTAGACTACAGCGATACCATCCTTAAAATCTCCAACATAATCATATTCCTCCTGATAAATTCTGTTGCCATTTAAATTAATATGAAAACATTTATCATGTCTTCTAACTACACAAGCATCTTCCTGATAATTTCCAATCCATTGATAAGACTGTTTGTATACTCTACATCCAGATGGATCAATATGGTAACACCCTGTATCATCTTCTACGGCTGCTCTATTAAAGTAGAATCCAAAAGTTTTCAGAAATCTATTATGATAAACTGCTTCTCCTCTTACATTGATATGATAAGCACCTGTCTGATCATAAACCGGTGCAAGACCAGGCTCATGAAATTTACCAACCTTTATAAACCTATTTTCATACAAAGGATTTCCTAGCAACTCGTGAAACCTCTCACACGGTGAAATTTTAATAGATTTAAGATTATCTTTGATTAATTGATCAAAGGTTTTCTCATGTTGCATGTTTTGCATAATTTATAATTTAAATAATTCTTTTGTAAGCTTAGGTACTCACTACTCTGCCATATTTCCTCGAGTTTAATCTCATTAACATTACCAAAATTTCCTAATGTCTTACGGAGTTCATCTGGAGCACAGCAAGGACTAAACTTTCCTTTATTGTTTATCCATGCTTCTTTACCTAAAAATGGGCATTGACCACCTGGAGCCAAATCCTTAATACCTTCTTGAGAAAGGATTGTGAAATTTTCTAATTTTATCTTTTTACCATTTGGCAATAGAATATTATCTCTAAGTTCGTATAACCTTCTCACCTCCGTGTTCCATCTACTAATTGCTAACTCATCTCTTCTCATAGATAGATCCTTAATTTCCTCAAAATGTGCCCAAAGATGATGTCCTTTAACTCTATCTATGCCGTTTTTTATGGCCATCTTAACTATGTCATAGAGTTCATGTAAATTACTTTCCAAAAATGTTAATTGTAAAGTAACGGTACACCTTTCACCTGTATCGCTAAAGTATTTATCTCTAACTTCAAGGAAAGTTTTTAAATTTTCTGTCACTACTTCCCATTTTGAACCTTTCATGATTCTTTCATGAGTTTCTTTAGTTGCCCCATTCCAGGAAATCTTAACATCAGATAAAATTGGTACCAATAGTTCAGCCCATTTTCTAGCTCCTTTAATGGGAAAAGAACCATTGGTTGTGAGGTTAAGCTTAAGACCGAACTCATGGCACAAATTGATTATTTCATCAAAGCTTTTATACATTAAAGGCTCACCCATAGTAGAAGGAATGATTTCCCTTAAAGGTGTTCCAGCTGCTTCCTTAATTACTTTTCTGATAGTTTCTATCGACAGTATCTTAGGTTTTATTCCTTTAGCTTTCTTTTCTTCTTTAACTTTGCTGTATGGTGAAAAACATTCGCACATTATACAAGCAAAATTGCAGTAATCTGGATTAGTATCAAAAGTAATTCTCCAAGGACCGGGTTTCACAGCTACTGATTTGCCTTTCTTTTCAATAGCATTACGGTAAATCTTGTTAAGTTTCTCAATATGCTCACTCATAGAAGGTATATTCCCATTTTCAGTATAAGGATAGCCTTTTTGGGTAAGTTTATTGTATAATTCCTGATTTGTAGATAGGACTTGCATTTTTTCTGACAAACTACTTGCATCTCTGTGCTTAAATAATAGTCCATCTCTTACATATTCTGCCATACCACCATAATCGGCTGTTATAACTGGTATTCTAAGTTGCTGTGCTTCATGTATTACTAATGGTGAATTTTCACCCCAAATTGAAGGAACGACTATTGCATCAACTTTATTAAATACGTCAGTAACTATATTCTTATTATCATAACTTCCCATCCACTCTATTCTTTCTTTAACAACAGGTGAAAACTGATCGGCAATCGCTTTTAAAGCTTTAGTTTCTTCTCTTGCTGCTCCCCAAATTCTAAGTTTTGCTTTAGATGATAAGTGAGAAAAAGCTTTCAATAATAGATTAACACCTTTTTCGGGAGTATGAGTACCAATATAACCGAAAATAAACTCTTTTTCTTGTGCTCTATTTCTATTCTTAAGACGATTGAGATCAAAACCATAATCAAGATAAGAAATTTTGTTTATCGGAACATAAAAATCCTGAGTAAATTTATCCATCAAGAATTTCGATGGGGAAATAAAGTAATCTATATAGTCTATTATTTTCCTTGTGTGCTTCATTCTAGTTGCAACCCATTGTTCCCAATAATTTATGTCTAAATTCAGGAATTCTTCATCTCCTGTAAAATATCCTTTGTAACATTGAGTTGCACATTTTTGATCCTTTTGTCCATCACAAAGCCGTAACAAATCTTCAGAATTGCGTTGAATAAACCTTCCTCTTGGACACATTAACCAAAAGTCATGTAGCGTAAAAATTGTAGGTATATTTTCTTTAAAAGCAATTTCTGGTAAAGTAATTGATAGATGATTAAGATGACCAAAATGTATAAGATCTGGCTGAAAGTTATCTATTACTCTTTTAAATTGTATATCTACTTCTTCATTGATAAATTTGTAACGATATTTAGCTGTGGGTATATTAATTAAATGCAGTAAGATTCGAGAGTCACTACTATCTAGGACTGTAGTGTAATAAAAATCAGGTAAAAAGCTATTTTCATACCTAGTAAATACTTGTACCTCATTGTTATTTGCTAGTTCATGAGCAAGAGTTTGGCTATAAACCTCTGAACCAGCACTATAATAAGGAGGGTAACCATGAATAACTTTTAATATTTTCATATATTACCATATCTATATTGTTAGGATATTCTTGTGTATTGTTTTGTAGACTTTTTATAAATTTACTTAATCCTACTTCTAATGAATGTTTTGGAGACCAACCAAGTAGCTCTTTAGCTCTAGTAAAATCACCATGAAACTTAGTTACATCAAAATTTCTTGGAGGATAAAAATCAATTCTAGAATCACTTTTCGTGACTTTTAATATTGTTTTTGCTAAGTTTTCTAAAGTACATGGGCTATTAGTAGTAAGATGAATAGCAGGAAGAGAAGATTTTTCGCTTTGTAAATATTTAACAGTTAAGCATATACCCTCTATAACATCATCCAAATAGGTAAAATCAAAAACACATTCTTTACCTTCTATTTTAATTGGATCACCTCTTAATGCATTAATACAGAGTGCAGGAATTACTCTACTGTTATGATCTAGTAAACCACCGTATACATTTGAAAAGCGTAATATTGCTACATTAAAATCTTTTGAACTTGTTATTTGTTCCTCAATAAATGCTTTACCTTTTGCATAATTATTTATTGGATCGATACTAGCAGATTCTGTAACTGGCAGTTCCTTCTGCTCTCCATAGACTTCCCTACTACTTGCATATATAAACCATGGTTTATTTGGAAGTGACTTACATAACCCTAAAAACCGCATTGTACCATCAACATTAATTTTTTGACACAGTGTAGGATAAAGTTCACCATGTATAACTCTAGAAATTGCAGCCAGATGAATGATTCCTGTACACTGAGCAAGTAGTGGTACTATATCTTCTGAAAAAAAACTGAGTGGATTATCGCGAAACCTAATATCGCAGCTTATTACTTCATGGCCTTGGTTTTCTAACTTTTTCACCAAGGTTGACCCTATCAAACCTGCAGCACCTGTTATTAATATCCCCATGTATACCCTCTACTACAACTAGGAAAATTTGTCATACCAATTATCTTACAAGTAAGAATTAAAGGGTATTATAAAACCAGTATAAAACAAATGTCAACTTAAATTAATGAATAAAAAAATGTAGTTATGAAAGAAAAGTTGGCTGCCTTCTTTCTTGAAAATAGTGTTCGGCTTTAATCAAATCCTCCTTATTATTTACTCCCATTGCTTCTCTTTCATCAGAAACTACATAACCTACACTCAAGTTATTGGTTGCTGCAATGGGCACTATATCATTAAGACAATATTCATTGGTCGAATTATTAAATTTTATTTCTTTTACTAAGGTAAAGAGATCTTTAGCATATGAAACCATTATTCCAGAGTTTGCAAGAAGCATTTTATCTCCATTTTTTAGGATTTTTTGAACATTTCCGTAATTATCAATTACTAATCTTCCATATTGTTCATCTTGACTATTGAATCCAAGAAGAACTAAATTATTATACTTTAAACAATCAGTCATTTTCATAACTGTATCGCTAGATATAAAAGGAGTGTCTCCATACTGTATTAAAACTATGTCTTGATCAGATAACTCCTCCAGATTTTCTAGAGCAATTTTAACTGCAGTGCCAGTACCTGTAATATCTTCTTGCATTATTAGTTTTATATTGTATTGATCGATTATACTTTTTAGGGTATCAAAGTTTTCTAAATCTTTTAGAATGGAGTTGTTAACAACAATTGATAAGCTTTTTAGACTCAGCAATTTTGCATTAGAAATTATATGTTCTAAAAGAGTAAGATTTCCCACTTGGTGCAACGCTTTTGAATATTCAGAATTCATTCTACTGCTCTTTCCTGCTGCTAATATTATCAAAATGTTACTCATACATGACTTAGGGATTGATTAGATAGTAAGTTAATTTATAATTAATAAGATGTAAAGCCCACTATAATTTTCTAAATGATCTAGATCTTGGCACCCTCATTAGAGTTTCATTTAAGAGAGCTATAACTTCAAACTCTTTACTCGATTTTCTACGCTGACATCTTGTAAACTCTGATCTGGACTTTTTAATATTTCTAATAATCTACTTGCAAGGTTTGAGTGTTTATTGATTACTGCAACCTGGACTAACGACTTGCCTTGATCATCACGAGCATTTGTTACAGCTACGCGCTCATCGGGTTTTATTGCTTTCAGCTTACTGATAATTTCAACATTACCATTTTTTGCATTCTCAAACAGCTCTTCTACTAATTTCAATAGGTTAGTAATATTTTGGTCTCGAGAAAGATCAAGTGGTGCTTTACCTTCTTTATTCTTGATGTTATAAATTGCACCATGTTTTAATAAAGATTTTACAACTTCCAAGGAGCCACCTTTAGCTGCAACATGAAGTGATGTAGTACCACTAGAAGTAGTTTTAGCATTAACAAAGTCATTTAATTTATCACGACTGATATGTTGTAACAGAACCTCAACAATTTCTTTGTAACATTTGGAAGTAGCAGTGTGTAATGGTGTATTACCTTTATTAGTAACTTGACTAACATTAGCTCCATTTGTTAGTAAGATGTTTACAATATCTATGTGTCCATTGCTAACAGCGTAATGCAACGGTGTTCTTCCATCAATATCTTTATCGTTGGCATCAGCTCCATCTTTTAACAGACGCTGAACAGTTCGTATATCACCTTTACTAGCAGCAATGTTGATATCTTTCTGCAGATGCTGGAGAACCTCTGATGCTTCGCTACCCTCAAGCTTAAATCTAAAATTAATCATCTCTATCTTTTTTAAAATGTCTAAAACACTCGGATGACTTGGTCCAAAAACAGCTTTTCTTTGATCAAAACTTTCTCTGTAGACTTTAAGTGCGCTGATCCATTTCCCTTGAGCAAAAAGTACATTTGCTATGTTGTATTGAGTATTCAAGGCTTCTGGGTGATTTTGTTGTAAAGCTTTTTTCTGTATATTTAAAACCTCTTGAAAAGCTTTCAAGGCTTCATGATATTTATTTTGATTGAAGAGTACCCCAGCAATGTTATGTAACGTTCTCAAGGTATCAGCATGATTAATACCTAAAATTATTTTCTTCTTTTCAAAAACCTCTTTATAGATTTTTAAGGACTCTTCGTATTTACCTTGGTTAGCTAGTACCATTGCTATATTATTTTTGGCACTCACAGTGGCTAGATCATGTGTACCTAGTGTTTCTTTCCTCTTTTCAAAAACTGCCCTATTGATATTTAACGCTTCTTCATATTTTCCCTGTTTATCTAATACTAATGCCATGTGAAACTGAGTATTTAAGGTATCTGAATGATTTGACCCTAGTATTTCCTTTTGTCTCTGATAGACTTCTTGATAAATATTAAAAGCTTCTTCATCTTTCCCCTGTCTATGCAGCACTAAAGCGATTGTACTTCTTGTACTTAAAGTATCCTTATCGTTTAAACCCAGCATTTCTTTTTGTTTCTGAAAAATCTCTTCAAGCATATTTAAAGCTTCTTGGTAAATTCCTTGCTTATATAGCACTTTGGCTATATATGTCTGAATATCTAAAGTACCAGGATTGTCTGTTCCTAGTATTTCTTTTCTTCTTTCAAATGCGCTTCTGAAAATACTTAAGGCTTTTTGGTAATTGCCTTGATTCAAGAGCACTAAAGCTGTATCAATCTGAGCGGATACGTCACTTTGCGATATCTGCTTCAACTGCTCGACTTTTGAAAAGTTACTATGTACTGCAGCAACTACTAACGTTTTGTTCTCTCTATTACGAGCACTCATCACTGCTTTTACTGTATCAATATCCTTTATCTTATTTAGGTCATTAATAACTTGAGCATTACCATCTTTAACCTTTTTAAATGATTCACTGACTAGTTTAAATAAGCTAGTTATACTTTTATCCACAGTAAAATCTGATGGTGTTTTCCCACTGTCAGAGACAGCATTGTATACTGCACCATTAGACAATAGGGCCTTTACAACTTTTAAGTGAGAGAACTTAGCAGCATAATGCAGAGGAGTAAACCCCTTGTTACCAACCACATTAGGATTAGCTTTATTTTGTAATAGAATATTGACAACTCCATCATAGCCCTTCCATGCAGCATAATATAATGGTGTTACACTATCAGCATTTTTGGCATTAACAAACGCTCCTGCTTTAATGTAATTCTCAATCTCTGAAGAGCTATTACGTTTTACAGCCTCAAATAATTTCTCAGTTGATGCTAATAGATTGATAACGTCTTTATCGTTAGTCATTTCTAATGGTCTTCTACAAAGCTTGTCAACAGCGTTATAAACTGCACCATTTTTTAATAAAACTTCAATAACGTCTTTATAACCAAAATTAGCAGCAATATGCATAGGGGTTAAGCCATTAGTATCTTTAGCATTAACGTCAGCACCTTGTGCTATCAAATACTTTACAACTTCTAACCGACCTTTCATTGCAGCATAGTGTAGTAATGTCTGGTTAGCTGTACCAAGCTCATTAATACTCAACCCCTTGCTAAGGAAAAACTCTACGGTATCTTTATAACCTTCTCTAGCTGCAATGTGTATAGGCTTTGATCCAGAGGCATTTTTAGCATTAATATTAGACCCTTCATCTACTAGACATTTTACCATTTCCAAGTTACTTTCCTGTGAAGCAATGTGCAGTATAGTCCAATCATCATTGCCTTTAGCATTCATATCTACTTTTTTATACTGCAGTAACATTTTAACCACTTGCAAATGACCATGTGACACTGCTAATTCTAAAGATGTTCTACTCTTATTGTCTTTAACATTAATTTTTGCTCCATTACTTAATAGGACTTCAACAACATTATCATGGCCGTGTCCTGCAGCTATATGTAGCGGAGCACCTTCAACATTTACAATGTTAACATTAGCCCTATTTGCTATCAAAGTTTCAGCAATTTCCCCATGACCTTCTTGTGCTGCAAGATATAACGGTGTTGTACCATTAATAGTCATAGCATCAACATTAGCTCCTTTTGTTATCAGAGCATTTACTATCTCCTTATGACCTCTTTTAGCAGCCAAATGCAATAGTGTAGTATTTTCAGGACCTTTTGTGTTAACATAAGCTTTATTTCTTAGCAAAATCTCTACAATATCTCTGTAGCCAGCAAGAACTGCGAGTAATAAAGGTTCACCACCTTCTACATTAACACTAGCTCCATTTTCTACAAGAACTTCAACGATTTCCTTATGATTATGCTTAATAGCAGAAAGCAATGGTGTTAGGTTGTTACTCTTAACATTAACATTGGCTCTATTTGCTACCAAAATTCCAACGATTTCTTTATAACCTTCCTCCACAGCTACATGTAATGGTGTACTACCTGCAATACCTTCCATATTAACTTTGGCTTCATTTTTTATTAAAAGGTTCACAATATCTTTGTGACCCCCTACAATAGCTGCATGTAAAGGTGTAAGACCATAATTAGCACTAGTATTGACTTCAGCTTTACTTTTGATTAGAAAAGCAATAGCGTCTTTATGTCCACTTAGAGCAGCTACATGCAATGGCGTCATGCCATCATTAGTTCTAGCATCAACTTCAGCTTTATTTTTTATTAGAAGATCAATAATATCTTTGCTACCATTCATCGCAGCTGCATGTAATGGTGTACTACCCTTAATGTCTTGAGCTCTAACTTCAGCTTTATTTCTTATTAGGAGTTCAATAATATCTTTGTGACCTTTCAGAGCAGCTACATGTAATGGTGTTAGATTATTATTGGCTTTATCATTGATTTCTACTCCATTTTTTATTAAAAGCTCAGCAACTGCCTTATGACCACTCTCTGCTGCATAGTGTAATGGCGTAGCATTATTTTTATCTTTAGCGCGAACGTTAACCCCATGCTCGAGAAGAGCAACAACTATCTTCAAGTGGCCACTCTGCACTGCAAAATGTAGTGGGGTTATACCTTCCACAGTGGCAATACTAGCATTTGCCTTATTTGTCAGTAAAGCCTTAACAATTTTCTCATGTCCATCTTTTGCTGCATAGTGCAAAGGTGTGTTATTATAGGTTTTGTCAACAACATTAACATTAGCTCCATGCTTCAATAAAATATTAGCTATCTTTTCATGACCGTTTTCTATTGCATAGTGTAATGGTGTACAACCATCTATAACTCTGGAGTTAACATCGGCTCCTTTGAGAATTAAAGCATTCACTACTTCTAGGTGGCCATTTAGTGCTGCTGTATGTAATGGTATTCCCTCCTTATCGTTTCTTGCATTAACATTTGCCTCATTTTTCAGTAAAAAATTAACTAGCCCTAGATAACCACTTTCTGCAGCTATATGTAGTGAAGTAAAGCCACCCATAGTTTCGTTGATGTCAACATTCGCTTCTTTTTCCAGCATAATCTTAGCAACATCAATATGATTGTTTTTTATTGCATAGTGTAAAGGTGAAAAACCAGCTATATCTTTGGTATTAGTATTAGCATTATTTTTTAGTAGAATTTCAACAGCATCTTTGTGACCATTTTTAGCTGCAATATGTAGTGATGTTTTGCCACTATTATCTAGATCATCAACATATACACCTGTTTTTCCTATAAAAAATTCCACAATATTTTTCCTTCCATATGCAGCAGCAATATGTAGTGGGCTTTGACCATTAATATCTTTAACATTAACGTCTAAATTTTGATCAAGAACAAATTTTATAATTTCAAGACTAGGTCCCTTAGCAGCAAAATGTAATGTAGTCCATGAGTTAATACTTCTAGCATTGATGTCTGCTCCTTTTTTGAGATAACTCTTTAAGTCTTCAAGATTTCCTTCTTCCAACGCAGCAAACATTTTTTCCTGATTAGTAATAGTGATAAGGTTTTGATCGTATTTATCTTTCAGCTTGGAAGGATCATCTCTTACCGACTTGCCAATTTTCTTCTTACTTTTTATTACATTTTCTGAAATAAGTTTTTTAGCATTCAAGATAACTGCTATTGAGGGATCAGATAACAATACATCAACTAAGGTATTATCATGTGCTAAATGATTACGCAAACATTTTCCAGTTAATAAAGGAGTGTTATCATCTAAAAAAAGTAGATTGTTTTCTAGATGCTTCTCTGATCTACCTAAAATTGACATTATATCCAGAACAAGCATTTCTACTACTGCTTGCAACTTTTTATTCCTCTTGTAGGAAGGAAGCTTTTCAGTTAACTTGCCACTTAATGCGTTATTCCTCAAAATACTTTTCAGTTCAGATAACTTCAGTTCAAGCTGGTTATTGTATTTTTCTTCTGTTATGTTGTAAGCCTTCCTTTGTTTATGTATAGGAATAAACGAACCTTTCTCATTCAACTTGTTTCTTAATTCCTCAATCCATTTAAGGTCACCTGTTCCAAGTTCAGCAATGTAAAAAATCTCACAAGTTAATCTATTTACTTTATCAAGGTTGTCATCCTGTATTCTTGACCTAACACTATGAGAAATTTTCATTGATAGTTCGGCTATTTCTTTAAGATTGTGAGACTCTATTTGGGAAGGAATATTCTCTAGTGTTTTATTAGCAAAGAATTTTATTCCTCTAATAACATTATGGTCAATCTTATTGTCATTCAAACCAACATCTAAGCTCTTTAATGATATAAACGCCGTAACATAATCAGTTCTGATATTTTTTGATTTAGTTTTTGCAAAATTGATTATGTTATCAATTTTATTAAACAGCTCCTTTTCATAATTCGTCTTTTCAGTTATATTATTGCTTAATTCTTTTATGAGTTTTTCAAGCTTATCATGTTCCATCACTTTAAAACTCTCTGTAATCATTTCATCTAATTCAACGTTACTAAATATTCCAGCAACTTCTTTTATCTCGTCTAAGTTTTCACTACTGGTAATTTTCTTTAGCAACATTATGACTATTTTAATCTTGTTATTGTAAAGAATATCAGTAATTACATTATCGATTCTTTTAGTATCATTTTGAACACCAATAAAAAAGTTAACATCTGTATTTTCCTCAATCTCTGTTCTTTTAGAGAGCGAGTAAGCATGTGATAGTGAATTACGTAAATCTATAATGACTTCTCTTGTGTTCTTTGGTAATGATAGTAGAAGAAGCTCGCTTGTAGTGCTAGATAACTTGGGAGATTCTAGAGTGTTTTTTAAATATTCACCAATAACCTGTAAAACCCTTGTAATAATTAACTGTCCTTCCCTTTCTTTAGGATTAGCTGATAATGCCAACTTTATATAATCACTTATTTTCTCTAAAGAATGAATATCCCTAATTTGTTGATAATCGCTATACAACTCTCCAAATTGAGGATAATTGCTAACGATCTCTGCAACAACCCTCTCACGTTTTAACTTCGGGAGATCAGCAAATTTACCAATGTCCACACCTTCTATAATATCTTTTTCTTCTTTAAGTTTCTTTGCAAAATTTTCCAAGTGGTCTAGTATTTTACTTTTATTCAATGTGGCATTATAGAATAGATTCATTTCCTGTCGTTTTATGTGAGAAGAAACAAAACTGATCAAACAAAATTCCATTTCTTCCCAAGGTAGTCTATCGTAGGTTGATTTCAACTGCCGCTTTAATATATGAATATTTTGTGCAATAAATTTTGCTATGAATAAAAACTTTTCATCTACTTTTTCTGTGTTTGAATACTCTGCCTTTAACAGGCTAATATTTTGAAGTACTAACTCAATCCGCTCTCTTATGTTATTAAGATAACTCTTCACATTCTGATCTTGTCCAGAAGCACTAGAGAAAAAACGGAGGTTTATCAACTTATTTTCAACAAAAATTTCTATCTCTTCTGACAAGAATACGTTCTTTAGTTTTAATTCCTCATAAGCTCGTGAAAGAATTTCATCTAATTCCCTGAAATGAACAGCAAAATAATTACCTAGCCATTTATTAATGAGTGTATCAAGAAGTTCAACATTACCTGAACGTATAGCATAATAAAACGCATTATGGCATGTTTCATCCTCATCATCTGGTAATATAGTAGTTTCTCTGATGCCAACAGATAAATTACTGAGAATTTTACTATTATTGCCAAGTAGGTATTCTAAAATCTTTACCTTATTGTGTTTACAAGCTAAGATAACTAAGTTAGTACTCTTAACAGGATTGTTAGCATTATCATAATAGTCTCTCAAAGTTACTTGATCTTCTGCATCACTTATGTAATCAATAAAATTGCTTAATTTTTTTAAGCTGTCGACATTACCATCTGATATTGCCTCTTCGAGTTCAGTTAAAACCAGGAGATAAAGTTCTTCAGCTTTTGCTTTTCTGCGGTAGAGCTTTTTATATTCTCTAATAAACTCCTCTTTTGATGTGTAAGAACGTGATAAAAACTGTTTATCTTCTTGATAAAAACTGGTTTGTTGTTTAGGTACATGCATAAACCCTCTCTGAGATATATTTACACCATTATTAGAATAGCAAAGTTTACTTAATATGGCAAAAATTAAAATAGCATCTTTTGTTAATAAAATATTTTTGAGAGAATATCTACTAATCCTGCAATTTCAGGACGAAAAGCCTTCACAACATTTGATTTTGGGTGTGGGAAATGTGTTGGTTGTTTAAATTTTTAGTAACACCTACTAATAATAACCCGTTTGAAAACAACAAAGAGAAATGATGATCAACTTACATAAAAAAGCACTAAGTTTAGTGTTTTGGCATTATAGAGGTTGTCCGGAAATAAGTAAAAGGCTATAATATCTGAAATTTTAGTACGGGGTAAAGATGAGAAAAAAGTATCCAACAGATCTAAGCGAAAGGGAATGGGCAAGAATAGAAAAACACTTCAGAGTATCATACAAGAAAGGAGGAAGGCCGCCAAAGTATAGCAAAAGAGAAATATTAGAAGCAATTTTCTATGTATTGCGTACAGGGTGTCAATGGCGGTATTTACCAAATGATTTTCCGCTATGGAAGACTGTGTATGAGCAGTTCAGGCAATGGAAGAAGCAGGGAATTTTTGAGAAAATGAATTATGAAATTACAAAATATAGTAGAAGAAAAATAGGAAGGAATGAGCAGCCGAGTGCCTGTATAGTAGATAGTCAATCTGTAAAGACTACAGAAAAGGGAGGATCAAAGGCTATGATGGAAGTAAAAAAGTAAAGGGTAGAAAAAGGCATATAATTACAGACACTCAGGGTTTTATACTAGGTTGTTACGTAGGCGCTGCTAACGAAAATGATAGAGATGGTATTAAAATAGCATTAAACAATATGAGAACAAAATATACTAAAGTTAAAAAAATGTGGGCTGACATGGGATACCAAGGAAGAAATTTAAAGAATCACATAAAGGAAGAATATGACATAGATATTGAAATTGTTAAAAGGCCTCCATGTAGATTTTGGGTGCACAAAGATACGCCACCTGAGCTACTACCAACAAGAGAACAAGGGTTTAAAGTACAGCCAAGAAGATGGGTTGTAGAAAGGACTTTTGCTTGGGTTAATAGGAATAGAAGGCTATCGAAGGAGTATGATTTACTCACAACATCCACTGAGAATTTCATATACCTAGCTATGAGTAGGGTTATGTTAAAGAGGGAATATGCTTGAATTTACTAGTTTCCGGACAACCTCATATAGTACTTCCCAAAGTAAATGATAAAGGTATAATAAGCTATTTGAGTTATAATGGCGTATAGTGTGGATTTAAGGGAAAGGGCAGTATCGATGATAGAAAAAGGGAAGTCAAAGGTTGAGGTGGCAGAGCTTTTGGAGATAGGAATAGCAACTCTGTACCGCTGGTTAAGAAAGAAAGCCGCTGGTGAAAGCCTAAGGCCATCGAAAAACGGCAGCTTTATTCGAAAAATAGACCCAAAAATACTCGAAGAATATGTTAAAAAGAATCCAGATCATACGCTGGCAGAGATGAAACAAAATCTTGGATTTGGAATAAATTCAATTTGGTATAGGCTGAAACAGCTAAGAATTACTTTAAAAAAAAGTTACACTATATCAAGAGCGCAATCAAGAAGATAGGCAGCGATTTACCGATAAAATCTCAAAAATAGACCATTCCAGCATCTTATATATAGATGAAGCAGGAGTTGATAATAGGTTATACCGAGAGTATGGACGTGCTCCAATAGGAAAGAAAATTTATGCAGATATTCCAGGAAGAAAACGAGAGAGAATCAGTATAATAGGCGGGTGGATTGGAAAGAGATTTATTGCACCAATGACTTTCAAAGGTGGGTGTGACAAAGAGGTATTCAATACATGGTTAGAGAAGATGTTATTACCTAAATTGCCACATGGTACTACAATAGTTATGGACAATGCCACATTCCATAAAACTCCCAAAACAAAGGAGTTAATAGATAATGCTAGATGCCGTTTGCTCTATCTACCAACATATTCACCAGATTTGAACCCTATAGAGCATTGTTGGAATACCATCAAAAGCCGCCTCAGACCTTTAATGCATAAATATACAGACTTACAACTTTTGGTTGGTAATACCATAATGGAAATTTATCATTCATTTTAGAAAATACTATAGCAATCTCTTATGTATCACCTCTCTGGAACCATACGACTAATTGTTGTTCATAAAAAACTCTAGTACTGACAAAAAATGTATTTATTCTAATCTTGCACGTTTGGTATCATTACTTATAGAAGTTTCATAAAGTCTTGTACCAGGCTCTACGAGATTATTTAAGGAACTTAAAGATTGAAAAGTACGTTTATTGGAATCATCAAACGCTACTATAAAGTTTAACAAGTTATCATTAGATAGATATTCAGTTATATTATATGTAGAATCATGATCCAGAATAATTTTCTTTTCTTTGGCATCTTGATCTGCCACATCTAATTTAGTATAAAATTGTATCTTACTTAACTTATTTAACAAATCTGCTCTTTCTAAAAAAGGTTTTACCTTATCTAATATGATATCATTATATATAGGATAGCGTATGGAATAATCAATTTTTGCTAGTCTTACAGATAATTGATTATTATATAGTACATGTATGTTGAAGTTATTTGTAACAAATTCATATAGTGGAAGGCTATCTTTTATTTCATCTGTTTTCATTTGAAGAATTTCACAAACACAGTCATCTAGATAACTTGATAATTTACTGTAATTACTGCATCCTTTATAAGGAGATAAGTCAATAATTTTTCCGTAATCCTTATTGAAGTTCCTTACTAAAGTAAATTTAATCAACAATTTAGCGCATGCTAGATCACTTACAGCGTTATCTAAAGATGTGGAACAATTATCATAAAGCCGTCGTTCACGATTTCTTATATTAATATCAGCTCCATATTCTAATAGTTCTTTAACTACTTCCAGATTTTTACCACTTTTTTTTACAGCATGGTTCAGTGCAGTATTGCCTTTACGGTTTGTTGCATTTACATCAGCACCATGTTTCAGAAGTTCTCTAACTAATTCTAATTCCTTCCCCAGTGTTATAGCAGAATGTAGTGGAGTTTCACTATACATGTTTCTTGAATTGACTTCCGCACCACCTAACAAAAGCTCTTTAGTAATTTCTACACTACTAGTAGTATGAAGTAACGTATCTCTATTCCTTTCTACTCTAAGGTTAGCATTAGCACCTGCAGACAAAAGAGCTTTAACTTTTTCTAAGTTTCGTTCATAGACTGCTTTTTCTAATTCTTTGTTAATATTATTATTTAGCATATTTTTAAAATCCTCCTAAATTTCACTATTTTGTAACAAAATTTTTGTATATTTTCTAGACCTTGGCACCCTCATTAGAGTTTCATTTAAGAGAGCTATAACTTTAAACTCTTTACTCGATTTTCTACGCTGACATCTTGTAAACTCTGATCTGGACTTTTTAATATTTCTAATAATCTACTTGCAAGGTTTGAGTGTTTATTGATTACTGCAACCTGGACTAATGACTTGCCTTGATCATCACGAGCATTTGTTACAGCTACGCGCTCATCGGGTTTTATTGCTCTCAGCTTACTGATAATTTCAACATTACCATTTTTTGCATTTTCAAATAGCTCTTCTACTAATTTCAATAGGTTAGTAATATTCTGGTCTCGAGAAAGATCAAGTGGTGTTTTACCTTCTTTATTCTTGATGTTATAAATTGCACCATGTTTCAACAAAGATTTTACAGCTTCGAAAAAGCTATTTTCAGTAGCAACATGCAACGATGTAGTGCCTTTAACTATTGTTTTAGCATTAATAAAATCACTCAATTTATTGTGGCTTACACGTTGTAACAAAGCTTCAATAATTTCTTTATGACCTTTGGAAGCAGCAGTGTGTAATGGTGTATTACCCTTGTTAGTAACTTTAGTAGCATCAGCTCCATTTGCTAGCAAGATATTTACAACTTTTATGTGCCCATTATTAACAGCATAATGTAATGGCGTTCTTCCATCCACGTTCTTCGAATCAATGATTGCTCCATCTCTAATGGAACTCTCAATTCCTAAATAATTATTATCTTCTATAGCCTTAAATAACTTCTCAACCAATTTTAGTAATTTTATTACTTCTGGGTTTCCTCTTCTTTCCGCAAAGTGTAATGGTAAAACATATCTACCTCCTTCAGCTCTAGCATTAAAGTATGCTCCGCTCATAAGTAGAGACCTAACTATATCTAAATTACCAATTTGTGCCCCTAAGTGTAAAGGCGTAGCATTTTTATCCATTTTTGCATTAACATCCGCTCCATTTATAATAAGAGTTTTAACTACCTTAGGATGACCATATTGAGCTGCAAGATGTAGGGCTGTGCCTTTATTTTGATTTTCTTTTACATTTACATCAGCACCATGTTTCAATAGAACGGTTGCTATCTGATCATAACCTTTTTCTGCTGCAAAATGTAAAGGAGTCCAATTTGTGTGATCTAAAGCATTAATATCTGCTTCCTTTTCTAAGAGCAATTCAACCACCTCTAAATGATCATGGTCTACTGCAAAGTGTAGAGGTGTAGTACTTTTAACTGTTTTAGCATTAATGTCTGCTCCTTTATCAAGCAAAGATTTAGCAACTTCTAAATTACCATCATATGCTGCACAATGTAGAGGAGTCCAACTTCTGTTATCTAGAGCATTAATATCTGCTCCATTTTCAATCAAGAAATTCATTATTTCCAAGCGATTATGTTCTGCTGCCAAATGTAGAGCTCTTCTACCATCATCCATCTTTGCATTTATATTTGCTCCTTTTGCAATTAAGCTCTCTACTATTTTTAAAGAAAAACCATTATATGCTGCATTATGTAAAGGAGTCCAATTCTGATCATCCACGGTGTTAATGTTTGCTCCATTTTTAATTAAAAAATCACTCACCTCGAAATGACTTTGCTGAATTGCTAGATGCAAAGGTGTAAAACCTTCGTTTTTTTTAGCATTAACATTGGCTTTTTTCTCTATTAGTAGCTTCACTACTTCTAAGTGACCATTCTGAGATCCTATATGTAAAGCTGTGGAATTATCGTGGTCCTTAGCATTAACATCAATTCCCCTTACGAGAAGAAGAGACTTAACTACTCCAAAGTGATTACGTTCTGCTGCTAAATGTAGAGGTGTAAGATTCTCATAATCCTTAGCATTAACATTAGATTTTGCTTTTAGTAAAATGTCTACTAACTCTAAAAAGCCATTTTGAGACGCTAAATGTAGAGGTGTAATCTTATCATCTGTTTTTGCATTAACGTTTGCTCCCGCTTCAAGCAGAACTTTAACTATATCTAACCTACCAGTTTGTGTTCCCAGATGTAAGGGTGTAATGTTTGCATCAACTTTATGATTACCTATGCCTGAAGATCCAGCGTTAATATTAGACCCTTGTGAAATAAGAGCTTTAACTACTTCGAGGTTACCATTTTGTACTGCAGAATGCAAAGGTCTTGCTCGATCATTATTTACAGCATTAACATCTAATCCCTTTTCAATAAAAACATTTACTATATCTAGATGACCATTCTCTGCTGCTAGGTGTAAAGGTGTATTAAGTTTATCTGTTTTAGTACTAAGATCTGCTCCATTTGCAATCAAGGTGTTGACTATATCTAAATATCCTTGCTGGGATGCAAAACTTAAAGGTGTAAAGCCTAGAATGGTCTTATGGTTTACATCTGCTCCATGAGCAATAAGAAAGTTAACCATCTCTAAGCGATTTTTTGCAATTGAAAAATACAGTGGCGTAAAGCCATCGTACTTAATCTCTGAATTAATATCTAAACCTTCTCCTAATAAAGTGTTGACTAAATCCAACTGACCATTTCCTGCTGCTAAATGTAGTGGTGTAAGACTAAGATGTTTCTGAATTTCATAATTTTCATTTAAAAACTCTACAAAAAATTGCAGCTGATCCAGATTATTAGATATTCTATTAGTAAACATAAAGGCCTCGCATGAAGAATGTATGTAAAATATAGTATCTACAAGTTTTTAAGCAAGATAAATCTTCTTCTTAAAAAAGATACTGTAATCCAATCTGTATGCTTATAACTTTTTCATTTGATCATGAGTAGATCAGTTGTCTCAGCTGCAATAGAGACACCTGCCTTAAGTAGCTACGTCAATTTTCTCTGTTTTTGCCCCTTTTTTTTCTGATGAAGATGTCTTCATTCTTCTCAGTAGCCAATATTCTTTTTAAAGAATAATCGTTACGTGCACCAAGGAACTTAGAAAGAACAATAGGAAATCCACTTGGAGAGTAGACCGGCGGAGCTTCCCCACCAGTCTCTCGCAGAACTGTACGTAAACCTCTCAATTTATACAGCTCCCGTTATTCAGCCTTTTGATCCCAATCCTAGTGTCCAGTGATAGAAAATATTTGGAGACCTCTTTCTCACTTTTGCTAGAAATTGCTTTGCTAGTCTTCTATGATTTCGAAGTTTCTTATATTTGGCTCTGACCCATCCTACTAGGTGCCACTCTACATTTCTGAGAGATGGATACATCTCTGATTTATAAAACCTGCCATAGTACTGATACCAGCCTCGGACTATAGGATTTATTTTCTTTGATATTTTCTCTAGTGTTGTATATGTTTGCCTACGTATTTTCCATGACCTTATGGTTTGGTTGATCTTCTTCTTGGCTTTGTTGCTAATTGCAGGTAGAAATGAGACAAAATAGTTTCCTATTTTATTGTTCTTTGCCAGTCTAGGTCTGAACGTGTAACCCAGAAAGTCAAAGCTCTGTATTGGAAACTCATCTCTCCTATTGTCATCCTTACAGTACACTATTTGTGTCTTTTCAGGATGTAATTTTAGCTTAAACTCAGCCAATCTTTCTTCGATCTTGTCTTTTATGAATTTTGCCTGTTTCTGGGTTTTACAGTGCACCATTGCATCATCTACATATCTCTCAAACGGTATTGTTGGGTAGTTTTGCCTCATCCACATATCAAATGCATGATGCATAAATATGTTAGAAATGATTGGGCTTACAGAACCTCCTTGTGGAACTCCCTTATTCCTAACTACCTTACTGCCATCTGCTAGTTGAATCGGGGCTTTCATCCACCTTTCCACGTACAGTATGACCCACTTGCAATCTGTATGCTTCTTGATAGTTTGCAGTGCTAACACATGATCCAGATTGTCGAAAAATCCAGAAATATCAAGATCTATCGTCCAATCACTTCTCCAACATCTCTTACACGCTGTACTTACCGCATCCAGTGCAGACTTGTTTGGTCTATAACCATATGAATCTTCGTGAAATTCCGGCTCTACTAACGGTTCGAGATACATAGTAGCTGCTGTTTGCCCTATCCTGTCGAATACTGAAGGAACACATAAAGTTCTTTGTCCTCCTGTATCTTTTGGTATCGCAACAGCTTTTACTGATTCTGGAAAATAACTTCCGGATGACATCCGATTCCACAGTTTGTATAGATTATCTTTTAGATTTTCTTCAAACTTTGTTATCGAGACCTCATCTACACCTGCCGCACCTCTGTTTTTGGATACTTGTTTATAAGCTTTCCAAATCAGTTGCTTTGGTATGTCAAAAGATTTTGTTTTATTCATTAACTCTTCCCTTTCGGTTGATAAATAATTAAAACTAAATAACTCAGCCCCTTCGCTCCATTTCCATTACAAAAACTTCTTCACTACTACAAGCTAATCCGCCCCTGTTTTTCGCATCAGTACTCTCTTCCTTAGAGTTCAGCTCCTTGGACTTCTCCCTTATCATCGAAACGACAGGTTCCCGTAGTTCCACACAATAGCCTGAAATAGGTTCATGCCACCTATATGCCGGATGCCACCTACCCAGTAGACAAGTTCCCGATAGGCTTATCCCAAGTTACTTTTTCTCCCCTGGTTTTGACATCATCGCATTACCTTTCGACGTGTAATCAGTGGTTCACTTGCGTTCATCTCTCTATTTCACACATGACGCATAATTACGCCTTTTCCATAACGCTCACTACCTTGGCTCTTTACCAAAGCAGCTTATGGTTGTTTGAAGCCTGCTCTTGTAAACCGGCTCCGAGGGGTCCACCCTCATCTATTGTGCAGCTTTCGCACTTAGTTTGCTCTTTCCTGAACATTCCTTGTATCTCTACGGCACACAAAAAGCATTAATAATTATACATAATTCTAATGATCTTCATGAAAGGGCTTAGAATAGAATTTAATAGACAATCTGATTTTAATTGATATTAAACTGATCAGACTGAGAGTTGAAAATATGGCAATAATTCTTTTAGACACAAAAACTATAAATCGTATAGCAGCGGGAGAGGTAATAGAAAGGCCAGCGAGTGTAGTAAAGGAATTAGTAGAAAATGCAATAGATGCTGGAAGTTCAGAGATAGAGATCAAAATAGAAAGTGGTGGACGTAACCTTATAACTGTGACAGATGATGGAAATGGAATAGAAAAGGACGACTTAGAACTAGCATTTATGAGGCATGCCACTTCAAAATTAAGCGATAGTGAGTTAATAGAAATCAAGCACCTTGGGTTTAGGGGAGAAGCTTTACCTTCAATTGCAGCAGTAAGCAGAATGAAATTATCGTCTAAGGCAAGTGGAGCAAAGGAATCATGGTCTATAAGGTATGAGGGAGGAGAAAAAATAAGAGAGATTACCCCTTGTTCTTTGTTGCAAGGTACATATATTGAAGTTCGTGACTTATTTTTTGCTACACCAAATAGACTAAAGTTTCTAAAAACCGAAAGGGCAGAAACACAAAGTATTGTTGATATTGTGAATAACTTAGCGATGATTAATTATAGTATTGGGTTTACTCTCACTTCTGGTAATAAAAAGCTCTTAAAATATGTTAAGCAAACTTCGCTGTTCAACAGATTATGTGAAATAGAAGAAGAATTTCAAAGCAATTCACTGGAAGTTAAAGAGGAAGAAGAAGGCATCAAACTTAAGGGACACATCTGTAAACCTAATGTCAATCGTGGCAACTCAACTCAGATTTATACGTTTGTTAATGGAAGGCCAATAAAAGACAATCTACTTGTTGGTGCAATTAGATATGCGTATCACGATTTTATTCCAAACAATAGGTATCCTTTTGCAGTGTTGCATTTAGAAGTACCATATGACCAAGTAGATGTAAATGTGCATCCAAATAAATCGGAAGTAAGATTTCAGAATAAAAGGCTAATATATGAAATAGTGAGAAGAGGGATAATAAAAACACTATCAACGAGATTTGCAGCGGGTGATCAAGGTATTGAAGAGGAGCTAATTTTTAATGATAGTAAAAGCCAAGAGCAGGTTGATAGTCAAGAGAAAAAAGATCAAAAAGAGTTTTATGAAAAGAGACCAAGTCTTTTAGAAAATCGTCTAATGAAAGAATTCAATGCACCAGATGAAAGAAGGCAAAGCTTACCAGAAACGTTTAAATATGGAGAATCTCCACCCCAAAAGGGAACGATGGTTTTAGAAAGGAAGCAAATTGATTTAATAGAGGATTATCCTCTGGGATATTCACGCTGTCAGGTCTACAATACTTACATTATTGCTGAGGCTAAAGGCAAATTAATTATAGTAGACCAGCACGCAGCTCATGAGAGGTTGATCTATGAGTGCTTAAAACAAAAATCAAGCATAAAAAGGCAAAAGCTTCTTCTTCCTGAAATAGTTGAGATTAAAAACCAAGCAGGAATGGAGATGGTTGAAATGTATAAAGATAAGCTTTTCGAAATGGGTTTTGGTATTGAAATAGAATCAGAAGATAAAGTAAGGGTGAAAGAAATACCTGCAATTTTAGGAACAATAAATGTGAAAGAGATGGTGATGAATATAGTTGATAGATTAATGGAGATAGGAGATACGCTACCTATAGAAGAAAAAGTGAACAAGATACTAGCTACCATTGCGTGCCATGGGTCAATTAGAGCTGGAAGGGAAATGAAGTTGGAGGAGATGAATGAGTTGATGAGACAAATGGAGGAAACACCGTATGCTGGGCAATGCAATCACGGAAGACCAACGTATATAGAAATGAAACTAAGTGATATAGAAAAATTGTTTGAAAGGAGATGAGTTCAGTTTGTCAAAAAGGTTCCCAATTAAGTATACGTAACGGCTCTTCTGATTATGAGTATAAAATGTGAAAAAAGAGAATAAATGCTCTAATTTTTTAGATTACAAAGTAATAGGACAGGAAGTAAGAAATCGTAGGTTAGCAAAGGGATATACTCAAAAAGATTTAGCAAAAAAAATCGATACAACATATCAGGTAATACTGCAATATGAAAAAGGAACACGCAGAATTTCAATTAAGAAGTTATATGAATTAGCAGAAGCATTATCAACAACTGCTAGAGATCTAGCTTGCGTACAAGAAGTATCAAATGAGGGAAGGTATGAGGGAGAAGAGGTATTAAATCTAGTAAGAAGACATAGAGAGATTAAGGATCAAGAATTACGTGAAACGTTTTATTTATTAACTAAATTCATCCGTATTAGTGAGGAAGAAAGTGGAAAGGCGGTAAAAATAGAAGTAGCAAAGGGTTTGGTTAAGGAAGGAGTTTCTGCTCATGTTATCTCTCAAACGACCAGTTTATCTATTGATGAATATGATAATGATGAGAAAAAAATTTCCATTCCGTATAAAGTAGGTCAAAGAATAAAAGAATGGAGGTTGAGAAGAGGATACACTCAAGAAGATTTAGCAAGTAAAGTGGGTATAATAAATCAAAGAATATATGAATATGAACAAGGACGAGCTGGTGTTTCACTTGAAATGTTAGATGAAATAGCAAAGGTACTATTAATTAGTATTACAGACCTACTTCCAGAAACAACAGAAAATGAGAATAGTGAAGTGGAACTATCAAGGTTAATAGAAGAATACAAAAAGATTAAAAGCCAAGAACTACGTAATGTACTAATAAAATCTCTGTTTGAAAGCATACAAGTTTGCAAAGAGAAAGTGAAGAGAGTAGAAAAGATGAAAATTACAAAGAATTTAGTTAAGGAAGGAATTTCTATCAATATTATTTTAAAAACAGTAGACATCTCTTTGGACGAAATTCAACAAATTTAAAATAAAAAATCATTATCTATTAATATCTTTACTTTTTGATGAAAAAATAAGTAAAAAAGATTGAAAAATTGATTTGACTTCACTCAAAAGCTATGGCCTTATGCCAATGCTGACAAAAAAACAGCAGTAAATATATAAAAACATTTTGTTATTAGTGAAGGGTAATTTTTATGAATAATAAGGAAAACAGTAAAGATCGTAGAGAAGAAATAGAATTCAGAGCATTAGAAAGCAACGGTAAAGCACTACTTGATCGTGAAGTAATAGAAACGTTTCTAAGTGCAGTGCATGACAGGGAAGAAGCTCGAATTATTGCTAGAAAGCTAATAGATATAGTACTTCCCAAAGTAAATGATAAAGGTATAATAAGCTATTTGAGTTATAATGGCGTATAGTGTGGATTTAAGGGAAAGGGCAGTATCGATGATAGAAAAAGGGAAGTCAAAGGTTGAGGTGGCAGAGCTTTTGGAGATAGGAATAGCAACTCTGTACCGCTGGTTAAGAAAGAAAGCCGCTGGTGAAAGCCTAAGGCCATCGAAAAACGGCAGCTTTATTCGAAAAATAGACCCAAAAATACTCGAAGAATATGTTAAAAAGAATCCAGATCATACGCTGGCAGAGATGAAACAAAATCTTGGATTTGGAATAAATTCAATTTGGTATAGGCTGAAACAGCTAAGAATTACTTTAAAAAAAAGTTACACTATATCAAGAGCGCAATCAAGAAGATAGGCAGCGATTTACCGATAAAATCTCAAAAATAGACCATTCCAGCATCTTATATATAGATGAAGCAGGAGTTGATAATAGGTTATACCGAGAGTATGGACGTGCTCCAATAGGAAAGAAAATTTATGCAGATATTCCAGGAAGAAAACGAGAGAGAATCAGTATAATAGGCGGGTGGATTGGAAAGAGATTTATTGCACCAATGACTTTCAAAGGTGGGTGTGACAAAGAGGTATTCAATACATGGTTAGAGAAGATGTTATTACCTAAATTGCCACATGGTACTACAATAGTTATGGACAATGCCACATTCCATAAAACTCCCAAAACAAAGGAGTTAATAGATAATGCTAGATGCCGTTTGCTCTATCTACCAACATATTCACCAGATTTGAACCCTATAGAGCATTGTTGGAATACCATCAAAAGCCGCCTCAGACCTTTAATGCATAAATATACAGACTTACAACTTTTGGTTGGTAATACCATAATGGAAATTTATCATTCATTTTAGAAAATACTATAGTGGTGAGTAACGCTAAACCTTTCTAAAATTGGCTTGTGTTTTAAATTCCACAGTTGTTCAGATAGTTTATCACTTCCTAGTAAAAATTTACTTCCTTTCTCTTCTCCACTCGTAACCGGAAAACACGCGTTTATTTCTCCTAAGTTCCAGCTATCTGATAATACTATCTGCGCTTTAGCAAACTTAATCTTAGGTAATAAGCTCTGTGGTAGCGGATATAGCGCTTTGAAGTTATACCACACATGATTTCGTTCATAAATACCGTTGTAGTTCTTAGTATGAGGCTCGGTTTCTCCAAGTATTGCTACATCCAAGCGATATATGTCATTGCTTAAAGCTCATTCATAATGATCGCGTAGATAGTTTTCTACAATCCTAATAACCGGACCATGAGACCTGAAAAAATTTACTCTTCCAAATGATAAAACTGGCCCATCTTTTTCTATTTTTACCCCGGAATAATCCGATAATAAACTTCCGAAAAAACTCTCATCCAATATGAACCTGCTAATGTTGTAATAATCGTTAAAAATCCTCATTAGCCTCGATCTTGCAGGCAATGATAGTTTTGCTAGTTCTACTACTGCATCAACGAAGAAGTCATTCGGAACATCTTTTATCCCTATCTGCAGTTCAAAGAAGTGCTTGCCAGATGGTTCTTCGATAATTGTAATATCTTCTATATTTGCCCATTTTAGTGCTATTTTCAGTGAAGCAGGTGTTCCTCTTAAACGCTGAAATTTTATCCCTTTTTTTATCGCCTTTCTTTTGTCTTTTACCCAATGTAGGATTTCTCCTAGCCCATATTCCTCTATTATCCATGGCAACACTTTTTCCCCTTGGCTAAATTTAAACCCTCTGATACAACCAGGATCTACTTTGTAATCTATTGCATCAACCAGCGATTTTTCCTTTTTTGTTGCGTTTGGCGGTAATAGCATTAATTTAACTCAACATTTAAACTTTTTAAGAAAGCGCACTCATTTCCTTTCACAACTATGTCTTCTCTTGGCTCTATTAATTCCACGTTTTCTACTCCTTCCATAAACAAATTGGCTATTATCCATGATCTTGTTACCTTCCATCCTAATCTTTTCGTTGTTCCAAATTTTTCGATAAATTTCTTCTTCACCGTTTCAATAATATCTGGTCTTTTAATGCTAATTTTACTGTGGATATCTATTTCTATCATATTGCAACTTACCACTTCAACTGTATCTGTTAAAATCCTCACATCCTCCCTGTTTAGCTGATTTTTGACAATTTCTAGTAATTCTTCTTGCAGTGTGGATAATTCTGTGGATAAGATTGAAACTTGTACTTTCCCTGGTATAGGTGATTCTACTAATGCATCCTTTACTCTACTATCTGCTGACAGTGCATGATATCGATAGTGTTCTTTACTTCCTCCCGTGCTCCAGCCTATTATCTTTGCTTTAATTATTTTTCTAAAACGTTCGTCATCTTCTTCTTTCTGCCTCTCCACTCCATAAAATTCAGCTAAATTATCAAGATCTTCTCCTGTCGCAAACTTAAGTAAATTACTCTTTACTGCTTCGTTTATCCTTTGTCTCAGCAAAAGCTCTCTCCAGGCTGCTACTTCTAATACCTTCATCGCTGAGTCACTTTCTACTAATGCCGTAAAACTTTCATCTCGACTTATTAATTCTTCTTTCATACGTGAAAAGATTTCTTCGAAGTTCAGTGGCTCAATAATGTTAGTCTGCTGCATCTTTATACTACAACCTCATCGAAGCGAATCTTTTTCCCCATTGGTACGTACAACCCTTCCAGGTCAAGCGTTACTTTTCCCTCTTTTACTTCTGTCATTTTTACTTTTTCTAATTTAAACCTTTTTTCCCATTTTTCCAAAGCTTCTGCAGTTGCTGCGTAAATTTCTAGTGTTAAATCACGATTAACTGGCTTATCCAATAATTCAAATAGCCTAGACCCGTAATTCCTCATCATAATTCGTGATCCTATAGGAGTCGTAAGTATATCAATTATTGATTGCTTTAAGTGCTCTATTCCTTCTAACGCTTTTCCTGTTTTACCATCCATACCCTTCATTTCTATTTTGCAAAGACGCTTTTACTGCCTTTTATTACTTTTAACCCACAAGATACTGAATCCCCTACTCTTCCTACACCATGACCATTTGCAAACACTGTTTTTGATCCTTGAATCATTACTTTTCCTTCGTTAAAATTGTCTCCTTTCCTACAGACTGGGAAATCATTTACAAAAACATTATTACTGCCGCTAATGCAAAAATGTGGTGTTGCTTCTCCACAATAATCTCCTACTCGCACAACTGATTTATTCATTTTCCAATTAATTAAGTTCTATTCTATCTGCTTTCAGTTTTATTTCGCTCCTTGTCATCTCTATACTTGATTCCCCAGCTTTCAATGTTATTTTGTCCACTACTTCAATCTCTAAATGATGCTTCTCTTTATCATATAACAATCTTGTCCCATCTTGAATTTTTACACTATTTATTTCTTTTTTATTCTCTGGTGCAGGGTATTTTTCCTGATATATTCCTGCTAATACCACCCCTAATGATAGTTCTCCTAGCGCAGAAAGTATAATAACCTGTTCATCGATATCTGGAGGAGACCAATTTCTATCTTTTCCTGCTTTACTTGTTATCCATGGCAACCAATCTGTTAAAAATTCCCCTATTTGCACTTTTACTCTCGCTTTTTCATAATCTACTTCTTTCACAAGCCCAATACGTACAATGTTAGCTAACTTTCTTTGCAACTCTGAAATAGCAAAATTACTTTCCAACATTTATTTCACCGATTTCTATTTTGTGTGGCATAAATTTTCCCTCTTCCCAAATAGATCGACCCAAGTGTACTTCATGCACCCAGTCTACCATCCACACTAAATACGCGTCTAATTCTGGCCTAAATCCGTCAATTTCTGCTGATATAAATTCACCTGGCGAAACATTTTTTACGTTCCAAGTATTTTTATTTACTACTCTCGCAACCTCAGCAGCTAATTCTCTGACAATAATAGCTGCATTCTCTATTGTGCTATCAATCACAATTCGTGCCTCAAATCTTGCTTTCAGGGCTAATTCTTCTGTTCCTGAATCTTTTCCTTGCTCTAAACTTGACAATTCCACAAATACCGCTGGTGCTACTATTTCCCTTCTTATCATTGGATATATTTCACATGTCTGTATCGCTGGTATTTCTTTCTTCAACATTCTGCAAATTGCTTTGTGCAACTCAATTAAAATCATACTTTTACAATATAGTTTAATTCACGCTCAAAATATTTCTCAAATATCCCTTCTGTTTCATAATTAACTAGCTCCTTTATTATTTTTGATGCTTCTGGTTCCAGTCCTAATTTTACCTCTTGTATTGGCAAAGCTGTTCTTCCTTCACGCCTAAAAACACCACTATTTCCTCTTGGCATTGTTGCCATAAATCCTCCTATAAACTTATGTTTTCCTACTTTCGCTCCTTTTCTTGTTTGTCTCATCTTGCCAATTGCTGATACCCTAATATCATATAAATTTGCTCTCATTAATACATCTAACCTACTTGTCTTAGCCTTAAAAATTCTTAGCCTTTTTCTCATTACCGTTAATTTTATCTTCTTTTCCTCACTAATTTCCTTAGCTGCTTGCGTTTTTAACCATAGTGCTGTTTTGTTCAATGCCCTCACCGCTGCTTTTTCCACTTTTTTCCTTTCAGCATTTACATTTTCAATTACCTTATTAATATTATCGGTAACTTCTATATTAATAGACATTTTACACCCCCGATGCTTGAATTTTCCATACCATTCCTGAATTATCTCTAAGTGGTGGTGTGTGTACTCTGTATCTACAACTACCTATGGAAAAAGTATCTCCTACCATTGGCTTTAATACATCAAACACACTTACTTCCAACAATAAAATTTCTCCTACAAATTGTCCTTCACCAATCTCGTATAATTTATCTGGCTGTTGCTTTAGTACTTGTACCATATATGACTTATCCTTTGATTCATACAAAGCTACTTTTCCTAAATGGGCAAAACAATCTTGCAATAATCTCTTAATATTTTCTTGCATATTTTTCTGCTATATACTAACCTTTACATGCTAAGAAGGGGCACACAGGTAAAGCATTCTTCTGCCTCACCACTTTATAGTTGCTCTACCTGTGTTGTTATGTTACAACGACTTTTACTAATACTCCCGGTCTATGGCACATTGGCAGAGAATTTGACTGAGTATGTAAATCGGTCCCTCTATCAAATCTTCTTGGCTCTTGTTTCGCGTAAAGTGGCTGTCCAAGAGTATTTACTGTCTCATTAAAGTCTGCTGGTGCAAAATACGTTGTAAATGTGCTCGCTGTTCCTAGTGGAAAACAGTTTCCACTTTCTCTTTCTATAAATCTTCTTACGGTTCCTTCAGGGTCGGTTGCTTGCCCTCTATACTCTTCAAATGTTATTCCACAGAACGTAAATCCTGATCTCATGTCATTCCTCAGCGCTGCTCCTTCTTGCCATCTTTCATATGCCTCTTTCACTTTACTATGCGAAATTAGTGCATCAAAAAACTCTGGACTTACCAGTGCATGAATCCCCGTCATATATTCACCACTTAAATTGTCCTCAACATGGCGCAATACCTCCAGACACTTACGCTTTACATCGGTTGTCGCAGTCCCCAATGCAAAATTTACTACTTTTGGTGTAATTTCAAATTCGTTGTAAAGGTTTAATAACTCCGACCCATCAGCATCAAGAATGATTCCCTTCAGCGCTCCCATTCTCAAATGTTCTAACGTTATTGCGTGTTTATTTCTCATTAGCTGCAAATGATCAGTTATTACATCTGCCAATGCTTTCAGTTCACTCTCTGATCCAAATGCCCTTATTCCTTGTACTTCTTCTGGCAGCACTACATCATCATGCGGAATGTGCGGAATCGTAAATGTTCTTACCTTTCTTTTTCCTCTTTTTCCTACTGTTGCTGGTGCTCCGGGTACTTGCGTTGGTAGTAAACTTAACACTCCGTTGTGTTCTTCTATCGTAATATGTCTAAATCTTACTGACCTACTTGGAAACAAATTTAAATTTTCAACTCGTCCATAATTTATCGGCAATATATAGTACTTCCCAAAGTAAATGATAAAGGTATAATAAGCTATTTGAGTTATAATGGCGTATAGTGTGGATTTAAGGGAAAGGGCAGTATCGATGATAGAAAAAGGGAAGTCAAAGGTTGAGGTGGCAGAGCTTTTGGAGATAGGAATAGCAACTCTGTACCGCTGGTTAAGAAAGAAAGCCGCTGGTGAAAGCCTAAGGCCATCGAAAAACGGCAGCTTTATTCGAAAAATAGACCCAAAAATACTCGAAGAATATGTTAAAAAGAATCCAGATCATACGCTGGCAGAGATGAAACAAAATCTTGGATTTGGAATAAATTCAATTTGGTATAGGCTGAAACAGCTAAGAATTACTTTAAAAAAAAGTTACACTATATCAAGAGCGCAATCAAGAAGATAGGCAGCGATTTACCGATAAAATCTCAAAAATAGACCATTCCAGCATCTTATATATAGATGAAGCAGGAGTTGATAATAGGTTATACCGAGAGTATGGACGTGCTCCAATAGGAAAGAAAATTTATGCAGATATTCCAGGAAGAAAACGAGAGAGAATCAGTATAATAGGCGGGTGGATTGGAAAGAGATTTATTGCACCAATGACTTTCAAAGGTGGGTGTGACAAAGAGGTATTCAATACATGGTTAGAGAAGATGTTATTACCTAAATTGCCACATGGTACTACAATAGTTATGGACAATGCCACATTCCATAAAACTCCCAAAACAAAGGAGTTAATAGATAATGCTAGATGCCGTTTGCTCTATCTACCAACATATTCACCAGATTTGAACCCTATAGAGCATTGTTGGAATACCATCAAAAGCCGCCTCAGACCTTTAATGCATAAATATACAGACTTACAACTTTTGGTTGGTAATACCATAATGGAAATTTATCATTCATTTTAGAAAATACTATATTTATCGCATTTGTTAGTGCCGTCATGCTAAATGCTGTATTTGTAAATGGATTTTGCATTTTTTCTTTTCCCCCTTTTGTATTTTTAATAGTTTTTTTAAGCTCCCTTGCGGATAATGATCCCTCGTCCTTCAAGGTGCTTTATTGCTGCAGTTTTCTGCTCTTCAATGATATTTGCTGGCCATACAACTGCATGATCTGCTAGTATTGCACCACGAGCAATAATTACTCCTTTACTATTTTCCTTTGCGTTTACATCGCTTGCTATCACTCCTATAGCCGTTTGTGTCCCATCTGTGGCAGTTGGATTTAAAGCTTTAATAAAACCATCTTTAGTATCATAACCAACTACTTTTCCCAGCTTTAGATTTTGTCCCTTGGCTACTGTTATTTGATCTCTTGAATATAGGTTGGACACTTCATATTTCAGAAGATCGCCTAAATTATTTCCTTCAGTTATACTTATCATGTCTTTTTCTCTCCTTTTTTTATTTTTTTACCGCCATATTTGTGGTTGTTATACACGGCGGTTATACACATACTTTAAATGTTTGATTGCGCACGACTTTTCGCTACCTGCATCATCAACTCTTCTCCTGAATTCTGTGGTATTGCACTTAGTATTTCTGTCTTCTTCGTTCGCTCTGCAAGTAACTCCATTAAAACTTCCCTGGCTTGCTCAACACTTACGCTTTGCTCAATAAATTCTCCTATCTTTTCTGGCATTCGTGATAAGTTACATAAACGTATTAATTCAAGAACTTCAGTACGATACTTAGTTAAATTGTCAGTTTCTAGGTCATTTGTAGTTTTTTCATTCATAGTAATATCCCCTTTTTTATTAATAGATTTAAACTCTGAAAGAATTGTAATTCCATCTGCAAGACCTATTTCTACTGCTTTCTCGCCAAAATATAGCCCTGCTTCTGTTGATTTTATTGCCTCTACAGAAAGGTTTCTATTGCGTGCTATTAGCTCAACCAGCATTCCATATAAACGATTCACTTCGCTTTTTAGGCTTTCTAAACTCTCAGAAGTTATTGGCTCATGTGGATTTAAATCATTTTTTCTACTTCCTGCAAATACTGTCGTATATTTTATTCCCTGTTTTTCATCAAACCCACTTTGATCTATATGACTTGCTATTACTCCTATGCTTCCAACTCCTGAAGTTCTAGTTACCAATACTTTTTCAGCACTTGATGCAATTGCATACGCCGCAGAATACGCATCATCATTTGCTATTGCCACAATCCTCTTTTTTCTCCTTGCTTGGTAAATAAAGTCGGAAAGGTCGAATAAACCGTTTACTTCTCCTCCGGGGCTGTCTATGTCCAAAATTATTGTTTCTACTTCTTTATCTATTAAAGCTTCTTCTATCTCTTCACTTATCTTCTCATACGATGTCATCCCAAATACATCATCAAAAACTTCTGACTTTTTCGTCAAGATTCCATGTATTGGTATTATTCCTCTTTCACTATTTCTTACCGCATGTTTTATATTTTTAAAGATAGGCTGCTTTCCTGTTTGTAGTGACAGTAATTCAAAACTCCTTGGTTCTACCATTACACATCTGTTTAGCCATATCGCTTGGTTTTTCATATTATCTCTTGATTAGTAGTAACGTCGGAATCAAAACTTAAACCCAAGGAACTAGCACGTCTTTGATCTTCTGCAATTTCTTGGTCTATTTCTTCTACATCATAACCTAGCTCTGAAACCACTTCTGATCGACTCTTAAATCCATTTCTTACTGCCATTTGTTGTGCTTGCTGGTCTTTTAAAGGATCCACCCAATCAAATCCCTGTGGTATCCATTTTACTTCTTCTTTCGCTGCTTTTGCTACTTTTTTATCTATACTCAGTTCTCCACAGAGTACTGCTAATTCTAGCCATCTATTCCAAATAGGTCTACAAAACTGGAACACTATCACGTTATGCTGTAACATTGCACACCTTCTGCGAAACTCTATCAGCCCTGCTCGAATGGATGAATAATTAACGCCGGTTAAATCTCCTGTTAGTTGCTCGTATGTTATTCCTGTTCCTATTGCTATTGCCCTCAGTTGCTGTCTTATAAACGCTTCATAACTTCCTCCAACATCTGACGGTTCTGAAAATTTTATGTCTTCTCCTGGGTCTAAAAGCTGCATTGTTCCTGGCTCTAAACCTGATAATGCTACTCCTTGCTCATTCGCTTCGCCTTCTCCTAAAATATTTGCCTCAGGATCAAGTCTTGTAATAAACCCTGCAAACATTGCTGCTGTCTTTTTTCTCACTAATTCTGCATCATCGTATTGATCAAGCTCATAAAGTTTCAGAAGTATACTCGAAAGCCAAGGCTCCCCTCTAATTTGCCCAGGTCTTAGTGGTCTATAGATATGTAAAACATCGTTTGCTGGTACTCTCACTGACTCTCCAAACGAACCTTCTCCTGGATGTTCTCTAAATAAGTAATATGCCTCTCTTTGCCCAAGCTTGTTAGAGGTTGTCCGGAAACTAGTAAATTCAAGCATATTCCCTCTTTAACATAACCCTACTCATAGCTAGGTATATGAAATTCTCAGTGGATGTTGTGAGTAAATCATACTCCTTCGATAGCCTTCTATTCCTATTAACCCAAGCAAAAGTCCTTTCTACAACCCATCTTCTTGGCTGTACTTTAAACCCTTGTTCTCTTGTTGGTAGTAGCTCAGGTGGCGTATCTTTGTGCACCCAAAATCTACATGGAGGCCTTTTAACAATTTCAATATCTATGTCATATTCTTCCTTTATGTGATTCTTTAAATTTCTTCCTTGGTATCCCATGTCAGCCCACATTTTTTTAACTTTAGTATATTTTGTTCTCATATTGTTTAATGCTATTTTAATACCATCTCTATCATTTTCGTTAGCAGCGCCTACGTAACAACCTAGTATAAAACCCTGAGTGTCTGTAATTATATGCCTTTTTCTACCCTTTACTTTTTTACTTCCATCATAGCCTTTGATCCTCCCTTTTCTGTAGTCTTTACAGATTGACTATCTACTATACAGGCACTCGGCTGCTCATTCCTTCCTATTTTTCTTCTACTATATTTTGTAATTTCATAATTCATTTTCTCAAAAATTCCCTGCTTCTTCCATTGCCTGAACTGCTCATACACAGTCTTCCATAGCGGAAAATCATTTGGTAAATACCGCCATTGACACCCTGTACGCAATACATAGAAAATTGCTTCTAATATTTCTCTTTTGCTATACTTTGGCGGCCTTCCTCCTTTCTTGTATGATACTCTGAAGTGTTTTTCTATTCTTGCCCATTCCCTTTCGCTTAGATCTGTTGGATACTTTTTTCTCATCTTTACCCCGTACTAAAATTTCAGATATTATAGCCTTTTACTTATTTCCGGACAACCTCTTAAACTCAATCCCGTTTCTTATTACATTACCATTTCCTAAAGTTTGATTTGTTTTATTATCTAAATGTTCAGACTCAAGTACTTGCAGTTGTAATGGCACAGAAAATCTATCTTCCAGCTTTCTCGTTCTTAAACGTACAAAACATTCTCCTCCCTCTATCATACTTCTGCATACTAGAGCTTGTAATCCATAAAAATCACTTACTCCGTTACTGTCTGCTTCATCTGTCCATCTTAGCCATAATTCTTGCACCCTCTTTCGAAATTCCCCATCCCTTGCTTTTGATTGCGGTTTTATTCCTGTTCCAATAGAGTTACTTACTATTGTATCAATAATATTTGCTGCATATGGATTTTTTCTCACCATATCACGTGATCTACTACGTAAAGTTTCAAGGTTTTGAGACAGCAAATTGTTTATACTTCCTAACTCTGGTTGAAAGTGAAAAAATCTTCTTCCTGAGCCTGCAGCATCCCAGGCTGAGCTTTTTATCTTTGGTTTGTTAAATAGTTGTTTGAATGATTTTAATAACATTTTGCCTCTTTGATTATGCAACAAGTTGTTGCACAATTTGACATTGAAAAATTATAGCAAGTTGCTAGAGAATTTGGTCAACAGATTGTATGTAGAGAGTCATTACTCTGGACTACGTTTATAAATTTCTTTTCGATGTCCTATTGCTGCAATTTTGACCATGTGCTCTGAGTTATCTATTAAGTATATGACTCGATAATCGCCAACACGCAACCTAAAGTAGCCTACCCATTTATGCGATAAAGCCTCACCTACTTTATCAGGAATAATTGTGAGACGTTTTTCTATAGCTTTTTGCACCCTTAACCGTATTGTTTTCGGAAGAGAAGGAAGATCTTCGGTATCTACACCTTCTAAATAACCAATTTGGTAAATTATTCCCACTTGATATCTTCATGTCTAATTATTTTTGCTCCAGGAACATTACGTTTAGCAGCAAGTTCAAGTAGAGCTATTTCTCCTTCATCCATTTCGTCACCTTCAGATAGTTTACTTACCTCAAGTTCTTCTTCTACTAGATCTTTTACAATTTCTTCAATAGTTCTATTTTGAACTTTTGCCATTTCTGTAAGATACTGAGCAAATTCCCCCTCAAAATTTACATTAACATTAAGCCTTCCTTGACTTTGATCCATATTATTCACTGTAAGATATCAACTCTAAACTATAACATTTTTACATAATTTTGTCAACCCCTTTATTTGTTGAAAAAACAATTTTTCTCTTTGGCTTCATACCTGCAATTTTCAATTCAGCCTTAATACGTTGTCTTAAGCTTAGTAAATCATTTATATCTACTTCAGCATATCTTACAACATGGTCACCATATGCAATTGATACTACTCGCTCTCCGTTTTGTAGTTTCTTTATCGCTTCTTCGACTTGAATTAGATAATCTTCGTTATACATTTACTACTCGCTGATCCATTTGCTTTTCACTATTTTCTTTGATTTTTTACTTTCTGGTTTTTCACTTAAACTATTCCATTTACTCTCTGGCCATCTATCTATTCCCAGTGCTATCGATGCTGCTCTTGCATAAATCCTACAGTCTAATACTTCATTTCTTTCTCTTACCTTTTGCCACTCTTGTTTGGTATAACCTTTTACTACTTTGCTGACTAATTGCTCTGCCGTTAGCTGCTTAAAATATTCAGGTGCATACTCGGGAAAATGACAGTATCCTGCTGGAGCTTCTTCACCGTCCTTTAAAACATTAAGTAATTGAAAAAGTTCTGACTTTAAAATCGATACTCCCACTGGCCAGAGCTTTATTCCTCTTTTTAGCTTTTGACCACCAACTGTTATATCTACTCTACTTGGGCTGCTAAGTGGTACTAGAGCTTTATTTACACCTTTCACTGCCATTACTCTTCCAGAGCCTTGATGACCTCTTACCCAATTGTATACTTCTTGTGTCGCATACCCAGCATCAACCGCCATCATACTTATCATGTATTCAAGACCATTTTCACCGATAAAATGATGATTTAAGAGCTCAGAGAGTTTTCCCCATACTTCTCCTCTTCCAGTATCACCTTCAAATACTCGGTATTCTATTGACCAACTTTCGCGGCTTTTTCCCCATGCTACAACTTCTACTTCTAAACGATCTTTTTGGACATCTACTCCTGCAGTAAGCACCACTTCTCTCCTAGGTACTGTGCCTACGGGAAAAAATTCTCTCCTGTTAAATAATTGCTTCCAATCTGGTACTTCTCCTTTGTCTACCCAGGTTTCTCCAAGCGTAGTATTTATCCATACTTTTAGTAATTGTTCACTTTCTTTTGCATGAAGAAAATCTTCTACTGCTTGAGTCCAGCTATACCAGCCTACTGGACTATAAAGACTTGAAAGATGAAATCCTTTTTTCTCACCTTTTACTCTATTAGTAGGTCTCCATTCTCCACGCTCAAGCATCTCTGTCTTTTGATGATTTTCTATTTTGCCGCTACATTCAGTGCAGACATAATGTGCTGTTCTTGAGTCGTTGTTTTCCCATTTAATTTGTGACCATTTTAGAACTTGATAGTAATTACAATACGGACATGGTACAAAAAAGTACTGCTTATCTGTTGCTTCAAATTCTTTCTCAATTCTGCTTATTCCATGAATCGTTGGTGTTGATACTAAAAAAATCTTTCGCCGTGCAAATGTATTAGTTCGAGCAATACTGAGCAGCACTGGATCTCCTTCACCACCTGAATCTCCTGGATAGGCGTCTATTTCATCAAGAAAGAGATATTTTACTGGCATAGACCTCAGTCCTACACTGCTGTTTGCTCCAGTTATTACTACTATTCCACCTGGAAATTCCTTACTTTGTACAGTATTGCCTGAGTCTCTTGACCTTGGGTCTTTTACTTTACTCTTTAAACATGGCGTACTCTCTATTAACGGCGCAAATCTTCCTTTTGACCAACGCTTTCCCATTTCAACTGTTGGCTGCACAACTAGAGGTTGTCCGGAAATAAGTAAAAGGCTATAATATCTGAAATTTTAGTACGGGGTAAAGATGAGAAAAAAGTATCCAACAGATCTAAGCGAAAGGGAATGGGCAAGAATAGAAAAACACTTCAGAGTATCATACAAGAAAGGAGGAAGGCCGCCAAAGTATAGCAAAAGAGAAATATTAGAAGCAATTTTCTATGTATTGCGTACAGGGTGTCAATGGCGGTATTTACCAAATGATTTTCCGCTATGGAAGACTGTGTATGAGCAGTTCAGGCAATGGAAGAAGCAGGGAATTTTTGAGAAAATGAATTATGAAATTACAAAATATAGTAGAAGAAAAATAGGAAGGAATGAGCAGCCGAGTGCCTGTATAGTAGATAGTCAATCTGTAAAGACTACAGAAAAGGGAGGATCAAAGGCTATGATGGAAGTAAAAAAGTAAAGGGTAGAAAAAGGCATATAATTACAGACACTCAGGGTTTTATACTAGGTTGTTACGTAGGCGCTGCTAACGAAAATGATAGAGATGGTATTAAAATAGCATTAAACAATATGAGAACAAAATATACTAAAGTTAAAAAAATGTGGGCTGACATGGGATACCAAGGAAGAAATTTAAAGAATCACATAAAGGAAGAATATGACATAGATATTGAAATTGTTAAAAGGCCTCCATGTAGATTTTGGGTGCACAAAGATACGCCACCTGAGCTACTACCAACAAGAGAACAAGGGTTTAAAGTACAGCCAAGAAGATGGGTTGTAGAAAGGACTTTTGCTTGGGTTAATAGGAATAGAAGGCTATCGAAGGAGTATGATTTACTCACAACATCCACTGAGAATTTCATATACCTAGCTATGAGTAGGGTTATGTTAAAGAGGGAATATGCTTGAATTTACTAGTTTCCGGACAACCTCTATAGTATTTTCTAAAATGAATGATAAATTTCCATTATGGTATTACCAACCAAAAGTTGTAAGTCTGTATATTTATGCATTAAAGGTCTGAGGCGGCTTTTGATGGTATTCCAACAATGCTCTATAGGGTTCAAATCTGGTGAATATGTTGGTAGATAGAGCAAACGGCATCTAGCATTATCTATTAACTCCTTTGTTTTGGGAGTTTTATGGAATGTGGCATTGTCCATAACTATTGTAGTACCATGTGGCAATTTAGGTAATAACATCTTCTCTAACCATGTATTGAATACCTCTTTGTCACACCCACCTTTGAAAGTCATTGGTGCAATAAATCTCTTTCCAATCCACCCGCCTATTATACTGATTCTCTCTCGTTTTCTTCCTGGAATATCTGCATAAATTTTCTTTCCTATTGGAGCACGTCCATACTCTCGGTATAACCTATTATCAACTCCTGCTTCATCTATATATAAGATGCTGGAATGGTCTATTTTTGAGATTTTATCGGTAAATCGCTGCCTATCTTCTTGATTGCGCTCTTGATATAGTGTAACTTTTTTTTAAAGTAATTCTTAGCTGTTTCAGCCTATACCAAATTGAATTTATTCCAAATCCAAGATTTTGTTTCATCTCTGCCAGCGTATGATCTGGATTCTTTTTAACATATTCTTCGAGTATTTTTGGGTCTATTTTTCGAATAAAGCTGCCGTTTTTCGATGGCCTTAGGCTTTCACCAGCGGCTTTCTTTCTTAACCAGCGGTACAGAGTTGCTATTCCTATCTCCAAAAGCTCTGCCACCTCAACCTTTGACTTCCCTTTTTCTATCATCGATACTGCCCTTTCCCTTAAATCCACACTATACGCCATTATAACTCAAATAGCTTATTATACCTTTATCATTTACTTTGGGAAGTACTATACTTCACAAGCGACCACGGTTGCTACAACGTCAACTAGTGTGCCGATAGTAACTTCAGGGACTGAGACAAGTACTGTAAAACCTACAGCAGCGACTGGTGCGTCGACTTCTACGATGAGTAAACCTTCAACAGAGTCAACGACTCAAACAAGTACAGTAACAGTGAAGCCAACAACAGAAGCCGTTGCACCTACTTCTACAACGAATAAACCTTCAACAGAGTCAACGACTCAAACAAGCACAGTAACAGTGGAACCAACTGCGCCAACAACAAGCTCAGAGAAAACTACACAAACAGTATTTAGTATACCAAGTACTAGAACAAAAGAGTCAACAACTCCTATATTCACCACGACTTTACTTCCTCAGTCTACTTCTTCACCACAACCTACTCAACTTGCTATAGGGTCTAATAAGGCAGGAATGATAGGGGGATCTTTGGTTGGAGCAATAGGTATTGTTGGAATTATAGGATTCATAGCATATAGATATGTTAAGGGTCGTAATGCTGCTCCTGTATTAGAACTAACTGATTTGGGTTATAGAAGGCGATCATCTTCAAGTAGCGATGAAGAAATTTTTACCACTGGTAACAGAATGCGAACTATATATCAATCTGAAACAGTGCTAAATAGTATATCAGTAGAAAGTAGTAGTCGATCAAGAAGTAGCTCATCGTCTTCAAGCGGTGGACCAGGCTCTTGACTAACTGAAGCGGAGTCTAAAAGTGAAAAAAGCTTATCTTGGGATAGTGATGATGTGCCGGAATATCACCTTTAGCTATTTGTCTAAATGTTTTTAATATGTAGACTGTTAGGAAATTGTCTTTTGCTTTTGTGATTTTCATGTTAAAGTATAATTCCTAGGTGAAATAAGTAGCTGCTGTTGTGTGATAAACATAGCAGAGGAAAGTCCGGGCTCCAAGGAAAAATAGTGACGGGTAATGCCCGCCGGAGGTAACTCCAGTTATAGGGCTACAGAAAATTACCGCCTAAAATATTTTTAGGTAAGGGTGAAAAGGTGTGGTAAGAGCACACCATGGCAATGGCAACATTGGTAGTCGAGTAACCAACACTAGGAGCAAGATTAAATAGAAGTAGATTTTATGTTTTCCTCATATCTACTCGGGTAAATCGCATGCGGTAAATGGTAACATTTACTCCAGATAAATAGCTACATAAACAGAACTCGGCTTATATTTCACCTAGGCGTTCACATGATACGTGCGATATAAGCCATGCTATATTTAAATGTGTAGGCATTTCATGCGTTGTCCTTCACTTGTTCTGCTTGATAGCCATCACTACTTTCGCCTACATTAACATTAGAATATTCATCATCATCAATATACTCCTTCAGAACATACCCTCTGCCCCAAACGGTTTCTATGTGGCTTTTTCCATCATTTGCACTTTCAAGTTTCTTACGTAATTTGCACATAAAAACATCAACTATCTTGTTATCTGAAGGTTCATCCAAGCCATTGTAAAGATGATTTAAGAACATTTCTTTTGTTAGTACTGTTCCTTTACGCAGTGCTAGCAATTCTATCATAGAATACTCTTTATTAGTAAGGTGAACCGTTTTACCTTTCACCTCAACAACCCTGTGATCAAAATTGATATTTATATTACCAATCTTTATCACCGATTCAGGATGGCCTTTAGTACGACGCACTATGGCCTTAATTCGAGCTAATAACTCGCTTTTATGAAATGGCTTGGTTAAGTAATCATCGGCACCATACCCGAGTCCTTTAGCTTTGTGATTGACAGCGGATATGCATGAAAGTATTAAGACAGGAACTTTGATTTTTGCACTTCTTAGTCTTAACAATATATCATATCCGTCAATATCACCAGGTAAGTGTATATCTAAAATAACTAGGTCATAGTAATCTCCGTTTGAGGAAACCATATTATTGTTATAATCTTGTGCAGAAGTAACAACGTCACAGAAGTGTCCATCAGAAGTTAAGGCGTTAACTACAGTCTTTGCACTTACTTGATCATCTTCAATTAATAATATACGCATATTTTACACCCCATAAATAATTTATAATTTTAGTAATATATATAACTAAGGAAAGTAATAAATCAAATTTTTATTAACAAATGATCAAAATTACACTTATTAATTAATAGTAAATATATTGTTCCAAAGTTATATAAATAGATCTAAAATATAATAGACATACCATGATAGTAATAATATTTTTAGTAAATATTGAATTAAAGTTACTATTATTAAAAGAATACTTCGGTTAATAAATATTTAACTATTCTATATGTCTGTGTTATATTTTTAATTTACTTATCCTACTATTTTAAAGTATAAGTAATATTTTCAGGAATATTGTGTGGCAATATCAATTTTAGGTGCTGGTGCATGGGGTACAGCAATCGCAATTTCATTAGGTAGTAAGAAAGATGTGATTTTGTGGACTCACAATGAAACTACATTTGAATCAATCAACGGGAAAAGAGAAAGTGACAAGCTACCCGGTTGTCGAATTTCTGATAATGTGTCAGTAAAATTGGCTATTGAAGACATAATTAATGCTTCAGTAACAATCCTCGCTGTTCCCACTCAGTCTCTGAGGAAGGTATGTCAGCAATTGCATAATTGTAATCTGAAAAAAGATGTAGCAATAATTTTAGCTTGTAAGGGAATAGAAAAGTCTACATTAAAATTACCTAGTGAAATAGTAAATGAAATTTTACCTAACAATCCTATTGCTATTTTTTCAGGTCCTAGCTTTGCTGTAGAAGTTGCAAGAAAATTACCCTATTCAATGGTTCTTGCATGCCAAAATAACACATTAGGTTCAAAGCTAGTATCAGAGCTGCAACAAGAAAATGTTAAATTGGAGTTTAGTAACGACATTATAGGAGTACAGATTTGTGCAGCGTTAAAGAACGTTTTTGCTATAGCGTGTGGGATTGTTCTAGGTAGTAAACTTGGGTTTAATGCTCATGCAGCATTGATTACGAAAAGTATGAGCGAAATTAAGGCTTTATACTCAGCAAAAATTGGTGACGGTAGTGTGGATATAAATACACTACTTGGGCCAGCATGTCTGGGTGACCTAATTATGACATGCACATCCTTGAATTCAAGAAACTTATCTTTTGGGTTTAAAATAGGTAATAGTGACAATGGCTTTAATGTTCAGCAGATTTTGTCAGAAGGCAAGTCAGTGATTGAAGGTTTTAGCACTGCTGAGTCCATATTTAATTTAGCAGGAAAGCTAAAGATAAAAATGCCTATATGTGAAGCGGTCTATAGATTATTGTATGAAAGCGCCTCTATAGAGGATACTCTTTCTGTTCTTATAAGTTAATTTTGTATTTGGATATATTGTGAAATTTTTATATAAATTAATATCAACGTGGTGGCTGTCTGGAACAGTAAAAAAAATGCCAGGTACTGTGGGTAGTTTGGCTTCTTTTCCGCTTGTTCCTGTAATCCTGAGCAACAAAATTTTAGGTGCAGCAATTATTTCTTTTTTATTCTTAATTGGATTATGGTCTACAGGTAATTATATAAAACATTACAAGACTTCATGTGATCCAAAAGAGGTAGTAATTGACGAAGTGGTTGGTCAATTGCTGACGATACTTTTAGTTTCGATATTGTTAAGCCAAGAGATGAATTGTTCTTCATTGTTGTTGTGCTTTTTTTCTTTTAGGTTTTTTGATATAATAAAAACGTGGCCTATAAATTTAATCGATAAAAATACCAAAGGTCCTTTAGGTATTATGCTAGATGACGTTATAGCTGCAATTTTAGCCTGTGTTCTTATAGGAGCCTTTTATTGTTTATTGTTGGTGTATGCAGGATAAAAAAATTTATTATTCAAGCTTAATTGTTCAAAATCTAAAGGATTATATACTGTACACAGCGAATTTATCTGAGTGGGAAGTACACGATGAATTTGATAACATCATATTTACAATAAATGGTACCAGGGAGTCATTATTTAATTTTGTGTTCTGTGGAGATCAATGTACCGAGCTTTCTATACAAAAAACTCTAGATTATCTCAGAACAAGAGATATAGAAGCAACATGGGTAATAAATTCACATATGAAAATAAGAGAGATTTTAGAAAAGTGTGAAATAAAACACGTTAGCACACCAAAAAAAGCTTTACTTAATATGAAAAATTACTTTTTACCTGCTGATGTTATTCCAAACTTGAGGTTAAATGCTGTGAATGGTAGCAACCTCTTAGAACAGTTAGATCTACACACTTCTAAAATTTTTTATCATGGCGTTGGAATTGTCAGCACATTTTTTCGCGGATTATCAAATTATGATGATAAGAACTCAAGATTAAGATTTTTTCTTGTAACACTAAATAATGAAATTATTGGGACATGCGGTCTTTATGTTCAAGATAGCGTAGCTGGTTTTTATAGTGATGGAGTTTTACCAATTTACAGGAATCGTGGAATAGGTACCCAAATGGTTTTAGAAAGAATAAAGATAGCTAAACAGCTTGAATGCAAATATATAGTAGCACATTGTATGAAATCTTCTGTGAACCTTTATAAGAGATTGGGCTTTCAAATGTTAGGCAATCTTTACTTATATACCTCTTCAGCATAATTCTGAGCGGTTACAAATTTTTACATTTGTTTTAAAAGTGCTATGTTTTTTTTGTATGAAGTGGTTTTAATATTGATTCTAATATTATTCTTTCTCTCTTATTCTAAATTAAAAATTAGTAATAAGATTAAGAACTTACAGCATCAAAATGTTATCATAAATAATTTAATTGATACTGTGAATGATGGGTTTTATATTTGGGATGCAAAAAAACGTATAGAAAAGTTCTCTCCCAATTTACTAATTTTGCTTAATACTGTTTTTTACTCATTTAATGAGTTTGTGAATTTTTTTGAGCAATCAGAAAGCTTAATCAAAAATTTTGTTGAGGCAAAGGAAATAAATAAATCTTTTACTCTAGATTTAAAGTCAAAAGACAGTGAGGTTTATTGCATATGTTACGGTAGAAGCATAATAGATGATTCTAACAATGTGATAGGTGTGCTGTTATGGATAAGGAATGTCTCAGACTGTAAGATAAAGGCTAACGGACTTGAGTTAGAAAATAGTAAGCTTACACAGGAAGTGGAGAGCTATAAAAACGTTTTCAACTCTTTACCGTTTCCAATACTAAGATATAACAAGAGTAGAAAGGTGGAATTTTATAACTTGTTTTATGATAAATATGTAGATGGTTCTAAGAAATTTGCTATTACCGGTAGCGCTCATAGCACAAAACCAGGAAGACATGTCATAACTTATAAGAACGAACCTAAGGTTTTCGATTTTGTTAAAATTCCAATACAAGGTTCTGGTAGCATAGTAATGTATGGGAAAGATGTTAGTGATGCAGAGAAATTATATACTGAATTAAACAGTTATTTAGCTACACAGAAAAATTTGCTTGAGAGGTTACCGGTTGCTATAGTAATATATAGTAAGAATCAAAAGCTAAAATTTTATAATAATGCTTTTATAAAAACCTTTCAATTTGACCCAAAATTTTTGGCATCTTACCCAACTTATCACGAAGTTATGCTTTACCTCTTCGAATCTAAAAAGCTTTTAGAAAAAGAGGATTTTCAAACTATTAGTAACCAAAGACATGAGTTGTTCAAAAAATTATTTGAATCGTACGATGATACGATGCACTTCACAAACGGAAAAGCGTTCAGGGTATTAACAATACCCTACGCTTCGGAAGGTTTGCTGTTCTCTTACGAAGAATGCAAAAGATAATACTTAAACTCCTTCTCTCTCTACCATGAGCTGTTTTACTTTCGCTATTGCTCTTGCTGGATTAAGTCCTTTAGGACAAGTTTTTGTGCAATTCATTATTGTATGACAACGATACAACTTGAATGGGTCGTTTAAAACATCAAGTCTTTCACCTGTCTTATTATCACGGCTGTCAGCAATCCATCTGTAAGCTTGTAATAGTATTGCTGGTCCTAAAAATTTATCACTATTCCACCAGTAGCTTGGGCAACCAGTCGAACAGCAAGCACATAATATACAGTCGGACAAGCCATCTAATTTTTTTCTATCTTCAGAAGATTGAGAGTATTCTTTATTTGGTAGGGCAGGCTTATCTGCTTGTAACCAAGGTTTAATTGATTTGTATTGCTCATAAAATTGGCTCAAATCCGAGACTAGGTCCTTTATTACATACATGTGAGGTAATGGATATATTTTTACGTCACCTTTTATATCATGTATAGATCTAGTACATGCAAGAGTATTGGTTCCGTCAATATTCATGGCACAAGATCCACATATGCCTTCTCTACAAGAACGTCTGAAAGTTAAAGTCGAATCTATTTCATCCTTTATTTTTATTAATGCATCAAGTACCATAGGGCCACAACTATCCATATCAATAAAAAATGTGTCTATTCTAGGGTTTTTCTCGTCATCAGCAGACCAACGGTAAATTTGAAATCTTCTGATGTTTTTTGCTCTAGCAGGAATAGGATAAATTTTGCCCTTTTGATTAATTTTAGAATTCTTTGGCAAAGAAAACTGAACCATATCACTTACCTTTTATTGTTTATAGCTAAAACCCTTTGTAGATAACATATTTTATTATCATCTACTATATTTTTATTAAATTCCTTTTAAATCGCACACATATTGTAGCCAAGCGAAGCTAAAATCTCTCTTTCTAGATTTTTCATTATAATTTCTTCATCTTTTTTTTGGTGATCATAACCAAGTAAATGCAGTAATCCATGCACTAACATGTGTGCAATGTGAGCAAGAATGGGTATATAATACTCATGCGATTCTCTTTTTATTGTGTCTATTGAAATTGCTATGTCTCCTAAATCGCACTCATTAGACAATTGTTCATACGGAAATGATAGTACGTTAGTTGGCTTATCCATTTCTCTAAATTTTAAATTAAGTTGATGTAGCAAGTCATCATCAGCCAGAGCTATTGATATATTTGGTTTATAGTGGTCTATTTTTAATTCTTTTAGAGAAGCATTGATGACACCTAATACAAAATTTTTAGGATTTTCTATAATGCTGCACCATTTCTTGTCAAGAATATTTACTTCTAACATGAGTGACACATCAGTAAGGGTGTCATGCAAATAGCTGACACTGGAATCCAAAAAAGAAGAGTTATAGACCCTTGTGTCATGTACACAACTGTACGAATATTGTACACTAGAAGGATGTCATCCCAGTGCCTAGACACTGGGATCCAGGAATTTTGATTAGACATCAAGTTAGTGAATATAAAAGTAGCTAATCTTATATTAAAACACAACGGCTTTAATGTGGTTGCATTAAGGCTGGATTCCAGTGTCAAGCACTGGAATGACACCTTTGTGTTTGATGCAAAATCGGCTATAACGTTTAATGCACTGCCTTCGAGACAAATATTCATACAGCTGTGCGTTGTGTGCTGAGATGACATCATTTAGGAACTGAAATGACAGGTATTACACATCACTCATCCTTATTATTTCATTCCATTCAATTTCCGAAACTGGGGCAATTGATAAACGTGGTTGTTTTAATATAGTCATATTTTTCAAAAGTGGGTTTTGTTTTATATTATTTAACGTTACTTGGTTATTTAAAGGTTTCAAAAACTTTACATTCACTAATCCGAACTTGGGATCATTAACATGATAATACTCTTTAAATACTTCAACGATTCCAAGTATTGCTTTCTCTTTACCTGTATGATAAAAAAACGCAAGATCGCTTGCTTTCATAATTTTCATGTAATTTTGAGCTTGATAATTGCGCACACCATCCCACTCAACTACCTGATCCTTTTCCATTTTTTGCCATGAGTATTCACTTGGCTCTGACTTGAGTAGCCAAAATTGCATTATTTTTTTCTTCTTAAGTAAGCTGGTATATCATAGATATTGCTGCCCCACTTAGCTCCTTCGCTTACCTGTTCAGCTGGTTTTGTTTCCAGTGTTTTGTCTTGCGTACTTTCACTTTGACTATATGGCCACTTAAATTTCTCTTTCTCTGAGTCTTCGCTCTGACTTATAGGTGAAGTTTCTGATTTATTATTGCGACCATCAATGCCAGTTGCAAGAACAGAAACTCTAACTCTTCCCTCCATCGCTTGATCAAAAGTAGCACCAAATATTATATTTGCATTTTCATCTACTTCTTCACGCACTCTATTGGCTGCAGCATCAACTTCAAACAGAGTCATATCTCCGCCACCAGTAATGTTAATTAATATTCCTTGCGCACCTTTCATTGATACATTGTCAAGCAATGGATTGGATATTGCAGCTTCTGCAGCACTAATTGCTCTATCTTCTCCTTCTGCCTCTCCGGTGCCAATCATCGCTTTGCCCATCTCGCTCATTACTGTTTCTATATCAGCGAAGTCAAGATTAATAAGCCCTGGCATGACCATCAAGTCAGTTACTCCTCTGATGCCAATATGCAGAACATTGTCAGCAAGTTTAAATGCATCAGAAAATGTAGTTTTTTCATTTGCAATTCTAAATAAATTCTGATTTGGAATGACAATAAGTGTATCCACGTATTTTTGCAGTTCTTCAAGTCCAAGCTCTGCAATGCGCATACGGCGCACACCTTCAAAACCGAACGGTTTAGTTACAACTCCAACAGTCAATATCTTTTTTTCTTTTGGCGCTCTATCCTTAACTGCGGCTCTTGCTTCTCTGGCTGCTTTTGCAATTACCGGTGCAGCACCGGTTCCAGTACCACCGCCCATTCCTGCTGTGATGAAAAGCATATGACTATCTTTTATATGCTCCATAATCTCATCAATTGATTCTTCTGCTGCACCTTTGCCAACATCAGGCAAAGCACCAGCACCAAGACCCTTAGTTAAATTAATGCCAAGCTGAATTTTTTTATCACATAACGACTTTTCTAGTGCTTGAGCGTCGGTATTTGCGACAACAAAATTCACTCCTTGCAAATTAGATTGGATCATGTTATTCACAGCATTTCCACCAGCACCACCCACTCCCACAACGGTAATCCTTGGGTGTAATATAGGTAACTCCGGCAGACTAAGATCAATAGACATTTAAATTACTCAAATTTAGCGAATTCACTTGATAATAAGTTACTGCTTTTTTAATAATATGCAAATACTTTTCACTTCTATAGGCGTAAACAGTAAACGGGATTTACTTATTCTTAATAACATTTAAAATAACAGATAATAACTTTATATTTTTAGAAGGTATCATTCTACTGATGCAAAAAAATAGAAAATGTTTATAAAAAGGGACAGAGACTATCCCTTTTTATTCTGTTTAAGCTACTTTATTATGCTTTTGCTGGTACCAATCCAACTGCTACCGCAACATCATTCAAGGATGTTGATACATCACTAACAATAAATTTTAGCTTATCATTATCAATTTTAGGCTTATCACCATCTTTTTCACAGACCTTAAGAATCTCTTCTTTCACTGCATCAATTTGATTTGCCTTACTACTATTCTTATATGCATACACAGGTGCAGCTATTAAAGCCGCCACCGCAGCAACAACTATCAAACTAGCAACTAGCGGATGAGCAACTGCAAATGTAGACATTGCAGTAATAGCAGGACTAACGAGTGTTGCAGCTTTTGTTCCAACTGTACCAACGAAAGCCGCATAAGCTGGGCTCAAAAAATAAGCAGCTGTAAGCGAAATTGCTGCTGCAATTGCTACAAAAGTCGCGGCCGTTTTGTATGGATTTTCTTTTACAAGATTCCAACCTTGCACAGGAACTTCTTTAGTTGCTGACCAAAGGCCCTCTTGACTATATTTCTGTTTTATTACTTCAATTCTTGCCATAACTCTACTCCTTAAATAGAATATTAAAATTTCATTAAGAATAATATATAGTAAAAAAAAGCTGCCTGTCAAGTAATTTAATTTATTAGTATAATCTGATTCTGTAATTCAGCGCTTCAGCAATGTGTGCTCTTTTTACTTTTTCAGTTTTTGCAAGATCTGCAATGGTTCTTGCAACTTTTAATACACGTGTATAGCCTCGATTGGAAATGTAATTTTCTTTCAGTACGTATTTTAGCAATTCTAACCCTGCCTGATCTGGTTCAGTAAATTTATTAAATGCTTCACCGCTTACTTCTGCGTTACAACGAACATTCAATTTACTATAACGCTCAGTTTGAATTTTTCTCGCTGCTATCACCCTTCCTCTTATGATTTTAGTACTTTCTCCCTCCACAGAGATTTCAGGAGAGAGTATGCTAACGTTTGGCATTTCAATGCATATGTCTATTCTATCAAGCAATGGGCCTGATATTTTGTTTTTGTAATCTGTGCCACACTTTGGAGCTTTGTTGCACGATCTGCTTGCATCACCTAAATAACCGCACCTGCAAGGGTTCATTGCAGCTATCAGTTGAAAATTGGCAGGGTAGGTTATGTGAGCATTTGCCCTTGCAACGGTAACTTTTCTATCTTCAAGTGGTTGGCGCAGAGAATCAAGCACGAGTCTTGGAAATTCAGGTAACTCATCAAGAAACAACACGCCATTGTGAGCCATGGTAATTTCTCCAGGTTTTGCATTCTTTCCTCCCCCTATCATTGCTGGCATAGAGCATGAGTGATGAGGTTCACGAAAGGGACGAGTTACTTTGAATATTTCGTTACCAGTTTTTGTTATGCTGGAAATAATATTAACATCAATCATCTCCTGTTCGGTCAAATCAGGCAGCAACCCTATAAAGCGTTTAGCAAGCATTGACTTTCCAGTACCAGGAGGGCCAACAAGAAGCATATTATGCCCACCTGCTGCTGCAATTTCAGCTGCTCTTTTTGCAACAACTTGGCCTTTGATATCCTTCATATCGGGAACCAATCTTTTTTCTTTGGGTGCATCACTATAATTAAAAATTACTGGCTGAATTAATTGCTCACCCTTAAAGTGTCTGATAATATCAGTTAATTTCTCTATAGCCAGAATTGAAACATTCTTCACCCATACAGCTTCTACACCATTTCCTCTCGGGCAAATTACTCCTTATATTGTCCTTTTTTGCATTAATTGCTGTTGGCAGCACACCTAAAACTGGAATAACTCTGCTATCAAGAGCCAGTTCACCCATGATTATATAAGACTGAACTTTTTCAACTGGTATCACATTCATTACAACAAGTAGTCCAATAGCAATAGCCAAGTCATAATGACTGCCTTCTTTCAGCAAATCCGCAGGGGAGAGATTAACTGTAATTCTTTTTGGAGGTAGTAGTAGATTGATTGAATTTAACGCTGCTCTGATGCGCTCTCTGGATTCTGCAACAGTTTTATCCGGCAAGCCAACAATATTAAAAGCTGGAATACCATTTGCCATATGAATTTGTGCATTGACATTTACTGTGCTAATTCCCTGAAGCGCAACGGTATTTATATTTGCAATCATAATATATTATATAAAATTGTTAATACAATATATTAAAGAAGCGATGAAGTAAAGGCTACAGCAATTAAAGATGGCTTAACTTAGCAAAAAAGTGTAGTATTCTATCACTTTGCTGATTACAAATGTTTATAAGGATAATCACTTTTTTCTTACTATATTCAAGTACGGCTTTTTGTAGTGATTGTAATTTTAATTTACCATACTGTGGGCTCAGTTGTAATCTAGATCTATCATATAGAAATTTAAGTAATATAAAAAAATTATTGAATAACGACGATAAGTTTGTTGCGCTTACGTTTGATGATGGACCTTCCAACAATAGAATAAACGATATTATTAATGTTCTGGAAAGCTATGAAGCAAAAGCAACATTTTTTGTGCTTGGTGAACGTATAAATGAAAAAACGTCTGAAATAGTAAAGAAAATTCATGAATCAGGTCATGAGTTAGGCAATCACTCTTGGTCGCATAGGAAGTTGACATCACTTTCAAGTGAGGAACAATTGCAAGAATTGGAAAAGACAAATACAGCAATTAAAAATGCAATAAAACAAGATGTAAAATGGTTTCGTCCGCCATATGGATGTTATGACGATAATCTGATTGAAAATACTGATCAATTAAATATGTATTCAATATTATGGACAGTTGATTCGCTAGATTGGCAAGGTGATAAGCCAGAAACTTTAGTTGAAAGAGTTTTAAGTAATGTACATAATGGAGCAGTTATACTGTTTCATGATCACAATAACAGGTCAAACACAATTGAAGCTTTACCTCATATTATTAAAATACTAAAAAAATCAGGTTATAAGTTTGTGACCTTAAGTGAGTGGGAAAAAAGGGTTTGTAATACGGTAAAAGCCAGAAGTGTAACAATAAAAGAGGGGAAAAAAGTGTGTTTTGAAGGAATGTTATGTGGACAAAAAACAAAGTCTTTAACCGCAGAGCATTCATATTAGGTGGTATTCAGCTTACCATTTCTGCGGTTTTTAGTTGCAGGTTATATAATTTACAAATACGAAACAGACAAAAGTACGAAGCACTATCTAATAGTAATAGAATAAGAGTTGCTACTATTATGCCTAAGCGGGGCAAAATTTTAGATAGGAATAGCATTGAACTTGCGGTAAACAAAATTTCGTACGTTGTTTTGTTTGATGGTTCTGGTAAGGAAGTTGATTTGCAGACATTATCAGAAGTCGAGTCTAAGATAGCAAAATCGTCAGAAAAAATAACTGCTCTTTATAAACGTTATTACCCGTTTGGTTCAATGTGTTCTCATGTAATCGGATATACAAAAAGACAGCAAGGCATAAGCGAAGTAGGAATCAGCGGTATTGAATATACATATGATCATATATTGAAAGGCAAGTCAGGAAAATCTGAGCAGGAAATAAATTCTAAAAAACGCGTCATAAAAGAATTATCAAGCATACCACAACAAGACGGACAAGATGTACAACTGACAATTGATATTAATCTGCAAGAGAAAACCGCAGAGGTATTTAAAGATCACCAAGGCTCCGCAGTGGTAATTGATGTAAATAATGGAGAAATTTTAGCATTATATAATTCACCTTCTTACGATAATAATCTTTTTGCTAGCAGGCTATCAAATGAGACTTGGGAGAGCTTGAATGCTCCTTCATTGCCGCTCGTGAATCGTGCGTTATCATATCAAATTCCACCTGGTTCAATATTTAAAGTAATAGTTGCGCTTGCGGGTTTAAAAGACGGAATAATCACACCAGAAGAAAAATTCTCGTGTAAGGGCTATATGAAAATAGGTGAGCGGAAATTTCGTTGCCTGAAAAGCAAAGTCCATGGATATGTATCTTTAAATGAAGCAATGGCATTATCATGCAACACTTACTTTTATAATATAGGGAAAAAAATAAGTGTAGACTCTCTAGTAGAAATGGCCAGAAAATTTGGTATTGGAAGTGGGCCACTGATTGGAACGTTTAAAGAAGAAGCTCCAGGGTTGTTGCCAGATAGAGATTGGCGTACACGAAAGCTATATTCGCAGTGGTATTTAGGTGACACTATCAACTTAGTTATAGGACAAGGGTATATGCTTACAACACCACTACAGCTTGCAGTTCTTGCAGCGAGGATTGCAACAGGAAAAGAGGTAATTCCCCGCATTAAGATGAATGAAACGATACAAGATTTTCCCGATATTGATGTGGATTGTGAGCATCTTAGCATAGTTCGAAAAGCTATGTTTGATGTGGTGAATTCTAAAACTGGAACCTATAAGAAAGGGCTAAGCGGTATACAAATTGCTGGCAAAACCGGTACACCAGAAATAAACTCTAAGGGCGAAAGTCATAAGTTATTTATCGCCTATGGCCCTTACCATAACCCGCGCTATGCAATCTCTGTGTTTATAGAACACGGCAAAGCCCCACGCCAAGATGTTGCAATTGCTAATGAGATATTTCAGTATATGCTTGAAACTATGAGTATTAAACTTCTTGCATAACCATATAACGAACTTTTATTGGAAATAGAAACGAAAAAACTTACTTGACAAACTCCGCCAGCCCCCCTATCATGAAACTGAAGCTATTGTATTTGCTTTCGCCAATCTGCAGATTAAAAGGTAAGGATTACTTAATGTATCGGCGTCTTATGTTCAATTTTTTGCAGTATATAGATACTGTATGTCTTTACAAAACTTCATCTACATCTAGATTTTTATCTAAATAAGCTGAACGCGCTTATAAAGCGTTACAAGACATCAAAAAATGCCAATACTCGACAGAGATAGTAAAAGACTAGCTAACTCGGGGATTCTTTGTCTTTTTTTCTGCTTAGTAAATTTCTTAAACGTTTGCAGCGTAGGTTAGTTGCAATTAAAAGCGGCTGAATCTCGCTTGTCAAGCGTTTAAAACATAAAAAACGCCAATATTTTAAAGCGGATAATAACCACGGGGCTTCTTTTGCCTTTTTTTTTATTTGGTAAATTTCTTAATATTTATAGCTAAACAACAACCGTCATCCCGCTACGTGTTAGCGGCTAAGAGATACCGCGGCGGTATGACGGTTAAGTAGGGTGTCATTCCAGTGCTCCTTTTTTTGTCATCCCAGCGTCACGCGCTGGTTTCAACATTATATCATGAACTTTCTAAAATTCATTGAACTGTGCTTTCAAACGGTAGTGCCGGGGTGTGAGTATAACGATTATCAGTATATAAAAGTCATAGCAGATAGGCTGGAAGCGGCGAGCGCTGGTGAAGTGAAACGAATAATATTCAATATGCCTCCGCGCTCGATGAAGTCCATGTGCATAAGCGTTGCGTGGCCCGCATGGATACTGGGAAACCAACCAACTGCGAGAATAATAGTTGCAAGTTATTCTCAGCGGCTCAGCGAAAAGCACTCGCTCGACACCAGGTGCGTGATGCAGTCTAGTTGGTATAGAGCGCTATTTCCAGAGATAGAACTATCCAAAGACCAGAATACAAAATATAAATTTCAAACAGTGCAGAGAGGATACAGAATCGCAACATCAGTTGGTGGAACACTAACTGGTGAAGGTGGTGATTTTATCATTGTGGACGATCCGCTCAGTTCTGCTCAAGCTTTGAGTGAAACGCTTAGAAAGCGTGCCACAAACTGGTTTGATCAGACTTTAGTAACCAGGCTGAACGATAGAAAAAAAGGAGTCATCGTTCTTGTAATGCACAGGCTACACCAGGAGGACTTAACTGGACACCTTCTTAGAGGTTGTCCGGAAATAAGTAAAAGGCTATAATATCTGAAATTTTAGTACGGGGTAAAGATGAGAAAAAAGTATCCAACAGATCTAAGCGAAAGGGAATGGGCAAGAATAGAAAAACACTTCAGAGTATCATACAAGAAAGGAGGAAGGCCGCCAAAGTATAGCAAAAGAGAAATATTAGAAGCAATTTTCTATGTATTGCGTACAGGGTGTCAATGGCGGTATTTACCAAATGATTTTCCGCTATGGAAGACTGTGTATGAGCAGTTCAGGCAATGGAAGAAGCAGGGAATTTTTGAGAAAATGAATTATGAAATTACAAAATATAGTAGAAGAAAAATAGGAAGGAATGAGCAGCCGAGTGCCTGTATAGTAGATAGTCAATCTGTAAAGACTACAGAAAAGGGGGGATCAAAGGCTATGATGGAAGTAAAAAAGTAAAGGGTAGAAAAAGGCATATAATTACAGACACTCAGGGTTTTATACTAGGTTGTTACGTAGGCGCTGCTAACGAAAATGATAGAGATGGTATTAAAATAGCATTAAACAATATGAGAACAAAATATACTAAAGTTAAAAAAATGTGGGCTGACATGGGATACCAAGGAAGAAATTTAAAGAATCACATAAAGGAAGAATATGACATAGATATTGAAATTGTTAAAAGGCCTCCATGTAGATTTTGGGTGCACAAAGATACGCCACCTGAGCTACTACCAACAAGAGAACAAGGGTTTAAAGTACAGCCAAGAAGATGGGTTGTAGAAAGGACTTTTGCTTGGGTTAATAGGAATAGAAGGCTATCGAAGGAGTATGATTTACTCACAACATCCACTGAGAATTTCATATACCTAGCTATGAGTAGGGTTATGTTAAAGAGGGAATATGCTTGAATTTACTAGTTTCCGGACAACCTCTTATATGCATAGCAGAGCTAACTACAAAAATTATACATTTTCAAGTGATCCTAACCATATCAAAAACTACAGGGCAAAGCTGTTAGAGGAAGGCTTAATTAGTTAAAAATTTCAATCTTATGTAAAATATTGTCTTATTTTGTAATTTTCTTGTTGACTAACGAGACGATATCTACTTTTCAATAAACTCCATTTGCATTTCTTGTATACTACTTTCTATTTGCTCTATTTGTTCTATTAACCTTTCTTCTAAGTCAAGATTACCGCTCAGCCTCGCTTCGGTTCTTTCTTTTCGTAATGCATTTAACTCTTTTAGTAACACTATATTATTCCACACAATTTCTGCAGATTTTCTCTCGTTCAGTTGGCTATTTAGTACACTAGTTTTTTCAAATACATACTTTATAACGTTACACTGTTTTAATTCTTGCTCTTTATCGAGTTTGCTTTTGTTACTTATTACATCAATTATACGCTGTTGTAATCTTTTCATCTCATTAGTAAATTCAAAATGAGAAAATTGCTCAAAAAATATAGGACGGTTCAAGATTTCAGGAAATTCTACGGCTATACGCAAAATTACGGCCTGATTTTGCTCTGCTTCAATTAGCTCTGGAGATTTGTTATGAAGATACTCACCTTTTGTTGCTCCAGTTTTACTATTAAAAATCTGTTTTTTGAAGCTACTTCTTAGTTCACTAGCCTTATTGTAAAAATAATCTCTGTAATACCTTCTAATACTGCTGTTGCTAATAGTATTTACATATTCCATGAACTTGTGCTCAAGAATTGAATATTTTTCCGGAGCAAGTTTTTCATAATTTTGCAAATTGCTATCGATTATGTGATGCCATAAATATTCAGAATGCAGTTTTGTTGAATGGTCAAGAGCAGTCAATACGTCTTCTTTCTTGTATTCCAGTTCGTTACATATATCGTATGGATCTTTATTACTCGGCAAAGTCACAAATTTTAACGTGTATCCAGGCTCTAATATTGGCAGAGCAAGTTCTGCAACTCGAGTAGCAGCATGACGTCCAGCACTATCGCCATCCATACAGATGGAGATTTCTTTAGCAAATCTCCATAGATTTTTTATCTGCTCTGCAGAAATTGCGGTACCAAGCGGAGCAACTGCATTACTAATTCCTGCTTGATGTAGCGCTATAGCGTCCATATATCCTTCAACAACGAGTATGTGCTGTTTTTTACGTATTTCGCTTAAAGCAAAGTTTAATCCGTATAAATTCTCCCTCTTCTTGAAGAGCTGACTCTCTGGACTGTTTAAATATTTCGGCTGTTGCTCAGAACTTAGCGCACGTCCGCCAAAACCAATAACTCTCCCTGCAATGCTCTGTATAGGAAATATCAGCCGGTCATAAAAATAATCATGAAAATTTTTGTTTACTAATCCAATATCAATTAAAATTTTGTCTTCAATACCTGAAGAGTTTAAATACTCTTTCAAACCAGAGCTTGGTGCATAACCTATCTTAAATTTATCTATGATTTTAGGTGAAATCTTACGCTGCTTTAAATAATCTACAACACTTTGATTTTTTTGTGCAAACCAATTTGCAGCTAAATCAAGCGCTAAAAATAGTTTATTGTTCTCTTTTGTAATACTAAGACTTTTGGGCAGTTCAACACCTGTAACCGATGCTAATCTTTCCAATGCTTCTTTAAAGCTTAATCCTTCAGTTTGTGAAATAAATTCAAATGCATCACCACTAGCTAAGCAACCAAAACAGTAATATAACCCCTTAGTATTGCTCACCGAAAAAGATGGGGTTTTTTCGTTATGAAATGGACAGAGCCCAACAAAACTATCTCCTCTTTTTATTAATCTGACTTTTTTACCTACTAGGTCGGATAATAATAATTTTGATTTTATAATATCTATATGATCCATCTTGTTAAATTAGTAGTAGGATAAAAATTATATAGAATTTATACACATCTGACTCGAAATTTATTTCTATAACTAAAGCAATTTAGATTTACCGACAATGTAGCTATACAAATTCAAGAGCAATCCTGTCATCCAGGTAGCCCACAGAAACAAAAAACTTCCTTGACAAACCTCGCCAGCGCCCTTATCATGAAACTGAAGCTATTTATTTATCTTCTCTGTACAGATTAAATGACAAAAAAACTCACGTATCTGGCGTCTCATGTTTAATTTTTTGCACTATGTGTACTCTATGTCTTTATCAAATTTCTGGGTTTTTACCTACACAAGCTGAAATACGCTTATAAAGCATTTAAAACATTAAAAAACGCCAACTTAAAAAATGGATAGTGAATAACTAGCTACCCTAGGGTTTCTTTTGCCTTTTTTTCTGTTTAGTAAATTTCTTAACGTTTATAATTTAGATTAGTTGCGGCTTAAAAGCAGCTAAATCGCGGTTATTAAGTGTTTAGAATAAAAAAACGCCATACTTGAAAGTATAATGTAAGTAATTAGCCAACCACGGGGCTTCTTTTGCCTTTTTTTTCGTTTGGTAAATTTCTTAATATTTATACAGAAGGTGTCATTCCAGTGCTTGACACTGGAATCCAGTTCTTATTATACAGCTATCTGGTGTACTTATTTAAAATTAAGTTTTCTGGATCTCAGTGCCAAAGCACTGGGATGACACCCTTCCTGGCGGAGATTATTCTCAAATCACAATGTTCGTACAGTTGTGGAATGAATTGCGGTATGACGTAGGAAAACCTTAGCTATAGCTTTAGAACTCCCAAAAGGTCAGAAGCATTGAATGACTTGACAGAAAGTTCAAACCCATATAAAATGTCCTTATTTCTTATATGTTAGGTATAGTATCAATTGCCTCAGATCATGCTGGTTATGAATTAAAATCAGAAATAAAACCTTACCTGGAAGCCCTAGGTTACAGAGTAGTAGATCAAGGCTGCACTGCTAAGCAAAAGTGTGTAGATTACCCAAACTATGCTGTTAAAGTTGTAGAAGATATAACAAGCAAAAAAGCAAATTATGGGATATTAATTTGTGGTACAGGTTTGGGCATGAGTACTGTGGCAAATCGTTTTGAAGGAATCTACGCTGCTTTGTGTAATAGTGTTGAAATCGCAAAATTAGCTCGCGAGCATGGCAACGCAAATGTACTGTGTCTTGGTGCAGGATTTACTGCGAGTGGATTAGCAAAAGACATAGTCAAACAATTCCTCGAAACAGAATTTTCAAAAGAAAGCAGACATAAAAAACGCCTTGATAAACTCAGCAATATAACCTCTAAGAAAAAAAAAACAAAAACTTATAACGAAGATGAAATATCAAAATTCGCTAAAATGGCAGGCCAGTGGTGGGATGAGAACGGCAAATTCAAACCATTGCACATGATGAATCCTGTTAGAGTATCTTACATTATTGAGAAAATAAAAGAGTTAAAAAAATGCAATTTGAAAGAATTATCATTGCTTGATGTTGGATGCGGTGGTGGCATTTTGTCAGAGTCAATGGCACGCGTTGGCATTAACGTTGTGGGAATAGATGTATGTGAAGAAAACATAAAAGTAGCGCATTCACATGCAAAAAAAGTAGGGTTAAATATAGAATATATACACACCAGCATTGAAGAGCTAAGCAATGACAAGAAGTACGACGTGGTTCTGTTGATGGAAGTAGTTGAACATGTGGATAATTTAGAGCTTTTCATGAAAAAAGCGATAGAACTGCTAAAACCGGAGGGGTTAATCTTTATATCCACAATAAATAGAACTATTAAATCCTTTTGTCTTGCAATAATTGGTGCAGAGTACATATTAAATTGGCTGCCAAAAGGTACACATAACTGGAATAAATTTCTCAAGCCGTCAGAAATTGCAAATCACTTAAGAGAAAATAATGTAACGCTGCAAAACATGGCTGGCATGGAGTACAACGTAATAAAGCGTGAGTGGAATCTAACTAAAGGCGTGGATGTTAATTATATACTCTGCGGTTTGTTAGATTTAACTCTATAAAAGCACCATTTTCACTTCCAATACTTTGAAGGATCTTGGCCAGCTTTTATACAGTAGCCTTTATTAGTTAGCGCCCAACCGGAACGATAAGCATAACCTGTACCTACACGTTCATATCCAGGAGCAGCAACACACTTTCCATTCTCCAAGGTTTGACCTTTAAAAAGACAACAAACTTCTTTTTCTGTTACCTTTGTTACAATTTGAGGAGCACCAAAAAACACAGCAACAAACATACCCAGTGCGAAAAGTGCAGGCCAAGGCATTCTGCCAAATATTGCAAGTAAGCTTGAACCAATTATTACCACTGTAATCATTGGTCCACCTATTCCATGAACGTAACCTATTACATTACACATTACATCTGTTGCTCCATCAGCGTGTGCATCAAATGCATAGAAAACTATAAATAGAATTACAAGAAAATTTCCCATTGTTCTTTCAATAATCATGCCTGATTGTTTCTTATTTTAATAAAATTTCAGTAAATAGCTTTTTTCAAAAATTATGCTTAACCCAATCAATATTTATTTATTACTGCCTTTTTAATACTATAATTAACTCAGTTGATTTTTATCAAAATGCTAAACCATGGAACAATTCGAGAACTTTTACATCACCACGCCAGTATATTACGTAAACGATAAGCCGCATATTGGTCATGCATACACTTCTCTCTTGTGTGACGTGGTGGCAAGGTTCATGAAACTAGCTGGGAAAAATGTCAAATTTACCACCGGTACAGATGAACATGGACAAAAAATAGAAAAAGCAGCTAAAGCAAAGGAAATGCAGCCAAAAGAATTTACAGATGAAGTGAGCGTTTCATTTAAAGAATTGGCTAAGTTCATGAATTTTGAGTATGACGATTTTATTCGCACTACGGAGGAACGTCACAAAAAAGCAGTTATAGCTTTATGGAATAGACTTGAAGAGAGAGGGCAAATATATTTGGATTCCTATTCGGGTTGGTATTCAGTTCGTGATGAAGCATTTTATCAGGAATCAGAGCTGATAGATGGCAAAGCACCAACAGGCGCAGAAGTTCAGTGGATAAAAGAAGAGAGCTACTTTTTTCGCTTGTCAAACTGGCAAGACAAATTACTGGAACTCTATAAAAATCAGCCAAGTTTTATCTTTCCTGAGAGCAGAAGAAATGAAGTGATATCGTTTGTAAGATCAGGGCTCATTGACCTCTCAATCTCTCGTACTAGTTTTAACTGGGGAATAAAAGTACCAGGTAATGACAAACACGTAATCTATGTCTGGATAGATGCATTAACCAATTATCTTACATCAATAGGTTTCCCTAGTACTGAAGGTGAGGAATATAAGAGGTTTTGGGCAGAACCAGAAACACAGATTCCAGTGTCAAGCACTGGAATGACACCAAACCAAGGGAAAACGCAGATTCCAGTGTCAAGCGCTGCAAACCTAGCTGACAACTCTTTCAACGTTCATGTAATCGGTAAAGACATATTGCGCTTTCATGCTGTATATTGGCCAGCGATTCTCCTTGCAGCAGACCTGCCACTGCCAAAACAAATTGCAGTTCATGGTTGGTGGTTGAACGAGGGAGAGAAAATATCCAAGTCCCTTGGTAATGTCATAGATCCAATTGGCCTCGCTCAAGAGTTTGGTGTTGATCAGCTACGCTATTTTCTCCTCAGGGAAGCAAGCTTCGGCCAAGATGGCAACTTTAGTAAGAAAAATATGATCAGCCGGATAAATTCAGAACTGGCAAACAACATAGGCAATTTAGTGCAAAGAACAATTTCATTTTTACACAAGCAATGTTCTGGAATTGTACCAACAATCGATCAAAGCCTACTTAAAGGTGAAGAAAGTCTTCCAGGTTGCAAAGCTATACTCGATCAAGTGATGAATCACCTATCAAAGTATGAATTTAACCATATCATACTTCTAATCATCAACATCTCTTCTGAAGCAAATGCCTACATAGACAAAAGTGCACCCTGGACACTAAGCAAAACTGACAGAGAGCGCATGAATTTAGTAATTTACAAGTTACTGGAATATATCAGGATAATAGGCATTTTATTGCAGCCAATTGTCCCGAGGTCAGCGGAAATGATACTTGATCAACTGCAAATTCCGAAAGAACAACGAGATTTAAAATCTCTGTGCAACGCATGCGTAAGCTTAGGCATTACGCTGCCTAAACCTACGCCGGTTTTTTTGAGGGTTGATGCTAAAGAGGAGAAATAGTGTAAAAACTATTTCTCCTGGATGGGATTATCTTTAGTTAACAACGGTGCACACCGCTGTCTACATATTCAAGTTAGGTGGCAAGTGCCTTAGTTACTTTAGCACAATATGGTTTAGTAACATCAGCACCTATCACTACTACTTCAGTAATTGCCGACTTAACCTTTCCTAGGCTCCATGCAAACCAGCCTTGACCATTTTCTTCTTTAGTTGGCTGACTTTCTGGGCTAGAAATCTCAGTACCTTTTTCATCACCAGATTCTGCATCATAAAATACATCCTGATCCTCAGAAAGACTCATTAAATACCTTTTAGCAGCATCAACATTTAAATGATCAGGTTGCTTAGGAACGTTATCAATATTCATCTGATTTTCCTGGCTAGGAGTCTCAGTTTTTAAATTTTCTTGTGTAGCCACATTCTTTTTTTCATCAGTTTGCTCTCTTAAAAATTGCCTTACCATCTTCTGTTTTTCTCTAAACAAAAAATCAAATAATATTGGAGAAAGCTCTAGCTTTGCCCCCTCTGGAATAACAATACCATTACCTTGAGATTCACTTGAAAGTTGACTAGCACCACTTGCTTGATCTGCCTTATTACCAAACATCAAGTTTTTAGCACTATCCCAGTATGATGAAAATTTTTCTGAAACCCATGAAAATCCTATTCTAGTTGATGGCATAGCATTATAAACACCTTTTAAGCTATTTCCAACAGCATTAGAAGCATTACTAAGCTTTTCTTTCACTGACTTAGTTGATGGTATATGATTGTAAATATATTTGCTAGAATACAAAACACCATTAACTGTTTCTTTTACAAGCCGATACGATGCGTTCCCAGCAGTGTTCAAACCATGTACAGCATTATCAACAACCGCTACTTTTAATGCGTCTTCTTCTATCTTTTTATCTTTTTCTGTGATAAGTTTTTTTTGCTCAACAATAGTTTTGCCTTTACCTTTTATCTCTTCCACTTGCTTAGCGAGTTGATCATCTTTCTTAGAAATTGTTTGCTTTTGAGCTTTTACTTCATTTTTTAACTCAGAAATTTCCTGCTTTTGAGTTTGTACTTGATTTTTTAACTCAGAAATTTCCTGCTCTTGAGCTTTCATTTCATTTTTTAACTCAGAAATAGTTTTGTTCTTACTAACTGCTGCATACGAAAGTGCAATAGCTACAGCAGAAAATACAGCACCACCAATAATAAATGGAAGGCCAACACTTAATGCTGCAACTGGAGCTAAGAAACCAATATAAGGAGCTGCAGCAAACACTCCAGATGCTAATAAAGTGAAAGTAGCCAGAGTTCCAGCTATATAATAGGGTACATTGTTTTTATTCATCATCTCACGTATTATAAAATATAATACCATTATAAAAGGATTTTTAAGAAGTTGTCAAGCTATCTTTACATAAAAAAAATTTGATAAACTTGGGAACAAGAAGATTGCTGCCAAGCTATGAACTATGCCTTTCCGTGTAATCTTTAAATGCACCTCTGTTAGAGTCAAAATATAGCTTCACACTGCCAATTGGTCCATTTCTCTGCTTTGCAATAATGAGCTCTGCAATGTTTCTAATTTTTTCCATTTTCTCTTGCCATTCCCGATGTTTATTGTTTCCTTCATTTGGCTGTTTTCTTAGTTCATAATACTCTTCTCTATAGAGAAACATTACTATATCTGCGTCTTGCTCTATGCTCCCTGAATCACGTAAATCAGAAAGTTGTGGTTTTTTATCATCCCTCTGCTCAACAGAACGAGAGAGCTGAGATAGTGCAACAATGGGAATATTTAGCTCCTTTGCAATTGCTTTCAAACCCTGCGTCACTTCCGAGATTTCTTGCACTCTATTTTCATTACTCCTTTTTGTTGTTCCTCTGATTAGCTGCAAATAATCAATGAATACCACTTCTACATTATATAATTGATACAGCAAGCGTATTCTGGTGCGAAGGGCACTAATTGATAGCGCAGGGGTGTCATCTATGATGAAAGGCAGTTCAGATAATTCTGTACTAGTATTGATAAATTCATGCAATTCAAAATCACTAATTCTCCCGGTTAATGCCTTATAATAACTAATTCCTGAATCTATAGTGATCAGCCTTGCAGTTAATTGCTCTGCTGACATTTCAAGCGAGAAAAACGCTACATAGTGTTGCTTATCTGCTCTTTTTTGCAACATCTTACAAGCATTAAGTGCGATGTTTAGCGCCAATGCTGTTTTACCCATAGAAGGCCTTGCAGCTAAAATTAATAAATCAGATTTTTGTAGACCACCAAGAAGCTGATTTAGATCTTGAAGTCCGGTTGTAACGCCTAGCGCTTCTGGATTATTTTTCAGTGTGCTGATCTTCTCAACTACATCTTTAATTGAACTTGCAAGTTTTATATATGTTTTCTCACCTTGTTTTTTTACTGCCAAATTGAACAATTTTGTCATTGCTTGTTCAATTTGCGCCTGTGCAGGATTTTCAATATCGTAGTTGTAGCTATCACCAACTATTTCTTGCCCGAGCTTGATTAAACATCTCCTTAAGTAAGTATCACGGATTATTCTAGTCAAACTATAAATATCAAGTGCAATACTTGCCTTCGCTGCAAGCTTTGCTAAGTACTCTACCCCACCACATTCGGTAAACGCTTGGTCGTTCTCAAAAAACATTTTGAGGCTCAGTTCATTGGCAACTATACCGTGTTTCCTGGTTTTAGATATTTGCGTAAAAATACTTTGATGCAGTGGATCATAGAAATTTTCTGCTGTAATTGTGTCTTCAACTGCATCACAGATTCTATTATCACGAATCATTGCACCAATAAGCATCTGTTCAGCTTCTAGATTATGCGGTAATTTACATATTTCCTTGTCTACACTTCTTGAACTGAGGAGATTGGCTAATTCATTCATTTTAAGTTTTGAGAGTAACTGTTGATTATTGTAGAATATTTAGTCCTCATTTGAAAGATGTAAAGGCAAAAAAATTTGACTAATTCCGTGTTGCCTATAGCATTAAAACTTAATGCCCCTGTGGTGGAATGGTAGACACGGCAGACTCAAAATCTGTTGCTTGCAAAAGCATGCTGGTTCAAGTCCGGCCAGGGGCACGTTAAATATTGGAAAGTATATATATGTTACATAAATTTTTTAATCGTTTATTTTCTATTTTTTCTTCTATAAATGTTATTCAAAAGGTAAAGAAAGATGAAAATGGGATATGTTATGTAACGGGCCTCAGGCGCTATATATCAGTATTGCTTGATTTGATTATTATCGTTTTGTTCTTGCAGTTTTGCAGCCAAGCCTTAAATCAGCTCTTTATGAACTCAGAGGATAGCAAAATATTAAGTCAAATTGCTGCAAAATACCAAATGCAAGTGCCACTGTCTATAGAAGAAAAGACAACGCAGAGTAGACTTGGTAAACTATGGATCCTAAATCAAATAGTCCAATTTATTATGCTCTTTTGCTATGTTACATATATGTGGGTAAAGTTTGCTACTACACCTGGAAAACTATTATTTGGGCTTAGAGTTGTGGATGCACAAACTTTCGAAAAGATGACCCTAAAACAAGCAACAAAGAGATTTTTTTCCTTTATATTGTCAATTGCACCATTGTTCTTGGGCTTTTTATGGTCAAATTTCAACAAACGCTGTCAAACTTGGCACGATAAGATCGCAGGCACAGTGGTTGTCACGAGTAAAAGCCTTAGAAGGCAGAGCTAAAAACTACTTGACACCCTTCGCCAGCCCCTTTATCATGATACTGAAGGTATTCATTTATCTTCAATCTGTGCAGATTAAACGACAACAGTATTACGTATTGGCGTCTTATTTTTAATTTTTTGCACTATGTGCATGCACTGGGATGACACCTCTGGGCACTGCCGTCGTAAAGGAACCAGTGTCAGCTACTCGTATGACAAAGGAGGACAGTGTCTCAGCTACTTTCATGACACCATTTGCTGTCTTTAAAAATGAATGTTCTTACAATTGTGCGTCATGCGCTTTATTAAATATTTTACTTAAAAATCTAATTTCTTATTATACAAGAGATAAGCAATTCATTGATGATGAAAAATTACAAAAAGGGGCATAGAAAGCGCCTAAGAGAGAAAATTATTTTAGATAATGGACAATCATTACTTGATTATGAAGTTTTAGAGCACATTTTATATTCAGCATATAGTAGAATTGATGTAAAACCGGTGGCAAAGAGTTTGATAGAAAGTTTTGGCAGCTTAAATAAAGTTTTTAATGCTGACCTGGAAGCGCTGCAAAACGTTGATGATGTCAGCAATGCAGCGATATCTGCCATCTTTTGTGTAAAACAAGCCTTTGTTCGTTCTGCAAGAGAAGAAATAAAAAACCTGCCTGTAATCGATAACTGGGAAAAATTGCTTGATTATTTAAGAATAAGTATAGGAAGCCTCAATAAGGAAAATTTTCGTGTCATCTATATGAATAAAAAGTATCGTCTAATAGCGGAAGACCTGCAAAATATTGGTACAGTAGATCAAACTCCTCTTTATGTCAGAGAGATCATCAAGCGCGCACTTTTGATTGGTTCAACATCCATTGTAATATCTCACAATCATCCAAGCGGAGATACACAACCTTCAAATAGCGATATATCTCTCACTAGACAACTAGCAGAAGCTTGCCAAAGTATAGGAATAGAATTAATAGACCACATTATTATTACATTCAGTAGCTATTTTAGTTTCAAGGAAAATAGGTTGTTGTGAAAGCCTTTATAGCTACAGTAACTTAGATTTACCGACAATCGTCATTCCGCTACGTGTTAGCGGCTAAGAGATACCGTGAATGAATCGCGGTATGACGTAGATTGCTGTCATCCCGCTGCTTGTTAGCGGCTGAGATACCGCCGCGGTATAGTAACTCGTCATCCCGCTACGTGTTAGCGGCGCGGTGGTATGACGGTAAGATTTATTGTGGCATGATGGTGTAGTATAATGTTGATAAACCTCAGTTACTTTAGCTATAAACGATTAAGATGAAGTTATCATATATCTATATACTTACAAATAAAGCTAATAGCACATTATATATTGGTGTAACTGCAAATTTGATCAAGAGGATTTGGGAACACAAAAACAAAATTGTTTCAGGTTTTACATCAAGATATAATGTAAATAAACTTGTATATTTTGAAGAGTTTGAAGATATAAGTTTAGCTATTGCAAGAGAAAGGCGCCTGAAAGAATGGCCAAGGCAGTGGAAAATTAATTTGATCAATCAAAAGAATCCTAGCTGGGTTGACTTATATTACTTAGCTTTAAGATAGCTATGCTGAGATCCCGCTAACACGTAGCGGGATGACGAGAAAGGAGTGGCGGTATGACGGTTCGCGGCGGCATGACGATAAGCTCGTCCAAAAGAATCCTAGCTGGGTTGACTTATATTACTTAGCTTTAAGATAGCTATGCTGAGATCCCGCTAACACGTAGCGGGATGACGAGAAAGGAGTGGCGGTATGACGGTTCGCGGTGGTATGACGTAGTAGCTATTTCTTGCAATCAAGTTTCGTTAAAAGTCAGATTGAATGGTTAAATCTTCCACCCAAATAACCACGCACTCTACTTGCTTGTTTGGATATATTTCTTGTACTAAGGTTTTATAGATTAACATCTGTTTTTTTATTTCATTTAATAAGGAAACAGAAACGTTACGGTGTGATTTGTAGTCAATTATGATTGCTTTATCTTGCGTTATGCATAGCCTATCTAGTCGTACTAATACTGACTTGCCATCAATTGTTCCACTCAGTGTAATCTCTGATTTGCCTTCCAAGTCAAACAAATAGCCATATTTTTCATTAAAGGCTAATATTTTACTGTAAATTTCATCCTTATCTTCGCTGATGTTATCAAGGTATTTTCTGACCCAATTTTTTCTCCTTTCTTTTTCTATCTTGGGCATATACTGCAATATGCTGTGAATTATTAGGCCTCTTGTATAACCATCTGTCATCCAAGTAGCTGACACTGGGATCCATTCTGCTCCTTCTTTTTCACTGGATTCCAGCGTCACGCGCTGGGATGACACCGAAGAGTGGGCTAAAGCTGGTGGAAGGGAAATGACCGGAACGTCAAAGTAATCACGTTTTTTATAAATGTAAGGGTAGTTTGCATTCACGCATAATACTTCAACTTTTTCTTTAAATATTGGCCGTAAACCCCTTTGTTTCTTTTCATATGGTTCTCCATACTTAGTGATTAGATCATACCAAGAGCCCTTTTGCACTGGCTCTTTACTTAAGATGTATAACTCATCTTCAGCACGCGTGAGTGCTACGTATAATAAACGCAAATATTCATTATAATCCTCTAGTTTTTTCTCTCTTTTTACTTGATCGCAATAAGCGTTGTTGTTTTTTCCACACCAAAATGGTGCTTCCGTTCCATCAAAGATAATGCTTTCACTGTTTCTTGGCACTGTGTTTGTATCAACCAAAAATACTATGGGAGCTTGCAGACCTTTTGATTTGTGAATTGTCATTATTCGCACAGCATTGCGTTCTGATTGCATATCATTCTTAATCTCCGGATTATTCTCCTTGATCCATTGAACAAACGCTTGAAGAGATGGGTTTTCAAATTGCAACACGAGGTTCATAAATTCGTCTAGGACCTCAAAGCACTCAAGACCTAGCCTTGCAGCAAATTTCTTCTTACCTGTGCGCAATATATGTGTAAATAGTGCAAGAGGAGACTCTATGCGAGATAAGTTAATGAGATAGTTTAATTCACTATAGATAACCACAGAATAATCCTGAATTCTTTCCCATAGTGAATGCTCTTTACGGTCGTATGCAATGTTAAATAAATCATCCTCGGTAAAATTGAATAACGGTGATTTTAAAGCATTTGCAAGAGCTAAATCATTTGCTGGAAGGAGCAAAAACTCAGCCAAAGCTATTAAGTCCTGCACGGCTATATAGTCCATAATTCTAAAATAATCTCGGCCTACAACTGGCACGTTTGCTTTTTTAAGTTCGCTTATTATGTAATCAACTAACACGTTTCGTTGTCGTACCAGAACCATAATGTCTCTTGGCTCTATATGGCGATCTTTAGCGACTAAAATCCGCCCTTCGTTTAACCAATTGTGAATTCTGTTGGCTATTGTTTGAGCAAGTAATCGATCTGCTATTGTATAACCTTCCTTGCATGTTAGAGGAATTTGTAAAGCTTGCTGTTCTTCCTCTTTACACTTTGGTAACGCTGGCCAAATTTCAATATATCCTTGATCATTTTCTCTATGTGGAACATGTTTTATTTCATTATCAACAAAAGATATTTCTGCGCGGAAGTTGTTAAATATTCTATCTACAAGCATCAAAACTTCTGGAGTTGAACGAAATGACTTTTCAAGTTGGCATGATACCCAATCTCTGCCACCAGTTTTCGTATGAAAGTATTGTTGCATATAGTTGAATAGATGGGGATTTGCTCCTTGAAATCTGTATATGGATTGTTTTACGTCACCAACTACAAATAAGGTTCGCTTTTCATCATTACCGGCAAAAAATTCATCGCAGAGATTTGTTATAATTTTCCACTGGCTGATGCTATTGTCTTGTGCCTCATCAACAAGGATGTGATCTATTTTTTGATCCAAGTTAAACAATATCCAATCTTTATAGTTTGGATTGCTGAGAAGATTTGTTGCTAAGCCAATTATATCATTGTAGTCAAGCAGTGCATTTTTTGATTTTTCGCTACTGTATAGATCAACATATACTTTAAATATACCAAGTAAGCTACTGGTTCTCTTGAATATTTGATAAGAGTTCATGTCTCTTATATGGGTAAATACTACATTCTGAACGCTCTCTATTATTTGCTCTGCATCTTTGAATTTCTCCAAAATACTTTTTGTTGCAATGGATGATATGCTCTTTTTTTCGTGCGATTCTGATTTTAGAAATACCTTGGCTAGGTTTTCTATTTTGGTGTCATTCCACTTTATTCCGGTGTCATCCGAGTAGCTGACACTGGTTCTTTTTTTCTGGATTCCAGTGTCAAGCACTGGAATGACAGTAGAATAAAGTATTGCACTATAACTCTGATCTCTTTTACTGCCTTCACTTAATATCTCGGCTAGTCTTTCCACGTGCTCAATTGTTTCACTCTGTAAGTCATGAATTTCATCTGGGGCGCTCAATTTATCTTTGATATATTTCGAATCATTTGCTGACGCTGATCTTTTTACACATAAAGTATAAAGCAAATCGCGTAATTTATTTTCATCAATTTCAGTTGCAATAAGATTGATATCATCCTGCACAGTTTCGTTATGAAGCACTTTATTGAATATGATGGAATGTAATTCTTTACATTCACTCAGTGTACAATTTGGAGCAATGCCAGCTTCTATAGGAAAGCTGGAGATTAATTTGTAACAGAAAGCGTGTATGGTTTGTATAGTTAGACCAAGATTTTCCAGTTCAGAGAAAAGCCTTCTTGCTCTTGTTAAGTGACGATCAAGTGCTTCATTTTTTCTGGATCCCTCCGTTATCCCAGCACTCTCCTTTGTCATCCCAGTGCTTGACACTGGGATCCATTCTTCCTTTTTTCTGGATTCCAGCGTCACGCGCTGGAATGACACCGATTCCTCACTTAAATGCAAGAGGTCTAGTTGTTCCAGATCCATTATTAATTCACTCTCTGAGCATATTGCCCACTTACTGAGTATGCTGTGAATGCGATTCTCCATTTCGTTTGCTGCAGCATTGGTGAATGTTAAGCAAAGAATATTTCTTTTGTTTTCTAATAAAAGTCTCAATACTCTGTCTATTAAGATTTTTGTTTTGCCTGTACCAGCGGACGCATTTACCCACACAGAGAAATTAGGATTTATGGCATTTGATCTCATCAGAAGTGCGAGAACCTTATAAAAGTTGACTAGAATAGCATTATACATATAATGTAAAAATAGTGTTAGTGAAGATATATAATGAAAAGTTTTTGTGTAAAGGCGCCTGCAAAAATCAATCTTTTTTTGCATGTTGTAGACAAAAAAGAAACAGGGTATCACTTGATTGAAGGTTTATTTGTCTTTGCTAATCTCTCTAATTTTTTGGAAATAAAAGTAGGTGAGAAGGATTCTAGATACGATAACTCTACAGTTGAATTTATAAACTCCGAGTCTAAAATAAATAACCAATATAACACTGTAATGAAAGCGGTTAATCTGCTGCTTAGGCATGCTCCTGTACGCACTAAAGTCACTGTAAAGGTTGTAAAAAACATATCAATTGCTGCAGGACTTGGTAGCGGATCCTCAGATGCTGGAGCTGTGGTACGTACGCTAGGGAAGCTGTGGGAGATTGATAGGACGATTTTAAATGAAATAGCCTTAAACGTTGGTGCTGATGTTCCCGCAAGCGTAGATAGCAAGCCAGTTTTTGTTAGAGGTATTGGCGAAGAATTATGCCACATTAAAAAATTCTCTTTACCTACAAATGTGGTGCTTGTGAAACCGAAAAAAAGGTTTTTGAGTACACCAGAGGTATTTTCCAAACATGAAGGAAAATTTTCTGAGCCAATTAAATGGAGCGATGACGCTGAAAAGGATTTGTTGAAGCTTCTTAAAGAGACGAGAAACGATCTTCAAGAAATAGCAATAAGCTTTGTACCTGAAATTAAGGATGTGATATCAACACTTGAGTCACAAGAAGGCTCTATACTTTCTCGCATGTCAGGCAGTGGTGTATCATGTTTTGGAATATTCGATAGTGAGGAAAATGCAAAAGCTGCTGCAGTTAATATCGGAAAAAAGCAACCAGAATGGTGGGTATGTGACACTCAATTAATAGTTTGACTTATGCCCTTAATTTCCGAGAATAAAAATCTTATAAATGGTTACAGGGAAGGAAAATTTTTGGTGAATAATAGAGAATATTGCGGCTCAATTATAATTTTTCCTGAAAAGGTGATTAAATTGAAAGAAAGTGATATAAATAGCAAGGAACATTTTAAATCTTTTTTAACAGAGGAAATAGAAATTTTGATAATAGGTACTGGTAAAACACGCAATATACCAAGTTCTTCAGTGAAGTCCTATCTTATGGAACAAAAAGGTTTAAATTTTGAATTTATGACAACCGGTGCAGCATGCAGAACCCATAACGTTTTAATATCCGAAGATAGATTTGTTGTCAGTTATCTAATAGCCATATAGCATGTTTGAAATGTTTACCCAGGACTTTTTCATCAATAGTCTAGTTGCAGTAGTTGTAATTAGCCTAGTAACAGGCGCTTTAGGATCGTTTATGATATGGCAAAGGTTATCTTATCTTGGTGATAGTTTGTCCCATTCTTCGTTGCTTGGTGTTGCACTTGCTTTAATCTTTAAGATTAGCCCATCGCTTAGCATAATGCTCATTGCAATTACATTTGCTATACTACTTTCTCTTAATTTTAACAGATTATATTCTGCTGATACGATATTGAACATTGTTACCAATGTAGTTTTATCATCGAGTTTAATACTTATGTCTTTTCTTCCATCTGGCAATAATAGTATTATTAGCTCACTGTTTGGTGATATATTAACGCTCGATCAAAGTGATATAGTATTGATTTTTTTAACCTCTGCAGTAGTTACTTTGATATTAATATTTAGATGGCGTTATTGGTTAATGATTTCAATTAATCAAGATTTAGCAGTAGTTGAAAAAATTAATGTTACCTTTGTTAGACTAGAATTTTTAATCACTCTTGCTATATTTATAGCAATTGCTGCCCAACTAATAGGAATATTACTCATTGCTGCATTTTTGCTAATACCAGCAGCATCTGCAAGGCTCATTTCGAAAACTCCAATGCAGATGATTATTGTTGCAACAGTTTTTTCTGTGATCTCTGGGATATCAGGTCTCATGTTATCTGCAAGTTTTGATTTGTTAACTGGACCTGCAATTATACTTGTTGCAGCGGTATATTTAATTATCGCTTATTTTATAAGGCTAGTATTAAGCAGGTTGGCTTAATTTTGATCTCGAATGTTAATAATTTTGTAATATACTCATTATAAAATATCACTATTTTAGCACAAAATAGTTTTTGCTATACTATTATTTATATGCTAATGATAAGTTGTTAATTTTATGGAGTAAGCAATATGAGCGAAGAAGGATTTTTTTCCAAATATATATCTCAACCTGTGAAAAAATTTTATAATTATATTACAGGAAAAACAGAAGAGTCGGATAATGTGCAGAGTACGGCAGATGATATTGTACAAGAAAGCTCAGAGTCTTTGGACACTCATGTACAATCAAATGAGAATGATATCATATAGGTGGCATGAGGGTTACACCATCCAAAGTTAAAAGATTCCTAGAGAAACCTGATGCTTTACGTGGTGTGTTAATTCATGGAAGTGATAACAGTAGGGTTGATTTTTATGTACAAGAAATAATTGCTAATTTGGGTGAGTATTCAGTTCAGGTGATGGATTTTGCAATAGTGAATAAGTCACCCAGTTTACTGTTTTCTGAATTGGCAAACGTTTCGATGTTTACCAGCAAAAAATTAATTAAGCTGATAAATGTGAGTGGAGGTATATCCAAGGAGTTAAAAAATGTATTGGATTATAACGCAAGTGGTCATTATGTAATGATGGTAGCAAATGATCTTCCATATAATTCTGCGACTAAAAGTTATATGGAGAGTTCAAAAATTTTTGGTGTGATTGCTTGCTATAAAGACAGCAACAGCAATCTTTATGATATTATATCAAGTTACTTAAAACAAAATGATATAAAATGCACAAATGAGATAATCTACCATTTGCAATCTTACTTTAATCATAGCAAGCTGCCTATATGTTCAGAACTTGAGAAGTTAGTTTTATACTTAGGGGAGAGAAAAGACCTAAAACTTACTGATATAGAATTATGCTTTTCAACTTCCGGCAACGACTATGCTACACTTGATGATCTATGCTCTGCCATAGCAAGTAAAGATATGTCGCGTTTCATTAGAATTTCTGATGCATTGATATCGCAAGAAAATTTTTCACCGATAGCACTAATTCGCATTATATCAAATTATTTCCTACGCCTTGAAAACGTTTTGCTGTCAGTGCAAGGTGGAATGAGTGAGCAGGCTGCGATTGATCAGCTAAGCCCTCCATTGTTTTTTAAACAATTGCAGAGTTTTAAATCTCATTTGAAAAGTTTGCAACTTTCAGAACTTAAGAAGATCTTGGAAAAATTGATAAGCTTAGAAGTTACCTGTAAAAAAACTGATTTAGATCATAAAATGATTTTTCAACATGCACTGACGGGTAGCTGACTACTCGGATCCAGCCTTTCTTATAATTTCATCAAAATGTTGTATTTTAACATAAAATAGCTGCTTTTATGCCTACCAAAATTCATTCTTTAGTGTGTGTCTCACAAGTATTCTTTGCTAATAGGATATTTTCGAATATAATTGAATATAACTAGATAAAAATACAGATATGTTTGACATTTCAAAAATTGTAATAACACCTGAAATGTTAAAATTAGAGGTAAGATATGGTTGAATTAACTGATATACAAACAAACATTCAAAACTCATTAATACAAGCAATCTTGTGTGGCAATCTTCTAGAAGTCCAGAACATGTTCAAAGATAGTGAAGATAGTAATATACAAAAAATTTTGAGACTTGAGTGGATTTCTAATGAACTCAGAAATACCGTTTTAAGGGTTGCTATTGACTCTTATAACATTCAAGATCAAGAGAAAGCTATAGAGATCATTGAACTAATTTGGCAGAAAGCTGATCAAAGAACTCGTGATTTTTTGTGTAGTGCAGAATACGATTCAGCAGAAGGTGGTAGTGTTAGCACAATAAATATGCTTAGAGACCTGCAAGGGCAAGGAAGGACCAACGATTCTAATAACGGATTTGTTCTTGGAGAAGTTATTCAAGAAATGGAAGAGCACAAGAGGGTAATGGGTCTTGATTCCAACTTACAAGAAGCAATAGAAGACCTTGATGTTAATCGAGTTAAAGCAGTATTAGAGAATTGTGGTGCAGATGCAGCAAGGGTTTTAGAGCGATGTGTATATTGGGATGATGGAAGCGTAGATGCCCTTTTAGTTTATCCTCTGCTGGTTAACTATGATAGAGAATTGAACCAAGAAGATGTGGAAAAGATAAAAGAAAGCTTTAAATTAATGTTTGATGCTGCTTCTCCAGGGCTCCTTGGGTTCGAGCCCAATGAAAATAACTATGTAATGGATAAACTTACATGTGCACAAAAACGTTTTGCTAAAATACCTGGAGTAGGTGAGCAATGCTTTCAAGATTTGATTCAAGAATTTGAGGAAAAACTTAGTAAAAATGAACTAGATAATGCCAAGACTGATGATCAGATAGCATGGGATAAAGAGTATGCGACTCGATTTTCACAAGAAATCAATCAGGATCCGTCTGAGAATGATGATCTTAACTTTATAGATGACACTGATCTAGATCAAAACACCGTAAACTCTGCACCAACTGCAGACAACAAAACCCCAGAAAAAAACGATACAAACTTCTGGAGTGAACACAAAGGGAAGATCGCTCTAGGCGTTACTGGACTATGCGTAGCTGGTGCTGTTGCAGCCTATATGCTAGCGTATCCTGTAGTTGCACTGGCTTTAACAGTTTTGGCAGCAGTTATATTAATGGGTGCTGGTATTGCTAAGGTTTTAGAAGATCCAAGTGTAGAAAAAACGTTTACACAACAACAAAAAGCATAACGTTAATAATGTCATCCCAGCGCGCCGTGCTGGGTCTGACTACGCTAGAACAAAGAATATAAAAGAAGTGTTGCCGTCACGTTATATCATAAACTTTTGCTGAAGCTTTCTTTATATCTTCACTTGAAAGTGGAATTAGACCAAGCCTAGATAGGTACCCACCTTCAATACCGATTGAATCTATAATTTCTTTTACGAATTCTCTTAATCCATCAACAGTATCCAAGTGTTCCCTCTTTATGTAAAGGTATAGAGGTCTTGCTAATATATATTTTCCCGATGATATATTTTCGTAAGTTGGCTCAATTCCTGCAATTGTGCTCCCTTGTATTTTATCTTGATTCCTCATTAAAAAGCTGAAACTAAATATCCCTAAGGCGTTCTTGTTACTTTTCAATTTTTGTATTATTATATTTTCATTAATTCCAACTTCTATATACCTTCCATCATCCCTTATATTACCACATGCTTTCTTTCTTTCTTCCTGATCTTTATAATTCTCTTTAAAAATTTTCGAGTTCATACATGAATATTGATCAAGCATAATAGAATTAACCAAAGTTTCGTATGTGCCTGTATTTTGATGTGGACCATAAATTTCAATTTCTGTTTTTGGTAAGGCTTGATTTACATCAGACCAAAACTTCTTATTATTTTTTACTAATTTATCATTTTCTTGAGAATATACAGATAAAGTTTCAAATAAGTCCTTCTTTGTGAAATCAAATCTATGGCTTTGATTTGAATTTGCAATGACAATTCCATCATAGCCAATGATGATCTCTATCACTTCATTAATTTTATTTCTTTTACATAGTTCTCTTTCTACTTCCTTCATAGGGCGAGATGAAGTGGTGATGTCTGGAGTGTCTTCCCCTATTCCTGAGCAAAACATTTTGAATCCTGATCCACTTCCTATCGATTCCACAACTGGAGTCTTAAAGGAGAATACACGATTGAACTCCTCGGCTATAAATGAGATAAAAGGAAAAACAGTTGAAGACCCAACAATTCTGATGTATTTCCTGGCATCAGCATTTGACAGCGGCATGAATAATACGAATACAAAAATCAGGAGAAAGTTTCTAAGCATTATTTTTAGTTAAGAACATAAATCTAATTATTGTAACAAAAAATCAAACTGAAAAGCTTTAATTGCATGACAAAAGCTACAGTTTACATTTAAATTTTATTTTATATTATTGTAAGTATTACACAACTTTAAGGGGCAATTATGGCAGTTATGCCAGATAAATGGATAAGAGAAAAAGCTGAAAATTTTGGAATGATAGAACCTTTTGTGAACCACAAAAGCAGCAAAGGTGTTATATCTTTCGGACTATCATCTTATGGTTACGATGCAAGAGTGGATAATAAATTTAAAATTTTTACTAACGTTAATTCAGCTATCGTGGACCCTAAAAATTTTTCTGAGAATAGTTTTATAGATAAGGAAACAGATGTATGCATAATTCCACCAAATAGTTTCGTACTTGCAAGCACAGTGGAATATTTTCGTATACCAAGGAATGTACTGGTCATTTGTGTTGGTAAATCAACTTACGCAAGATGTGGAATTATAGTAAACGTTACTCCCTTAGAACCTGGATGGGAAGGTCATGTCACACTCGAATTCTCAAACACCACTCCGCTTCCTGCGAAAATTTACGCTAATGAAGGCGCATGCCAATTCGTATTTTTAAGCGGCGAAAGTGAATGCGAGAAATCATATGATGATATGAAAGGAAAATATATGAATCAGCATGGTATCACTTTGCCGCTGGTGAAGTGATTGCCATGAGAGTGGTAATTTTTCACTTCCGTACTTTTTCATTGTTGCTTACAATAATTATAGCTACATCATGTGCTTTTCTTAATTAAAAACTTCAATTATTTATTGTAAATTATTGAATTTGCTACTATTTAGTAGCAAATTGTCATCCAAGTGGCTGTAAAATAACAAATTCGTCATTCCGCTACTAGTTAGCGGAATCTATGCTAAGAGATACCGCGAATGAATCGCGGTATGACGGTTCGCGGCGGCATAACGATAAGCTCGTCATCCCGCTGCTTGTTAGCGGGATCTATCCGCTGCGGCATGACGTAGAGCCTACATTAGCTATAGAAACAAAAAGGAGGATCATTATGTCTACAATAATTTTATCATCAATTTTTGGTCAAGCAGGCAGCATTTTTGGGCCAATTGGCCGGATTATCGGTTCAGAGCTCGGTGCTCTTCTTGGTGCGCAGCTTGATGGTGCGATGTTTAGCCTTGATGCTGAGCAAAAAGTAACGCATGGTGCGAGACTAAAAAATCTGCAAGTTCAAACCTCAACCTACGGCAGAACGATTCCAATTATCTATGGCACTGCTCGTGTTGCAGGGAACATTATTTGGTCACAGCCAATAAAAGAAGAGGCGATAACCACCAAAAGCAAAATTGGAAGAGGTATGAACGTTACATATAATTACTACGCAACGCTTGCAATTGCGATCTGCAAGGGGAAAGTAGAAAAATTAAACAGAATCTGGGCAGATACAACATCACTTAGCTTTGATGAAATAGATTATACTTTTTACAGCGGCAGAGAAGACCAAAATCCTGATCCATTTATGTCATCAATTGAAGGAGAGGGGAATGTGCCGGCTTATAGGGGAATATCTTACATAGTTATCAAGAATTTTCCTTTAGCAGACTATAACAATCGCGTCCCGATATTTACATTTGAAGTGCGAACTGCATTAAAACCCAGTGGATTTTCAATAGCAGAAAATATTCGGAATATCAATATAATACCAGGCTCAGGAGAGTTTGTATATGATACAAAAATACAGAAGAAAATCGCGCAAGAGAAAATAAGCAGCAACCAATATATCCCATATGGGCTGGCACAAAGGGTAAATCATAACAACCACACTAAAAAGAGCGATGCAGTGCTTTCTTTGGATCAATTAAAGGGAGATTTACCAAATGTTGAGTGGGTATCGGTAGTAGTCAATTGGTTTGTGAATGATCTGAACATTAAAGATTGTAAAATATATCCTGCAGTTGAATTTCAAGATGATTCCGCAATATTACCTGATGATTGGCAAGTAGGGGGTGTAACCAGAGATAATGCTCAGCTAATTTCAAAAGATGCGAGTGGAAACCCAAGGTATGGTGGCACAGTTAGTGATGCAGCGCTAATAAGATATATAGAAGAGCTACACAGCAGAGGCTACAAGGTGATGCTCTATCCAATGCCCTTGCTTGACACAAAGAACAAAGAGTGGCGAGGAAAATTGAGCGCGACTCCTGGGGATATAAGTGATTTTTTTGAGAATCAATATAACAAATTTATAGAGCATTATGCAAGCATTGCCAAACAAACTAAAGTGGAAGGGTTTATCATCGGTTCTGAACTTGTGCGGCTTACCAAAATTAGAGATGAACAAGGTAATTACCCTGCCGTTATAGAGCTATAGTACTTCCCAAAGTAAATGATAAAGGTATAATAAGCTATTTGAGTTATAATGGCGTATAGTGTGGATTTAAGGGAAAGGGCAGTATCGATGATAGAAAAAGGGAAGTCAAAGGTTGAGGTGGCAGAGCTTTTGGAGATAGGAATAGCAACTCTGTACCGCTGGTTAAGAAAGAAAGCCGCTGGTGAAAGCCTAAGGCCATCGAAAAACGGCAGCTTTATTCGAAAAATAGACCCAAAAATACTCGAAGAATATGTTAAAAAGAATCCAGATCATACGCTGGCAGAGATGAAACAAAATCTTGGATTTGGAATAAATTCAATTTGGTATAGGCTGAAACAGCTAAGAATTACTTTAAAAAAAAGTTACACTATATCAAGAGCGCAATCAAGAAGATAGGCAGCGATTTACCGATAAAATCTCAAAAATAGACCATTCCAGCATCTTATATATAGATGAAGCAGGAGTTGATAATAGGTTATAGAGGTTGTCCGGAAATAAGTAAAAGGCTATAATATCTGAAATTTTAGTACGGGGTAAAGATGAGAAAAAAGTATCCAACAGATCTAAGCGAAAGGGAATGGGCAAGAATAGAAAAACACTTCAGAGTATCATACAAGAAAGGAGGAAGGCCGCCAAAGTATAGCAAAAGAGAAATATTAGAAGCAATTTTCTATGTATTGCGTACAGGGTGTCAATGGCGGTATTTACCAAATGATTTTCCGCTATGGAAGACTGTGTATGAGCAGTTCAGGCAATGGAAGAAGCAGGGAATTTTTGAGAAAATGAATTATGAAATTACAAAATATAGTAGAAGAAAAATAGGAAGGAATGAGCAGCCGAGTGCCTGTATAGTAGATAGTCAATCTGTAAAGACTACAGAAAAGGGAGGATCAAAGGCTATGATGGAAGTAAAAAAGTAAAGGGTAGAAAAAGGCATATAATTACAGACACTCAGGGTTTTATACTAGGTTGTTACGTAGGCGCTGCTAACGAAAATGATAGAGATGGTATTAAAATAGCATTAAACAATATGAGAACAAAATATACTAAAGTTAAAAAAATGTGGGCTGACATGGGATACCAAGGAAGAAATTTAAAGAATCACATAAAGGAAGAATATGACATAGATATTGAAATTGTTAAAAGGCCTCCATGTAGATTTTGGGTGCACAAAGATACGCCACCTGAGCTACTACCAACAAGAGAACAAGGGTTTAAAGTACAGCCAAGAAGATGGGTTGTAGAAAGGACTTTTGCTTGGGTTAATAGGAATAGAAGGCTATCGAAGGAGTATGATTTACTCACAACATCCACTGAGAATTTCATATACCTAGCTATGAGTAGGGTTATGTTAAAGAGGGAATATGCTTGAATTTACTAGTTTCCGGACAACCTCTATAGTATTTTCTAAAATGAATGATAAATTTCCATTATGGTATTACCAACCAAAAGTTGTAAGTCTGTATATTTATGCATTAAAGGTCTGAGGCGGCTTTTGATGGTATTCCAACAATGCTCTATAGGGTTCAAATCTGGTGAATATGTTGGTAGATAGAGCAAACGGCATCTAGCATTATCTATTAACTCCTTTGTTTTGGGAGTTTTATGGAATGTGGCATTGTCCATAACTATTGTAGTACCATGTGGCAATTTAGGTAATAACATCTTCTCTAACCATGTATTGAATACCTCTTTGTCACACCCACCTTTGAAAGTCATTGGTGCAATAAATCTCTTTCCAATCCACCCGCCTATTATACTGATTCTCTCTCGTTTTCTTCCTGGAATATCTGCATAAATTTTCTTTCCTATTGGAGCACGTCCATACTCTCGGTATAACCTATTATCAACTCCTGCTTCATCTATATATAAGATGCTGGAATGGTCTATTTTTGAGATTTTATCGGTAAATCGCTGCCTATCTTCTTGATTGCGCTCTTGATATAGTGTAACTTTTTTTTAAAGTAATTCTTAGCTGTTTCAGCCTATACCAAATTGAATTTATTCCAAATCCAAGATTTTGTTTCATCTCTGCCAGCGTATGATCTGGATTCTTTTTAACATATTCTTCGAGTATTTTTGGGTCTATTTTTCGAATAAAGCTGCCGTTTTTCGATGGCCTTAGGCTTTCACCAGCGGCTTTCTTTCTTAACCAGCGGTACAGAGTTGCTATTCCTATCTCCAAAAGCTCTGCCACCTCAACCTTTGACTTCCCTTTTTCTATCATCGATACTGCCCTTTCCCTTAAATCCACACTATACGCCATTATAACTCAAATAGCTTATTATACCTTTATCATTTACTTTGGGAAGTACTATACCGAGAGTATGGACGTGCTCCAATAGGAAAGAAAATTTATGCAGATATTCCAGGAAGAAAACGAGAGAGAATCAGTATAATAGGCGGGTGGATTGGAAAGAGATTTATTGCACCAATGACTTTCAAAGGTGGGTGTGACAAAGAGGTATTCAATACATGGTTAGAGAAGATGTTATTACCTAAATTGCCACATGGTACTACAATAGTTATGGACAATGCCACATTCCATAAAACTCCCAAAACAAAGGAGTTAATAGATAATGCTAGATGCCGTTTGCTCTATCTACCAACATATTCACCAGATTTGAACCCTATAGAGCATTGTTGGAATACCATCAAAAGCCGCCTCAGACCTTTAATGCATAAATATACAGACTTACAACTTTTGGTTGGTAATACCATAATGGAAATTTATCATTCATTTTAGAAAATACTATAGTTAAGCTTGCAAAGCGAATAAAACTTCAGCTTGGAAAAGAAGTAACGGTAACTTACGCTGCTGATTGGAGTGAATACCATTCATATGATGGTTGGTATAATATGGATGAACTGTGGTCTTCAGAGTACATCGACGTTGTTGGCATAGATGCTTATTTTCCACTGACTGATGGTCCAGAGCCTCCTTTTGGTTATTCCGCGGAAGATGTAATGGGTGGTTGGAGCAGTGGAGTGGGGTATGATTATTTCTATGATTACTCAAAGGGTGAGCCTGAAAGAGTAAAGTATAACGACAGCAGGTATGCGTGGAAAAACATAGCAAAATGGTGGAGTGAAACTCACATAAATCCAGGTGGTAGTAAAACGAAATGGCAACCAAAAATGAAAAAAATATGGTTTACTGAGTATGGATTTCCCAGTATGAACGGCTGCACTAATGAGCCAAATGTGTTTGTTGACAAAGGCAGCATAGAGAGCAAATATCCACGATATTCAAACGGAGAGGTGAGCTTTCTTTCGCAAAAAATTGCAATTGAAGGAACGCTAAAGAAGTGGCAAAGCTCGGAAATGGTAGAAAAAATGTTTCTCTGGGCGTGGGATGCAAGGCCATTTCCTTATTTCCCCAATTTGTGTAATATGTGGACTGACTGCCATAATTGGCAGACAGGCCATTGGATTCAGGGAAAGCTTTCACAGCTTAATATTTCCGATGTTTTATCGGATCTATTACAAAAAGCAGGTTTAAAAAGCGATCAGTTTGATACAGGTGGCGTCAAAGGGTTATTGTCTGGATATGTGATAAACGACCAGCAACCCGTACGTTCAATTATTAAAATGCTGCAAAGTTGCTATTTTTTTGATGTGGTTGAACAGGACTCTAAACTGAAATTTGTCCAAAAGGGCAGGGGAGTTACAACTGTAATGCCAATTGGTGAAACGGTTTTCAGTAACAATTCAAAACTTGCTAATATCAGTCAACTGGATTTAAACAATAAAGTTAACATCGTTTACTTTAACCGCAATTTTGGCTATCCAATTGATGTTAAATATGCTGAGTTGCCAAAGCAAGGCACTGCTATAACAGTTGAAATACCGCTCATTATGGAGGAGGGAGAGGCGCAAAATATAGCTGAGGTTTTACTTTATTCTTCGTGGCAAGAGAGAAATATATACAATTTCAAGCTGCCGATAAAATATGCGTGGCTTGTGCCAAGTGATGTAATAACGATTTTAGACGGTGAGAAAAAGCATACGGTGAGAATTATAAAAACAAAATTTGAAAGCATGTCCATTCAAGCAATTGGCGTTGGTTATGATCACTCTATATATAAGCTTTCTTTTCCTTCAACAAGATCACTTATGCTGAAGGAATACCCTCCTTCTCATATCAGCAAAACCATCGTAGAAATGATAGATTTACCGCATGTTAAAGATAATATTGCAAGCTTTACTTTAATTGTTGAGGAAAGGAATTGGAAGGGAGCAACACTCTTTGTTTCGTACAACGATAAGGATTATAAGCCTATCGCAAGCACAAATAAGCAGTCTACTTACGGATATGTAATGGAATTAACAAATGAGGGAATTACAGTAGTGTTGCGTTTTGGTAAGCTGCGAGGAATTATCGATTCAAATTCAGCATTAATCGGAAAAGAGATAGTGAAATTCCAGAGTGCTGAACTTATAGATAAAAATAAATATAAGCTTAGCAACCTAATTAGAGGGCAAGAGGGCACTAAAGATGCCACAGGTGAAAAATTTGTTCTACTTGATGATTCAATAATATCTTTCGAAGTGCAAAGGGGAAAAAAGTTTTACCTAAAAGCAGTGACTTACGGTGATTCATTGGACAATACGGAGGCGAAGGTCCTAAACAATTGATGCTCAATATTTAAAGCTTAAAGTGAATAATTGAAGATAAGGTATTGAAATTCGTGCTTTTCATGATTTTAGCTTAAGATTTCAGTGTCCGCTACTCGAATGACATCGTTTACTATGTAACATTGTACTTATACTAATGAAAAAAATACATTATAATTAAGTATATTTAATCCAGTAAATCATTAAGTGAAAACAGCTCTTTCGCAAAATATCATTTCTCTTATTATGATATTGTCTGTAGCAATTGTCGATATGGCAACTGACCTATACTCAGTTGCACTACCAAGCATTGCCAATTATTTTAAAGTAGAAGGCAGTGTAGTGCAGCTTACAATTAGCTTGAATCTAGTTGGATTTGCGGTATCTGGATTAATTTATGGTCCATTATCGGACCATTATGGTAGGCGTCCAATGATGCTGATTGGTATGACAATTTTTACTTTGGCAAGTGTCATGTGTTATATAGCCGACAGCATTGCGCTCTTGATACTAATTCGCTTCATACAAGGAACAGGGGCTGGTGTTGCAGGTGTTGTTGGGTATGCAGCAATAAGGGATATGTACTCGGGTAGTGAATACTCGAGAGTAATTTCAAAATTAAATATGGTTGTGGCACTCTCACCTGGGATAGCTCCAGTGGTGGGCAGTTATATAATTTCACATGGTTATCATTGGAAATTTTTGTTTTTTATTATGTCACTCGCGGCAATTGCTATGCTTATTTTTATTTACTTTAAGTTACAAGAAACACTCACTATAAATAAAAATGAAACCAGTATAACTAACATAACTACTAATATCTTCAAGCAATATATATCAATATTTAGAAATTATCGTTTCCTTGGGTTTTCAGCCATTCATGGATTAACTTTCATGTGGCTTTGGGCATACGTTGCTAACTATCCTTTCATATTTGAATCAATGGGCATTGAAGTACAGTATTTTGGCTACCTCATATCGATCATAGTCATATTTTACATAATTGGAACTTTAATTAATAGAAGGTATGTACCAAAAGTAGGGGTTAGCAAAATGCTAATAATAGGTTTGGTGTTACCGATAATATCCGATAGTTTATTGGTATATTTTTATTTCGCGGACAAGTTGAATATATTCATTCTTCAAACTGCTTGGATTCCAGCCAATATCGGACTTGCATTAATAATAAGCAATAACGTAACTTCTGCTTTAGAAACGATCAAAGGTATAGGGCTTGGTAGTGCAGTCCTCTCATTCTGCAATATGATGTTTGGGGCTATTGGAATATATATAGTAGGAAAATTTTTTCGCTATGGTATTTTACCAAATTTACTATTAACAATAGCATGCTCTACAATTGCAATTCTTATGTACAGCCAGCTCAAATGTACTGAAAAACACAGGGAATAACCATTATTTGCGTGATCCAGAGCTCATGGGTTATTAATGACTTTATCATGATAATATAATTTTACAGGGGGTGAGAGCTCATAGATTATTAACGACTTTATCATAACAATATAGTTTTACAGGAGGTATGGGATGAGTAATTTACAAAGTATAAATAATGATTGGTTTTCTGCTGTTATAAAAGGTAATACTAATAAAGTAAAGCGTCTAATAAGTGAAGGAGCTAAGGTTAATGCAGTAGATGAATATAACAACACTCCTTTACATTATGCTGCTACGAATGGCGATGCAGAGATAGAGGTTGTCCGGAAACTAGTAAATTCAAGCATATTCCCTCTTTAACATAACCCTACTCATAGCTAGGTATATGAAATTCTCAGTGGATGTTGTGAGTAAATCATACTCCTTCGATAGCCTTCTATTCCTATTAACCCAAGCAAAAGTCCTTTCTACAACCCATCTTCTTGGCTGTACTTTAAACCCTTGTTCTCTTGTTGGTAGTAGCTCAGGTGGCGTATCTTTGTGCACCCAAAATCTACATGGAGGCCTTTTAACAATTTCAATATCTATGTCATATTCTTCCTTTATGTGATTCTTTAAATTTCTTCCTTGGTATCCCATGTCAGCCCACATTTTTTTAACTTTAGTATATTTTGTTCTCATATTGTTTAATGCTATTTTAATACCATCTCTATCATTTTCGTTAGCAGCGCCTACGTAACAACCTAGTATAAAACCCTGAGTGTCTGTAATTATATGCCTTTTTCTACCCTTTACTTTTTTACTTCCATCATAGCCTTTGATCCCCCCTTTTCTGTAGTCTTTACAGATTGACTATCTACTATACAGGCACTCGGCTGCTCATTCCTTCCTATTTTTCTTCTACTATATTTTGTAATTTCATAATTCATTTTCTCAAAAATTCCCTGCTTCTTCCATTGCCTGAACTGCTCATACACAGTCTTCCATAGCGGAAAATCATTTGGTAAATACCGCCATTGACACCCTGTACGCAATACATAGAAAATTGCTTCTAATATTTCTCTTTTGCTATACTTTGGCGGCCTTCCTCCTTTCTTGTATGATACTCTGAAGTGTTTTTCTATTCTTGCCCATTCCCTTTCGCTTAGATCTGTTGGATACTTTTTTCTCATCTTTACCCCGTACTAAAATTTCAGATATTATAGCCTTTTACTTATTTCCGGACAACCTCTTAACATAGATCCCGCTAACAAGCAGCGGGATGACGAGTTTCTATATATCTTTCGAGGGTTAATTATGAAAAAAATTCAAGCTATAAACGAGTTGTACAGTAGCATTTATGAAGCACTAAAAGCAAACTCTGATTTAAGGAAATATGTTACTATAGTATTTTCTAAAATGAATGATAAATTTCCATTATGGTATTACCAACCAAAAGTTGTAAGTCTGTATATTTATGCATTAAAGGTCTGAGGCGGCTTTTGATGGTATTCCAACAATGCTCTATAGGGTTCAAATCTGGTGAATATGTTGGTAGATAGAGCAAACGGCATCTAGCATTATCTATTAACTCCTTTGTTTTGGGAGTTTTATGGAATGTGGCATTGTCCATAACTATTGTAGTACCATGTGGCAATTTAGGTAATAACATCTTCTCTAACCATGTATTGAATACCTCTTTGTCACACCCACCTTTGAAAGTCATTGGTGCAATAAATCTCTTTCCAATCCACCCGCCTATTATACTGATTCTCTCTCGTTTTCTTCCTGGAATATCTGCATAAATTTTCTTTCCTATTGGAGCACGTCCATACTCTCGGTATAACCTATTATCAACTCCTGCTTCATCTATATATAAGATGCTGGAATGGTCTATTTTTGAGATTTTATCGGTAAATCGCTGCCTATCTTCTTGATTGCGCTCTTGATATAGTGTAACTTTTTTTTAAAGTAATTCTTAGCTGTTTCAGCCTATACCAAATTGAATTTATTCCAAATCCAAGATTTTGTTTCATCTCTGCCAGCGTATGATCTGGATTCTTTTTAACATATTCTTCGAGTATTTTTGGGTCTATTTTTCGAATAAAGCTGCCGTTTTTCGATGGCCTTAGGCTTTCACCAGCGGCTTTCTTTCTTAACCAGCGGTACAGAGTTGCTATTCCTATCTCCAAAAGCTCTGCCACCTCAACCTTTGACTTCCCTTTTTCTATCATCGATACTGCCCTTTCCCTTAAATCCACACTATACGCCATTATAACTCAAATAGCTTATTATACCTTTATCATTTACTTTGGGAAGTACTATAGTAACGGAGTAAGTGATTTTTATGGATTACAAGCTCTAGGTGTACTATCCTATAATATCATACGGTCAATATACTCTAAATGAGATGGAAAGATGAAGGCATCATTATAGCTGCTAAAAAATACGGCGATAAAAACTTAATTCTTTCTCTGTTTACAAAAAATCATGGAAAGCGCAGGGGATTAACTAAGCTAACAAACAATAGCAATTATAAGTTTCAGATAAGTAATCTATTACATGCAGAATGGAGTGCTAAGTTACCTGAAAATCTAGGTTTTTTTAAGTGCGAATTAATCGAATCTCCATTCCATCATTTCTTTCAAGATAGGTTAAAAAGCATTACTATTGTTTCTTTCTCCTCTATTTTAGAAAAAGTGCTTCCAGAAAGTGAACCCTGTGCCATGCTGTATGACAATTTTCGATATTTCATCGATGTAATTAAACACAACAATCAGTCTTGGCAAAGCCATTATCTTAACTTAGAGCTTCTGCTTCTTACGCAATTGGGATTCAAGTTAGACTTATCCAAATGCGCTGTAACAGGTGTTAAGGAAAATTTACAATTTATTTCTCCAAAAACTGGTAGAGCAGTGTCAAAAAAAGCAGGAGATTATTATGCAGATAAACTCCTACCTTTTCCACAAATATTACATGATGTATACAATAATAACCTACAAAACAGCTACTCATTCCAAGAATTTCAGTTAGGACTGAAAGTCACAGGATATTTTTTAAATAAGTATCTATTTTTGCAGTTAAACGTGAAATTTCCAGAGCTGAGAAACCTCATGTTGTCGCTTTAATCTTAGCAGTCCTACGTCATACCGCAATTCATTCGCGGTATCTCTTAGCATAGATCCCGCTAACAAGTAGCGGGATGATGAACTTATCGTCATGCCACCGCGAACCGTCATACCGTCACGGTATCTCTTAGCATAGATCCAGCTAACAAGCAGCGGGACGACGGTTGTCAGGGTGTCATCCCAGTGCCCAGACACTGGGATCCAGAAAAGTTTGCTTGTGAACAAGCAAACTAGCATGGAAAGTGGTTACAACGTTTTCGATGAGATTATATGGAAAACTGGATTCCAGTGTCAAGCACTGGAATGACAAGGTATAAACCTTATCGTCATGCTGCCGCGAACCGTCATACCGCGATTCATTCGCGGTATCTCAGCATAGATTCCGCTAACTAGTAGCGGAATGACGGTTGTCGGCAAACTTAAGCCACTTTAGCTATAGCCAGTAACCACTCTATTTCTACCACTGTTTTTTGCTTTATATAAATATTTGTCGGCACGTACTATAAATTCTTTAATATTGTCAAGGTCAGATTCTTGCATTTCTGCAATTCCAATGCTCACAGTTACATCGTGGGTTGTATTTTTATCCGCAAGTATAAAAGGTTTTTTAGCAATAATTTTGCGTATTCTTTCCGCAATAGTATACGCATCTGATGTATCGGTATCTGGCATTACAACAACAAATTCCTCACCACCAAATCTAGCTAACAAATCTGTCACTCTAATATTTTCAGAAATTCTTCTCTGTATTTGCTTTAAAAGTTCATCTCCAGCACTATGCCCAAAACTGTCGTTCACCATCTTAAAATAGTCTATATCAAGTATCATAAGAGACAACCTTCTATCCTTTTCCACAGAGTCCTTAACAATGTTTCTTAAGTGTGCATCAAAATATCTTCTATTATAACAGTTAGTTAATGGGTCCTTTATAGACATTTCCGCATTATTAAATAAATTCATTCTCAAGGCATCTTGATATCTTTTGCGTTTTACTTGCGAATTAACCCTTGCTATTAGCTCACCCTCATCCAAAGGTACTGTTAAATAATCATTAGCACCTACATCAAGTGCTTTTACTAAATTGTTTTTATCATAATCCTCAGAAAGAATCAGAATTGGTGTATAACGTGTTTCCACCTTACTACGAAACTCAGAACACAAACGCAAGCCGTCAGTTTTTGAAAATTGCATATCAGAAATGATCAGGTCGTAACCATTCTCAATACCAACCTTCAATGCTTCCATTGGATCACTCAGTATTTTAATTGACCTAAAGCGTTGCTTTAATATATTATATATCTGCTCTGCTTGATGAACATCCTCATCTATAACAAGTATGTTAGCATCAAAAATCTGATTGGAATAATCCATAATACTGTTTCCTGCGACTCCACCAATCTCAGCGTTAGTTTCTCCTCTCAAACGCAATTCATCGATAATCATCTTTAAGCGTGTGAGAGACTTAATTCGTGCAGATAAAGCAGTTTCGTTTATTGGTTTAGTCAGAAAATCATCCGCGCCAGCATTAATACCTTGCACTCTATCATGAGTATCATGCAGCGCAGTTACCATAATTATTGGAATATGGGTTGTCAAGGGATCACTCTTTAGCTCCTTACAAACTTCAAAGCCATTCATCTTTGGCATCATGATATCAAGTAATATAATATCAGGCTGCTGCTTTGCTACTAAATCTATAGCTTCTTCACCATCATGAGCTACGATAACCGTATAGTACTCTGCTTTTAGTCGAGCTTCTAAAAGCTTGACATTAGATAGTACATCATCTACTACCAGAATCTTCGCTGTCATTATCTTTAGGTGTATTATCTATATCGTAAGTAGGATAAAGCTTACCATTTTTACCAACTATGTAATTTACTTTCTCAGTATTACACTCTTTATATAAGTCTTCAATTCCGGCATCCTTCAATAACCTTCTGGCTTTTAACCTTACAATTGTAAAATACCTATATATAGTCTTAATAAAATCAATAAATACAGGTACCTTATTTTTATCAAGAACAATTATGCTCACTAAAGCTACAACTAAAATTTCTGAAAGACCTATATTGAACATTTTCCTATGAAGCAAGTACTTTAATCCTTCTGATTATAAATATTAATTTGCTTAAATCAAGTTTAGAAGCAACCATCTCATCTAAAAAACTATTATAACGTTCTATGTAGTCCTTATCATCACAAGCCCAGGTTTGAACCTTATCTTCGGGGTTATCAGTAGCTTTTATGACTTTAACAGCTAGCTTGTGATGGTAATTGCTTAAATCGTCCAATAAATCATTAACTAAGCTGCGATCCCAATAAGAAGAGCGGCTTTTCATCTTGATGGCAATTGTTCTAATCAGATCGAATCTTAACAGCGACTTTAACTCAAAGTATATTTTACCAGCATCAAGAATGGACAAAGATGTCTGTTCAGCAACAGATATAATGTCCAGTGCATAAGCAAGAACGCATAGATCAGCAACTTTTTTTGCTAGATCTTTATTTATATTAAGTTCTACTAAAGAAGTTGATCCATGGCTATAGATCTTTAATAGGTGTTCATCTAAAACATCAGTTAAGTTCTGGCCTAAAGTTTCAATTGCATCTTTAAATTTTGTAACATCATCCAATTCTACAAAGCTAAGCTTGCCAAGATTTTTCACTAGCCAAAATGATACTCTGCCAATAAATTTCTGCACGTTCCTCACTATTTGTAAGTATGAGTTAACATCAATTTTTCCATCCAATTCATCAATTTTCTGCCACAGGCTGTTTAAATCATACAGGTGGTTAACAACAATATATATGTTAACCGCTTCTTGTATCTTAATTCCAGTGTTCTCAGCCAAATTATTGATGAATATACAGCCCATTCTATTCACTACATCATTTGCAATGCAAGTAGAGATAATTTCTCTACGAAGTTGGTGTTTTAATATGAAATCCTTAAACTTTGTTACCATCTTTTTAGGAAAATAACCTAGCAAGTAGTCATGAGATATAAGATCTTTTTCAGACAGATCGGAATGTATAATTTCATTTTTTATTGCTGTTCTAGCATAAGACATTAGAACAGAGAGCTGAGGAGAACTGAAACCTTCTGCACCAGTTAACATCCTTGCTATCTCTTCTTCAGTTGGAAGAAATTCTACGCTTCGGTTTAACAGCCCAGATTTTTCTAAACTGAGCAGTAACCTGTGGTGCTGCTCCAATCTCTCTTTAGCTTGCAAACACTCAAGAAGTAATGCTTTTGTTTCAATTTTGTTGTGGTTCTCAAGCACTTTGGATGCAACTTCATCCACCATACTTGCCAGTATTTCATTCCTTTTTTCTAAAGAAATACCCCCTGCTTTCATAGCTGAAACAAATGCAATCTTAATGTTAACTTCAAGGTCCGAACATATCACTCCGGCTGAATTATCAACAAAGTCTGCATTGATATATCCACCTTTTTCAGCATATTCTATTCTTCCAAACTGTGTACAACCAAGATTTCCACCCTCTATAAACATAGAAGCTCTAATATCTTTACCATTCACTCTTAACTCATCGTTTGCTTTGTCACTGACCATGCTATGATTTTCACTCTTTGCCTTAACAAACGTGCCGATTCCTCCATTCCATATGAAGTCCACTTTTGCTTTCAATAGATATCTAATCAAATCACTTGGAGGTAGCATATCTTCTGTTATATCAAAGCACTTTTTTATTTCTTGAGAAATGTTTACTTGCTTACTGCTACGCTCAAATACTCCTCCACCCTTAGAAATCAAATCTTTATTATAATCCATCCAAGTTGAAAATGGTAACTCAAAGAGACGTTTACGCTCTGTGAAACTCTTTTCTGCATCAGGGTTTGGGTCAACAAAAATATGCATATGGTTAAATGCGCCGATTAAATGTATATTTTTTGAAAGCAGCATACCGTTTCCAAATAGATCGCCAGCCATATCTCCAATTCCAATAACAGTTGTATCCTGGTAAATATCCTTATTCATTTTCCAAAAATGCCTCTGTGCTGCAATCCATGCACCTCTGGCTGTAATACCCATTTTTTTGTGATCATAACCTGCTGATCCACCAGATGCAAATGCATCGCCAAGCCAAAAATTGTATTCAGAGGCTATCTGGTTGGCATAATCAGAAAATGAAGCAGTGCCTTTATCTGCTGCAACTACCAAGTATGGATCGTCTTCATCATACCTAATCACATTCTCTGGTGGAATTATTTCACCATCAACCACGTTATCAGTAATATCAAGCATTCCTCTAATAAAACTCTTATAGCACTCAACACTTTTCTCTCTTAAAGTATCTTTGTCTTTATAAACTTGCTTAATTACAAACCCACCCTTTGCGCCAACAGGGACAATAACCGCATTTTTTGTCATCTGAGCTTTCATGAGCCCCAAAACTTCAGTGCGAAAATCTTCCGTCCTATCCGACCACCTTAAGCCACCACGGGCTAATTTCCCTCCTCTTAGATGTATTCCCTCAAAAAGGTTTGAATAAATATACAATTCGCGATACGGACGAGGATCAGGCAAACCATTTATTTTACTTGAGTCAAATTTTGTAGATAAATATGGTTTATCGTCTTGATAATAACTGGTCCTTAAAATAGCCATTATCAAGTTAAATATCGAGCGCAAAACGTAATCATGTGAAACATTGCTGATCTCTTTTAGAAGTTCCTCAATTTTTTCTCTGACAATGTCCGTAGTTTCTGCTCTATCAATGTCTATGTTAGGATCAAATCTTGTATGAAATAGTTGTATCAAATACTTTACTACTTTTGGATACTCTGAGACTACCTTTTGGATATATTCTGGGTTGTAGTTAAATGACGTCTGCTTTAGATAGGCACTTAGCGCTCTAATCAGAAGCACTTCCTTCCACTTGAGCCCAGCAATAATGATCAAACTATTGAAATAGTCATTTTTAATTTCCTTGCTAAACACTTTCGCAAGTGTTATTTCAAATTGCTCTTTTAGAGTAATGTTGTCTATTAATTCATCGACTCTTGACAACACAAAATGGTGTATCCATATTCCACCGTTAATTTCTATGTAATAGCCATTATGAGATAGAATTTTAGCTCCCAAATTCTTAGTGATCCTTAATATCTTCGATAATTCAAGGCCTCCATTGTTTGGAGTATAAACCTTTAATTGATAATTAAGATTATCACGAGTAAGTCTTAAATCGACCTCGCTAACTCCTTTCTTCCTCACTATCTCCAATTTTTTCATATCGTAATATGCGTCATGAGGTTCGAAACTCTCTTGATAGCTTATTGGAAATGCCTTGCAATAACGGATGAATATATCCTCAACAGTGCTAAAAGTATTGTATAAATTGTCTATAAAACGATCTTCCCACTTTTCTGTAATGTTTCTTAATTTGTTTTCGATACGCAAAACTTCATCATCAAGAACGCTAGCATTTTTGGTCTTTAGCACTACATGCAATTTCATCAAATCATATTCATTGATAATGTGATTGTTATAAATATCTGAACTTCCTGCACTTGTCTCATCCTTCAATATGTCACGTATCTTGAACATTAGCCTAGCGCTAGCATAACGCATCGGTATCAGCACTATGCAACTAATAAAATCCCCGACTCTTCTTAAAAATAATCTGACCCTTGGCCTAATCGCAAGAGACATGATCGAAATGCAAATTTTAAATAATTCGTCTTCATTTGATTGGAATAATTCATCACAAGAGAACACTTGCAAAATAGAAATCAAAGCTTTATTGTTGTGGCCCCCGGTTACAAATCCTGCATTTTTTTCTATAACTTTAACTTTATCTTTTATTATTGGAATAGTTCGAATATCTTGGACCTCCGCTACAGAAGTAAATAGCCCGAAAAAACGCCGTTCCTTTACTACATTACCCTGGTCATCAAATTCTTTTACTCCTATACAATTCATGTATGTACGCCGATGGACTATTGAGATTAGATCTGATCTCAATATGTATAGGGAATCAAGGTTTGCAGAAGGAATCAACGTACTTTGACCTACTCTCATCAGGCCAAGGTCCTTTTTGCCATCACAGACGAGTTTTTCATCTTTACCAGCAATATATTCTTGATAACCTAGAAATACAAAATTATTATTCTTTAACCAAACTAGAAAATCTTTTTGCTCTTGATTTCGGTCTGGTGTCATTCCAGTGCGTGACACTGGAATCCACGTGTCCTTTTCCTGGATCCCAGCTGGGATGACAGAAAGACTTGCCTCATCAAGTTTCTTAAGCATTAAGTGCCAATCTTTCACAACACAATTAACTGCTTTCAGCGTTTTTTGTAGAGATTCTTTTAATGTATCAACAAAACTGTCACTTATACCTTTGATAATTACATATATAACTGACTCTTTTATTCCATTACTTTCTTCCAAAGGGTAAATCTCATCTATTAGGCCATCTTTTCTTTTAATGTTAATTATGCTGTTGCTGTAATAGCATATGGTTAAATCGTGCGACTTAATAGTTGTAATAACGGAGTCAACCAAAAATGGCATATCATCGTTTGTTATCTTAATCGTGGTAAAATCGCCTTCTATTCCTGGTATATCATCTATATTACTTACTACTAACTTACTTTCATCTTTCTCTTTTTGAGAAACAAAATTGTAAGCATCGTTTACAATATATAGCAAAAACTTATCATTGGCTTTTAGGTCGCTTTTATAAACAAAACTATAAAAATACTTAATAAATTTTTTAATTTTTTCTTTATCTTGCTGATTTTCTTGATCAGCTAACTTAAATAAAGACTCAGTGTCAACATTATGATCTATACACATTTTTTTTAACAAAAATACACAGTGAACTTAAACCTTTTTAACTAAGATTTCATTATCAAGAGCGTACACTATTAGTTCATCATTTTCTACTACTTCCCCCGATAAAACTAATTTAGCTAAATTATTTTGAATACACTCTTGTATCACCCTTTTTAGGGGCCTTGCTCCATATTCAGGGTCATAGCCAGTTTGTGCTATTAGTTCTTTAGCTTCCTGCGACAAACTTATACTCAGTTTACGCTTAGCAAGTGTTTTTTGTAAATAAGAAAATTGAACATCTATAATTTTATAGATGTCATTTCTGGTTAAACTGTGAAATATAATAATTTCATCCAGTCTGTTTAAAAATTCTGGACGAAATGTTGATTTAATTATCTGCATTACCTCATCTTTTACAGACTCAGCAATCCCCTTTAGCATTATCTCAGCACCAAGATTAGAAGTTAAAATCAGTATGGTATTGCGAAAATCAATCAATTTGCCATGACTATCAGTGAGTCTCCCCTCATCCAAGATTTGCAGCAATAGATTAAATATATCTGGATTTGCCTTTTCTATCTCATCAAATAAGATTACCTGATATGGTCTTCTCCTCACTGCTTCAGTTAATCTGCCACCTTGTTCATAGCCAACATACCCTGGAGGCGCGCCAATTAACTTTGAAACAGAATGTTTTTCCATATATTCTGACATATCAAAACGCAAAAGCGCTGATTGATCGTCAAACAGAAATTCAGCAAGGGCTTTTGCCAATTCTGTTTTTCCAACTCCGGTTGGACCCAAGAATAAGAATGAACCAAAAGGTCGATTAGTATCTTGCACACCAGAGCGAGAGCGCCTAACTGCATTACTTATCGCTTCTATTGCATCTTTCTGCCCTATTACTCTTCTTCCTATTTCATTCTCCATGTTGAGAAGTTTTTCCTTTTCGCTGTGCATCATGTTATCAACTGGAATTCCTGTCCACTTTGAAACAATGTTTGCAATATCATCTCCAGTCACTTCTTTCTTTAAGAAACTATCAGTAACCTTTTCCTGATTTTTTAATTCATTCTCAAGCTGAGGAATCACACCATACATCAGCTCTCCTGCTCTTCCCAAATTCCCACTACGCTGAACTAATTCCAACTCTTTTCTAGCGTTATCTAATTTTTCGGCTGTTTCTTGTATTCTAGCTATTTTATTCTTTTCCATCTGCCATTTGCTGTTCAAGTCAGCAAATTTACTATTTAGATTTTCGATCTCTTCATTTATCTTTTTTAAACGCTGTTTAGAATTTTCATCACTTTCTTTTTTTAAAGCCTCTGCTTCAATCTTTAGCTGTATAACCTTTCTCTCAAGTTCATCAATAACTTCAGGCTTGCTATCCATTTCAATTCTCACCCTGCTTGCTGCTTCATCAATCAAATCAATTGCTTTATCAGGTAAAAACCTATCTGTTATATATCTATTGGACAACGTTGCAGCAGCAATTATTGCACCATCTGTAATTCTTATACCATGATGCACCTCATATCTTTCCTTCAAACCCCTGAGTATTGAAATGGTATCAGTTTCAGTTGGTTGAGAGATAAACACAGGCTGAAAACGCCTTGCAAGTGCAGGATCTTTTTCTATATGCTGACGATATTCATCTAAAGTTGTGGCTCCTATACAGCGAATTTCTCCACGCGCAAGAGCAGGCTTCAGCAGATTCGAGGCATCCATTGCACCACTTGTTGCTCCTGCTCCAACTAAAGTGTGCAATTCATCGATGAATAATATAATTTTTCCCTCCGCTCTCGAAATCTCATTAATCACTGCTTTTAACCTTTCCTCAAACTCTCCTCTAAACTTAGTGCCAGCAATTAGTGCTCCAAGATCCAAAGCTAAGACCTTTGCATCATGCAAACCAAGTGGCACATCGTTTGCAACAATTCTATTTGCAAGCCCCTCAACTATTGCAGTTTTTCCAACACCAGGTTCACCGATCAGCACTGGATTATTTTTTGTCCGCCTCAGTGATACCTGCATAGTTCTTCTGATCTCTTCATCACGACCAATTACAGGATCAAGCTTTCCTTGCATAGCAAGCTCTGTAACATCTTTTGTATATTTCTTTGCCGCGTTTAATTTTTCCTCACTGTTTGGCGAGTCCGCACTGCTGCCCTTTCTCATTTCTGCAATAACTGAGTTCAGTTTTTGTAGAGTCACACCATTCTCTGCCAGAATTTTGCCTACAGTATCATCTTTTTGTGCAGTGAGGCCCTGTAGTAAACGCTCAACAGCAACAAATGAATCTTTATTTCTTCTTGCAATACCAATTGAATCTTCAAAAACTTTTGCTATTTCTCTTGAAAGTTGAAGGCCACCACTTCCTGGACCTTCAATTACTGGCAACTTTTTTATTGCGCTATCCACAGCATCAGAAATACTTTGCACACTTCCACCACAAGCGTTTATCAAATCCTGAACTAAACCTGATTCATCTTCAAGCATCACTTTTAGTAAATGCTCAGGCATAAAAATCTGATGCCCAGCTCCCAACGCTTTCATTTGAGCACTTTGAATTAGACTTTTTGCTTTTTCGGTAAATTTATTTAAGTCCATAACACCAGTTAAATTCGTATTTGCTGATGTATATAACAATTGATTTCATAAATTTAAACCTAAAGTTGTTTATTGTTAGGTATGAAATTTAAAACTTTCTTAAAAAAGGAACTAGAGGTTGTCCGGAAACTAGTAAATTCAAGCATATTCCCTCTTTAACATAACCCTACTCATAGCTAGGTATATGAAATTCTCAGTGGATGTTGTGAGTAAATCATACTCCTTCGATAGCCTTCTATTCCTATTAACCCAAGCAAAAGTCCTTTCTACAACCCATCTTCTTGGCTGTACTTTAAACCCTTGTTCTCTTGTTGGTAGTAGCTCAGGTGGCGTATCTTTGTGCACCCAAAATCTACATGGAGGCCTTTTAACAATTTCAATATCTATGTCATATTCTTCCTTTATGTGATTCTTTAAATTTCTTCCTTGGTATCCCATGTCAGCCCACATTTTTTTAACTTTAGTATATTTTGTTCTCATATTGTTTAATGCTATTTTAATACCATCTCTATCATTTTCGTTAGCAGCGCCTACGTAACAACCTAGTATAAAACCCTGAGTGTCTGTAATTATATGCCTTTTTCTACCCTTTACTTTTTTACTTCCATCATAGCCTTTGATCCCCCCTTTTCTGTAGTCTTTACAGATTGACTATCTACTATACAGGCACTCGGCTGCTCATTCCTTCCTATTTTTCTTCTACTATATTTTGTAATTTCATAATTCATTTTCTCAAAAATTCCCTGCTTCTTCCATTGCCTGAACTGCTCATACACAGTCTTCCATAGCGGAAAATCATTTGGTAAATACCGCCATTGACACCCTGTACGCAATACATAGAAAATTGCTTCTAATATTTCTCTTTTGCTATACTTTGGCGGCCTTCCTCCTTTCTTGTATGATACTCTGAAGTGTTTTTCTATTCTTGCCCATTCCCTTTCGCTTAGATCTGTTGGATACTTTTTTCTCATCTTTACCCCGTACTAAAATTTCAGATATTATAGCCTTTTACTTATTTCCGGACAACCTCTAACTCTTTCTGTAAATCAAATCTCTCTTTGTCATAAGGTGCTACATCTGGAAATGCATTTGCCGCTGACTTTTTTTCGTTGTGTTTCTTTATCCATTTTCCTAATAAACCACCCTTTATTCCTAAATCCTTTGCTATTTTTGTAATTGTTTGACCTGCCTTTCTTTGTTCATTTGCCAGCTTAACAGCTTCCAATTTGAATTCTGCCGTATATTCTCTTGCCATTTCTAATCCTCCAAAATTTTATTTTACCCGAAAAAACTCCTTTCTTTCTCTCCACTTTTTCTGGGTAAGGTCAAGAAGCCTATTGTCTAATTATGTACCTAAATTTTATTACGGCACTTTCACTACTACTTTAACGAGTGAGCTACCTTTCTATAAAAGACCTATCGACTGTTGCAATTATAGGCGTAAACAAGAATGATAAAAGAGTACGAGATTGAGTAACTATGTACACTTCTGCTGGCATACCAGGGTATAGGTATACGTTTTTAAACTGAGCAAGCTCTGGTTTTGGTATCACTACACGTACTGAATAATAACGCCCTAGCCTTGGATCATCAAGGGCATCGGGAGAAATATTGCTTACTATACCATTAATTAAACTTAAACGACGTGCACTGTAAGCACTTAAACGAACTTTAACCTTTAGCCCTTCTAGCCCATCAATAGAGACTATGTTGCTATCTTTCTTTTGTGCTGACAGTATCTCTTCTATGTTTCTGGTCTGAATTTTAGCATCTATTATTAGGTCATCATCCGATGGCACTACGCTCATGATCGGAACTCCAGATTGTATAACACCACCTTCAGTATGGTATCTTATATCTGTGACTATCCCATCTTGAGGCGATTTAATTATTGTACGTGCTAATGAATCTTCAGCAACCATCAGTCTCTCTTTCAAGTCTGCAATAGACGTACTAACTTCCTTAAGTTCAGCGTTTGCTCTTTCTTGAGAATCATTTCTCACGTTTATAATTTCTAATTCGTTCTCTCCAATTTTTTGCTGCACTTGAGATATTGCAGAACGGTAATGTCCAACTCTGCCTTCAATTTCAGCAAACTGCTTTTCTAAAGCTAAAATGTGTGGTTTGCTTATATGGCCACTATCAAGTAATTGTCTTTTTGTTTCCAACTCCTCAGTTATCAAGTCATATTGCTTATGAGCTGCATTTAGTTGAAAGTTTAGCCCCGCTAATTCATCATTTAACTGCTTTATACGTTGTTGCAGTATGTCTGTTTTTCCCAATATGCTCTTTCTCTGAGAGTTGAACAACTTTACTTGATTCTTTATCGCTTTATTTACAAGTTCATCGTGAGATAATTTTTTAACCTCATCAGGAAACTCGAGCGTGTCCAAATCTACTCTGATTGCAAGAAGCCTTGCTTCTGTTGCTAAAAATGATAAGAGCTTCTCTTTGATGATACTTAAATTCGCCTTCTCGTTAACATCACTCAACAAAACTAGAGGCTCATCTTTTTTAACTGCTTGACCCTCTTTTACTAAAATTTTGCTTATTATTCCTCCGCCCAAGTGTTGAACTATTTTTCTATTTGAAGATACAATAACTTCTCCACTTGCATGCACCGCACCGTCAATTGGAGCTATAGCCGACCAAATACCACCTATCCCAAAAAAGATGAGTATTACTACCAGACCAAAAAATAGTGGTCCCCATGTTACTTTCAGGACTTCATTTACGTTATTACTTTCGCGTTTTAAAATAAAATTTATCACTGCATCAATCAATGCAAACGTCTTATCCAAAAATTTTGGGTACTTCTTCTTTTTATTTTTTGCTCCTTGCATATTTATATTATCACCATGGCCAATCAAGCCTGTCAAAGAAAATCCAGCGCTAAGCTTTTTTAACTTACTTATCATAATACTACTGTGAATTTGTGTTAACTCAAGATAACACACAAAAACAAAGAATCTATAATTTAAGCATTCCATTTAGACTGTAGAGCACCAGAATAAACTATTTAGTAACAATTCCTGCATCAACTATGTTTTTAAAATTTTTTGACGTTTAACTTTATTATAACTTTTTCTTTATTTTGTGAATATCTGAGTTACTTATATTATGTAAGAAATCTATTGCCAACTAGTCAATATTCTGTTAGGAATTAAGATAATATAAAGTTATTATGCTTAAATTGGAAAGCAGAAAGTTCCTGATTACTGGCGCATCAGGCGGAATAGGGCAAGCAATTGTAAAAATTATGCACAAAGCCGGAGCAACTTTATGTATTTCTGGCACAAAAAAAGAAGTGCTCGAAGAAGTTGCTAAACAATATGAAAAAAACATGCATGTACTCCCTTGTGATTTATCAAATGCTGAGGAAGTAAATCAACTAATAAATAGAGCAAGTGAGCTGATGGAAGGCTTTGACGGGCTCGTATGCAATGCGGGTATTACGCGAGACAGTTTATTATTGAGAATGACAGATGAAGCATGGCAAAAAGTAATTGATATTAACTTGAGCTCTACATTTAAGCTGAGTAGAGAAGCATGCAGAAAACTAATTAAGAATAATTGGGGAAGAATTATAAATATTTCCTCAATAATAGGGCTGACAGGAAACGCCGGGCAAGCAAATTATGCGGCGTCTAAAGCTGGAATAATAGCTATGAGCAAATCCATAGCAAAAGAAGTTGCAAGTCGTAATATAACAGTAAATTGTATTGCTCCTGGGTTTATAGATACTAAAATGACTGAAGTTTTAAATGAAGGACAAAAGGGAAAAATATTAGATAATATTCCAATGAAAAGAATGGGAACAGGGGAAGAAATAGCAGCAGGGGTCTTGTTTTTAGCAAGTGATGAAGCAAAATATATAACAGGGCATGTGCTCAATATTAATGGTGGGTTATTTATGTAGCAACACTTATGTATGGACAAATTATAATTTTTACTTTAAAATAAAAAATGTGTAGGTTTAGGTTAATTTATTACTTAGAGGCAAAAAAATGAGCTCTATAATGGAATTTTTTAGTGTTTTTTGCGTAGTATTGCTTTTCTCTTTCTCAGGTTATGCAGCTGACCCTGATATGGATGACACAACTAAAGTAATATGCAATATTATTGGTTATGTTTGGGGGATAGGCGGTCCACTTATGACGGTAGTAATAATTGGTGCAGCTTTGCTTGCAATATTTGGCAGGATGCCGTGGCCAGCCCTCTTTGCTCTTGGCATGTTCTGTGGTGTATTTTTTGGCGCTAAAACTATCATAACGAAAATTATGCCCAACGTAAGCGATGAAGCAAAAACTATGTTGGAAAAGTGTGGACAAAAATAATCCAAAAAGTGCAGAAATGCTTTTTTGTTATCCATTAAACCGCTTCATATCTTCAACTTGCAACAAATAAGGGCTATCTTTTGGTAAAGTTTTAACAGCTAGCTCAGCATATTTTGTAAATTGCTTTAAATCACCTTCAATACAAGCCTTTTTTGTCAAGGCAAAATAATGCATTGCCGTATCAGCTTCACATTTATATGCAATGCTTAAATACTTCCAGAAAAAAGCGTTATCTGGTTCTACATTCAAAATCTGCTCCAGGTAAAAAATCGCCTTTTTTGCATCACCGTGTAATAATAAAGTATGAGATAATGCAAGTTTCACTAAATAACTGTTTTTCTCAGATAAATACCTAAGCGATTCCTCATACATTTTTATTGCTTCACTTAAATTTCCGGCCTTGTATAGCATTTCTGCTTTTAATTCATATAGGTATGGGTCATTGCGTGACTCTTGAATCAATGAATTAACTTTAGCAATAGCCTCTTCTATCTTTCCTTGCCTATAGCAAACTATAGCATTTACATACTCAGAATTATTTTCATATTTATTAGATAACACATGAATAGGAGCAAAGAAAGAGTCTAGCTTGGCAACCACACGCTCAAACTTTAGTAACTTATCCGCAAAAATTGGTTTTACGTTGTTTTTAACCTTATAATTTTGTACAGCAAATATACGTTTCTCACTAAGTGGGTGAGTGCGGAAATATTCCTCGGTGTTCTCATGCTCAATACTTTTAAAATAATCAAAAATCTCTTTCATACCTGAATTATCATAGCCAGATTCATCAAGATACCTTAAAGCATAGCTATCTGCTACACTTTCTTGCTCTTGAGAATAGTTAAAAAATAGCCTTGAACTAAACGCTACACCACTAAGCAAAATTGCACCAGCAACCTGAGGGTTAATGATAATACTAGAAACTAATCCTACCATATAACTAATCATTGCTATCGATTGAAAATAACCCATAGCACTACTCATTTGCAATATATGACCAGCAGATATGTGAGCAATCTCATGTGCTAATATACCAAGCAGGACATAAGGTTTAGCCGAATATTGTAAAAGTCCTAAATGAATGAAAATACTGTTATTGTTAATTACAAAAGCATTAATCGAATTGTCATTAATTATAAAAACTTTTATTTGCTCATGATCAATATCCGCAGCAGAAAATAAAGGTTGCGCTAGCTCTTTCACTATTGCTTCCACTTCACTATCTCTAATAATGTTAATAGAGTAAGCATTATTACAATATGCAAAAAAGAACAATAAGGTCAAAAACTTAGCAACTCTAAACATGAAAATTCTGTGCTTGTATAATTTATAGAAATTCTATATTTTAACACTTAAATTATACAAATTTATAAACGCTAGTTTAAATTTTTAACGTAACTGATAAGTTTGTCGATGGTAGTTAACTTAATTTTATGTTGTTCAGCAAATTTAAGTAACTGAGGTAAGCGCATCATAGAGCCATCATCATTCACTAATTCACAAATAACTGCTGAATGATCAAACCCTACTAACTTCGCCATTTCAACACTCGCTTCAGTATGACCAGCACGTTGTGCCACCCCACCTTTATGTGCAATTACAGGAAAAACATGACCTGGAGTTATGATGTCATCCTGAGTACCATCCTTGTTGATAGCAGCATGTATAGTTTTCGTTCTATCCTCTGCTGAAACACCGGTTGTAATGCCATAACGTGCATCAATTGATGTAGTAAATGCGGTATGATTTTCACCAATATTTTTCTTTTCCATGAAATTAAGGCCCAACCTTTTCATGTGAAATTTAGTCATTGCTAAGCAAACAACCCCTGTACCGTACCTAACCATAAAAGCCATATGTTCCGGCTTTATTTTCTCAGCTAAGACAATCAAATCGCCTTCATTTTCTCTATTTTCATCATCAACTAAAATGAATAATTTACCGGAACGAGCATCCTCTAATACATCTTCCACAGAAGAAATACCTGGTAGACTCATTGAAGCATAAGTGGCCTGTACCATAATAATTTACTTAAATTCAATCTTAACTATTTTATACAATTTCTCTCCATTTGGCACTGTCACTTCCACATATTCACCGACTTTTTTGCCGATTAAGGCACTCCCAAGTGGTGAACTAGTAGATATTAACTGCTTTGAAACATCAGCTTCATATTCGCCTACAACCTTATAAACATATTCCACTTCACCGTTATTATCACTTAACATGCTTAATGTCACAGTTGCACCAAACATTACTGAATCACCAGACAAATTTTTTACTTCTATTACTTCCGCATGTGAGAGCTTACTTTCTATCTCCATTATACGGCCTTCAATAAAACCTAACCTTTCCCGTGCTGCATGATACTCTGCGTTTTCAGACAAATCACCTTGATCACGAGCATCAGAAATAGCCTGTATCACAGAAGGTTTTTCTTCCTTTAATTTTTCAAGTTCGGCTTGCATATTCTCAAAACCTTCCCTCGTCATAGGAAATTTATTAATAATGGATGAAGCCATAATCACCACCTAAACGCAATTAAATTGAGTAACGAAATTACTCACAATGTTAAAAATATCACCTTTTATATCATCACTCATGTCATTTGACAACTTTTTTAAAACCCCAGGGTGTACAGTATGAAAATAATTAATAAGATCATGTTCAAATTTATTAATGTAACTTATTTGTATTTTACTTAACTGATTATATAGGTTAGAAAAAATATACATCAGCACTACTTGCTCTTCTATTGACATAGGTAAATGTTGTTTTTGCTTTAATAACTCGACAAGATATTTACCCTTATTCAAGGATAATTGAACACTAGCATCAAGATCAGAACCAAATTTTGCAAAATCTTCTAATTCTCTATACTGAGCTAAGCTTAGCTTTATAGAACCAGCAACTTTCTTCACAGACTTTAGTTGTGCAGCAGAACCAACCCGTGAAACTGACAAACCTATATTTACTGCAGGTCGAAATCCTTTATAAAATAATTCAGACTCAAGAAAGATCTGCCCATCGGTAATTGAAATAACATTTGTTGGCACATATGCAGATACATCACCAGCTTGAGTTTCGACAATTGGCAAAGCAGTTAAAGAACCCTGCCCTTTTTTATCAGACATTTTAGCAGCTCTTTCAAGCAAGCGAGAATGTACATAGAATATATCTCCAGGGTAAGCTTCACGACCAGGAGGACGTCTGAGCAATAAAGACATCTGCCTATATGCCACAGCATGCTTAGATAAATCATCATATATAATCAAACAATGCATTCCATTGTCACGGAAAAATTCCCCAATAGTGCAACCAGCATAAGGTGCTAAAAATTGCATAGGCGCGCAGTCAGATGCACTAGCCACAACTACAGTTGTATACTCTAATGCTCCGCTTTCTTTCAGCTTATTTACCACTTTTGCTACTGTTGAAATTTTTTGCCCAATAGCAACATAAACACAGTAAACTTTTTGATTTTCGTTTACCTCATCGTTAATCTTCTTCTGATTGATAATAGTATCAAGCGCAATAGTAGTTTTACCAATTTGTCTATCACCAATAATTAATTCACGCTGCCCTCTACCTATTGGAATTAGCAAATCTATAATTTTAATTCCTGTTTGCAGTGGCTCATGCACAGACTTACGATCAATAATGCCTGGCGCTTTAGATTCTATATCCATTCTGTTTTTGGCTCTAATTTCCCCACCGTCGTCCATAGGATGGCCCAACGCATTTACAACTCTCCCTAACAATTCATGCCCTACAGGCACCTGCACAACATCACCACTACATTTTACAACGTCCCCTTCTTTCACATCACGGTCATTACCAAGCACAACTATTCCAGCCGTATCATGATCTAAATCGAGAACTATTCCTTCTACACCACTTGCAAAAAATACCTTTTCACCGAATTTTGCTTTTTCCAGCCCATAAACCAATGCGATACCATCTGTTACTGAAATTACTTCACCTATATTTTCCCGCTTTATAGGATTATCAAACGTCTCAACCTTTTCTCTTATTATACTTGCTATCTCAGAAACATTCATACTGTTCTTCATACAAAATTCCTTACTTTTAATATTTCCATTTTACTTAAGTCAACTAACCTATCCAAGTAACTTTTTAGCGAAGCATCGATCAAATTAAAACCATACCTAACTACGAAGCCACCTAGTATAGAAGGGTCAACCACATTGCTTACTTTTATTATTTTACCAAGAAAGCTCAAAGATTCAGTAATTATTTTTATATCAGATTCCTTTAAAGTTTCTGCTGACTTTATACTAATTTCGAATTCATTTTCATTTTCTCTTGCAAGACTTAAGAATTTTTCTAATATAAGGATCAATAAACTAGAGCGTTTATTTGCAAATATAACCATAATAAATTTTACTAAATTCTCACTCAAGTGCTCATTTATAGAAAGCATCACTTCTTTTTTGTGTGCAAAAGAAATCATAGGATGAGATAGGTACACAAAAACATCACGTTGATCCTTAAAAAAAGCCAACAAAAATTCTACTTCTTTCCTTATAATACCTAACCTGCTTCCTGAGACATGAAATAGCACTCTAGCGTAAGATGAAACTAAATTATTGTATTGGGTCTTTTTCATATTAAATCCAGTAAATCTAAATTAATTCAGCTACAAATCTTTCATTCTTCAATCCAAGCATTTTTTATATAAACAGGTCTTCTCTTTAAGGAAAGAAAATATAAATCATATCTGACTGAATAATCTAAAAAACTAAGGTTTTTACTTAAGAAATACTTAGAAGAATTTATAATAGACTGACATTGAAGATGAGATATCGGTATTTCTTTTCCAAGTAAACTTGTTTTAACTTCTATAAAAATCAGCTCCTTTTTTTTAGATACAATTAAGTCAATTTCACCGAACTTACAACGGTAACGGCGTTTTATAACATTATACCATTTCAGTTTTAAATATACTAAAACTAATAACTCGCCAAAGTAACCTACAAAGTAGCGTAACCTACTTACCACAAGAAGAACAATTATGATAACAATTAACTTTGTGTAACTACTTTGCCTCCTTCTTTATTTTTACTATAAACCTTACCTCTTGCTGCAATATCCCTATCAACCAGTTCTATCACTGCCATTGAAGCGCAATCACCCTTTCGAGTGCTAAATTTTATTATTCTAGAATACCCACCTTTACGATCTTGATAACGGCTGGCTAAGACGTTTAATAACTTATCAACTGCTAACTTACTATTATGAAGGCGTGAAAGCAAAAGTCTTCTACCATGTAAAGTATTCTTATTCTTAGCAATTGTAATAAACTTTTCGACATATGGACGAAGTTCCTTAGCTTTTGGTAAAGTAGTTACAATCTGCTCATGGTTAATTAATGAGATAGATAGATTCTTTAACGTCGATAATCTATGTTCAGTACAACGAGATAGTTTACGTTTTTTTATTCCATGTTTCATATATCACCTAATCTTCATCAGTATGTTGTTTAGCCAACTCATCTATATCCTTAGGTGGCCAGTTTAGCACATTCATACCCAAAGATAAGCCAAAATTAGTCAAAACTGCCTTAATCTCATTCAAAGACTTCCTGCCAAAATTAGCAGTTCTTAACATTTCACCTTCTGTCTTTTGCACAAGATCACCTATATAAGTGATGTTTTCGTTTTTCAGACAGTTATGAGACCTGACAGATAATTCCATTTCATCTACCTTACGCAATAAGACAGGGTCATAACCCAAATCTTTAGCACCACTAGACGAAGAAACCTGCGATTTTTTATAACTTACATCAGAACTAATAAAGGGCTGAAGTTGCTCCTGTAATATTCTTGCAGCAGAGTCAACAGCTTGACTCGGAGAAATTGTACCATCAGTTTCAATTGACAATATCAGCTTATCCTTATCAGTCACTTGGCCAACACGACTGTTCTCTACCCTGTACGAAACCCTGTTGACAGGGCTATACAAAGCATTAACTGGAATAAAACCAATTAAATCCTGTTCACTCATAAGCTTCAAAAGTTCGTTTTCTTTATACTTAATTACAGGAAGATAACCTTTTCCGCTAGCCACATATATGGTCATGTTAAGCTCTACATTTTGCCCCAGCGTACATATTAATAAATCCTTATTAACAATAGAGCATTGATCATCAGTTTCTATCATCCCAGCTAATACCTGGCAAGGCCCTTTAGCGTTTAAATTTAAGCATTTATTAGAAGCACCATTTAATTTACACCTCAACATGCCCATATTTAACACTATATCAGTTACATCTTCTCTCACCCCTTGAATTGAAGTAAACTCATGAGTTACACCTTCAATTTTTATTCCATAAACAGCACTACCTTTAAGAGAAGATAACATTACACGTCTTAATGCATTACCTAATGTTAAAGCAAAACCACTTTCCAACGGTTCTAGCACTATATCACTTTTTTCACTTGAATCATCTGATATTACCTTAACTGAACTAGGTTTAATCAATTTATCTAAATTGCTACAGAGAGACACATCATTATTATAATACATAAAACAACCTTTTCAAATATCCTATACTCTTCTTTTTTTTCTTAACCTGCACCCATTATGAGGAATTGCGGTTTTATCTGCAATTGAAGTCACAGTCAACCCACAGCTCTGAAGTGCTTTAACCGCAGCTTCAGTACCAAAGCCAGGACCACGAATTATTACAGAGACAACCTTCATACCAAATCTCTCTATTGCATTCTTCGCAGAAGCCTCCGCAGCCTTACCTGCAGCATAAGGTGTGGATTTTCTCGAACCTGAAAAACCACATGCACCCACAGAAGTTTGACATAGCGTATTACCATGAACATCAGTTACATTTACAAAAGTATTATTAAAAGTTGCACGAATATGGACAACACCAGTAATAAACTCCTTCTTACTCTTACTAACCGTTTTGACTTTTTTCATTAAAACTCACAATAATAATAAATTTTATTTTTTCCCAGCAATAGGCAACCGAGATCTACCTTTACGAGTCTTAGCATTAGTATGAGTCCTTTGCCCTCTCACAGGTAAACCTTTTCTATGTCTCACCCCTCTATAGCATCCCATTTCCACTAAAGATTTTATGTTCATAGCCACTTCTTTTCTGAGCTCACCTTCTATAACATAATTTTGTCTAATGAAACCGCTGATCTTTTCTATATCTTCATCTCGTAATTCTGAAACACGTTTGCGCTTATCAACTTCGCAAGCGTGACAAATTACATTCGCAGTAGCAATACCTATACCATATATATAAGTTAATGCAAAAGGAACACATTTCCTCACTGGAATATTTATGCCTGCAATACGTGCCACTGGTACCTCGATACTTTATTAATAACAACTCTTAATTTATACCATAAAACAACTCAGAGTCAAACCAAATTACAAGAAATTTTACTTTCAATCTCTTGCGTTACCTCATCAACACTCAAATTAGCGTCAATTGTTAATAATTTGCCTTTATAATACTCGCGTAAACCTTTCATTTGAAGGTGATATTCACTTATTCTCTTATTAATTGCAGACATATCAGCATCATCAATTCTTTTCTCTAACCTCGTACTTTTACATTTAGCACAAGTAGTACTCTTAAAAGAAGATACACTATATATGCTTTTACAGTCCAAACACGCGAGACGATTTTTTAACCTATCGATTGCAATATTATCGTCAAGCTGCAGCTCAACTACAATGTCAACATCCCTATTATATTTTTCTTGCAAAACTTGAGTCAAAAAATGAGCCTGGTTTAAATTTCTCGGAAAACCATCTAATAAGCAATTATCATCCACTAATGCAAGCTGGTCACGTAATAATCCACATATAATTTCATCTTGAATTAAATTACCAGATTCCACGGTACCCTTTATTTTTTTACCTAACTCACTACTGCTAGATATAATATTCCTTAATAAATCCCCTACTGAAATTAATTTTAAATTATATTTTGCTATTAACAAGCTTGACTGAGTACCTTTACCAGAACCTGGAGGACCAAAAATCGTAATGATCATCTTACTTTCCTCGTTTTAGACTCATATTTCTTTATCCAGTTGTCGTACCTATTTGAAAAAATATAAGATTGTATTTGCATAATAGTATCAGTAATAACGTTCACTATAATCAGTAAGCTCGTCCCACCAAAAATAAATGGTATATCATAATAATATCTCATAACTTCAGGTACAGTACATATGACTACCAAATACGCAGAGCCAATGAATGTCAACTTAAAAACTATATCTTGAAGGTAATCAGAAGTATGTTTCCCAGGCCTTCTACCAGGTATAAAACCACCATTTTTTTTAAGAAAATCTGCGTTTTCCTCTGGATTAAATATAAAATTGGTATAGAAAAAATTAAAAAATACTATCAGCACCAAATAGGCTACAATATATACTACTTTATTTGCCATAAAGTAATTCAAAATAAAATCAGAAAAAGCGTGCCCCTTATAGAAATTTGCAATTGAAATAGGTGTCAATAAAATTGCATTAGCAAAAATGGTTGGTACTACACCAGATAAATTAATCTTCAATGGAATATAAGTAAAATCTTCATTATGTAATCTTTTAAATTGCTTTTTAGGATGTTGAACAATAACCTTTCTATAAGAAGACTCTACAAAAATGACTAAGAGTAGCAGCAAAAAAAACAATACCAAAACAAAAAGGATAATAAATAACGATACGCTACCGTTTTTATTTAACGTTAACAAAGATGACAAAGCGCTGTGTAACTCTGATATTATACCCGTGAAAATGATTAATGAGATACCATTGCCTATACCGCTAGCGCTGATTCGTTCACCAAGCCATATTAAAAGCATAGTTCCACCTAAAAGGCTGAAAACACCTATTGTACGAAACATAACACCAGGTTCGATTACAACCAATACCCCTTCCCTATTCATCCCTTCCAATCCAACCAAAATTGGAATTGATTGAAATACACAAATTACTATGGTCAGATAGCGTATATAAGAATTCATCTTTCTACGGCCTGACTCTCCATCATTCTTAACTTCCTTCATTCCTTTAATCGCAGAAGAAAGTAACTGAATAATGATAGAAGCCATTATATATGGCATAACGTTCAATGCTAGAATTGTCATTCTAGCCAATGCACCACCAGAAAATAAATTAAATACTCCAAAAACGCCTGAGCCATCTTTGGGAAATATATCATTAATTACATCAAGATTAATTCCAGGAATAGGCACATAAGTACCCAAGCGATAGCAAATTAAAGCTATTAGCGTAAAAAATATACGCTTTAATAAATCGCCTTTATATAACAACGTAGGATCCAAGCTATTAAATGCTGATTTATTGCCCATGACTTACGATAGTATTTCCACACTACCACCAACTGAAGCTACAGATTTTTTTGCAGCTTCTGACGCAAAATCAACATGAAACACAAATTTTTCGCTCAACTTACCTTTATTAAGAAGTTTAATTTTATCCTTAATAGACTTTATAAAACCTAATTTATACAGCCTCTCCTTATCTATAACAGAGTCTTTCACTATTTTTTTAGCTTCCATTAAGCGCTGTATATCGCCAACATTAATTATAGAGTATATGCTCCTACGTATAGGCTTAAAACCTCTTTTAGGCAAACGAGTATATATAGACTGTTGTCCACCCTCAAAACCATTTATAGAAACTCCACTTCTAGCCTTCTGCCCTTTATGCCCTCTACCGGATGTTTTACCTTTACCACAACCGATACCTCTACCCAGCAACTTAGGCTTCTTTTTCTTAGATAATTTAGTAAATATAGAGTTTAATTTTACAGCATTATTCATACTTTACCTGTTTCCAACTATCTCGCTAATCTTTTTGCCTCTTTTGCTTGCTACCTGACGAGGAGATAACATACTATCAAAAGCCTTAAACACCGCACATATAACGTTATGAGGATTATTTGATCTAGTGGATTTAGCTACCACATCCTTTATACCTAACACCTCAAAAACTGATCTAATCGCTCCACCAGCAATAATACCTGTTCCGGCTCTTGCGGTTCTTAAAACTATCTCACCAGAACAAAATTTAGCTTTAATATCATGATGCAAAGTTCTACCTTCACGCAAGTACACTCTAATCATTGATTTCTTTGCAGCATTTACAGCTTTGACTCTTGCTTCAGCAACTTCTGCGTGCTTACCTATTCCACACCCTACCCTACCCTTCTCATCGCCAACAACAACCAAAATTGAAAATGAAAATCTTCTACCACCTTTGGTAACCGTTGTCACTCTTCGTACCGAAACTAAAAGCTCTGATAAATCATTATTATTTTGTAAATTCTTTATAGCCATATTCAAAACCTTCTAAAATTCAAATCCAGAACTTCTTAAAGCCTCAGCAAATTGAGAAACTAATCCTGTGTATTTATACGCTCCACGATCAAACGTAAGCTGCTGCTCTAATTTCATGCCAGACAGACGCTCAACCATTAAAGAAGAAACCTGTTTTATAGTTTCAGCGTTGACTTTCCCTTTACATACATCCTTAATTTTAGCATCCAAAGTAGAAGCTGAAGTGAGAGTTATTCCTTTTACATCATTAATTAACTGGACATAAAAATGCCTATTAGATTTAAATATGGATATACGTAAACGTTCAGCGCTCTTGTCAAGCTTCGCTCTATTACGTAACTTCCTTTTTTCAGAATTACTTAAAAAATTATACGATCTTTTCATTTTTATTACTTCTTTTTACTTACAACCTTACGCAGCATAAATTTGCCTTTTATTACAACACCCTTACCTTTATAAGGATCATATTTTCTAATTTTGCATATATCAGACGCCACCATATAGACCTTCTGCTTATCCATACCACTAACTACTAAGTGAGTTGGCTTTATGCACTTAATCTCAACATCTTTAGGCACTTTATATTTAACATTATGGCTATAACCAAGATATAAAGTCAAATACTTACCATCACACTCTGCCTTATATCCCACACCGTTAATCTCAAGATTAACAGAAAAACCATCAACCATGCCGTTAATGATATTATTAATATTACTCCTATAAGTGCCCCACATAGGCTTTATTTTATCATAATTATCTTTATCTTGATCAACAGAAAGCAATAGCTGATTATCAATAATCTGACACACAACATCCCTGATCAAGCTAACTTCCTTTTCAGCCTTAGCACTCTTTATTAACATACTACCATTATTATATTCAACTGAAACACCAGCAGGAATATTGATAGGAGCAGCACCTATACGAGACATGAATTTCTCCTATTATTTAAAACACACGACACAAAACTTCTCCACCAACCTTTAACTTATGTGCATTATAATCAGTCATCACTCCTTTGGGTGTCGATATAATAAAAATACCAAGACCATTATATGCTTTAGAAATGTCCTTATACTTAGAATAACGACGACAACCAGGCTTTGACACCCTAACTATGTCACTAATTACAGGTAACTTCTCATAATACTTCAATTTTACAATGAAAGAAGGTAAATTACCTACAACTTGCTTTTCATAATCAAGGATATACCCTTCCTCTTTTAAAATCTCCAATATAGAAGAATTCATCTTAGAAAATAGTACCCTTGTTGCCCTATGCATTGCCAATTGAGCATTACGTATCCTTGTTAAAAAATCACCAATACTATCAGATAACGCCACAATATACTCCTTATATTATATTTACCAACTAGACTTTGTAACTCCTGGAACTTGCCCAAAAGAACATAAATCACGCAAAACAATTCTACATAAACCAAATTTTCTATATACTCCTCTTGGTCTCCCAGTTAAAGCACACCTATTTCTAATTTTGGTTTTAGAAGAATTTCTAGGCAATTTTTTAATTAATTTATTTTGAGCTGTAAACCTTTCTACAATAGACAAATTCTTATTATTTATTATAGATTTCAATTTTTCTCTTTTTTCTTTATATTGATCGCACAACTTTATTCTGCGAAGATTTCTTTCTATCATAGATTTTTTTGCCATATATTTCTCCTCTCAATTAATCAAAAAAAGGAAATTTAAGAGCCAGTAATAATTCCTTTGCTTCCTTATCACTAACTGCACTTGTTATAATATTAATATCCATACCTCTAATTTTACTTATTTTATCATAGTCTATTTCTAAAAACGAGATATGTTCCTTTATACCAAAGGAAAAATTACCATTACCGTCAAATTGCTTCACACTAAATCCTCTAAAATCTTTTTCCCTTGGCAAAGCAATATATATCAATCTTTCTAAAAACTCATACATTTTATCTCTACGCAAAGTTACTTTGCAACCTACTGTAGCACCTTTTCTGATCTTGAAGCCAGAAATAGATTTTTTTGCAAAAGTTGATAAAGGCTTCTGCCCAGCAATCAAATATAGGCTATCAAGTGGTTCATTTATTGCTTTACTATCTGTAGCAGCATCTCCAACGCCCATATTGATACACACCTTGACAAGTTTAGGCACTTGCATTATATTGCCGTAATTAAACTTATCCTTCAAGGACTTTACTATGCTATCTTTATACAATTCTTTAAACATATCAACCTAATCTATCACTTCTCCAGAAACTTTTGCAAAACGCACTTTTCTACCGTCTATAACCTTAAACCCCACTCTAGTTGGAGTTTTATATTTAGGGTCCAATGTTGCAACGTTGGATATATCAATAGCTAACTCTTTATTTAATATACCACCACTACTACCAGCTTTTGGTTTAGTATGTCTCTTATGCACATTCACTCCAGAAACAATTACTTTCTTTTTAGCATCACGTGCTATAACTTTGATTACCTTACCAATTTTTCCCTTATCTTTACCAGTTAAAACTATAACGTCGTCACCACTTTTTATTTTAGCACTCATTATAAAACCTCAACAGCTAATGACATTATCTTCATAAAAGAACCAGATGATAACTTTTTTACCGGACCAAACACCCGAGTGCCAAGTGGTTCACCTTGATCGTTAATCAAAACTACAGCATTGCTAGAAAAACGAATTACAGAACCATCAGATTTTCTAATAGGGCTTTTCACCCTCACCACAACTGCTCTATATACTTTTCCCTTCTCAACTTTCCCTCTTGGAGTAATAGATTTAGTAGATACAATAACTGTGTCACCTATAGATGCAGACTTTCTACCACCCAATAAACCAATACAAAGCACTGCACGCGCGCCAGAATTATCAGCTACTTCCAACAATGTATTTTTTTGAATCATATAAATATCCTATTCAATGTGAGCTATTAACAATAACCCATTTTTTAGTAGTAGAAATAGGCTTGTGTTCTTGTATTAAAACCTTGTCCCCTTCTTTACAACTATTATTCTCATCATGTGCTGTATACTTCTTGTATTTTTTTATAACCTTTTTATACAGCTCATCCTTATACACTTGTAATACCGAAACCTTTACAGTCTTATCACACTTAGCCTTAGTTACAGTACCACAAAAAACCTTTTTAGGCATTCTTTTCCTCTCTTCTTCTTTTATTTAATGTAGTTAAAATACGAGCTATGCTCTTTCTTATTAAGCTAAAACGCGAAATATTGTTGCACTGGCCCAGCTTCTTTTGAAAAACCAAATTAACAAACTCTTTTCTCAAATTCACAAGAATTTCATGCAATTCTTGCGAGGACCTCGATTCAATGTCAGCTATATCCATTGCAACTCCATTTAATTATGATTAGATACAAATTTACACTTCATAGGAAGCTTAGCAGTTGCCTTTTCAAGCGCCAATCTTGCTAAATGCATGGGAACATCACTGCTAATTTCAAACAACATTCTACCGGGCTTAGCTTTAAATACCCAAAACTCAACACTACCTTTCCCTTTACCCATACGCACATCCGCCGGCTTTTTACTAACAGGGGTATCAGGAAAAATTCTTATCCACACTTTACCAGAGCGTTTTAATGTTCTAGATATTACACGCCTTGCAGTTTCAATATGCTTAGATTGAATCCTACCTGCTTCCATAGCCTTTAGACCATAATCTCCAAAAGATAATGTGCTACCACCTTTCGTGTTACCCTTAATTCGTCCTTTAAATACTTTTTTATATTTACTTTTTTTAGGAATAAACATTTCAATATACCTAATTAGTTACCAATATAAACCCAGACCTTAACTCCTATGATGCCATATATAGTTTTTGCTTCAGCAAAAGCATAATCTATATTAGCACGTAAAGTATGCAAAGGCAAACGGCCTTCTTTATACCACTCAGTACGAGCTATCTCAGCTCCGCCAAGGCGCCCAGAACAACTTACTTTAATACCTCTAGCACCCATCCTCAAACAACTTTGAATAGCTTTTTTCATCGCTCTTCTAAATGAAACCCTTTTTTCTAACTGCTGTGCAATGCTGTTTGATATTAAAACTGCATCTATTTCAGACCTTTTAACCCCTACTACATTCACTTCCACATTATTTTTTACTTTTTCAGCTATCTTTTGCTTTATCTTCTCAATATCCGAGCCTTTCTTACCTATTATCACTCCAGGTCTAGAAGAATGTATTATTACAGATACCAAATCGATCGTACGCTCTATAATTACTTTAGAAACACCAGCATGCTTAAAAGATTCATTTATATAACTGCGAATAGATAAATCTTGATGCAACCCTTGTTTATAACCCTTCTCAGCATACCAAATAGATGACCAAGTATTAATTATTTTTAACCTAAATCCTTTAGGATTAACGTTTCCCATATTTTTGCACTTTCCTTATTAATTTTCTATTTTTATGAATCATATAATTTCCCCCAATTTTACAGTTATATTACTATAACGTTTACTAACTCTATTAGCTCTACCCATAGCTTTTGGACATACCCTACGCAAAGTAAGAGACTTACCTATTAAAATTTCTTTTATATATAAATTATCGATATCCAATCCATAATTTTGAGCATTAGCAATCGCAGAATTTAATACCTTCCTTATAAGACCTGCAGCTTTCTTTTCACAAAATCTTAATTGCACAGTGGCAAAAGAAACTTTTTTATTACGTACTAAACCAGCAACCAAATTCAATTTACGAGGAGTTGATTTTAAAACCCTAGAACCAGCTTTAACTATTACATCTCTGTTTTTCATATCAATTACCTTCTTGTCGCCTTTTTATCACCACTATGCCCAGTAAATTTACGAGTGGGTGAAAACTCACCAAACTTATGACCTATCATATTCTGATCATTAACATTCACAGGAATGTAATCCTTACCATTATAAACAGCAAACTTTAAACCTAAACAATTAGGAAGAATTACAGAAGCCCTGGAATGAACTTTTATAGCCATGTTAACAAACCCCTTATTTAAAGCATTATTCACCGACTTTAATATAGAAGGATGACAAAAAGGAGGCTTCCATGCAGATCTACTCATAAACTAACCTTTCAATTGTTTTATATACTTATCACTAGATTTATTTCTCCTTCGAGTTTTCTTTCCTTTTGTTGCAACACCCCAAGGAGTAACAGGATGACGACCACCAGAGGTTTTTCCTTCCCCGCCTCCATGAGGATGGTCAACCGGATTCATTGCAACTCCACGTACAGTAGGTCTAATCCCAAGCCACCTACTTCTCCCAGCTTTACCCAACTTTCTATTCTTATGGTCAGGGTTAGATACTACACCAATAGTAGCCTTGCAAGAAGATAAAATCAACCTAATTTGACCAGACCTGAGTCGTAATAAAATATATTGGCCATCACGACCAACGATTTGTGCATAACAACCAGCAGCTCTAGCAATCGCAGCACCATTACCTGGCTTCAGCTCAACATTATGAACGAAAGAACCAACAGGTATATGCTTGAGTAGTAAACAATTCCCTGGCAAAATATCAGCATCATTCCCAGCTGTAACAACATCACCTGGCTTCATACCTTGAGGAGCTAATATATAAGACTTAATATCATCTTCCTTATATGATATTAACGCCAAAAACCCACTTCTATTTGGGTCATACTCTATTTTTTCAACTATACCTTGACCACTTCTATTACGCTTAAAATCTATCACTCTATACTTCTTTTTGTGACCACCACCCCTATGACGAGTTGTAATTCTACCATGATTATTTCTTCCACCACTGGACTTTTTACCGGATGTAAGAGACTTTTCTGGCTCATCTTTTGATAAACCAACTTTACTTACTAACACAGTCCCACGAGAAGACGGAGTAACAGGATTAAAAAATTTCATACCCATACTAAACGCTCATTATATCTAATTTTTGACCATCCATCAAAGAAAAATAAACTTTCTTTTTCTGTTTTTCACAACCAATCACACCCCTAAAACGCCTATATTTAGGCTTAATTCTAACAACATTTATAGAAGAAATTTTAACATCAAATAGAGACTCTATTGCCAACTTTATTTGACGCTTATTTACATTTACAAAAACATACAAAGAATATTTATTAAACTTCTCCCTCAAAAAAGAGGCCTTTTCTGTAATTATAGGAGATTTTATTATATTATTATATTTGATCATAACAATCTACCTTCAAGATGCTTTAAAGTATCCTTTGTCAACATCACGCATTCGTGATTCAATATATCAAAAACATTTAACCCAATAGGTTTGATTAAGTCTACATAGTGCAAGTTTTTAGCCGCACGCAACAAATCATCTCCATAATCACCAACTATCAAAAAGGAAGAAAATTTAAAATTTTTAATACATTTACACATTTCAGACGTTTTCTTCACATCAATATTTAAATTATCCAGAATAATTACTTGATTATTTAAATACTTTAGAGATAAAGCAATTTTTAAACCAAATTTGCGTACCTTCTTATTAAGAGAATAAGTATGACTCCTCACAACAGGGCCGAAAATAATCCCACCACCTCTAAATTGAGGAGATCGCAAGCTCCCTTGTCTTGCCCTACCGGTACGTTTTTGACCATAAGGTTTAGCTGTTGTACCAGAGACATCACTAATACCTTTTGTTTTATGAGTACCAGCTCTTCTCTTCGCTAATTGCCATCTCACTATATCATGCAAAATACTCAATTTTTGCTTAGCAGAAAATATCAAAGGATTAAGCTGAGCAGTACCTACATTATCATTAGATAGATTAACTAAATTACATTCCATAACTAACTCACCAAATTACTAGCATCATCATTTACATCTAACAGTAAACCTACCGGAAAAGGAACATCTTTATGTAAAGATTTTTTAACTGCATCTCTTACAAAAACATAGGAATTTTTAAACCCAGGAACATTATTACCCTTCACAGCAATTATACTATTTTCATGATCAATGGATAATATCTTCATATTTTGTGCAGTTATCCTGCTGTTACCTAAATGACCAGCCATTTTCTTTCCTTTGAATACTCTACCAGGATCCTGACATTGGCCAGTGGAACCTTGTGATCTGTGAGCAATAGAAACACCATGAGATGCCCTAAGCCCACTGAAATTATGCCGCTTCATCACACCAGCAAATCCTTTACCTATAGAATAACCCGTAATATCAAGATATTGACCAACCACAAAATGATTGATTCCCACTTTTTTACCACATTCTATTCCCGACAGGTCATTTAATCTACTTTCGTATAACTTACATTTATTATTTATACCCTTTTTCTTTAAATATTCCAACTGAGGTTTTGCTATATTTTTAAAATCTCCTGTGCCTAAAATGACTGAATTATAGCCACATTTATCTTGTCCTTTTATATCAATAATATAAGTTTCGCTGAGATGCAATAAAGTTACAGCCATGCGACTATTGTCAGAATACATAGCAGTATGACCAATATTCATCATTAGTAAACCAATTCTCCTCAGCGAATTTATTCTCTTCATTTCCTTCTCCTAAACCTTAACTTCCTTGACTTTTAAATCCACTTCTACGCCAGCAGAAAAAGATAAACCTGTAAGCATCTGCATCATAGTAGGAGTAAGATCATGTAAAACAATCAAACGCCTAGAAGTTCTCATTTCAAACTGTTCACGAGATTTTTTATCAACGTGAGGAGATCTATTAACAATAAATTTAGAATCTTTCCTTGGCAACGCAATCGGACCAGATAATTTTGCACTGGACCGCTTTAATTCATCAACAAATTTTCGAACACACTCCTCCAATAAAGAACAATCGAAAGCCTTAATGTTAATATATATATCTTGCTTCATCTTAGTTACTACACTCACTCCAAAATTTCAGAAACAACACCAGAACCAACAGTTCTACCGCCTTCTCTTATCGCAAAACGCAATCCCTTATCCATTGCTATCGGTACTTGCAATTCTACTTCTACACTCACATTATCTCCTGGCATTACCATCTCCTTCCCATCTAGCAATTTTATGCTCCCAGTTACATCCGTTGTCCTTAAATAAAACTGTGGCTGGTAATTCGCAAAAAATGGTGTATGCCTTCCTCCTTCCTCTTTCTTTAATATATAAACCTCCGCCTTAAACTTTCTATGCGGCGTTATCGTCCCCGGTTTTGCCAATACTTGCCCTCTCTCTACTTCTTCTCTTTTTGTTCCTCTTAACAATATTCCTACATTGAGTCCTGCACTTCCCTTATCCAGCAACTTCTTAAACATTTCTACACCTGTGCATATCGTCTTTTGCGTCGCTTTCAGACCTATTATCTCTATCTCTTCTCCCGTCTTTATCTCTCCCTTCTCTATTCTTCCTGTTACCACTGTTCCTCGCCCCGATATCGAAAATACATCTTCGATTGGCAATAAAAATGGTAAATCCACAGGCCTTGGTGGAATCGCTACATATTCATCTAACTTTTCCATCAATTTGTCTATTGATTTCTTTCCATATTCGCTGCTGTCATCCTCCAGCGCCTTGAGCGCTGAACCAACCACCACAGGCACTTCATCCCCTGGAAATCCGTATTTACTCAGTAATTCCCTCACTTCCATTTCTACTAAATCTATCATATCAGCATCAGCAACATCAGCTTTATTTATATACACCACGATATATCCAACACCTACCTGCTTCGCCAGCAATATATGCTCTCTCGTTTGTGGCATTGGCCCATCAACCCCCGACACTACCAATATCGCCGCATCCATCTGTGCTGCACCTACTATCATGTTCTTTACATAGTCAGCGTGTCCAGGACAATCAACGTGTGCATAATGCCTTTTTTCCGTCTGATACTCAACATGCGCTGTTGCTATCGTTATCCCCCTCTTCCTTTCTTCTGGCGCCTTATCTATCTGATCATACGCTACAAAATTTCCATAATGCTTTGTTATCGCTGCTGTTAACGTTGTCTTCCCATGATCCACATGTCCCATTGTTCCCACATTTACATGCGGCTTTCCAAATGCTTCCACTATTGCTGTCATAATTTAAACTTTTCTACCTAAAATACAAATACATCAATAAATAATATGTTGATTTTATAAAAATACAACAAAAAAAAGAGCGGATAGTGGGAATCGAACCCACGTCACTAGCTTGGAAGGCTAGAGCTCTACCATTGAGCTATACCCGCACAATGGAGGAGGTAGGATTCGAACCTACGTACGCTCACGCGGACAGATTTACAGTCTGTTACCTTTAACCACTCGGTCACTCCTCCGCAAAAATTTGTTAAGAGAATACTATTTTAGCATCTTAACTTAAGCTCTTATTGTATTTAATACTAAACGCCTAAAATTAAAAAATCAAGCAATAAAACCTACCCTGATTAAAATCATGCAGATTTCATTTTATACAACACAATATTGCCAATAAAACGCCTAAACAAATAATGCGAATCATGCGTACCTGGCGCTTCTTCTGGATGATATTGCACAGAAAAGACTAGGTAATCCTTCATCATTATTCCCTCTACACTATTATCAAATAGAGAAATGTGAGTAATTTCAACATTACTTGGAAGAGAAGCTGAATCAACAACAAAACCATGATTTTGGCTAGTGATCTCAACTTTTCCACTAATTACATCATAAACTGGATGGTTACTCCCTCGGTGACCTATATCCATCTTGATGGTCTTTGCCCCCAAAGTAATCGCAAGTAATTGATGGCCCATGCATATGCCAAAAATTGGTATTTTAGATTTTATAATAATGTCTATTTCTGAAACTACACTTTCTCCTATTTCTTGCGGATCACCAGGACCATTTGAAAGCACTATACCATCTGGATTCATACTCAACACTTTTTGAGCAAAACCTGTGCTTGGTCTGATTAATTCAACTGTACAACCAAGTTCTATTAAGCGTGAAACTATACTGATTTTTACGCCAAAATCAACGATTACAATCCTATATTTTGCATTAAGGTCAATAGCTCTATCTGATGTCATTCCAGTGCGTGACACTGGAATCCATATATTTTTTGCTGGATCCGAGTAGTCAGCTACTTGGATGACAAAGTGCTCCGCTAGTCTATTATTTTCAAAACTGTTATTTAAGCTAACCTTATTAGTTATTTCTATCCCATTTACAGGTTTGTATTCCTTCAATTTGTCTAATGCATGCGCCTTACTCGATGAGCATATCATTCCATTTTGAGATCCATGTTCTCTCAAATGTCTTGTTAAAGCTCTAGTATCAACTCCTGATATCCCAATCACGTTATTTTTCTCTAACCAATCATTTAAACTGATATATGAAGAAGGGTGGGACATAGAAGAAAGTTCACGCATAACCACACCACTTGCAAAAATTTTCTTTCCTTCATTATCTTTATGGTTTATTCCAATGTTACCAATATGAGGAAAAGTGAACGTTATAATTTGATCGGCAAAAGAAGGATCAGTTATAGTATGCTGATAACCGGTCATACCAGTGGTAAAACAAACCTCGCCTATGCACTTGCCTTTTTTACCTACTGATTTTCCCCAAAAGCACTTGCCATCTTGTAAAATTAAAACTGCGTCCTGCACTTCATTATCTATTTAACTGATTCAAAACAGTATACAAGAATTTCAAATAATACGTAACTCTTTCTAAAATTCCAAATTTAACCACGAAGCAGCAAAAAATAACATGAAAAACTTTTAATACAATCTTTCATATAAAATATATAGTTGACTACCTTCATATTTCGTATTAGATATAGGTAAATCATAAGTAAAGTGGAGGGTAATAATGAACATTGGTACAAATCAATCAAAAAAAATAAATGAGAAGTGGTTAGCTGGAGGAATTGGCGCGCTATTATTTGTAATGATGCTACCGTCGATTCTTCTTTTAGCAAAAATAGCTATAGGGCTAATTATGGTTTCAGTTGCAGCAATAGCGATAAAAGTTGCCTTAAAAACAATATCGAATGCTTTAGAGGATAAACAGGCAGATCAAAGCCAAGCGACGCAACAAACAACACAAAGTAAAATTATAAACCTGGCTATTGGATTAACATCTATATTCGTAGGAGGATTATCACTATTCATTATAGCACAAACTGGCTTAATTGCAGCATGTGCAGCTATAACTGCTTTAGCTCTACACGAATATGTTAAAAATCAAGAAATAGGAAAAGAGATAAATGATAAATTCGATAAGGTAGCTGACGATACAATCAATTTTATTGTTAGCAGTGTTGAAAAACTTATTCCAACAAAGCCGCCAGGCATAACAGCCTAAACTGTCTCCGTTCAGGGCATAAGTGTTACAAGTAGCATTATATAAAGCGATTAATGGCATCCTCCTGATAATAGAATAATTGTATCTGTTCAGGGGCATCGCAAATATTGAAGCAAAAGTGGTCAGTGCTTACTATACGAATATTGTGATTTGAATCCACTAGGGAGGATGTCATCCCAGTGCCCAGACACTGGGATCCAGGAATTTTGATTAGAGATTAAATTGGTGAGTATAAAAGTAGCTAATCCTACGTTAAAATACAACGTTTTTAATGGGACTGCGTAAAAGGGCTGGATTCCAGTGTCAAGCACTGGAATGACACCTTTGTGTTTGAGGCAAAACCTGCTATAACATTTCTTCGCAAACAAACGTTCGTACAGTTATGTATCAGCTACTTTCATGGCACCATTTGTTGTAAACTCACATTTCTCTATGATTATCTTTATTTGCCGCTTTCCCGAACGGATGCTCTACAGTTATTTCCTCATTAATAGAGCGAGGTGCACCGGAACCAGGTACAACGATATTCTCGTGCGATTGCATATCCTTCTTTTCCTCACATGGTGTTTGCTTAATGAAATGTGCTGCTAAAACTTCATGTAAAGCTTTACCTTTTATAAGCACAGCCTCGTTTTGCTTAGCTAACTCTAAAATTTTCTTTGGTTCAACATCTTTACCGTCAATAGTTGATTTTTTAATACTAACTTGACCTAAATTTATATTTAGAACAACAGTACAGTTAAGGTCTTTTCCAGATTCATCTTTTGCACCCCAACTAATTTCGATGTCACATATTGCAAATTTTGTAAAGGAGTAGTTCCTCTGTTGTTTCTCATTCTTCTCAATTGTTACTATTCTTTCACCATTGCTGTATATTTTTGCTCTTTTTACCTCGCTTTTCTCTTCTTCCATTCTTTTAGTTTTTTCAGTGAAAAGACGACTGGTTTCTAAACTTTGTTCAGGTTTAGTAATGTTGATATTAAGATGGTCATAATGATTAAGAAGACGGTTTGCATATGGAAATGGCACATAACACCCATCAAAGAAAGCAATTGCACTACCAGTTTTTAGAAATTCTTGTCCATCGCTCATTCCTTCACCAATTCGAATAAGATATCTACCCAACCTCTTTTTAAAATTTTCTTTTAACTCCTCCTGATCTTTAGAAGTAAGCTTCTTATCCAATATACCCATTATTTCTTTTCGCTTACTCAATACCACATAATTGAAAAGGAAAATATCATCCTCTCGATAATAATTTGCTATCTTGTCAAATGGATCTGCCGGCCAACCGTTATTATAATTTACGAAATCAGAAGAATCTTCACACTTATTATCCTTAAAATCAAAATTCAATCTTTCAAAATCTGATAATACTTTTTCTGCCCTATCTTCAAAAGACCGAAGTCCATCTTGAAGTTCTTTTCCATAACTCATTCCTTTGTCAATTTGAAGAACATATTGACCATATTTCTTTCTAAACTCCTCCTGTTCTTCGAGGAGAGGAAGATTCCTATCTAATATATCGATTATTTCTTTCCGCTTATTCAATATTACATAGTTAAAAAGGGCACTCTCCCCCTTCTTTTCATAATCGTCTGCTATTTTGTCAAAACACTTATTATCCTTAAACTCCAATTCCTCAAAATCTGAGAGCACACTTTGTACCTGAGTCTCATCGAATTGAAGATTTGCTTGAGGAGATAGAAGAGTCAACTTTTCTTCACTTTCCTTGGTACTCGAATTTTTGTACAAACCATTAAATAGATTTATAATACTAGAAAACATTTCACACCTCTATTGTTATAAGTAAACTTGATTATATCTTAATGCTAAATGTTGTAAAGCTAAAATTAGAAACTAAAAAAGCTAACATAAGTTCTGCATTGTTTGCAGCTTTATCAGCCTATTAGGCAGAATTATTAAAGAATTAGTTGAATAGGTATTATGATTCAATTTAACTCCATCCACAAGTTCTCCGCTTGTTACTCCAGTTGCAATGAACACTGATTCACCTCTTGCCATATCTTTTACGGCGTAGACTTTTTCTGGGTCATCAATATTTAAATTTTTTGCTCTTTCTCTTAACTGATCCGTATCAAGTACTAATCTTCCCTCCATCTGTCCGTCGATAGAGCTTAGCGCTGCAGCCGCAAGCACTCCCTCTGGTGCTCCTCCTATACCGATATACATATCATGATTGCCATTTACTAGTGAAACTATGGCCGCAACATCACCATCATCTATTAGTTTAATTTTTGCTCCTAATTTCCTGATTTTCTCTATTAATTCACTATGCCTTTCACGTTTAAGTACAGTTACCACGAGATCATTCACTTTGCACTTTTTTGCCTTGGCTAAATTGTCTAGATTCTTTTCAATGCTATTTTTTAGTGAGACTACACCCTCTGGAAGATTTTTTCCTACCGCTATTTTTTCCATATAAACATCAGGTGCATGTAAAAAATTACCTTTTTTCGTTGCAGCAAGAACAGACATTGCCCCTGGTTTGTAATGAGCACAAATCGTAGTGCCCTCAAGTGGGTCAACGGCAATGTCGATTTCAGGACCATTTCCAGTGCCAACCTTCTCGCCAATATATAGCATCGGCGCTTCATCTCTCTCACCTTCACCAATTACGATAGTACCATTTATTTCCATTGAATTTAATACTGTACGCATTGCATCAACTGCAACCTGATCAGCCTTTTTTTCATCGCCGAAGCCTGCTAGTTTATATGCAGCAAGTGCTGCAGCTTCGGTCACTTTAACTAATTTATAGGCTAAATCTTCCATCATTTGCTTTAAGAACTATATTCAATATGTATCATGATATATCATGCTGCTTGAAACTGCAATATGCCTTGACTGGTTTTGGGAAAGTTGCTATAATAAATTAGATAGTAATAGTGGTAAAATTTGACATGACTTATGAAAAGATAAAGGAAATTGTAACTAACAATCCTAATATAACTGCTGAGGAGTTTAGTGAGAAGCTCAAAGAAAATAGGATAAACATAAAAAAAACAAATAAATATCATTATACTTTACTTGGGCATATTGTTAATTCAAAGGGACCTAATATTACAGACAACACCAATGATCGTGCTATATTTCTACACATTATTAAATTACTCACAGAGTTGAAAACTGAAGGCAATACTGGTCAATTCAAACATGTAAAAGCTGGATTGAGCGAAGCTATAACGACTAAGCAAGCTGATGTTGTAAGAATACTCCTGGATAGTGGTAAGTTTAATGAAGAAGAAAAATTTAACGCTTTGCTCTGTGCTGTTACTCAAAAGTATGTCCAGGGAGTTAAATTATTGTTAGGTCATGTAAATGATGAAAACATGCAAAAGGCTTTAAAGGTGGCCATGGATAAAGAACAAACTACACAAGTTGAAGAAATTACTCAGATACTATTAAATTTTATTACACCAGAAACATCCAATGTAGAAGAAAATATAGTACCAGCACCTCCTATAGTAACAGAAGCAAATGCTAACCAACCTGTGTCAAGTAGTGTTAATGATCAGCCAGGTCATAGTAACGAAAATGAAACGCCTGTATTAACAATAGAAACAAATACCGGCAAAACTACTATATCAGATTGTGATAATAATAAAAATGTCTTCACAAATTCTCAATTTTCTATGCCAAATGAACAAGAAACTAAATATAAAGAGAGCAAAAAGGATTTTTACACCTCATTGACAAAAGATGTTGTTGGAGTTGTTATTACAGGATTATTCATTACTGCTGCTGTGATGGTTCCATTTGTAGCTGGTGCAGTAGTTTGCAGTGTCATAGCTGCTTTGATTGCAATATATACCGGGTTGCATGTAAAAAATTCTACATTACCAAGTTATAGGGAGATGAGAGAGAATGAAGTTGAACGTGTAACAGGATGTCATCCCAGTGCCCAGACACTGGGATCCAGAAGTCATAATAAAAACTAGATTCCAGCGTCACGCGCTGGAATGACACCCTCTGGTGGGCTCAAACCATATGAGTAGCCAACACTGCCACTATACTTACCTAGCAAATTTAGATCTAACACTAAACTGTGCTGCCACTAACTTTGCAATCGGTACTCTATAGGGTGAGCATGAAACATAATCTACCCCTGATTCGATGAGAAACTCTATAGATTTTGGATCTGCTCCATGCTCTCCACATATACCCAGTTTTATTTCTTTTCGGGTTTTTTTGCCTCTTTCAATGGCTATCTTGATTAACTCCCCTACCCCTTCGATGTCCAGCACTTCAAATGGATCATTGTCAAATATGTTGCTTTCCTTATAAGAATCGAGGAAATTAACTGAATCATCTCTTGAAAGTCCCATGGTTGTTTGCGTTAAATCATTAGTGCCAAAACTAAAAAACTCTGCATGTTTTGCTAACTTATCAGCAATCAGTGCTGCTCTTGGTAGTTCTATCATCGTTCCAATTGAGTACGCCTTGTCTGATGTCATTCCAGCGCGTGACGCTGGAATCTGCATCTGTGAGATGACAGAGGATTCTTTCTTTGCTAGCTCGCATATCAGAACAAACTCTTTCTCACTCATGATAAAAGGAATCATGATTTCAGGTTCCACTTCTATCTTCTTTTCTTTCTTTAATTCACTTGCAGCACTAAGTATTGCCCTAATCTGCATGCTATATATTTCAGGATGAGAAATAGCAAGTCTACAACCTCGATGGCCAAGCATTGGGTTCTTTTCTGATAACTGTGCTATTTTATTTTTTACTGACTCAACTGACTTACTAAGTGATTTGGCAATTTTTTCTATAGTAGACTGATCATTGGGTAAAAATTCATGCAAAGGTGGATCAAGCAACCGTATAGTGACTTCCTTGCCCTCCATAATAGAAAATATTTCTTTGAAATCAGACTTTTGCATTTCTTCTAGTTTAATGAGCGCATTTGCCCTTTCATTTTCATCGTCAGCTATTATCAATTTTTGAATGAATTCGATTCTATCACTAGCGAAAAACATATGTTCTGTGCGACATAAGCCTATACCTTCTGCACCGAATTCTTTTGCAATTTTTGCATCTTTTGGAGTATCAGCGTTCGCTCTCACTTTGATCGTTTTGATTTCATCTATCCAGTTGATTATCGTTTTGAATTCTTGCGATAATTCAGGCGAAATTGTAGGAAGAATGCCAAGCATAACCTCCCCTGTTCCTCCGTTGATGGTAATTGGTTCACCTTTATTTACTTTTGTATCCCCTACAGAAAAGAAAATTCCATCTTTATCGATATAAAGTCCACTTACACTGCAAATGCATGGCTTACCCATTCCACGGGTTACAACAGCAGCATGCGAGGTCATCCCTCCCCGTGCTGTTACTATGCCGCTTGCAGCATTCATTCCATTAATATCTTCAGGACTCGTTTCTGACCTTACTAAAATCACTTTTTTACCCTGCTCTGCAGCTTTTTCAGCATCACTTGCACTAAACACTACATATCCAGAAGCAACACCTGGAGAAGCAGGTAGCCCCTTCCCTATTACTTTTTGGTCACTCTCAACGTCAAGAACTGGATGCAATAAATTGTCAAAGGTTTTTGGATCAATTCTCAATATTCCTTCTTCTTTTGTAATCGTTCCTTCGTTTACCATATCAACTATTATGCGAATAGCAGCTTCAGCCGTGCGCTTGCCAGACCTAGTCTGCAAAATCCATAATTTACCGTCCTGTACAGTAAATTCGATATCCTGCATGTCTTTATAATGCCTTTCAAGTTTTTCACATACCACACATAATTCTCGGTAGACACTTGGCAGCAACTTCTCCATGGTGTTTTTTTGCTCTCCGTCAATTGGCATAGGAGTATAAACACCAGAAACCACATCCTCACCCTGAGCATTAATCAGAAATTCACCAAAGTATTTTTTTTCTCCAGTTGAAGGATTTCGTGTAAATATCACACCAGTTGCAGAATTATCATTTAAATTACCAAAAACCATTGCTTGCACGTTGACCGCTGTTCCAAGGTTTTCAGGAATATTATGTATTTTTCTATAGGAAACAGCCCTATCATTTTTCCAAGAAGCAAATACTGCATTCACTGAGCTGAGCAATTGCTTTTCAACGTTCTGCGGAAAATGTTTTCCTATTTTTTCATGTACTATCCTTTTGAAATTGTTAACAATTTCTTTTAAAACATCAACATCAAGATCAGCTAAGCTTTTTGCTCCACTCTTTTGCTGCTTATTATCAACAACATCTTGAAATAGGTGATGATCAAGCTGTAGTACAACATTGGAGTACATCATGATGAAACGGCAGTAGCTATCGTAAGCAAAACGTTCGCCACTTTTTTTTGCAAGCCCAACAACGGTTTCATCATTTAGACCAACATTTAAAATAGTATCAAGCATGCCCGGCATTGAACTAACACTACCAGAGCGTATTGAAACTAATAAGGGATTATTTAAATCCCCAAATTTACAACCGATGTCATTTTCGAGCATCGTCATGTAGTTTTTAATTCCACTACATATGTCATTCCAGTGCGTGACCACATTTTTTTCTGGATCCGAGTAGTCAGCTACTTGGATAACAGAAGATCTATTGTCTTGATAATAGACTTTGCAAGCAGAGGTGGAAATTGTGAAACCAGGTGGAACAGGAATGCCAACATTGCACATTTCTGCTAAATTTGCCCCCTTTCCTCCCAGCAGATTTTTCATTTCTGCATTGCCTTCGCATTTACCCTGGCTAAAGTAATGTATTAACTTTTCCCCCATCATTTTCTCCGGATTTTCAGTGATAAACACATTGTACATATAGCTCCAATAAACCTGTGAGAACTTGAAACCTTAGGATAATAAATTTTACAAAATTTGGCAACAACGTTCCTTCTGGCAACATCAGTAAAGTTAACAAAAAAGATGACAAATTATTGAATTATTATCAATAAGAATATATAATATAAAGATACATTTAAAAATTTTTTTATGGCTCTTTCTAAATTTCTCGACCCCAAGAATGATGTTGCGTTCCGGCGTATTTTTGGTACTGAAAAAAATAAAGACATCCTCATTCACTTTCTCAATGATATTTTGGGGTTCACTGGCAAAGATGAAATAAAAGAAATAGAATTCCTCAGCACTATTCAAGATGCTGAAATTGGCTCTAAAAAACAAAGTATCGTTGATGTTCTTTGCAGGGATGAAAATGGGGTGCAAGTAATAGTCGAAATGCAAGTTGCCAAAACTAAAGGCTTTGAAAAACGCGCTCAATATTACGCTGCTAAAGCTTATTCAAGGCAAGCTGATAAAGGTGATCAATATCAGGATCTTAAAGAAATCATTTTTATAGCTATTGCTGATTGTATTCTCTTTCCTAATAAATCTGAGTATAAGTCAGATCATGTAATGTTAGACAAAGATAGCTATGAACATGATTTAAAAGATTTTTATTTTACATTTATTGAGTTACCAAAATTTCCTAAAACTAAAGAAGACCAATTGGAGAGTATAGTTGAAAAATGGATCTATTATTTTAAATATGCAGATGAAACTAGCGAAGAAGAATTGGAAAAGATAATAGGTAGTGATGTAATAATTAAAAAGGCATATGAAGAACTAAATAGATTCAACTGGTCAGAGAAAGAATTTATTGCCTACGAACAGGAAATAAAACGTATTCGTGATGAACGGGCTGTTCTTGAACAAAAACTTGATGATGCTAAAAAGGAAGGAAAAATTGAAGTTGCAAAAACAATGCTAGCTAATAATGTTGATGTCACCACTATTGTTAAGTTTACTGGCCTCTCCATGAGTGAGATCAAAGAATTGCAGAATTAAGTGGACCCGCAAACGGTTACACGAAATAATGCTGCAGCCTGACCAGATGATAAGTACATTTAGCCTATTTATCTTTATACTTTCATGTCAATTTTATAAATCAAATTTATTTCTGTGAGTAGCTACAATTTAAAGACCTTGCTTCATCAATGTAATGGAACAAAACCTTTTTAGTAAGTTCAAAACCCTCTAAAGTCTCTCCTTCGCATCTTGCTGTAATGCAGTTTTGCGTATTTGATACCCTAAGAAGCCACCAACCTTTATTATCGGTTACCTTAACACCATCAAGATCTGAAAATACAATATTTTGCTGCTCCAGTGTTTTCTTTATTGACTCAATTATTTGAAACTTTTTCTCATCTTTCACTACAATCTTCACTTCATGAGTGATATATAACTTCGGTAAATCCTCAATCACCTGAGATAGGCTTTGGTTTTTCTTAAGCAAAATGTCAACTGCTTTAACAGCAGAATATAGCCCATCATCAAAACTTAGCTCAGAAAAGAAGAAGTGCCCGCTTAATTCACCAGCAAACTTTGCCTCTTCCTCTACCATCTTCTTCTTAACTAGTGAATGTCCAGTAGCACAGGTGATAACTTGCCCTCCTAACTTGCTAACAAAATCATGCACTTTCATACTCATTTTTACGTTAGCAATAACTTTGCTTTCTGGATATTCCTCCAACACTTCACGTGCAAAAATTATAAATAAATGGTCATTGGAAACAACGTTGCCTTTATTATCAATTAAGCGCACCCTATCGCTATCGCCATCTAGCGCAATGCCAAGATCACATCCATATTCCTTCACAATGTCAATTAATTGAGCAAGATTTTTTTCCTCTATGGGATCTGGATCATGCAGTGGAAATGCCCCATCTATAGAGTTATTGGTTACGATGTGCGTATGACCAGGCAAGATCTTTTCAATATACCTTATAATTCCACTTGCTGGACTATTTCCACAATCCCAGGCTATTTTTAATTTCTGTGTAGTATTATTCTTCACTGCACTTTTCAATATGCTAATGTACTCACTATATATATTTATGTTAATTAAGCTTCCAATTCTTGTGCTGTTTTTAATTGGACTGCTTATAATTTCCTTCATTTCTTGATCTGAGAAGACTTTTTTATTACTAAAAAATTTAAAGCCATTATATTCGCTGGGGTTATGAGAGGCAGTTATTATGATACCAAGATCCGCCTGTGTGATTTGTGTTGCAGCGTAAAGCATAGGTGAAGAGCATAGTCCAACGCGTATAACATTTGCACCGGATAAAGTTAAGCCCCTAATTAATTCTCTTTCTATACCTGGTGAATCTATTCTGCTGTCGTAGCCGACACAAACACTAACTACGGTTTGGCCAAACTTTCTACCTATCTCGTACCCATCATTAATCTGCAAGTCTTTGCCTATTATACCTCTAATATCGTATTTTCTTATAATGGTATTGTCCATACTGCACTGCTTAAGGAGTAACTACTATATAACATAATGGACAAGTGTTCAAATTTCTTCTTTATTTACCCACATAATTAGTTGATTTTTTAATTAAAATTGTTAGTATTATAGTATATTTTCTAAAAATGTAAAATTATGCCATGGGAGAACGAAAATGTATTTATAGCTGAAAGTCAAAGTTTAGATGTAGATGAACAGCAGAAAAAGGATATTTTAGATGTGATTGAATCTTGTAGCAGCTTTCAAGAGACTATAAAACAATTGGAGGAAAAAAATTTAATCTGGTATTTTATTGGCCCTTTACGCAAAGATGAGAACATTACAGGACAGATAAATTTAAAGTGGGAAAAGGAGTTCCAAAAATTTGAGCAATCAATAAATGAAACACATAGAGAATTTGAAGCATCTTTACCAAATCAAAATTTCTTAGCGTATTCAACAAAAGATGATGACTTCAAAATTAGATTTGAAAATGAAGAAAAACCAATAGAAATTAGCAATATTTTAAGAGCTAGCAGTGAAGGTAAGGTTTATAACATATCTTTAGGGAAAGATAGTCAAATAACTGCAACCAAAAAAGGCAGCGAAAGGCACTATGATTTTACTGGTTCAAGCTCATGTGAAATGACCATTAATTGGCAGGCTAAGGATTCTGAAGGTAACAGCATAGACTGTAGCATGACCGTAAAATTGGATTCTGGTGGTATACAGAGTGTTATTGGTGAGCCAAAATTTGGAGGAATAACGAGTTCAGAAGAAGTATTAAAGTTAGTTGGACAAAATAAAGAAGTTTTTATCAACGGAAAAACTCTGTATCAAGCTTTTACTGGCATATCCAAGAGTGTAGACGATCAGCAAGTACCAGCAGAGGAAATATTTACAAAAGATCTACATATATCACCACAGTCACCTACACCAAGCAGCAGTGGGTATTCCTCTCCTAGCACACCTTCTTCACGTAGAAGTTCTATATCCACCAGCAGTGAATTTAGTGATGAAGATGAAATATTTGAGGATGATATGTCTGGTGATGAAGAAGAGTATGAGCAAGAAGGATTAAAAGATGAAGTTGAGGAATTAGAGGAAGAAAAAGAAACATTTGCTAAATATTTTGCAGTGCAGGCAAAGCAGCTTGAGGATCTAAGATTAGAACGTGACTCCTTGAGAGATAAAGTCAATGAACAACAGCGAGCGATATTTGAAAGAGGTCAAAGAATAAAGGAACAAGAGGAAGAACTACAGGATAAAAATGATGTAATAAAGAACTTAAATGATCAGTTGAAAGATAAGGAAGGTGAAACAAATGAGGCAAATAAAGAATTACAGAGAAAATTGAAGCAAAGTGAAGCTAATTTAACTGTACTAAAGGAAAAGAATGCAAATTTGGAGAATGACCTGAAGAAAATAGTGGAAGGTTTAAAGGATGATCATAAAAAGCAGTTGGCAGAACAGTTAATGGAAACAAAAAAGGAAAACAATACATTGGCTGAAACGGCGAGCCAATTGTCTAAAGAATTAAATGAATTACAGAGAGAAAAGGAAGATTTAGAGAGGGAAATTCGACAACTTGAACCTGGAAGATCACTTGCAGATGAGCTAAGCGAAGAAAATACGAAGAGGGAAATAGAAAAACTTCAATATCAACTTAAGGAAAAGGAAGGGATGTTAACGTGTACACAGGAAGAGCTGGCATCTGTCAAAGAGAGTCTAGAGCAACTGCAGAACATATTACAGCAGGAAAAAGGTCAGGCAGCTACATCAACTCAAACTGAAGTTGAATATGAAAGTAGAGGAACAAGCATGCAGCAGCAAGACCAAGGTATACAAGCTGTAAACAACAACTCAAGCAGAACAGCTAGTGGGTTAAGACAAGAAAACAAAAAATTGACTAGAGACAAACTAACTATATCTGAACAATTAAAACAAAAAATAAGAGAGATTGACGAGTTAAAGAAAAATTTAAAGCAACTGCAAGAAGAAAATAAACAACTAAAACAAGAAGTTACCAAAAATGCAGGAGTTGATGCATCATCTTCAACAGGTCAAAAAGAAGCTAAAGAAGCAGAAGTTATACCGCAAAACATTATGGATTGGCCTGTTCCAATTCCAGATGATAAACCGGAAGAGCAGAAAACTCCATTAGAGCCAATCAAGGTAAATACAGAATTATCAGATCCAAAATCAATCCCTGCTGAGGGTCCGGAAAAATCTCCTCCTCTTTCAAAATGATGAGTTTTGCTTCTATAGCTGACCCAAGCAACACGTCATCCCGCGATTTATTCGCGTTATCTCAGCCGCTAACACGTAGCGGGATACTTAACCGTCATACCGTGATTTATTCACAGTATCTCTTAGCCACTAACAAGCAGCGGGATGACAGCAATCCTACGTCATGCCGCCGCGGTACCTCTAGATCCCGCTAACTAGTAGCGGAATGACGAATTTTTGTTTTTCAAATTATAGCTAAACATACTGTAATTGCTATTGAATGATGGAGAGACATACTCCATTATTTTAGCACGAAGTAACAAATTCAATGAATTGGTTCTTCAAAAATAATTTAAACTTTTACAGTAGGTCATGAAATATTATAGCGATCTCATTAAAAGAAACTTTTATAAGTATCGTTGATGAGAAAGGAAAAGTTGTTAAGGAAGAAGTTGTTGCAAGCGAAAGTAAGGCAATAGCAGATTAGCCAAGGCAAAAAATACGAACCCATAGGAATAGAAAGTGGATAGTTGTCAATATCAATGTGCAAAGAGTTAAGGAGTTTTGGATTACCAGTAATTTGTGTAGATGCAAGGCATATGGCAGCAGCGTTGTCTGCAAGAATCAATAAGAATGATAAAAACGATGCGAGGGGTATAGCGCAGATGATGAGAAGTGTTAGTAAAATCAGTTGTCAAATTAAAATAGCGCTTGGAAGCAGAAGACAGCTAATGTGTAGCAAACAGCAGGTTATTGGAACAATAAGAGGGTTGTTGAAGATACATGGTCGATAAAGGATCAAAATTTGAAACTTTCGCTTTAAGAATACAAGAGGCAATAAATAATTTGGATGAAATCAGTAGGAGTTCAATTGAAGCGTTAGTTTGTAGTTTGGAAGCAATAGAAAAGTCATTAAGAAAGCTTGACAAAATGCTTTCAGAACAAGGTGAAAAAGACGATGATTGTAAATTGTTAACTGCTGTTCCAGGAGTGGGGATTATAGTAGCAATGACGTATAAAGCTGCAATTGATAACCCACATAGGTTTGAGAAATCTGATACAGTTGGAGCATATATAGGGTTGACACCAAGGCAATATTCTTCTGGAGAAGTTGATCGGCATGGCAGCATATCAAAGATGGGACCAGCGGAATGTAGAAGTATGTTATATGAAGCTGCACAAACAATGCTTACAGTTACCAAGAGGACATTTAAATTAAAAAACTGGGGTTGCGAAGAAAAAAGGAATGAAAAAAGCAATTGTAGCAGTAGCAAGAAAATTAGCTGTAATTATGCATAGGATGTTGGTTGATAAAACAGAATTTTATTATCAATAAACATCAAAAGAGCATAGGACAATAATTTTATTGAAAATAAAGATAGCAATGCCGATGGAAGGGACAAGCAAGAACTTAGTTAGACTTCGTGGTAAATATGTTGCCGTCCACTTCCGCCTAACAAGTATAATGCGGCTTGACAAATTTATTGTCATCTCAGACCGCGGAGAGAACCATATGCTACTTTTAACTTATGTAAAATTACCAAGGATTATGGAGAAGATATGCTGTTTTGATTTGTGTGAAAATTATTGTTGACTTATGTGCAATTAGAGAACCTAAGTCACTTTAGCTATAATTCAGAATTGAGAGCTTTTAATAACTCTCTAACTCCCACTTAGGTCTTGGTGCAAAATTGAGAGAATCTATATAGCTTTTCTGTAACATTTCAATTCCTGCCCATCCAACCATTATTGCATTATCTGTACATAGGTTGTTGGGAGGAAAAAATATGTTTAAGTTTATGTGTTGTTTTAATTTTTCTCTCAAGAAATTATTTGCTGCAACTCCGCCGGTAATCACAAAGTCATTGATTTTGATATTTAAAGATTCGGCCATAATAATCGCATTACTAACCCTGTCCAGCAGTATGTCACTAATACACTCTTGAAACGAAGCACATACATCACACACATCTTGCTCGCTCATTTTAAGTTCTTGTACTAAGTTTTTTACTGCTGTTTTAATCCCAGAAAACGAAAAGTTACATCCAGAACGTTTTATCATTGCCCTTGGCAGTTTGAATCTTGTGCCATTGCCTTTTTTAGCCAACTTTTCAATTAATGGGCCTCCTGGGTAGCTTAAACCCAGCATCTTAGCAACTTTATCAAATGCTTCTCCTAGTGAATCATCGAGCGTTTCTCCAAGTTTAATGTATTTACCTACATCCTGTGCAATTAAAAATTGACAGTGACCACCTGATATTAGTAGGACTAAAAATGGAAATTTTACCTCATGCAGTAACCTAATAACCAATGCATGCGCTTCTAAGTGATTCACTGCAATGAACGGTTTTTGTGCTACATGCGCAATTGCTTTAGCCATCATTGTACCAACTATTAATCCACCTATGAGTCCTGGTCCTGATGTTGCTGCAATTGCATTGAGGTCACAAAAGTTAAGGTTAGATTTTTCCACGGCGCTTTTTATTAGACCACTTAAATGCTTCATATGAGCACGTGAAGCTATTTCAGGGATCACCCCACCACGTTTTTTGTGTTCTGCTTGGGAGAGAATTTCGTGAGCAAGGACTTGCTTGTCACTATTTACAATCGCTACTGCAGTTTCGTCGCAGCTTGTTTCAACAGCTAAAATGGTTTTCATGTATATTCGAGCACTTTATTATCAAAACTATATCTTGAAACGCTGTAGAAGTTAACTGCAAAGTTAACTTCTACAGCTAAAAGATTTACCGACAACCGTCATCCCGCTGCTTGTTAGCGGGATCTATACCGCGAATGAATCCACAACTGTACGAACGTTGTGATTTGAGAGCAATTTCCACTAGGAAGGTGTCATTCCAGTGCCTCTATGATGTTATCCCAGTGCTTGACACTGGGATCCAGCTTTTTCATAATCATCAAAATGTTGTATTTTTACATAAAATGGCTATTTTTATGCTTACCAACTTAATAAAATTCCTGGATCCCAGTGTCTGGGCACTGGGATGACACCCCACTGGTAGGAATTGCTCCCAAACTACAACGTTCGTACAGTTGTGGAATGAATCGCGGTATGACGATTCGCGGCGGTATGACGTCTGGCCTGCACTATAAGCTAATCATCATCTCCAAATATAGAGCTAATTTTTTTGCCCCCAGGAGAAAATTTATTAGTCCAACTGCTTTGCACTTTGGTTACGTCTTTAGTGGCAGTTTTATTGCTGTATTCCTTGATTTCCTTATCTATTCTCTCCATCATTTGTGAATCAAGGTAGCTCTTTTTCCATTGGCCAGTAGCAAGGAACACTTTGTTTAAGTCTTGAGTGCGGATTAAGTATTCTTTATCTTTAGGGTAAACCTCCTGCGCCCAAGCAAATAGCTCAAAATAGCGTGCAAATAATTCAGATGCACGTGATTTTGCAGTTTGATAAGCCTGTATCTCCTTAAATATAACTTGGCCGATAATTTTCTGCACAAGAATATTTGCTTGCTTTAGGTTCTGCTCAATATCTTGATAAACTTTATGGAGAAATTCCTGTTCTAAACTTAAGTTCAGTTCATTTTCAACCATATGTGAAAGTTCATGCACTATAATATATGGGTTTGACCTTCTTAGCACAATAACATATCTATTTACACCGGAAGACCTGATTGTCTTACACACTCCCTCTTCCATATCCACTAATCCCTCTTGGTATATTTCAAATGAGAGCCTGTTTTGCTTTATTAGTGATAAAGTGAGGTTTAATGTGTTCCTGAACTTCTCAAATTGATAGAGATATTCGACATACCGTATTGCATTTTCACTGCTTCCTACTTGAGTTGCTTGTTTTATTAAATTCCTGATTAGCATACCTTATTATTAAAGGAATTTTTTTTATACTCAAGAATTGATTGGCTACAAAGTGTTTTTAGGAAGCCTGATTGCATAGCTAAAGTAATTCATGTTTACTGATAACCGTCATACCGCTGCTTGTCAGCGGGATCTATGGTGAGATACCGCGAATGAATCCATAGCTGTACGAACATTCATTTTTGAAGGTAAATTGCACAGCAAATGGTGTCATTCCAGTGCTCTTTTTTTGTCATCCCAGTCTGGGATCTATTTTGCATATAACTCCAATTGTGTTTTGGCATAAAACGCGACACGTATTAGACTTATTTGCAAGCAAAGCTTGCTAGATCCAAGTAGTCAGGGCACTGGAATGACACCATAGGGGCACTGCCGTCATAAAGGAACCAGTGTCAGCTACTTGGATGACAGCTAGCCTAACAACCGTCATCCCGCTGCTTGTTAGCGGGATCTAGAGATACCGCGGGGTTGTAAAGTAATTTTTTACATCTAATGCTCGGCCAGTGCCTGCATGATACCACGTATTATCTATACCAAGGTGTTCTGCTTGTAGATATTATACCAACAATCCACTATTTTTTTTATGTCTTGTGGTTTAGTTTCTGGACCTATACTGATTCTAATTGAACACTCTGCTTGCTCTTTTGTTGCCCCCATTGCAAGCAAAACATGGGAAGGCTCAACTTTTCCAGAAGAACATGCGGAGCCATTACTAACTGCAATATGATTCAAGTCAAAATGCATAAGCTGCACATCACTCTTTACTCCTGGCATATAAATAAAACTTGTGTTTGGCAGCCTCTTAGAGTTTTTACCGAAGATTCTTATGTCACTGGCAAGATTTAATAATTCACACTCTAATTGATCACGTAGCTCCTTTACTTCATCCATTTTTGATAGAAGGTCTGGAATATTTTGCAGTGCAGCAGAAAGGCCTGCAATCGCAACAATATTTTCCGTACCACCACGAAATCCCTTCTCTTGTCCACCACCTATTATAATAGGTTCTATCGCAAGTTCTTTATTGAATATTAAAACTCCACTGCCTGCTACACCGCCAAATTTATGGGCGGATAAAGTGAGTAAATCCACTCCTAGATCTTCCATATTAACTTTAATTTTCCCAACACTTTGAGCAGTGTCAGTGTGGCAAATTGCTCCAAACTTGTGTACTATTTTAGCTATTTCCTCAATAGGTTGAATAACTCCGGTTTCGTTATTTGCCATCATAACTGAAACTATTGCTTTGTTTCCTTTAAGTTCGCTTAGAATTTTTTCTAGCTCTAAAAAGTCAACAATGCCCTCCTGATTAACAGGTATTATATATGGATTACATGCAGAATTAAGAATTGAAGGATGCTCTATAGCTGAAATTATATGCAGGTAGCCTGCTATTCCTCTCATAACAAGGTTATTCGCTTCAGTTGCACCAGACGTAAAAACTATTTCTTTATCACTTGAGACGCCAATAGCACCACGTACGTTATCTCTTGCATCCTGAAGAATCTTCCTCGCTTCTTGTCCTCTTTTATGTAGTGATGATGGATTGAGCGTTTGTTTTAACAAGACCTCAAATATACTTTTTTTTACATTTTCACTAATTGGAGCAGTTGCATTGTAATCAGCATATACGCAACCACTATTTTCTAAAGAGAATGGACTCATCTGTCACTTAAATAAGTTTACCATCAACTATAGCCATAACTATGTACGTTAGCTTTAACACGATAAAAAATTTATTGCAAAAACAGCGAAATTAATACATAATTAATAACTCACGTCATTAATACCTGTCAAGCGGGTTCTTATTAGGGGTTACCATGGTTGAAGTTTTTTTGAATAATCCAACAAGAAAGATAGAAGGTGAATACCACCAAAGCAAAGATGCCAACGCGCCGGTTGTGCTGGTTTTACATCATCATCCTCAATATGGTGGTAATATGGATAGTAAAATTGTACATAGTACATATACGTCTTTTATCGATAACAATTTTTCTGCATTGAAGATTAACTTTCGTGGTGTGGGAAAATCTACCGGAACTTTTGATAAGGGTATAGGAGAATTAACTGACGCTGCGGTAGCCATTGATTGGCTTCAGGAACATAATCCTAGCAATGTTCCAATTTGGATCGCTGGTTTTTCTTTTGGAGCATGGGTGGCTATGCAGCTAACAATGCGCCGCCCTGAGATAGTGGGTTTTATTGCTCTTTCTCTTCCGGTAACTAAGTACGATTTTTCTTTTCTTTCTCCCTGTCCAGTTTCTGGGCTTATAATACAAAGCAGTAATGATACAATCTCAGAAGAAAGCGATGTAACAGAATTAGCAAAAAGGTTGATAAATTCAGTAAGAAGTGATCACATGAAATACCATATAATAGATGATACTAATCACTTTCTAAAGGATAAAGAAGAGGAAGTGACTCAAATCGTGGACAATTATATAAAACTGCGCTTGAATAGTGCAACTATTTCTTTTCAAAAGGTCAAAAAAGAGGTAAGGGTAAAAGAATATGCCTAATCTTTACAAACAAGAGAAATGAGTGTAGTAATATAAATGAAAAGGTTTTGTTATGTTTAAAAAGCTATTATTTTTTGTTTTAGCTGTGTTTATGTTATCGGGGTGTTCCCTAAGTAAACAGCGTAAGTTAAAAAGTCCGTGTATAAAAAGCAATGAAAGCATTTCATGCGAGTTGTACTCTGTTAATGATCATTGGTTAGATAAGTATAAGGCATAGAAATTGTGCTATTTTTCCTATTCACAACTTCACTAATGATCGATCTCTCAATTGGAAAATGCAGTCTGCCTTTTCTGCAAGGAGATGATTGTGTGTTACTATAAGCATAGAGCTGTTATTTTCCTTTACGTATGAATGTAGCAGTAAAAACACGTTAAAAGAATTTGTTGGATCTAAGTTTCCTGTTGGCTCATCTGCAAGTAAAAGCTTTGGAGAATTTACAATGCTTCTTGCAATTGCAACTCTCTGCCTTTCCCCACCCGAAACTTCAGATACCATGCTACTTGCTTTGTTTTCCAGACCAAATTTTTCCAACATTGCTTGCGAATTTTTTTTTGCTTCAGCTTTGCTTTTTCCTGCAATGAGTTGAGGAAGCATAATATTTTCCAACACCGATAACTCTTGTAACAAATAGTGAAATTGATAAACAAAACTAAGAAAATTTCTTCTTACATGAGTTTTATGCTTATTACTGGCTTGTGCGCAATTTATTCCATCTATCGTAACTATACCTGAAGTTGGCTTGTCCAACAAGCCTGCGATTTGCAATATAGTTGTTTTCCCTGCACCTGAATCGCCAATCAGCGCTACTACTTGCCCTCTTGTGACACTTAAGTTGATATCCTTTACAACAGCAGAATTGTTCTTGAAGCTTTTATCTACGGAAGTTAGTTCTAGTGCTACATTACCACCCATGTTTAAAAGATCCAGAAGGCATCTAAGTTTTAGTAATAATTAAACCGAAAAACTGTTACCACAACCACATTGAGACTTAGCAAAGGCATTCTTTATTTGAAAACCAGAACCACTGAGATCCTCAGTATAATCTATAACTGAGTTATTTAAAAATTTTGCTGAACAATTATCAACCATTAATACAGGGTTTCCATTTTCATCATTAATTACTATATCTTTACCTTTTTCGCTAAAACTGGAGTGGCTTCTATAGTCCTCACTTTCTTCATAGTCATCATCTTCGTCTTCGTCATCAAACTCATCATCGTAATCATCGTCTTCATCATCCAAAGATAGATTTTTATTCATTTGATCCATAAGAAAATTGTATTTGAAGCCAGAACATCCACCACCTGAAACTGCAACCCGTAAAATGGAACTCTTATCCCCTTCCTGCTCTGCAAGAGAGTGGATTTTTTTTAGTGCATTATCAGTTAAGTTGATGTTGTAATTTGTTGACATAGTAACCACCGTTTATTATTGATAACTTATTATAGTAGAAATTTTACATGTCAAACAATAATTTTCTATTAAATTATGCATGTTTTCCAAGCAAAACAAAAGGGAGATACTTCAAAGAGCCAGAAGATGAGAATCGCAGCTGCTTTCAGCGTGATAGGGACCGTATCATTCACTCTAATGCGTTTAGAAAATTGGAGTACAAAACACAAGTTTTTATCAATTATGAGCACGACTACTATCGCACTCGGCTTACTCATAGCCTTGAAGTTGCACAAATTGCAAGGTCCATTGCGCGTAGACTTGGCTTAAATGAGGATATCACTGAATGCATAGCGCTCGCACATGATCTTGGTCATCCTCCATTTGGTCATGCAGGTGAAGATGCTCTAAAGAAATCAGTTCAAGATTTGAATCTTGATAATGAGAAGTATGAGTTTGATCATAATGTTCAAGCTATAAGGATTTTAACTTATCTTGAACAAAAACATGCTGATTTTGATGGTATGAATCTAAGTTGGGAGGTGATTGAAGGAGTTGCAAAACATAACGGTCCCTTGCTTGGTCAAAACGCGGAGTCTTCTACAAGTAATCAGCTGTTATTAGAATACAACAAAAAATATGATCTAAAACTTGAAGAATTTTCAAGCATTGAAGCGCAAGTTGCTTCAATTGCCGATGATATTGCTTACAGTGTTCACGATCTTGATGATGCACTCAGGGCGAATTTAGTAACCATCGAAGATTTGCTGAATGTTCCTTTAATTGAAAAAATGTTTAAAGACATAAGGAGCAGATATTCAGAATTGCCTCAGAGCAAACTCATACATGAATCACTGAGTGGAACTATAGGAACTATGATAAGTGATGTTGTTTCTCAGACTGAAAGAAATATTGAAGATCACAAAATAAAAAGCGTAGAAGACGTAAGAAGTCTAAATAAAATGCTAGTCACATTTTCACCAGAAGTTGCGAATGCTACAAAAGAAATGAAAAGATTCAACATGGAGAAAATATACAGAAGCTATAAACTGAGTAGAACGATGAACAAAGCAAAACGCATAATACAGGAACTCTTTCAATGTTTTTATGAAAACCCAGGATTACTTCCCACAGAGTGGAGCAAACTCGCTTGTGAATCTCAGCGTTCAGTAATAATATGTGACTATATCTCAGGTATGACAGATAGATTTGCTATACACGAGCACAGAAGAATTTTTGATACCTCATACGAAATGACTTCTTTCTAATGAATGATGATCATTTCATGTCAATTGCATTAAGGCTTGCAGAAAAAAATCTTGGAAATGTTGCACCAAATCCTGCTGTCGGGTGTGTTATTGTAAAGGATGGTACAATTGTTAGTGAGGGATACACAGGGATTGGTGGGCGTCCGCATGCGGAGGTAGTCGCTTTGCAAAACGCTAAAGATTCAACTCATGGCGCAACTATATATATCACTCTTGAGCCATGTTGTCATCACGGAGTCACGGGGCCTTGCACTGCAAAAATCATAAAAGCTAGCATAAAAAGAGTAGTAATTGCAACTATTGACCCAGATAGTAGAGTTTCAGGCAGAGGCATGAAAGCTCTGAAAGAAGCAGGAATTGAAGTTGAGCAAGGTATTATGCAAAAAGAGGCAAAAGAACTGAATGTCGGTTTTTTCACCACTAAAGAATTACATAGACCATTTATAGCTTGCAAAGTCGCAACAACTCTTGACGGAAAAATCGCAACATTTACAGGCGATAGCAAATGGATAACAAGTGAAAATACGAGAAACTGGGTGCATGAGCTCAGAACGAAATATGATGCAATTATGATTGGCAGCAATACTCTTATTAATGATGATCCACTCTTAACTTGCAGATTACCAGGACTTGGAAGTAGATCGCCAATAAGGCTAATTATAGATAGCCAAGGGAGATTAAAGGAAGAGCATAACATTGCAAAGACTGCAGACAAAGTAATAACTTGGGTCATCACAAATAAAGAAGTAGAGAAAAAAATAAAAAACATTAACTACTTAGTAGTTAATTCAAGCAACGCAGGTAAGGTTTGCCTAAAGGACATGGCATTAAAACTTGTTTCAGAAATTGGTATAACAAGATTATTAGTTGAAGGTGGAGGAGTGTTAATCACAGAACTATTAAAGTGTAATTTAATCGACAGGTTGATAATATGCCGCAGTGGTAAAATTTTAGGCAATGATGCCACTCCTTTTGTAGGAGATTTAGGGATTCAATTCATTAACAACTGTTATCAGTTTAAAAAAACAAAGATAATAGAGTTTAGTGAGGATATAGTTGAGGTTTGGGATAGGTCGTCATAATCCTTACATACTCAAACAGTAAAAAAAAGGTATCCGTTCAGCGGAGCGGTAAAATAAAAAGTAGACAAGGAGTGCTAAAAACATAATATCACAAGTAGTATTTGTGGTAAATATGTCTGATCTACTAGCTAGTCTTCTCAAGCTCTGTGAAAGCTTTAAAATAGAGATAGAGCAACTAAAAGCAGAGATAAAGAGGTTAGAGATAGAAAACGAAAATTTTAGATCTGAGAATAAGGCGCTAAGAATCGAAAATGCTGAATTGAAAGAAAGACTAGGTCTGAATTCACAAAATTCATCGATACCGAGCTCAAAAGAGTTATACAAGCTAAAGAAGAAAAAGAAAAAAAGTGACAGGAAAATAGGGGCACAGATTGGGCATGAAGGAAAGTATCGCCCCAAAATGGAAGCAGATGAAGTGGTGAAAATAGAGTTCTTGCGAGTGCGGAGGAGAAATTGCGATATCGAAAGAGCCATACATTCATCAAAAAGTTGATTTGCCAGCTTATGTTGTGGAATACCAATGGCCGCTGTTGCAAGTGTGGAAAAAGAAAAAGTAGCAGGCTACCAGAAGGTGTTACTGCGGATACATTTGGTCCAAAAGTTAAGTCAACAATTGCGGCGCTGAGCGGATTTTACAAGAACTCGAAAAGAGAAGTAGCAAATATTATAAAAAATATTTTCAACCTGGACATCAGTGTTGGTAGCGTGTCAAATAGCGAGGCTAGAGTTGCAGAAAAATGCCAAGAAGCATATGAGCAAATCGAGCAAGAAGTAAGTAAAAGTGAAGTTCTGCATATCGATGAAACGAGCCATTATAACAAAGGTAAACTTGGTTGGTGCTGGATGTTTGCCAGTAATACAGCAAGTTTTATAAAATTGACAGAGTCAAGAGGAATGAAGGTTTTACAAAATAGTAAGTTCTGCAATCGCAATAGCTTACGACAGGTACGCAGCATACAACTACTTTGCCGATAAGAACAGGCAAATCTGTTGGGCACATTTATCAAGAGATTTTGAAAGATTAGCACATAGTTGAAGTTAAAGTTCTGGGCTGTTACTTAAGAAACGTAGCCACTGAATTATTTGCACTAAAAAAGGCCTTGCTAAAAAATGAGATAGATGTTTTTAGATTTACCAGACGTGCCAGAAAGTTGCAAAAACGTACAAGGTATTACTTGAAGCCGTTTACCTGAAGCAATTGGAGCTTCTCGAGTTGCAAAAAATATTTTGAAATCTGAAAGAATAATGTGGAATTTTTTAGATGACCCAGAAAACATTCCGCTGACAAACAACCATGCTGAACAGCAGATACGGCATTATGTCGTTTATCGCAAAAATTCATATTTTACCCAATCGAAGTGGGGAACTTGAACGGATAATTTCATTATACTTGACATGGAAACAAATGGGCTTTCCAAAACCTCTTATCTATCATCTCTCACACCGCTTAGCTGAACGGATACAACCCAAGAAAGGTTTTTCTACGTCATACCGCCGCGGTATCTCAGCATAGATTCCGCTAACGAGTAGCGGAATGACGAATTTGTTGTTTTTCAAATTGTAGGTAAACCTAAGCCACTTTAGCTATATAGGGTCACAACAATAGATTTTTAAGATCGTTTACGGCCTTCTTAATATCTTCAGCCTTGAATATCGCCGATCCCGCAACTAAAATATCTGCACCTGCTTTTATTATATCAGCTGCGTTAGAAAAGTTAATTCCACCATCTACTGAAATTTGTGTTTTAAGGTTACGCTCTTGTATCATTTTTTTTATAGTAGATATCTTGTTCAACTGTGAATGAATAAATTCCTGCCCTCCAAAGCCAGGGTTGACTGTCATAATCAGCACAATATCTAGCTCATGTATTATATATTCAAGCACACTTGGGGAAGTTGAAGGAACAATTGAGACTCCAGCTTGAATCGGTTTTTTTGCATCGTTTACATTTTTGTATGACTTTATCTTTCTTATCAACCTCTCAAGGTGTATCTCTGCTTCTGCATGTACAGTGATAATATCAGCACCAGCATTTATAAAGCTTTCAATGTGGTTACCAGGAGATTTGACCATTAAATGCACATCAAAAGGAAGATTGCTATATTTACGTATTGCAGAAACAACGCTAGGACCAATTGTAATATTTGGAACGAAATTCCCATCCATAACGTCTATGTGTATGTAATCCACACCTAAATCGCTAATTTTTCTTACTTCTTCCCCTAATTTTGCAAAATCTGCTGAAAGTATAGAAGGTGCAATTTTAATACTCATGAGCTGCCTTTTTTGCTAAAAAATAACTTATTTTTAAAACTCTGTCACCCTAAGCACCATCTGAGTAGCTAGAGACCGATATCGGTATGCCTATTTAACTAGATCTTAAATTAGATAAAAAAAGGTAGTCTTGATAAAACTTATTTACAGCAAGTTTTTTTACATTTGGACTTTCTGTTTGTTCTTTTTTGTACCCTAATTTATAGCTTATTGAATCCTTGTATAAACTGATCGTTTTGTATGCTTTGTTCATCTCTCTAGGAAAGATGCCGTTAGCAATTACGACGCATAACCCTGTAGCTGTTGCAAAAGCTAGAGTGGTAAATGCTAGATTTTGTAAAAAATTCCTTCCACTAACTTTTTTTTCCTGTATATTAGCAGAGTGCTGTTTGTTTGACACTTCTTCTAGATATTCATACCATATGTGATTGCAGTTCGTACATTTTACCTTTCTTCCAGATGCACCTATTTGCTCGTGAGATACTAAATAAGTCTTAGTACAATTATAACATTGTATTTTCATAGTACTTACGTATAAAGTAGTAACAAGCCCAAATGATACGAGCTACAAATTTAATATCAATATATATATAACAAATGGAAGGTTTGCAACTAAAAAAAGCACAGAGTGAGATAGAAGATATTTGGAAAAATAGAGAAAAATTTAATGACTGTAATCTAAAGAAAACAGCAAGAATAGCAATTAAAGAGGTAATTGAGCTCCTTGATAGTGGCAAAATTAGAGTAGCAGAAAAGCTATCAAGTGGAGAATGGGTAGTACATAAGTGGATAAAGCAAGCAATATTATTACATTTTCTCACTGAAGAAAACAAAATAATAGACAATACCAATTGCTGGTTTGACAAGATCGGTAACAAATTTAGTGAATGGAATGAGGAGAAATTTCGCCAGTTAAAAATTAGAGCAGTTCCTGGGTGTTTTGTCCGCCGATCTGCTTATATAGGTACAAATGTTGTTCTAATGCCAAGTTTTATCAACGTTGGTGCATATGTTGATTCAGGAACAATGATAGATACCTGGTCAACGATTGGTAGCTGTGCGCAAATAGGAAAAAACTGTCATATTTCCGGTGGAGTGGGAATAGGTGGAGTTCTTGAGCCTATTCAAGCTTCACCTGTCATTATAGAAGATAATTGCTTTATTGGAGCACGTAGCGAAGTGGCCGAGGGTGTGGTAGTGAGAGAAGGATCAGTCCTTGGCATAGGCGTGTTTATTGGGGCATCAACAAAGATTATTGATAGAGAAACTATAGTATTTTCTAAAATGAATGATAAATTTCCATTATGGTATTACCAACCAAAAGTTGTAAGTCTGTATATTTATGCATTAAAGGTCTGAGGCGGCTTTTGATGGTATTCCAACAATGCTCTATAGGGTTCAAATCTGGTGAATATGTTGGTAGATAGAGCAAACGGCATCTAGCATTATCTATTAACTCCTTTGTTTTGGGAGTTTTATGGAATGTGGCATTGTCCATAACTATTGTAGTACCATGTGGCAATTTAGGTAATAACATCTTCTCTAACCATGTATTGAATACCTCTTTGTCACACCCACCTTTGAAAGTCATTGGTGCAATAAATCTCTTTCCAATCCACCCGCCTATTATACTGATTCTCTCTCGTTTTCTTCCTGGAATATCTGCATAAATTTTCTTTCCTATTGGAGCACGTCCATACTCTCGGTATAACCTATTATCAACTCCTGCTTCATCTATATATAAGATGCTGGAATGGTCTATTTTTGAGATTTTATCGGTAAATCGCTGCCTATCTTCTTGATTGCGCTCTTGATATAGTGTAACTTTTTTTTAAAGTAATTCTTAGCTGTTTCAGCCTATACCAAATTGAATTTATTCCAAATCCAAGATTTTGTTTCATCTCTGCCAGCGTATGATCTGGATTCTTTTTAACATATTCTTCGAGTATTTTTGGGTCTATTTTTCGAATAAAGCTGCCGTTTTTCGATGGCCTTAGGCTTTCACCAGCGGCTTTCTTTCTTAACCAGCGGTACAGAGTTGCTATTCCTATCTCCAAAAGCTCTGCCACCTCAACCTTTGACTTCCCTTTTTCTATCATCGATACTGCCCTTTCCCTTAAATCCACACTATACGCCATTATAACTCAAATAGCTTATTATACCTTTATCATTTACTTTGGGAAGTACTATAGCAAGGTATTTTACGGCGAAGTGCCACCTTATTCTGTAGTGGTACCAGGGTCTATTCCATCTAAAAATAATATTTCAACCTATTGTGCAGTCATAGTAAAAAAAGTGGATGAAAAGACGAGATCGAAAATCTCTATAAATGAAATATTGAGGGATTAAACTATCTTACTCCTTGTCGTCACTTTTTTTATCATTATTACTAACCACAGTAATGGCATACGCGCATAACTCTGAGAAAGAGACTCCATTTTCTTGAGATAGTTTATATAATTTTTGTAGACTTTCTTTTACTTTATTAGGAATATTCCCTCCACGTTCTTTTACAAGCCAGGAATCTTGATGATGAATTGGATGAGCATCACTTTTTGGATTTCCTATGTATATTGCAAAAGGTGAACTTTGCCCTTTGAAGTCACATTGTACAGTAAATTTTTTTATAGATTCGGCCATTAAAGACCTCTACTTTTCTTTTTGGTCGATTTTATAGCAGGTGGAAGAGGTGGTTTCTTTATAAAATCTTGTCTATTGACAACACTTTCTCTACCTTCCAAAGCTCGGCGAACATCAGCTCTGCTTAATTGCGACTCTTTTGCTACCTTCATTCCATGCTTTGCCATAATATTAGCACATGCTAGTACTTTTTTTACCAATGCTAGATCACCATCTAGCATTTGAACTAGCACTTGAAACACTTCCGCTAAAGTTAGTCCATCAGCATTTATAACCTTGTTTTCTATAAAATTGACAGCTTCTTCAAATTTGTATTCAATACTATCATCTTGAGGTATAAGGGCAACATAATCGGTGTTTTTGTCGTCCATAACTGAAGCACTATTACTCACAAACTTAAGTTTATACTATATATATAAATACTCTACTATTTTATATTATGGCACGCTATAGTTAAACATTTATTAATAACATGCTCACTTATATACACGAATTAATTGACAAAAGTCAAGGATCAATATCCATCAGTGATTTCATGAATGCCGTTTTGTACCATGAAAAATACGGCTATTATACAAGTAAATTACCGCTTGGTAAGGATGGTGATTTTACTACCGCACCTGAGATCAGCCAATTATTTGGTGAAGTAATTGCAGTTTGGATAATGCATACATGGGAAAAATTAGGAAAGCCATCAAAATTTTCTCTAGTTGAACTTGGGCCAGGCAAAGGAACACTCATTCACGATATAATAAGAGTCACTAAAAAATACAGCAGCTTTTTTAATTCAATGTTGATCCACTTAGTTGAAATAAGCCCTACTTTACGGAAGATACAAAAGGAAAAATTAAAAAGCTTAGATGTTAATTGGCACAAAAATATTGACAACCTACCAGAACAACCAACCATTTTTTTAGCAAATGAGTTCTTTGACGCTCTTCCGATAGATCAGTTTGTATATCATGATGAGGGGTGGTATGAAAATATGGTGACAAAACAAGATGATGGCAGTCTCTTGGTGTCATGCCAGTGCGTGACACTGGAATCCAGAAAAAAAGAATCATGGATTCCAGTGTCAGCTACTCAGATGACAAATGGAAAATTTTTTAATGGTGCAGTGGTGGAAATATGTTCAGTTGGGGTTGAAATATTAAAAAAACTTGAGAAGAAGATATATAATAATAAAGGAGCTGCTTTGATTGTAGATTACGGTTATGTATACCCCGCATATAAGAGCACTTTGCAATCGATAAAACAACATAAGTATGCTAATTTTCTTGAGAATGTTGGTAATAGTGATATTACCGCACTTGTGAACTTTCAAGCGTTAAGAGATTCATTAAAGCATGTAGATTGTGAGATTTTAACTCAAAGGGAATTTTTATATCTTTTTGGCATAAAAGAAAGAACCCAGGCTTTAATGAAAAGCGCAAGTGATGAACAAAAGAATAGGATCTTTAGTGAATTCCTAAGGTTGACTGAAAATATGGGCACTCTTTTTAAAGCAATGCTATTGATATAGCTAACCCAAGAAAGGTTTCCCTACATCATACCGCCGCAGCGCTAACGAGTAGCGGAATGACGAATTTGTTGTTTTTCAAATTGTAAGTAAACCTAAGCCACTTTAGCTATAGCATAGCTAAAGTAATTTATGTTATTGGGTAAGTTAAAAATATGATATAAATAAGATAGGAGGGAGCTACTCACTATAGGAATAGAGTTGTGCACGACCCACAACTGTACGAACATTTGTTCGCGAAGAAATGTTATAGCTGGTTTTGCCTCAAACACAAAGATGTCATACGAGTAGCTGACTACTTGGATCCAGCCTTTCCATCCAAGACGGCAGTGCCCAGACACTGGAATAACAGCAGTCCTACGTCATACCGCCGCGGTATCTCTAGATCCCGCTAATAAGTAGCGGGATGACGGTTGTCTCCTAGCTGTCATCCCAGTACTGGTAGACTCAAATCACAATGCTCGTATAGCTGCAACCCTGGAGGTACTGTTTCTCACCCACTGGAGATATTGCACGGTACTATCTACTTGATCATCGTGTCGAGTTTCAGGAAACATTAAAATCTCATACTCAAAATCGTTCAGCCATACTGCTTGATGTGGCAGAAAAACCTTGCCAGACTCTATAATCGGAACAATTTGATGAAATCGAGTGAGCTTGTCATCATGTGGCACTATTTCAATAATCGGTAAATCACTGTTTGTCTTTAGCTCTTGCACCAATTGTTGACCACTTGTTTTTGCTTCGATTAAAATTGCGTGTGGCGTCCATCTTGCAGCTAGTGACAAAACCTGTTCTTTAAGCTTTGGATACTCAAGCTTTGCGCGATATACGTCGAGTAAATAGAATTTATTATCTATTTTTGCCCAGGTGGTGCAGACACTAAAGTTGCTCATGTTAGAGGTTGTCCGGAAATAAGTAAAAGGCTATAATATCTGAAATTTTAGTACGGGGTAAAGATGAGAAAAAAGTATCCAACAGATCTAAGCGAAAGGGAATGGGCAAGAATAGAAAAACACTTCAGAGTATCATACAAGAAAGGAGGAAGGCCGCCAAAGTATAGCAAAAGAGAAATATTAGAAGCAATTTTCTATGTATTGCGTACAGGGTGTCAATGGCGGTATTTACCAAATGATTTTCCGCTATGGAAGACTGTGTATGAGCAGTTCAGGCAATGGAAGAAGCAGGGAATTTTTGAGAAAATGAATTATGAAATTACAAAATATAGTAGAAGAAAAATAGGAAGGAATGAGCAGCCGAGTGCCTGTATAGTAGATAGTCAATCTGTAAAGACTACAGAAAAGGGAGGATCAAAGGCTATGATGGAAGTAAAAAAGTAAAGGGTAGAAAAAGGCATATAATTACAGACACTCAGGGTTTTATACTAGGTTGTTACGTAGGCGCTGCTAACGAAAATGATAGAGATGGTATTAAAATAGCATTAAACAATATGAGAACAAAATATACTAAAGTTAAAAAAATGTGGGCTGACATGGGATACCAAGGAAGAAATTTAAAGAATCACATAAAGGAAGAATATGACATAGATATTGAAATTGTTAAAAGGCCTCCATGTAGATTTTGGGTGCACAAAGATACGCCACCTGAGCTACTACCAACAAGAGAACAAGGGTTTAAAGTACAGCCAAGAAGATGGGTTGTAGAAAGGACTTTTGCTTGGGTTAATAGGAATAGAAGGCTATCGAAGGAGTATGATTTACTCACAACATCCACTGAGAATTTCATATACCTAGCTATGAGTAGGGTTATGTTAAAGAGGGAATATGCTTGAATTTACTAGTTTCCGGACAACCTCTTAATGGCATTAGCGTTGCATCAGCTTCACCCTCCCTGTGAGGTATTTTAGCTCTAATGCCTCACATCATAAAGATACAAGTGTCAAGCTACTTGGATGACAGGGGAGGGAGGCACTGGGATGACAGGAGAAGGTAGTGGGATGACACCCTGACAACCGTCATCCCGCTGCTTGTTAGCGGGATCTAGAGATACCGCGAATGAATCGCGGCATGACGTAGGACTGCTTTCATTCCAGTGCTTGACACTGGAATCCAGCCTTTCTGCAATCTCATCGAAAACGTTGTAACCACTTTCTATGCTAGTTTGCTTGTGAGCAACCTGGATTCCAGTGTCAAGCACTGGAATGACACCGTTATAAAGGAACCAGTGTCAGCTACTTGAATGACACAGTCTTTGCTTAAACCCGTAACGTTCGTACATTTTGCTAAAAGTTCAAATATCAACATCATGCACATTAAGTGCATTGCTATTAATAAAATCACGGCGTGGTTCAACTATATCACCCATTAATATTGAAAATATGGAATCAGCTTCTTCACAATCTTTTATTTCAACCTTTAATAAAGTTCTAGCCTCAGGATTTAACGTAGTATCCCATAGCTGATCAGCATTCATTTCACCAAGACCTTTAAATCTCTGCAGAGTTAAACCTTTTTTACCATAGTCCATTATTATTTTTGCAAGCGTACTTGGAGAAGTGATTCTTATTTCAGTTTCTTGTGACTTTAAAAATGAATCACCATTAAATAAATTACTTATACCATCAAGCAAACTTAATATGTTTTGCATATCTTTGCCTTCAAGCATACTAAGTGCAAATATATATTTGTCTGCCAATCCTTGAAACAATTTAGAGATATGAATTTCTTTTTCTTCATCTTTTATTTCCACTTCCCAAGTGTATTCGCTGTACATTAACTTCAAATACTTTAATATCTCATCAGCCGATGATAGAGCATTCTTTTTACTTAAAATTAGCAATGACTCTAAGAGATTTTGTGGTATTTCTCTATCATAATTTTTGCTAATATTAGAAGTGCTAACGCATTTATTCAAAATAAGGCGTAAGTTGTTAAATTCTGTAGCTGTACCACTTAGTGTTAATCTTTTAACTGCTGAGTTTATTATATACTCTTCAAAAGTTTCGTCATCTTTAATATAAGTGTCTTTGGCATTCTTTGTAACTTTATAGAGGGGTGGCTGTGCTATGTATAAGTAACCTTTTTCAATAACTTCACGCATATGTCTAAAAAAGAAAGTTAGAATCAAAGTTCTTATATGTGAACCATCAACATCTGCATCTGTCATGATGATAATTTTATGATATCTAGCTTTTTCAATATCGAAGTGTTCACTCCCTATTCCAGCACCAATTGCAGTGATTAAAGAGCCTATTTCTGCAGATGAAAAAATACGATTTAAACTTACACGTTCTACGTTTAGAATTTTTCCTCTTAAGGCAAGCACTGCTTGTGTTTTACGATTACGCCCCTGCTTTGCAGTACCACCTGCTGAATTACCCTCTACTATAAATAATTCCGATAACTCAGGGGCTTTTTCCTGGCAATCAGCAAGCTTTCCTGGCAGAGTTGCAATATCAATATTGTTTTTGCTTTTAACTAGCTCGCGCGCTTTTCTTGCAGCTTCTCTTCCTTTTGCTGACCTGATTGCTCTTTCTACTATGCTTGCTGCCAATTTGGGATCAGTTTCAAGGATTGTGCTCAATTTATCAGAAACTATACTTTCTACAACTGCACGTGCTTCAGAACTAACTAGTTTATCTTTTGTTTGTGAAGAAAACTTAGGATCAGGCATCTTAAGAGATAAAACACAAGTTAAACCTTCTCTAACGTCCTCTCCAGTTAAATTTACTTTTGCTTTCTTTAAAAACCCTTCATTAGTTGCATAGGTATTGATACATCTAGTTAGTGCAGATCTAAATCCTGCCAAATGCGTACCACCATCTCGTTGCCGTATATTATTAGTGAAACACAACATATTCTCATAGTAGGAATCATTCCATTCCATCGATATTTCCAAGCTGATGCCAAGATCTTCTGCATCTCCTTTCATACTGGCAATTTTAGTTACATGTGTCTTATTCTTATCTAAATACTGCACAAAATTTGCTGTACCAAAATTGTCTTTAGATTGATTGCTCTGATTGAAATGAGATTCTGTATATGGTTCATTGCGCAGATCACGTAAAGTAATGTCGATATTTGAATTTAAAAATGCTAATTCTCTTATACGACTTTCAAGCGTTGAGTAACTGAAATTAATGCCATTAAAAGTCTCTGTTGATGGCATGAACGTGACTTTAGTTCCTCTTTTGTTTGTATTTTCGTTGACTACCTTTAAAGGTTCAATAGACTCACCATCTTCAAAACGCATAAAGTGTTCTTTCTTATTGCGCCAAATAGTTAATTCCAACCAGCTTGATAATGCATTCACAACTGAGATTCCAACACCATGTAATCCCCCAGAAACTTTATAGGTATTGCTGTCAAATTTACCACCAGCATGGAGTTGAGTCATTATTACCTCTGCTGCTGATATTCCTTCTTCTTCATGAATGTCAGTTGGAATGCCACGACCATTATCAGTTACAGATACTGAACCATCTTTATTTATGCTAACTTCAATTTGATCACAATATCCAGCTAAAGATTCATCTATTGCGTTATCAACAACCTCATATACCATGTGGTGCAAGCCAGATCCATCGTCAGTGTCACCAATGTACATACCTGGACGTTTCCTTACAGCATCAAGACCCCTTAAGATTTTTATTGCATCGGCATTATAACTATTTTCCATGGTATTGCTTCGTTTATGAATGTTAATTGATATTACATTCATATATGCTGATTAGCAACATTTTTAAACTGATAACCCATATTAAAAGCACAACTTTACGAATGTTTATTTTTGAAGACAGCAAATAGTGTCATTCCAATGTGTCTTCCATAACTGTACGAACATTCATTTTTGAAGGTAAATTGCACAACAGATGATGTCATTCCAGTGCTTGACACTGGAATGGCTTTGTTGCATCGCTAGCTATGATGGATTAAAGATAAAAAAGATGGAGAATATCAGTAGCTTATTATTCTGGTATTTATAACAAGAACGGTCAGTGAATACCTAAATTTGAGTAAAAGAAATTTCACTACCACTCACTAATCCGGCTAAAATTCAAGAATTTCAATGCTTTAGCTATTTTCAATAGAATTAAATTTATTAATGTAAATAATAAATTACTATTCTTAAATTTGATCAGATTGATTGCAAAAAAACAAGATTTTCAATAGGTTACTTATAATCCTAACTATAGTTAGCCTTTCATAAGTAGCGATGCAACAAAGCCCACTGGAATCCAGAAATTTTGCTTATAACTGAGCTGATGAGCTAAAGGTAGTTGTCTTACGCTAAAACAAACGTTTTTAATTAAGTTGCATAGAAGCTGGATCCCAGTGTCTGGGCACTGGGATGACACCCCACTGGTGGGAATTGCTCCCAAACTACAACGTTCGTACAGTTGTGTGTGTCTTCCCATGGAGATTGCTCTCAAATCATAATGCTCATGCAGTTGCATGCTCGACTAATTAACAGAAAAATCTATAATTCAGTTTACGTATTTTCTTATCTCAGCCAAAATCTTATCAGATTGACTTTCGTCTGAATTTAAATCAGCTGCAAAGTGTGTAACATATTTTCCTCCAGGGCCAATAAGGTACATTATTGAAGAATGGTTGATTTCTTCTTCTCCACCAACTTTGCTAGCATATACTTTATACTTTGCAATTACTTCGTCTATTTTTTCTCTTTCACCAGTTAACATTTGTATTCTGTGGTCAAATTGCTGCTGAAATTCTTTAAGTCTTTCCGTGCTATCGCGCTCAGGATCGACTGTGATGAAGAATGTTTGTAGCTTGTTGTTAGTTTTCTCATCTAACTTTGCAAGTGTTTCTGAAATTATTCCAAGGTTCATAGGGCAAATTCTTTTGCATGAGGAAAACCCAAAGAAAATCATCATGTATTTATCTTTAAAATCACTACTGCGCAAGATCTGTCCGTCCTGATTAATTAAAGAAAAATCTCCGCCTATCTTAACTTCTGCGTTGTGAATCGCTGCTGGGGCAAATATGCCTTTTTTAGTGAAATAACAATAACCTAAAAAAACAACTGCTAATGCTACTAGCATATTAGATAACAATCTTATAAACCTTACCATTAGGGTGCTCTCAGTAAAATTAAATTGTATCTTTATTGGTTGATCTATTCAATATATTTATTCCAAAGTGTATTGTTAATTTTGTCTAACAGTTTCTTATGTTCATCAATTTCTTCACTATTTGGTGAATGTTCTCTGGGAGTTAGATTACGCACTTTATGCTGAACGAATGTAGAGTTACTGTCCTGATTGCATTCATTATCAAACAGAAAGGTTTGTAACCCTCCTGTAAGTTCAACATATACCTTTGCAAGCAATTGAGCATCAACTAGTGCTCCGTGCAATTCTCTATTCTCTAGCGATATATCAAAACGCTTACATAATGCATTCAAAGAAGCAGGTGATCCTGCGAATTTTTTCCTCGCAAGAGGTAATGTATCTAGCACTCTATCTGAGGAAATTAACCCAGCATTCAGCTTGCTTAGCTCCATGTTAAGGAACTTAACATCGAATTCAGCGTTGTGAATTACCAAAATATCATTAGATATAAAGTCAAGAAATTCAAGTGCAACATCTGAAAATAATGGTTTATCTTCTAAAAATTCTTCACTAATACCGTGAATCTTAAACGAGTGATAAGGTATATCTCTTTCTGGGTTAAGGTACCGATGGAATACTTTACCTGTTGGAATACGATTAATTAATTCCACACACCCTATTTCAATAATTCGATGACCAGATTCAGTGTCAAGACCTGTCGTTTCAGTGTCAAGTACTATTTCGCGTAGCTTGCTTTCCATTTCAAATAAAACTCATCTTACTTATCATTTGTCTTATCGTTACTTGTCTTTTTATAGTGAATAGAAACAAGCAACCAGCTTGGGTCTGATGAATTAACATTTTTTTTGAATTGCCATACATCCTCAACTTTATTAATAGTGGATGTACTACCTGATATTGTATCTCCTTCATTGTTCTTAACGAAGTTAATTTGCTCTGAAAGGAAATATACTGCAATAAACACTGCGTTTTTTACTAGCTTTATTTCTAAAATCTTTTGTGAAACGATAGAAACAATTATAGACTCGTGCACCTCTTTACGATGTTTAATCTTCTCTGCAAAATTATCATATAAGTCTTTATCGAGAAGTGGTTTTAACTGAGACAAATTTCCTTGATTGAAACATTTTATTATTAATTCAAAAGCTATGCTTGAACCTTCTATAAAGTGGGAAATAGAAAAATCTTTGTTTTTTTTTAATATTTGTTTATAAGTAACTTTTATTGAATTTTCATCATTGCTATCAATGTAACCCTCAATGTTTTCTACTACATCTTCTCTACTTCGGCTTACATCCAATACATTAGTTAGCTTTTTTAGGTTGAGGTTGGCTGACCTTCCTAAAGAATTATACAAACGTGAAAAAATGAACGCCGCTAATAAAGCATATATTACAAGCTCTATCATAGTAACTCAACTCCTTGGCATATAAAGTATCCGAACATTATTAATTATTAATGAAAATATGTTTTTCATATCAACTTATAATCAGGTTTGCTATTCGTTTGTAAATGAATATATTATATAAGAAAGTATTAAATATCTCAACTTAATTAAAGGAGACGTAAGAAATGCCACAACAAAAAATGAGAATTCACGGTCAATATGTTAAAGATCTATCATTTGAGAATCCGAATTCGCCATTCCTTTCTTCTAGTAAAGCTCCAGATATTAATGTAATGGTTAATATCAATTCAGCAAAATTAGAAGGGACGAAAAACAAAGAAGAAGTGAATGAAGAAAAATCTTTTCATGAAATTACTTTGCATATAGAAGTCAAAGCAACGGTAAAAGATGAAGGCATAAAAGATGGTGTAGCTTTCATTTGTGAGACGAAATATTGTGGCATTTTTTCAATAGAAAATTTAAAAGAGTTGAGTGAGGAAGAGGTAAGACAAGCTTTGTTTATTGGCGGACCTACTTTTCTTTTTCCTTTTGCAAGAGAAATAATTGCAAGAGTTACAAGTAGTGGTGGATTTCCCCCACTGATGCTAGATCCGATAGATTTCGAAACTATGTATGAGCAGCAAGGTCAACAACAAAAAAGTAACGGCAGTAATTCCAATTTTAACTAATATAGTGTGATAGGATGAACAATTCTTTAAATGCAAAAACGACTTTAAACATTGACGGGAAGTCATACAACTATTTTAGCCTAAGTAGTGCTAGTGAATTTTTAGGAATAGATGTGACTAAATTGCCTTGCTCACTTAAGGTTCTGCTTGAAAGTTTATTGCGCAATGAAGATGGAGTGAACGTAAAGCTAGATGACATAAGAGTACTAGCAGACTGCGTTAATAAACACACTAATCACGAAATTAGCTATAAACCAGCAAGGGTGTTGATGCAAGATTTTACAGGGGTTCCTGCTGTTGTTGATCTAGCTTCAATGCGGGACTATGTTAAGAAAAATGGAGGAAACCCAAGCAATATAAATCCGTCTGTACCGGTTGATCTTGTGATTGACCATTCTGTTCAAGTAGATAGTTATGGAAGTGTTTCCGCATTCAGTAAGAATGTTGAGTTAGAAGTAAAAAGAAATTTGGAGAGATATCAATTTTTAAAGTGGGGAGAATCGTCCTTCACAAATTTTAGAGTAGTGCCGCCTGGCACAGGGATTTGCCACCAAGTGAATCTTGAATATTTAGCGCAAGTTGTGTGTAATAATGATGGAGTCATATATCCTGATACTTTAGTTGGTACTGACAGCCATACTACAATGGTTAACGGATTATCAGTTCTTGGTTGGGGTGTTGGAGGCATAGAAGCTGAGTCTGTGATGCTTGGTCAACCAATTAGTATGGTGATCCCAGAAGTAGTTGGATTTAAATTAATTGGCAGATTGTCGGAAGGAGTAACTGCGACCGATTTAGTGCTGACGGTTACCAATATCCTAAGAACAAAAGGCGTTGTTGGTAAGTTTGTAGAATTTTATGGTGATGGTTTAGATTATTTATCTTTGGCAGATAGAGCCACTATAGCAAACATGGCCCCGGAGTATGGCGCAACTTGTGGATTTTTTCCAATTGATCAAAAAACGCTAGATTATTTAAGCTTAACCGGAAGGCCAGAAAAGCTGATTAAGCTAGTTGAGGCTTATGCGAAAGAGCAAGGACTGTGGCGTAGTAGTGACGAGTTAGCATTTTTTGACACACTAGAGCTTGATTTATCAAGCGTGGAGCTAGTAATGGCTGGTCCCAAAAGACCACAAGATAAGGTTTTTCTTTCACAAGTGGCAGAGTCTTTTTCTAAATCATTTTTAGTTAATGAGTCAAAGGAAAGCGATAAACTCCAAGATGGAAGTGTAGTTATTGCAGCAATAACAAGCTGCACTAATACTTCTAATCCAAGTGTGATGATTGCTGCAGGTCTTGTAGCTCGTAATGCAATTAAACTTGGATTAAAATCAAAGCCTTGGGTTAAAACTTCTCTTGCTCCAGGGTCACAAGTTGTAACAGAATATTTAGAAAAGTCTGGATTGCAGGTAGATCTAAATGCTTTGGGTTTTAATCTAGTTGGATATGGTTGCACAACTTGCATTGGGAATTCTGGTCCACTTAATAAAGATATAGAAGATGGCATTAAAAACAAAAACTTAACCGTTGCTGCAGTTTTATCTGGCAATCGTAACTTTGAAGGAAGAATTCATCCGTTAGTCAAAGCTAATTACTTGGCATCTCCGCCACTTGTTGTTGCATATGCACTTGCTGGTACTGTGCAAATTGATCTGACAAAAGATTCAATATGCAAAGATAAGAATGGAAATGATGTCTATCTCAAAGATATATGGCCAACAAACAATGAAATCGAAGATTGTGTTAAAAGTGTGGTAACACGTGAGATGTTCATACAAAAGTATAAGGATGTTTTTTCTGGTGATGAACATTGGCGAAAGATAAAGTGTGAAAAAAGTGAAATCTATAATTGGGATGCAAACAGCACTTACATACAAAATCCGCCTTATTTTGATAACTTATCACCTAAAAATAATAAAATCGATATAAAGGGTGCACAAATATTGGCAATGTTTGGCGATAGCATAACTACTGATCATATTTCCCCTGCGGGAAATATTGCCTCGAGTAGTCCTGCCGGTCTATATTTAAAAGGGCTTGGAATTGAACCACAGGATTTCAATTCATATGGGTCTCGCCGTGGTAATCACAATGTAATGATGCGTGGCACTTTTGCTAACATTAGAATAAAAAATGAAATGGTTAGCACCGAAGGTGGATATACAAAATATATTCCTTCTCAAGAAATTATGTCAATTTTTGATGCAGCAATGCGTTACAAGGAAAATAATGTACCTCTAATCATTGTTGCAGGAAAAGAATATGGCACAGGTTCAAGTAGGGATTGGGCAGCAAAGGGTACTTTATTGTTGGGGGTTAAAGTTGTCATTGCAGAAAGCTTTGAGCGTATACATAGGTCCAACTTAGTTGGTATGGGTGTTCTTCCACTTGTATTTCAAAATGGAATAACCAGAAAGATATTTGATGGTAGTAAGGTAATAAGCATAAAAGGTGAAATAGTGCCAGGTGGAAATCTAGAATGTATCATCAAAAGAAAGGATAATTCAAGGCAATCAATTCAACTCAAATGCTGTGTACAAACCGCAACTGAGACTAAATACTTGATGTGTGGTGGAGTGTTGAGCTACATACTTGCACAATCTTTTTGATTTAGTGAAGTTATTGCATGGACTTCTTTTAGCCAGCCCTGATCCCTTTGTAAATAGCAATTTGCTCTGCGCAAAGTTATGATATAATTTCACCATACATATGGTGTCGGAGTATTTTTTGGAGATAATTATATATGATAAGCTCTATACAAGAACCTAATGAACTCAGAAAACGTTTACAAGGATTTTATCGTACTGATGAAAAGAGTTATATACGTTATCTTGTAGAAAAAGCAGAGCTTTCGGCTGATTCAAAAAATAGAATTTATAATATTGCAAAACAAGTTATTGAAAAAATCAAACACAATAAATTAAGTATTGTAGATTCCTTTATGCAGCAATACTCGCTTTCCAATGATGAAGGAATAGCATTGATGTGCCTTGCTGAATCGCTACTTAGAATACCAGATGATTATACAATAGACGAGCTAATCAAAGATAAAATTGCCAATCAAGAATGGAGTAAATATTTAGGATATTCTTCTTCATTGTTCGTCAATGCTTCCACGTGGAGTTTAATGATAGGTAGCAGTATATTGAGAGATAATGAAGGCGATTCGAAGTTCTATTACGCAATTTCTAAGTTACTTAAGAATTTAGGAGAACCGATCATTCGCAAAGCAGTAAAACAAGCAATGTCTATGCTTGGTAATCATTTTGTTGTTGGAGAAACCATAGAAGAAGCTTTAAGGTACGCAAAACTAGATGACAATAGTAAGTTTTTATACTCTTTTGATATGCTTGGCGAAGCTGCTCACACAACTGAGGATGCAGAAGAGTATTTTAATTCATACATGCACTCAATAAAAGCTATAGGTGAATCCACTGAAATAAATGATTGTTTTAAATCCCATGGAATTTCAATCAAACTTTCTGCTTTACACCCACGTTATGAATTTAGTCAATTTGGCCGAATTGCTGGTGAGATATTCACTAAGGTTTTAGAGCTCTGCCGCGAGGCAAAAAAATACAACATTTCACTATGCATAGACGCAGAAGAAACAGAAAGGCTTGAAATTTCCTTAATCTTGTTTGAACAATTACGGCTTGATGAATCACTTTCTGAGTGGGAAGGGCTCGGCTTGGCTGTACAAGCATATCAAAAACGTGCTTTATCTGTTCTTGACTTTGTAGAGGATGTTGCTATTCGATCAAAGCACAAAATTATGGTGAGGCTTGTAAAAGGTGCATATTGGGATTCAGAAATCAAGTGTACGCAAGAATTGGGATTAAATGATTACTCAGTATTTACAAGAAAAAGCTATACTGACGTATCTTACCTCGTGTGCGCACAGAAACTTTTGAGTAAACCAAACAGCTTTTACCCATGCTTTGGAACTCATAACGTCTATACTTTTGCTTCTATCATGGAACTTGCTGATAAAAACCACCCTGGATTTGAATTTCAACGCTTACATGGAATGGCAAAAGACTTATATGATTATGCAATGTCAGAGCTTGCAACAAATGTTAGCTGTCGTGTCTACGCACCCGTTGGGGAACATAGTGACTTGTTGCCTTATCTTATAAGACGCCTTCTTGAAAATGGAGCTAATAGTTCGTTTGTTAATCAAATAAGTGATCCTAACGTTAAAATCGATGAGTTAATTTCAGATCCACTGGAAAAAGCTATAAATTTTAATTATGAACCTCATCCAGGCATTCCATTACCACAAGATATTTTGGGACCAGAAAGAAAAAATTCCTTGGGGATGGATATTAGTGATTATGTGATAGTCTCACAATTTGCAGATGATATAAAGGGTTTTAGTGAAAAAAAGTGGCAAGTTGGACCAATAATTGATGGAAAAGCACTATTTGATAATGCTGAATTTATCGAAGTAGTGAATCCTGCACATTTGGAAAATGTAATTGGAGAAGTGTCAAGTGCAACAAGCGATCAAGCTTTAAACGCTCTTGAAATAGCACATAGTGCTTTTGCTGAATGGCAGAATGTTTCAGCAGTAGAGCGCGCTAAATGCCTTGAAAAAGCTGCAGATTTGCTTGAAGAAAGGATGAAAGAGTTGATTTACATTCTGATCGTAGAAGCAGGAAAAATTTTATCTGATGCAATAGCGGAAGTAAGAGAGGCAGTGGATTTCTTACGTTACTACGCAACGATAGCAAAAAATGAACTGAGCGACTGGAAAAAATTGCCAGGGCCAACAGGTGAAGATAACTTCATCTTTTTTGAAGGCAGAGGAGTTTTCTTATGCATATCACCGTGGAATTTTCCGCTCGCTATCTTCATTGGGCAGGTTTCAGCTGCACTTGCAGCAGGTAATGCAGTGCTGGCAAAACCGGCAGAGCAAACGCCGATTATTGCCTATGAAGCTGTTAAGATACTACATGAAGCTGGGATATCAAAAAATGTGTTGCACCTCATTCCTGGGGATGGTGGATATTTAGGCAAAATATTAGTTCCAGACAATAGAATTTCCGGTGTAGCTTTTACTGGTTCAACACAAACCGCTCAAATAATTAATAGAATGCTTGCAAATAGGGATGGTCCTATTGTGCCATTTATTGCTGAAACTGGCGGATTAAATGCTATGATAGTTGATAGCTCTGCTCTTTTAGAGCAAGTGGCTATGGATGTTTTGCTTTCTGCGTTTCGCAGCGCTGGCCAACGCTGTTCTGCGCTTAGAGTGCTGTTTATTCAAGAGGACATAGCAGAGAAGCAGATAAAAATGATATGCGGTGCAGCGCAAGAACTCAAGATTGGTGACCCAATACAACTTAGTACTGATATTGGTCCAATAATTGATAAAGCATCTATCGATATGCTCACTCAACATACGCAAAAAATGTCAGAGGATAAAGATTCAAATCTGTTATTTAAAGTACCCATGGATACAAATTCTCATAATGGTTATTTCTTTCCTCCATATATTTATGAGATACAAAAAATTTCGCAATTAAAGCAAGAAGTATTTGGTCCTATTTTACATATCATACGTTTTAACAAGTCACAATTAAATGAAGTTATAAGTGATATAAATAGTACTGGATATGGGCTTACGTTTTCTTTGCAGAGTCGTATACAAAGTCAAATTGACACTATAAGTAAAAAAATATCAGTTGGAAATGTCTACATCAACCGTAACCAGATAGGTGCAGCAGTTGGGATACAACCATTTGGTGGTAGAGGACTATCTGGCACTGGGCCAAAAGCTGGTGGTCCTCATTATTTACAGCGTTTTTCTACAGAAAAAGTTGTAAGTGTTAACACTACAGCATTTGGTGGTAACACTACACTTATGTGTTTGGATTAATTTGCGTGCCCTAATTTTTCTTACCCCTAAACTAGACGTTCGTGCAGTTATGTACACAGCGCTAAAATCCGAAAAGGACCAGCTCATGCACTGAAATAAATCGTATCCGTTCAGCCAATGGCGTCAACTTAAGAACTTTCATTAGCAAACTCTCCTAAAGACATGATGGCGTTTAGGCTTATCTACTTTATTGCGGCTGTCCCGGTCGGATTTTAACTTTAGCGCGTATACTTAAAAAGGGCTTGAAAGTTTTTTGGCGCAATAAGTACCTGATAGAGTTTCTGCCTCATTACACCAAATAAAACTGAAAAATTTAAACGATACTCAGTAATTTGATCTGGGTTCCAAGGCCCTTGTGCATCACACATATGAAGCGATAATATATTGCACATGACCAAGTTTGCCCAAAATTCTTGTAATACAGCCTCTCCAGAAAAATTCTCTAACTCTGCTCCTACTTTGAGTCGTTTCCTCTATGTGCCACCTTAACACATAAGCTTTGCTCCAAAGTCTCGGTCAAAAACTCTGTTTCTCAGAGGTTGTCCGGAAATAAGTAAAAGGCTATAATATCTGAAATTTTAGTACAGGGTAAAGATGAGAAAAAAGTATCCAACAGATCTAAGCGAAAGGGAATGGGCAAGAATAGAAAAACACTTCAGAGTATCATACAAGAAAGGAGGAAGGCCGCCAAAGTATAGCAAAAGAGAAATATTAGAAGCAATTTTCTATGTATTGCGTACAGGGTGTCAATGGCGGTATTTACCAAATGATTTTCCGCTATGGAAGACTGTGTATGAGCAGTTCAGGCAATGGAAGAAGCAGGGAATTTTTGAGAAAATGAATTATGAAATTACAAAATATAGTAGAAGAAAAATAGGAAGGAATGAGCAGCCGAGTGCCTGTATAGTAGATAGTCAATCTGTAAAGACTACAGAAAAGGGAGGATCAAAGGCTATGATGGAAGTAAAAAAGTAAAGGGTAGAAAAAGGCATATAATTACAGACACTCAGGGTTTTATACTAGGTTGTTACGTAGGCGCTGCTAACGAAAATGATAGAGATGGTATTAAAATAGCATTAAACAATATGAGAACAAAATATACTAAAGTTAAAAAAATGTGGGCTGACATGGGATACCAAGGAAGAAATTTAAAGAATCACATAAAGGAAGAATATGACATAGATATTGAAATTGTTAAAAGGCCTCCATGTAGATTTTGGGTGCACAAAGATACGCCACCTGAGCTACTACCAACAAGAGAACAAGGGTTTAAAGTACAGCCAAGAAGATGGGTTGTAGAAAGGACTTTTGCTTGGGTTAATAGGAATAGAAGGCTATCGAAGGAGTATGATTTACTCACAACATCCACTGAGAATTTCATATACCTAGCTATGAGTAGGGTTATGTTAAAGAGGGAATATGCTTGAATTTACTAGTTTCCGGACAACCTCTTACAATTACGTTGTACAGTTCTCCTTCTATTTCGTTATACACTTTATAAGCCTCACAATAAAAATTGAATATAAAAATTATTACTAATGTGGTATAATTATTATGAAAAAGCGTGCTATGCTTTAACAATAAGCTAGTATATAAATATGGGGCTGTAAATCAAAAATTTTAGCAATCTAAAGAAATTTTACTATTACCTTCTATATTGAATTCTCTACAAAGATCAGCAGATAAGTCCATGTTTTCCCAAGAAAATCCACCGTCCCTTTCCGACTGTTTACCAAAATGTCCATAACAGGCTGTACGTTTATATATAGGATGATTAAGCGATAAATGCTTGATTATGCCTTTTGTTGATAAATCTATATTATTCTCGATAAACTTTTTAATTACTCTTTCCTCTACCTTATTCGCACCAAATGTATCAATATAGAATGAAGTAGGTTTTGATACACCAATTGCATAAGAAAGCTGCACAAGACAACGTTCAGCCAAACCTGCAAAGACAATATTTTTAGCAAGATATCTTGCCATATAAGCCGCAGATCTATCAACTTTGGTTGCATCTTTTCCGGAAAACGCTCCTCCACCGTGTGGAATATAACCTCCATAAGTATCAACCATAATTTTTCGTCCGGTTAATCCACAATCACTAACCGGTCCACCAATAACAAATCTACCAGTTGGATTGACTAAGAGATTTTCCTCAGGACACATCCATCCTTCAGGTAAAGATGAAACTATGTAAGGGTAAATTATTTCTTTTACTTTTGATTGATCCAAATCCTCAGGGTGCTGTATTGAGACAATAATACTTTCAGCACGTACCGGGAGGTTATTCTCATATGCCAAAGTGATTTGTGACTTTGCATCTGGACCAAGTTTTGCTTCTTTAACTGCGCTCATGATATTTTTCAGAATCGAGTGTGCATAAAAAATGGGTGCCGGCATAAGGTTTTCTGTCTCTGTTGTTGCATAGCCATACATTATGCCCTGATCTCCAGCACCTTGATCCAACCCTATTGCAATGTCATTTGATTGCTCATGCAGCAATATATTTACTTTCACTTTTCTCCAGTGGAACCCATCGTGCTTGTAACCAATATCTTTTATTGTATTCCGTACAATACTTTCAATCCTGCTATTTTTGATGTTAGGCCCAAACACTTCCCCAGCTATAATAACGTTATCTTTGGTGACTAAAGTCTCTATTGCAGCTCGCGCAAAAGGATCAGTAAAAAGGTACTCATCAAGTATTGCATCTGAAATTTGATCTGCTGCTTTATCTGGATGACCAGCCGCCACTGATTCACTGGTTACTAAATTTTTATATAAACTCATGTTTTTGCTTATACAATATCAAAACCGCTATAGAAAACACAGTTAGTAACTACTAAATGGTGGGTCTGGGAAGAGTTGAACCTCCGACCTCACGCTTATCAGGCGTGCGCTCTAACCACCTGAGCTACAGACCCATGATTTATTCAAGCTGAAGCTTTCATATTATCTGTAGGCACGATATCAATAAAAGTCTTTTTATTTGCTGACCTTCTAAAGCTGACCCAGCCTTCTATTTTAGCAAAAATCGTATGATCTTTACCTATACCAACATTCTTTCCAGGATGGAATTTTGTGCCTCTTTGGCGCACAATTATGTTACCAGGAATAACCTTCCCATTCTTCTTTATTCCTAACCTACGACCCGCTGAATCTCTACCATTACAGGAACTACCACCTGATTTTTTAGTTGCCATATCTTACCTCTTACTTTTGAAGACTAATTTCATTTATACGAAGAACAGTTATATACTGCCTATGACCAGTTTTCCTACGGTAATTTTTTCTTCTTTTCTTCTTAAAGATTATAATTTTTTCCCCCCTGCACTGCTCCAACACTTCAGCTTTAACAGTAGCATTAGATGAATAAGATAAGCCATTATTTGAAATACAAATCACCTTATTGATTTCCACCTCTTTTTTTTCTTCAGCTTCTAACTTCTCTACCTTTATTATACTACCTTCTTTTACTAAATATTGCTTTCCACCAGTCTCAATTACTGCAAACATGATAAATATAAATTATTGTTATTAACTTTAATCGTAAACGATGTCATATACGCTGTCAATATAAATAAAAAGCATGACTTAACGTTCTTTTTGAGCTACTAAAATACTTCTATCTGTTTTCATCTTTTATCTACCTTTTCTCAGACAGTAGACTTCTTGCATAACCTAAGCAGAAAAAAGGCAAATAGTTATTATAGCTCTAAGTTTACCGACACCGTCATGCAAGTAGCCCCTTCTCCTGTCATCCGAGTAGCTGACACTGGTTCCTTTATGACGATGTCATCCAAGTGTCAGCTACTCGGATGACAAAAAAAGGAGCACTAGGATGACATCATCCTTTTTTGGGATTCCAGTGTCACGCACTGGGATGACAGCAGTCCTACGTCATACCGCCGCGAACCGTCATACCGCGATTCATTCGCGGTATCTCAGCAATAGATCCCGCTAACAAGCAGCGGGATGACGATTGTCGTTTAGCCATAAACATTAAGGAATTTACCAAATGAAAAAAAAGGCAAAAGAAGCCCCGTGGTTATTGTCCGCTTTAAAATATTGGCGTTTTTTATGTTTTAAATGCTTGACAAGCAAGATTAAGCTGCTTTTAATTGCAACTAACCTACGCTGCAAATGTTTAAGAAATTTACTAAGCAGAAAAAAAGACAAAGAATCCCCGAGTTAGCTAGTCTTTTACTATCTCTGTCGAGTATTGGCATTTTTTGATGTCTTGTAACGCTTTATAAGCGCGTTCAGCTTATTTAGATAAAAATCTAGATGTAGATGAAGTTTTGTAAAGACATACAGTATCTATATACTGCAAAAAATTGAACATAAGACGCCGATACATTAAGTAATCCTTACCTTTTAATCTGCAGATTGGCGAAAGCAAATACAATAGCTTCACTGTTATGATAAGGGGGCTGGCGGAGTTTGTCAAGGAAGTTTTTTTGTTTCTATTCCCAATAAAAGTTTGTTATATGGTTATGCAAGAAGTCTAATATTAAAAATGACACAACAACATAATTAAATTAGACTACTTTATTCTCTTAGTTACTTGCTTTTCTCTTGCTATTGCAAGGCTTTTTTCTGGTACATCTTCAACTATAACACTACCTGCTGCAATTACAGATTCATCATGAATATTAAGCGGCGCAATTAGTGAGCTATTGGCGCCAACAAAGCAATTGCTCCCTATATTCGTTTCATGTTTATTTTTCCCATCATAATTACAAACAATAGTGCCTGCTCCTATATTACTCTCCTGCCCTACTTTAGCATTTCCTATATAACTTAAGTGTTTTATTCTAGTGTTTTGACCAACTTCACTTGTTTTCACTTCCACAAAATTTCCTATTTTTGCCTTATTACCAATTGTTGTGTTTCCGCGTATTCTGGTAAATGGACCGACCTCAGCATTGCTTTTAATTAAGCAATTTTCTAAATGCGAAAATGGCAGTATTTTCGCACCAGACTCTATTTTCACTCCAGTACCGAAAAAAACATATGGGTAAATCACTGAATCTCTGGCAATTTGCGTATCAAGAGAAAAGAAAACAGTCTCTGGCGCAACAAGTGTTACTCCGGCGTCGGTAAAAATTTTTCTTTTATTTTCTTGAAAGTAAAATTCAGCTTTTATAAGGTCATTTCTGTTATTTATTCCCGTTGCTTCTTCTCCACCCGTAATAACGTAACCGACATTTAAATTACTCTTCACTGCAATGGAAACTATATCGGTCAAATAATATTCATGAGTTGAGCTATTGCACTCTATTTTCTCTACCAATTCACGTAAATTCTTTGCACATGCAACCATTATTCCAGCATTTGCAAGAAACTCTTCATGATTATTTTTATCACTCTTTGCTTCTACGATTTCTCTTAAGGAACCATTCTCAATGATTAACCTACCATATTCTTTATTGCTTGCCCTAAAACCTAGGCAAACTAGAGTCTTGCCTTCTAAATAACTAACCATTTTAGTTATTGTGCTGCTTTTTATGAGCGGAGTATCTCCATACTGCACAACAACTATGTTCGAATCTGGCAATTCTTTCAGGTTTCTCATCGCAGTTTTGACTGCATCTCCCGTGCCGAGTGTTGATTCTTGTGTAATTAACTGTATATCCTCAAAGCACTTTAGTCTTTCAATTAAAGGCTGATCAACTACAACAGCAATATTTTCAGGATTTAACTGTTTTGCATTGTAAATGACATGCTGAAGCATGGAAAAATTGCCTATTTTGTGTAGGACCTTAGGCAAATCTGAATTCATCCGCCTGCCATGCCCTGCAGCAAGTATAACGAACGTATGAGTTTTACTTATCACTTATCTTAAAGATGAAAAATGAAAACCGTAATGATCAAGCCAACTGATTTTGTTATCGTAAAAGCTTCTTAGGTCGCTGATTTGATATTTTAGCATCGCAAGCCTTTCTATACCAATGCCAAACGCAAAACCGTTGTATTTAGTATGGTCTATTCCAACATTTTGAAAGACATTTGGATGCACCATACCACATCCAAGCACTTCTATCCATTTACTACCTTTATAACTTATGTCCACTTCCGCAGAGGGTTCAGTAAAAGGAAAAAAACTATTACGAAAACGTATCTTCAGCCCTTTATCTCCAAAAAACTTATTAAGGAAGTGATGAATAGTAAATTTTAACTGGCCCATATTGACGTTTTCATCGACATATAACCCTTCTATCTGGTGAAACATAGGAGTATGAGTTGCATCAAAGTCATTTCTGTATACCCTACCAGGAGCTACTATTTTAATTGGGAATTTTTTTGTTTTTTCCATGGTTCTAATCTGTACAGATGAAGTGTGAGTGCGCAGTACCATTCTTTTATCGTTTATTTTATTCTTTAAGTAGAAGGTATCTTGCTCCTCTCGCGCAGGATGATGACTTGGAGTATTCAGTGCATCAAATACATGAAATTCATCTTCAATATCAGGGCCATCAACTGCTTTAAAACCCATATGTGCAAAAATAAGCTTTACTTCATTTATAACCTTACTGAGTGGATGGACCTTGCCAATTTTTTCTGGCCTCGCAGGCAACGTGATATCAACTGCCTCGTTCTGCAATTTAAAGTTAACTTCTTCGGCTTTTAGTATATTTTCCTTATTCATGATAAGATGATCTAGCTTATTACGTAAAACGTTGATAACTTCGCCTAAATTGCGCTTTTTTCCTGCGTCTTCTATCTCTTTTAAGTTGTCAAAATAAGCTTTAATTACACCCTTTTTTCCCAAATATGATAGCCTGACTTTTTCTAAATCTTGTAAAGAAGAAGCATTCTCAATTTCGGAAACTGCTTTATCTTCAAGTGAAAGTATGTCATCTAATAACTCTTTATTCATCTTAAAAACGCTGGCTTAAACTTTCATTATAGTGAAATTTTAAATATCATCAACAATCCGAAAAATTGCCCTATTCTGATTATTAATTTATTGACTAATTAATCTTTTTTATTTACCTTTGCGTTGATGAATTTGCTGTATCAACTATGCACAACAGTAACACTGAAACTAAGAATAAGTATAAAATAGAGGATTTACCTAAGCTCTTTAAGGAAAAATCCAGAAACATAAGTAAAGCATTTTCTAGCGAAACAATTAAGATCAGTGCTATTCGCTCGAGAAGTATTGAAAGCAATATACAAAAATTTTCATTTGAGCTAACAGCAACAGATAAAGACACCTTTAATATAAGATTATTTCGAATAAACCCTTTAATTGATTTTTTCAAAATCTGCCTTTCCCGGGAAAAAAAATTTACAGCCAACATAAAAGTGCCCAAAGAAAGCAGTGAACTATATAATAACTACTGTAAAACTAACAGTTATAAAACTGTAGAAGAATTCGTAAATAGTGCTCCGCCTCAAATCCTTCTGCAGGGCACAACGATAACGCTACAAACAGACGTTGAAAACATTAACCTGGACAACTTGTACCAAATCGAGTTATTTCTAAATGAAAAGCTACAACATGCAGAAAAAACTGAAAATGAAGACAAAAAAGAACAGAGTGAAACTAACCAAAAAAATGCACAAAATAAACAAATCGTACCAGTTACAGGCCTGTTTGGCTATAATTTAACAAGTAGTAAAAAGCAAGTGATGCGGGTTCCAATAGTTGTTGCTGCAATGCGTGACAATTTTTTTTGGTTTGGATCTTCTTTTCGGCTATCCAATTTTTTTAATACAATACAATTCTTCTTTCAACAGCCACCAAAACTGTCCATACGAAACCAGAGGGCTTTGACTTACCATCCAACACTTCAAGAGACAAAACAGGACAAGGTAACACAAAAAGATGGAATCGACGAAAGAAGAATAGAAGACGTCACAATGCTTATTTCTGATTTCGGTCAAACTACTTCGCACACAGAGTATTTTAAGGCTAACAGAAAAAAGAAGTCAAAAAAGCAGACCAAAGAACTATCAGAGAAAGAAAAACCATTAGCCATAAAACAAGCACAAAATGATGCTAGAGTAGCTATGATAGATAACCAAATTGAGCACAGGGGGAAAAAACTCGATAAAATATTTATTGAAGTGATGAGTGGATACAAAAATCAAGATCCAGAAACATTTTGCAATATTTTCAGCTCAGTATTCAATATTGTTTACTTTCAAGATAAACAATTACATGCAATATTAGAGCCAGGCGAAATATCAGAAGTATTACAGATACTCGAAAGGCCACAACCTCTTAGTAACTCACTTTTAGGTAAAGAATATTTACAAAAACAAGTATATAGAAAAAAAGAGCAATTGCTTAAATTAGTTTCAGGTGTTTATATACAACAACCTTCTCCACAACATGAAAATACTCCTCATAAATCTACAAACCCTTTACCAATTAAAGATCTTTCACCAGCAACAAATGAAGCTAAAACTCTACCACCTACTAACATTACACTCAAATCACCGTTAAAAACTGTATTTTCCTCAAAAAAGGCTTATTTTTGTCTATTTATAATAGTAGCATCTGCATCAACACTTTGCTTATGGCATTTTCCGTTAGGAAAAGTGTCAATGTTAAAAGGATTAGTGCCACCAGAAAAAAGAGAAAGTATTGGGCTAGCATTGAACATAGGGTTACCAATATTAACTGCATTATGTGTTCTGAGTTTGGCTTATTTCATATATTCTGAATATTCTATAGAATCTATTGAACAAGTAAGTGAAAACGATCCCCTTTCTCGCGCCTATAGCTAGTGCAGGCTCAGTTTTCCTACGTCATACCGTCACGGTATCTCTAGATCCCGCTAACACGTAGCGGGATGACGAATTTGTCGTTTTTTAAATTGTCGGTAAACCAGAATTACTTTAACTATAACAAGATAGAAATAAGTTGTTGTAAAAAATTTTTCATGGTAAAATTATTTATTTTCACCATATGTTTAAAGGAATTATCACGGATATCGGGACTATAACTGATACTACCACTCACTCCAACTCTGATCAAATTTTCCATATCAAGACACAAAATTTATCCTCTATAAATAAAGGAGATTCAATAGCTTGCTCTGGTGTGTGTTTAACTGTTGTTGATATAATGAGCGATATATTTACAGTCCAAGCATCTCAAGAAACTATGAAGGTTGCTAACTTAAATACGTGGAGAATAGGAAAAAAAATAAATCTCGAACAAGCAATGAGATTAAGCGATAAGATCGATGGCCACCTGGTTCAGGGTCATGTTGATGGGATAGTAAAATTTTTAACAATTAATCAAAATTTAGATTCTCATGAAATCAAACTATCGTGCCCACAAGAATTAATTAAATTTGTTGCAAAAAAAAGCTCCGTTACACTAGATGGGGTTTCCCTCACAGTGAATTCAGTTATTAATCAGGAATTTACAGTAAATATCACTCCCTATACATGGGAAAATACAACTTTTCAGTACAACAAAGTAAATGATTATTTGAATTTAGAAATTGACATGATCGCTAGGTATTTAGATCAATTGATGCAGCATAAATACAATTAATTTTACAACCTTGTTATTTACAACTATTATATCTTGAAAACCATATAGATATAAAACATGCTTTTCGATAGCCTAATTATCTTCATTGTTGTTCTATGCGTAATAATCTCGGTAACTAGAGGCTTTATAAAAGAGCTATGCGCACTAATGTTTCTATTTTTATCGGTCTTTCTGACAGCTAATCACTATGATTTTTTCACTCCAAATTATAGTAAATATTTTGATTCTAAAGTTACACTAAACATACTTTCTACAATCTCTGTATTTATTATACTTAATCTTATATTCATGATAATAAATAACTGGCTAATGTACATATTATTACCCATAAGGTTGGGGTTTATCGATAGAGTTACTGGAATCTTTCTCGGAGTGCTTAAAGGAATATTGCTCTCTTATGTATTATTTTTTGCTGTGCACTTATATTGCTACACAGTATATGACAAAAAAGAGGGAGAGTATAAAATAGAAGCAGAAGACATATTGCCTAATTGGATAATAAATTCACACTCTTATCAGGCTTTATTTGTGACAGCAGAAGAAGTAATTGACATGTATGTACCAGAGTCGTTGATACTAAAAATAAAAGAGATCGGTGGAGAAATGGTTGATCAAGAAAAACCTAAAAACAATAAAAAAGAAGAGTAAATATTTATTTATAAATATTTTCATTGGGAGTATTCAAAAAGCCATATGTGTCAGGTTAAGAGCACAGAATTTTTTACTGGAAATATTAATTTTGTTTTAGCAATAAATCAACTTAAGGTCATAATATCTTGACATTTATTTAATGTTGCTATATAATAGCTATGTACATTTTGTGTACTATAGCAATAAAATTACCTTGTAATAGGTGTATTGGACCCGAGGGCAGTACTCGGCGCTTCCACCATGTTTTTTAATTATACGGGGGCGATTAAGGATCGACATGCATAGTAAAGATGGTAGCTTTGCTCGGTTAGACACCACCGCTAAGAGTTCATAATTTAAATGCAAACGATAATTTTGCTGCTGAAGAATATCGTGTTGCTGCTTAATTTAGCACAACCGGTTTATTACTAAAGCACGGTTTAGGGAACGCCGGGTAACAGAAGTTCCCCCAAAATTTACGTATGTGAAAGTTATATGGAGCAAACAGATTACAAAAAACTGCTTAATTCTGCTAAGTTTCAAGTTATCAAAAAGACTTTAGATGTTATATCAGGTAATGGTTTTATCCCTCACTTAGAAATATTATTTTTCACATATTTTAATGGTGTGACCATGCCAGATCGTTTGAAAAAGTCATACCCTACTCAAATGCTTATTATATTACAGCATCAATTCTATGATTTAAAAGTTTCTGAGGATAAATTTAGCGTCAGTTTGAGTTTTCAAGGAAAACAAGAGCAAATTACTATACCGTTTTTTGCTATTAGTGAGTTTCGTGATAAAATTTCAGGAGATGTTTTAATATTTGACAAAATCAGTATCGACTCTGATAAAGAATACAAAAGTGAAAAATGTACTGAAAAACTATCAAACGGTAGTATTATATCCATAGATCAACTGCGTGATGAGTAACTGCTCATCTTTATAAACAAAAAATATTAATAGAAAAAAGTGGTCTAACTTAAGTAATAGAATAGAGGGTAGATAAATATGCTAAATCTTTAATTATTTATTAACGCAGGTGGCAAAATTTTTCTTACATATCATCAACTTCCTTTATTGAAAAATTCAGAAAAATGTTGTATAATTATTAGTAGACTTTGGTAAAACATATGACAGATTCAGGAATTAGTATAACTTTTGACCCAAAAACTTCACATAACCTTACTAAGTTAGCTGAAATCACCAAGGAATCCGTTCAAGAACTAGCAAAAAGGTTAGTCATCGAAGGAATCGAGTGCGAAGTAGAAGATATTGCGTTATATAAAACTATTAAGGAATGTGAGGATGTAGACTGGAATACAGTACTATCTGAAAGGGAGAGGACATAAACTGAAATACGATATTGTCTACTCAAAAAACTTTACTGAAAGAGATTTTCTAAATCTTCCAAAAACAATAAGATCAAGGATTACAAAAGCGATAAACGAGCGGCTTACAACTGATCCAATTAAATTTGGTAAACCATTACGTGGCAGGCTAAAAGGGTATAGAAGAATAAGGGTTAGTGATTATCGAATTATTTATACTGTAAATATTGCAAAACATAAGGTATTTGTTGCTACAGCAGGACATAGAGACACCATTTATGAGAAGGCTACTTGATAAACATTAAATATATTTTTATACAGCCCTCCTTCCTTCCTTCCTTTCTTTATTGAAAAATTAAAAAAAATGTTGTAAAATAGCTATAGTAGTAGACTTTGGTAAAACTTATGGTAAATTCAAAAGTTAGTGTAACTTTCAACCCAGAAACTTCGCAGCATCTTGTTGAACTAGCTAGAGCCACCAAGCAGTCTGTTCAAAAATTAACAGAAAAGCTAGTCAAGGAAGCAATCGAACTTGAAGCGGAAGATATTGCATTTTCCAAAATTATTAGGGAGTTAAATTCTGATGATGCAGAAGAAGTAGAGGATAGTGAAGACATCTGGAAATAAGCAATACACCATTAAATATCTAAAGCATGTTCTTAAAAGAAATTTGCCTTCCTTGCCGGAAGATGTAAAGCCAAGTATTAAAGATGCAATAAAAGAGTATCTTGAGACTGATCCTATTGGTAACGGTGTGTTGCTACGCAAGAGATTAAAGGAACATAGAAGAATAAAAGTTGCTGATGATTATCGTATTGTCTACCGTGTAAATACTGTAAAACGTATAGTAATTATTGTTTCAATAGGACACAGGGACAATATTTACAAGCAGGCAATATTGGACCTACTGAAACATTAAATATATTTTTATACACCACTCCTTTCTTTATTGAAAAATTAAAAAAAATGTTGTATAATTATTAGTGGACTTTGGTAAAACATATGGCAAATTCAGGCATTAACATAGCTCTTAGCGAAGAAACTTTAAAGCATCTTGCTGAATTATCTGAATTTACTAAACAGCCCGTTCAAGAATTAGCAGGAAAACTATTTAGAGAAGCAGTTGAGCTTGAAATGGAGGATTTTTTAGTATCTAAAATTTCTGATGAGCGTGATGTTGAAGGTGCAGAAACAGTTGATTTTGAAGATATTAAGTGGGATTAGAGCGTTACAAGGTTAAGTCTCTAAAGAGTGTTGTTGAAAAAGATTTACCAAACCTTCCAAAGATAATAAGGCTAAGAGTTCAAAAGGCTATAAAAGAACGTCTTACAGTTGACCCAATAAATTTTGGTGAACCACTACATCATAACTTAAAAGGATGTAGAAGGCTAAGAGTTGGTGACTATCGTGTAATTTACAGAGTAAATCAATTAGATCATATAGTGACTATCACAGAGATAGGACATAGAGATGATATTTATAAGAAATAAATATCAACATTAATATATATTATACACCCCTCCTTCCTTGTCCATTCTCTACTTTAGGTGGCTTTGCGCAGCTCAAAAAATGAAGTTTTTTTTGGTTCAGCAAAAACAACATTTTGAGTTTGAAAAGGCTAAATACTTGTCTTTTATATAACTTTCGTGTAATAGATATGTATGCATCCAATCATATATCTACTCAATACGTTACTTGATCTTTATAGCTTCATTCTAATATGTTGGGTTGTCCTAAACTGGCTGGTTAAACTTAATATGGTGAACATATATAATGAAACTGTCAGTAGCATAATGCACATCTTGAACCAATTGACATATCCACCACTAAAGATTATTAGAAGATATATACCACCGTTCAACGGATTAGATTTATCTATAATGATATTGCTAATAACAATTCACTTTGTAAAATATACAGTAGCTTACTACTTTAGGTAGATGTTAAAAAAATATCTAAAATCAGCAATATATCTATCCTTTTTAATATATATATATATATCAGTTTTTAGCTATAACTATAAAGATCCTTCCTTAAACACGGCTACAAATGAGGAAGTGACAAATTTAGGTGGAATAGTAGGTTCATATTTAGCTGATATATTGGTTCAATTTCTCGGATTAACTAGTGTTACAATAGCTACAACCATAGTTTACTTGTTGATCTTCAGGCCAGCAAAAAGGCTGCTGAAAATTCTCTGTTTAATATTAATCAATTTAGGGATATGTGCTATATTACCACAACTTTCGCTAGGCGTCATTGCAAGGTACAGACACAGTGGAATAATAGGGAATGTACTCGTTAATCACTGTCCGTTTTATGTATTTGTGATAGTAACATCAATAGGTCTTGTAGGATTGGTTGGTTGGAAGAGAACAACTTACTCTATATTTTTCCTATTCAAAAAAATAGCTTGCTTATTTGTAAATGTTCTATTCTTCAGATCACGTAAAACTGCTGAATATTCAGTTGCACCATTAGTAGTAGAAGAAAAACATAAAGCTCAAGTCACTACTAGACAGCAACCAAGAAAAAGACAGACTGAAGAAATTTTTAAACCTTCCAGTGAGTTCGAGTTTCCAAGTATCCATTTACTTTCTAAAGCAGAAGAGTCTTTGCAGAGAAAGCAGCTGAATGAGATGGAGAGCAATAAAAATTTATCTCTGCTGGAACAAGTCCTGAGTGATTTTGGCGTGCAAGGAAAAATTATCAGTGTATGCTATGGGCCGGTTGTGACTTTATACAAACTTGAACCACAAGCTGGTACGAAATCTGCAAGAGTAATTGGCCTTGCAGATGACATTGCACGTTCGATGAGTGCACTCTCTGCACGTATTTCAATAATTCGTGGGCAAAATGCTATGGGAATAGAGTTGCCGAACAAGGAACGGGAAATTGTAATGCTGCGTGATTTGCTTGAATCACCAGAATACCAAAATGCAAACTTAAATCTTCCAATTGCGCTTGGCAAAGAAATAAGTGGAAAACCAGTTATTGCAGATCTAACTAAAATGCCTCACTTGCTCGTTGCTGGAACCACAGGGTCTGGTAAATCAGTTGCGATTAACACTATGGTTCTTTCACTCGTTTATCGATTAAGTCCTGACGAATGCAAGATGATAATGATCGACCCCAAAATGCTTGAGCTTTCAATATATGATGCAATACCACATCTAATAACGCCAGTAGTAACAGAGCCAAAAAAGGCTGTAGTCGCTCTTAAGTGGATCGTGAAAGAAATGGAAAACCGCTATCGCATGATGTCGTATTTGAATGTACGCAATGTTATAAACTATAATCAAAAAATCACAGAAGCGATGAATAGTGGAATAGAATTGGAGCGCGTTGTGCAGATTGGCTTTAACTCAACAACAGGCAAACCTCTGTTTGAAAAAATACCAATCAAGATGGAAACATTTCCATATATTGTAGTGATCGTGGATGAAATGGCAGATTTGATGCTTGTTGCCGGCAAAGAAATAGAGTGCTCTATTCAACGCTTAGCTCAGATGGCTCGTGCTGCAGGAATACACATCATAATGGCAACACAACGCCCATCTGTGGATGTGATCACAGGTGTGATAAAGGCGAACTTTCCAACGAGAATCAGTTTTGCTGTTACTTCTAAGATAGATAGCCGTACAATACTTGGCGAACAAGGGGCTGAACAATTGCTCGGCATGGGTGACATGCTCTATATGGCCTCTGGTGGTAAGATCATTCGAGTTCACGGCCCATTTGTAAGTGATAATGAGGTGCAAGATATAGTTGATCATCTGAAAATGCAAGGTGAGCCAAACTACATGGAGGAAATCACTAAAGAAGATGAAAATTCTTCTACAGAGTCACACGATGAAACGGAGGATGAAGAAAATGACCTCTATAACCAAGCAGTGGCCATCATTCAAAGAGATCAAAAAGTTTCAACCAGTTACATTCAAAGGCAGCTTAGAATAGGCTATAACAGAGCAGCAAACATCGTTGAAAGAATGGAAAAGGAAGGTATTGTCAGCGCTCCAAATTACTCAGGGAAAAGAGAGATATTGGTTGAATAACAATCTTGTAATACCTTAATTTAAGTTTCCGCACTTTCAAAAAGCAAGTCAAACAAAATTATTAAAAGGTCAATACATAATGACAGTTAATTTAATAATAATTTAAACATTGGGAATGTAAAATTATAATATATTAATTAACTAGGGGGTTAAAATGGTAAAAGGAATTTTGTGCAATTGGTTAGGTGTAACAGAATTGCAAGAAAGTCAAAAAATTGATGCTGAGCAGTTTGAAAAAGTTTTTGGTGCATTAAAAGAATGGCAAGAAGCTCAAAAGATAGATGCTAAACAGTTTGAAGAGGTATTTAGTGCATTAAAAGAATGGCAAGAAGCTCAAAAGATAGATGTTGAGCAGTTTGAAAAAGTTTTTAGTGCATTAGAAGACAAGATTGGTACTAAGCAGTTTCAAGCTATGCAAGAGCACTTAAACGGCCTGCAAGAAAAAGTGGAAACACTTGCAGAGGCAGTAGCAGATCAACAAAAAATAATGGCAATTTGTATCATAGTCAGTGCTGTTGCCGCAATAGCAATAACTAGTTTTGTTGCATTCTGTATCTATCAGGGAGTTAAGCTTGATAAAGAGAAGAAAAACGACTTATCTAAAGATACGCCAGACGCAAAACTTAGTAATGTAGATACTACCGATGGTACTGAAAAACTACAGAATAACTTAAAAGTTGCAAACATATAGCTGCATAACACTTTTCTTGAAAAGGTGTTACGCAACTTGTAACACCTTACTCTTCTCTTAGTCTGCGTAGGTTTTTTTGATAGCAAACATATCACTTTTTAGAAAAATATTTGTATTGTAAAGTTAGTAAAGATTCTGGTTTACTTAAAGTTTGTTAATTGCTATCTTTTAAAACACGATATTTACTATAGCACCATATGCTTAGGGTTTTTTCTAAAATTTTATTTATATTAATGTTTTTGGTTTCTAGCTTTTTTACTGTGCATAGTGCTGAAGCTAAATCTAAGCTCAGTAAGAGATACATACCTCCTGGTAACCCTGGTGGTGCAAACTTTCATACAGATGAGGATTTTGCTGAGTCATATAAACTGTATGAGAAGCGTAGGGAATTGCTCAAGAAAAAAAAATTACAAGATCGAGCTATAAATAAAGAAGATCTAATCAAAAAATTAAAAGAGAAAAAAATTGCTAGTCTTGATAATGAGCCAAATGACATGGAAGCTTGCATAGTCGACGATGAAGAGAGCACTATGATAAATCAGCATGGTATTAATATCGCACGTTTAAGGGGTGCTGTATTTATAGATCAAGAGTCAGTTTTCCAGTATGAAAATAAGCAGCATGAAAGTGAACAACAAGAAGAAAAGAAAGTTACTTCAACACGAGAAAAGAAAGTTTCTCCTATAAATGTCACTATAAAAGAAACTCCATCAAGAAGAACGTGCTCACATGATTCTATTGCTAATTTGGATAACGTAGATGCTTATAGTTTGAATGGTTCAAGTTCATTTGGCAGTGTAGCTGACACAGTAAAATAGTATCACAATATTGGCCATTAATAATATGCTAGATAAAGACCTGATATTGAATGATGATGCATATGAATTATTGCCGATTTCCAGGCACAAGACTCATGTTGTAGAAGTTGGAAAAGTAAAGATAGGCGGAAATAATCCTGTAGTTGTACAATCTATGGCGCTTGGTGTGCATATAGATTCTGATAATATAAAAAGTAGCGCAAAACATTATGCAAAAGAAATAACAGAACTAGCGCGTACAGGTTCAGAATTGGTGCGAATTGCCTTGAACTCAGAGGAGGTAGCAAGAGCCATACCTTATATAGTAGAAGAGATAAATAAAGAAGGTTTTGACGGTAAAATATTGGTAGGCTGTGGTCAGTATGAGCTAGATAAATTAGTTCAAGATTATCCAGACAACATCAAAATGCTGGGTAAAATTAGGATAAACCCAGGCAATATAGGTTTTGGCAACAAACGTGATGAGAAGTTTGAAAGGGTTATAGAGTATGCAATAATGCACGATCTTCCGGTTAGAATTGGGGTAAATTGGGGTAGTCTTGATAAATACCTTTTGCAAAAATTGATGGATGAAAACTCTTTGCTTAGTAATTCAAGGCCTTCTGACGTTATACTGCGCAAAGCAGTTGTAATGTCTGCTCTTGATAGTGCAAAAAAAGCTGAAGAAATTGGTCTAAATTCAAACAAAATAATCATTTCATGTAAAGTTAGCAAAGTACAAGATTTAATTTTAGTTTATATGGCACTTGCAAAATCTTCCAATTATGCGCTGCATTTGGGTTTAACTGAGGCTGGTATGGGCAATAAAGGTGTGGTAAATACCGCAGCAGGGCTTACTTATTTATTGCAAAATGGCATTGGAGATACAATACGGGCTTCTTTGACTCAACGTCCTGGTGAATCGCGTACTAATGAAGTGGTGGTGTGTCAGGAAATATTGCAGTCTATAGGCTTGCGACACTTTAACCCTCAGGTTAATTCATGTCCTGGTTGTGGGCGCACGAGTAGCGATCGTTTTCGTATATTAACTGAAGAGGTGAATGGCTATATAAAAACTCATATGCCGATGTGGAAGAAAAAAAATCCAGGTGTAGAGCATATGAACATTGCTGTTATGGGATGCATAGTAAATGGTCCTGGAGAAAGCAAACACGCAAATTTGGGAATCAGCTTACCTGGATATGGAGAAAAACCTGTTTCAGCAGTCTACAAAAACGGCAAATATTTCAAAACTTTACAAGGTGATAATGTCTCTGAAGAATTTAAGGCAATTATTGATAATTATGTGAAGAAGCATTACACGTAACCTTTCACGGTTAATTAATAGATAAATCGCAAATAAAAAAGAAAATTAAACCTTGTTTTTCTTTTTTCGTTGGGAATGTTCAAAAAAGTGTGTCAAACCGAAAAAAAAGTAATAAATTGATATAAAAAAAATGGAGGTTTGACTGACCTTACCCAGAAAAAGTGGAGAGAAAGTTTGGAATGTTTTTCACAAAGAGAATGATGAATCAAAATGCTCAGGAATGCAATATAGTATTTTCTAAAATGAATGATAAATTTCCATTATGGTATTACCAACCAAAAGTTGTAAGTCTGTATATTTATGCATTAAAGGTCTGAGGCGGCTTTTGATGGTATTCCAACAATGCTCTATAGGGTTCAAATCTGGTGAATATGTTGGTAGATAGAGCAAACGGCATCTAGCATTATCTATTAACTCCTTTGTTTTGGGAGTTTTATGGAATGTGGCATTGTCCATAACTATTGTAGTACCATGTGGCAATTTAGGTAATAAGAGGTTGTCCGGAAACTAGTAAATTCAAGCATATTCCCTCTTTAACATAACCCTACTCATAGCTAGGTATATGAAATTCTCAGTGGATGTTGTGAGTAAATCATACTCCTTCGATAGCCTTCTATTCCTATTAACCCAAGCAAAAGTCCTTTCTACAACCCATCTTCTTGGCTGTACTTTAAACCCTTGTTCTCTTGTTGGTAGTAGCTCAGGTGGCGTATCTTTGTGCACCCAAAATCTACATGGAGGCCTTTTAACAATTTCAATATCTATGTCATATTCTTCCTTTATGTGATTCTTTAAATTTCTTCCTTGGTATCCCATGTCAGCCCACATTTTTTTAACTTTAGTATATTTTGTTCTCATATTGTTTAGAGGTTGTCCGGAAATAAGTAAAAGGCTATAATATCTGAAATTTTAGTACGGGGTAAAGATGAGAAAAAAGTATCCAACAGATCTAAGCGAAAGGGAATGGGCAAGAATAGAAAAACACTTCAGAGTATCATACAAGAAAGGAGGAAGGCCGCCAAAGTATAGCAAAAGAGAAATATTAGAAGCAATTTTCTATGTATTGCGTACAGGGTGTCAATGGCGGTATTTACCAAATGATTTTCCGCTATGGAAGACTGTGTATGAGCAGTTCAGGCAATGGAAGAAGCAGGGAATTTTTGAGAAAATGAATTATGAAATTACAAAATATAGTAGAAGAAAAATAGGAAGGAATGAGCAGCCGAGTGCCTGTATAGTAGATAGTCAATCTGTAAAGACTACAGAAAAGGGGGGATCAAAGGCTATGATGGAAGTAAAAAAGTAAAGGGTAGAAAAAGGCATATAATTACAGACACTCAGGGTTTTATACTAGGTTGTTACGTAGGCGCTGCTAACGAAAATGATAGAGATGGTATTAAAATAGCATTAAACAATATGAGAACAAAATATACTAAAGTTAAAAAAATGTGGGCTGACATGGGATACCAAGGAAGAAATTTAAAGAATCACATAAAGGAAGAATATGACATAGATATTGAAATTGTTAAAAGGCCTCCATGTAGATTTTGGGTGCACAAAGATACGCCACCTGAGCTACTACCAACAAGAGAACAAGGGTTTAAAGTACAGCCAAGAAGATGGGTTGTAGAAAGGACTTTTGCTTGGGTTAATAGGAATAGAAGGCTATCGAAGGAGTATGATTTACTCACAACATCCACTGAGAATTTCATATACCTAGCTATGAGTAGGGTTATGTTAAAGAGGGAATATGCTTGAATTTACTAGTTTCCGGACAACCTCTAAAAGAGTTTTCTGATCTTATTGATAAAATAAAAGAACACCCTTTTAATGTTGAATTGATAAATAATACATTAGATTATGAAAAATTCAAATTCTACCTTCAGCAGGATTTTCTGTATTGTATAGATTGCGCTCGTGCTTTTTTAATTGTTGCAGCTAGAGTTGATGATATTGAAATGATGAGTAGTTTAATCAATTTGGCACAAGGAGCATTTTATGTTCGAGAACAGTATAAAAAATATTTTGAAGATTGTGATCTATCTGATGATCACAAAAAGTCAAGAGCTTGTTCTGCCTTTACTGACTTTTTCATGAGTGCCGCATATCACAATTCTGTTAATGAAGCTTTAGTAGCATCTTATTCTTGCTTTAACATATACCAAATCGTTATACGCCATATGGTAAATGAGATAACAACTAAAGGGGTTAAAAATAACAAATACAAAGAGTGGATCAACATTTATAGTAGCGAAACAGTAAATGCTGTAATTGATGAGGTTACTGATATTACAAATAAGCTATATAAAAAAGCTAGTGACTGTGAAAAAAAGAGGATGTATGAGTTTTTTAAGAAAGGGCTGGAATTAGAAATAATGTTTTGGGATGAGGCATATTACTCTAATATATCTAGCAAAGAATATTAGCAGCGGATTATTTACGTTAACTTGATCTTTTATCGGTAACTACAGTGTTCAGTGGCATAATTAGGAGCTGTTACGGGTCAAATCTTTTAAAGGATATAATTGAGCATCCTTTTAATGTTGAGTTAGCGAATCACACCCTAAATATAGAGAACTTCAAATTCTATGCTCAACAAAAGACGTTGTTCTTAGGTGATTATATTCGTACCACCTTAATTACTGCATCCAAAATGGAAGATTATAGTAGTATTATCTCGCTTGCTGAAGTAGCCCAAAGAGTAGTGACTGTTAATAGAATGCTATATGACTACTACTTTACTATGTACGGTATAAGTCGCGAAAAGAAATCTCTTGAGTGTTTTAATTTCACTAATTTTCTTTTATCCATCTCGCATAGTAATACCTATGAGGCTATGACGGTTTCGTATTCTTGCATGTTTATATACGAGACTGTCGTTGATAGCATGAAAAATAGATTCAAGAAAAATAATAGATATAGGGATTGGTTTAATTTTTGTTACAGTGATTCAGTAAAGTCTGGATGCATTATTTTGGAAAATATTGTTGATGGATATTGCAGCAGAGCAAGAGAAAACGAAAAGAGCAGAATGCTTGAGTTGTTTAGAATAACTGCACAATTTGTGTTAGATTTTTTGAACGGTGCATATAATTTTTCAAGATTCAATCAATTTCCTAAGGAACATTGACAATTTTAAGCTAATTTGTATCCTTAATAAGTATTTTTTAAAATGCTATGAAAAGTAAAGAACATGATTTTCATTTAGTGGATCCAAGCCCTTGGCCAATTGCTGTATCAGCAGCAATTCTTATTCTTGCACTTGGATTAGTTGGCGCGCTTCATAAACAAATTGTCGGAATGTTTTGTTTAGTTTTGGGAATCTCCGCAGTATCAGGGGTGCTGTTTTATTGGTGGAGAGATGTAATAAGGGAGGCCATTTATGACAAATGTCACACTGCCATTGTAAAACATGGACTCAAATTTGCAATGTACTTGTTTATTCTCTCGGAGGTCGTATTTTTTATAGTGTTCTTTTGTTCATTCTTTAAAGCCTGGCTTGATCCAGTTTTTTTATTTGAGGCGTTTTCTCCTGCAAAAAAAGTTGAATGGCCCCCTGAGGGAATTTTGCCACCTGATCCGTGGTCACTACCATTCATGAATACATTAATATTATTGCTTTCTGGTACAACAATTACTTGGGCAAATCACTCTTTACTTAAAAATGATAAAAAGAGCATGATTAAAATGCTGTCCATAACTATATTGCTTGGAGTTTTTTTTATAATAGTGCAAGCAATAGAGTATCATGAAGCGAGTTTTTCTCTACAAGAAACAGGAGAAAAGCTTATTTATACATCCAATTTTTATATGATTACCGGTTTTCACTGCGCACACGTTATAATAGGAATAATATTTTTATCAGTGTGTTTATTTAGAGCACGGAAAGGCCAATTTACACTTCAGGACCATTTGTGCTTTGAGTTTGCCTCCTGGTATTGGCACTTTGTAGATGTAGTCTGGATATTTTTATTTTTGTTTGTCTATTGGTTAAGCGTTTATTAAGTGGTTAAAATAATAGGTCTAGATCCAGGAATAAGCAAGACTGGGTGGGCCATTATCAGCCTGAACGAAAAAAATAATATTGAATTTTTGGGCGGCGGTACCATATCAACTGATGGTAAATTGGGTACAGGTGAACGCCTACATATAATTTTTGAACAATTAAAGAAAGTAATTTCCCTATACTCTCCGAATGAAGCTGCGGTGGAGAAAATTTTTGTTAATAAAAATCCTAAATCTTCACTAACTTTAGGATATGCAAGAGGGGTTGTAATTTTAGCGTTAAAAATAACAGATCTAACTATAAATGAATATGACGCAAACTATGTAAAAAAAAGCATTACCGGAAATGGCCATGCTGATAAGGATCAGATGATATTTATGGTGAAGCAAATAGTTAAAAATTTGAGTATAAAATGCCACCATGCTGCTGACGCTCTTGCTGTAGCAATTTGTCATGCTTATACGAAAGGTTCTTGTTTTGTTGAGTAACTTTTATATGGGATTCAGTTTGAAGATTTCCAGATCTGGAAAAACTATTTGATTGTATTTATCTTGTCTAACGTTCGTTGCAAAATAATACATGCGGAGATTTTATCATCTATTTTTTTCGATTTTGTGATTGATATTCCAGTAATTTTTAGTGTATGAGTTGCGATAGATGTTGAGAAGCTTTCGTCTTGTAAGTATATATTTACTTTATATTTTTTTATTATTTTATTTGCGAATTGGATTATAGTTTTACACCATTTAGTTTCTTGCTCGTCCATTTTTAATGGTAGTCCTATTACCATTGATCCAGATTCATTTTCTTTGAATATTCTATGCAGATAACCTAAATCTTTGCTCATATTTTTTCTGTGATATATGCTATGAGCTGTGGCTATGAGCTGTGTTTTATCGCTAAATGCTATGCCTATTTGCTTTTCTCCCATGTCAAGGCACATTATGCGCTTATCTTTTGGAATAGACTTTAGAAACTCATCTGGATTTCTATGTAGCATCTATTAGACTTCCTTTAAAGTGACCTTACCAAAAAAGTGGAGAGAAAGTTAAGAAAATTTTTTACAAAAAGAATAATGAATCAAATTGCTCAGGAATGCAATAGACTTCTTGCATAACCCAAACTAAGTAGAAAAAAGGTATCATCTAAGTAGCTGACACTGGTTTCCATCCAAAAGGGCAGTGCCCCTATGATGTCATTCCAGTGCTTGACACTGGAATCCAGACTTTAATTGTTATACTTGTAAATAAGTCTGGTGAGAATAGACGTTCATCTCAAAATGCAGTATTTTTGTTGAAATAGCTCAACTGGATTCCAGCGTCACGCGCTGGAATGACACCTTTGTGTTTGCATAGCTGTACGAACATTGTGATTTGAGAGCAATCTCCACAAGGGAGGATGTCATTCCAGTGCCCAGACACTGGAATCCAGGAAAAAGAATGGTGTCATCCAAGTAGCTGACACTGGGATCCAGAAGACTTAATTTCAACCAAATAATAAAGGCTGGATCCCAGTGCTTGGCACTGGAATGACAGCAATCCTACGTCATACCGCAATTCATTCGCGGTATCTCGGCCGCTAACAAGTAGCGGGATGACGGTTATCGTTTAGCTACAAACATTAAGAAATTTACCAAACGAAAAAAAAGGCAAAAGAAGCCCCGTGGTTGGCTAATTACTTACATTATACTTTCAAGTATGGCGTTTTTTTATTCTAAACACTTAATAACCGCGATTCAGTTGCTTTTAAACCGCAACTAATCTAAATTATAAACGTTAAGAAATTTACTAAACAGAAAAAAAGGCAAAAGAAACCCTAGGGTAGCTAGTTATTCACTATCCATTTTTTAAGTTGGCGTTTTTTTATGTTTTAAACGCTTTATAAGCGCGTTTCAGCTTATGTAGGTAGAAGTTTTATAAAGACATAAGGTGCACATAGTGCAAAAAATTAAACATGAGACGCCAGATACGTGAGTTTTTTTGTCATTTAATCTGTACAGAGAAGATAAATAAATAGCTTCAATTTTATGATAAGAGGGCTGGCGAAGCTTGTCAAGTAATCTTTTGCATTTAACCCGTTTCTATGGGTAAAACAATCTGCATACCACTTAGCTAACATGAGTTTTGTTTTGACTTTTTGTGCTAATTTTGCAGAATATTAAGATTATCATTTAAATAAAATACATGACGAAAGAGGATTGGGAAGCGGTAATTGGGCTTGAGGTACACGCTCAAGTTTCTTCTAATACGAAGCTATTTTCTAGCTCATCAACGGAATTTGGTGCTGAGCATAACACTCAAGTTTCTCTAGTTGATGCGGCAATGCCAGGTACGCTGCCAATACTAAATTATTACTGCATAGAGCAAGCAATACGCACTGGTCTTGCACTTTCTGCAGAAATTAATAAGTATTCTTACTTTGATCGGAAAAATTATTTTTATCCTGATTTACCACAAGGTTACCAGATAACTCAGTTTTTTGAGCCAATAGTTAAAAACGGTAGAGTATTTATCAACGACAATGAAAAAGAAATAAGAATTGCGAGAATTCATTTAGAGCAAGATGCAGGAAAGAGCGTTCATGAGGAAAGCAAAACTTATGTAGATTTAAATCGTGCAGGGGTTGCTTTAATGGAAATTGTTTCAGAACCAGATCTCCGTTCATCTGCGGAAGCTGCAGAATGCATGAAAAAATTGAGGCAGATTTTGCGTTACATTGGTTCGTGTGATGGTGATATGGAAAAGGGATCACTTCGTTGTGATGCAAATGTTTCTGTCCGCCTAAAAGGCAGTAGCACATTTGGCACTCGTTGTGAGATAAAAAATCTGAACTCGATACGTTATATTGTGCAAGCTATAGACTATGAAATACAAAGACAAATTGAAATTTTAGAAGGTGGGGAAGAAATAAGTCAAGATACCTTATTGTTTGACGTTGCTTCGGGAAAAACAAAAGTGATGCGAAACAAAGAAGATGCAAGCGACTATAGATACTTCCCTGAGCCTGATTTATTACCTGTTGAGGTAAGCCAGGAGAAAATTGATTTAATTCAATCATCTTTGCCCGAGTTGCCAGATCAAAAAAAGCTGCGATACATTGAGGAATTAGGTATCAATGAATACGATGCAAACGTCATTACTTCCGATAAGGCAATTGCTGATTATTTTGAGGAATTGATAAAAAAACATGATTCAAAACTCGCGGTTACCTGGTTAACCGTAGAGCTTTTTGGTCGTTTGAATAAAGCAGGTATTGATATTGCGAGCTCTCCAATCAAAGCAAATGCTTTGTCCGAACTCTTAGATTTTATTGTTGATGGAACGATCTCTGCTAAACTTGGCAAACAGGTATTCGATAGTATGTTTGAAACTGGCAAACCTGCATCTCTAACTATAGAAGAGCAAGACCTAAAGCAAATAACCGATAGAGGTCAAATAGCAGAAGTTATCGACAAAATCATCAATAACAACCAAGATAAAGTTCAAGAATACAAAAGCGGTAAAACAAAATTATATGGTTTCTTTGTTGGTGAAGTCATGAAATTCACCAAGGGAAAAGCCAGCCCTGATGTTGTGAATTCAATTTTGAGTGAGAGATTAGAGTGAGGTGCCTGTAAGATTATCCTGCTCGGCGGTTAAGCGCACCTTTCATGGTATTATGTATCAAGCGAGATGGCTAATGCTGTTTCCTAAACATGCAGTAGATAGAGAGTATTCTTTCCGCCTATTCACAGAGAAAAAATCAGCTAAGGATTTTGATGATATTGTTCTTCGGTATGAACAAGATGGGAAAATAGTACATAGATTCATACAAGTCAAGCACAGGCAGGGTAGGCACAAAAAGATCAGTATAGGTGACTTATTAACACCGGGAAAGAATGGTGCGTTTGGCTTAATAAAATATCTCATTGCTTATTTAAAGATCAAAAGTAGTGGAGAGTTTGAGGGTGAAATAGAGGATTTTGTCATTATTACAAATGATGATTTTGATTCCGCGGATTCGACATCGCATCCAGTAAGAAAGCTGAGAATGATGCCGAGTGGGAAGAATAAAGGAAAGGAAATTTCAGTCATAAGAATAGACACACAAGATGAATTTCTGGATGTAGGTGATGGTGTAAGATATAAATTTGATGATAGCATTATCTCATACTTGCAGGAGAATAAGAATTTTATAAAGCGTGAGGTAGGTAGAGAAGTCAGCGATAAAGAAATAGAAGACTTTTTAAATAAATTAGTATTTGCAGTCAATTTGCCAAGCGGAACTGAACTTAGTGAAATTATTAAGAGTGAATTGGGCAAGGAATTCAGCAATACTGATGCAAGTCACTTCTACAGCCGTTACCAGGAAGAAGTGCTGATTTTGCTGGAAAAAGAAGAAGAGGAGTTTCTATCATATGAGAAAGCAAAAGCTCTTCTTGAAAGAATAAGAGAGGAAATTTTAGGAGCGGTATGGTTTGGCATAATAGAGCCAGTGGCATCTTTTACTGGTAGAGGCAGAGTGTTAACAGCTCTGCATAATATGCTACAAAGAAGTGCAAAAAAACAAGCGGTGATATCGCAGGTTGCCTCTATTAGCGGTCTTGGAGGAGTAGGTAAAAGTGAGTTGGCTAGGAAATATACTTACAAATATGGAAAGGATTATTATGTTAATGCTATCTGGATAGATGCTGAAAGCACTGAAACTATGAAAAATTCTTTCCTGGATTTAGCTAATAATAGATTAGGCATTCCTACCAAAGATAGGCACGAAAGGGACAAGACGATAGAAAACATTGTTAGAGAAGTATATGCTTTTTTTGCAAGAAGGGGAAGGAGAAGCCTGTTCATTTTTGATAATGCTGAGGGATATGAAGACATTAAAAGGTTTTTACCTTCATCTTTACACCCTAGACATAAAAAACCTTACATTTTAATTACTTCTCGTAATAAAGATTGGAGAATAGCAGAAGACGAGGAAAAAATAAAAACAATACAGCTAGGTGTATTCAAAAAAACGGAGGCTATAAGGTTTGTCAAGAGGGCTTTAAATATAAAAGATAATTTACAAGATGAAGAAATAAAAAAACTAATAGAGGAGTTACAATATTTCCCACTAGCTTTGGGGCAAGCAATTGCATATATAAATGAAAGCAACATTGTATTAAGTCGCAGAGGTGAAGAAAGAGTTGGGGTTAGTGACTACCTAAAAAGGTATGAAAAAGAAGCAGAGAAACTGCTCGACTTTGAGTCTAAATATAAAAGTGACCGTTATACTAAAACAACATTCATAGCTTGGAAAATTACGATTGATGCTATAGCAAAAAGAGAATGTGGGCCAGAAGCATTGAAGATTCTAGAAGTAATGGCTTATCTTGCTCCTGACAAGATTCATATAGAAGAAGTCTTTTCAAAGTTAATAGCAGAGGATAAGGAAAAGTTATGGAAGGCTGTTGAGCTACTCGATAGATATTCAATAATTGACTTAAAAAAAGGAGTGGCAAACATTCACAGACTAGTGCAGAAAGTAACTGAGTTGAATTTACAAAAGGCAGTCCGGGAAGAAGAAGTTCTTAGAAAAGCTCTGGAATTGATAAATAGTGGTGATATAGCAATCAGTCACATTGTGTCTATTTGGGAATATGCAAGTAAATATGGTAAGTTGATTGATGATTTTTACTTTAACTCATCTTGTATACATAGGAAACCATTTTTTATAAAGAAAAGTACTCCTTTGCACTTGCTTGCTGCAAGTGGTGATTTTAAAGCAATTAAGGCTATACTCACACATATATCAACACATTTCCCAGGTAAATTGATAATGGCTGTTAATGTTGAAAATAATTCTGGTCACGCTCCATTACACTTTGCTGTTTATAATGGAAGATTAGATGTAGTAAAGTACCTTGTTAGTAAAGGTGCTGACATTAGTGCTAAGAGCAAAGACGGCAGTACTCTGTTGCACTATGCTGCTCAGGGTGGAAGCTTGAATGTAGTAGAATACTTGATAGATGAAAAGGGTACAGACATTAACATAAAAGATAATGACGGTACAACTCCTCTACACTCGGTTGCTTATCTAGGCTACTTAGCTGTAGTGAAAAAGTTTATAGAGAAAGGAGCTGATATTAATTCTAGGGATATTTATTATAAAACACCTCTGCATTTAGCTGCTAGTAATAGTGATTTAGATGTAGTAGAACATCTTGTAAACAAAGGCGCTAATGTCAATGCTATGGATAAAGATGGCTTGACTCCATTACACTGTGCTGTTTTTCGTGAAAATTTGGAAATAGTAGAATACCTTGCCGAAAAAGGTGTTAATACCAAGAACAAAGATGACGATACGCCACTACACTTTGCTGCCGTAATGGGAAAAGTTGCTGTGGCAAAAATACTGCTAAAACACAACGCCGATGTTAACGCTAAAAATAATGAAGGAAAAACAGCATTGTATAGTATTTTCTAAAATGAATGATAAATTTCCATTATGGTATTACCAACCAAAAGTTGTAAGTCTGTATATTTATGCATTAAAGGTCTGAGGCGGCTTTTGATGGTATTCCAACAATGCTCTATAGGGTTCAAATCTGGTGAATATGTTGGTAGATAGAGCAAACGGCATCTAGCATTATCTATTAACTCCTTTGTTTTGGGAGTTTTATGGAATGTGGCATTGTCCATAACTATTGTAGTACCATGTGGCAATTTAGGTAATAACATCTTCTCTAACCATGTATTGAATACCTCTTTGTCACACCCACCTTTGAAAGTCATTGGTGCAATAAATCTCTTTCCAATCCACCCGCCTATTATACTGATTCTCTCTCGTTTTCTTCCTGGAATATCTGCATAAATTTTCTTTCCTATTGGAGCACGTCCATACTCTCGGTATAACCTATTATCAACTCCTGCTTCATCTATATATAAGATGCTGGAATGGTCTATTTTTGAGATTTTATCGGTAAATCGCTGCCTATCTTCTTGATTGCGCTCTTGATATAGTGTAACTTTTTTTTAAAGTAATTCTTAGCTGTTTCAGCCTATACCAAATTGAATTTATTCCAAATCCAAGATTTTGTTTCATCTCTGCCAGCGTATGATCTGGATTCTTTTTAACATATTCTTCGAGTATTTTTGGGTCTATTTTTCGAATAAAGCTGCCGTTTTTCGATGGCCTTAGGCTTTCACCAGCGGCTTTCTTTCTTAACCAGCGGTACAGAGTTGCTATTCCTATCTCCAAAAGCTCTGCCACCTCAACCTTTGACTTCCCTTTTTCTATCATCGATACTGCCCTTTCCCTTAAATCCACACTATACGCCATTATAACTCAAATAGCTTATTATACCTTTATCATTTACTTTGGGAAGTACTATATTATGCAGCTAATAATAATCACCAAGAGCTTGTGGAATTGCTTTTAGCTCATGGTGCATCCTATGACTACTGAATTTTGCATTTAATTTATAGCTCCGCTTCTATCAAGGCATAGAATGACGGAAGTGGGCTTTAATAGCTGTAATACTATAGCTGTTATACTCCAAAAGTAAGTATTAGATATAATAAATAGAAGAAATTAGATAGAATGATTAAAGGGGCAAGGATATAAAGGTTTAACTTGAAATAACCTGATAAAATTTGAATCACACTTCCAAGTGCTGGCACCCACGAAAGTAATAAAGTTGCAAAAATTAGCAAATTTTTTGTAACTTTTGGCGTTGTATATTCGTTTTCTAATTTGTGGTATGATTTTCGTATAGAGATTGTTATTCTACCTAAGTACCAGTTAACTATTCCACCAAGGCTTGATCCTAGTACTCCAAAAAATAACATAAGTAGTGGAGTGTGATACGACCTGAAATAAAGCATGGTATTGAATACAAAACCTTGATGTATGGGTAAGACTAATGATGATACTAGACTATCTGTGAATAACAGGAAGTAGTTTTCCATATGAATTTACCAGGTTGTTGTACCATCTTCATTGTCAGAAATTGTAACCCCTATTTGTTTCAACTGGTCCCTTATTTTGTCTGCAGTATTATAATCTTTATTTTGTTTTGCTGCTCTTCTTAAATCTATCAATCTTTCTATTTCTTGATGACTCACACCAGCAGTAAACCACTCTTGATAACTTGACTCAAGAAGACCAATAAATCTGGCACTCTTAACAAAACTCTCAGTTAATTTAAGCTTTTCACTTTCATTACTCATTTTGTTAATTTTTGCAGCCATTTCATGTAATATAGCTAGAGCTTCAGGGATGTTTAAGTCGTTTTTTAAAGCGTCTATAAAATCTTTAGAAATCTCTGCGTTACTTTCATCAATATTCGTTATATCTAAACCACGTAATAACCGATAAAATTTGTTTAAGGTTTCCTGTGCATCAGAAATAACGTTTTCTGTCCAATCAAGTGGTTTTCTGTAGTGAGTTTTGAGCAGTGCATAGCGTATTACTTCACCCTTTATTCCACTATCTAGCAAATCTCTTACTTTGACTATATTAAATAAGGACTTGCTCATTTTTTCTTCATTTACTGTAAGAAAGCCGTTATGTATCCAGTATTTTGCAAACATTGATCCAGCAAATGCGGACTTACTCTGTGCAATTTCATTTTCATGGTGAGGAAATTGTAAATCTATGCCGCCACCATGAATATCAAAATCTTTGCCAAGGTAAGCATATGACATTGCTGAGCATTCTATATGCCATCCAGGTCTGCCCTCTCCCCATGGGCTATTCCAATAACTTGAAAGTTTGTAGTCAATATCATTTGCAGGCTTCCACAGCACAAAATCTCCCGGGTGCTTTTTATTTTCATTAACTTCAACTCTGCTACCTGGAACCAATTCATCAGTTTTTTTTCCTGATAAAGCACCATATTCATGGTAAGATTCTATATTAAAATACACGTGTTTGTCAGATTCATAAGCGTGGCCTGATTGCAGCAAATGTTCAATTAATTTTATAATATAATCTACGTTTTCCGTTGCTTTTGGCTCGTGTGTTGGCTCTTTACAATTTATGCTTTCCATATCATCATGAAAAGCTTTAATGTAATATGTGGTTATACTTTCTATGTTGCTATTTTTCTCGCTTGCTGCATTAATTATCTTATCATCAATGTCGGTTATGTTACGCACATAGGTAACTTCGCCATAACAAAACTTAAGTAGCTGAAATAACACATCATACACAACAACAGACCGTGCATTGCCTATATGTGCTGTGTCATATACTGTTGGTCCGCAAACATACATTTTCACATGATCTTGATCGATTGGTGTAAAAAGTTCCTTTTTTTTTGTTAAGGTGTTGTAAAGCCTAACCATATACGAAGCTTTTGAGAAAAGAAAATGCCCCAATTATAAGTTGTGGCCCTTTGACTACTACAACAAGAGTAAGCAATAACCCACACAATGATATTAGAACTCCCAATATGGATAGAAACCCATCTTTACTCATGATACCAAGCGAAATAAGAGTCGTACCAATTGCAGGAATGAAGTTAGTAAGAGGTAGTGGAAGAGCTATTGATAACGCACAAAGCAGCATTATAAAAGCTAAAATTTTTTCACCGGGCCCATAGAAAATAAAAGACATTCTTGGTCTCATGAACTTTTCTATTTTTTTTAATGCTGGAGAAGTTTTCTCTACCACAAAAGCTAGTGTTGAACGCTGAAAAGATTTTCTTTCTAGCCAACTGGGCATCCAAGGAGAATCAAATCCAAATAGAAGCTGCAGTGAGAATAAGATTAAAGGTATAGAAAGAATAGTTGTATAACCAGGTGGAACCGGTATAGGCACCGATAGCGGCAAGGAGAAGATGATTATTAAAATACCAAAACCGCGCTCATGCAAAGCTGTTTTAATGTCAAACAAAGTTACTTTATTGCTATCATTGTTATTGGTATCTGCAACCTCTTTTAGAATATCAGAAGCTAGTTTTTTATCTTTAGCTAGTTTCTCACTTTTTTGCACAATTATCCTTTAATAAAATATTCCTCTTAAGCTAACATAGTTGTTGCTGTATTTCAATATTTGTTATTTATTTCATACCAACACTTCATCTCTTTCATTCTTTAACCTGACTAAGTTTTTAAACAGATGACATGCACTAAGGTGCATGTCACGAAGTATGAGGACGCTAACGATCTGGTTCATTAGACGATAATTTTTCTGAGTCCTTAAGCTCCTGTTTAAGGTTTTTGATGCCTTTTCCTAAATCACCCATAACTTGCGGTAATCTGCCTGCACCAAACAGAACTAAAATTATTATTAAGACTAGAAACAATTGCCATGGTCCTAAACTCATTTTCACCTCCATTTAAAATATTGACCTTTAAATATTAAAACTTGACTGAAGTCAAGTAACACATAGATTATATCACCTTTATTTAATTATAAATCAAGGTTTTTTAATTATTTTATAACAATCCCAAACTAGATTATTTTCTTGCAGCGAATAAGTGGAAACTTTTCGCTTAACTGTAGAGTAGAAGAGAGCTCACTAAAAAACTTTGCTAGCGTATCGTCTTTAGGCTTATGGTATATATCGCTAGAAACTCCTGATTGAATAATTTTACCATTTTTCATTACGTAGATAAAATCTGCAACTTTCAATGCTTCTTGCGGGTCATGAGTTACCATTAGCACAGGGATATTTTTACTTCTAAAAAGGGACAATATATGTTGTCTTATTCGGCACTTGAGCAGTATATCTAAATTAGAAAATGGTTCATCTAACAACACAACATCAGGGTTTTGTGCCATCACTCTTGCTATTGCAACTAATTGTTGCTGTCCTCCAGATAAGGCGTTAGGGTACATATTTTCGTATTTTTCTATATTGAGTAACTTCAAAATTTCCAATGCAATTAGGTGCTTTTCTCTCTTGGAAGAGCTGCGGATAGCAAAGGTTATATTTTCTACTACTGTTTTATGAGGAAATAATGCAGAATGCTGAAAAATCAATCCGATATTTCTATGCTCTATAGCGACTGATGCCTTATTGCTCGCAACTAACCTATCATTTATAAAAATAGTTCCAGATTTTGGATTTTCTATCCCCGCAATTAATTTCAAAATTGTTGACTTGCCACAGCCAGAATGCCCCAATAAACATGCAACATTTCCTTTCTTTACTTTAATGTTTATATTGCTTAAAGCAAAGTCGTTTTGATTGTTATAGAAATAACCAATATTGTTAACTAGCATTAATCTTACTTAAACCATGTTATTAAATATAATAGCATTATACTCAAGAAGTACAGAAATGTTTTTTGTCGTCATAAATTGGTTATGCAAGAAATCTAGAAAAGAAAGGATTTTTTGCTATAACTTTACATGAATGGTAGGAAACACGGGACTATAGCTCAGCAGGATAGAGCGTTGGACTCCTAATCCGAAGGTCGTGCGTTCGAATCGCACTAGTCCCACCACATTGCTTCACAAATTTTATGGAGATTTTTTTTCACAAATACGCACACCTTTTTTTGCGGTTTTAAGATATAAATTCCCTAATAATAAAACGGGTTTTGTGTCATTCCAGTACTCCTCTCTTATAATTCACGTGTTTAAGAATGACTTCTGCTAAACCTTTACTAATTCCATGTACGTTTTGAATTTCAGCCAGAGAAGCTTTGCTTATATTTTTCACTGAACCAAAATAAGACATCAACGCTTTTTTTCTTTTGTTGCCGATGCCGGGTATTTTGCTTAATTGTGAAACTATAAACTGTTTATCGCGTTTTTTTCTATGTGAAGTTATCGCAAAACGGTGGGCTTCATTACGCAGCGATTGTAAGTAAAGCATGACTTTGCTGTCATTTGCCAGACTGAATTCTTCCCTGCCCAGCATATAAAATCTTTCATTTCCTGCGTTACGATCAGGACCTTTTGCCATACAAGCAAAAGGAACGTTTATATTCAATACTTCCAGTACATTCTGTACTATGGAAACATGTCCTGGTCCACCATCAATCAGTAAAAAATCAGGTATTATGCCTTTTATATTGCCGGAGAAACGTCTGGTTAGCACTTCCCTCATCATTTTATAGTCATCGCCTGAAAATTTTTCCTTTATAGTAAATTTTCTGTACTCACTTTTTAAAAAACCCTCCTGCCCTGCAACAACCATTACACCAATTTGTTGGTTTCCAAATATATGGCTATTGTCATAAACCTCAATACGCTTTGGAATGTTTGGTAACAAGAAGATTTTGCTAAGCTCTTCAAGCTTTTCTAGGTTATTTCTATAATCGATAAGCTTCTGCTCTAAGCTATGCTGAGAGTTATCATAAACAAATTTCAATAAATCACGCTCTTTTTTATTCTTTGCATGCAGAACTTTTACTGGCTTTTGAGCAACCTTATATAGTGCTTGTTCTATAATTTCCTTATCCACAATAGAATCTGGAACGTAAATTTGTATTGGAGGTATGTTAGCTGAATTATAAAAATTGACCAAAAAGGTGGATAAAATTTCATCATTTGAGTGATCACCACAGTTCTCGGCAAAGTAAGGAGTGCTGCCGTAGTTGTCTTTATTTCTAAACGATAACACACTAATACATGCTAGATCCTCTTCACGTACAATACTGAAGAAATCTGCATCTTTTTCAAAAGAAAAATCCGTGTGCTGTATTTGAATTTGCTCAAGAAACTTTACCCGATCTCTATATATAGCAGCAAGCTCATAGTTTTCTTCACTGCTGCACTTTCTCATTGTGAAAAGTAACTGTTCTTTCACTTCCTTATTTCTTCCAAGCAATGTATTTCGTGCCTGTTTTACTGATTGGCAGTAGTCGTCTTTTGTGATTTTATCTACGCATGGTGCTGAGCAGCGCTTAATTTGATATTCAATACATGGTCTTTTTGTTGAGGAAAAGTATTGATCTGAACATACTCTTAGGAGAAAAGCTTTTTGCAATGACAATATAGTTTGCTTAACAGCAGCGGCAGATGTAAAGGGACCATAATAATGAAACTCATTCTTCTTAAATTTGCCTCTATATTTTGCTATTCTTGGATAATCGTGCTTGGAAATTGTTATATAAGGATAAGATTTTCCATCCTTAAGCACAATATTATAAAGTGGTTTCAATGATTTTATTAGCTGTGCTTCAAGAAGCAGTGCTTCGATTTCATTCTCAGTGATGAATATTTCAACCTTAATAACTTGTGAGAGCATAACTCTAATTCGTTCAGAAAGATTTTCGAATTGAAGGTAGTCGGATAACCTTGACTTTAAGTTTTTTGCTTTTCCAACATATAAAACTTTATTCTTATCTCCGACCATCTTATACACGCCACAGGACTTTGGAGATGATTTGATTTGTTCTTTATAGTTGCCTAAGCATTTATCCATTGCTTAACCTGTATGAGGTTAAAATCTGCTACTAAATGAAAGATGGAAACTACATTTTCAAGCAAAGATAATCTGTTTCTTCTCAGCTTATCAGAATCACAGTTAATCTTTACACTGTCCATAAACTGATTGATAAACGGAGCAAAACCAGCAAGTTCATCAAGTGCTACATTAAAGTGGTTATTTTTTATCGCTTGTTTTATGTTTTTACAAGCAGTTATAGCACAATTTGATAGCGCAATTTCTTCACTTTCAATCAAAAACCTCTTACCGTAAGATGCACTATAAGTAGTGCCATCACTTTTTCTTACTTTGCTCATCATGTTACTGACTCTTTTGTAAGTGCTTAGAATCTGTTCACCTTCTGGCATACTAAGATAACGATCCAATATAACAGTTTGCTTTTCTGCTGTCAGCAGATCATTAATATCGATTTTATGTAGTATTGAATCTATAATATCTTGCCTTATATCTCTATTTTTTAAAATAACCTTGAATCTTTCTAAGCAGAATCTCAATACTAGTTCTGAAATTTGTTTTCTATTTGGCTTATCAGCTGACGTTGTATTTTTATTAAATAGAAGTCTTGAATATAAAGATACTGACTTGTCTATCAGTAGCCTAATTGGAATATGCAAATTATTTTCAAGTATTGTCCTAATTATACCAATTGTCATTCTCCGCAAACCAAACTGATCATACGAACCAGAGATTTTCTCACCTGCTGCAATTAAACCAACTAAGCTATCCACTTTGTCTGCAATTGACACAGCAATTGCAGAAGGAGATTTAGGACACTCTTGCTCTGGCCCGATTGGCTTATAATGCTCAGTTATAGCTTCCACTATTTCTCTATCTTCTTGAAAATAAGAAGCATAATATCCACCCATTACTCCTTGTAATTCTGGAAACTCTCTTACTATCGATGTTGCCAAATCAGCTTTTGCCAAATATGCAGCGCGTTCAACTTTTATCAGCGAAGCATGTGGAATAAATATAGCTATATACTTTGACAGAGCCGTAATACGCTTCACCTTTTCCCCCACGCTGCCAAGTGAAGCATGAAATAATATCAAACCTAATTTTTTGACATAATAATCTAGATTTTCCTTTTTATCTTGAGATATTAAAAATTGGGCATCAGCAAGACGTGCTTCTAATATTCTTTCGTGTCCTTTAACAACTTCACCATTGTTGACGTTGACAACAGTGACAAAGTGTGAAATTCTCTTTCCATTACTTAAAGCAAGGTATTTTTGTTGTGTATTAACTATACTAAGTATTACTTCCTTCGGTAATCCAAATGACTTTTCTTGATTCACTTCACCAAACAGTACGATTGGCCACTCTATAAGCCCTGTCAATTCATTTAGTAAATAATCATTTTTCTCAAGTTGTAAATTCTGCTCTTTTGTGAATTTATTAATCTGATCTAGTATAAATTGCTTTCTTTTGTCCATTTGGAGAATTACACTGTTTTTTTCTAGCAATTCAAAATAGTCTTTAGGTGCTTTAACAGTTAACGCTGTACCACTTGAGAGAAATCGATGGCCATATGTTGTGTTAGATGCTGTGATCCCTGCAAAAGACACAGGTATTATTTCGTCATTTAAAATGCATAAAATGTTTTTAATTGGCCTAACCCACCTTTCTTTTCCTTTGCCCCATCTCATACTTTTTGGCCAAGAGAAATTTTTTAATATTTCTCCTAGTTGATTTTTAAGAAACTCTTGAATGTTAAATGAGCAGCTTTCTCTTTTAATGAAGTAAAAATCCTCATTATTTACTTTTCGAACGAGCAAATCTTCTTCATTTTTCTGATATTTTCTTAAAAAACCTTCGATAGCACTTTTTGGTGCGTTAATGTTTGGTCCCTTAACTTCGTTATTGGAATCCTTTAGCTCCAAAGCATTTATGTTGTCGACAAATAGGGTAATGCGACGTGCCGTTATAAAAACCTCCATTGATGTAAATTTTACATTATTTTTGTTAAAAACATTGGCAATACAGCTCTTAACTTGAACTGTAGCTGAATTCTGCATTCTCGGTGGTATTTCTTCTGAAAGGCACTCAAATAACAACTGCAACGACATACGCTATTTACTCATGTACAATTCACAACATTTTTTTGTCAGCTCTCTAACTCTACCAATATAAGCTGTACGTTCATTCACACCAAGCACACCTCTTGCATCAAGCAGATTAAGTAGGTGACTAGTTTTAATACATTGGTCATAAGCTGCCATTGGTAGCTCCTTTTCAATAAGGAACTTGCACAATTTTTCCGTATCTTCGAATTGCTGCTGTACCACTTTAGTATCATAATAGTCTAACGCTAGATAAGAAAATTCATATTCTCTTTGTTTAAAAATATCTCCGTAAGTTACACCGTTATCGTTCCAAATTATATCGTAAACATTATCTACACCTTGTATGCACATTGCTAAACGTTCCAACCCATATGCCGCCTCACCAGGAATCATCTTGCAGTCAATCCCTCCAACTTGCTGTATATAAGTAAGCTGTGTTACTTCCATTCCATTGCATGTAACTTCCCATCCAAGTCCTGATGCACCAACACTTGGATTTTCCCAATCATCTTCAACAAACTTAATATCATATTTTTCTGTAGATATGCCAAGAACTTTTAAGCTATCTAAATAGACGTCTTGTAAATTATTACCAGATGGCTTTATTATAACTTGATATTGGTGATGTTGATACAAACGATTAGGATTATCACTATAGCGTCCATCTGCTGGCCTAATTACTGGTTGTAGATATGCAATTTTTGTCGGTTTTGTATCAATTGCAGACATAATTGTTGCAGGATGTAATGTGCCAGCACCAACTTCAGATGTGTATGAGTGAAGTATAACACATCCTTCACTAGCCCAAAAATCTTGTAACTCTTTTATTATACTTTGTAAGTTCACACAAATTGCACACTTTTTATACTAAATATATAAATAAATAAGTACTATTCAATACCTATTTTTTTAACAGTATCATGTAAATAATCACCTAAGACTGCTGAACTTTCTCTCACATACTGAATTATGCTTTTATTTAGGACAATTGCATCATGCATAGTTAAATCGCAGAATATAAATGCTATTAAATACAGTAAAATCACCGCATAAAATGTGTGAAAAATCCCCTCAAATGTAATTGACATTGCATTATTATAGCTGAGCTGTATTGAACTTATTGGCCATGGTTTTATCACTTCTACGACATTAAAAAATACGTAAGGTATCATAAGAAAAAAGAAAAAGTGCATAAAATCATTAAACCAAAATGGGCATTGAAACATCTGCTTACATATATTCCCATAGAGTTTACTTACAGCATAATAAATTGACATTATTGCTGGCATTGAAAGTGCTACAGTCAGTACTTGCCCTGACGCTATTTGTATTACTATTTCTTCACCACTGTTTGCTGAAGGGTCTTGAGCATGAAAAATAAATATTCCAATTAATTGCATTACTAACATAACTATTGCCAATTTTGTAAAAACAGCAGCTACGACTATTCCTGAGTCTGGCATTTTATATAGTAAGTATTCGCCTCCATATGTAAGAATTAATATAACATCGACAATAAATAATATTAAAAAAGAAGACCAATAGTTCTGCCAACTTGGTAAATATCCTATTCCTAAAAGAGAGCTTACTGTTTTAGCAGGAAAAACCTTGCCTAGCATCTTCCCCAAAAATTTAAAAAAAATCCCCATGTTCTAAGTAACACTTGGTTTATATTATTTATAATACTGTATTGTAACGGACTTATCAATAACTTAAAACATGTATTGGAAGATTTTAGGTAATATGCAGCAACAGTAGAAGAACGTGCGCCAAAAATTTAATAATTTTATAGGGCTTATGCACTTAAATTTTTTGCAATATCAAGTGCAGCGTAAGTGAATATTGCACTTGCACCCGCACGTTTGAAACCAATCAAAGACTCATAAATCACCTTGTCATAATCTAGCCAGCTATTATTTGCAGCAGCTTTTATCATTGCGTACTCACCGCTTACTTGGTAAGCAAAAATCGGAAAATTAAGCTTATCACTTGCTGTTTTGATAATATCTAAATATGGCATACCTGGTTTAATCATAATAAAGTCTGCACCTTCATTTATATCCATTTCAATTTCGCACATTGCTTCGTGCGCATTTTTATAATCCATTTGATAACCACTTTTGTCTATAGAATGTGATAGCCCACATGAACCAACGACTTGCCTGAATGGAGCATAGAAGCTAGAGCAATATTTCACTGCATAAGATAATATTAATACGTCTTGAAAGTTGTTATCATCTAATGATTTTCTGATTCTTCCTACTCTACCATCCATCATATCAGAAGGAGCAACTATATCACATCCTGCCTTCGCTAAAGCAAGTGCTTGCTTACACAGTACTGATATAGTTTCATCGTTTTCTACATCCATCTGATTATCTTTTAAAATGCCGTCATGGCCATGAATAGTGTATGGATCCAATGCAACGTCTGCAATAATACCAATTTCAGGTACCTTTAATTTTACAGCACAAATTGCTCTGCAGATTAAGTTGTCAGAATTATATGCTTCCTCAGCGTTTTCAGATTTTAGTTTACTATCAACTACAGGAAAAATTGCAACAGCATTAATTCCTAAATCTTTAGCTTCCTTAACTATAGACACTAATCCATCTATTGAATAACACTTTACGCCTGGTAAGCCAGAAATTGGTTCAGTTGTTTCTTCTCTGTCGTGAACAAATAGAGGAAAAACTAAATCATTTACTGATAAACTATTTTCACTTGTTAAATTGCGAACCCATTTGCTCGAGCGCCTGCGTCTTAATCTTGTATTTGGGAAATTAAACATTGGATCCAGGCAAATTCCCAGTAAAGAGCAACACCCCTGAAATGAGTATTACCCAAAGCACCGATATTGGTAGAAATACTTTCCAACCAAGGCGCATTAGCTGATCATATCGATAACGAGGTATTGTTGCTCTAATCCAAATAAATACGAATAAAAGTATAATTATCTTCAAAACGAACCAAATTAAACCTGGAATTTTATAAAGCAAACCAAGTTCTAACGGAGGATACCATCCTCCTAGAAAGAATATCGTCATCATAGCACTTGCTAGAATCATATTTGCATATTCTCCAAGAAAAAAGAGGGCAAAAGGCATGGATGAATATTCAACGTTATATCCAGAGACTAGCTCTGCTTCAGCTTCTGGTAAATCAAATGGGTGACGATTAGTTTCTGCAAGCAAAGAAATAAAAAATATTATTCCTATAGGCATTAGTAGTAAATCAACCCAAAATGGCATATTGTGTTTCGCTACCACCATCTCTCCAAGATTTAATGTTCCAGTGGTAATAACGACTGCAGCAACTATTAAGCCTATTGAAACTTCATATGAAATCATCTGAGCAGCCGACCGTATAGCACCAAGAAATGCATAATTAGAATTGCTTGACCAGCCTGCAATAATTACGCCGTATACTCCCAGCGACGATATAGCTAGCACGTAAAGCACTCCAACATTAATATTTGCTATAACCTTAGGAATAACTACTTGCTGGCCATTTTCTACAATTACTTCAGCACCAAACGGTATAACTGCCCAGGCAATTAATGCCAAGATAAAGGTAAGCATTGGAGCCATAATGAACAGTATGGTGCTCGCTCTAAATGGTATTATCGGCTCCTTAATCAGGAGCTTAATAGCATCTGCAAATGGCTGCAATAGCCCAAAAGGTCCAACTACACTTGGGCCGTGCCTCAGTTGAATTGCAGCAAGGACCTTACGCTCAAAGTATGTCAAATATGCAACTGAAAGTAGTAGCGGTACTAAAATAAATAAAATATTAACTAGCGTGTTCATAAAAAGCTTTAGTACAATCTGCCATTATTTTTGAAGCGCGACTTATTGAATCCGTCATATAAAAATTACACTCCTTTAAAGTAAAAGGTGTATTACTTAAATTTATTTTACCATTGCTGATTGGTACCCATGTGTTTTTTATCACTTGATCAGCATTTCTAAACTGTGGACCGATAGTATCTAATTTTTTTCTCACGTCAAATAAACTATCATATGGTAAGGAGAGATCCAAATATTGCGAGAGATTTTTAATAATTAACCAGTCCTCCTTTGCTTCACCTGGAGGAAATACAGCTAAATTTGTTCTTTGCACTCGACCTTCAGTGTTTACATAAGTTGCATATTTTTCTGTATATGCAGCACCAGGCAAGATAACATCTGCCACATGTGCACCCTTATCACCGTGATGACCTTGATAAATTACAAATGTGTTTTCTAACTTTGATGTGTCAATTTCATCTGCACCAAGAAGATAAACAACTTCTATTTCACCACTTTCTGCATGTTCCAATATTTGATTAATATCCCTTTCGCCTTTTTTAGGAACAAACCCAATATCTAGCCCACCAACTCTTGCTGCAGCTTTATGCAGCATATTAAAGCCATTCCAGTCATCTCTGACCATGTTAAATTTTTCTGCAATTTTGCCAGCTAGAACTAGAACTGATTCAGAATCGTCTCTTACTAATGCATCTTGACCGATAATCAGCATAGGGCTCTGAGCAGCACTCAGCAGCTTACAGAACTTATGATTTCCATTTGCTATTTCACTCAAAATATCAGGATTATCGCCCAATTTCTCAACATGATACAAATATTCAATGTTAGGACCAACACTTGCAACAGGAAAGTTGCCCTGTAAATATCTCTTTCTCAATCTTACGTTAATGATCGGTGCTTCTATCCTTGGGTTTGTATTTATAAGCAGACACAAATCCGCATTCTCTATACCTTCAATAGTGGTATTGAACACATACGATCCACGATTATTTGGTATAAGTTTTGCACCATCCTGCCTGCAATCTATATTTCCCGAGCCGAGCTTCTGCATCATTTCTTTAAGTAGAAGCATAGACTCACAATCTGCTAAATCACCTGCAATTGCAGCTATTTTATTTGATTTTGTATTCTTTAATTTCTTTGCAGCAACAGTTAATGCCTCATTCCAATCAACTGGGGCTAATTTACCATCTTTTTTTATATAAGGTCGATCAAGACGCTGAACTTTTAGTCCATCATAGGCAAAGCGGGTTTTATCTGATATCCATTCTTCATTTACCTCTTCGCTCAGCCTTGGTAATATCCTCATAACCTCCGGGCCACGATAATCAACTCTAATTGCGCTACCCACAGCATCTAGCACATCTATAGTCTCACAATGTGATAGCTCCCATGGACGCGCTGTAAAGGAGTAAGGCTTTGAAGTTAAAGCTCCTACCGGGCAGAGATCTATGATATTTCCAGATAATTCAGAACTAATATGCCTTTTTATGTAAGTGCTAATCTCTACATTTTCTCCCCTTCCGATTCCTCCAAGTTCATTTGTACCTGCAACATCAGACAAAAATCTAACACACCGAGTGCAATGAATGCATCGATTCATCGCAGTCTCAATCAGTGGTCCGAAGTGTTTTTTTGGTACAGCCCTCTTATGCTCATCAAGTCTGCTGGTTCCTTTCCCATAAGCCATCGTGATATCTTGCAAATCGCATTCACCACCCTGATCGCAAATTGGGCAATCAAGCGGGTGGTTAATTAGCAAAAACTCAAGCACACCTTCACGTGCTTTTTTAACCTTAGGGGTATCAGTGTGAATAACCATCCCTTCTGCAACTGGCATTGCACAAGAGGCTACTGGTTTTGGAGGTCCACCCTCCACTTCAACCAAACACATTCTGCAGTTACCAGCAATTGCTAAACGCTCATGATAACAAAAACGTGGAATTTCAACGCCCACGACTTCACAAGCTTGAATTATAGTGAGCCCATGCTCTACTTCACATTCCTTAGAATTAATAGTAACTTTAACCACAACTATTATACAGCTTCCCACTTTATAGGATTGCCGCTTACCTCATCTTCAACCAGATTGCCGTTGTCATATTGAGCAGACATATAATTCATGCGCGAATCACGATCTATATATCTAACAGGTTTTACCGGTTTATCTTTATACATTTTTTGCTCAGCTTTCTTACGCTGAGTAGGGTTATTTTTACTAGCTGTCTTTGCTTTCCCACCTGCTGCCATATAAACTCCTAAAAACTTTTCATTCTATTTTAACACTTAAGTATATAGCGTCAATATTTAATAACTTTAAAATTTCAATAGATCTCTTATTATAATCATTTTACAATCATTGTTTAAATAAAAAGTTACCCCTTGATGCCATTCCAGCGCATGACGCACAGCTGTACGAACATTGCAATTTGCAGGCAATTTGCGTGGCAGATTCAAGTAGCTGACACTGGTTTCCATCCAAGACAGCAGTAGCCCTTTCGGTGTTATTTCAGTGCTTGACACTGAAATCCAGGATTTTGATTGGATACTGAGTTGGTAAGCATAAAAGTGTAGCTAACGCGAGCTCTACGTCATACCGCGATTTATTCGCGGTATCTCAAAGCATAGATCCCGCTGCGGGATGACGATTGTCGTTTAGCTATAAACATTAAGAAATTTACCAAACGAAAAAAAAGGCAAAAGAAGCCCTGGGGTTATTATCCGCTTTAAAATATTGGCGTTTTTTATGTTTTAAACGCTTGACAAGCAAGATTAAGCTGCTTTTAATTGCAACTAACTTACGCTGCAAATGTTTAAGAAATTTACTAAGCAGAAAAAAAGACAAAGAATCCCCGAGTTAGCTAGTCTTTTAATATCTCTGTCGAGTATTGGCATTTTTTGATGTCTTGTAACGCTTTATAAGCGCGTTCAGCTTATTTAGACAAAAATCTAGATGTAGATGAAGTTTTGTAAAGACATACAGTATCTATATACTGCAAAAAATTGAACATAAGACGCCGATACATTAAGTAATCCTTACCTTTTAATCTGCAGATTGGCGAAAGCAAATACAATAGCTTCAATTTTATGATAAGGGCGCTGGCGGAGTTTGTCAAGGAAGTTTTTTCGTTTCTAACGATTGTTAACATGCTGCAAAAAACTATGCAAGAGGTCTACCACTTTATTAGGTATTTGTGCAGTTATTGGTGTTATCAAGATACTCCCTAATCTTCTTCAAGTCCTCCCAGGCTAAACGTTTTTGTGCCGGTTGGCGAAGTAGGTAAGCTGGATGAAATATAGCGGCTGTGGTGATTGAATTGGACAAATATTGGTTAGTGTACGTATGAAATCTACCACGCAAATTCGATATAGTTTTTGTGCTGTCAAGAAGGCTATAACATGCGATTCCCCCGACTAAAATTAGAATTTGCGGTGAAACCAGTGCAACATGCTTCTCAACAAATGGTCTGCACATATCAAGCTCTAGGTCGGTTGGCTTTCTATTGCCAGGTGGGCGCCAAAATACAGTATTGCTTATGTATACCTTAGTGCGATCAAGATTGATTGCATTTAACATTTTATCGAGCAACATTCCACTTGCACCACAAAATGGTATGCCTTGAAGGTCTTCATTTGCTCCTGGAGCTTCACCAACGAGCATAATTTTTGCATTTGGATTACCATCGGAAAAGACAGTATTAGTTGCAGTTTTTTTTATCTCACAACCTTCAAATGATTCAACTGCACTTCTTAATTCATCCACACTCCCACATTTACCTGCAAGTTTCCTTGCTTCAATTATCCAATCACTTGGAAACATGTCTTTTCCATCTTTAGTGTCACCCCAGCGCGTATCTGCATCTTTCTTCTTGGTCCCAGTTTGGATAACAGAGGGTTCTTTGCTCTCCAATTTTTTTTCCTCTTCACCCTCCATTAGTGTGCAATCAACGCCCACTTCATGGTAAAATTTTAATAATTCTAGGTCTTTATTGCTCATAATGCTTTTTAACCTTTTGTGCTTTTTTCATGGCCATATCATACTTTAATTTAGATAAATGTCTAATATATAATATGCCGTTTAAGTGATCTAATTCATGCTGAATACACCTTGCAAGCCAACCACTAGCTTTTAGCGTCTGTTCTTCGTTATTTAAGTCTCTGTATTTCACAGTTAGATACTTTGGACGCTTAATTTCATGACTTTGCTCTGGAATTGAAAGGCATCCTTCCTTGAGAATTACTTGTTCATCGGATAATTCTGTAATCTCAGGATTAATCATGTAAAATTTGCCAGTTGAGCCATATCCTGCTGGCTCATTTTCAATCGTTTCTAGCTGAATATCCATAACAAAAATTCTCTTTAACACTCCAACTTGCACTGCAGCAAGGCCAAGACCTTCTGCATCGTACACAGTTTCGAACATGTCGTTTACTAATTCTTTAATTTTATCGTTTATATCTGTTACTTCACTGGCACGTGTGATTAGTCTTTCATCAGGGGCAATTACAATTGGTAATATGGACATAAAATGGACATAAAAATTATAATTCTATGTTTTGCTTTTCCTTTTGTCCAGAATTTAGTGTATATTAAAATGTTGCTATATCTATAATAGAAATATAAATTATTAAAGAAAGCTACAATTTAAATGAAATTGCGTAATAAGGTTAACTAATGTACTCTGCAGTAATAGCAAAACCAAAGAGAAACGTTTTTGCTGTTTTAGACATAGGTACAACAAAGATTATTTGTCTAATCGTTAAGATAAATGGCAACTTCAGCTATAAAGTAACAGGAACGGGTTATAAGATTGCAGAAGGTGTAAACGGTGGGTCGATAACTAATGTAAAACACGCAAATTACTCCATCTCATCAACTATAGGTTTAGCTGAGCAAGTGTCAGAGGAAACTATAGACCAGATATATGTGAGCATTGCTGGATGTGGCATCTCATCTTTCAATGTACATAATGAAATTATTGCAGCTAATCATGAAATTTCTGACCGGGATATAAAACGTGTAGTTTTTCAGACGTTTGAGAAATATATTGAAGAAAATGTTATCATTCACAATATACCACTGAAATATCACTTAGATGACATGACTGACATAAAAGAAGTTGGTGGATTGTACGGAAAAAGACTATCTGCTGATGTTAATGTTGTCACTGCTTCGCGTCCAGCGCTTACCAATATTGAAAACTGTATTACCAATAATGGTGGATTAAATATGGCAGGTTGTATTGCTTCTGCATATTCTGCAGGTCTTGCGTGTCTCAGTGAAGATGAAAAAGAGCTCGGGACTGCTATTGTTGATATAGGCGGTGGGTGCACTGCAATTGGAATTTTCAAAAGAGGGAAACTTGTGTATGCAAGCAGCGTTCCAATTGGTGGCGTTCATATCACTCGAGATATTGCTTACGGGCTATGCACAAGCATAGAACGTGCAGAGTATATAAAAATACTGTATGGTAGCACTATCGTAACTTCAATAGATGAGAATGAGTACATTACAATGCAAAACAACGAAAATGATGAACCTACTCAAGTATTCAAATCTGAGCTTATTAACATCATAAGACCAAGAGTTGAAGAAATACTTGAAATGGTAAGAGAGCAATTTCAAGAGCAGAAAGATCCAATTAATAAAGTAGTGATCACAGGTGGAACTAGTCAACTCACAAGCATGAAGGAAATTGCAGGCTATATATTCAATAAGCAAGTTCGAATTGGGTGCCCTGAGTCTTGTAGCGGTCTTGATGGCGAATATGATAAAAATCCTGTATTTTCTGCTGCTATAGGCTCTATAAAGCTAATAGTTGACACTTTTTATAAAAATAATTCTGGTATTTTAGGTCAGGATGGTAAAATGAGTAAATTGTATAATTGGGTTAAATCAAAAGTTACAGTCTAGATTTCTGTTTTACCACCTTTCATACAAATGACTTGACACTAGGATCCATAGGACTTATTTTTATAATATGTAAAATTATTATGTTTATGTACTTGCGAGTAAGCGTACCAATTACAATAAGACATGGAAAATATGAACATAACTATACACTCACAAGAAGATTTTGAATTTATGCGCAAGGCTGGCAGGCTTGCTGCTGAAACTCTTGATTTCATTGCACCGTACGTAAAGGTAGGGGTGACAACTAATGAGTTAAATGATCTATGTCATGATTTTATAATTAATGCAGGTGCAATTCCAGCACCACTAAACTATAGGGGGTATCCAAAATCGATTTGCACTTCAAAAAATGCAGTTGTGTGCCATGGTGTTCCCGATAATAAACCACTTAAAGATGGAGATATTTTAAATATTGATGTCACGGTGATTTTAAATGGCTGGCATGGTGATACAAGTCGCATGTTTTGGGTTGGCAAGCCATCAATAAAAGCAAAACGCTTGTGTGACGCTACTTATCATGCATTGATGGAAGCAATCAAACAAGTTAAGCCCGGCAATAAGTTAAATGAAATAGGGCTTGCTATAGAGAAATATATTAGAGATTTTGGATATTCTATCGTACGCAGCTACTGCGGACATGGTATAGGAAAAGTCTTTCATGCTCCACCAAATGTAGTGCATTTCTATGATCAAGATGAAAATCTCGTCTTGAAGGAAGGTATGTTTTTTACAATAGAGCCAATGATTAATGCTGGAAAACATGAGACTCTGCTCAGTAAACTCGATGACTGGACAGTAACAACACGCGATCTTTCACTTTCTGCTCAATTTGAGCATACGATTGGAGTAACAAAAGATGGTGCTGAAATATTCACATTATCACCTAAGAATTGGCATTTCCCACCTTATAATTAGATTTTTTTAAATTCTGCTATACTGCAACTATACTTGGTTTACTTTGGGTAATTTTGAAGAAAGCTCACCCTTAATTTGCGATATAGCAACTAGCCCAATTAATGCACAGAAAATCATGTAAAAACTAGCTGAAGTCTCTTGTCCTGTAACCTTGATAATTGTTGTGCATATAAATGGTGCAAGGCCGCCAAAAAATCCAGCAGCTATATTTCTTGATAAACCAAATCCACTGTACCGAACCTTTGTTGGAAATAATTCGCACATAAGTGCACTGACAGGACCAAGCGATGCAGCTATTGGAATTATAAAAAGAATGTGTGCCAGCAAGTAATTGCCACTACATAACATTGAAAAAACTGGATAACTCACTATTACAAAAGCTATAAATGCAAATTTCATAACTTTTTCTCTTCCTACCTTATCAGAAAGTATTGCAAACAATATTGTCAATCCTCCGAGCGCAATTTGACTCAGTATTTCCACTATATGATTAAAATGAGTATTTACTGTTAATATTTTATTCGTAAGCACATTGAAAAATACCAAATATATATAGAGAGACGCATTTTCAACCAAGTCAATACCTATTGATATTAGAACAGGCTTTTTGTAATTGTTTAATAACTCTTTTAGTGGCAATTTAGACGGATTTTTTTGTCTTTTATACTCTGGGCTTTCATCAAGTATATATCTCATATATATGCTAATTAATCCCATTGCTAAACTGAAAATGAAAGGTAATCTCCACCCCCAAGATTCAAAATCAGATACTTTTTTGCATATGAGTACCGCTATCAAGCTTAATACTGAACCAAAAATTGCGCTTAATACTTCAATGCTGCCAAAAAATCCTTTTTTGTTTTTAGGAGCATGTTCTATTAAAAATGGTGCATTTCCTGCTTCTCCTCCAAGAGATATACCCTGCAATAATCTTAAACACACTACCAGCATTGACGCTAGTATTCCAATGCTTTGATAACCTGGAACAAAAGCAATTAATACGGTTGATAAAGTCATTAATATAATCGAGAGCAATAAGGCAACTCTTCTGCCATGTTTATCACCAATGTGACCAAATATAGCAGCACCGACTGGTCTCATTAAGAAACCCACTGCAAACATTCCAAAAGCCTTCAATACGCTGGTTAGTTGATCATCCGATGGAAAAAACACACCACCTATTATGTTTATTAAGTGGCCAAAAAGCATGTGGTCATACCACAATAAAGTGTTACAAATCAAACTTGAAAATATTACTTTTGTTATTTGCTGCATAATTTCCCTATAGCCTGTTTGATCTTATATATAAAAAAAAATGTGAACGTTATGTGAATATTATATTAACAATATTAAACCTTGATTTTAATATTATTGCTCATATATTCCGATAAGATACCATATTTTGGCAAGAAAATCTATGTACATAAATAAAATTGATGTGAAGAGTAGAGTAGGATATCTACACCAACTGTACTTAAATTTTTTGATATGACACACACTCCAGTTTTGTTAAAAGAGATGCTATCACTACTATCACCGCAGGATGGTGGCATATACGTGGACGCCACATTTGGAGCTGGAGGGTATAGCAAAGCAATATTGGAGTCAGCTGATTGCAAAGTATATGCAATTGATAGAGATGAAACGGTAACTAAGTTTTATGATGATTTAAGCGTTAGATATCCAGATAGAATAAAACTATTCATTGAGAAGTTTAGTAATATTAAAAATTTATTAGATAGCAACAATATTGAAGGTATCGATGGAATAGTTTTTGACATCGGAGTTTCATCTATGCAGCTTGATAACGGGGATAGAGGGTTCTCATTTTTACATGATGGTCCACTCGATATGAGTATGGATAACTCTTCTTATATAAACGCTTCAACGTTTGTTAACGCTTTACGCGAAGAAGAAATCGCAAATACTATATATAACTACGGAGGCGAACGTCATTCTCGCAAAATCGCAAGAGCAATAGTAAATGCACGGAAGAAGAAAACTATCAAAACTACATTTGAGCTTGCGGATATTGTACGTTCCGTGGTATTTCGTGGAAAAAGCAAAATTGATCCTGCAACCAGAACATTTCAGGCAATCAGAATATGGGTAAACGATGAGCTGGGAGAACTTGAAAAGGGCATTAAAGCTGCATCTGAGATTTTAAGTGAGAATGGCAAATTAATTGTCGTCACCTTTCATTCCTTAGAAGATCGTATAGTCAAAACTTTTTTTAAAGATTTATGTGCTACTGATTGCAAGACATTCTCTCTTCTAAATAAAAAAGTGATCGAAGCAAGTATAGAAGAAGTAAGTGCAAATCCGCGTTCACGCTCAGCAAAACTAAGAGCTATACAGAGGTTGTCATGAGAACTTTCTGCATCATCTCAATAGTTATGTTTTTTCTTAGCATTGTAGGACTATTTAAGGTAAAATTACATGTTCAGTCATTAAATAGAGAGCTAATAAAAATAAAAAGTGAAATTAATTTAGTGCAAAGTGATATAAAAGTTTTACAAGCAGAATGGAGCTATTTGAATAATCCAAAAAGGCTTGCAAGCCTTGTAAAGAAATACCTGAAAAATAACTCTTTAATACTGGCTAGCCAGGTTAAAAATCTTGACTCTTTAAATGGCCGCAGCGTGCTAGCACAACTTAAAATCCATGATCAACAGTGAGATTAAGTCTTATTTTTTACAGATGAGCACATCACAATAAAACTTACTTTGTATCCGTTCAGGATAGCGGCAAGGTAGTATAACCATAGAGTAAAAGTGAGTTTACAACAAATGGTGTCATCCCAGTGCTTGACACTGGGATCCAGCCTTTCCATAATCATCAAAAACATTGTATTTTAACGTAAAACAGCTATTTTTATGCTTACCAACTTAATAAAATTCCTGGATCCCAGTGTCTGGGCACTGGGATAACAAAGGAGAGCAGTGTCAGCTACTTGCATAACACCATTTGTTGTGCAACTTACTTTAGTATGAAATTGCTTGCGTAAGATTTTGGCAGCCTCTTAACATTTTTTGGCATTTCAATTACGTATTTAACGTTGCGTTTTTTTGCGTAGAATACTGCTTTTTCAAGAGAGTCAAACTTTAATACAATCTGTTTTTTTGGATCTTTTGAGCCAACCCACCCCATCAAAGGTTCAATGTAGTAAGAACCAGATTCAATTTTTAGGTGCCAGAAATTTGTATTACCTAAACCAGATTGTGTTGCAGTTCTTGTTGGTCTATAAATCCTAAAAACTACTTTATCGTCAATGCTCATAGTTCTTGTTAAATAAGCTTAAATATATATCCAAATAAATCCTTTCACAAACAATTAGTATGAAAGAATGAAGTTTGAAATAAATATTTTTATGTTATATTATTATTAAATTATATTAAAAGGATTAGCTAAACAGGAGTAACCGATGACGCAACAGGAAATAGTAACAATTAATGCAGAGTTACGTGATATAACAAAAACAAAAGCGATGCATTCTCTAAGGAAGAAAGGAAACATCCCTGGAATCATATATGGAAAGGGCCATAATAATGTAAATTTGACATTGTCTGCAAAGGAATTCACGAAGCAATATAAATCAGGTTCTCTTTCTGCACATTTGATAGAGCTGAATATTTCGGGCAAAAAGGAATATGCTCTTGTTCGCGATATCCAATTGCATGTAGTAAAGGATACTGTGCAACATGTTGATTTTCAATTTGTTGATAAAGGCAGCGAAATTAAAATAGACATACCTCTATCATTTGTGAATGAAAGTAAAGCTCCAGGGATCAAGTTAGGTGGAGTGCTTAATGTTTTGTGTCGTTCTATTGCTGTTAAATGCTCTCCTGATAAAATACCTCAGGTTATAGAAGTTGATTTATCCGGCAAAATGATTGGCCAATCTATACATATCAATGATGTAAAATTACCAGAAGGTGTTAAGTTTGTAGCTCATGAAGAAGAAAATTTTACCATTGTTACAATTTCTGCTGCCGATAGTGACGTTGAAGAACCTCAAGCAGAAACAGAGGAATAGTGCACCTGATAGTTGGGCTTGGTAATCCTGGCAGTCAATATGAGCTAACTCATCATAATATCGGCTTCATCACCGTTGATGCAATCTGCAAATATTGGAATTTCCAGTCGTTCTCTAAAAAAGCCGATTATCTAATAACCTCTGGCATAATTAATGATAATAAAATCATGTTAATAAAGCCTTATTCATTTATGAATAATTCAGGCATTTCTGTTGCAAAAATACGAAACTTTTACAAATTATCGCTAGATAATATCGTTGTCATACACGATGACGCTGATTTGGAACTTGGAAGAATAAAAGTAAAGAAAGGTGGTAGTTCTGCTGGACATAATGGACTTAAATCCATAGATAGTTTTATTGGCAACGATTATTGGCGCTTGAGATTTGGAGTGGGTAGACCTGAAGATCAAAGAAGCTTAGCAGATTATGTGTTATCAAAATTTTCAAATTTTGATAATGTTACTCCCTTAGTGGAAAAAATAGCAAAAAATATACACTTAATGCTGCAAGGAGATAATACAGCTTTTATCAATTTGATTGTATAATATTACGAAACACAGGGAGTGTATGGTCCCAGAGTGTGATGGTGTGGATTTAGTATGAACAATTCAGGAGATTTTGTCCACTGTAAAGATATAAACTCAAAAGGTGTAAGACCCTTAAGAGTTTTGAGTCTTTTAGCATAATTGTAGGCCATAACAAAGTCATAAAGATGCTCTTTGAGTTGCTGGTGAGACTGATAGTAATACTTCTTAACAGTGGCATTCTTTAAAGTTTTGTTCATACGCTCAACTTGCCCATTTGTCCAAGGATGGCTAACTTTTGTTAGACGGTGTTCAATGTCATTTTCTTCACAAGCTCTATCAAATATATGTTGAAAAGCGTATTTATGGCGTTTTTGGTTGGTAAATTGTACACTGTTATCTGTCAAAATAGTGTGGATTTTATATGGTAAAATTTTAATCAAATTACGTAGAAACTCAGCAGCTATAGGTTTTGTAGCACTTTTATGCAACTCAACATACGTAAATTTGGATGTTCTATCTATTGCAACAAACAAATATAACTTTCCTTCTTCTGTTCTGACTTCTGCAATATCAATATGGAAATAGCCTATAGGATATTGTTTGAATTTCTTTTTTGGTTTAACTTCGCCATCAACATCTGGTAGTCTGCTAATGCTGTGCCTCTGTAAGCAACGATGTAGACTAGAGCGAGTCAAGTGTGGGATTGAGGTTTGCAAAGCGTAGAGACAATCATCTAATGGCAATAGAGTATGCTTACGAAATGCAACAATTACAGCCTCCTCTTCTAAAGTTAAAACAGTTGATCTTGCATGCTTCGGACCCATATCAGCGTCTTTGGCAAAAGACCGTTTTCTCCATTTAATGATAGTTTTTGGATTAAGGTTATAGTACCTGGAGAGTTTTGCTATGCTCTCTTTACTATTTTGTATTGCTCTACGAATTGTCTCTGTTGTCTTGGCGCACCCATGTAATATTTGTCCCATAATTCCTCCTTTGATGGTATTGTTTTCTCATATTTTATCATACCATCACACTCTGGGACCATACATCCCCCCCTCCCCCCCCTAATTCCTATATCAAACCTTTCTTTACTAGATTATATAGTCAATATAAAAAGCCATATAAAATTGCTTCCACTGCTGCCATGAGGAAATTGCTTATTCTTGCTAACTCTTTAGTCAGAGATGACAGGGTTTTTACTGAGGAATATAACTCTCTGTCTGTTTCTATCTAAGAGCCAGTATAGCTGTGGATAAGCACGTTTATACAGATAAAAGTACTTATCCACAGCTACATCAATTTTTCTATTGACTTTTAACACAACTGCTAAACAGATACATTCGTCATCCCGCTACGTGTTAGCGGCCAAGATACCGCGGCGGTATGACGTGGGAAACCTGACTTGCATTAACTATAAAATAGTGATTTATATAAATCCCATAGCATGCCGAATGAAGCGTTTTTTGAGGAAATTTGAATTTTCAACTGCAATAAAGCCAAGATTTCTTAGTGCTTTAGCGCAGAATATTCTGTTGGAAAACATCCTATTTAATCCATCAGTTGCAAGCGCCATTGTAAAATTATCAAAGTATCTGTTACGTGAAATTTTCTTTAATAAATAACTACTGCCAACATCAGTACCAGCCGCTTTTGCAGCAACTACGTGCTTTATAACACTTTCTACATCTCTAATTCCAAGATTAAGCCCTTGACCTGCAACTGGATGAATTGAATGTGCTGCATCGCCGATAAGCAAAACTCTACCCTTATATAACTTTTTTGCGAAAGCAAAACTTAAAGGATAAAGTTTTCTTTCACCCTCTAATTTTATCTCTCCTAAATAAGAACCAAATCTTTTTTTAAGCTCTATAATAAATTCTTCTTCAGACAGATCCATTAGCATTTTTGAAATCTCAGATTTTTCTGTCCAAACTATCGAAGAAGTATAGCCACCCTTCATCGGTAGAATTGCAAATGGACCGCCAGGGAAAAAACGCTCCACAGCTAAGTTTTGGTGATGCAGTTCATGCTTTACATTAAATACTATGCTACTTTGTTTATAGTCAAATTTCACTGTCGGTATAGAAAATAACTCTGGTAATTTAGAGTTTTTGCCTTCAGCGCAGATAAGTAGCGATGATATTAATTCCTGGTTATTATCAAGAATCACTTCCACATATCCTGAATCACAAGCAATTGTTTTATAGGAATGTGGAGAGTATATATTCAGTTTATTTAGAAAATTATTGTTGATTGCATTCCATATAGTAGCATTGTTGATAACATAACCCATTGGCTCTTCGCTAACCATTTTATGATTGTAATGCACAGTAACCGCATCTAATATGCATATATCAAGTATTGGCTCAGCTTCACTTTCCACAAACTGCCAAATCCCTAACTTTTCCAATATTTTTTTCGAGCCTTGAGAAATAGCAAATGCTCGATTATCATCTACTACACGTGGTAGACTATTTTTTTCAATCACAGCTACAGACACAGAGTCACAACTGAGGCCAATGGCAGTAATAAGACCAAGTAACCCACCACCTGAAATGATTACATCATAATTCATTTTATTTACGCTAATTGTAAAATTATATTTTATCTGTTTTGAAAATAGTTTAAACAAACTTTATATATAAATTAAATTTTTTAGATCCCAGTGTCAGCTACTTGGATGACATCTAAAGACACTCCACCTTGTCATTCCAGCACGTAACGAACAACTGTACGAACATTTTGCGAAGGCAGTGTGTTAAATGCTATGGCCGGTTTTGCCTCAAACATAAAGGTGTCATCCCAGTGCTTGACACTGGGATGGCTTTGTTGCATAGCAACTGAAAAAATCTGGTGGCTACTGACAAAATTCATTATAAGATAGCCATTTAACCTTGAAAGAAAAAATATGCCACAAAAAATGAGGGTCAGTAACCATAGCGAATATAACAAATTTCTAGAAAAAAGAGGAAATATTTTTCATTATATCAACGAAGCCATAGAAAAGTGGTACGAGAATGGTCCAAAAATACCAGGTGGCAACAATATTTATAGCGATAAAGTTGTAATTTTGGTGCACATAATAACTTGTTTATTTAGAATAGGCCTGAGGCAAACAGTTGGGTTTATAGCAGGATACCTTGAGCAAATTGGGAAAAATTTGCAAGTTATCAGCTATTCACAATCATCAAGAAGGTTTAAGAAACTCAATATTAAGATCAATGATTGCAGAAAATAATATGGAAGATATCGAAATTGCTATAGACAGTACAGGAATTAGTATATACAACAACACTCCTGGTCATAGCAAAGAAAATAGCGAAGATAGAAAGTATCGCAGCTATGAACAGACAAGAAAATTGCATGTAATGTTGAATACAAACAGCAAAAAAGCCATAGCTGTAAAATACAGTAACGGCTGATCACTATGGAGCTTGTGATTTGCTAAAAGAAGTCGATTTTCAGTATGTCATAAAAGTACTATATGCAGATAGGGCATATGACAGAGAAAAGCTCTATAAGCTGTGTAATCAATATGGTATAAAAACGAAAATTCCTCCGAAAAACAACGCAGCAGAGCATCCAAAGTTAGACTATATGGCTGAGAGAAATGCTGCAATTAGACTAATAAAATCATGCAGCGAAGATGGAATGAAGAGGTGGAAAAGGCAAACAAACTACGGAAAAAGATCTTATATAGAAAGTTTTTTCTCGCGACTGAAACAAACATTCGGGTTTAGTTTTAGGAATAAATCTGAGACAAATAGAGAGAAGGAACTACTTGTTAAATGCTATTTGCTCAATAAGTTCACTGATATTGGTATGGCTAAATTTGAGATAGCTTCATAAATTTATTGTGCGTTACCTAGAGGTTGTCCGGAAACTAGTAAATTCAAGCATATTCCCTCTTTAACATAACCCTACTCATAGCTAGGTATATGAAATTCTCAGTGGATGTTGTGAGTAAATCATACTCCTTCGATAGCCTTCTATTCCTATTAACCCAAGCAAAAGTCCTTTCTACAACCCATCTTCTTGGCTGTACTTTAAACCCTTGTTCTCTTGTTGGTAGTAGCTCAGGTGGCGTATCTTTGTGCACCCAAAATCTACATGGAGGCCTTTTAACAATTTCAATATCTATGTCATATTCTTCCTTTATGTGATTCTTTAAATTTCTTCCTTGGTATCCCATGTCAGCCCACATTTTTTTAACTTTAGTATATTTTGTTCTCATATTGTTTAATGCTATTTTAATACCATCTCTATCATTTTCGTTAGCAGCGCCTACGTAACAACCTAGTATAAAACCCTGAGTGTCTGTAATTATATGCCTTTTTCTACCCTTTACTTTTTTACTTCCATCATAGCCTTTGATCCCCCCTTTTCTGTAGTCTTTACAGATTGACTATCTACTATACAGGCACTCGGCTGCTCATTCCTTCCTATTTTTCTTCTACTATATTTTGTAATTTCATAATTCATTTTCTCAAAAATTCCCTGCTTCTTCCATTGCCTGAACTGCTCATACACAGTCTTCCATAGCGGAAAATCATTTGGTAAATACCGCCATTGACACCCTGTACGCAATACATAGAAAATTGCTTCTAATATTTCTCTTTTGCTATACTTTGGCGGCCTTCCTCCTTTCTTGTATGATACTCTGAAGTGTTTTTCTATTCTTGCCCATTCCCTTTCGCTTAGATCTGTTGGATACTTTTTTCTCATCTTTACCCCGTACTAAAATTTCAGATATTATAGCCTTTTACTTATTTCCGGACAACCTCCTATAGTATTTTCTAAAATGAATGATAAATTTCCATTATGGTATTACCAACCAAAAGTTGTAAGTCTGTATATTTATGCATTAAAGGTCTGAGGCGGCTTTTGATGGTATTCCAACAATGCTCTATAGGGTTCAAATCTGGTGAATATGTTGGTAGATAGAGCAAACGGCATCTAGCATTATCTATTAACTCCTTTGTTTTGGGAGTTTTATGGAATGTGGCATTGTCCATAACTATTGTAGTACCATGTGGCAATTTAGGTAATAACATCTTCTCTAACCATGTATTGAATACCTCTTTGTCACACCCACCTTTGAAAGTCATTGGTGCAATAAATCTCTTTCCAATCCACCCGCCTATTATACTGATTCTCTCTCGTTTTCTTCCTGGAATATCTGCATAAATTTTCTTTCCTATTGGAGCACGTCCATACTCTCGGTATAACCTATTATCAACTCCTGCTTCATCTATATATAAGATGCTGGAATGGTCTATTTTTGAGATTTTATCGGTAAATCGCTGCCTATCTTCTTGATTGCGCTCTTGATATAGTGTAACTTTTTTTTAAAGTAATTCTTAGCTGTTTCAGCCTATACCAAATTGAATTTATTCCAAATCCAAGATTTTGTTTCATCTCTGCCAGCGTATGATCTGGATTCTTTTTAACATATTCTTCGAGTATTTTTGGGTCTATTTTTCGAATAAAGCTGCCGTTTTTCGATGGCCTTAGGCTTTCACCAGCGGCTTTCTTTCTTAACCAGCGGTACAGAGTTGCTATTCCTATCTCCAAAAGCTCTGCCACCTCAACCTTTGACTTCCCTTTTTCTATCATCGATACTGCCCTTTCCCTTAAATCCACACTATACGCCATTATAACTCAAATAGCTTATTATACCTTTATCATTTACTTTGGGAAGTACTATACTATCCGAAGAGCGATGCAACAAAGCCCACTGGGATCCATTCTTCTTTTTTTCTGGATTCCAGCGTCACGCGCTGGAATGACAAAAGCTGCTAATTTTTCATGTAAATAATGGTTATGCAAGCAGTCTATTTTGTAACTAACAAAAGAGGACTTTGATTCGCATGTTTCTCACGCTTATTCTATTGTTTAACTATACTTTGAGCAATGTCTTCATAAATCTCTGCCAAATCCTCACTTAACATTAAAGGATTTCCGCAATCAGAAGCATGGCATATTTGTGGATCTAGAGGAACTCTGCCTAGAAGTTTGATGCCCAGCTCCTCAGACATTTTTTTTGCACCGTCTTTTCCAAATATGTATATTTTTGAGCCGCTTTGAATGAAATAACTCATATTTTCTACAATGCCAATAACCGGTACGCTGAGCTTTGTAAACATATCATAAATTTTGCGAGCATCGATTAAAGAGAGCTCCTGTGGAGTTGAAACTATTATCGCCCCAGTTAAGTTAAAATTTTCCATAAGACTTAAATGCACATCGCCAGTTCCAGGTGGTGTATCAATTATCAAATACTCTATATCGGACCATTTTGTTCCCATTAGCAGACTATAAAGTGCTTTTGTAATCATAGGTCCGCGCCATATTGCTGCACGATCTTTATCGATAAAATAGCCAATTGAAATAGTATGCAGTCCATACTTTTCTATAGGCATTGCTTTACTATCCTGTATTTCTGGCTTTAATTTTTCAGCGCCAAGCATTTTAGGAATTGAAGGACCATATATATCTGCATCAACCAGCGCAACTTTGTGTTTTAACTTTGCTAATGAGAGAGCAAGATTTAGCGCAACTGTGGACTTGCCCACACCGCCTTTACCAGAGGCCACAACGATTATATTTTTCACTCCTTCGATATGTAATTTAGCTTTTTGTTGCCCAGTTTGTTTTTGACAAGTAGCAACCACGGTCACTTTTGTCACCCCCGGTATAGCTTTAACAGCTTGCTCACAATTTCTTCTTAATTCTTCATTTGCTTGCGTGTTACCGGCAACTTCAAGCACAAAACCAACATCTTGACCTTTAATAATAATTGAGGATATTATGCCAAGAGCGATCACATCTTTACCGCTTTTTTGCTCTATGACTTTTTTTAAGTTCTCTCTTACAATTTTTTCGTTGATCATTAGCCTTTTAGGTGATTTCTTCCTGAAGTCGTTTAATCTCAGCTTGAGGAAGGCCGGTTGTCTGAGAGATAATATCAATAGAGATGTCAGCCTTAAGTAGGTTTTTTGCTACTTCAATCTTTCCTTCAATCTTTCCCTCATCAAGTTTTTTAGCGAGGATACCTTCTTCTTTCCGCAGATCCATTATTCTTTCTTCATATGCTACTAAATCTTTTTCATTCCAGCTAAACCTGTCTAATGCATCGTAGGCTAACTTTATTATTGGTGCTTTTTCTGCTATTTTCCTTAAGTCTTCTTCCGTAGTTTCATCTGCATATTGTTGTCTAAGTGAAGAAGGTCGCCCCTCCTCACTCGACTTCAAAACCGTACGTGAGACTTTGCGCCTCATACGGCTTCTCTCCAATTTGGAGCTTTTCATGCACACCTCCTGTGTAATTCATCGTGACAATGTCCATGTAACAAAGATAAGTTTTTGATCATGTTGTTTCGTCTATTCCGGTCTTTGTGATGTATTTCTATTGTATCATCACTTTTAAACCATAGTCTACAATTATCACATTTACTTTGTTGTAACTTCAATAGTTTTATTACTCTTAATGGCTTATCTGGTATTTTTCTCAGACGTTTACCCCAATAAACCCAATCACCATCATATGGAGATCTGGTTTTTTGCACTTTGTTTAATAACATGATCGCTGTGTATAATAAGATGTATCTTGTTACTTGTCATAAAACGCCAGTTATCGTTATTATACTTTTTAAAGTATTTTCTTTTTATCCAGCATTTCCCTTTGTTTGGGTGCCTAAAGACTGACCTTACCCAGAAAAAGTGGAGAGAAAGAAAAGAGTTTTTTTGGGTAAAATAAAATTTTGGAGGATTAGAAATGGTAAGAGAATATACAGCAGAATTCAAATTGGAAGCTGTTAAACTGGCAAATGAACAAAGAAAGGTAGGTCAACCAGTTGCAAAAGTAGCAAGAGATCTAGGAATAAGGGATAGTGTATTAGGAAAATGGATGAAGAAATATAACGAAAAAAAGTCAGCGGCAAATGCATTTCCAGATGTAGCACCTTATGACAAAGAGAGGTTTGATTTACAAAGCAAGAGTAACAAGGGAAAGAGACATTTAAAAAAAAGCCCTGGCCAGTCAAAAAGAGTAAAATATTTTTTTATATAGTAACTGCTATAAAGTACAGGAATTATGTAGGATTTTCTGCTAGTGGCTACTATAAGTGGACCACAAGAAAAATAAGCAGTAGAGAATCAGCAAATAAAGAGCTACTCGAAGCTATTCAAAAAATATATCAAGTTTCTAAATGTAGATATGGAGCTCCTAAAATTCATGCTGAATTGAAGGCTTTGGGTAAAAGTTGCAATTTGAAAACGGTGCAAAGTATTATGCAGAAAAATGACATCAGGGCTATACTGAGAAGAAAGTTTAAAATTAAAAAACAACAAACAGATAATAGAGCTGTAGCTCCCAATATACTAGATCAAAACTTTATTGTTGATCAACCAAATAAAGTATGGGATTACTTACATCAAAACCAAGGAGGGATGGCTATATTTGGCAGCAATAATTCTCACGTATGGTAGTTAATGAGTAGTGCAATAAATAAACAATTGGTTATGAACTCTTTATTAATGGCCATTAATAGGCGTAAACCTGTTAAAAATCTACTGCTGCACAGTGACCAAGGTTCACAATATACTGCGCAAGGGTATCAATATCTCTTAGCTGTAAAGAATATAGATGAGTAATAAAGGCTGTTGTTACGACAATTCTGTTGCAGAAAGCTTCTTTAGCTCATTGAAAAGAGAAATACTTATTGATACTTCACAACACTCTGCTCAACAAACTAGAACTGCAATATTTGAATACATAGAAATTTTTTATAACAAACAACGTCACTATTAACTATTGCATTCCAGAACAATTTGATGCATCATTCTTTTTGTAAAAAACATTCCACACTTTCTCTCCACTTTTTCTGGGTAAGGTCAGTTGGATTTTCACCAACTGTATTCTAAACGCTTACTTGGCGCACCCATAACAAAAATGCCTGAAAAACGTTAATAATTATATACTATTATTAATAATTATTCAACCATATTTTAAGCTTACAATTTTGAGCTTAACTGACGCTTATGGATAGGGGCAACTCTATCACCCTGTGTTATGTTTATTTTCTAACGGACGCTGATTTTTGTATCGTAATTTCTTGCTATAAATTGGTTATATAAGAGCTGGCTTCTAAAATTTTATAACCCTAATTTGAATTAACAGACAGTAGAATCGAAAGATTATTACAAGGAGAAATCTACTCAGATCGACCCTTTTGTGAATCTGCGTTTCTGCTTTCTTCAACTTGTTTTGCAAAAGATGTTTCCGGTTTCTGAAGTGGCTTAGCAATTTCACGCACAACGGCAATAACTGCTGTTAAAAACGTTTTTAACAATGCACCTAAAGCTCCACCAACTGCTTCCCTGCCATATATATGAGCTTGCTTTTCGTTACCGTCAGCAGTTTCCCCTGCCCTCCTTCTTGGATCCATCCTATGAGCAATCACCGAAAACAACACTCCCCTGATTGAAGACTTCACTTTTTCCTTTGCTTCGTGGACATCCCCATCTTTTGCTGTTTCATGTCCATGACTTAAGTGTTTAGCGTTCATTAGCTCCTTTTGTTGCTGGACAAACATGCTACTTAATACTTCTTCTATCACTTGCTTTCTTCTCTTCTCTCTAACTCTTTTCATAGATTCTGATTTATCGCGAGTGTGTTTGGTAGTTTCAAATTCTGCATCAATATCTTCGGACGCAGCCTGACTATATAAAGTCTCTATGAGCCTGTCTATGCTTCGCTTTATTTGCATAGTCCTTTCGTAACTATCCGAATTATCAATTCCTTCGTCGATCTGATTTAGAATATCCTCAAAAACTTTCAAATAGTCTTGAATATACTGTATTATGTATTGCTTATCTTCCTCTTTGTGTTGTTCTTCTTGATTTTGCTGATTTTCATTTTCTAAACTTTTCTCTCTTTTATCATCGTTATTTTCTTCAATATTATCACCGTCTTCCTCGAAAAGGTCTTTGTCGTTCATGATTTTTTTTAATTTAGTTAAAATTCTCACCAGTTACTATTGTATATAAAAAGATTAAATTAACATTAATGAAAAGCGTTTACAACTTCAGCACTGGCTAAAACGACAGTAAAGCTGTCAAAAGCAGCGGGGTCATAATACCTCTCATACAGTTCAACTGAACACCTAAGCCTTATCTTTTCCTTAGCATTAAAACTAATTTCATAATCATTATTAGAGTTTAGCATAGCAGAATTACGTAATAATTCATCAGCTAATACAGAGTCTAAAATTCCATTAATTTTTATCGTAATATGTCTGCTTCCAGCAGAGTCCAATACTTTTCTCCAGCCAAAAGAAGAAATATCTTTCACCTCTTCTCTGTTATTACGCAAAGTAAACCTTAGGTTTCTTATATTATTTAACAGAATAAAATTATTGTCATGATCTTTAATTTTTAGCTGTAATTTGCTCATTATCACCTCCTTTTATCAAAATATCAAAATTAATTGTTGAATGTAAAATTTCATCGTGCTGATCCATAGCACAATTACTTTCTAAAATGGCCTCATTATTAAAACCTTCAATGCTCTTAAGTATCAAGTTAATATGCCTTATAATGGCAAACATACTGTCTATATGATAAGTATATATGTCGCATGAAAATCTTGCCTTTGTAGCAAAATTGGACAGCATATGCAGGTTATTATAATTCACTACACGCAATCTCAGGTAAGGAATGGTGACCTGTTTAGGTAAGTAGTCATAAATGTTAGAGGTTGTCCGGAAATAAGTAAAAGGCTATAATATCTGAAATTTTAGTACGGGGTAAAGATGAGAAAAAAGTATCCAACAGATCTAAGCGAAAGGGAATGGGCAAGAATAGAAAAACACTTCAGAGTATCATACAAGAAAGGAGGAAGGCCGCCAAAGTATAGCAAAAGAGAAATATTAGAAGCAATTTTCTATGTATTGCGTACAGGGTGTCAATGGCGGTATTTACCAAATGATTTTCCGCTATGGAAGACTGTGTATGAGCAGTTCAGGCAATGGAAGAAGCAGGGAATTTTTGAGAAAATGAATTATGAAATTACAAAATATAGTAGAAGAAAAATAGGAAGGAATGAGCAGCCGAGTGCCTGTATAGTAGATAGTCAATCTGTAAAGACTACAGAAAAGGGGGGATCAAAGGCTATGATGGAAGTAAAAAAGTAAAGGGTAGAAAAAGGCATATAATTACAGACACTCAGGGTTTTATACTAGGTTGTTACGTAGGCGCTGCTAACGAAAATGATAGAGATGGTATTAAAATAGCATTAAACAATATGAGAACAAAATATACTAAAGTTAAAAAAATGTGGGCTGACATGGGATACCAAGGAAGAAATTTAAAGAATCACATAAAGGAAGAATATGACATAGATATTGAAATTGTTAAAAGGCCTCCATGTAGATTTTGGGTGCACAAAGATACGCCACCTGAGCTACTACCAACAAGAGAACAAGGGTTTAAAGTACAGCCAAGAAGATGGGTTGTAGAAAGGACTTTTGCTTGGGTTAATAGGAATAGAAGGCTATCGAAGGAGTATGATTTACTCACAACATCCACTGAGAATTTCATATACCTAGCTATGAGTAGGGTTATGTTAAAGAGGGAATATGCTTGAATTTACTAGTTTCCGGACAACCTCTAAGAGATACCGCGGCGGTATGACGATAAGTTCGTCATCCCGCTACTTGTTAGCGGGATCTATCCGTGACGGTATGACGTAGGACTGCTGTCATTCCGCTACGTGTTAGCGGCTGAGATACCGCTGCTTGTTAGCGGGATCTATCCGTAACGGTATGACGTAGTAGCCCAGTTTGAATGACCAGAAAGAGCTACAAAACAACCTTTGGTTCGCGAAATGGAGAATATACCTTCTTCACTTCAGATAAATGGCTACTTACCTCCGATTCACGATTTTTGTAAAGAGCAGAAACATGCCGCATAATACCTAGTTTTATCTGCTCAGGAACATTGTCATAACCAGCTTCGTATACAACATCAACTCTTATTGCATTCAAACAATTGAAAAACTCAACGTAGCCCCCTACATCACTAAAATAATACTTAAGTGTTCTCTTCTCTTGATTTTTAGACATCATTGCAGTAGCCAATACTATCTTACTCACAGGGCCATAGCTTAAATAGATCCTACGAGGTACATAATCTTCATATGAAACTTGCCATGTTTGTTTCACCAGTGACTTTTCCATATGCCACTCAGCATAATCAGTAGCCATAAAAATTAGATCTGAAATCAACTTATCATCCTGGTCGTTCTCAATGCGTAAAAAAGATTTAACCTCTTCTAAAGTAACCGGAAAAGATTTAAGCTTAGATTTACGTTGCACAGATATTCTTGGTGAAGTAGATCTTATTGACATAATAACCCTCCTTTTTGATATAGCTAGAATAAGTAAGGTTTACCTCGTGACAGCGTGGGGCAAATCTTACTTACTTTAGCTATACAGCTTGCATTCAACATTAAGTTAGATTGGCGCAGCAACAACTCTGAGTGCTTTATCGTATGAATATATTAAGAAGAGAGCGAATTAAAGCTGTTTCTCCTTTTTTATTGATAAAATTTGAACTTATAGCATATTCAACTAGGCTAGATTTTAGTAGATTAACATTTTGAGAATGAATATTGTTGAAGATGGAGTTTAACTCTTTAGCAAGCAGACTGCGAAATTTCTGCACACTGTCATATGCGATGTTCTCAAGTTCATGTGCAAATTTATCTTGAGCTATAGTTGTTATATCTTCAATTTCCTTATTAAACTCCTCTAGCTTTTTTTCGTTATTTTTAAAATTTTTCGTAAAAGTTTTCATATCAATTAAACTCAACTACTTTTATGATTATAACTGTAATAAAAAAACTACCAAAGTAAAAAATTCGCACTACTGTGTAACTCATAACTGTACGAACATTGCAATTTGGGCCTACCAGGAGGGCAATGACTCTTATCCAAGTACCCTCTTCTTGTCATCCGAGTAGCTGACACTGGGATCCAGGAATTTTATTAAGTTGGTAAGCATAAAAGTAGCCGTTTTATGTTAAAACACAACGTTCTTGATGAGATTACGGCAAGGCTGGATTCCAGACTGGAATGACATCATCCTTTTTGGGATTCCAGTGCAGCTACTTGCATCTGCAAACTGCAATGTTCGTACAGATGTAGGTGCTAAGTTTTACAAACACCGTTGTGCTGAACCTTGAATATCCACTTCTTTCAATTCAGTGTCAGGAGCGATGGGTTTTGATATTGTGTATGTAATGCCACCGGCTATCAGTGCAGATACCACAGAAGCTGCAACTATTAATAGAGCAGACAATCCGGAAGCAATACTAAGAGCAGCACCTACTACTAACATAGCTGCAAGGCTCGCGTAGGCAACTTTTGGGGAAAATTGTCTTTTTCCTACTTTTTCTAGTGACACTTCATTTGTTTTAGTTTTGCCCAGTTCACCCTCAAGTGGTGTGTTTTCATTCTCCAGACTTTTTATTTTTTGTGTTAGTGATTCATTCTCTTTATTGAATTGTTTCAACTTAGTCTCATGTCCAACTATGCAACTTTTTGATTCTGCTAGTTCTTTTTGCGCTTTTTCTAACAACACTTCTGTTTTAGAATGCTGACTTTCTGTTTTGTCTAATTTATCCTTAAGCGTTGCTTTTTCACTTTCTAGATCTTGTATTTGTTGTTTTAGCAATTCATTCTTTTTCTGCTTATCCTTTAGCTGAGTACGTAATTCTTTTAACTTAACTTTACTTTTTTTAACCTTTTCTGCTTCTTCTGGAGTTTCCATTGCGTTGTGTGTTTTGGAATGGGAAGAAGTACTAGATACAACCTCAGATGGCTGATCACACATACTGTTTAGTCTATCTATTAGGTCTTCATCCTTTATCAATGAGCGATCTGCTCCATATTTTATCAAAAGTTTTGCTAATTCTTTATTGTTATCTGCAACAGCCCAATGTAAAGGGGTCACGCCATCTTTATCTTGTGCATCAATGTCTTCTCCATTTTCTAATATAGATCGGCCTAAAGCTTCAGATCCATCTCCATCAAAACATATTCCACTGTCGTCACTACTACTTTTATTTAAAAAGGTCTGTTCACCATTATGTATAGTATACTGCTCTAGATGTTGATCGTGCAAGTAATCTTGTTCTATGCGCTTCTGATTATTGGCAAGTCGTTGCTCTGCCTCTCGCAACTTTTGCAACATAGCATCTCTTTCTCTTATAGCCTGTTCTCTTTCTAATGTATCATCTACTTTGTCTGTATTGTTTTCATTAACGATTGAGTTTGAAGAAGTCTGTTCATCCTCATCTTGTACATAGATTTTTCTGTTGTTTGGTGTAGTTCCGTTGTTCTCTTCCTGATCTCTTGCATTACATGCTTGCACTGCAGCAGTTGCGTTATTTCCGTTCACAGCTAAATTTCCTGGAGTTTTATTATTAGGCTGCGGTAAAGTGCCTTGTCTATTTTGTCTTCTCGTAGCTCCTGCCTCAGCATAACGTTGTTCTCCTTCCTTTAACATTTCTATTATAGCCTTTTTACCTTTTACATCACCGACAATATCCCTTGGAGTTCGGCCTTGACTATCTTTTAGTAAAAGATTTGCGTCATTATTCAATAAAAGCTGAGCTATCTCTTGATGACCATGCAAAGCAGCAATGTGCAAAGCAGTTAATTGAGACTTAACTCTCCCAAGTTCATGTGTTGGTTCATTAACTTTTACTCCCTTTGCTAGTAGGAGTTTTACTATTGGTACACTGTTACATTCCACAGCAAGATGTAACAACATACAATTTACAGTTTTGCCTGAATTTAATATACTGAAGATCTTATCTTTTAACCGCCCACTTTTTTTTAAATCACTATACATATTATGTGTTGTATGCTCTTGTGAGTTTATCTTTTCTAACTCATTTCCTATTCTTTCAAGTAAATTATTCTCATTTAAACCTTCACTCTTGCTTACCTCATTTATTATTTCAAAAAACTTTTCCTTTTTTATTGCCATAACCTTTCCTCTCAATTTATTTATTATTGCTGAACAGTCTCACAAAAAAGTTAAGTTTGTCGAAATTCCATGTTTGATCTAAAAATTAGTCATAAACATTTTCTATGCAAGTAGCTGACACTGGTTCATTCTATAGTATTTTCTAAAATGAATGATAAATTTCCATTATGGTATTACCAACCAAAAGTTGTAAGTCTGTATATTTATGCATTAAAGGTCTGAGGCGGCTTTTGATGGTATTCCAACAATGCTCTATAGGGTTCAAATCTGGTGAATATGTTGGTAGATAGAGCAAACGGCATCTAGCATTATCTATTAACTCCTTTGTTTTGGGAGTTTTATGGAATGTGGCATTGTCCATAACTATTGTAGTACCATGTGGCAATTTAGGTAATAACATCTTCTCTAACCATGTATTGAATACCTCTTTGTCACACCCACCTTTGAAAGTCATTGGTGCAATAAATCTCTTTCCAATCCACCCGCCTATTATACTGATTCTCTCTCGTTTTCTTCCTGGAATATCTGCATAAATTTTCTTTCCTATTGGAGCACGTCCATACTCTCGGTATAACCTATTATCAACTCCTGCTTCATCTATATATAAGATGCTGGAATGGTCTATTTTTGAGATTTTATCGGTAAATCGCTGCCTATCTTCTTGATTGCGCTCTTGATATAGTGTAACTTTTTTTTAAAGTAATTCTTAGCTGTTTCAGCCTATACCAAATTGAATTTATTCCAAATCCAAGATTTTGTTTCATCTCTGCCAGCGTATGATCTGGATTCTTTTTAACATATTCTTCGAGTATTTTTGGGTCTATTTTTCGAATAAAGCTGCCGTTTTTCGATGGCCTTAGGCTTTCACCAGCGGCTTTCTTTCTTAACCAGCGGTACAGAGTTGCTATTCCTATCTCCAAAAGCTCTGCCACCTCAACCTTTGACTTCCCTTTTTCTATCATCGATACTGCCCTTTCCCTTAAATCCACACTATACGCCATTATAACTCAAATAGCTTATTATACCTTTATCATTTACTTTGGGAAGTACTATAGGAGGTTGTCCGGAAACTAGTAAATTCAAGCATATTCCCTCTTTAACATAACCCTACTCATAGCTAGGTATATGAAATTCTCAGTGGATGTTGTGAGTAAATCATACTCCTTCGATAGCCTTCTATTCCTATTAACCCAAGCAAAAGTCCTTTCTACAACCCATCTTCTTGGCTGTACTTTAAACCCTTGTTCTCTTGTTGGTAGTAGCTCAGGTGGCGTATCTTTGTGCACCCAAAATCTACATGGAGGCCTTTTAACAATTTCAATATCTATGTCATATTCTTCCTTTATGTGATTCTTTAAATTTCTTCCTTGGTATCCCATGTCAGCCCACATTTTTTTAACTTTAGTATATTTTGTTCTCATATTGTTTAATGCTATTTTAATACCATCTCTATCATTTTCGTTAGCAGCGCCTACGTAACAACCTAGTATAAAACCCTGAGTGTCTGTAATTATATGCCTTTTTCTACCCTTTACTTTTTTACTTCCATCATAGCCTTTGATCCCCCCTTTTCTGTAGTCTTTACAGATTGACTATCTACTATACAGGCACTCGGCTGCTCATTCCTTCCTATTTTTCTTCTACTATATTTTGTAATTTCATAATTCATTTTCTCAAAAATTCCCTGCTTCTTCCATTGCCTGAACTGCTCATACACAGTCTTCCATAGCGGAAAATCATTTGGTAAATACCGCCATTGACACCCTGTACGCAATACATAGAAAATTGCTTCTAATATTTCTCTTTTGCTATACTTTGGCGGCCTTCCTCCTTTCTTGTATGATACTCTGAAGTGTTTTTCTATTCTTGCCCATTCCCTTTCGCTTAGATCTGTTGGATACTTTTTTCTCATCTTTACCCCGTACTAAAATTTCAGATATTATAGCCTTTTACTTATTTCCGGACAACCTCTATAATGGTGTCACAGCAGTCCTACATCATGCCACCGCGAACCGTCATACCGCGATTCATTCGCGGTATCTCAGCCGCTAACAAGTAGCAGAATGACAGCAGTCCTACGTCATACCGCCGCGGCGCTAACAAGAGATCCCGCTAACAAGCAGCGGGATGACGAATTACTTAACCATCATTACACCGTCATACCGCGATTCATTCGCGGTATCTCTTAACATAGATCCCCTACTATACCTTAACATAGATCCCGCTAACACGTAGCGGGATGACGAATTACTTAACCATCATCTACACCGTCATACCGCGATTCATTCGCGGTATCTCTAGATCCCGCTAACACGTAGGGGAATGACGAGGTCATGCCGCCGCAAACCGTCATACCGCCGCGGTATCTCTTAGCCGCTAACACGTAGCGGGATGACGGTTGTCGTTTAGCCATAAATATTAAGAAATTTACCAAATAAAAAAAAAGGCAAAAGAAGCCCTGGGGTTATTATCTGCTTTAAAATATTGGCGTTTTTTATGTTTTAAACGCTTGACAAGCAAGATTTAGCTGCTTTTAATTGCAACTAACCTACGCTGCAAATGTTTAAGAAATTTACTAAGCAGAAAAAAAGACAAAGAATCCCCGAGTTAGCTAGTCTTTTACTATCTCTGTCGAGTATTGGCATTTTTTGATGTCTTGTAACGCTTTATAAGCGCGTTCAGCTTATTTAGATAAAAATCTAGATGTAGATGAAGTTTTGTAAAGACATACAGTATCTATATACTGCAAAAAATTGAACATAAGACGCCGATACATTAAGTAATCCTTACCTTTTAATCTGCAGATTGGCGAAAGCAAATACAATAGCTTCACTATCATGATAAGGGGGCTGGCGGAGTTTGTCAAGTAAGTTTTTTCGTTTCTGTGGGCTACCTGGATTAATATTATATAGAAAGTCTGCTGCCAATAAAGCCTAAACTTACCAAATACATTTCTGTAGATTCAGATCTACTTGACTTTGGTTTAAAGTATTTTACTGTTTTAAACATTTTTTTTAGCTCGTTACAAAAATCTTTATCAGATTCTCCTTGGAAAATTTTTACTACAAACGTGCCACCATGGCTCAAGAAATGCTTTGCAAAATTGAGCGCTGCCTCACATAAAAGCATAATTCTGATATGATCCAACGATTTTAAACCACAAGATTCGGGCGCCATGTCAGATAAAATTACATCAAATTTTTGATCCTTGAATTTTTCTCTTAAAATTTCAAACTCATTGATAATATCACATTGTATAAACTCTACTCCATTAATTGCGTTCATTGGTTTTATGTCAAGAGCAACCACATTTGCACCTTTCTGAGATGCAACTTGTGACCATCCACCAGGAGAAGCACCAAGATCAATAATTTTTTGCCCTTCTTGGAATAATTTAAATTTGTTATCCATTTCTACCAGCTTATATGCTGAGCGTGACCTATAACCATCCTTGCTAGTTTTTTGCACATACTGATCATTCAAATGACGATGTAGCCACCTTGTTGAAGATAGTTTTCTGCCTCTAGCCGTCTTTACTCTAGTTTTTATTGCTAATACCCTACTTATTATTGATTATATCTTTAAGCTCTTTTTCAACTACTTCTTTTACCAGTGCATGTAGATATTTATTCAGCCATTCTGAGAGCTGAGGTTTTAAAAGAGATGTAACTAATTCTTCAACAGTAAGGTTCGCTTTTTTTTGTTGTTTATGCTGTAATTCGTTTTGCATTTTTCCAAGCAACGCTTTGATCTCTTCCATATTCTCTTTTAAAATTAGATGATCGTTATTTTGCGCTTGTAAGCCGCTATTACTCGCTTTGTTATTACTCATTTGGATATTATCGTACAAATAAATATCTTTTTTTTCTTCTGAATTGTAGCTATGGCCATTAAATTGGTTATTGTTGCAAGCCATTTCCTCACTTTGGTCATCATTATCAATGTCCTCTTTTTCATTATTTTCTTTTTTGCCATCTTCTTCTATTTCTTCTGGATACTCTTCCTCAAGGTATAGCACATCATCATTTTCATCCTTTATTTCTGCTTTATCGTTACTCGCGTTTTTACCCGATATAGCTTTTTTTATATCTTCTAGGATATCTTTTACAGATTGATTGCCTTGTTCATCATGCATAGTGCTAATACCATTAAATTTAGAGGTCTATACTATTTATCATAAAAAGCAAGTTGTAAACACTAATCACATAATTGCTTTTTGCTTCAACTAAGTCTGAACGTGCTTTAAATAATGCATCTTCAGTGTCCAAAAGGTCAGATGTACTCTTTAAATTTAAGTTTACTTCTTGCTCAACTCCTTCCAATGCTAGAGCTGCTGCTTTTTCCGCTTCTTGACTTGCTTTGATAATGGCCTTTGCTGTCAACACATTATTCCAAGCATTTACAACTGCTTGTTCTATATTTTTTACCGTTTCATAATAATCGTAGGTAGATTTTTTTGCATCCATTTTAGCTTTACTGACACCAAAAGCATTAACTCCTCTCTTAAAGATTGGAACATCAAGAGTAAAAACTACATGAACATTTTCTAATAGTTTGTCTACCTTCATACCATCCTCCCCAAAATTTTTGCTTGCACTTAGATTTAAAGAAGGAAGCCACTTGGAGCTTTCAGCAATCACTTCCATTCCGGCTGCTCTTTTTTGATAAACTGCTGCTTTTAGAGATAAATTATTGGTTTTTGCTAACTGTAAACATTCATTTAGCTCTGGAACAGAAGGTAGTTTATCATTAGCTTCAGAAAGGTCATCAGCATCTTCGCCAATCAAATGATAATAAGCAATATTTACCAACTTTAATTTACCTTCAGCATCAACTCTTTCGGATATAGAAGACGAAAATTTTGCTTTTGCTAACAAAACTTCAGCATTGGTTACCTCTCCAAGGGAAAAGCGTTTTTTCATAGCTGACAAATGTTCCAAAGAAACGCGTTCTTTATGTTCTCTGAACTTTAATATTTCTGTCTTTTGTAAAACATTAACATATGCTTTCACAGCATTAAGTGCAAGCTCTTGTTTTAATTGCTGAAATCGCATCTTTTCTGCTTTGAGAAGATGGCTTGATCGACTGAATGTGGCAAAGGTACCACCGCCATCGATTAATTTCTGGCGCAATGTAAGTTTTTTTTCAGATGTATCAAGATTAAAGTTACTATCGAAATTGTATTGCAAATTAATGTCAGGTAAAAATCCAGCTAACCCAGAAGATTTATAGTGTTTTTCTGCGCTTTTATATTGGTAAAATTGAGACTTTATTTTTGAGCTATTTTTGATGGCTTTGCTTATCACTTCTCCCACATCGGTTGCATAGCAACTTATAGTATTAAAAATGATCGCAAGTGTGATAATCAATCGAAACATTCTAATTCCTATGCATATTGGTTGCGCAGCTCAATTACTAACATAAATTACTTTAATAATCAATAACTAATATTGTTGACACTATTGAGAAATTAAGTATATCATAGCTTACTATTGTTGGATCAAATAATGAAGACTTTTTTCTTAAAGGAGAAACAAATCAATAAAAAGTGGTTTGTCATAGATGCAGAAGGATTAGTGGTAGGGAGGCTTGCAGCATTTGTAGCGACACTATTACGTGGAAAGCATAAACCTGAGTATACACCTCATATGGATTGTGGCGATAATGTAATTATTATCAACGCAGAAAAGGTGCATTTCACCGGGAAGAAGCTTAAAGATAAAATTTACTATAAGCATACAGGTTATTCTGGTGGTTTGAAGAAAACTACTCCAGATAATATTTTAAATGGCAAATTTCCTGAGCGTGTAATAGAAATGGCAGTGAAAAGGATGCTTGATGATGGGCCTATGGCACGTAGACGCTTTGAAAATTTGTATGTTTATTCTGGTTCAGAGCATAAGCATCAAGGACAGCAACCTGAAAAGATAGATTTTGCCTCTTTGAATCGTAAAAATAAAAAGTAATGGAGTAAAAATGAAGAGTTCTACAATAAATAACAATGATTGGTCAGAAAAGACAATTAAATCAGCAGTTGATTCGCTTGGTCGTTTATATGCTACAGGCCGAAGAAAAGAATCTGTAGCAAGAGTATGGATAAAGCCGGGGAGTGGAAAATTTAGTGTTAACAAAAAAGGCGATCTAATTTCTTATTTTAAAAGAGAGTCAGTGTGCCAAATAGTAAAAATGCCATTTGTTGCAACTTCCACATTGGATAAATACGATGTATTTGCAACTGTAAAAGGTGGAGGGCTATCTGGTCAAGCAGGTGCTCTAGCTCATGGAATAAGCAGAGCTTTAAGTAGTGTAAGCCAAGATTTGCATTCTATACTACGTAATGGTGAGTTCTTAACTAGAGATTCACGTGTTGTTGAACGTAAGAAATATGGTCAACATAAAGCTCGGAAAAAGTGTCAATTTTCTAAGAGATAGTTATTTTATAGGGGTGTTTTTTTGTAAGTATTATACAAATATTTGCAAAAATGTATGATATCCTCTATTTTTGTGATGAATTTAGTTGACTATCGGTGTCAACATAATATGCTATTTATGTGATTTTTTCAATATTAAGGTAATTTATGAGTAAAGAAGATATAATAAAACAATTAAAGGAAGATTGTTCTAGTCAGAATATAGATATAACAAAATCTGATTTGAGCAAGATTCATGATGCGTTTATTAAAATAATAAAGAATGAGCTGCATGGGAAAGGTGAAATACGTTTGCATGGAATAGGAACATTTTCTACTGCTATCAGTCAGGAAAAACAATGTCGTAACCCCCAAAGTGGTGAGATCATGACTGTTCCTAAAAAGACAAGGGTAAAATTTAAAGCAAGCCAAACTCTTTTAAGTATTTTAAATGAGAAGGAAAAAGCAGCAGTTAGTTAGACATTGTCATTTTCATTGTTTTTACTACGCTGTGTAAGCCGTAAAATACAGCTTCGCTAATTAAATAGTGGCCTATGTTAAGAGCTGAGATGTGAGGTATTCTTGTCATCTTCTTAGCGTGTTTATAAGTTATGCCATGTCCTGCGTGGCATTCTATTCCTAATTTATTGACGTACTCTGCAGCATTAGTAATTAACTGTAACTTTTTTTCTGATGGATTATCACAGTAATCCCCTGTGTGAATTTCTATTATGTCAGGTTTTGTCCCTAGCTTTTCAAGATATTTTAGTTGATCAATATTTGGATCGATAAACAGTGAGACTTTTATGCTAGAGCTATGCATTTCCTCTATTATACTAGAAAGTTTACTGTGCATATTCACGATATCCAGGCCACCTTCGGTTGTTAATTCTTCTCTTTTTTCTGGTACTATACTAATCGAATAGGGTTTTACCTTTTTTGCTATTTCAAGCATTTCTTCCGTGGCTGCAATTTCAAGATTTAACTCAGTGCTAATGCTTTTTTTTAGGTTAAATACGTCTTCATCTCTAACATGCCTTCTATCTTCTCGTAAGTGTACAGTAATAAAGTCTGCTCCAGCGTCAATGGCTATTTCTGCTGCTTTCAATGGATCTGGATAAGAAGTTCCGCGTGCGTTGCGGAGGGTTGCAACGTGATCGATATTAACACCTAGTTTCACAATCTACCTCAGAAATTATTTATAGATTATACATGTTATTAGGTTTTTTGCATAGTCATTGTTTGACCTTACCCAGAAAAAGTGGAGAGAAAGAAAAGAGTTTTTTTGGGTAAAATAAAATTTTGGAGGATTAGAAATGGTAAGAGAATATACAGCAGAATTCAAATTGGAAGCTGTTAAACTGGCAAATGAACAAAGAAAGGTAGGTCAACCAGTTGCAAAAGTAGCAAGAGATCTAGGAATAAGGGATAGTGTATTAGGAAAATGGATGAAGAAATATAACGAAAAAAAGTCAGCGGCAAATGCATTTCCAGATGTAGCACCTTATGACAAAGAGAGGTTTGATTTACAAAGCAAGAGTAACAAGGGAAAGAGACATTTAAAAAAAAGCCCTGGCCAGTCAAAAAGAGTAAAATATTTTTTTATATAGTAACTGCTATAAAGTACAGGAATTATGTAGGATTTTCTGCTAGTGGCTACTATAAGTGGACCACAAGAAAAATAAGCAGTAGAGAATCAGCAAATAAAGAGCTACTCGAAGCTATTCAAAAAATATATCAAGTTTCTAAATGTAGATATGGAGCTCCTAAAATTCATGCTGAATTGAAGGCTTTGGGTAAAAGTTGCAATTTGAAAACGGTGCAAAGTATTATGCAGAAAAATGACATCAGGGCTATACTGAGAAGAAAGTTTAAAATTAAAAAACAACAAACAGATAATAGAGCTGTAGCTCCCAATATATTAGACCAAAACTTTATTGTTGATCAACCAAATAAAGTATGAGATTACTTACATCAAAACCAAGGAGGGATGGCTATATTTGGCAGCAATAATTCTCACGTATGGTAGTTAATGAGTAGTGCAATAAATAAACAATTTTGGTTATGAACTCTTTATTAATGGCCATTAATAGGCGTAAACCTGTTAAAAATCTACTATTACATAGTGATCAAGGTTCACAATATACTTTGCAAGGTTATCAATATCTCTTATCCATAAAAAACATAGATGAATCATAAAGGTTGTTGTTACGACAATTCTGTTGTGGAAAGCTTCTTTAGCTCATTGAAAAGAGAAATACTTATTGATACTTCACAACACTCTGCTCAACAAACTAGAACTGCAATATTTGAATACATAGAAATTTTTTATAACAAACAACGTCACTATTAACTATTGCATTCCAGAACAATTTGATGCATCATTCTTTTTGTAAAAAACATTCCACACTTTCTCTCCACTTTTTCTGGGTAAGGTCATTTTTGCCTTGACCAAGAAAAAATTCAGCTATTGCCTTACTTTCTCTTGCAACAACTTCTTCCTTAACAATTTTTCCTTTCTTATCAACGATACTTATAAAAGTTTCTTTTAGTGAGATCGCTATAATATTCCATGAGACTGCTCCTACTAATAAAAGTTTAAATTATTTTTGAAGAACTTATTCTACTGAATTCGTTACTTCGTGCTAAAATAATGGACTCCATCATTCAACAGCAATTACAGTATGTTTACCCTTTTTCTTGTTATTTTTCTAATCTATAGCTAGCGTTCAAAACCATATTCGAAAATACGTTTTCGGATTTTTTTTAATGCTGTTTATTTCATCCTCAACATCGTCTCTACCTTTATGAACTAAGTAGCAGCATTAAAAATTATAACGTACCCCTATCTCTAGAGTTGCATCTGGTATTTGTTTTGCTTTTATACCACTTAGTTGCCCACCCATGGTCATACCAACTGCACCAATTATCTGCGGAGTAATTTCATAATCAACACCTAACTTTAGTTTATAGGAAATAGAACTCAGTATTTTATCTACTACAGATGAACCAGCAGCTTCACCACCTGATTCTGGAGCACCTTGTGTTTCTTCTTCCTTTTCTTTTTCTTCTTGTGAACTATCGCCATCACCATCAACTGTATCACTAACACCAAAGCCAAAAGGTGTTATTTGGAGATATCCTCCTAAACCTCCGCTGACATATAGTTTAACGGGATCAATATCAAGGTCAGGATAGAAGCGGTAGTTTGCCAATAAGCTAGCTCCTATGCTCTTTAATGACTTAATATTACTGAGAACCTCAAGTTCAAATTTAGAGTTTTGGTCATAATGGTAACCAAGAACAACACCAGGTTTCATTTTAAAGCCACCACCCCAACCAGCACCAAAGTTTAAACCTGCATAGTACTTATCTTCTGACTTACTTGCACTATTACTAGCTGCACCTGCTAGAGATGAAGTAAGCAACACAGCCAAAACGCACAATCTCTTTATTTTCATATAACTCCTCATACAAAAAAATATATAATGCATAAGTATATATCCTTTATATTAAAAAAGATATAACTACATGTCAAAAAAAGTATAGCCATAAAATCAGATTATATAAAACGTACTACTCAGGTCTTTTATATAACTATATTTACTATCTTATTTGGTACAGCATATACAGTGCGAACTTTGCTTTGATCGATCTTACTGGACACAGAGTCTATCGCTATTTTCTTCAATTCTTCTTGAGGTAAGTTAATTGCCACCTTGATTGTTGTACGTAATTTTCCATTGATTTGCACTGCTATAGTTACCGTATCGTCAACTAATAATGATTCATCAGCTTTTGGCCAAGGTTGACCTCCTATTTCTTGCCATAGGCTTTCAGCTAGATGTGGTATGAATGGTTCGATTACTCTGATTAATATACATATACCTTCATCAATAAGAGATTTTCCAGTTTTTACGTCTATTTCAGCTATTAAATTCGTCATCTCACGAAATTTTGCCACTACACAGTTTAATCTGCAGTTTTCCAAGTCATCTGTAAGTCCGTGTAAGAGTTTATGAATTTTTTTTCTGTACTCTAGAAGTCCACCCGTAACATTTTCATTATCATAGTGTATATTTACAGGTCTTAGCTGCATGACCATACGCCACAATTTATTTACATAACGAGAACAACCTTCCACACCATCATCGGACCATTCCATATCTTTCTCCGGAGGAGTGTCGGACAACACAAACAAGCGAGCAGTATCAGCACCATACTTTTCTATGATAAAGTTTGGGTCAACTGTATTCTTTTTCGATTTGCTCATTTTTTCAACTTTGCCCACTTGAACTTTTGCACCTCGCGCTATTAATTCTTTTGCTTCTGCGGGAAATAGCCACTTACCATTTTCGTCTTTATAAGTTGCATGGCAGACCATTCCTTGAGTGATTAAAGTAGAGAAAGGCTCTTTAATATCAAAATAGCCACATTTGGTTAAAGCACGGCAGAAAAATCTTGAATAAAGCAAATGCAGAATTGCATGTTCTATCCCACCTATATAATAATCAACAGGCATAAAACGATTACATGCATCTTTGTCTATTGATTTATCTTCACTACAGAATGCAGCAAAATACCAGGAAGATTCAAAAAAGGTGTCGAATGTATCAGTTTCACGCTCTGCTTGCTTTCCGCACTTTGGACAATCAACAAATTTCCAAGTTGGGTGCTTATCCAGCGGATTGCCACCACTTGTAAATTCTACATCTATTGGTAGAACTACAGGAAGGTCTTTTTCTGGCACTGGAACAGTTCCGCAATCTTTGCAATATATGATAGGTATAGGGCATCCCCAATAACGCTGCCTTGAAACTCCCCAATCGTGCAAACGATAGTTTATTGTTTTTTTGCCTATTTTTTTTTCTTCAAATTTTTTAACTATGGCTTCCTTTGCTTCACTAACCATTAATCCGTTTAAGAATTCGGAGTTAAACATTGTCCCGTCTCCAGTATACGCCTCCTTTGTCATCTGAGTAGCTTGACACTGGGATCCATTGTAAGAATTCTGGTCACGCGCTGGAATGACACCTAAGTGGGCTGAAGAAATAACGGGAATTATCGGCAAATTATATTTCTGTGCAAATTCAAAGTCACGCTGATCATGTGCAGGGCAACCAAAAATCGCGCCTTCCCCATATTCCATCAACACAAAATTCGCTATGTAAAGCGGCAATTCCTTATCAAGAAATGGATGTTTGACGTTTAATCCGGTGTAAACTCCTATTTTTTCATCGTTCTCTCTTTTCGATTTTATTTCCTGGATCCCAGTGTCAAGCACTGGGATGACAACAGAAGAACCATTCTTTAAATCCTGCACAATAGGATGCTCTGCTGCCACTGCACAAAAAGAAGCCCCAAACAAAGTATGAGGATAAGTTGTAAAAACCTTTAATTTCTTATTCAGGCCAACTACTTCAAACTCTATAGTTGCTCCTTCAGATTTTCCTATCCAACGCTCCTGCATTGTTTTGACTTTTTCTGGCCAATTTTTCAAACTTTGCAGGCACTTGAGTAAATCTTCAGCGAAATCAGTAATCTTTAAAAACCATTGGGACAACTTACGTTTTTCAACAACTGCACCTGATCGCCATCCTTTTCCATCAACCACCTGTTCATTTGCAAGCACTGTTTGGTCCACTGGATCCCAGTTAACCCATGATTCTTTTCGATAGGCAAGCCCATGCTTTAAAAAATCCAGGAAAAATTTTTGTTCGTGTTTGTAATAATCAGGCTCACATGTGGAGAGTTCACGCTCCCAATTATAAGAAAGACCTATAGATTTCAACTGTGTACGCATATTATCTATATTCTCTTTTGTCCATGTTTCGGGGCTAATATTGTTATCCCTTGCTGCATTCTCAGCTGGTAATCCAAACGCATCCCAGCCAATTGGATGCAAAACCTCAAATCCATTAGCTCTCTTGTAACGCGCTATCACATCCCCTATTGCATAGTTACGTAAGTGTCCCATATGAATTTTACCAGATGGATATGGAAACATTTCCAACACGTAACACTTTTCTTGTTTACCACTCTTGCTTACAGAAAAATCCCATTTATCTTGATAAAATTTTTCAACACTTTTAAAATCATATTTCATATAAATCCAAATTCAATTACAGTTCATATGCATCAAAGGATCAACCGCTTGGCCATTATGTCGTATTGTGAAACACATCTGTGGATCTTTATCTTGTGTGCTTGATTTACCTGCAGATCCAATTACTTGACCTTGCTTTACTTTATCGCCAATTTCAACATGTATGTTTTTTAAATAGGAGTACACAGTCATGTAATTATCTTTGTGTTCCACTATAATTAAATTCCCATACCATCTCAGCCCTTTGCCTACATATATCACTTTGCCTGGTGCAGAGGAAACTACGTTCGTTCCATTTTGAGCAGCAATTTTTATGCCATCCTTACACATTTCATCAGAAGAGGTAGCTGAACCTTTAACTGGCATTACAAATTTACAATTTACCCCCACATTTTGTGTATTATTGTTATCTTTGTATATCCTATTTATGATGGCTTTTCTACTTTCTTTTTGCACTGAAGGCTCCCTAATTAAATGGTACTCTCTTGTATATTCCAGATCTCTTTTTCCGTAAAATTCTTCGCCTTTAAGCAGCACAGGTGCAGGTTTTTGCAGGCCACAGCCTATTAATATTGCTAATAACATAAGAAATGAGGCTATATGCCACATTTTAAACTCTCACAAAACTCCAAAATTTTAGCGAGACGTAGTGTTTCACGCCTGCTTGTTACTTTCCTCGTTATTTATTTTACTAGTTAAATAGTCCCTCAAATCGGTGAGTTCTTGCAACAAATTCTTTGTGACTTTTATATCATTACCAAATTCTTTTTGCACTCCTTTTATTGTATATCCTTTATCATATAGCATGTATTTTACTTTCTTTATGGCCTCTATACACTTGCGATCATATAGCCTTCTTCCTTTACGCTTTGTAGGATTAATTTGATGAAATTGACCTTCCCAAAATCTCAAAACATGCTGTTCCAAATGTAGCTCTTCAGCTACTTCCCCAATCGTATAAAATAATTTTTCCTTGTTCATTAATTATTGATTGATTTTTTTATAATTTTTGAAGGCCTAAAAGAAACTGAATTTCTTGCCTGAATCATCACTTTCTCCGATGTATTTGGTATATTTCCTGGTCTTTCCTTCTTTTTCTTAACCAAGAATGTTCCAAATGACGATATTTTTACTATTCCATCCTTTACCAAGCTTGTCTTTATTTCGTCCAATATATCATCTATTATCGAAACAGAGTCTTCCTTTGATAATCCTATTTCTTGGTTTATATCTCCAGCTATCGTTGCCTTAGTTACTGTTGTGTCTTTTGTTGTAACGTGATCCATTATTGATAAATATTACAATACGTAAATATAATATAGCAATCGACTCGAGATTCAGCTACTTTATTTTTTAGAGTATGTCTCTTTTGTTGCATAATTTAAAATACCGGCAACTATCAATATTGCAAAAAGTGCCATTTTATGATCTGTAAAAAGTGCTAACATTGACACTATAACTCCACTGCCAATAAACATAAATCCATTGATAATGGATGATGATGTGCTGATGTATTTTCGTTTCACAATCTCGCTGCCGACAGTAAAATTAAGCATATGTCCTCCCGCAAAAAACCCGAACATTAACATACAAAAGTACACAACGTGGACTGTTAAATGGCTGTATAGTAAAATAATAATTGAGACGCCTTGCAATAAAGCAAAAGCAGAAATTACATGTTTCCTATTTTTAAATAAGTTTGAGATTCGATCTGCAATTGGAGCACCAACTGCAAGACCAAGCCATAGTATTGCAGTTGCTATACCTGACTCCATTGCATTGAGTTCTAAGTTGCCCAGTAACCTTGGAGCCCACAAGGTATTAAGTGCTAAAAATGTTCCAAAAGTAATAGCACCCACCACTGAAGTTATCCAGATATCTCTTAATTTTAGCACTGTTAATATAGAGCACATTACTGTCTTCATAGAGCTTTTTATTGTGCGCTTTTCTGAGCTGCTTTCTGGAAGTGTGTTTGGACAAAAAAGCGTAAGTACAAATATCAACACACCAAATAGTATTATGCATACAATCAGATTTTTCCAATATGCATCTTCGGCAAGCAAGTTAGAGAACAGTATTTGAATTACCAAAGCAGAAAGGCTTGAAATTGTCTGCACTAGTGAAAACATTAGTCCAAATTGGGCAGCGGAAAAACATATGCTACTTGTGTGAGCAGCACCAATAAAACCAAATGATGCTCCAGTTGCAATCAACACTTGAGACAAAATCAAATGGGAGAAATTGTCACTATTAATAAGGACAAAAAACCCCAAGATCATAGTTGATAACGAGAAAAAATAAATTTTTTTACTGGAAAAAACATTAAACGTTGCTCCACTAAAAAATTGTAAGATGGCGAAAGTCCAAGTATATGCTGAATTAGCCAGTGCAACTTGCGCGATTGTAAGTCCAAGTTCCTTTTCGAGATTTACACTTATAAAGGTATAAATTATCTGCATGTTGCTGAATATAACAACCAAGTTACTAATCAGCCAAATGAACCAAGCCTTAGCTCTGCTTTCCATAAGATTTGTTTTTATAAGTAATCTATTAGAAATTTAACACTAAGTCTCTTTTTAAGCTATTGTTTCCTGACTACTGTTATAGCTAACCCAAAAAACGGTTTCCCTACGTCATGCCGCCGCGGTATCTCTTAGCCGCTAACAAGCAGCGGGATGACGATTGTCGGGGTGTCATCCCAGCGCCCCTATGATGTCATCCGAGTAGCCAACACTGGTTTCCATCCAAGACGGTGTCATTCCAGTGCTTGACACTGGAATGGCTTTGTTGCATCGCTCTTCGGATAGTAGGTAACGCACAATAAATTTATGAAGCTATCTCAAATTTAGCCATACCAATATCAGTGAACTTATTGAGCAAATAGCATTTAACAAGTAGTTCCTTCTCTCTATTTGTCTCAGATTTATTCCTAAAACTAAACCCGAATGTTTGTTTCAGTCGCGAGAAAAAACTTTCTATATAAGATCTTTTTCCGTAGTTTGTTTGCCTTTTCCACCTCTTCATTCCATCTTCGCTGCATGATTTTATTAGTCTAATTGCAGCATTTCTCTCAGCCATATAGTCTAACTTTGGATGCTCTGCTGCGTTGTTTTTCGGAGGAATTTTCGTTTTTATACCATATTGATTACACAGCTTATAGAGCTTTTCTCTGTCATATGCCCTATCTGCATATAGTACTTTTATGACATACTGAAAATCGACTTCTTTTAGCAAATCACAAGCTCCATAGTGATCAGCCGTTACTGTATTTTACAGCTATGGCTTTTTTGCTGTTTGTATTCAACATTACATGCAATTTTCTTGTCTGTTCATAGCTGCGATACTTTCTATCTTCGCTATTTTCTTTGCTATGACCAGGAGTGTTGTTGTATATACTAATTCCTGTACTGTCTATAGCAATTTCGATATCTTCCATATTATTTTCTGCAATCATTGATCTTAATATTGAGTTTCTTAAACCTTCTTGATGATTGTGAATAGCTGATAACTTGCAAATTTTTCCCAATTTGCTCAAGGTATCCTGCTATAAACCCAACTGTTTGCCTCAGGCCTATTCTAAATAAACAAGTTATTATGTGCACCAAAATTACAACTTTATCGCTATAAATATTGTTGCCACCTGGTATTTTTGGACCATTCTCGTACCACTTTTCTATGGCTTCGTTGATATAATGAAAAATATTTCCTCTTTTTTCTAGAAATTTGTTATATTCGCTATGGTTACTGACCCTCATTTTTTGTGGCATATTTTTTCTTTCAAGGTTAAATGGCTATCTTATAATGAATTTTGTCAGTAGCCACCAGATTTTTTCAGTTGCTATGCAACAAAGCCCACTGGAATCCAGACTTTAATTGTTATACTTGTAAATAATCTGGTGAAAATAAACGTTCATCTCAAAATGCAGTATTTTTGTTGAAATAGCTCAACTGGATCCCAGTGTCTGGGCACTGGGATGACACCATAGGAGGCTACTTGGATGACAAAAAAAGGAGCACTGGGATGACAGCAGTCCTACGTCATACCGCCGCGGTATCTCTAGATCCCGCTAACAAGCAGCGGGATGACGAGCTTATCGTCACGCCGCCACGAACCGTCATACCGCGATTCATTCGCGGTATCTCAGCCGCTAACAAGTAGCGGGATGACGGTTGTCAGGGTGTCATGAAAGTAGCTGACACTGGAATCCAGAAAAAAAGAAATATGTATCAGCTACTTTCATTTGCTGCGCCTCAAAAATAAACGTTCATGTAGCTGTAAGTCAAGCCATAAATCCAGATAAAGATCTTTAATCATTGGCTTCGTAGTACTTTTCAACCAACTTATTAAGTAACCTTACACCAAAACCTACTGCTCCTCTTGGACAAATGTCAGTACCTTTTTCGTGCCAAGCAGTGCCTGCAATATCTAAATGTGCCCAGCAAGTTTCATCCACAAAACGCTGTAAAAACTGTGCAGCCATTATGCTATCTCCGCCAGAGCCCGCAGGAGCGATATTTTGCACATCAGCAATCGGTGAATCAATAATTTTATCGTAAGTTTCATTCATAGGAAAACGCCATAACTTCTCATTTACTTCATTTCCTGCATCAATCAGACGGTTTGCTAATTCATCATTATTTGAAAAAAGACCAGCATATTCGTTATTTCCAAGCGCAACCACTATAGCACCAGTTAAAGTTGCAAGATCAATCATAAATTGTGGTGAAAATCTCTCTTGCGTATACCACAAAGCATCTGCAAGTATGAGCCTTCCTTCTGCATCGGTGTTCAACACTTCTATTGTCTGTCCAGACATTGAAGTTACTACATCACTTGGTCTTTGAGCATTACCACCCACTGCATTTTCTGCAAGTGCGACCACACCGATCGCATTTACTTTTGCTTTTCGTCCTGCTAAAGCATGCATCACCCCAACCACAGCAGCAGAGCCTGCCATGTCATATTTCATCGACTCCATACCACGTGAAGGTTTGAGCGATACTCCACCAGTGTCAAACGTTATGCCTTTACCAACAAAAGCTATTGGCTTTTGTTCTTTAGCAGCTCCATTCCATTTTATCACTACTAATTTTGGTTCTTTACTACTTCCTTGTGCAACTCCAAGCAAGGCTCCCATTTTTTTCTCTTCCATCTGCTTTTTATCAAGCACCTCGATTTCAAGGCCAAGCTTAGTAAGTTCTTTTTTTATATGATCAGCATAGGATTCTGGATATAGAATGTTAGGAGGCTCTGTTATAAAAGAGCGCGCAAGGAATATACTCTCACCTTCTTGCCTTGAGTGCTCAAATGATCTTTCAGCATTACTTAATTGCTCATCTTTTACTAATACGGTAATCTCCTCTACCTCTGTAATTTTCTCATCCTTTTTAGTTTTATACTTATCAAACTTAAAACTACGCAGAAACGCACCATATGCAACATTTGCTGCACTACCTTCGATTAAAACCGCTGCTTTTTTAATTTTTAATCTGCTTAGCTCACAATATATTTTACCACCAATATTTAATTCTTTATTTTCATTCCATTCATCCTTCTTACCAAGTCCAACAACTATGACATTTTTTTCTTCTGGCAAAGTAGTAGAGAAAAATTCACCAAAACTTCCATTGAAATTGCTAAATTGCTTTATATTATCCATGATCTGTTTTCCTTGCAAAACTCCGCCATCATTTACGGTTTCGTTGTCCTCAAATAAACCCGTTACTATTGTTTTAAAATCGGGCGAAATTTTAGAAATTGTTATTTTCATTGCTGGCATCTCCGTTGCAAATAATTGTAAACTGTACATAAAACACAGCAAAAACATCAGTAAGATATTTTTCATATACATCCTAAGTACAATAACACTCAAGTTTACTATGGACTCCCTTACATGCAAGGGTTTTTTATCTTTTATTAGAGAACTTATTATATCCGCCCAAGGTAATGTTAAACGTATAGGTTTTTATGACCTGATCACTGTAAGTAAATGGTGTTATGAGAAGGCTTGCAAGCCCATTACTAACAAAATCTCCAAGAACAGGATCAGCACAATTATCGCAATTATGGTCAACAAAAAACATTTGCGTTGTGAATTCCGGAAAATCCGGATGTTGAACTAGAAAGTTGATATGTGGAGCTCTATCACCAATTTTACCAGGTGCTATCGTAATAAAATTATAATAGCCAAGATTATTCACTACAAACCTTCCTGATCCAGCAAAATTCGGATCATCCTCTATATTCTTATCGTAATGGTTCACGCCGCGTGAATTCGCGTGCCATATAGAAACTACAGCATTTTGTATTGGTAAGCAGTTTATATCAGTAATTCTACCCACTATGTGTATTAATTCCCCTATTGCACTATTTGGAGAACCAGGTTTCCTTCTTAAATTGTTTGAAGAGCTAAAATTTTTTGGCCTTGCATCAAGGTCATATATTTCCGGAGTTTTAATGCAGTTGAGCAAAACAGGATCAGCTGCAAATAGCGGCAAACTGAATATCATTTGTACTAAAAGTGCTAACAAGATATTTTTCACATTCATTTCATTTATAATAGACTTCTTGCATAACCATATAACAAACTTTTATTGGAAATAGAAACGAAAAAACTTGCTTGACACCCTTCGCCAGCCCCCTTATCATGAAACTGAAGGTATTCAGTTATCTTCATCTGTGCAGATTAAACAGCAAGAAAACAACGTAGTTGGCGTCTTATTTTTAATTTTTTGCACTATGTGCACCTTATGTCTTCACAATATTTCTAGGTTTTTACCTACACAAGCTGAAACGCGCTATTTAAAACATTAAAAAACGCCAACTTAAAAAATGGATAGTGAATAACTAGCTACCCTAGGGTTTCTTTTGCCTTTTTTTCTGTTTAGTAAATTGTATCCGTTCAGCGGAGTGGTAGAATAAGGTAGACAAAGCAAGATAATAAAGATAATCATAGAGCAAAAGTGAGGTAATGTGGTAAACCTTTTAGAACTTTGCAAAAATTTACAGCAAAAAATAGAAAAACTGGAAGCAGAGATAGAAAACTTAAAAGCAGAAAATAAAGCTTTAAAGATAGAGAACGCTGAATTAAAGGAAAGGCTCGGTTTAAATTCAAAAAACTCATCCCTGCCCAGCTCAAAAGAGCTATACAAAATAAAAAAGGACAAGCCAAAAAGCGAAAGGAATGTTGGCGATCAGGTTGGGCATAAAGGAAATTTTCATGCCACAATGGAAGCGGATAAAGTAGTAAAAATAGAGTTGCCTAATATTTGCGAATGCGGAGGAGAGCTTGTAATATGCGAAAAACCTTATGTTCACCAAAAAGTTGATCTTCCGGAAATTAGGCCTTATGTAGTAATTGGAACATGGTCGTTGTCGGAGATGCAGAAAAAGAAAAAGTAGCAAGTTACCAGAAGGTGTTACGCCAGATACATTTGGTCCAAGGGTTAAGTCTATAATTGCAGCACTCAGCGGATTTTACAAAAACTCAAAGCGTGAAGTGGCTAGTATCATAAATGACATTTTTAATTTGAACATAAGTGTTGGCAGCATATCAAATCTTACTATTATCCACAAATATAAATGTACTTATAAATAAAGTATTACAATATTAAAGTTTGCAAATATTGAGGGTATAAAAATGGCAAACGAGAGTAATGAATGGGCTAAAAATGAATTTGGAGATGCTGTACTTGGAGATAAAAGATTAACTGACCGATTAGTAAAGATTGCTGATAGTTTGATAAGTTTACCTGAAAGCTCAATTAATGAGGCATGCAGAAGTTGGTCAGAAGCAAAAGCAGCATATCGTTTTTTTCAAAATGAGAACGTAAAAGAAGTCGATATTCTAGCTTCACAAATTGATAAAACAGTTGAAAGAACAAAAGCTCATAAAAGAATTCTTGTGATTCAAGATACAACTTATATTTCATACTCAAGCCATAAGCGGATTGGGAACTATTGCTGGAAAAGGAGCAGTAATGCATACAGCCCTTGCTGTTAGTACGGAAGCTGGGAATACTGGATCAAAAGATTTACTCGAGGCAACTCATTTCTGAAGAAGAAAAAAGACTAAAGAGCCATCGTAACAACGTTCATATTGAGGATAAAGAAAGTATGAAATGGCTAGAAAGTTTAAAGAAAACAAATAATATTATAGATCTGGCCCAAACCGAAGCTATAACTGTATGTGACAGAGAAGCAGATATGCATGATTTTTTTGAACTTGCACATAATCTTAACTCAGAAATTTTAGTAAGAGCTTGCCACAACAGAAATGTAAATAAAAAATTCATGCATACCAGGAACAAGCAAAAATTATGGTCATTTATCCAAGGCCTCCCTTGCGCTGGAAAAGTAGAAGTTGAAATCCCTGCTAGAGATAACAAGCAAAAAAGGACAGCGTTTTTAGAAATTAGATTCGGAAAATTTATCACATGAAGGCCATATAAAATGTAAAGAAGGTCACATAAAATATAAACCGACAGAGTCTACAACTTCACGCAATTCATGTTGTTGAAAAAAACTCTCCTCCCGAAGCAAGTCCTCTAGAGTGGATGCTTTTTTCCGGTCAGTACTTTTGAAGAAGCTGTTGAAAAAGTTAGTTGGTATTGTTTGAGATGGAAAATAGAGATATTGCATAAGATTTTAAAATCTGGTCTCAAAGTTGAGGAATGTAGACTTGGAACAGCAGAAAGATTAATGAGGTATTTAACAGTCATGAGCATTATTGCTTGGAGAATTTTCTTTATTACATCAATTGCAAGAACTAACCCAACATTACCATGTACTGCCTTATTAGCTGAGGAAGAATGGAAAGTTTTATATGTTAAAATACACAGGAAACCATGTCCAAATATAGCCCCTACTATAAAAGAAGCCGTTTCGTGAACTTGGAGGTCATTTAGCAAGAAAAAGCGACCCAAAACCAGGACCAATTACTCTTTGGAAAGGGTGGAGACGTCTCTTTGATCTAGCAGAAGGATGGCGACTTGCTCACGAACCTCATATTTGTGGGTAATAGTAAGGTTTCTAAGGGAGGGAGTAGTAGTAATACTGCTTCCTTACCTGACCAGTTTGCTCGTGATAAAGGTTTTGAGAAACGCGCTCAATACTATGCTGCTAAAGCTTATTCAAGTCAAGCTCACAAAGGTGATCAAGATCTTAAAGGAGTTATTTTTATTGCTATCGCCGATTTTATCTTATTTCCTAACAAGCTGGCTTACAAATCTGATCACGTTACTTTTGATAAAATTACCTATGAACATGATCTCAAAGATTTTAGTTGCACTTTCATCGAGCTACCAAAGTTTAATAAGACAAAAGAAGATCAGCTTTCAAATATTGTTGAAAAATGGATTTATTTTTTTAGTGCGACCCTGAAAGTCGTGGTTTTGTGGTGGTTAAATTCCACTTTCCCTAGACATCGGGGATAATGTATATCTCACATTTTAAAGGGTGGCAACCTTTGGGGTGCAAGCATGAGATAAAAGCAGGTAACACTAAACCTCATGGTGAATCCTTGCAAACAGAGTTAGATATGATTACGAGAGGAACCTATGTTTGAATTGTCGTCAAAGCATAGTATGCGAAAGGAGGTTGAATTACGCATAGACCAAAACGGTATGAAGCAAAAGTGGAACTAAAGATTGAAGACTTTAGTTATTGATGTTCCCAGCTTCCGGCAAATAGTAGGAATCTAAGTTTAACGTGAAACGAAGCCATGGAACGGAGTAACCACATAAAAGCTCTTATATTCATTAAAATATAAGTAGGTAGCCAACCACAAGCTGCTATAGTATTTTCTAAAATGAATGATAAATTTCCATTATGGTATTACCAACCAAAAGTTGTAAGTCTGTATATTTATGCATTAAAGGTCTGAGGCGGCTTTTGATGGTATTCCAACAATGCTCTATAGGGTTCAAATCTGGTGAATATGTTGGTAGATAGAGCAAACGGCATCTAGCATTATCTATTAACTCCTTTGTTTTGGGAGTTTTATGGAATGTGGCATTGTCCATAACTATTGTAGTACCATGTGGCAATTTAGGTAATAACATCTTCTCTAACCATGTATTGAATACCTCTTTGTCACACCCACCTTTGAAAGTCATTGGTGCAATAAATCTCTTTCCAATCCACCCGCCTATTATACTGATTCTCTCTCGTTTTCTTCCTGGAATATCTGCATAAATTTTCTTTCCTATTGGAGCACGTCCATACTCTCGGTATAACCTATTATCAACTCCTGCTTCATCTATATATAAGATGCTGGAATGGTCTATTTTTGAGATTTTATCGGTAAATCGCTGCCTATCTTCTTGATTGCGCTCTTGATATAGTGTAACTTTTTTTTAAAGTAATTCTTAGCTGTTTCAGCCTATACCAAATTGAATTTATTCCAAATCCAAGATTTTGTTTCATCTCTGCCAGCGTATGATCTGGATTCTTTTTAACATATTCTTCGAGTATTTTTGGGTCTATTTTTCGAATAAAGCTGCCGTTTTTCGATGGCCTTAGGCTTTCACCAGCGGCTTTCTTTCTTAACCAGCGGTACAGAGTTGCTATTCCTATCTCCAAAAGCTCTGCCACCTCAACCTTTGACTTCCCTTTTTCTATCATCGATACTGCCCTTTCCCTTAAATCCACACTATACGCCATTATAACTCAAATAGCTTATTATACCTTTATCATTTACTTTGGGAAGTACTATATGAGGTTGTCCGGAAATAAGTAAAAGGCTATAATATCTGAAATTTTAGTACGGGGTAAAGATGAGAAAAAAGTATCCAACAGATCTAAGCGAAAGGGAATGGGCAAGAATAGAAAAACACTTCAGAGTATCATACAAGAAAGGAGGAAGGCCGCCAAAGTATAGCAAAAGAGAAATATTAGAAGCAATTTTCTATGTATTGCGTACAGGGTGTCAATGGCGGTATTTACCAAATGATTTTCCGCTATGGAAGACTGTGTATGAGCAGTTCAGGCAATGGAAGAAGCAGGGAATTTTTGAGAAAATGAATTATGAAATTACAAAATATAGTAGAAGAAAAATAGGAAGGAATGAGCAGCCGAGTGCCTGTATAGTAGATAGTCAATCTGTAAAGACTACAGAAAAGGGAGGATCAAAGGCTATGATGGAAGTAAAAAAGTAAAGGGTAGAAAAAGGCATATAATTACAGACACTCAGGGTTTTATACTAGGTTGTTACGTAGGCGCTGCTAACGAAAATGATAGAGATGGTATTAAAATAGCATTAAACAATATGAGAACAAAATATACTAAAGTTAAAAAAATGTGGGCTGACATGGGATACCAAGGAAGAAATTTAAAGAATCACATAAAGGAAGAATATGACATAGATATTGAAATTGTTAAAAGGCCTCCATGTAGATTTTGGGTGCACAAAGATACGCCACCTGAGCTACTACCAACAAGAGAACAAGGGTTTAAAGTACAGCCAAGAAGATGGGTTGTAGAAAGGACTTTTGCTTGGGTTAATAGGAATAGAAGGCTATCGAAGGAGTATGATTTACTCACAACATCCACTGAGAATTTCATATACCTAGCTATGAGTAGGGTTATGTTAAAGAGGGAATATGCTTGAATTTACTAGTTTCCGGACAACCTCTAAGATGTCTCTTTCTCTTGTTAGTTCTTTTTTTAGATCAAATCTTTCTTTGTCATAAGGAGCCTTTGCCTGGAAATGCGTATGCTCCAGACATTTTTCCATCATATTTTCTTACTTAACATACTGCCATCTATACCTAGATCTTTTGCTATTTTTGTACTTGCTTGACCTGTTTCTTTAACCAGCTTAACAGCTTCTAATTTGAATTCTGCTGTATATTCTCTTCTATTTGTCATATTTTGAAAAAACGTTTTATTTTACTCCAAAAACGTCTTAACTTTCTCTCTACTTTTTCTGGGTAAGGTCACTACTTGGATGACAGATAGTAGTGCGAAAGTCTCTTACAACTTACTTTTAATTAGTCTAACCCATGCGTGCCAATCCCTCTCACCAAGATTGCTTTCAAAAGATAGGAGATCCTTTACAGCTTTTGAGCAAATTTCTTCACTTGGAATTGATAACTCCTTATTCATTGCTAACGTTAAACATTGAGTTTTGCACGCTCGTTCTAAATGATATGTGTAGAACATTGCTTCTTGTATAGTCCGACCACACGTTATAGATCCATGATTACGCATTAACATGACAAAATTTTCTTTCAGATCAGCTATTAACCTCTTTCCTTCTGTATCGCTAAGTGCTAGGGAATTATAATTATGGTAAGAGATTTTATTGTAAAAGTGCAGTGCCCATTGACTTATAGGAAGCAGCCCATCTTTGAGAGAAGAAACCGCTACAATAGAAGGTGTATGCAAGTGAAAAATTGCTTGAATATCTTTCCTTGCTTGATAAACAAAACCATGAATTATATAGCCAGTTCTATTATATTGATATTCTTTGCCTTCAATTACATCTCCATCAAATGATACTTTCATTAACGAACGTTCATCTACTTCATCAAAACGCATACCAAACGGATAAATATAAAACGACTTTTGATCTTCAGAACGCACTGAAAGGTGAGTATATGTATGATCATCGAACTTAAGGTAGGACAAAATCTGATAGGCATAGACTAGATCCCTTTTTACTCTGCTCTTTGTTAACAACACAATCCTCTGTTAGAATCTTCTGAAGGTTTATACGCGAAAAGAGACTTGTAGTAAACTAATAAGTCTATGCCACTCTGTCTTGCTTTCTGAATACCAAACACTTTTGTGTTGTAGCTTGCTTAAAAATAGTTATCGTTATTATAGAGTTTATATACAGAATTTATGTTTTTAAATTACATAATATCTTAACTACAAAAATAATTTTCTATATAATATTTCATATGTTTTAAAGCTTCATTTTTATGTTATTATAAATGTAAGTTTCAAGATTGAAAATAATATGGTAAATATTAACACAAAAAAACAGCCAGCAGGATTTTTCATATATCTCTCTGGTCTTTCGGGAAGTGGTAAACTTTCCACAGCAATAGAATTATCTAATATGATAGACGCATTAATTGTAAATAGCAAGTTCTATAACAATGTTCAAGCTTGCTCTATATACGATGGTGTCTTTGAACGTGATCAAATACCTAAAGAAGTTCAAGATAGAATATATGGCATTATGCAAATTATGCTTCAGGTAATAGAAAATTATCCGATTCACTCAAAAAATTACATATTTATTGATGAGTTGATGGAAAATAATGACCAGAACATGAGGATGTATGATTCAATAGTAAGGCTTAGTAAAAAAATGAACACAGAAATCCTTCCTGTGGTACTTAGGTGTGATCTACCGACATTACAAAAGCGTATTGCATTAAAAAGGCAAAGAAAAAATAGGAAGGTGATTAATCTAAATAGCATGATAGAGCAATGTAGGATTAACAATTTATTTACACCACCGAGTGCTATAGAGATAGAAAATTCAAATATGAGTATAAAAGAAGTAGCTCAAGAGATAGTAAACCAGATGCACAAGCTTAGCCAAATTGCGTGTATGCAAAAAAATAGTCTATAGCAATTTCATATACTGAGGCTCATTTAAATATAGAGCTTCAACTTCATTTAATTTTTGCTTGTTCTTCAGTCTATAATGAACTAATAGCCCTGCATGGCTAGCATTTAAATTGCAATCCATATGTGTACTGCTTGTAGCGTAACCAGGGTCACATGCTGCAGTTGGACCAGACAGCGGCAATAAATTGAAATCAAATAACTGTGTATAAAACCCTTGAGCATTTTTGATTATAGCTCTGATATTTTTTTTGCTATTTGCACAAAGCAAAGATATTGCGTAGGCTTGAACTTCCAGCGCACTAACCCCGTATAACGGCTTATTTGTAGCAAGATTTATACCTTGTGCAGCTGATATACCAACTCTAATTCCAGTGAAACTTCCTGGTCCAACTACTACCGCCAAATGATCTATTTTATCATAATTATAGTTGTGCTTATCAAATAAAGTACTTAGTATTTGAAAAAATGATTCTGCATGACTATTGCTGGTGGAATTGTGCTCTACAAAACAGTTACCATCATAATCAACTATTGCTATTGAACTACCAATACCTACAGTATCAATCGCTAAAATAGACATTACTTAAGCTTATCATAGAGTTTTGAAAATATTATAGTAAAGGCACCATTACCCATAACATTTGCTGAAGTGATTATTGGATCAAACACTATATACAATGCTGTAATTAACGAAAGCATTTCTGGAGAGAATTTGAGATATTTCTCAAGAATAGGTAGCATTACCATAATTCCTCCTGCCGGCACTGCCACGATAGCAAACTTAAATAACAAAAAATAGAGAAGAAAAGTTACATAATCTATTGTGAACAATGAATAACCGGAGGCAATTATCATTGATAATATTATGATAAAAAAGCAATCACCTACTAAATGAAAGCTAGCAGTTATTGGTACAACAGACGATGCTATGTCAGGTTGCTTTACATTTTTTTTGCTTCCTTCAAGAGTAAGTGGCATAGTTGCATTACTAGACATTGTGCTCATTGCAGTAATAAATGCCGGTATCATATTGCCTATACTAGCTATCCAGCTTGTAACCTTGAATGAATTTGCTGCTCCATATAAGAGGAAAACATAAAGGTAGGTTGCAGATGCTATAATAATGAAAATTATTGAGTAATCCTTAAATATTATAGATAAAACTTGATCATGCTGCATTTTTAAAGCAAGCCCAAGTACAAATATTGGAATAATCGGCGTCAAAAACGTCTTCAAAATAAAGAGAGTTAAATCTAACATTTTGTTCGAAAGCTCTTTGCTTTTCTTGGGTAGCAGTGTGGACACTACTATGCTGGACACAAATCCACAGGCAAGGGCATAAAAATTAGAAAGCAATGCAGGCAGCCTAAACGACCATAAGGGAACAATTGTTTCTTCATACGTTATATCTTGTATTGAATGAGTGTTTTGTATGATAAAATGCCCAACAGAATAAGCTATTAAACTTGAAGCCAGATTTGACAAGAAGATCATTATAATAAGTAACAATATGAACTTTATAGCTGACTGCTTAAGATTGTTAACACTGCTAAAGATTAACGCAAAAATAATAAAAGGCATTATAAATAGCAAAACCTCTTTTATACTCAGGCTCGTTGAGTACAAGAAGGTTTTTGCTTCCATTGGAACTAAATGACCAAAGAATGCAACTGAAGTGATGACCGTGAGTAAGATTAATAGTTGTAGCACGTTCTTATATACCAATGTCCTATGGACATATATATGGTAAGTTAGTTGTTAAGTAAAGCAAAACTGTCTAAACTGCACAGCAAATGACGTAATGAAAGTAGCTGACACTGGAATGACAAAGAAGAGTGAAATTAGCACTCACTTATTATTCGTGTCGTTTTCAGTAAAAGCCTCCTCCCATGTGCCTTGAGTTGCTGCACGGCTATACTCTGTTACTCTATTTTCAAAGAAATTCGTATGTTCCACGCCATTTAGTATTTCATCAAGCCACGGAATAGGATTATCATTAACATCATATATGGACTCAAGACCTAATTGCATTAACCGTCTGTTTGCTACGTAGCGTATGTAATTGCGCACTTCTTCTGCAGATAGTCCTTCAACGTCTCCGAAATTAAAAGCAAGCTTTATAAACTCATCCTCAAGCTCAACAATAGTACGGCATGCAGAATATAATTCCTCTTTAAACTCGTCGTCCCAAATTTCATTATTCTCTTTAATAAATGTATTAAACAACATGATAATTGAATTGGTGTGCAAAGTTTCATCACGGGCTGACCAGGCAATTATTTGTCCCATGCCTTTCATTTTTCCAAAGCGTTGAAAATTGAGCAAAATTGCAAATGATGTGAATAACTGCAACCCCTCGGTAAATGCACCAAACACCGCTAGAGTTTTAGCTACATGTTTTTTATCGTGTTTTTTGCTTTCCTCGAATTCTAACATGTATTCATACTTCTTTCTCATAGCATCATACTTTAAGAATGCTTGATACTCGCTTTCTGGCATGCCAATTGTGTCTAAAAGATAAGAATAAGCTGCAATGTGTATAGTTTCCATATTGGAAAAGCTTGCAAGCATCATGCATATTTCCGTTGGCTTAAATATATTTGAATAATGCCTCATGTAGCAGTTATTTACTTCAATGTCTGCCTGAGTAAAAAATCTAAAGATCTGGGTTAGTAGATTTTTTTCTACACTTGAAAGTTTAGTTTTCCAATCCTTTACGTCATCAGCAAGCGGAACTTCCTCAGGTATCCAATGGATTCTTTGTTGCTGCAGCCACGCATCATACGCCCAAGGGTAATTAAAAGGTTTGTATATTGGATCTGCTTCTAACAATGACATAAGACACCTATTATTTTCTAAAGTAAATATTATATTAAGTGATATTGAGAATCAGTCAATTTAACTTTTTTGAAATTTGACGGCAGATAATTTATTAGTGTATTATAGCTTCAAGTAATTTATCAACAGAAATGCGAGTATTAATATCTTTTATTTTATTATTTACAGTGAGCTGCACTCACACTATTCACAATCACGGAGCTCCTGGCATTAGTGTTGAATTGTGGAGCAAGATAAAAGTAGGTGACGATAAAGAAAAAGTGGTTCACACTTTAGGATCACCAACATTAGTATCAAAGTTCGATGACAATGTTTGGTACTATGTCTCATATAAAATTAAACAAGCCAATTTTTTAGGAAAAAGGAAGTATAGTAGTAAGTCTCTGCAAATTTCATTCGACCAGGACGGTAAAGTTGAAGATACAAAAGAAACTGACATCTTAGAGAGATCTTTGGCTGTTTCTGATTGAAAGTTTGCTCAGATCTTCCTACGTCATACCGCGGTTCATTCCATAACTGTACGAACATTGCGATTTGGGCCTACCAGAATGGTGTCATGAAAGTAGCTGACACTAGTTCCTTTATGACGGCAGTGCCCAGACTACTTGGATCCAGGAAACTTAATTGCAAGTAATGCATTGGGTTTGGTAAGTATGGGTTTTGCGTTATAGAATGAAGCACTTTTGGTGAATTTGTAAAGAAAACTGGATCCCAGTGGGCTTTGTTGCATCGCTACTTATGAAAGGCTAACTATAGTATTTTCTAAAATGAATGATAAATTTCCATTATGGTATTACCAACCAAAAGTTGTAAGTCTGTATATTTATGCATTAAAGGTCTGAGGCGGCTTTTGATGGTATTCCAACAATGCTCTATAGGGTTCAAATCTGGTGAATATGTTGGTAGATAGAGCAAACGGCATCTAGCATTATCTATTAACTCCTTTGTTTTGGGAGTTTTATGGAATGTGGCATTGTCCATAACTATTGTAGTACCATGTGGCAATTTAGGTAATAACATCTTCTCTAACCATGTATTGAATACCTCTTTGTCACACCCACCTTTGAAAGTCATTGGTGCAATAAATCTCTTTCCAATCCACCCGCCTATTATACTGATTCTCTCTCGTTTTCTTCCTGGAATATCTGCATAAATTTTCTTTCCTATTGGAGCACGTCCATACTCTCGGTATAACCTATTATCAACTCCTGCTTCATCTATATATAAGATGCTGGAATGGTCTATTTTTGAGATTTTATCGGTAAATCGCTGCCTATCTTCTTGATTGCGCTCTTGATATAGTGTAACTTTTTTTTAAAGTAATTCTTAGCTGTTTCAGCCTATACCAAATTGAATTTATTCCAAATCCAAGATTTTGTTTCATCTCTGCCAGCGTATGATCTGGATTCTTTTTAACATATTCTTCGAGTATTTTTGGGTCTATTTTTCGAATAAAGCTGCCGTTTTTCGATGGCCTTAGGCTTTCACCAGCGGCTTTCTTTCTTAACCAGCGGTACAGAGTTGCTATTCCTATCTCCAAAAGCTCTGCCACCTCAACCTTTGACTTCCCTTTTTCTATCATCGATACTGCCCTTTCCCTTAAATCCACACTATACGCCATTATAACTCAAATAGCTTATTATACCTTTATCATTTACTTTGGGAAGTACTATATAATTAGGATTATAAGCAACCTATTGAAAATCTTGTTTTTTTGCAATCAATCTGATCAAATTTAAGAATAGTAATTTATTATTTATATTAATAAATTTAATTCTATTGAAAATAGCTAAAGCATTGAAATTCTTGAATTTTAGCCGGATTAGTGAGTGGTAGTGAAATTTCTTTTACTCAAATTTAGGTATTCACTGACCGTTCTTGTTATAAATACCAGAATAATAAGCTACTGATATTCTCCACCTTTTTTATCTTTAATCCATCATAGCTAGCGATGCAACAAAGCCATCCCAGTGTCAAGCACTGGGATGACACCATTTGTTGTAAACTCACTTTTACTCTATGGTTATACTACCTTGCTGCTATCCTGAACGGATACAGTGGGCTTATTAAATTATAGAATTACTTTAGCTATAGAATAAAATCTAGTGTTACTTCACGCCAAATGTGGTGGTGCTGAGTAGGCAAGCCGGTCAATGGGCTACATTTATATACTGCACGCATTGCATTATCTGCTATCGACCTGAAAAGTGGATTATTTCGATAGGAATCACTGTCTGCTACATCCGCCATAATTATCTCGCCTTGACTGGATAACAATAAGTTAATTTTTATATTAAAATTTTCTTTGTAAGCTATGCTTTCAGGAATGCTCCAGCATTTTGTGAGCTTTTCTCTTATAGAGTTAATAATTTCTGTTACAACTAATTCATCCTTTTTGCTCTCAACGCTTTTTTCGTTTCCTATTTCATTCTTTGCCTCTCTGACATCCCTTCTTAGTTTCTTCTCTACACTTTTTTTTCTTTTTGGAACAGGAATGAATTCTTTACCCTCGTTAATAATGACTTCTTCTTGCATTTCGATAATTTGCCTCGGTTGTGCTACAACAGTGTGCTCAACTATTTCTTTTTTCCTTTGTGGTATAGGAATAGCTAACGTATCATTCGTTTGGGCTTTTGTTGAAGATAACGAAAAAAGCAAAAAACAACATAAAGACAAAAAAAGAATATAATTAGAATAGAAAAAACGCATATGTTAAGCAGCTTGTTTTACTGGTTTAAAGCTAATATTGCACGTAAAGTCAATATATTTTAGTTGATGGACAAGTTTGAAGTCAATAAGGAATTCCTTCAAAGCTGAAGGCAAGCGAAAGATTGTCTTCTCGACAGACAAAGGAATTGTATAATGGATTAAAAGGAACCGTATGACAAAAATTATAGCAAAAGAATATACAGAATTTTTAGAGCAGTTGAAGGATCATATTGCAACAAACCGTTATAAAGCAGCACTTGCAGTAAATAGTAAGCTTATTTTGCTTTACCACCATATTGGTACAGAGATCCTAAAACGCCAAAATCTGGGGAGCTAAGGTAATTGATCAATTAAGTAAGGATTTGAGAAGTACATTTCCAGAAATGAAAGGCTTTAGCATGAGAAATCTGAAGTATATGCGTAAGTTTGCCGAAGAATATCCTGATGTTGAATTTGTGCAGGAGCCTCTTGCACAATTAACTTGGTATCACAATATCACTCTTTTGGAAAAAATAGAAAGTCATGAAATAAGATTATTTTATGTAAAAAAAGCTATTGAACATACGTAACATTATGGTTATGCAGATAGAGCTTGGACTACATAAACGTCAAGGGAAATAACTTTAAAGAAAAATTACCATCTCCACAATCCGATCTAGCACATTACACATTAAAAGATCCGTATATTTTTGATTTTTTAAGTATAGGTAAGGATGCTCATGAAAGAGAAGTAGAAAAAGGACTCGTAGGGCATATGGAAAAATTTCTGTTAGAACTCGGTGAAGGATTTGCATTTGTTGGTAGACAATTTCATTTAGATGTTGGTAATAAAGACTTTTATATTGATTTATTATTCTATCATTTAAAGTTACGTTGCTTCGTAGTGATTGAACTAAAAGATAAGGATTTTAAGCCGGAATATGCTGGTAAAATGAATTTTTATCTTTCTGCAGTTGATGATTTACTGAAGCACTCGACAGATCAACCTTCTATAGGGTTAATCTTATGTAAATCTAAAGACGATGTACTTGCTAAATATACACTCCGAGACATGACCAAACCAATAGGTCTTGCAGAATATCAAATCACTGAGAATCTACCAGAAAACATAAAAACAGCTCTGCCAACAATAGAAGAATTAGAAGCTGAATTATCGAAAGTTTCAGATAAGGAAAAGTAATGCTACTAAAATCATTCAAACAATTATTTAGCAAACCAAAAGCTCAGCATGGAGGCTCAGGAAGAAGAGTGGCAGCCAATAACTTACTCTCTCATAGCCTTGAAACTTTGGAATATAGTATTTTCTAAAATGAATGATAAATTTCCATTATGGTATTACCAACCAAAAGTTGTAAGTCTGTATATTTATGCATTAAAGGTCTGAGGCGGCTTTTGATGGTATTCCAACAATGCTCTATAGGGTTCAAATCTGGTGAATATGTTGGTAGATAGAGCAAACGGCATCTAGCATTATCTATTAACTCCTTTGTTTTGGGAGTTTTATGGAATGTGGCATTGTCCATAACTATTGTAGTACCATGTGGCAATTTAGGTAATAACATCTTCTCTAACCATGTATTGAATACCTCTTTGTCACACCCACCTTTGAAAGTCATTGGTGCAATAAATCTCTTTCCAATCCACCCGCCTATTATACTGATTCTCTCTCGTTTTCTTCCTGGAATATCTGCATAAATTTTCTTTCCTATTGGAGCACGTCCATACTCTCGGTATAACCTATTATCAACTCCTGCTTCATCTATATATAAGATGCTGGAATGGTCTATTTTTGAGATTTTATCGGTAAATCGCTGCCTATCTTCTTGATTGCGCTCTTGATATAGTGTAACTTTTTTTTAAAGTAATTCTTAGCTGTTTCAGCCTATACCAAATTGAATTTATTCCAAATCCAAGATTTTGTTTCATCTCTGCCAGCGTATGATCTGGATTCTTTTTAACATATTCTTCGAGTATTTTTGGGTCTATTTTTCGAATAAAGCTGCCGTTTTTCGATGGCCTTAGGCTTTCACCAGCGGCTTTCTTTCTTAACCAGCGGTACAGAGTTGCTATTCCTATCTCCAAAAGCTCTGCCACCTCAACCTTTGACTTCCCTTTTTCTATCATCGATACTGCCCTTTCCCTTAAATCCACACTATACGCCATTATAACTCAAATAGCTTATTATACCTTTATCATTTACTTTGGGAAGTACTATAGTATCTTACAAATGTAGCTCCTTGATTCTCCAGGTTCAAAAACATCAACAGAAATAGTGTTCTGTGGTTGTGGCCAGCCAAATGTATAACGAGAAATTAATAATATCTTTCCTCCTTCTATAGGAAGTAAATCTGCTATATCTTTGTAGTTAGGAGCGTTATCGCATATCAGTAGCCACCCAGCACGTTCAGGGTGTTCTAGCCAATACTTAACATGCTTGGCGTGATCTTCTTCACGAACGTTTTCTCTGTAACCATGAATAACGTTTAGTCCACGTCCTAACTTGATGTACTCGTTAATTAAAGTATTTCTATCTCGTGTATCAAGCCAAATTATCCATCTATATTTTTGGAGCTTACTCCAAATAAATTCTAATGCTAATTGTGTTTTACCTATTCCACCTATTCCATGACAAGCAACTAGTGTTGCTGTATCATTAGCTTTCAGGCATTCTTCTATTTTATCTAGCAGCGCTTCTCTGCCGACAAAGTTATAATTTCGAAGAGGGACTTGCCAAAATTCAGGTAGATCTTCCTTAAGTTTGAGACTATAAAGATGTTCTATGGCTTCCTTAAAATAATTGTCTTTTCTTGTTAGATAAGAAACTTCGCTACCCTGTTGTTCCCACCATTTTTCTACCTTCCCGCGTGCAAAGTCAAAAACCATGTCAATGTTTTTCTTGCCTGATATTTTGTATATACTCCCTATTTCTTTCTTAATAATATCATCTAATTTTGAATGATTAGGTTGATTAACTACAAACCTTATTCTAAGTAAAAAATCTTCTATTTCATCTTCACTGCCGCAACTGAAGTATTTTTTCAGTTCAATATGATTTTTTATTTTGTAGCACGTTCCTCTGTGACCTTCATAAATACTTAAAATGTTATCATCTGTTAACTTTGACTCTTCCAGATACTCCTCTAATGTTTCTACTTTGCCTTGCTTTTCTGTACCTTTTTTTAAGTTCACATTAACATTAGCATGAATGACAAGTGTAATATCACTGTTCTTATACTCAGGGTTTTGCTTAATCTCAGGATGAGATTCAAAATATTTGTTTAACCCGAAATCCTCTTTCTGTCGCTTTCTATTGTTTCCATCAATAAACAAATCTTCAAAAGTAATATTCGCTGATGAACTAGGGTCGTTACGGTGTTTAGCTTGAACCAAGATAATTCTCGATTTGTTCTTCTGATCTTTATACTCAAAAAAAATATCATCAAAGGCTCCAAAACCTTCTATGTTTGATGCTAACCAAAAGTCAATTTTACTACTTAACCCATAAAGTAGATACAGCATTAATAATTTTACTTCATACTTGCAACCATGATCACCTGTTGATGTGCCATCTCTCTTCTTAAATATACGATTACTAAGTATAGTACTTCCCAAAGTAAATGATAAAGGTATAATAAGCTATTTGAGTTATAATGGCGTATAGTGTGGATTTAAGGGAAAGGGCAGTATCGATGATAGAAAAAGGGAAGTCAAAGGTTGAGGTGGCAGAGCTTTTGGAGATAGGAATAGCAACTCTGTACCGCTGGTTAAGAAAGAAAGCCGCTGGTGAAAGCCTAAGGCCATCGAAAAACGGCAGCTTTATTCGAAAAATAGACCCAAAAATACTCGAAGAATATGTTAAAAAGAATCCAGATCATACGCTGGCAGAGATGAAACAAAATCTTGGATTTGGAATAAATTCAATTTGGTATAGGCTGAAACAGCTAAGAATTACTTTAAAAAAAAGTTACACTATATCAAGAGCGCAATCAAGAAGATAGGCAGCGATTTACCGATAAAATCTCAAAAATAGACCATTCCAGCATCTTATATATAGATGAAGCAGGAGTTGATAATAGGTTATACCGAGAGTATGGACGTGCTCCAATAGGAAAGAAAATTTATGCAGATATTCCAGGAAGAAAACGAGAGAGAATCAGTATAATAGGCGGGTGGATTGGAAAGAGATTTATTGCACCAATGACTTTCAAAGGTGGGTGTGACAAAGAGGTATTCAATACATGGTTAGAGAAGATGTTATTACCTAAATTGCCACATGGTACTACAATAGTTATGGACAATGCCACATTCCATAAAACTCCCAAAACAAAGGAGTTAATAGATAATGCTAGATGCCGTTTGCTCTATCTACCAACATATTCACCAGATTTGAACCCTATAGAGCATTGTTGGAATACCATCAAAAGCCGCCTCAGACCTTTAATGCATAAATATACAGACTTACAACTTTTGGTTGGTAATACCATAATGGAAATTTATCATTCATTTTAGAAAATACTATAGTACTTGCATGACAAGGTATAAACCTTATCGTCATACCACCGCGAACCGTCATACCGTCACGGTATCTCTAGATCCCGCTAACAAGCAGCGGGATGACGGTTGTCGTTTAGCTATAAATATTAAAAAATTTACCAAGCGAAAAAAAAGGCAAAAGAAGCCCCGTGGTTGGCTAGTTACTTACATTATACTTTCAAGTATGGCGTTTTTTTATTCTAAACGTCTAATAACCACGACTCAGCTGCTTTTAAGCTGCAACTAATCTAAATTATAAACATTAAGAAATTTACTAAACAGAAAAAAAGGCAAAAGAAACCCTAGGGTAGCTAGTTATTCACTATCCATCTTTTAAGTTGGCGTTTTTTAATGTTTTAAATGCTTTATAAGCGTATTTCAGCTTGTGTAGGTAAAAACCTAGAAATTTGATAAAGACATAGAGTGCACATAGTGCAAAAAATTAAACATGAGACGCCAGATACGTTGAGTTTTTTTGTCATTTAATCTGTACAGAGAAGATAAATAAATAGCTTCGTTTTCATGATAAGGGAGCTGGCGAGGCTTGTCAAGGAATTTTTATGACTTAGTGTCACACGCTGGAATGACATTTGGGAGTTGTTGTCCACTTCTAAATGATAAGAGCCTCAATGAATTTATTAGTTTATTACATGTCTCTTTTCATGTATAAATCTATAGAAAGTTTTATACGGAAGTTGTTTTATGAGCAAAATTATAGAAATCAGAGCACCAAAAACTCTTGGTGGTGAGTCAGTTACGGAAGGTATAGTAAAAATAAAGAAGGGTATTGGAGAAGCAGTAAAAGTAGATGACTTGATCTTTGAAATTGAAACTGACAAAACAGCACTCGAATTAACTGCAGAAGCTTCGGGGCAAATAACTGAATTTCTTGTAAAGGAAGATGATGTAATAAGTCCTGATCAATTGTTAGCGAAGCTTTCCGTGGGAGAAGTAAAAGAGGAAGCGAGAAAAGAAGATAAAAGCGAAAGTGCTGCTAAAAAAGATGCTCCATCAGCTCGTAAAATTATGGAAGAAAATGCAATCAGTGCAGAAAGCGTCAAAGGAACTGGCATGGGAGGCAGAATAACAAAAGCAGATGTGATAGGCCATATGAACAAAGCAGAACAGCCTGCAATAAAACAATATGAATTGCCAAAAAGTATAGTAAGTGGAGAGCAAAGAGAGGAACGAGTAAAAATGAGCAAAATAAGGCAAGTAATTGCCGCTCGTTTGAAAGCGTCGCAAAATACTGCTGCGATACTGACCACGTTCAATGAAATTGACATGAAAAATGTCATGGATCTAAGAGCGAAATATAAGGACGCCTTTGAAAAAAAATATGGAATAAAACTTGGTTTTATGTCGTTTTTTATAAAGGCAGCGGTGCAAGCACTGAAAGAGATTCCTGAAATTAACGCTGAAATCTCAGGCGATGAAATCATATATAAACATTACTATGACATAGGTGTTGCTGTTGGCACTGACAAAGGCCTTGTTGTACCTGTTATTCGGAGTGCCGATCAGATGTCATTTGCAGAAATTGAGTTGACTTTAGTTGCTCTTGGCAAAAAAGCTCGCGAGGGTAAATTACAAGTATCAGAAATGGAAGGTGCAACATTTACCATCTCAAACGGCGGAGTATACGGTTCGCTTCTTTCCACTCCGATAATAAATCCTCCGCAATCTGGAATACTTGGAATGCATTCAATACAAAACAGGCCAGTTGCTGTGGGCAACTCAATTGAGATCAGACCTATGATGTACATTGCCCTCTCTTACGACCACAGAATAGTTGACGGCAAAGGAGCAGTAACTTTCCTCGTTAAAATAAAAAATTATATAGAAGATCCAAACAGGTTAGTTTTGGAAGTGTGATTATAAAATAAGTGATTATTAATCTAGTGTTGCTAAAAGCCTAAATATCATCTAGCTCTGCCAGCAGTTTAGCAACTTCCGGATGATCAGGGCCATAATGTTTCTTAAAGATGGATGAAGCCCGTGCAAACAACTCCTTTTGTTTCTTATGGTTACCTAGAGCACCATAGGCGTCGCTTAGGTTTATCAGTAGTGTAGCAACTTCCGGGTGATCAGGGCCATAATGTTTTTCAAGAATAGGCAAGGCCTGTTCAAACAGCTCCTTTTGTTTCTCGTGGTCACCTAAGTCCCCATGAGAGATGCCGAGGCTTATTAGTATAATAGCAATTTCTGGATGATCAGGGCCATAATGTTTCTTAAAAACAGGTAAAGCCCGTTTAAGCAACTCTTGATTTTTCTTATGTTTACCTAAAATGCCATAAGTAATGCCAAGGGTTACCAGTAGTTTAGCAACTTCCGGGTGATCAGGGCCATAGTGTTTTTCAAAAATAGGTAAAGCACGTTCAAGCAACTCTCTTGCTTTCTGAGAACTACCTAAAGCATTATGAGCAATACCAAGATTTACCAGCAGTATAGCAACTTCGAAATGGTCAGACCTGTAATGTTTCCTTTTGATTGCTAAAGCCCGTTCAAGTAACCTCTTTCTTTTCTTATGATAACCTAGACCCCCATAAATGACACCTAAGTTTGACAACAGTTTAGCAAATTCAAGATGGTCAGGACCGTAATGTTTCTCAAAAATAGGTAAAGCCCGTTCAGACAGCTCCTTTGCTTTCTGAAGATCACCCAAAGCATAACAAACAAGACCGAGGTTTGCCCGTAGTTTAGCAACTTCGAAATGATCAAGTCCATAATGTTTCTCTTGAATTGCTAAAGCTTGCTCAAACAACTTTTTTGCTCTCCGGGGATTATCTAAATTCTCATAAGCGTGGCCAAGGTTTGTCAGTATGACAGCAACTTTAGGATGATCAGAGCCATAATGTTTCTCAAAAATAGGTAAAGCCCATTCAAACAACTTTTTTGCTTTATGAGGATTACCCGAATCCTCATAAGCGTTACCAAGGTTTGTCAGTGCAACAGCAACTTTAGGACAATCAGAACCATAATATTTCTCAAGAATAGGTAAAGCCCATTCAAACAACTCTTTTGCGTTCCGAGGATTGTCTAAAGCATTATAAGCAATACCAAGACTTACCAGCAGTGTAGCAATTTCATAATCAGGGATAAAATGCCTCTGAAGAATAGGTAAAATCCATTCGATCAACTCCTTTTGTCTTTTAGGGTTACCTAAATCAGAGTATCCATCATTAATCCACATTAACAAATCTAAAAGATAATCCTTTTCTATTGTTTGCTTTTCTGAAGAATTTTTTTCTAGCAAATTATCCATGTGTGATAAAAATGCTTCTAAATGTGGTAATAATTGTCGTTTCTTAGCATAATCTTCTAGTTTATCACTGTGGTAAGGAAAACCCTTTTGTAATAGTTGAAAAACAGTCTTTATGTCTTCTTTAGTTTTTCCACTTTTCTCTGACTTTAGCCTTATAACTTCTTGAACCAAGCTGTGTATTAACATACTATGATCTTTTTTGGTAGTTAACATGGAGTAACTTATTAATATTCCAAACGCTTCATGGAAAGTTTCTAAGGAAGGATTATTTTCTTGATTATCAGCAAAGATTTCTAGTAAAGATTGAGGAATAGGACTACCATCTAAGTAAGAGGTTGTCCGGAAACTAGTAAATTCAAGCATATTCCCTCTTTAACATAACCCTACTCATAGCTAGGTATATGAAATTCTCAGTGGATGTTGTGAGTAAATCATACTCCTTCGATAGCCTTCTATTCCTATTAACCCAAGCAAAAGTCCTTTCTACAACCCATCTTCTTGGCTGTACTTTAAACCCTTGTTCTCTTGTTGGTAGTAGCTCAGGTGGCGTATCTTTGTGCACCCAAAATCTACATGGAGGCCTTTTAACAATTTCAATATCTATGTCATATTCTTCCTTTATGTGATTCTTTAAATTTCTTCCTTGGTATCCCATGTCAGCCCACATTTTTTTAACTTTAGTATATTTTGTTCTCATATTGTTTAATGCTATTTTAATACCATCTCTATCATTTTCGTTAGCAGCGCCTACGTAACAACCTAGTATAAAACCCTGAGTGTCTGTAATTATATGCCTTTTTCTACCCTTTACTTTTTTACTTCCATCATAGCCTTTGATCCTCCCTTTTCTGTAGTCTTTACAGATTGACTATCTACTATACAGGCACTCGGCTGCTCATTCCTTCCTATTTTTCTTCTACTATATTTTGTAATTTCATAATTCATTTTCTCAAAAATTCCCTGCTTCTTCCATTGCCTGAACTGCTCATACACAGTCTTCCATAGCGGAAAATCATTTGGTAAATACCGCCATTGACACCCTGTACGCAATACATAGAAAATTGCTTCTAATATTTCTCTTTTGCTATACTTTGGCGGCCTTCCTCCTTTCTTGTATGATACTCTGAAGTGTTTTTCTATTCTTGCCCATTCCCTTTCGCTTAGATCTGTTGGATACTTTTTTCTCATCTTTACCCCGTACTAAAATTTCAGATATTATAGCCTTTTACTTATTTCCGGACAACCTCTTAGTATATACAACAACACACAGCAAGGAAAATAGCACTGACAGAAAATATCGTGGCTATGAGCAAACGAGAAAATTGCACGTAATGTTGAATATAAACAACAAAAAAGCCATAGCTGTAAAATACAGTAACGGCTGATCACTATGGAGCTTGTGATTTGCTAAAAGAAGTTGATTTTCAGCATGCCATAAAAGCACTATATGCAGATAGAGCATGTGATAGGCACAAGTTTTATAAGTTGTGTAACGAATATGATATAAAGACAAAAATTCCACCAATAAACAATGCGGCAGAACATCCAGAAATAGATTATATGTCTAACAGGAATGCTGCTATTAGGTTAATAAAATTATACGGTGAAGATGGCATGAAAGAATGGAAAAAAGAAGTAAATTATGGGAAAAGATCTTATATTGAAGGGTTTTTCTCAAGATTAAAGCAAATATTCGGATTTAGTTTTAGGAATAAATCTGAGATAAATCGAGAAAAAGAACTGCTAATCAAATGCTATTTGCTTAATAAATTCACTGATATTGGTATGGCTAAATTTGAGATAGTTACATGAATTTACCATAAATCACCATCTCATAAAGTGTGATGCAACAAAGCCATCCCAGTGTCAAGCACTGGGATGACACCCTTTTGGATGGAAACCAGTGTCAGGTACTCGGATGACACCATTTACAACCACTCTCCTACCCTTTCTAGCTGTTTATAGCTGTTAAATCTCAGGAATTTATCAAAATATGGAGAGGCAATAAAGGGTGTGGAATTACTTAAATAGTTAGATAAAAAACCAGGCAGATCATTTTTTAATTCTTGCATTTTGTATCTATAATTTTGTATAGAAATAACTTTTATTTTATCATAATCAAGTTTCCAATAAGCAAGTTCTGAGACTTCTCTTTTTGTTATATGTTCTACCGCTAAGGCTTGTAAAATTAATTGCGGAAAAAATCCCGACATTACTTCTTCATTGGAAGGTGGTGTACCAAGCTTATAGTCTATAATTGCCACTTGCCCACTTGGTAGATACTCAACTCTATCACATCTTGCTATCAGTGAAATTTCTTGTGGCTTATTTGTCATCCAAGCAGTTTCATACTGATCACAAGAACCAGTGTCACGCGCTGGAATATGAAATATCGGACAGGAAAAGTTCTTTTCCAACTCAACATAATTGCTTCGAGTTTCATCAAATTCGACAAAAGATTGAATTATCTTTTGTAGTCTTACCCACCACATATTTGAAAAATTAAACTGACTAGTCGAAAATGCTTCTCGTGCAATGCTCATTGGAGATTTTTTGTTGCGTAAATATCTTGCAAGAATGTTGTGTACCATAGTGCCAAATTCCAATATCGATGGCTTAAAATTCAAGTCTCTTAATTGTTTAAGACCCAGTATATATTCAACGTAAAATGAATAAGGATTACGAATTAGCTTTTCTATTGCACTGCAAGACATCACCTGCATTTTTTCTTTTCTAACTTCGGTTTGAGGTTTTGGCATAGGCTGAGTACATGGAACAATACATTCAGGCGTATTTAATATCCTTAGCCAATCACGATACGGCTGCTTCCCCTCCTTGAGCAGAATTTCCAAACGCTGCAATAGAATTGGCTTTCTATGGCTTAGCGATCTTGTAATATAAACCTTACTTGCACAAAACAAATTGTGTAAAGTATAAAAAAAATACCCCTGCTCTTCTTGCACGGAAGGAAGATTAAATTTTTCTCTCGTAAATGCATTCAAAAGCGGATTTTGAAAGCTTGGCGCTTCATTAAATCCAGCAAGTATTACAACTTTGTTGTGATATAAGCTGAATTTATTCAAGTCACTTGCTACAGAGAAAAACTCTTTCTCTAAAAATAAGGTCAGAATTTGGCTATATAACTCTAAGGAGCACTTAATTTCTACACCCTCACATGCATTCAAGAAATTACAGGTGAAATTACCTATTTCACTATTTAGCTCTGAAAAATTTATACCAGATAATATATTAATACACTGCAAATGAGTTGCTACCACATCAGAAATAGAGTAATTTATAGAATTAAGCAAAGGATTAAATATAGCCTCTAACTTATTGATAATAAGTAATATATCTTCTTTATGTTTTAGCTTTTTATGGGCATTGATAGCATTTATAATATCGCTCAGGCCATTTGTACTAAAGTTGCGTAATATCTCTATTTCAAATTCAGATAAAATCCGAGTGTACTCTTCTTGAGTGTAACCAAAAGTCACTAGCCTATGTTTAAGGAGCGAAAGTAATGACACACTGCTCCAATTTGAGGTCAAAACTTCGATACTATAAAGCAGAAGCGTTATATAAGGGTAATTTTCCGGTATGGCACTGTGTTGCCTTGATAAACATGCTATACGAGCTGCAAGTAATTTATCAAAGACGACCAAAGAAATGTTTTCATAACCTTCATTTTCTATAATTAATGATGTCACTTGTGCTTCTTCCTCTCTGGAATCACAAGTGATGACTTCAATATTGCCAACATGTCCACTACTAACTTTGCTTAGATCGGCAGTTGTATCAAAGACGTAATCTAGATATTCCTCAGGACTTCCTGTTATCCCCGCCCTTTCTTCTGTCATCCCAGTGCTTGACACTGGGATCCAGTTTTCATTATACAGCCACCTGGTGCGCTCATTTAAAGTTAAGTTTTCTGGATCCCAGTGTCTGGGCACTGGAGAACACGCTTCTGGCAGAAAACTTACATCCTCTCTGCCTATACTTAAATAACCTAGCAGATCTTTCAGACAATATTGATAGTGTTTTTTATCAAGCAATTTCCAGTCTTTCTCTTTAATTTTCAAATTCAGGTTAGGCAAAATTATTTCTCCAAACGGCAGGTCATATATAGCCTTAATTAACGACTTATCCTTTCCAATTCCAACAAAGATTATATGTTGGTCTTTTTGTAAAGAGATTATCATATTGTTTATGTAATCACTCTTATGTTTTAATATATCTACTACTTCTAAATCTTTTAAAGTTTTACTCCAAGTCTCAGTGAGTAAGCTTATGAAATTCTCTATTTTTTTTGAATGTTCATCAAATTGATAACAATCCGTTGTTTGGGTAGATTGAATTTTATCAAGCAGTGATGGCAGGCTATAAGCTAAATCAATTGGAAAATTATCATTATTTTTTCTATTCCACTCCAATATGAATTGAATGAGTAGCAGTGTCCTTTTTGTTGGCTTGATAACTTTAACCCTATCAAGATTTAATATTAAATCTTCCTCATCAATATTCTCTAGCGAAACTATCTCTGGCAAAATTATGCATTTTTTAGCGTTATGATTCTTGAATGCACTCAGCAGCGCTATCACATCCCTCTTGCAAGGAAGTATGATTTTTACTTCAGGAATTTTTTCTCTTTCATATTCAGAAAATATGTGCTGAACCAGCACATCAAAAAGAGATTCATCCACATTAACGGTAAAAACTCTTCCCACTAACAGTAACAATTAATACAATATTTTATTGTATAGAAATTATTCAAAATATAAACGTGCTTGTATGCTATTATATATTAAAATTTTTTATAACATTACATGGCAAACATTAGAATAGAAGTTTTAAATAAATGCGAGCAAATTGGCCGCAGATGGTTAGTCAACGTTTACTCGATTTACATACGCAAAGGATTACCATCCAAATTATATGAAGAAATTTGCGGGCTATTTTATAATAAAGTCATACAAGACTGCCGTTATTATTCCTACAATGAAAACCTTGAAGAAGTTCCGTATGATTTCATAGAACCACAAGCAAAGTGGGGCTTGGAAATAAGCTTCTTACCTGGCATGACCGATAATGTAGGCAACACAGTGAAACAAATTGTTAGAGAATATTTAATAAACAAGGACTACATTGATGAAAATGTTTGTATAAAAGCAAGAAGTTCAAAATTGATTCTAAGTCAAGCAACTGAAGATGATATAAAACAAGAATTTAATCCTATCACTGAGTATTGCATTCTTGTTTATAAAGAAAACGGCAATTGCTATTGGAGGCATTACGGTAAATTAAAAGGTGTCATCCCAGTGCCCAGACACTGGGATCCAGAAAACTTCAAGCAATTGTATAATGAAAACTGGATTCCAGTGTCAAGCACTGGAATGACAGAGGGGGAAACAGGAATGACAGAAGGGAGAGCTGGAGATACCCACTCCGGTGTCATTCCAGCGCGTGACCAGGAAAAAAAAGAATGGATCCCAGTGTCAAGCACTGGGATGACAGAAGAGAGCACTGGGATGACATCAAGTAGTAATGGGGCTAAGTCTGTTGACCTCAATGTAAGTGACCAAGAGCTTGAAAAAATTAGTAGAGATGGAATCGATGGCAATGGCACTTTAGGTCTCTCCCTTGCAGCAATGAAGGATATAAAGGATTACTTCAATAAACTTGGCAGAAATCCATATGATATCGAACTTGAGTCTCTGGCACAGACTTGGTCTGAACATTGTAAACACAATATTTTTTGCTCCCCTATTGATGAAATAAAAGACGGTCTATATGCTCACTATATTAAGCGTGCAACGCGTGAGATAAATTCTGACATATGTGTGTCAGTTTTCTCTGACAACGCAGGAGGAATAATTTTTGATGACGATTACTTGATTGTAGATAAAGTTGAAACCCACAATAGCCCTTCAGCTCTTGATCCATTTGGTGGAGCAATGACTGGGGTACTTGGAGTAAATCGTGATATAGTTGGTTTCGGGAAAGGCGCGGAGCCTATAATGAATACCTATTACTTTTGCTTTGCCAAAGAAGCAAAAGGCAAATTTTATAGGGATAAAGAGCGCACTGATGAGATCTTACCGCCAAAATATATAATGAAAAAAGTGATCCATGGTGTTAATGTTGCTGGTAATTGCTCTGGTATTCCAACACAACTTGGATCGGTATATTTTGACGATAGATTTTGTGGCAAGCCGCTGGTTTTTGTTGGCAGTGTCGGAATTATTCCGCGCAACATAAATAACGCACCTTCTCACATTAAAGGACCAAAAAATGGCGATAAAATCGTAATTATTGGTGGAAGAGTTGGAAGGGACGGAATTCACGGCGCAACGTTTTCCTCAGAGGCTTTGTCGGGAAACAGCCCTTCAACGATTGTGCAAATTGGTGACCCTATAACACAAAAAAAACTATCCAATGCCGTCATAAAAGCAAGAGATCTTGGTCTTTATAATGCAATAACGGACAATGGAGCAGGTGGGCTGTCGTCGTCTATTGGTGAAATGGGAAAAGACGGATTTGAAGTTGATTTGAGCAAGGTTCTCCTTAAAAACGATGGTATGGCTCCGTGGGAAATATGGATATCAGAATCACAAGAGAGAATGACCTTAGCAGTGCCAGAAGAAAATCTCCCTATGTTTAAGCAAATCATGAAAAAACATGATGTGGAGGTTTGTGTGATTGGAGAGTTTAATGAGAGTGGTAAAGCCGTTGTTAAATGTCCTAAAGGGACAGTAATAATGGATATCGGAACTGAATTTCTGCATGATGGTAATCCTAAAATGCATTTACAGACAAAGCCGTGGTCTAAGGGGCTTCCAGCGCCACGCGCTGGAATGACAACAAGTTCGCCTTCTTTAGAAATTGAATTAAAAGAAATGTTAAGCAGACCAAACATTTGCAGTAAAGAGTTCATAGTGGTGCAATATGATCATGAGGTTCAAGGATCGTCAGTGTTAAAACCACTGCAAGGCAAGGGAAGAATGTGCAGCGAAGCTATTGTCTCAAGGCCTGTTCTTTCTTCAAATAAAGGTGTTGTAAAATCGCAAGGATTTGGCTCAAGTTATGGAGAAATTGACACCTACCACATGGCAGCATGTGCAATTGACACCGCGATACGCAACTATGTAGCCGCAGGAGGAAATATAAATCATCTAGCGTTGCTCGACAATTTTTGCTGGTGTGATGCTTATAATCCAGAAAGGTTGTGGCAACTAAAGAAAGCTGCAGAGGCTTGTTACGACTTCGCAACTGCATTTAAAACACCATTCATATCCGGAAAAGACAGTATGTTCAATGACTTCAAGGGATATGATGAAAATGGCGAGAAAGTGATAATCTCTGCACCACCTTCATTACTCATCTCAGCAATTGGAATTATAGAAAATATTGAAAATGCGGTATCGCTTGATGTAAAAATGCCAGGGGACTTGATATATGTGCTTGGAGAAACACTTGATGAACTTGGTAGATCTGAATATCAGTTATATAGTGGAATAGGTAATAACAACGTACCAAAAGTTGATGCAAAGAGCGCTAGGAAGTTGTATGAGCGTTACAACCAGGCAATAAAAGATGGCATAATTGCCTCTGCAATTGCACCAAACTTAGGCGGATTAGTTATTGCTCTGGCAAAATCGCTAATTGCAGGAGACCTTGGTGCTGAAATCGATCTTTCACTAGTGCCAATAGGAAAAATACAAAATACAGACATAATAAACAAGATAATAATGTTTTCTGAATCGCAAAGTAGAATTTTGGTTACTATTGCACCACAAAATCAGAAGAGGTTTGAAGAATTGTTTGAAGGTGCAGTTTATTCATGTATTGGCAAAGTAACAGAGAAAAAGGTGCTAAACATAAAGGATGTTTTAAAAGTAGATCTGAAAGATGTGGCATGCTAATATAAAATATTTTTCTTATTATGCTAAATAACTCTTTTACTATATGTAATGTTTATTTAGAATGAATGTATGTTATTAATTTTGGGTAGGTAATTATGTCTATTTTATCGATACTCCTGTTTATCAGTCTTTCTTTACTCAACACTGCAAATAAATTGATGATATGTGCTGCCTTATTTGTGGGAGCTGCTTTAGTTGTAAATTCAATGGTTGAATTTTATGGCAGAAGCAAAGCTACGTACAGCTTAATGGTGTGTACAACGCTATGTTGTGTTTTTAAATTGCAAAGTTTTAATTTGATGATATTGATTTCATATACTGCAATTTTAGTATCTCTTCTCTCAAGCATAATTATTTTTGAAAAATTGAAGTCCAAGTTGAATTTTCATATGGCAAATTTCATTACTTTAATTATAGCATCAGTGGTTGATAGTGCCGTTGTATGTGTTGGATTACTATACAAATTTTCTGCAGGTAAATGCTTATCAATATACATTAGAGATTTAATTTTTAAGTTTTCTTATGTGTCAGTATTGAGCATCTGCTTGTTTGTAGGAATGTATTTATTTTGCTTGGCGAACAAGAAGTATTTTAAGATTTCCACATAACCTGTTTTCTGATATAGCTAAACTGACTTTGGGTCCTGGGGGTGTATTTGGTGGTCCTAATACGTAACAACAGTTTAGAATTTATAGGTAGCCTAAACCCACAACTGTACAAACACTATGATTTGAGCCTATCAGGGGGGTGTCATTCCAGTGCCCAGACACTGGAATCCAGAAAAAAGAATGGTGTCATCCCAGTGCTTGACACATAGCTGTACGAACATTCATTTTTGAAGGTAAATTGCACAGCAAATGGTGTCATTCCAGTCTGGAATCCAGAAATTTTGCTTATAACTGAGCTGATGAGCTAAAGGTAGTTGTCTTACGCTAAAACAAACGTTTTTAATTAAGTTGCATAGAACCAGTGTCTGGGCACTGGCCCACTGGTGGGAATTGCTCCTAAACTACAACGTTCGTACAGCTATGTGCTTGACACTGGGATGACATCATAGGGGCACTGGCCTACTTAACCGTCATACCGTCGCGGTATCTCAGCCGCTAACAAGTAGCGGAATGACGATTTATCAAACGCTGCTTAATTTTCCGTAACAGTTGAAAAAATCAATAGAAAATCAATATATCACTATAAATTCACGTATTTTGAGGCTATAATGGTTAATACGCTATATGGTATAATATGGACGATTTTATCAGAGTTAAGGGCGCAAGGGAACATAATCTGCAAGGTGTAGACGTCAATATACCGAAAAATAAGCTAGTTGTTATAACTGGGCTAAGTGGTTCTGGCAAGTCTAGCCTTGCATTTGATACGATTTATGCAGAAGGCCAACGCCGGTACGTTGAAAGCCTGTCAGCTTACGCGCGTCAATTTCTCAACATTCAGGATAAACCAGATGTTGAGTCGATTACAGGTCTCTCTCCTGCAATATCTATCAACCAGAAATCGATCTCAAAAAATCCAAGGTCAACAGTTGGAACTGTTACCGAAATTTACGATTACTTGCGCTTAGTATATGCACGAATAGGAGTTCCTTATTCACCTGCAACTGGATTACCAATAACAAAACAAACGGTGTCTCAAATTGTAGATACTATAATTGCGTTACCTTTAGAAACTAAGATATATATACTTGCCCCTGTTGTGCGTGGTAGAAAGGGAGAACATCTTAAAGAGATATTGGAAATTAAAAGACAAGGTTACGTAAGGTTCAAAATAGATGGTGAAGTGTACAATGTAGATGACTTGCCTAAACTCGATAAGAACAAGAAACACGACATTTTTGTGGTTGCAGATAGAATATCAATATTGGGCGATATAGGAAATCGACTGCCAAGTAGTATAGAATCCGCACTAAAACTTGGTAATGGTCTAATGTATGTAGAAATAGTAAACCTACCTGACAACCATAATTCCGAGTATAAAAATGGTCAAATTCTGACTTTTTCAGAGAATTTTGCATGCCCCGAGTCTGGTTTCACTCTTGAGGAAATAGAACCAAGATTATTTTCTTTTAACAGCCCTTACGGTGCATGTGGTTCGTGTAATGGGCTTGGTAAAAAGCTGGCTATTGATGTGAAGCTGATAGTGCCAGATGAAACTCTTTCAATATCTGAAGGCGCTTTAAAGCCAGTGGGATCAATGTTCCGTCAAGTGCACACAGGTTATGGATTTTTAAAAAGTGCAATTCTATCACTGGCTGAAAATTGTAAATTTAGCCTTGATGTTCCGTGGAAGAACATAGATCAAGAAGTAAAAGATATGATACTCTTTGGCTTCGGTAAATTTCAAGGTTTGGTCAGTATCTTAGAAAACCAGATGGATTATGATGAAACGCTTGTTGAGCGATATTGCTCTGTTACTCACTGCAGAGAATGCACTGGCTATAGATTGAGAAAAGAAGCGCTTACAGTAAAAATTGATAGCAAACATATAGGTGAAATATCAGGGCTCAGCATCGATGAATCCCTTAAATGGTTTGAAAATTTGCCAGACAAGCTCACAGAACAACAGAAGCAAATCTCAAGTAAAATATTAAATGAAATAATCAAGAGGCTAGCATTTTTAAAGAATGTAGGGTTGAATTACCTAACGCTTGATCGAGAATCTAGCACTCTCTCTGGCGGTGAGAGTCAGAGGATCAGACTTGCTTCACAAATTGGCTCTGGTTTAACAGGAGTGCTGTACGTGCTTGATGAACCCTCGATAGGCCTTCATCAATGTGATAATGATCGGTTAATTGCCACACTAAAAAACTTAAGAGACATGGGTAACACTGTAATCGTTGTTGAGCATGATGAAGATACAATAATGGCTGCTGATTATGCGATTGATATTGGTCCTGGAGCTGGCGTAAATGGTGGAAAAGTTGTTGCAGAAGGAACACCAGACCAGGTGCAAAGAAATTCGGGGAGCATAACAGGGCAATATTTGAGTGGAGAGAAAAAAATTTTAATTCCAAGGAGAAGAAAGCAAGCAACTCAGTTCATAAAAGTAATAAATGCATGTGAAAATAACTTAAAAAATGTGAACGTTAAATTTCCTATAGGGAATCTTATTTGTGTTACTGGAATATCAGGAGGGGGAAAATCAAGTTTAGTCATAGAAACGTTATATAAATATTCAGCACATAAGATACATCATTCGTCTGCAAGGTATGGTCAGTGTGATAGAATAGAAGGCCTTGAATATATAGATAAAGTTATAGAAGTTGATCAGTCGCCAATTGGTAGAACTCCTGCGTCAAATCCAGCAACATATGTTGGTATGTTCACTCATATAAGAAATTGGTTTGCAGGTCTTTCGGAGTCAAAAGCAAGGGGATATAATATAGGCCGGTTTTCATTTAATACCAGAGGGGGAAGGTGTGAGGCTTGTAAAGGTGATGGGCACTTAAAGATAGAGATGCATTTTCTACCGGACGTTTATGTGAAGTGTGAGCAATGTAAAGGGCGAAGGTATAATCGGGAAACATTGGAAGTTACTTATAAAGAAAAATCAATCTCTGATGTCCTTGATATGACGATAGATCAAGCTTGTGATTTTTTTGAAAACCTTCCAATGGTAAAAGAAAAGTTGATTTCTTTGCAGGAAGTGGGGCTTGGCTATATAAAACTCGGACAGTCGTCAACAACGTTGTCTGGGGGTGAAGCACAACGAATAAAGCTGTCCAAGGAGCTATCAAAACGATTTACCGGAAGAACATTGTATATTCTTGATGAGCCAACAACTGGATTACACTTTGAAGATATAAATAACTTACTAAAAATACTCCATAGATTAGTCGATCTGGGAAACACTGTTATAGTTATCGAGCACAATTTGCACGTTATAAAAACTGCAGATTATATAATAGACATCGGACCAGAGGGCGGAATAAAAGGCGGAGAAGTGATTGCTACTGGAACTCCAGAAGAAGTGGTAAAAATTCCAGAAAGTGTTACAGGCAGGTATCTTAAAACGTATTTATTATAAACTATTTCTTAATTATATTAGGCTAGGTTGCATATTTATGATTTGGAGATAAGAATGTCAGTATATCGATACTTTAGAAGGTACGTTGAATATGGAGTTGTACCTGCTAAGAAAGCAGAAGATAACACACTATAGTATTTTCTAAAATGAATGATAAATTTCCATTATGGTATTACCAACCAAAAGTTGTAAGTCTGTATATTTATGCATTAAAGGTCTGAGGCGGCTTTTGATGGTATTCCAACAATGCTCTATAGGGTTCAAATCTGGTGAATATGTTGGTAGATAGAGCAAACGGCATCTAGCATTATCTATTAACTCCTTTGTTTTGGGAGTTTTATGGAATGTGGCATTGTCCATAACTATTGTAGTACCATGTGGCAATTTAGGTAATAACATCTTCTCTAACCATGTATTGAATACCTCTTTGTCACACCCACCTTTGAAAGTCATTGGTGCAATAAATCTCTTTCCAATCCACCCGCCTATTATACTGATTCTCTCTCGTTTTCTTCCTGGAATATCTGCATAAATTTTCTTTCCTATTGGAGCACGTCCATACTCTCGGTATAACCTATTATCAACTCCTGCTTCATCTATATATAAGATGCTGGAATGGTCTATTTTTGAGATTTTATCGGTAAATCGCTGCCTATCTTCTTGATTGCGCTCTTGATATAGTGTAACTTTTTTTTAAAGTAATTCTTAGCTGTTTCAGCCTATACCAAATTGAATTTATTCCAAATCCAAGATTTTGTTTCATCTCTGCCAGCGTATGATCTGGATTCTTTTTAACATATTCTTCGAGTATTTTTGGGTCTATTTTTCGAATAAAGCTGCCGTTTTTCGATGGCCTTAGGCTTTCACCAGCGGCTTTCTTTCTTAACCAGCGGTACAGAGTTGCTATTCCTATCTCCAAAAGCTCTGCCACCTCAACCTTTGACTTCCCTTTTTCTATCATCGATACTGCCCTTTCCCTTAAATCCACACTATACGCCATTATAACTCAAATAGCTTATTATACCTTTATCATTTACTTTGGGAAGTACTATAGTAGCCACTAGCAGAAAATCCTACATAATTCCTGTACTTTATAGCAGTTACTATATAAAAAAATATTTTACTCTTTTTGACTGGCCAGGGCTTTTTTTTAAATGTCTCTTTCCCTTGTTACTCTTGCTTTGTAAATCAAACCTCTCTTTGTCGTAAGGAGCCATGTTACCTCTACCTGGAAATGCATTTGCCGCTGACTTTTTTTCGTTATATTTCTTCATCCATTTTCCTAATACACTATCCCTTATTCCTAGATCTCTTGCTACTTTTGCAACTGGTTGACCTACCTTTCTTTGTTCATTTGCCAGCTTAACAGCTTCCAATTTGAATTCTGCCGTATATTCTCTTGCCATTTCTAATCCTCCAAAATTTTATTTTACCCAAAAAAACTCCTTTCTTTCTCTCCACTTTTTCTGGGTAAGGTCAGTCTGTCCAGGTTCCAAGATCGGTGTCAAAAATTGCTCAACCCATCCATTAAAAACATCCATATTACAGTGGCCTTCAAAGGTTAACGGAACAACTATCTTTCTTCCACTTAAGGCTGCAACCATACTGATTCGTTGAGTTTTCTTTCCAGATTTTAAGGCATAAAACCGCTGTCCTTTCTGGCAATATCCGTAGGGGTAGTCTTCGGTGTTATCAATGCCAGACTCATCTATATACACTAAGTTTTTAGGTTCTTTTGTCGCTATAATTTTCAAAAATTCAGCACGTTTTTCTTCGTTTCTTTCCTTGTATCCATATGTCTTTTTTTGCGCGTAAATCCAATTTTTTTAAGGGCTCGATAGATCGTTTGGATACTAACGTTGTTCCAAAGTTTAGCCATTTCCGATAGAGTCTTTCCTCCGTGTTCTCTGGCAAATTTGGCAAAGGTATCCCAGTCGGTAATTTTGTGATTGTAACCCCCATTTCCAAGTTTTTTTGATTGAAAGTCTCCTGTTTCTTTTCTTCTTTGCTGCCACTCCCATAAAGTAGTTCGTCCAATCTTAAATCTTGCTGCCACTGTTTCTCTGCTTTCTCCTTCGTCTAGCGCTTCCATTGCTTTTTTTCTTAAATCATAACTATATGCTGCTGGCATTCAACCTCCTTATCATCATCTACCCTTATCCTATCACATCCGGACTTTTATGGAAAGAGCTATATTTTTATCAATTCTGCAATCATTTATCTTAATATTAAGTTTCTTAAACCTTCTTGATGCTTGTGAATAGCTGATAACTGCCAAATCTCTTCCTATTTGTTGCAAATACCCTTTTATAAACCCGACTGTTTGTCTTAAACCAATTCTAAAGAAACTGACGATTATATGCACCAAAATCACAACTTTATCACTATAAATATAGTTGCCGCCCTGCATTTTTGGACAATTCTCGTACCAATTTTCTATGGCGTCATTGATATAACAAAAAATGCTTCCTCTTTCTTGGAGAAATTTGTTATATTCATGGCAGTTACTGACTCTCATTTTTTGTGGCATATTTTTTCTTCAACAGTTAAATGGCTATTTATAATGAATTTTGTCAGTAACTGCCAGTTCTTTTCACTTGAGCGATGCAACAAAGCCCACTGGGATCCAGGAAACTTAACTTTACACCAGGTAATAAGAACTGGATTCCAGCGTCACGCGCTGGAATGACAGCAGTCCTACGTCATACCGCGATTCATTCGCGGTATCTCAGCCGCTAACAAGAGATCCCGCTAACAAGTAGCGGGATGACGGTTGTCGTTTAGCCATAAACATTAAGAAATTTACCAAACGAAAAAAAAGGCAAAAGAAGCCCCGTGGTTATTATCCGCTTTAAAATATTGGCGTTTTTTATGTTTTAAACTCTTGACAAGCGAGATTCAGCCGCTTTTAATTGCAACTAACCTACGCTGCAAATGTTTAAGAAATTTACTAAGCAGAAAAAAAGACAAAGAATCCCCGAGTTAGCTAGTCTTTTACTATCTCTGTCGAGTATTGGCATTTTTTGATGTCTTGTAACGCTTTATAAGCGCGTTCAGCTTATTTAGATAAAAATCTAGATGTAGATGAAGTTTTGTAAAGACATACAGTATCTATATACTGCAAAAAATTGAACATAAGACGCCGATACATTAAGTAATCCTTACCTTTTAATCTGCAGATTGGCGAAAGCAAATACAATAGCTTCACTTTCATGATAAGGGGGCTAGCGGAGTTTGTCAAGGGATTTTTGACGAAATGATTTTGAAAGCAAAGAGCGGGAGAAGGGGTTCGAACCCTCGACCTCAACCTTGGCAAGGTTGCGCTCTACCAACTGAGCTACTCCCGCAATTAAATTAACCTAAATTTACTTAATTATAGGCATATACAGCGATTTGTAAACCCCGTGTACATGAAAAATGTGAGAGCCCATAAATTTGCGTGGTTCCTTCTATGATCTTTTCGTATACTTAAGGCTCATTTTTGATTATCATAAGTTTTTAATTATTCCACAAAGCTTTATGGGAATATTTTTATATAAAGACGACTTGCCAGCTAGTTCAATACCAGATGATGTAAGGTCTATAGCTGTTGATACCGAGGCAATGGGGCTACTTCATAGCAGAGATAGATTATGCCTTGTGCAGCTCTCTTTTAATGATGGCAACGCTCACTTAGTTCAACTCAAGAACGATTATACAGCGCCAAATTTGAGAAAAATATTAGAGGATAAAAATATAACTAAAATATTTCACTTCGCGCGATTTGATGTGAGCATAATACGTTATTACTTGGAAACTTGGGCACTTCCGTGCTATTGCACAAAGATAGCTTCACGTTTAGTGCGCACTTACACAGATAATCATAGCTTAAAAGAGTTGTGCTTAGAGCTGCTTGATACCAAACTAAATAAGCAGCAGCAATCTTCTGATTGGGGAAATGAAAATTTAACAGACAAACAAAAAAGTTATGCTGCATCTGATGTTTTGTATCTCCACAGGATAAAGGAAAAGCTAGACTTAATGCTGGAACGTGAAAATAGAAAAGAATTGGCCCAAAAGTGCTTTGAATTTCTTCCTACTCGTATTGAGTTAGACTTAATGGGTTGGGAAAACGTGGATATCTTTAACCACCAGATGTAATAGAAGTTTTTTGTTTGTGCAAAACACTTTAGGGCAATTTTTCAAGCTCTGCGGTAAGAATTTAGTTGATTAACTGCTAATAGATACGCTATATTTTACAAAAATTTAGGTATTTTATGAGTGATGATATTACATCGGTAAATGATCAAAATTTCAAATCTGAAGTCACTGACTATAAAGGGTTCGTGCTGGTAGATTTTTGGGCAGAATGGTGTGGGCCATGCAAAAGTCTAATGCCACGTATAGAACAATTGGCTAAGGATAGAAAAGGCAAGATTAAGATCTGCAAATTCGACATAGATGAAGGGACTGAAGTGCCAAGTAAGTATGGAGTGCAATCTATACCCACTTTAATCATATTTCAAGATGGTAAGGAAATTGCACGCAAAATTGGTGCAACAAATGATTTGTCAAGTTGGGTTGATAGTGAAATAAGCTAATAGACAAATTTGCTTTTGTGTGTATTATAAATATTGATAAAAGGGATTGTAGCTCAGTCGGTTAGAGCAGTTCGCTCATAACGAATTGGCCGTAGGTTCGAGTCCTACCAATCCCACCATTGTATTGATCTTAGCATGATCGTAACAATGAGAAAACTATAGTATATGAACTATATATTAATGTAATGGGGGAAATGATGGAATTTACTAAGTCTCTAAATAACAAGTTAGATGAATTGCACTTACTAAATCATCCATTTTACCAGTCATGGAATACAGGAAGCTTAAGCTTGCAAGCTTTACAAACCTATGCTAAAGAATATTATCACCACGTTGCTGCGTTTCCTCGTTACATCAGTGGTATACATTTTTTGTGCCCAGATCTAAAAATGCGACAGGTTTTACTTGGTAATTTAATAGAAGAGGAACAAGGTGATGAAAATCATCCAGAATTATGGCAACGTTTTGCTGAAGGGCTTGGCGTTGCGCGATCTGATCTTCGTGAAAGTGCACAGATTAAAGAGACACAGGAGTTAGTTGATGGTTACTTTGATATTGTAAGATCAGGTTTTGCGGCAGGTCTTGGAGCCTTGTACGCTTACGAACGTCAAACTCCAGAGGTTTCCAAGTCTAAAATTGAAGGTTTAAAAAAACACTATTCAATAAGTGATGAGCGTTCTCTTCAATTTTTTACGGTCCATATGCATGCTGATGAATGGCATTCTGAGGAATGTGCAAATCTTATTGAAGATCTAGATGAAAAAGAGCAAGATAAAGTTATGCAGGGTGCTCAAAAGGGAGCAAGGCTCTTGTGGGGTTTTCTTGATGGAATGATGAATGCTAGCGTGTGTTAGTAGTTGTAAGTAGCTTAAACTCAGTGATGTTGGAATGCAATGTCTGCATGTAATCTTCTTATATCTGACTTACGGCTTTGGGTTCATTTAGGCTATAGTGCAGAAGAGAAGTATCATTCTCAATTAGTTAGTGTTAATATTGATTTTACCTTTAAATCCCCCCCTTTAGGACTTACAACTGACCGGCTTGAGGATACTATATGCTACTTGGAGGTAGTTCAGAGTATTCAATCTCTCGTTCAAAGCAAGCAATTCAACTTAATCGAGCATTTAACTCATGATATATACAGGACCATTAATAACCTTGTGATGCAAAAAAAGCTTATTATTTCTTCTATAGGCGTAACTATTCACAAAGTTGCACCACCTGTCCCCAGTGTGCATGGAGGTGTTTTCTTTACTTATCGTAATGCGTTGCAAGAATGATTTACATTTCTATTGGCTCAAATATGGGGAATCGCTTTTCCCATTTACAAAAGGCTGCTCAGTTACTGCAGGAACGCTATTTTAAAAATTTAAAATCTTCAATTATTCTGGAAACTAAGGCTATTTTACCAAATGATGCTTCACCTGGGTGGGACAGGCCATTTCTAAATATGGTTGTGTATGGAAGTTGTTCTTCTTCTCCTGAAGAGCTGTTAAAGGGCCTTAAACAAATTGAATGTGACATTGGCCGTCTGCAGGTCTATGAAAAATGGGCACCTCGCGTTATTGATTTGGATATTTTGTTATGGGATGACCTGACACTTGATACACCCTACCTTAAGATTCCTCACCCAGAATTGATAAACAGACCATTTTTGCTTCACTTGATGACAATGCTGAACCCTATGGCAGTAGTTAACAAAACGTTTGGTACTGTTAACCCTAACATTAAGGATTGCTTTTTAAGGAGTTTTACGCTTTCACCAGAGCTTGTAGGTATTGTCAATATTACTCCTGATTCATTTTCAGATGGTGGTCTTTATTATGATGCAGATCAAGCAACCAAGCAGGCACTGCGGCTGTTATCAGATGGTGCAAGCATAGTTGAACTTGGTGCTCAATCAACAAGACCTGGCTCCTCAATACAAACTCCAAAAGCAGAGTATGCACGCTTAAAACCAGTGCTTGATGACCTTAATCAATATATGAAAGTTGGTGACATTAAAGTCAGCATTGATAGCTTCTGGTCAGACGTTATTTTAAATGTTTTGGAACACTACAACATTGCCTGGGTAAACGATCAGAAGGGAGATCTAGATGATAATACCTTAAAAGCGATTGCTAGCAGTGGATGTAGTATCGTTATTATGCATTCACTCTCCATACCACCACATAGTGACAACATTATCCCAAGTGACATTGATCCAATTGATACCATAAATAATTGGGCAGAAAAGAGCATTAACAGGTTACTTGCCCTAGGTTTTGATCAAAGCTCGATCATTATTGATCCTGGTATTGGTTTTGGCAAATCTATGTACCAGAATATCCAGATTTTACGCAGTATAGAAACGTTACAAAATTTTGGCTGCAAAGTTCTGGTTGGTCATTCTAGAAAGTCATTTATTTCTTCTTTTTCTACAGAACCTGTCTTTAACCGAGATTTAGAAACAATTGCTTTATCATCTGCATTGCACAACAAGGTTGATTTCCTTCGAGTGCATAATGTGCGTGATCACATGCGATTCTTTGTAGCTCAAGCTGCTTTACAGGGATGATAGTTATCGGAATTATGGCTGTTGATCCCAAGGGGGTAATTGGAATAAATAATAGATTGCCCTGGCATTATCCAAGTGAGTTAGATCATTTTCGTCAGGTGACTGACAAACAAGTTATTGTTATGGGGAGAAAGACATTTGAAACTATGCCTCAAGACATATTAGGGAATCGTATTCCTATTGTTTTTTCTCGTGACAAATTAAATTCTTGTTTTAACAGAGGAGTAAAATGCACTATTATTTCTTCTATGCAAGAGTTTTTGTCAATCCAAAGTAATTGGATTTACCCTCAAATCTTTGTGATTGGTGGAGCACAAATAGCGCATCTTTTTTTGGAGTATGATCTAATCTCAGAATTTATCATAACAGAAATTCACAAACCCTATAAAGGTGATGTATATTTCAACTTAACACTTCTTAGTGGATGGAATAAAACTATTCTCACCAAAACAAAAGATTATACTATATGCAAGCTAACACGTTAATATGCATATTGAAGCAATTTATACCCACCGCATTGAATATGGAGAAGTATTAGAGCAGGTTCTTGATCGCTATGTTTCAGAGCTGCTAAGAGAGGAAGTTGTTCTTGCTATCACATCAAAAATCATTTCAATTTGTCAAAAACAAGTGGTTTGCAAAACTGCTTGTTCTAAAGAAGAGCTAATCAAAAGGGAAGCTGATGCAATTGTTGATGTGGCTCACAGTATCTGTTTAACGATTAAAGATAATATCTTAATTCCATCTGCTGGTATTGATGAATCAAATGGTAATGAGGTGTATATTCTATATCCAAAAGATGTTCAGAAAACAGCTCTGTCAATATGGAACTATCTCAAGACAAAACACTGCATAAAACATCTTGGTATTTTGATTACAGATAGTAACATAACACCTATGCGCCTTGGGGTTACGGGCGTTGCTCTTGGTTGGTGTGGATTTGAACCATTTTATTCCTATATAGGCAAGCCAGATCTTTATGATCAACCACTGCAAGTAACACAAGTCAATCTTCTTGATGCGTTGGCAACGTCTGCTGTTTTAGTTATGGGAGAAGGGGCGGAGCAAACACCAATGGCAATAATTAGTGGCGCACCAAAGATTCACTTTCTTACTCGTCCGCCAACTACAGAAGAAGAAAAAAGTGTGAAGATATCTATGGAAGAGGACCTTTACTCTCCTCTCCTCATGCGAGCCCGCTGGTTAAAGAGTTAAAGAGGAACTTAAAAATTTGCTATTAGACTTCTTAGAGGTTGTCCGGAAATAAGTAAAAGGCTATAATATCTGAAATTTTAGTACGGGGTAAAGATGAGAAAAAAGTATCCAACAGATCTAAGCGAAAGGGAATGGGCAAGAATAGAAAAACACTTCAGAGTATCATACAAGAAAGGAGGAAGGCCGCCAAAGTATAGCAAAAGAGAAATATTAGAAGCAATTTTCTATGTATTGCGTACAGGGTGTCAATGGCGGTATTTACCAAATGATTTTCCGCTATGGAAGACTGTGTATGAGCAGTTCAGGCAATGGAAGAAGCAGGGAATTTTTGAGAAAATGAATTATGAAATTACAAAATATAGTAGAAGAAAAATAGGAAGGAATGAGCAGCCGAGTGCCTGTATAGTAGATAGTCAATCTGTAAAGACTACAGAAAAGGGGGGATCAAAGGCTATGATGGAAGTAAAAAAGTAAAGGGTAGAAAAAGGCATATAATTACAGACACTCAGGGTTTTATACTAGGTTGTTACGTAGGCGCTGCTAACGAAAATGATAGAGATGGTATTAAAATAGCATTAAACAATATGAGAACAAAATATACTAAAGTTAAAAAAATGTGGGCTGACATGGGATACCAAGGAAGAAATTTAAAGAATCACATAAAGGAAGAATATGACATAGATATTGAAATTGTTAAAAGGCCTCCATGTAGATTTTGGGTGCACAAAGATACGCCACCTGAGCTACTACCAACAAGAGAACAAGGGTTTAAAGTACAGCCAAGAAGATGGGTTGTAGAAAGGACTTTTGCTTGGGTTAATAGGAATAGAAGGCTATCGAAGGAGTATGATTTACTCACAACATCCACTGAGAATTTCATATACCTAGCTATGAGTAGGGTTATGTTAAAGAGGGAATATGCTTGAATTTACTAGTTTCCGGACAACCTCTAAGACAGCTAAAAAAGGAAATGCTGAAAATTTATTAATTATTACAGATTATCCTGAATTGATTCAGCAGTATGTGAAAAACTGGGAGGCACGAATGTCACAATCTTACAAATACGCTCCCAACTAATCGAGAGCGCTTGCTCAAAATCAGTTTTAAAAACAGCAAGGGAGAGCTTTTTTGATTGATTGGCATAATGATTATGATATAATGAACTAAAAATTTAAGGAATAAAGTAATGGATTATATAAATGATGCTGCCGGTAGCTACACTGCTATTCATGATTTTTTTCAAAACAACGGTGTTGGAGATTACAAAGTTCAATGCAATTATGGTGGGGTGCCGTATGCTACTGATGAGTACGTGCATTCTGGCGATAAATTTTGGAGTAATAATTTCATAGACTCACATTTTGGCAGGGAAATAAAAATGTATCCTCAAAGTGAACTTTTAGCTAAAGAATATGCTGGAAATACGTTGCCAGTTTCAATATCACTAGATAAGGATTTAATAAAAATGAAGGAATGTCAGAAAAAAACGAAATTTGTGGAACTAGAAAGGGAGTCAGGTGATTTAGTGCATGATAAGCAAAAGTATGTAAAGTGTTACACAACAAAGCTATCATATGATGATGTACATATTTACAATAACGATAAAGTTTCAACATTTAGCATAAAATACGACGTGCCAAATGATCCGAAATACAGTTTAAATATAACATTTACAAAGGTTAATGATAATAAACCAGGATTTTGGCAGAAATTTAAAAATATGTTTTAACGTGACCATTCACTGGTTTTTACTCAATCAACCAACAACAGTTAATATCAAATTTTTATAATTAAAAAATATGCTATTTTTTAAAACTTTCATTCTCCTTGACTCTGTCAACTTCACAAAACAACTCTTGGACCAAATGTATCTGGCATAACACCTTTTGGTAACTTGCTACTTCTTTTTTTCCGCATCTCCGACAACAGCCATTGATATTCCACTACATAAGGCTTGATTTTTGGTAGATCAACTTTTTTATGAATAATACTATGCTTCTCCTTAAATTGACCATTTACCCTAAACGCTATTAGCTTCCTTAAAATTTACATTAATGCCTATTTTGCCTAAACTGAAGCGTCTTTTCCAATTTTTTCTAGCATCAACTCAGCAGCTTTTTGTTCAGCAATCTTTTTACTAGAAGCGCATGCAGAAACTTTACCATAATCTTCTATGCAAACTGATATAGTAAATTCAGGATTGTGCGCTGGTCCAGTTTGTTTTACAAGCTCATACTCTGGTAAAGGCAATTTGTTTTTCTGAGTCCACTCTTGCAGTGAGGTTTTAGGATCTTGAGGGGGGTCAAGCATGCCTTTAGCTAGCTTTTCCCAATATTGGATAATAAATTTTTCAACATTTTCAAGCCCGCCATCAATATAAATTGCACCTATTAGTGCTTCAAGCGAGTTTTCTAAATTTTTTAAGTTACATCTCCCTCCATTGCAGCGTTCACTATTATTCATGATGATAAAGCTGCCTAATTTTATTTCTTTAGCAACATTAGCAATGGTGTTGCCACAAACTAAATCCGTCTTTCTTTTTGCCAATGCTCCTTCTTTTTCTTCAGGAAATAGTTTAAACAGTGTGGCAGATACAACCATATTCAAAACACTATCGCCCAAAAACTCTAGTCTTTCGTAGCTTACAATCTGGTTTTTGCTATTCCTTTTATTTACGCTTGGGTGAGTTAGTGCCTCTTCTAATATTGCATAATTTGTAAATTTATAATCAATGATCTTAGATATTGCATCATTCAAACTCTTCATACCCATTATTTAAAAGAATAACACTTCCTACCACACCTTTATACCAAAGAATTAGTTTTGTTTTATTAAAATAATACCAACAACTTCCAAAATATACAGTTTAATAGACTTCTTGCATAACCATTATTTGAATAATGATTCATCGATGTTATTCCAGTGTCGGCTACTTAGGTGACAGAGAAGATGCTTAATGTATACAACCCACCACCTCACTAATGTTACTAAATCCATCTCTCCTTATTAGTTCTGCAAGTTCTAGATTAATTTTGTTTACAACTTGAGGTCCGTGGTATATGAGAGCAGTGTACAACTGCACCAAAGAAGCTCCTGCCTTTATTTTTTTATATGCATCAGCACCACTTGAGATTCCTCCGCATCCTACCAACAATATTTTGCCCTTAGTAAGTTTGTACATATCGCTCAATAACTCGGTTGAAAGTTTAAACAGCGGTTTGCCACTCAACCCACCACTCTCGTTTTGGTGGGAATGTAAGTTATTCCGACTGATCGTAGTGTTGCTCACTGTTAATCCGTCAATCTTATATTCCAACGCAAGCTCAGCGATATTTTCTTTCGTTTGCTGATCTATATCTGGTGAGATTTTTAATATTATTGGTATGGATTTAGAATTATCAATTGATTTCCGGGTTAGAGTTACGGATTTCAACAATTCCGATAATTCTTGCTTATTGTGCAGATTGCGTAAATTAGGCGTGTTTGGGGATGAGATGTTCAGCACTATATAATTGCTTTTTCCATATACTATCTTTATTAAGTCAACATAATCGCTGATTTGGTCCTTTGATGTACTGTTTTTTCCTATGTTGATGCCAAAAATGCAATCATCAAGCTTGGTTTTATCTATTTGTTTAAGAAAGTAGTCTATTCCTTTATTGTTAAATCCCAATCTGTTAATTACCCCTTGATCTTTAATTAACCGAAAAATTCTTGGTTTTTTGTTTCCATATTGTGGATTACGAGTTACAGTACCAGTTTCAATAAATCCAAAACCAAATGAAAGCATAGGCCTTATAACTTCTGCATTCTTGTCAAAACCTGCAGCCAGACCCACGGGGCTTCTGAGCTTATTACCAAAAAAATTCACACTCAAAGATTCTGGTAGCTCTATAGGATTCTTATAAGGTATTTTCTTTAATGCCATAATTGCCAAAGAGTGAGCAACTTCGGGCGGCAGTAAAAACAATAAATCACGTAATATCATTTTGTAAAACACTTTGCTTATTTTTAGTTTATTTTTTACCATGAAACGCTATAAGAGTATAACCATAACTTGAAAAGAAATTGATTTTACTTATGAATAATTTTCTCTATAGGTTACACACTTAAAGCTACTGTTGAATTGAGCAACTTTTACAAGATATAGAAAATGAAAGAGGCCGGGACCGGAATTGAACCGGTATAAAAGGATTTGCAGTCCTCTGCATAAGCCATTCTGCCACCCAGCCGTTTTTTATGTGTAGATATCCATTATATCTTTTAGCATAGATAAAGCTTCCTCCCTTTTGCGTTGGAAAGTGTTACGTCCAATGATTGAACCATTACCACCACCCTGCTTAATTTCTTTCGCTTCATTGCATATGTCATTCACTGATTTCGACTCGCCACCAGAAAAAACTACTATTCTTTTTCCTGCAAAACAAGATCTTTTAACATATTCAATTCTTTTAGGTAATAATTCAATATTTTCTGTTTCTATTTTCTCCCTTTCCAAATATTTAGTTGGAAGTTTTACTTTTATTATATTAGCGCCAAGCAAAGCTGCCATGTGTGCAGCATAGGCAATAACATCAACCGCTGTTTCACCTTCTTTGGAAATTCCTTCACCGCGTGGATAAGACCATAACACTACTGCAAGCCCATAAGATTTGGCTTCAGCTACGATTTCACGGGCTTCTTCCATCATATCGAAACACTTAGCAGAACCAGGATATATAGTAAATCCAACAGCCAAGCAGCCCAAACGCAGTGCATCTTTCACAGAAGAGGTTATTGCTTGATCAGAAGTCAGATTCTTCGAATGTAAGGAGTTGGAACTATTAAGTTTCAAAATAAGTGGGAGCATTCCAGCATAAGTTGAAGCACCAGCTTCAATCATACCAAGTGGAGCAGCATATGCACTTACTCCCGAATCAACTGCAAGCTGAAAATGATAATGTGGGTCATAAGCATCAGGGTTAACTTCAAAACTTTTTATTGGCCCGTGTTCAAACCCTTGGTCTACAGGGAGAATTACTAATTTGCCAGTGCCGCCAAGCTTTCCATGCATGAGAATACGAGTAAGATTTGCTTTTACCCCAGGGTTTTCACTTTCGTAGTAGCTTAGGACTTGTTTTACTTTATCACTTATCACTATAATTCAAATTGAATTTAAGTTATAGATTGTAACAAAGATGAAGTTCAATACAAGGATTTTAAACTATATCAAAAGCAATTTTATTTTCTACTTTATTCATATAGATTCTTAATTTCTTTCCTTTTATTAATTTACGATTCAGTATTTCTTCCGCTAAGTAACTTTTTATCTCTTTTTCAATAAGTCTCTCTATCGGACGTGCTCCCATTTCCTTACTATAACCCATTTGTACAAGATAAGATTTCACTTCATCCTCTACCAAGCAGTTTATGCCTTTTTGCGTCAGCTGCTTTTTCAGTTCCTGAATAAATTTATCTACAATATGCAGAATTATATCCGCATTTAAGTCAGAAAAAGAAATAATCGCATCAAGACGATTACGAAATTCAGGGCTAAAAACCTGTTCTATCGCTTTTTCACTATCACCAGTGTTAAATTTTTTATGCCCAAAGCCAACAAAACTTTTGCTGCGTTCAGCTGCTCCTGCATTAGTTGTCATAATTAAGATTATATTGGAAAAGTTAACTTTACGTCCGTAAGTGTCTGTAACGCAACCATAATCCATAATTTGTAGCAATATATTATAGATATCGCTATGAGCCTTTTCAATTTCATCAAGCAGCACAACACTATATTGATTATTAGATACAGACTCTGTGAGTAATCCACCCTGATCATAACCTACATATCCAGGAGGAGAACCAATCATCCTTGATATCGTATGAGACTCAATATATTCGGACATATCAAAGCGTATAAGATTCATGCCCATGCTTTCTGCTAATTGTTTTGCTAGCTCGGTTTTACCAACACCGGTTGGCCCTGCAAAAAGATAATTTGCTAAAGGCTTATTGTAATTTCTCAACCCAGATTTAGCAATTTTAATAGAATTAACAAGAGATTCTATTGCCTGCTCTTGGCCAAAAATCACCTTCTCTAGATTAGCTTTTAAAGACTTTACTTTCTGCAAATCATCAGATTCAGATCCGCAAGGCACATTTGTAATTCTAGTAATAGTATTCTTAATATCTCTACTATTTACAATTTTACCCCTGTTTCTTAGCAATTTACAATATGCCCCTGCCTCATCAATAACATCAACCGCTTTATCAGGTAATATTCGCCCAGTAATATACTTATGCGAAAGTTCAGCCGCAGACCTAATGGCATTCTTTGTATAATATACTCCATGATACCCTTCATAGTAGTGCTTTATACCATCTAGTATCTTTATCGTTTCGTTAACAGAAGATTCCTTAACATTAATTTTTTGAAACCTCCTCGCTAATGCTTTATCTTTTTCAAAACTATTGCTGTATTCTCTATATGTAGTTGCACCTATACAACGCAGTGTACCTCTTGCAAGCGCAGGTTTGAGTAGGTTACCTGCATCAAGAAAGCTACCACTTGTAGAACCTGCTCCAATGATAGTGTGTATTTCGTCAATAAAAAGGATAGCACCTGGTTTTGCCTCAATCGCTTTTATTATAGATTTTATTCTCTCTTCAAAATCACCTCTATAGCGTGTCCCTGCAAGGAGTGACCCTAAATCCAAAGCATAAATTATACTGGACCTGAGCGCACTTGGAACACTGTTTTCAATGATTTTGAGTACCAAACCCTCAACTATTGTGGTTTTGCCAACACCTGGATCTCCAACATATAAAGGGTTGTTTTTTCTACGCCTCAATAATATTTCTATAGTGCGATTTAATTCATAATCACGACCAATAACATAATCTATTTTTTTGCTTCTTGCATAGTCATTTAAATTTTTACAATAACTTTGTAGAATTTCCTCATCTTTTAGTAGCTCACCTTTATTTACTGTAGTAGGAGCATCATTATTTTTATCAAGTTTTACTTTATGATTAGTGGTGTATTCATCTATATCGTTAGAGTATTTCATGTTAGATATGTGGTAAATCAAATTGGAATCTTTCGCACTTTGTTTCTGCAATAGATCTTCAACGTATAAATCTTGCCCAGACAAAATTTCTACTAGAACACTTGCTCCATTTATTTCTTTTTTCCCCAAGCTATGAGCCCGTATTATTGCTCTGTGTATTATGCATTGAAACATTGAGCTAGGTTTAACTCCACTGATAATCAATTCAGAACTGCTTTGTAAAAACCCTTTTATATTATTATTATAATCATTAGCCTTAATATTGCATCTTGATAGAATGTTATCCATACTGATGATTTCATCGGCTCTGATATTACATCTTGATAAAACGTAATTTACATCCACGTCTTTAGTTAACGCCAGCAATAAATGTTCTACTTTCGCATATTTAAGATTAAAATTAGAAGCAATGAATAGTGCTCTATTCAAACTTGCCTCTAAGTTTTTGGAAATCATCTCCTATTCTCTTTAAAAGTGGGAACTCATATATAATGAATAGCACACAATTATTAAAAAAATTGAAATCCAGCAGTTCGCTGTAGCCAATTTGAATCCCACTCTGGATCTACGTCATAGCACCGCAATATCTCAGCATAGATTCCGCTAATGAGTAGCGGAATGACGAGTTTTACGCTTATCAAATTGTAGGTAAATCCTATTTAATACGCTTTTTCTAGTACTCTGCTTTTCTTCTTAAATGCATTGATCTTTTTTCTACCGTATTTAGTCTTTAACGTACTTGGCCTTTTAAAGACCTTTTTGCTGTTACGTTTTTTAAATTGCACACTACAATCAAAATTTAGCTCTCCTTCTTTGTCTGCCAGTGCAGGCAGTCTTCTCTTATCTTGAGGTGTAACAAAAGATAGCGCATACCCTTCAGCTCCAGCGCGTGCAGTTCTACCTATACGATGAATATAGTCAGCTTGCGATTGTGGTGCATCATAATTGATAACATGTTGAATGTGGGGAATATCAAGGCCGCGAGAAGCAACATCTGTTGCAACCATGATTTGATTACGGCCACGACGAAAAGAATTAATGACCCTTTCGCGCTTGTGCTGCCTTAAATCACCATGAATTGCTAAAGCGCTATAGTCATCTTTGTGCAATCTGTTAGCTAGCTGATCCGCTCCTCGCTTTGTTTTGACAAAGATAATGATTGATCCTTCGCGCTGACATAGTTGTGTAACAAGCTTTTCATATTTTTCTGATTCTGATGCATAAACAATTTCTTGCTTAATTTTTACAGAAGTTGTAACCTCACAATCAACAGAAATACGTTCTGGTCGATTAAGGTACTTCTCAGCAAGTTTTACTATATCTCCAGGAAGAGTTGCAGAAAACATAAGAGTTTGCCTTATTTTAGGCAAATGCTTCATAATTTCTTCAATCTGAACTCCAAAGCCCATATCAAACATACGATCCGTTTCATCAAGCACAAGAACGCTAACATTGCGAGTAATCAAAGTTTTACGCTCAATATGGTCTATAATACGACCAGGAGTACCTATTACAATTTGTGGTTTTTTCTGAAGCTGATTTAGCTGCCTAAAAATAGGCTCACCACCAATCAACAAAGCGACCCTTAGTGCAGAATTTTGAGATAAGAGTTTTCTTATCTCATTTGTTACCTGATGCGCAAGCTCTCTGGTTGGCACGATGACTAAAGCTGAACCAGTGTTAGGCTCATTCAGCAACTTAGCAACCAACGGAATAGCAAATGCTAAAGTTTTTCCAGTCCCCGTTTGAGCAGATCCGAGAATATCTTTACCTTGTAGCGCTAAGGGAATCGCTTGTATTTGAATCGGAGTTGGGACGAAAAGATTATTTTTATCTAGAGCTTGTCTAAGCGAAGCTGGGAGACCCATCTCATGAAAATTATTCACAATACGTTAATCCTGTTAAAAGACTTCATAATAGATTAATCTTCCAATCTTAAATTTATTGCAGATTTTTTATCTTCTCCGTTTCTACCGCGCTCCTCTTTAACCTCATAACTCACCCTTTCTCCTTTTATTCCCTTCTCTTTATTCTCTCCTTTAAGTGCCTCAGGTCTTATTCCCGAACGTTCCAATGTGCTAATATGTACAAAAACGTCACCCCCTTTACCTTCTGGCTTGATGAAACCATAGCCTTTTTCGGCATTAAACCATTTTACATTACCAAATTCCATTTAAACAACTCCTAAATTATTAACTAACATTACTAATGTGATGAAAAACTTTGAAATTACGATTGAGAATGCTTTAAGCTTAGCTATTGAAACTAAACCTTTATACTCCATAGTCTATTCTTAACATTACATGACAATAATACACAATTGTTGTACTTGATGCAAATAAATTTTTTAATCGTTAAGCGAACCTGCAACCGTCATTTCGCTAACTTTAATCGTTGGTGAATTAAATTGCCCACAAAAAGTTAGATCATCTGCAACGACTAAATTGCTAAACATATCCTTCAAATTGCTAGCAATGGTAATCTCATGTATTGGATACGTTATTTTTCCATTTTCTATAAAAAATCCGGAAGCGCCTTGGCTGTAATCGCCATTGATTAAATTGACACCAAAACCAAATAAATCAGTTACATATATTCCCTCTTTCACTTCCTGAATTAATTCTTCAAACGATACATCACCATTCTCAATGTAGAGGTTACTAGCTGCAGGAATAACTGCAGCATTACTTGCACGAGTTGCACTTCCGGTTGTTTCTGAGTCTAATTTTCTAGCCGAGTATAAGTCTAAAATCCAATTTTGTAATATTCCGTTTTTTACAAATATATTTTTCTTGCTAGTTATCCCTTCTCCATCAAATGGTCTCGATGCTATGCCTCTTGGCAACAATGGATCATCGATAATATTAATTCTATCGTTGAAAATCTGAGCGTTTAAACTACCCCTCAAGAAAGAACTGTTGCTTATAATACTGCTCCCATTTATAGCAGAAGCAAAACTTTTTACTAGCCCTTTTGCTGCTCTTTTTTCAAAAATAACTGGAAATTTACCAGTTTTCATTGTACGTGAATTCAATTGATCAACTGCTCTTTTTGCTGCTTCTTTTCCCATTAACTCTGGCAACTTTAAATCACTAAAATTACATGCTATATCATAATCGTAACCAACCTTCATTTCACTTTCTCTTCCAGCAACAACAGAAACCTGATTAGCAAAGGTTGATTTACTAAACGAGCCAATAAAACCAGAAACAGTCGATAATACTGTATTCACTAAAGCGTATGAAGAAGAGGCTCCTTCAGAATTAGTGATACTCTTATGTGCAAGGGCTGAATTTTCTGCAGCTTCAGCAATTTCTTTTAGGTTATCAACGGTTACAACATTATTATCTGAGATACTTAAATCTGCAGAAGAGATATAATTACTACCATTTACAGCAAAATTAATGCAAGGATCTTCTGGCGCATTCTTTGCCATTTCTACCACTTGGCTTACTGTATCACTCAGATTATTCAAATCGTTTGTAGAAATATACGCAGCTTTGTTTTTACCTGCTATAGCTCTGATTCCTACAGTGCAATTTTTAGATTGTGATATTTGCTCAATTTTTGATAGACGCTGAGAAACTGAAGTCTTATTAGTTTCATATATTGTAACTTCCGCATCTTGATTTTGCTTTTTTATTAGTTTAGTAATATCTGCTGCAATATTTAATATATTCATTTTCTATTCCTTAGATTTCTATAAAGATTCTGCACCACCTATAACTTCAATTAAATCAGTCGTAATCGCTGCTTGACGAGAACGATTATAAAGCAATGCTAATTTGTTCAGTATCTCTTTAGTGTTTCTGTTTGCTGATTCCATAGCAACCATTCTAGCACTATTCTCACTCGTTGCACTTTCAAGTAAAGCAGAGTAAAGAGCAATTACAACGTAATCTTGAACTAAAGATTTTAAAATAAATTCAATATTTTGTGGTTCATACTCATAGCCGTAATCTGTTGTTGGACCAGCCAGAGAGCTATCAATCAAGGATGAGTCTTTACTCCATGGTTTTATTGTTTCCAACATTGGTTTTTGCGTGAAGGTATTATAGAATTTACTATAAAAAACTTTAACTTTATCGTATTTACTTAAATCTATACCATCAACCAAAGCTTCTACGTGCTTTAACGTGATTCCCTTACTATTTTCAATTTTTAAGATACTTTTAGAGTCAAATCTATTTTTACCTACATCAAAAGCTTTTTTACCAAGAAATACAATATCTACTTTTTTGCCATTTGCGATTGACTTATTTACACGCTCTTGACTAAATTTGACAATAGAAGAGTTAAAGTTGCCGCACAAGCCACGATCAGACGCAATAATGAATACTAGGTAAGAACCGTCGTTACTGACATTTAGAATTTTTGCCAGTAATTCTTGATCAACTGATAGCATTAATGAAAAAATAATGTTATGCAGCTTAGATACATATAATTTTGAATTTAATAACTTCTTTTGGCTTTGTAACAACTTTGCTGCAGAAACCATTTGCATTATTTTCGTGGTTTTCTGTACAGACCTAATATTCTTAATTCTTAAGGATAATTCCTTTAAGCTCTTCATTTTGTATACAACCCTGATTTATTAAAATATATAACTGTTAGTGTCTAAAAGCAAGTTTTTTTGACATTAAAACCAAGTCTAGCTAAGAAACTTGCAGGTTTATTGTTTGGAGATAAGGATTATATTAAGAAAGTGCTCTAACTTCAGCAATATCAATGTGAAAGTAGCCTAATGGTAATTTCTACACTTTGTGGAATTTTATAATATATAATAAACACAATTAAAACTATTACAACTTGAACACTTATGATCCCATTGTTCTAGTTCCCTGTTACAATTTTTACATTTCCAGCCTGGATCAGGCAAAGCTTCTGAGTCCATCTTGTTTAGCCAATAAATTACCTTGTCGTGTTCTTGCAATGTAACCTTGAGTTGTATTACAATAAAGTAGATTGACATGTAATTAGCTTTTTTCATAGCAGTGTCTAAATATTGACTTGCAAGATCATATTTACCTGAACTCATTGAGGACAAAGCAAGTAAACAGTAACTAAAATAATAATCAGGGCGTAAGTTGTATAGTCTTTCAGCACCTTTACTATTTAAATTGATGTACATTTTAGCTGACTGAGGAGTAGGATTTACTGTATACTCTGCCTCTAGCACTGCAGAAGCTTTTCTGATTTTTCCAAGTTTAATATATAATTCTGCCTTTAAATAATTGATGGGCTGAAAAATTGCACTATAACGTTGTGCTCTAAATAAAGACTTTATAGCCTCCTTAAAATTTCCTTTACTTTCATATTGCTTTGCTAAAGCGCAATAAAACACTGCAAACATTTCTTTATGATCAAAGGGGAGAAAAATATTGGACTTAACTGCTTCCTTCAACCTCAAAATTGCATTAATCCAATCTTCTTTCAATATGCAATGCTCTATTTGAAAGGGAATAGATAGCATTTTATCGTTAATTGAACTAGAGCAATATTCTATAAATTTTTGAAAGACTACTTTTTCTTGTTTGAGGTGGACAATCAGCTTATTGGCTAGAAGTAGAGCTAAGTTACGATTTTTATTTGCAATATTTGTTAAACCGTTACTGAAAAAGCTGTAATTTCCCGTCTTACCTGAGTTAAAGAGCTTTATTAAAGACAACCTATCGCTCTCCTCACTCAGACTTTTAACTAGCTTTTGGGCATTCTCTATATTGTCTAAGTCTATGCTAAAGAAAGCTTCAAAGAGAAGCAATTCTTCCCTATCCCTTCTTCTATTTCTTATGTTGGCAAATGTTGATGAAATGGAGGAAAAAAAGCGTACAAGTGTAATTAATAAAAATAATAAAACTACACAAGTAAAAATAATGAAATATAGATCAATACTTATAGTGTAATTGCCTAATTCCAATTTTATTACTTCACCACTTACCTTGACCCATATACCAAATAAAAACGAAAAAGCGAAAATTATAAAATAAATCATGAGATATATTGTAATAAGTGATGATATATTGTTGAAATATTCTTAGAAGCTACAATAAAACCATTCAATTTATTCAGCCATGGCTTGAATTCTGAATGCGTTAAATTGCTTACTGTAACAGTTATATTTTGCCAATCATTATCATTTATTGACTCCTCAATTTCTGCGAATTTTACTCTTAATGGATCATTTCGGTCGTCTACCTTTATCCAGTTTGAAATGATTTTTTTAGACAATGTACTTTTGTTGTAATCGATAGTATCAATAGTTTTTTCAAAAGATAACTTCAATTCGTGTAAGGTATTTATCTCTTTCAAATTTTCTAATTCATCTACTGCATTTTCTATCTCTGGATCGTCAAGCTCTGATATCAAAGGCTTTATTGAATTTATATGGTTATCAAATTTTGCTTCTCGCAATAACGAATTCTTCATTTTAACCACAAGTAATAGCAATTTTGCAAGGTTCTTACATCTTGAGTTATTATCACCTTGCTCACATTGAGTATGCTGACTTCTCTTGAGGTCAAATATCTTTTTTTCTATTCTAGATTGATTAACTTCAAGCAACATTCTAAATTCATCCATGTTTTCCGTTAAAGCTTTCACATTGTTTTCACTCTCTTGCTGATTTATTTTTAAAAAGATTATGTTATTTATTGTGATGTAACCGGTAAATAACAATACAATTAAGAACCAACCTATGTACTTTTGCTGAGTATCATTCATAACGTAATATCTCCGCAGGATCTTGTGCAGCTGCCTGTAATGCAGGAGCAATTGTCGCTAAAAATGATAAGAATAATGCAAGTGCAGAAATGTTCACTACATCTTGAGGAACTAATATTACTGGCAAACTTGAAAAAAAGTATATCATAGGATCAAACAGCTTGACATTAGTAATGTTTTCTAAAAACACTCTAATGCTTTCGATATTGAGAGAAAAAACGACACCTATAATACAGCCAAGACAAGTTCCCGTAAAACCGATTAATAGACCACAAGCACAAAATATGCGCATAATGCTTCCACTTGTTGCACCAAATGTACGCATAATTGCAATCGCGGATTTCTTTTCTTGCACTATCATCATTAAATTTGAGATAATATTAAACGCTGCTACAACTATAATCAAAGTAAGAATTAAAAACATCACATTTCTTTCAGTTTTTAAAGCACTAAAATAATGGCTTTGCTGTGATTGCCAACTTTCAGCTTCCATTCCTATTTCTTTTTCTATAGCATCTGCCAGCTTATCAGCTCTAGTAACGTCGTCTACAAGTACTTCTATATTTTTTATGCTATTTTCATAATTAAAAAAGGCTTGTGCTGATTTTAGAGGCATATATATCAAGGTATTATCATACTCAAACATACCCATATCAAATATTGCTATAACTTTATATTTTTTCATTCGTGGCATTTCACCAAGTAATGCATCAAATTCTTCAGATGATATAAACGTAATTTCGTCGCCATAGTCAATGTTCAAAGCTTCTGCCAATCGTGCTCCTATTATTATCCCTTCATCAAATTTTTTTACATCACCTATAATTACATTATTTGTAACGGCAGTACTATCAAGCAAGTCTTTAGTTGACACACCTCGCACTACGCTACCTGCAATTTTACCATTTGCTGCAATAATGACTTGATCATTGGTCATAGGAGTAGCTTTTAATATACCAGGAATTCTCTCAATAGATTTTGAAACTGCGTAGTAATCTGAATTTATGTTCCTATCAAAATAAACGTTAATATGGCCATCAATGCCAAGTATTGAGTCAAGCAACTTTGCTCTGAATCCGTTCATCACAGACATCACCACTATTAGTGTTGCAACTCCAAGGGCAATGCCGATAATAGAGAACAAAGTCATTATAGAGCAAAATCTGGCATTTTTCGCTCGCAAATAGCAAGCAGCCATAGTAATTTCAAAGGCAATGGACATTACAAAATATTTTGAGGTTAGACATTATATTTTTGAAACTTCGTATAATTGTAGACTTTTCTTTATTTGAAAACTAGAGATTTTTGCTTCCTTAAATTTAGCAGACTTATAGAGTATCTTTAACATTAGAATTTCAAAATCTTCCATATACATCATCCAACCTCACTATATCATTATCAGATAAATGCTCTCCTATCTGAAATTCAACTATTTCAAGTGGAAAGCTTGTGCTTCTATTTTCAATCCTATGGGAAACTTCCCTTGGGATTTCTATCATATGGTCTTTTACTATAGCATATTCTTTGTCGTCTAAACTAACATACCCAACTCCTGATAGTACCATATGGTATTCATCTCTATAGTGATGGAATTGCTTAGAAGTGCAGCTTAATGGATTTATAAAAAGATATTTTATGAGAAAATTTTCGCTCATTAAAATTATACTACAAAATCCCCATGGTTTAACTTCTTTCCTTATCGCCTTTACTTTCTTAACTTTATGAATAAATGAAATTAGACTTTTATTTGGTTGCTTACAAGCTCCACCCAATAAATTTTTATTACTTTCTGTCGTTGAAACTGGTTCTTTTTCTCTAATCACATGCTGAAATGGCACCGGTTCTTTACTAAACTTCTCACTCAATTCTAAAACTGAATTCCAAGTTCCAACATCCAACCAATCGAAATTAGCTTCTATCATTGCAACGTTTTTTGCTTTCTCCATCACCAAATAATCAATGGATATGTCTTTAATTCCTGCAAAATCTTGTTGTTTTAAATATAGAAATCTCTCTTGCGGTGTGAAATGTTTAAAACATGAATTGTAAAGATTCAGGGCAGATTTTTTGATCTCATCTATGTAGCGTTTTGCTTTAAACACAAATATTCCAGAGTTCCAATAATGATCGTTACTTAACTTACGCTCGGGTTTTTCTGTAAAATCTTTCACTATATGATATTTTTCTTTCTGATCATAAACTGCATTTATATAACCGTATTCAGAATTGAATTCATTAGGCTTAACCCCAAAAGTGACTATAGAGTTAGTTTCAGAGGCTAACTTAGACGCTTTTTGAGTAGAAGCATAAAAACTATTCAAATCACCTATGAAATGATCTGAAGGCAGAATTAACATTGTCTCGTTTTCATTGCAGAGAAGCGCAGCAATTAATATTGCCGCTGCTGTTCCAATTTTCACTGGTTCGAAAATCACTTTATATTCTTGCAGTGCATGCAATTCCTCCATCACTAATGACTCGTACTGTATATTTGTAGCAATTATGGGCGGCATATAATCGCTTTTCAGCCTCAACAAAGTGTTGTGAAACATAGTGTTCTGACTAAATATTTTCTGAAATTGCTTTGGCTTAGATAAAGGCCAAAGTCTGCTACCACTACCACCACACAATATTACAGGGCGCATTTAGTTAAGATATTAATTAAATAATTAATATCTTATACTGAGGGCAAAATACATGCAAGTTTTTGTTGTGGAATAGTTAATAAAGAAAGTAAATGTTGATTTAAAGTAATTGCTAATGAGAGTGATCATGTGTAGCGCCTTGCCCTTGCTGTGAATTTCTTCTATTTTGTAATTCCTCAACATGACCTTTTCTTTTATCACTTAATATTTCATTACCCTTATTTTGTTCTTCCTCAGGACTCTTTAGTATTTCATTACTCTTGCTAACTTCTTTATCATTCCCTTGTTTCTTTGGCCTTCTAGCGTTAAGCTCATCCCATGTGCCCACTATACTAAGTGGCTTATGATCCTTTTGCCCTGGCTTTAGCCTTTCTCCACCCTTAATAACATTAAAGTCACTTTTTGCTTCTTCCCAACATCCTTTCAATTGGTGTTTCCACATAGTGAAGTAAGCATCACCATATTTTTTCTCATTTGCTACAAACAATAAAATTGGAGCCTTAAGTATGGTAGCTCCCATATCCACTAAATTTTTTACTGCCGCTGCAGGAGTGAATAAAAGATAACCAAAAGACTTTGCAATTGGGTTTTGTTTGCTTATTAAATGCTCCCCTAACTTTATAGGAAGAGAAGTCAACAATTTAGTACAAACTTTAGCCAAGCTTGTAGCAAAAACGATAGGAACAGATATAAGACTTTTATCTAGCTCTAGATTACCATTCTGATCTCTAATTTCTGAAAAATGGGTGCTTAGCTTCTTGTAATCACTAGTGTATAATAATTCTCCATTTCTTCCTTTTTCATCAACAACTTCCTGAACTTTACCTTCTTTATTTTTTACCTCTTTAGTTAGCACAGAAGAATTAGTTAATTCAAATGGATATTGAGGATCCTTAGTTTTTTCAGCTTCAAAAATTGGCACGTGTTTTTTCAAATCCATTCTCGAAAAGCCTAATGGCTCAAAATATGACTTATGCAACTCATTTATCGGAATTTGCTTACCCTGATTGTCTATATAATTGATAGTAAAATAAGATCTATCATTATCTTTATCTTTGGTAACTAAAGATAATCTGAAACTTGGTTGTTCTCCATTCTCATCTTTTTGACCATACAAAAGTTTATAGGTTGGATTTTTATCTTTATCTAGTATAGCATTTCCATGCATATCCCTGTTTTCTATGATTTTAGCAGACTGTACAATTTGATCATAATTTTTTGGATACTGGCATTTCCTTCCATCATACATCATTACCTTTCTAAGGTCTTCGACGTAAACTTGAGATTCAGGTGAAGTAAGCAGACCTTTTGCTTTAAGTGTAAGATCTATTGCTCCCTTTTTTAATGCTTCAAACATATTGTCAAACCAAAATCGCTATAATGCTATAGTTCAATAATAAAACTAGTACACTAATAATATATTAACACAGCACCGGTGATTTTACAAGAAAATATGCCTGTAGAAGATAAAGATTGTAAAAGCGAGGGTTATATAAGTAATGCTTGATAAGTACTTTATGCATGTAATTGTAAAAATCCTCAAAGGTACGCTGTGTATATAATCTTCGCATACTACCTGCATTCCAAGAACTGCGTGCCAAAAAATGCAAAACAACAATACAACAAAAAATAAAAGCTCTAGAGGGTGATTAATAAATTTTTCACTAAAAGACAAAGAGCTATCAGTATAAAATGTGCAAGAAAATGAATAGATAAACCAAGAAAACAGGAACAGTAAAATTACCGCAGAAACACGCTGAACCCACCAATGATGTACTGAATTTCCAGACTGACTCATATAAACATAAATAAAAAAGCCATAGTAGAAAGAAGTAGCGTTACTGTCAGCAGTATAGCACTCCTTGAAACGCCAGTAATTTCTAAATTAAGCCCAGCATCCCACAATAAATGACGAATACCATTAAGAAAATGATATACAAAACTTATAAAACATAAGACATAAGCTAATTTAGCAACAGGAGTGAATAATAATGCATTTAAGTACCTTACTATAAGTAACTCAGGAAAGTAAACATGTAATATGAAATACCAAGAAAGTATCATTAATAAAAGGAATAGCAAGATACCAGTCAATCTATGCATAATAGAGAAAAAACTAGTAACTTGTACTTTATATATTTGTAAATGTGGAGAAAGAGGTCTATCACTCATAAAATTCCGTTATCGGGAAATTAAAATAAAGTAGAAGTAAAGACAGCAGTATAGCACATAACAACACCATCATTAAAAATGGTAAGTTATGCGCAAAGCCTAAGGAGGTAATCCAGCTGCAGATTCCCCTACTGCTACCTTGTTACGACTTCACCCCAGTCACCGATCCCACTTTAAATAACTCCCTCCTTGCGGTTAGGTCGTTAGCTTCGAGTGAAACCAATTCCCATGGCGTGACGGGCAGTGTGTACAAGACCCGAGAACGTATTCACCGTGGCGTGCTGATCCACGATTACTAGCGATTCCAACTTCATGCACTCGAGTTGCAGAGTACAATCCGAACTGAGATGGCTTTTAAGGGATTAGCTTAGCCTCGCGACTTTGCAGCCCATTGTAGCCACCATTGTAGCACGTGTGTAGCCCACTCCATAAGGGCCATGATGACTTGACATCATCCCCACCTTCCTCCAGTTTATCACTGGCAGTTTCCTTAAAGTCCCCAGCATTACCTGATGGTAACTAAGGATGAGGGTTGCGCTCGTTGCGGGACTTAACCCAACATCTCACGACACGAGCTGACGACAGCCATGCAACACCTGTGTGAAACCCGGCCGAACCGACCCTATCCCTTCGAATAGGTATAATTTCCATGTCAAGGAGTGGTAAGGTTTTTCGCGTTGCATCGAATTAAACCACATGCTCCACCGCTTGTGCGGGTCCCCGTCAATTCCTTTGAGTTTTAATCTTGCGACCGTAGTCCCCAGGCGGAATGTTTAACGCGTTAGCTGTAATACAGAAAGTAAAACTTCCCATATTTAACATTCATCGTTTACAGCGTGGACTACCAGGGTATCTAATCCTGTTTGCTCCCCACGCCTTCGCGCCTCAGCGTCAGATTTGAACCAGATAGACGCCTTCGCCACTGGTGTTCCTCCTAATATTTACGAATTTCACCTCTACACTAGGAATTCCTCTATCCTCTTTCAATCTCTAGATTAGCAGTTTTAAAAGCAATTCCAAGGTTGAGCCTTGGGATTTCACTTTTAACTTACTAATCCGCCTACGCGCCCTTTACGCCCAATAATTCCGAATAACGCTAGCCCTCTCCGTATTACCGCGGCTGCTGGCACGGAGTTAGCCAGGACTTCTTCTGTGAGTACCGTCATTATCTTCCTCACTAAAAGAGCTTTACAACCCAAAGGCCTTCTTCACTCATGCGGCATGGCTGGATCAGGCTTTCGCCCATTGTCCAATATTCCCCACTGCTGCCTCCCGTAGGAGTCTGGACCGTATCTCAGTTCCAGTGTGGCTGATCATCCTCTCAGATCAGCTATAGATCATTGCCTTGGTAGGCTATTACTCCACCAACTAGCTAATCTAATATAGGCTCATCTAATAGCAATAAATTTTTCCCCCGTAGGGCGTATACGGTATTAGTTGCCGTTTCCAACAATTATTCCGTACTACTAGGTAGATTCCTATACATTACTCACCCGTCTGCCACTAAGTTATACCATAGCAAGCTACAATATAACTCCGTTCGACTTGCATGTGTTAGGCCTGCCGCCAGCGTTCATTCTGAGCCAGGATCAAACTCTCAAATTTAGACTTCAACCTATAAAAGGTTGAGGGTACATCGGATAAATCCGACAAAAAATAATTTAGCTTAATACTGCTGTCTTTATTTCTACTTTAGAAATATTTTAATCTCCAACTATTCAAACAACTTTAAGAATATTATTATGTGATATAATCACTATGTCAATATGTTTTTGCAAATCAAAAGCATTAATGTATAAATATATAACTATTTGGAATATTACCATGAAAAAATACATCTTTCTGCTTGCACTCGCGCCAATGTTAGTTGGCATCACATTATACTTATTGCGCAACATTGATAACACAAAACAATCTATAACTGCAGGTGACAAGTTTTACGAAGTATTATTCTTAAAAAAAGATAATAAGCCGCTGCTAGAAGAAATAGATTCAAATTGGGAGTATTTAGCAAATTTTGAACGCGCATTCAATCATATCTCAGATTCAATGCCAACAGACACAGCATCTATTTATAATGATTTGGCAGATGATAAAGATGCTCCTAATGTTTTGCGTGAGTTAGCACAATATTTAGAAGTAATGAGCTTACTTCACTCCAACGGTGAAAAAATAAATAAAGATAAAATTGATAATTTAGAATCAAGCACAGTGTATCCTTATTCAAGCCAAGAAGCTATTGCTGTAGTAAAGATACACAATAACGACGTTAAGGGTGCAACTGAAATATTGCGTTCCCTATTAAATGATAGAAAATGCCCTATCCTAATCAAAGCTAATGCACAAGAATTACTCAGGATATATGGGAGTTAACTCATTGGACTTTTTGCATAGCTTTTGGCAGCGCATCGGATGAAACGAAAAAACTTACTTGACACCCTTCGCCAGCCCCCTTATCATGATAGTGAAGCTATTGTATTTGCTTTCGCCAATCTGCAGATTAAAAGGTAAGGATTACTTAATGTATCGGCGTCTTATGTTCAATTTTTTGCAGTATATAGATACTGTATGTCTTTACAAAACTTCATCTACATCTAGATTTTTATCTAAATAAGCTGAACGCGCTTATAAAGCGTTACAAGACATCAAAAAATGCCAATACTCGACAGAGATAGTAAAAGACTAGCTAACTCGGGGATTCTTTGTCTTTTTTTCTGCTTAGTAAACTTCTTAAACATTTGCAGCGTAAGTTAGAGGTTGTCCGGAAACTAGTAAATTCAAGCATATTCCCTCTTTAACATAACCCTACTCATAGCTAGGTATATGAAATTCTCAGTGGATGTTGTGAGTAAATCATACTCCTTCGATAGCCTTCTATTCCTATTAACCCAAGCAAAAGTCCTTTCTACAACCCATCTTCTTGGCTGTACTTTAAACCCTTGTTCTCTTGTTGGTAGTAGCTCAGGTGGCGTATCTTTGTGCACCCAAAATCTACATGGAGGCCTTTTAACAATTTCAATATCTATGTCATATTCTTCCTTTATGTGATTCTTTAAATTTCTTCCTTGGTATCCCATGTCAGCCCACATTTTTTTAACTTTAGTATATTTTGTTCTCATATTGTTTAATGCTATTTTAATACCATCTCTATCATTTTCGTTAGCAGCGCCTACGTAACAACCTAGTATAAAACCCTGAGTGTCTGTAATTATATGCCTTTTTCTACCCTTTACTTTTTTACTTCCATCATAGCCTTTGATCCTCCCTTTTCTGTAGTCTTTACAGATTGACTATCTACTATACAGGCACTCGGCTGCTCATTCCTTCCTATTTTTCTTCTACTATATTTTGTAATTTCATAATTCATTTTCTCAAAAATTCCCTGCTTCTTCCATTGCCTGAACTGCTCATACACAGTCTTCCATAGCGGAAAATCATTTGGTAAATACCGCCATTGACACCCTGTACGCAATACATAGAAAATTGCTTCTAATATTTCTCTTTTGCTATACTTTGGCGGCCTTCCTCCTTTCTTGTATGATACTCTGAAGTGTTTTTCTATTCTTGCCCATTCCCTTTCGCTTAGATCTGTTGGATACTTTTTTCTCATCTTTACCCCGTACTAAAATTTCAGATATTATAGCCTTTTACTTATTTCCGGACAACCTCTCAGAAATAAGACAGATAAATCAGATGCAGCTATGATAGCTAGATTTTGTATCGCCAACAAACCTGCTCTTTGGAAGCCCATTGCACCTGAAATGAGGCATTTGAGGGAGCTTTACCGTTGCATGCAATCGCTAAAAGATGATAAGGTGCAACAGACAAATCGCTTGGAAAACAAAAATATGCATTCCAGTTGCAAAGAAGCTATATCTAAAGTAATTTTGGCAATAGAGGAGCAAATTATTGTTCTCGAAAAAGAAATTAATGAGCATATAAATAACTATCCACATCTAAAAAATATGGTGGAAAACCTTAAGACTATAAAAGGTATAGGATATCTTACTGCTGTTGCTGTTGCTGTTGTCGCAGAAATGCCATCAGTTGATAACTTTGACAATGCTAAACAATTTACAGCTTTTGCTGGTCTAAATCCAGGACATTATCAATCGGGATCGTCAGTAAGTAAGAGAAGTTGCATATGCAAAATAGGATCTGAGCGTATTCGAAAAGCTCTTTATATGCCAGCTATAGTAGTCAAAAACCATAATAATCATTTTCAAAAGTTTTGTCAGCGTCTAGCAAGTAAAGGCAAATGTCCAAAAGTCATAGTTCTTGCGTTAATGCGAAAATTAATGCATGTCTTTTTTGGTATTCTTAAAAATAATCAACCATTTAATTGTAATTTTGTTGGATAATTTGTTTGACAGCAGAGACAGTATCTGGGATCCAGATTGGGCACTAAGTTGGTAAACACGAAAGCGATTAATCCTTTACAACGTTTTTGATGGAACTGCGCGAAAGAACTGGATGCCAGTGTCACGCACTGGCATGACACCCATTTCTTCCTATAGTTGTCTTTTCTCGTCTACCTTATTTTGCCACTCTGCTGAACAGATACATAACATTTGCTATACAGAAACTCTGCGATACCAAAATAAATAAAGAGGTACGCCACTTGCAGTGAATAAGCTTGCGATCAGCAAGGTATTCACAGAAGTTTCAAATATTACCCAGCAGCAAAAGGTTGTTGCTATACTGCCAATTAAAAATTTGTAACAACTCTTTTCTTGCACAATAACTTTGAGAAAAGCAAGACTGCATGCAAGGTAAACAAATAAAAATGAAACTACAGAAAAGTCGATAATTGATGTGATCTGCTTAGCAAAATTGTTGCTTGAAGTGAGGATTAGTAAAGTTGCAGTTCCAACTGAGCTAGTTGTTATGCCCCAGAAAGGAGAACCGTGCTTGTTTCTTTGAGCAAAAAACTGTGGCATCAGTTTATCTTTTGCAAGGCCAAGGGCCACTTGTCCACTAGCTAGTACCCAAGCGTTTAAAGTACCAACACAAAAAATGAACGCAGTTATAGAAATAATCAAGTGCCAATTGCCAGAGGCCATAATTTTTATTGCGTCAACATATGGTGCTCTTGAACTTGCTAAATCATTGCCATTTATTAATCCCATAATTGCAAGATTGTTGATAAAATACACAACAGCAACAGAGATTGTTCCAAGTACCACAGCTCTTGGTATTGTTCTAGCTGGATTATCAACTGACCCTGCAGGTGCTGTTGCCAATTCAACTCCAATAAAACCCCATAGAGTAATAAGTGTAGAACGGGCAAGAATCTGCGATGTTGTAAGATTTGATATTTCTTCACTTATGATGAAGTTATTTCTATCAAAAAAAAACAATGCTGCTATAGGTATTACAAGCAATACAGAAATTTTTATCACCGTCAATAAAAACTCAACACGTCCAGCAGTAGCTACTCCTCTAAAATTTATTAGTGTAATAATTGTAAGTAATAACATCTCTAAAAACAGATGTACGTTTTGAATATCTTCATGGAAAAATGGTGTAAGATAACCAACACCCACAACTATTACGGCTGTTGTGCTAACCCATGAGATCACCCAATACGTCCAACCAACAAAAAAAGCTGCAGCAGGGCCAAAAGCATGCTTTACATAGACGTGAGGGCCACCCGTTTCCGGAAATTTTGCGCAGAGTGAGGCAAAAACTAAAGCAAGAGATATAGCACCAAGCCCTGATATTATCCAGCTTATAAGGCTATACATGCCATATGGAGCAAGGCTAATTGGAAGCATAAAAATTCCAGAGCCAATTTGGCTGCTAATCACTAAGGCAAAAATAGCCCAAAAACCTATTTTATTTGACACAATAATTCTTATCTAAATAGATTAACAATATACCCTAAACTCAGAAATTTCAATTGATCTTTTAACATAAAAACTTGCATTTTTTTCAATTTATTCCTAAAATAGATTATATTAACAGATTATTAAGAGGGGGTTATGAATCCGAGATTAAAAGCATTTTTGGTTGTTTGTAGTATTATTGCATTTTTGATTGCACTTTTGTTTCTCGTGTATTATTTAAATCTTCTTGTTAAGAGGTTGTCCGGAAACTAGTAAATTCAAGCATATTCCCTCTTTAACATAACCCTACTCATAGCTAGGTATATGAAATTCTCAGTGGATGTTGTGAGTAAATCATACTCCTTCGATAGCCTTCTATTCCTATTAACCCAAGCAAAAGTCCTTTCTACAACCCATCTTCTTGGCTGTACTTTAAACCCTTGTTCTCTTGTTGGTAGTAGCTCAGGTGGCGTATCTTTGTGCACCCAAAATCTACATGGAGGCCTTTTAACAATTTCAATATCTATGTCATATTCTTCCTTTATGTGATTCTTTAAATTTCTTCCTTGGTATCCCATGTCAGCCCACATTTTTTTAACTTTAGTATATTTTGTTCTCATATTGTTTAATGCTATTTTAATACCATCTCTATCATTTTCGTTAGCAGCGCCTACGTAACAACCTAGTATAAAACCCTGAGTGTCTGTAATTATATGCCTTTTTCTACCCTTTACTTTTTTACTTCCATCATAGCCTTTGATCCTCCCTTTTCTGTAGTCTTTACAGATTGACTATCTACTATACAGGCACTCGGCTGCTCATTCCTTCCTATTTTTCTTCTACTATATTTTGTAATTTCATAATTCATTTTCTCAAAAATTCCCTGCTTCTTCCATTGCCTGAACTGCTCATACACAGTCTTCCATAGCGGAAAATCATTTGGTAAATACCGCCATTGACACCCTGTACGCAATACATAGAAAATTGCTTCTAATATTTCTCTTTTGCTATACTTTGGCGGCCTTCCTCCTTTCTTGTATGATACTCTGAAGTGTTTTTCTATTCTTGCCCATTCCCTTTCGCTTAGATCTGTTGGATACTTTTTTCTCATCTTTACCCCGTACTAAAATTTCAGATATTATAGCCTTTTACTTATTTCCGGACAACCTCTAACTATATCCTTGACCCGATTCTAGTTCGTCCCTTTGAAAGATTATACAAAAACTTAATTGTTGATGGTCTTGATGCCTATTTATCTACAAGCACTTCTAGCCCTGCACTAGCATTTTTGGCTACAGGTTTTATTGTTATTGCTGCGTTTATTTGCCTGAATAAAATGCTTCTTCCCTTGCAAGAGAAGATCATAAACAACTATACCTCCTTTAAAAACAACAATATTGATAGCAATAGCATGTTGTTTGAGGTTTATAAAGATCCAACAATAAAATTAAAGGACAAAATCTTATTCTTCAGTATACACTTGATATATTACCTACAGCTTCCATTTTTGTATATTGCATCAAAGGTATCAGCTCTACGTGGGTTTCTTATATTTAATTTTGGTTTATTATTGTTAAATTATGCACTGCTAATTCCAGTAGCACTTCTTGAGTTAATAAAATATCCATCAGTAAAACTCTTTTCACCTTTGGGTTTGAATGTAAAGCAGCTAAGCTTTTTGTTTAATGTAAGTGATGTGGGCACTGGTAGTCAAAGTGTTCATACTAGAAGTTTTGAGGAAAGTGTCATAAACTGCGCTGAAGAACTAAAACAGAAATTTGGAACTCAACCAAATGTACTCAATAAAGAGTTTGAAGACTACATAAATAATTCAGATGAGCTTACAACTGAGCAAAAAGAGCAATTAAAACTTTATCTTAACTTTAATGGTTCCAATGAAGCAGCTTGGCAAGAATCAAAAACTGGACTAACTCTCACACAAGCTGCAAACTTAGTTTCAACTGCTGCTAAGAATCAAAAATCAGATGTGAATTCACTATTACTAATGAATTTAAAGGATGGACTTGGTTTATGTACTCTGGGAATGTTCGATCGTATTATTTATTCGCTTAGTTGTCTTGAAGCGAAAAATAATTTCTTGGTTCAAATAAATGGAGCAGTGAACGTATTAACACCTAAATTTACTGAAAGATTTTTAAAAGAATATTGCAATTATAAAAAATTAAAAATTTTGGTAGACAAGTTTGAAGATTTTTACTCCGAAGATTATGCGGATAAAAATAATATAAGCGATGAGGTGAAGAGCAACATTAACCAATCAATAATAGAAATAAGAGAATTTGTCTTTAAAGAGCTTTACATAAAATTTTACGAAGAGTATGGAAAAAGTATTCAAAGAGGTGCCATAAAGCAAAAATTAAGGGAATTAGTTACAGATGATAGTATAAAGGAAGCAGTGTATTATTCAATGTATAATATAGAAATCCCTGCAGAACCACCTACTTATCTTGAAAGAGTAAAAGCATTTTTTGGAGGTCATGCAAGGTCTCCTGCTGCTTAGTGGTGGGCTCATGTCATGGTAGAAAATTTTGACTTTAGCTAAAAAAATTACTTCCGCATACTTGAAACCTCATTATAATGACAATTAGAGATGTTTCTCGAGCTCAAAATTTGTCTCCGTCTGCAGACTTTTCATTTAAATTTCAGTTAAAAATGTGGCGTATCTTCTTCAGTGTATGTGGGTGCACACGCATACTTAATCTCTGCCCAATGTGCGTTGCATTTTTTCTGAATCTTGTTCATATGGGGGATTCTATGCCTAAAATTCCAGACACTTGACTTTAGCTAAAAACCAACTGGCGCCTATGGTTTTTTATAGTTTTATCTTCCCTTTTCTGAATGGCTTGCAAGCTGCTATCTCTACAAAAACTATGTTTTTCTTCAGAAGAGAGTTATATTGTAACTATGGACAAAATAATCATAAAAAAATTTGGTGGGACTTCGCTAACTGATTTAAACCGAGTTGCAAATTTGATAAAAAACGATATTGAGAAAGGTTGTAATGTAATCGTTGTTGTATCTGCTGTTGCAGGATTTACTGACCAAATGGCTTTTCAGGCTAGGCAAATCTCAAATTTAAGTTGCAGACAAGAGTTATCAGAGTATGACGTTATGCTTTCAGCAGGAGAACAAATCTCTTGCGGTCTATTAGCTATCACTCTCCAATCGATCGGAGTTAATGCTAAATCGTGGCTTGCCTGGCAGTTACCAATTGTAACTGATGATTTTTATTCTGAGTCTAAAATAAAAACAATAAAGATTGACCGTGTGAAAAGATCTTTTGCTGAGGGTTATACTGCTGCGATCATTGCTGGTTTTCAGGGTATAAATGATGATAGAATCACTACTTTTGGAAGAGGAGGCTCTGATATATCAGCAGTTGCCTTCGCGGTAGCCTTTGGTGTTAGAATTTGCGAAATTTTTACTGATATTGATGGAATATATACAGCAGACCCGAGAATTGTTCCAAAGGCACGCAAGCTCAAATTTATCTCTTACGATGAAATGTTGGAAATGTCGTCATCTGGTGCTAAAATACTGCATAATCGTTCAGTACAACTTGCAATGAAACATAACATTAAAGTGCAAGTGCTATCCACTTTTAAGGAAGTAGAAGGCACCACAGTGCTACACAAAAGGGATGTACTAGAGAGATACTTAATTACTGGAATAACTTATAGCACTAATGAAGCTCTTGTAACTTTCACTAACCTTGCAAATAACTTGCGTACTTTAAGAGATATAGCAGGAGCAAACGTTAAAATTGATATGATACATGGGTCAAGTTTTGTTATCTCCAAATTTGATATTGATTTAATGGAAAAGTTACTGAATAAGAATGAAAATTATGCTATAAACGATAATGTAGCTAAAATTTCAATAATTGGTATTGGTGTTATGTCTAACACTGAAGTGATGCACCGCACACTCAAGGTTTTAAGCGAAAAAAAGATAGAAATACTTGCTATCACAACATCTGAAATCAAAATCAGTATAATTGTTCAAAAAGAATGCGCTGTAGCTTTAGTCAAAGATTTACATACTGAGTATGAGCTTGATATGCAGCACTAGGATAGGCTTGACGTCCAGTTGTCTAAGAGTATGTCTTGAAAAGGAATGAGGAAAAAAATATGATAGTGTAAGTAAAAAATAGGAGGGAAAATTGTATCCAAGTGATATAAGTGATAAGAAATGGGAAATTTTGGAGCCACATGTTGCACAAGGAAAGATAGGGAGGCCAAGAAAGCACAATATCAGAACAATTATTAATGCAATAAGGTATATAATGAGAGGTGGTTGTCAATGGAGAATGCTGCCGAAAGATTTTCCTCCATGGAAGACGGTGTATGACTATTTTCTCAGGTGACGTAGTAATGGCAAATTGGAAAAAATACATAATATGCTAGTAAAAGAGGTAAGAAAAATGTTTGGTAAAAATGAAACACCTTCAGTAGGAATAATTGACAGTCAATCAGTAAAAACCACTCAAAAAGGGGATCCAGAGGATATGATGCTGAAAAAAAAATAAAGGGTAGAAAACGTCATATTGTTGTAGATACAGTGGGCTTAATTATTGCGGCTGATGTTCATAGTGCAAGTGTTCAAGATCGTGATGGTGCTCTAAATCTTTTCACTCAAGCTAAATACAAGGCTCCAACTTTACGTAAGTTTTTGCTGATCAAGGATACATAGCAAAACCGCTGTTTATTGGAGACAGGATACGATTACCAAGAAAGCTGTTGATGTTACAGGATTTTTCGACAATCTGGACCACAATTTAGCACTGCAGGCTATCAAGAAGCACACAGACTGCAAATGGGTCATACTGTATGTTGAAAGGTGGATGAAATCCCCTATTCAGCAAGCAGATGGCAGTAAGGTAGTTAGGGAAAAAAGGAGTTCCGCAAGGAGGTTCAATAAGCCCAATCATTTCAAACATATTTATGCACCATGCATTTGATATATGGATGAAACAAAATCACCCAACAGTACCATTTGAAAGATATGTGGATGATGCGATAGTGCACTGCAGAACTAAAAGACAGGCAGAATTTATGCGAGCAGCAATTGAAGAAAGATTGGCACAATGTAAGCTAAAATTGCAACCTGATACCAATGCCATTCCAAAACTCCATCATTATACTGCCTTAGTATAACCTTCTCACTTCTATTGTCTATTTGTTTGTTATGTAATAGAAATTGGTATGAGATTGAAGAATTAAGTGTGAACGGTTACAGAATTTTTGCCAGGAGAAACATATAGTTAAAGTAATTCAGATTTGTAAGATATGTTTATCTGCAATTATAGCTTCAACAGTAGGCAATGTTGCTTTTAATTACCTCAACATTTTCTCTTGGCAATTCTTTAATGAACCGAGAAGTGCGCATCGGTTGCCACTGGTTGTTAATTTCCCTCCTATCTGCACATGAAATGATTAACCTTTCTTTGGCTCTGGTTATGCCAACATATGCGAGTCTCCTTTCTTCTTCTAAAGCTTTACCACTTTTGTCATCAAAAGATCTTTGATGAGGAAATAATCCCTCTTCCCAACCAGGTAGAAACACGCACGGGAATTCAAGTCCTTTGGCTGCATGAAGAGTCATAACATATACGGTGTCATCGTTATTCATATTATCCACTTCCATCACCAAACTTATGTGCTCCAAGAAAGTTGTGGCATTATCGAAATTTTTTAAAGATGAGATGAGCTCCTTGACATTTTCTATTCGTGCTAAGCCTGTTACCTCCTCATTTTCAAGCATTTCAATATACCCTGATTGGTTTGCTACGATTTTAACGAATTCATGCAGTGGTTTTACGCTTACTATTTCTTCCCAAGCTTTAATTTTATTTAAAAAATCATTTAGTGAGAGTTTAATTCTTTCGGTTACTTGATTACTATTAACTAATATTTTTGCTGCCTCAAAAAAAGAAATTTTGTTATCCTGAGCAGTCGTGTATATTTTCTTTAGAGTTGTAGCTCCTATGCTTCTTTTTGGCCGGTTTACGATCCTTTCGAAAGCTAAGTCATCGTTATTGTTTGTAACGAGTCTTAAATATGCAATTATATCCCTGACTTCCTGACGTTCGTAGAATTTTACGCCACTTATAATCTTGTAGGGAATTGAATATTTTATAAAATACTCTTCGAGAACTCTAGTTTGAAAAGTGGCCCTTACCAGCACTGCAATGTCACTAAATCTGTATTTATTGAGCTTTAATATCTGTTCGCTTATGAACCTTGCTTCAGCTTTTCCGTCCCATAATTTTATTAGATTTACCTTTTCCCCTTCAATGTTTGTTGTCCACAATTTTTTTTCTAAGCGAGTCTTATTGTGATTGATAACATATGACGCAGTTGCAAGTATGTGGGATGTTGACCTGTAGTTACACTCTAGTTTAACGGTTTTTGCATTTTTAAAATCATCAGAAAACTTCAAAATATTTTCAACTTCTGCACCACGCCAACTATATATCGACTGGTCATCATCTCCTACACAGCAAATATTTGAGTGCTCTTTTGCAAGGTATTTTAGCCAAAGATATTGTATCGCATTTGTATCTTGATATTCATCTACCATGACATATTTAAACTTGTTTTGGTAGTAGGACAGAACTTCGGTCTTTTGATTAAAGAGTTGTATGTTATATAGCAATAAGTCACCAAAATCGACAGAGTTAAGGAATCTCAACCTTTCCTGATACTGGTGATAGACTTTGAGTGCAGTTACGTACACTGGCCTAAATGATTGAATATCTTCCACTTCAGATGGCAATAAGCACTTCTCTTTCCATTGCTGAATAATATTCATAATGGTCTTACATTTTTCTGATAGGTAATCAGGGCTTATTTCATTGATAATATTTTTTATTACCTGTAATTGGTCATCCACACCAATGATTGTAAAATTGGGGTTTAAGCCCACAATTTCTGCGTGCAGGCGCAAAATTTTTGCTGCAATTGCATGGAAAGTGCCAAGCCATGGTATGTTTGTGCCCGTTAGCTCAAGTACCCTTGATACCATCTCATTTGCTGCTTTATTTGTGAATGTAACAGCTAATATTTCATCAGAATAAGCGTGACCATTTCTAATTATGTGTGCTATTCTTGAAGTAATCGTTCTTGTTTTTCCGGTTCCGGCTCCTGCCAATATTAAAACCGGTCCATCTATGTTAGTTACAGCTGATTGTTGTTCTGGATTTAGCAGTGAGAGATAATCGTTCATCGTAGCCCTATAGATTATAACTTCGTAAAGTTAAACCTATGATTGAAATATTGTAAAGGTTTTATTGAATAGAACAGTTAAAGAATGCTTCACTCAAGTACTACATATTTAAACGTAGGTTTTACATCTATTTTGTTTTAGTAGTTTCAGGTGTATGTCGAGTAACAACAACTTGATTTGAGGTATTGGCACCAGAACTTCTGCTTGTTGGGTGGATAAGTGGAGTTTGGAATGGCTTATATGTACGGTTTAGTTCCTTCATTTCTATTTCTTCAACTTCAACAAGGGGTTTTTCTTTTGGGGTATAGCGATTATGCGTTGCAGGTCGTTCAGTGAGATTTTCATATGTTTCTTTCAACCAAGTTCCGATATCATACATAAATCCATACGCTTTTTCTTTAAATTCTCTCAATGATCTACTGAAACTTGCTAGTGTGTTATTAAAGTAAATTGTCATATAGTCTCTTGTGGTGTATTGATAACTTTCTCCATCTAGTCTGCTACTTTGTGCGTTAGAGGTTGTCCGGAAACTAGTAAATTCAAGCATATTCCCTCTTTAACATAACCCTACTCATAGCTAGGTATATGAAATTCTCAGTGGATGTTGTGAGTAAATCATACTCCTTCGATAGCCTTCTATTCCTATTAACCCAAGCAAAAGTCCTTTCTACAACCCATCTTCTTGGCTGTACTTTAAACCCTTGTTCTCTTGTTGGTAGTAGCTCAGGTGGCGTATCTTTGTGCACCCAAAATCTACATGGAGGCCTTTTAACAATTTCAATATCTATGTCATATTCTTCCTTTATGTGATTCTTTAAATTTCTTCCTTGGTATCCCATGTCAGCCCACATTTTTTTAACTTTAGTATATTTTGTTCTCATATTGTTTAATGCTATTTTAATACCATCTCTATCATTTTCGTTAGCAGCGCCTACGTAACAACCTAGTATAAAACCCTGAGTGTCTGTAATTATATGCCTTTTTCTACCCTTTACTTTTTTACTTCCATCATAGCCTTTGATCCCCCCTTTTCTGTAGTCTTTACAGATTGACTATCTACTATACAGGCACTCGGCTGCTCATTCCTTCCTATTTTTCTTCTACTATATTTTGTAATTTCATAATTCATTTTCTCAAAAATTCCCTGCTTCTTCCATTGCCTGAACTGCTCATACACAGTCTTCCATAGCGGAAAATCATTTGGTAAATACCGCCATTGACACCCTGTACGCAATACATAGAAAATTGCTTCTAATATTTCTCTTTTGCTATACTTTGGCGGCCTTCCTCCTTTCTTGTATGATACTCTGAAGTGTTTTTCTATTCTTGCCCATTCCCTTTCGCTTAGATCTGTTGGATACTTTTTTCTCATCTTTACCCCGTACTAAAATTTCAGATATTATAGCCTTTTACTTATTTCCGGACAACCTCTTAGTTAATTTGTAGGTGTAATGTGGCTAGAAATGTTTTGAATGAAAATGAGTACCACGCTTTAAAGCAGTTGTTTTTAACATTTAATATTCAAAAGGAGGATGTGGTAAATTCTGACATTAAGAATATTAAGAAAAAGCTTAGTCAACAATACCGTAAATTATCGTTAAAATATCACTCAGATAAAAACCCAAACAATAAAGAAGCGAAGGAGAAATTTAAGGTTATTGCATTAAATAAGCCATTTTTTGAAGAATTTATAATAGAGCCATTGGAGAAAGGTCTCAATAAAAGAAATAATTTAATAAAAGAATTACGCGGTAAGTTGTGGAGTCGCAGTTATGAAGAATTGCAAAAATACTTAGATGATAAGTGCAGAAATAAACTCTATAATAAGCAGCAGTCAATTAACAATAATGTAACTGCTTATGTAAAATATTCTTCTTATTCAAATCTCTTAGGAGTTCTTTTAGTATCCTTCACATCAATTGCATTTTTAATAATTAATGGTATCAACTATGTTTTTTAAAAATTTTTTTATTTGTGTAATTTTGCAAATTATATGGGCAATAAAAACCCGTTTGTCATAGAAATAGAATTTTATATCAAACAGCTACCACAGCAATTTCTGCTTAAGCTAATGAATATGTGCTTTAAGTCTGTGTGGACGCACATATTCATTAGCCAATTTCAGTTACCGTTGTGAAGATTTTTAAGTATGCAAATTAATTGCTTCTTTAAGTCTTGTATTAGCAATTACTATAATTTTACGCATTAGGGCTGTTATAGCCACCATCTTCTTCTTACCACTTTCAACAAGCTTAGAATAAAAGGCGCCAAGTATAGATTTCGACCTTGTAGCAGCCATAGCGGCTGTAAAGAGCTTTGAACGAACGTTACTTCTACCACCTGTAATCCTTCGGTAACCAACAGCTTTACCACTTTCTTTTGGATGCGGTGCAACTCCGGCAAGACTTGCTACTTCTTTTCTGTTTAAGTAACCAAGCTCTGGCATTAAACACAAAAAATCTTGTGATAACTTTTTACCTATTCCAGGAACTGTTTTAAGAATTTTTTGGCGTTGTTGTAATTCGCGGCTTTCATCAATAATCTTTTGTATAGTATCATTGAGTTCGTTTATTTGACTATCGAAAAACTCAATGGTCTTTTGACAGCTTTCTTTTATATGATCATTTTCCGGTGCTTCAAGTCTGCATTTTTCTTGAGTTCTCATTTGCGTAATATCATCACGACGTTGACAAAGTGCAGCCAAAGTTGATTGTTCTGTAGAGGTAGGTACAAATAGAGAGATAGTTCTATGGCGTTCAAATCCATATTGAGCAAGAGCTCTTGCATCTAGACTTTGCTAAAGTTCCGTGAGATAAAATAAAGCTTTTTACTTTACGAGTATTAGCTCGATGCACGGCAATATTTTTGTCGGTAAGAAAATGTGATAAGCCAAGCTCATATTTCCCTGTATTTTCTAAAGTCACTAAAGCATTAGGTAGAATATCTGAAAACTCTTGAAATAATTGTTGCCAACCAGAAGCATTATTATCAAATTCGACAGCATTCTTCTGTTTGTGAATTGCAACGACATTTTTAAATTTTCCGATGTCAATGCCAATAAAATTTTGATAAGATGTAACCATAATAAACCTCGATAGTTTTAGTTAATTTAAGATTGTAAACGGGTGCATATATATGTCCCAAGCAACTATTCAAACGTATCGAGAGATAGGGCTAGCGTACCTTGATACCAACGGTTGTAATACCAATTTCCTTTCGGTCGCGCACGCCCGCTATTCCTAGTGAGCAGGGTTATCTTTCTCTCTTATCTCTTTTATATCACGTTTTTAACTTACAATTGCCTTAGATGGAAAATAGAGATATTACATAAAATTTTAAATTCGGTCTCAAAGTTGAAGAATGTAGGCTTGGAATAGCAGAAAGACTAATGAGATATCTAACAGTTATGAGTATTATTGCTTGGAGGATCTTCTTTATTACATCAATTGCAAGAGCTAACCCAACATTACCATGTACTACCTTATTAGCTGAAGAGGAATGGAAAGTTTTATACGTTAAAATACACAGAAAACCATGTCCAAGTGTAGTTCCCAACATAAAAGAAGCTGTTTCATGAACTTGGAGGCCATTTAGCAAGAAAAAATGACCCAGAACCAGGACCTTATGTTCTTTGGAAAGGATATAAACGTCTCTTTGATTTAGCAGAAGGATGGCGACTTGCTCACGAACCTCATATTTGTGGGTAATAGTAAGTTGTTAGCGGGATCTGGAGATACCGCGGCGGTATGACGTAGGGAATCTTACTTATTATAGCTATAGTTCTACATGAATTACAAAAGTAATATTTACTAGATCTTAATATTTTAGATCTATATTTTAATAAATAATGAGCTGTAATTAGTATGAATAATCCATTTAAAAGTGAGAACTATAAAAAAAATCTCGATTCTCTGATCAAAGCTGTAAAGCTAGGAAATGCAGAGAAACAATATAACAAAACGTTAAGGGATTTATCTCATGCATTAGAAGGTTTTACAGGTGAGGCAAAAGGTATAGCTGAGTTTGTTATATATACTGACTTGAACAATTATGTAGAACAGCCATTAGGTCTTTTTAAAACATTAATGAATAGAATTTTGGGAAAAAATTTTCCAACCAAGAACAGTAGTATAAGTAATTTTGTAAATGATGAGTTGTCAAGTTTCACTTTAGAAACAGCAGCTAAGTATACAAGAATTTTAAAAAAAATTGATCTCTTGGAACAATTAGAAAAAGATTTCAGAAAAAATAATATTTTAAAAGATTCTTTAAATTTAGAACAAAGTGAAAAGAGTCAAGGAAAAGATAGATCACACGAAGTGAGTTTGGAAGGTAGAAAGCAAAAGGAAGGTACTTTTGAGCTGCGAAAAGAAGAACAGCCGAAAGAAAAATTAGGTGGTAATCGCATGAGGCAAATAAAGCGACCAACAACAGCACCTCCGGCTGCTCCAGATTCGAGGAAGGTACGCTTTAAATCAGAAATATCCTCAGATGGAGAAAGCAAGGCAAAGTCTACATCTTCTTTACTAAAAGGAGCTAATAGTTTTAGTATGCCTGATGCTAAGGAAAATCCTTCTGAGGATTCAGGCTATGAAAGTTCATTAGATCAGGGGTCTGAATATGAAGACATATCAAATTATCAAGAGAAAAAGCAAAAGGAAAATCCTTTATATGAGCAGAGAGAAGATTCAGGCTATGGAAGTTCATTAAATGAAGAGTCTGTATACAAAGAGATATCAAATTATCAAGAGAAGAAGAGTAAAATTTTAATAGAAAATTCGCAGAGTTCAAAATCGCCCAAAGAAGAGCCAATTTATGCAACAGTTCCTAAAGAACATATAGAAGCAAAAAGAGAACGTAAGCAGAAACAACAACCTCAATCCCTCGTACCACCAAAACCACCGCAAGTGCCAAAAAAAATGTTTACTACTGGTCAAGAAGTTAGACAAGAATCGAAAGTGGTAATCAAAGATAAACCTGCAGTACCGCCAAAGCCTAAAAATCTAAGCCGTGCTAATCAAAAAGTAAGCACAGAGCCAAAAGTAGTAGGAGTAATTCTTAAAAAATCAGCTGAAAGAGTACCACTAAAATCTGAAAATCAAGACAATAGGAAATCAGCACAAAAAGCTGCTGGTAAGGCGATACCAAAAGTAGCAGCAGCTACTATGAAAGGAGGAGCTAATCGCGAGATGGGCAGTAAAGTAAAGGCATTAAAAGAAAAATTTGAGCAAAATCAAGCAAAAGGAAATGCTAATGTACAGCTTGCTGAAAGCAAAACCACTCCAGCAGCACAAGCGGATATCGGTGTGAAGAAAAAACAATCTCATTCATTTCTAACAGAGAATAAAAGATCTGCAACGAAACACGTAACAGCAAAATCTGATCCAAAATCTCATATCAGCAAAAATTCCCTTCTCACGCATGCAAATGTAAAGGAAATGGTTGCACAAATTGAGAAAGGAAAAGGAGGAAGATAGTAACATTTGGGAAAAAAACATATGTGTCAAGTCAAGAGATTGTGAGCAAATTTAGGAAATTATAGCTAAACTGACTTAGATTTACCGACAATTTGAAAAACCGTCATTCCGCTAACTATAGTATTTTCAAAAGCGAATGATAAAGGTATAATATGTTTTTTTAAAGTAGGGAAAGCGATGGTATATAGTGTAGATTTAAGGGAAAAAGCAGTGTCTTTGGTAGAAAAAGGAAAGTCAAAGGTTGAAGTTGCAGAGGTTTTTGAGATAGACACTATATAGATGGCTAAAAAAGAAAGCTACTGGCCAAGGTCTCAAAGCGGTAAAAAGTACTGGTTTTATTCGAAAAATAGATCCAGAAATACTCAAAGAATATGTCAAAAAACACCCAGATCACACACTAGCAGAAATGAAACAAAACCTTGGCTTTGGGATAAGTGCAATTTGGTATAGATTAAGACAGCTAAAAATAACCTTTAAAAAAAGTCACATTCTATCAAGAGCGCAATCAAGAAGATAGGCAGCAATTTATCGATAAAGTCTCAAAAATAGACCACTGTAGCATTTTATATATAGATGAAGCAGGAGTTGATAATAGACTATACCGAGAATATGCACGAGCTCCAAGAGGAGAAAAAATATATGCTGATGTTCCAGGAAAAAAGCGGGAAAGAGTGAGTATAATAGGTGGATGAGAAGTTTATTGCACCAATGACCTTCACAGGAGGGTGTAATAAAGATATATTTAATGTATGGTTAGAGCGAAGATTACTTCCACAATTACAGCGTGATACAACCATAGTTATGGATAATGCTACATTCCATAAAACTCCCAAAACAAAGTCATTAATAGAGTCTTTTGGCTGTCATTTGCTTTATCTTCCAACATATTCACCTGATCTAAATCCGATAGAGCATTGTTGGCACACCATCAAAAGTTGCCTCAGACCTCTAATGCATCAATGTACAGACTTACACCTTTTAGTTGGTAATACCATTTTAGACGTTTATCATTCGTTTTAGAAAATACTATAGTTGAAATAGCGCAGTTACTCACCCCATAAATTTGGTGCTCTCTTTCAATCAAAGGTGTCTTGCTGCTTGAAATGTTTTCTTTGTAAAAATTTGGCTTATCTTTATATCATCTCATTCAAACAGCATTAACATAACTTATGCCTTTTTTGGATGTAGAAATTTTCTAGGAATTGTCTTTTTGAATTCTATGGTATTTTGTTTAACATTGAAACAAGAGGCCAGTGTCACGCACTGGCATGACACCCATTTGTTCCTATAGTTGTCTTTTCTCGTCTACCTTATTTTGCCACTCTGCTGAACAGATACATAAAGAAAGTGGAAAATTGGACATTCTCAACTCGGCTCCTGCAGATTAAAAATTAAGTTGAATAAAAATTGGATTTGACGCAGTTTTTTCCCATAGTTTAAGAAATTAAAAGTTTAACGATTAGAATTATAATTACAAACCACAATAAAAAATAGACTTTTCCATTTGATTTATTTTTAATTTGGATGTTTTCTAATTTTTTATCAGCTATTAGGTTTAATTTTTCTATAAGGCTAAATATCCCTTGGATTGTTTTTACAGGATAAGAACTTCTAATTTTTTCCCTATACCCTATTTTACTTTCATGTTGACTGCTTATCCACGCTTCAACTACTTTCCACATATTGATTTCTGGGTAGATCTTTCTACATGTCCCTTCCAGTAAAATCATAGTTTTCTGCAGCAATAACAATTGTGTTTGAACTTTCATATCAAAATCACCAGTTATTTTTAATAGCTGAGCAAGTAAACTAGCAAATGAAATCTTCTGTATAGGCTGCCCAATAATGGGTTCACCTATTGCCCTGCAAGCTGTGACAAAATTTCTATGCTGTGATGAAACGTAACCAGCTTTAAAGTGCATTTTTGCAACGTGATCATAATCCCGATTTAAAAAGCCTTTGAGTATCTCTATAACGTAATAGCATGTCTCACGATCTATTCTACCCATGATTCCACAATCCAGAGCAATAATATTGTTATTACTATCAACCATTAGATTTCCAGGATGCATATCAGCATGAAAAAAACAATCCCTGTATACCTGATTACAAAACGATTCTATAAGATTGATAGCTATTTGCTTATGATTATTCAGTTTTTCAACTTCGTATATTGGCGTTGCTTCTATCCATTCTAATGTTAAAACCTTTTTCGAAGTTCTATTCCAATCTACTTCAGGTACGTAAAAACCTCTGTCATTTTTTGTGTTTTCCTTTAGTTCCGAAGAGTGAGCAGCTTCAAAACGTAGATCTAACTCTAATCGGCAAATTTCAGCAAAAGTTTTAACTAATTCAATTGGCCTCAGCCTTTTTGATTGTTCGCTAAATTTTTCTGCAATTTCTGCGAGCCAAGAAAGCATTTTTATATCCCTTGAGAATGTTTTCTCAATATTTGGCCTTAAAACCTTCACAGCAACTTCCTTACCCTCAGTTGTAACCGCTCTATGCACCTGAGAAATCGATGCTGCTGCAATTGGCTTTTCAGAAAAGCTTGAAAAAATGTCGCTCAATTTACAATTAAACTCACTTTCTATAGTTTTAACTGCTATTTTATGTGAAAACGATGGCAATCTATCACATATCAATAACAAGTTATTTGTTATATCTTCATTTAAAACATCAGTACGTGATGAGATAGACTGCCCAAACTTAATGAACACCGGACCTAATTTTTCAAGAGCACACTTTAGCTTGTGGCCTTGTATTTTATTTATTGATTTTTTTGATGGTGGAAGTAAATAAGGTAATATATTGTAACGCGTCAGCACCGTAGTTATGTGCAGAAGACGCAAAATATTTTGAATCATTTCGCTGCGTAACTGCTAAATATTTCATTTAGGGTTCTATTTTTCATAATCTCATCAGGCTTGCCTTGGCAATAGATAGTATTATTTATACAAATTATGTAATCTGAGGATGGTAGAGCAGAGTTAAGATCATGAGAAGTCATAAGAATCGATACCAATCGTTTTTTTGCTATTTTATTTATAATATCATAAAATTTAGCCCGCGCGTTAATATCCATTGCACTAACTGGTTCATCTAGAATGATCAAGTCAGGCTCTGCAATTAAACAACGTGCAAGTAGCAATAATTGTGTTTGCCCTGCAGAAATTTCTAACACTTGATTCTTCAAAATGTTACCGATACCAACCAACTCTATCGTTTCTGTAATAATGGATTGATTTTTCTTTAGTCTTTTCAAGGAGCTATTTAAAAGAAAATATTCAACTGTTATTGGCATCAAATTACTAATACTAAAATTTTGCGGCATGTAGCTAATTTTTGTGTTCTCAGCTAACACAATATTTCCAGTATAATTTTTATTTATACCAGCGATTGCTTTCACTAAAGAGGTTTTACCTCCACCATTTGGACCAAGTATTGTAATTATGTCTCCTCTTTCCATGAACATATTGATATTGTCAAGGATTCTTTTACCATCATATGCGAGAGCAAGATTTTCTATTTTTAGAACACGATTATTGACATTATTCAATTTATTGACAAAATTTAACTTCTTCTCAACGTTTATATGAGACATTTACTGACTTTTTTTCTATTACTTTCATTTACACTATACTATAATATCGCCTTTTCATCCAATTTAAAAGTTGTAGCTACAATCAAACCTATCCACTCACTTGTAGCTTCTGTTACAGAAGGGATTTTAGAACCGGAATTGCTTGGCTATGCAACATCTGCACATAATTATATATTAAAGCCATCTGATGCGAGTAATTTAGAATCAAGTGACGTTATATTTTATGTTGACGATAACTTAGAGACGTTTGTTCAAACTTTCGCCAAAAATAATAAAGAACTAGTGCAATTGTCAAAGGCAATCAACCTACTTCCTACTCGGCCACATTCATTTTCTAGAAAAATCACTCACATTCAAGATGAAAAAGATTTACACATGTGGCTGAGTCCCGAAAATGCAAAGAGCATGATACTTTCTATAAGTGCAACATTGTCTGACATAGATAAAGGAAATTCCCATCGATACAGTTCTAATGCAACAAAAGCTATAAAAAAAATAGACCAAGAAGTAAAAGAAATCATGAAAGAACTGAATGATTTTAAAAATCAAAAATACATCGTTACTCATGATGCTTATCAATATTTTGAAAAATATTTCGGTCTAAATCATCCAAGCGCTATTCTTTCCATAGAAGAGGATTCTTACATAGGTATGAAGAGTTTAATGAAGCTAAAAAAGATAATGAAGGAAGAAAACGTTAAATGTATATTTGCTCATTCACAGGAAGATAGCATAAAGCCTAACGCCCTTTCTAATGACGCAAAAATGGTAGTTCTTGATCCTATTGGATCAGACATAGAGCCTGGAAAAGATGCATATCTAGCTATAATCAATAGCATTGCACAAAATTTTAAGTCTTGTTTTGTTGAGTAATAAGTTCCCTTTTAGCTTACTGTTTTATTGTTCTACAAATCAAGAAGAAGTGAGTTTACAACAAATGGTGTCATTCCAGTCTGGAATCCAGCTTTTTCATAATCATCAAAACGTTGTATTTTAACATAAAACGGCTACTTTTATGCTTACTAACTTAATAAAATTCCTGGATCCCAGACTGGGATGACATCGTAGGGGTGCTGGCCTGATAACCGTCATCCCGCTACTTGTTAGCGGGATCTAGAGATACCGCGAATGAATCGCGGTATGACGGTTCGCGGCGGCATGACGATAAGGTTTATACCTTGTCATCCCAGTGCTTGACACCGGGGTTGATTTATCTTGTCTACCTTATTTTGCCACTCCGCTGAACGGATACCATATTATGCAGGTTTAGAATTATGCTTTATTCTTACGTTTATGTCTTGGCCCAATACAATCAATAAGTTAAGCAAGTATTCTAAGGAGAACCCTTCGATTTTTGACCTATTGATTTGAGATACTTTAGGTTGATCAATCTTTAGAGCGTTTGCTGCTTTTTTCTGTGTTGTGTACTTCTTACTTATTAATTGTGCAATGACCTTTATTAATTTCAGTTTTGTATCTTTCACATCCCCCAACTCTACTATTATAGGATAACTTAATTGTAAATTTTGCATAATAATAAAATTCCTTATAAAAAAATTACTTTAGTTTTTCTTCTTTAAATAACACATGCCTTCTGACTACTGGGTCATACTTCCTAAACTCCAGTTTTTTGGTGAGCTTTTTTGGATTACGCTTTTTTACATAAAAATAGCCAGTTGATTTTTCTTCACCAGTTTTTGTTATCTTGATTGCAGTGCTGACTAACTTAACGAGCAAAGAAGCATTTTTTTTCGCCATACTTATAATGATATAATAAATTCTATGCGAGTTTATTACGCAAAATACTAAAAGTCAATCGAATAATGCAGATTGCAAAATCCTTGACAATCAACAGTGCATTAAGTAGCATAAAGTTAACTTCAGAATAAAAAGCAAACGGTAAATAAGTGACAAATAGTGGTAAAAGGGTATTATTGATAGAAAATTCTATCTGTTCTAATGAGGTAAGGGTTGCCTTGTCAATTAATAACAAGGTTGTAGAATTTGAACAAGAATTCAAGGAAAAAAAACAATTAAGAGGTAATATATACGTTGCTTATATAAAGCGTATAGAGCCTTCTTTGCAAGCCGTATTTATTGAATATGGGAAAAATAAGCAAGGTTTTTTGTCTTTTTCCGAGATATCTCTAGATTACTTCAACATTCCAGAAAAAGAAAAGGAAACTATCTTTGAGGGCTACTCAAATGACGATTGTATAGAAGAAGCCTCAGCAAATGTTTCTTCAGATTCTGCAGCTAGTAAGAATGTCAACGGATCAGGTAGTGGTTTTGTAAGAGAGGTACCTTTATATAAAAAATACAAATTACAAGATGTTATTTCAGTAAATCAAAAAGTATTGGTCCAGCTAACTAAAGAGGAACGAGGCAATAAAGGAGCTTCATTTACAACATACATAACTTTAGTGGGTAGATACTGTGTTTTCATGCCAAATTCCATGAGTAAAGGTGGAGTGTCTCGCAGAATTGAAGATGCTAATGTCAGAAAGCAGTTAAAGGAGATACTGAGTTCAATAAACTTGCCAAAAAGATCAGGTTTAATAGTAAGAACTGTTGGTTCAGGAAAAAATAAGAAAGAAATTGAGCAGGATTACAATTACTTATCCTCATTATGGCAGAGCATTCAAAAAAATGCCTTCTCTGTAAACGTTCCATCATTAATTTACAATGAAGCAGATGTAATTATGAGATCTGTTCGTGATTTTTGTAGCGATGGTATAGAAGTTATAGTGTCTGGAAAGGAAGCTTTTGAGGCAGTTAGGCAATATGCTAACAATGCACTAAAAGGTAGTAAGTTGCGCTATAGATTGTATAGAGGTTATGCTCCGATCTTTACTTACTACGGAATCGAAGATCAAATTTCTGGGTTATATAGCAATAGAGTAGAATTGCCATCTGGTGGGTCTTTGATAATAACTTTAACTGAGGCGTTTGTTTCAATAGACGTAAATTCAGGAAAGATGACAGGAGAAGATAGCATAGAAGAAACAGCTTATAGAACCAACATGGAAGCAGTACCTGAAATATCAAGACAGGTGAATCTTAGGGGCCTATCAGGATTAATAGTAGTCGATTTTATTGATATGTTGAAATATCAGTATTGCAGAGCTGTTGAGTCTGCTATAAAGCAAGCGTTTAAAGATGATAAAGCTAAAGTTCAATTTAGCTACATAAATGACTTTGGTTTAATGGTATTTTCAAGACAAAGAATTAAACCAAACATACAAGAAATTAATACTACAGAGTGTTTACACTGCAAAGGTACTGGAAGAGTAAAATCAAACGAAGTAATTGTTTCATCAATACTAAGGGATTTACAACATATTGCTAACAAGAATCGAAATAAGTCTTTTGATTTAGTAGCACACAGTGCAGTTATAGCGCACATTTTTAATAACAAACGCAATACAGTTTCTACAATCGAAAAAGAGTTTAATATTACATTGAACGTTAGTATTGATAACAGTTTAGATGTAAATACATTTGTTTTAAAACAAGGAGATGATGTTAATTTAAACGGTTATAAGCCATTACAGAACTCTGGATACCAAATTGGGGATAGCAGCAATGAAGAAGCTGATAATTCAAATAAACTACGAGGCAATTTTTGGCTGACTAAGTGGCTTTCGCGCCTTTTAAGTTCTAATAACTAATTAGAAACCTAAATTGGGCTTGTAATTAATGAGCCCTATACTTATATATTCTTATATCAGATAATATTTACAATGGGGTACTCATTATGGGAAGAGCAATAGGCATAGATCTCGGAACAACAAATTCTTGTGTTGCAATAATGCAGGGCAAGGATACAAAGGTAATAGAAAATAAAGAAGGGGCAAGAACTACTCCATCTATAGTTGCATTGACTTCTTCAGGAGAAAGGTTGATTGGTGCTCCAGCAAAAAGGCAAGCAACCACCAATGCAAGTAATACCTTTTTTGCTACTAAGAGATTAATAGGCCGTCAATATAGTGATCCTGAGATGAAAAATCTAAGTGTACCATACAAAGTATTTGCAGCAAAAAGTGGTGATGCATGGGTTAAAACAACTGATAATAAAGAATATTCTCCTAGTCAAATTGGTGCATTTATACTACAAAACATGAAAGAGGCAGCAGAAGCTTATCTTGGAGAGGAAGTAAAAGATGCTGTGATAACAGTGCCAGCATACTTCAACGACTCTCAACGTCAAGCAACAAAAGATGCAGGAAAAATTGCCGGATTAAATGTACTCAGAATAGTAAATGAACCGACTGCTGCAGCACTTGCTTATGGTCTTGATAAGAAACATGGGCACACAATAGTAGTATATGACCTTGGTGGTGGTACATTTGACGTTTCAATACTTGAAATAGGTGATGGAGTTTTCGAAGTGAAAGCAACAAACGGTGATACCCATCTTGGAGGTGAAGACTTTGATAATGGAGTAGTGAGTTATTTACTAGATGAATTCAAGAAAAGTAATGGCATTGATTTGAAAAATGATCCAATGGCTATGCAAAGAATCAAAGAAGCTGCTGAAAAAGCGAAAATTGAATTATCAAGTGCAATGGAAACGGAAATAAATCTACCGTTTATTACAGCTGATGCAAGTGGTCCAAAACACTTAAATATGAAATTAACGAGAGCAAAACTTGAAAGCTTAGTGAATGATTTAATCGAAAGAACTATAGCTCCTTGTAAAAAAGCTCTTGAGGATGCTGGTTTGTCTGCTAGTCAAATTGGCGAAGTGGTTCTTGTTGGTGGCATGACTCGTATGCCAAAAGTCATAGAGAAAGTTAAAGAATTCTTTGGCAAAGATCCACATAGAGGAGTTAACCCTGATGAAGTTGTAGCAATTGGAGCTGCAATACAGGCGGGGATCATTCAAGGTGATGTAAGAGATGTGTTACTACTTGATGTGACCCCACTTTCTCTTGGTATTGAAACTCTAGGAGGAGTATTCACTCCACTTATTGAGCGTAATACTACAATTCCTACTAAAAAATCTCAGGTGTTTTCAACTGCAGAAGATAACCAAACAGCTGTTACAATTAAGGTGCATCAGGGTGAAAGAAAACTGGCAGTTGATAATAAGCTACTCGGTCAGTTTAGTTTGGAAGGGATACCTCCTGCTCCGCGCGGAAGGCCACAAATTGAAGTGACATTTGATATAGATGCAAATGGAATAGCACACGTTTCTGCAAAAGATAAAGCTACTGGAAAAGAGCAAAAAATACGCATTCAATCTTCAGGTGGTTTATCTGATGATGAAATAAATCGCATGGTAAAAGAAGCTGAAGAAAAAGCGCAAGAAGATGAAAAGCGCAAAAAGTTTATTGAAGTGAAGAATCAAGCGGATAGCTTAGTCCATTCTACAGAAAAGTCTCTGACAGAGTATGGTGATAAAGTTTCACCAGAAGATAGATCTGCTATTGAAAATGCAGTTAACGAATTAAAAGAAGTTAGTAAATCTGATAACATTGATGACGCTGATTCAATACAGCAGAAAGTTACTAATCTTTCTCAATTATCTATGAAACTTGGAGAAGCTATGTATCAAGCATCTCAACAAAATAGTGCTGAAAATGGCTTTTCATCAGAAGGAAATCCAAATGATAAAAAGGAAAAAGTAGTAGATTCTGATTATCAAGACATAGATAATAAAGAAGAGAATAAGTAATTGCGATTGTCATCCAAGTAGCTGATACTGGGATGACAAGAGGAGCATATTGTTGCTTAAAGAAACCATTATGGATATTATTAAAACAATAGAAGAAAAGATACGCGATTCGATAGATGTAATTGATATCAACATTATCGATGAATCAGCAAAGCATGCTGATCATTATTTTGCTTCATCTTCAACACTACCTTCACATATCAAGCTAATATTGATATCTGACAGCTTTATCGGAATGAACACTCTCAAAAGGCATAAATTGATCTATGAATTATTAAAGAGTGAGATAGAGCTAATACATGCAATTTCTCTTCACTTGTATACGCAAAACGAGTACAATTTAAAAAATAAATAATAAAAATGTGAAGGAAGAGTCTTTATTAGTTAAAGCAGGAAGAAAATTTAAGGACTATAAAGGTTCTATGAACCCGCCAGTTTATCATTCTTCTACCATATTATTCCCTACTTACAAGGACTACTTAAATGCAGCAAATGGAGAAAGTATATACGATGTAATCAACGATGATGTTGCAAGAGATTACAGCTATAGTAATGTTGGTACTCCCACTGTTCATTATTTTTCAAATGCACTGGCTGAAATTGAAGGGAGTGGACAAGCGCTTATTTTTCCTTCCGGACTATTTGCACTTACTTTTGCTATTTTGACTTTCACTAAAGCAGGCTCGCACGTTTTAATTCAAGATAATAGTTATTACCGACTTAGGAGGTTTGCAGAAAATGAGCTACCAAAAAGAGGAACAGAAGTAACTTTTTATGATCCAACACAGGATATAACTGATTTAATTCAGAGTAATACTTTATTGATAATGATCGAGACTCCTGGTTCTGTAACGTTTGAGATTTCGAATATAGAGCATATAGTAAAAGTTGCTAAGGAACATAAAATTGTGACCGTTTGTGACAATTCATGGGCCACTCCTTTGTTATTTAAGCCGCTTGATTATGGAGTTGATGTTGCACTATATGCGGTAACAAAGTATCTAGCCGGTCACTCGGATTTATTGATGGGGGCTGTTATTGCAGAAGGTGAAATTTTTAAATTGCTTTATGAGAGCTATAAAAACTATGGAGTGACCGTTCAATCGCACGACTGTTATCTTGCACATAGGGGGCTAAGAACACTGCACACACGTATGAAAAGGCACCAGAATACAGCAATGGAAGTGGCAAAATGGCTAGAAAAACATTCAAAAATCAAAAAAGTTTTGTATCCAGCACTTCCCTCCCATCCTCAACACGAATTATGGAAAAGTTACTTTAAAGGAGCAAGCGGCGTATTCAGTATAGTATTGGGTAGAGAATATTCATGTGAAGAACTAAGCTGCATGGTTGATCACATGAAAATTTTTGGTATCGGTGCTTCTTGGGGAGGGTGCGACAGTTTGATATTACCAATAGATCGTAGAGCTATGTCAAGATCTGTAATGAATTCAGATTATGGTGGAAGTTTCGTGCGAATATTTTGTGGACTGGAAGATCCTGAAGATTTAATCTCTGATTTAAATGCTGCACTAGCAAGGTTGCCATGTTCGGACATTAAAACTGACGAAGTAGAACGTGAAACTGAGAGAATTACTGCATAGTATCATTGATGTTAACTTTGATATTGAAATCAAAGGCGTCACATGTAATCCCAAGAAAATCAAGGAAAGTTATCTTTTTGTTTGTGTGTCAGAAAGGGATAGGATTTACATAGATCAGATATTATCTTGTGGAGCTAAAGCGATAATTGCAAGTGATTGCATAACAGAAGCTTCAAGCCTTGGTATCATTCCAACGCGTGATGCTGGAATCTGTATCTTCCACCCAAACCCTCAAGAAATATACAGCGAAATAGTCAGCAGGTTTTATCAATTCAAACAGCCAAAATATGTTGCTGCTGTAACAGGCACAAATGGCAAGACTTCAGTAGTAGAATTTTGCCGCCAGATCTGGCAAAACTCTGGCTACAATGCTGCGTCTATTGGAACACTTGGAACATGCATCAATAATGGTAGAAAAGGTAATAGCAGCAGTCTTACCACTCCAGGTGCAGAAGACCTTTACGCAACATTGCGTGGTATAAGTGTAGAACACTTAGTGTTGGAATCATCAAGTCATGGGATTGATCAATACAGAATCCATGGATTAAAGTTGAGTGCTGCAGCTTTTACTAATTTCTCGCAAGATCATTTAGATTACCATAAAAGTCTTGGTGGATATTTAGAAACTAAAAAAAGGTTATTTTACGAAGTATTACCAGAAGGAAAAACAGCGATTTTAAATGCGGATATAGATGAATACGGCGCATTGCTTAAAATAGCTGAAAAACGCAGTAATAAAGTTGTGACTTATGGAAAAAAAGGCTCTGATATTACTTTATTAGAGCAAACATCAACCCCTAATGGTCAACATCTTACAGTAAAAATTGATAACCAAATTTACAATACATTTTTCCCAGTTTTAGGAAAATTTCAAGCATATAATCTGCTATGTGCAATTGGTATATCTGGATTAAATTACAGAGAAATATGCGTAGAAAAACTCGTTTCTCCACCAGGAAGAATGGAAAAAGTGAAACCTTTTGCATTCGTGGATTACGCTCATACTCCAAGTGCGCTTAAACAAGCCCTATTGTCTTTAAAATGGCATATCAACAAAAAAATAATTCTAGTTTTTGGATGCGGTGGAAATCGCGATCAGACGAAACGTTCAGAAATGGGCAAAATAGCACAAATGTATGCAGATAAAGTAATAATTACAGATGATAATTCGCGTGATGAAGATCCGGCAAAAATTCGCCACGATATTTTGCTACATTGCCCTGATGCACTGGAGATAGGAGGTAGGAGAGAAGCTATAGAGAAAGGCGTAGATATTGCCTATAACGAGGGTATGATTCTGCTAGTTGCAGGAAAGGGAAATGAGAAATTTCAAATTATAGGCAACCAAACTTTTGAATTTAGCGATGTTGAGGTTATTAAAAATCATGCCTTAACATACTGATTTTCGCAATGGGCTTACCTCCGCTAATGTGGGAATATTGAAGCAAAAGTGATGTCATCCCAGTGCTTGACACTGGGATGGCTTTGTTGCATAGCAACTGAAAAAATCTGGTGGCTACTGACAAAATTCATTATAAAATAGCCATTTAACCTTGAAAGAAAAAATATGCCACAAAAAATGAGGGTCAGTAACCATAGCGAATATAACAAATTTCTAGAAAAAAGAGGAAATATTTTTCATTATATCAACGAAGCCATAGAAAAGTGGTACGAGAATGGTCCAAAAATACCAGGTGGCAACAATATTTATAGCGATAAAGTTGTAATTTTGGTGCACATAATAACTTGTTTATTTAGAATAGGCCTGAGGCAAACAGTTGGGTTTATAGCAGGATACCTTGAGCAAATTGGGAAAAATTTGCAAGTTATCAGCTATTCACAATCATCAAGAAGGTTTAAGAAACTCAATATTAAGATCAATGATTGCAGAAAATAATATGGAAGATATCGAAATTGCTATAGACAGTACAGGAATTAGTATATACAACAACACTCCTGGTCATAGCAAAGAAAATAGCGAAGATAGAAAGTATCGCAGCTATGAACAGACAAGAAAATTGCATGTAATGTTGAATACAAACAGCAAAAAAGCCATAGCTGTAAAATACAGTAACGGCTGATCACTATGGAGCTTGTGATTTGCTAAAAGAAGTCGATTTTCAGTATGTCATAAAAGTACTATATGCAGATAGGGCATATGACAGAGAAAAGCTCTATAAGCTGTGTAATCAATATGGTATAAAAACGAAAATTCCTCCGAAAAACAACGCAGCAGAGCATCCAAAGTTAGACTATATGGCTGAGAGAAATTCTGCAGTCAAGCTCATAAAGTCATATGATGAAGATGGTATAAAGAAGTGGAAAAAAGAGATGAGTTATGGAAAAAGATCTTATATAGAAGGTTTTTTCTCGCGACTGAAACAAACATTCGGGTTTAGTTTTAGGAATAAATCTGAGACAAATAGAGAGAAGGAACTACTTGTTAAATGCTATTTGCTCAATAAGTTCACTGATATTGGTATGGCTAAATTTGAGATAGCTTCATAAATTTATTGTGCGTTACCTACTATCCGAAGAGCGATGCAACAAAGCCATCCCAGTGTCAGCTACTTGGATGACAGAGGGGGGTGGGATGACAGAAGATGATGGAGTGACAGGGAGTAATACAAAAAGTTTCGTCATCCCCATTGAATCGGCTTTAAAATCGATGTTCAAAGTTGAAATTTCCCTAGAAGATGCGGGGAAAATCAGAAAAGGTCAGGAAGTTGTATTAAATAACTTGCGTAATTTAAAGAATCATGATATTTGTTGTACGGTGGTGGGTAGTGTACCTATTGCAATCTGCAGTTTTATTTATGGTTGTGTGAAACCTATTCGTGTTTTTAATATTTAAAATGAGGTTTAGATGTCGATAACATCCGAAAAGAAAAAGAGTTTGATAAATATATACGCAATTAAAGAAGATGATACAGGCTCATCTTTTGTACAATGTGCAATTTTGACCGAGAGGATCAGTAACTTAACTGAGCATTTTAAAGTGCACAAGCATGACCATCACTCTAAGCGTGGTTTACTTATATTGATAGGTAGAAGACGCAAGCACTTAAATTATATAAAGCGTAAATTTGGTAATGAAGCCTATCAGGAATTAATAGAGAAGTTAGGCATTAGAAAATAATCGAGGAATTTAATATGTTTAAAATTATAAAAAAATCTATAGAGTGGGGTGGTCGTGCCTTATCTTTAGAAACAGGAAAAATAGCACGCCAAGCTCATGGTTCAGTAGTTGTAAATTACGGTGATACTTCTGTTTTAGTAACTGTTGTACGTAAAAAGAAGGAAGAAAGCGTTGATTTCCTACCTTTAAATGTGCAGTTTATCGCAAAAAGCTATGCCATGGGTAAGATCCCTGGCGGGTTTTTTAAAAGAGAAGGCAAGCCATCTGATAGAGAAACTTTAATCTCAAGAGTAATAGATAGAAGTATAAGACCACTATTCCCAGAAGGATTTCATGATGAAATTAGTGTGGTGTGCAATCTATTAACTTATGATACAGTCAATCCTCCTGAAGTGCCAGCATTGATTGGTGCTGTTGCAGCTCTTGCAATTTCTGGTGTTCCCTTTCACTTTACTATAGCTGGAGTGATGGTTGGTTGTGATGAAAATAATAACTATATACTCAACCCTTCTGTTCAAGAGATGAAAGCAAGCAGCTTGGATCTGTTTTTGTCTGGTGATGAAAATTCAATTTTAATGGTTGAATCAGAAGTGAAAGAGCTCTCTGAAGAAAATGTTTTTAATGCAATAAAATTTGGCCATGAACACCTTAAGCCTGTCATTAAGCTCATAAAAGAGTTTGCTGATACAATTGGCAATAAACCTGAGAGCTTTGCCCCTATTGATGCATCAGATATAACACAAGAGCTCGAAAAATACGGTAAAGATTTTGAAAAAGCATATTCGCAAACAGTAAAACAAGAGCGAGTTCAAGCTCTAGAAGCGATCAGAGAGAATATATTGAATACTCTTAAAGAAACTGGAAAAGACGAAAAGTTAATTACGTATGCAGTAAAAAACTTTGAAAGATCTTTAGTACGTGAAATAATTAGGAAGAAAAGTGTAAGGATAGACAGTCGTAAGCATGATGAGATACGTCAGATAGAAGTTGAAGTTGATATTCTGTCCAAAACTCACGGTTCTGCACTATTTACAAGAGGCAATACTCAGGCACTGGTTGTTACTGCTCTTGGCACCACTCAAGATGAGCAAATTGTGGATGATATTGAAGGGGATAGACGTGAGCATTTCATGTTGCATTATAACTTTCCCTCATTTGCTGTTGGAGAAACTTCTGCTGCGCGTGCACCAGGAAGAAGAGAAATCGGTCATGGCAAACTTGCTTGGAAAGCAATTCATCCTGTTTTACCCGATAAGTCTGAATTTCCTTATACAATAAGAGTAGTGTCCGAAATTTTGGAGTCTGATGGTTCTTCTTCTATGGCAACAGTTTGTGGGACTTCTCTTGCTTTAATGGATACGGGTGTGCCAATAAAGGCCCCTGTTGCTGGAATTGCTATGGGTCTCATCAAAGATAAAGACGAGTATGTAATACTTTCCGATATACTTGGTGATGAAGATTATCTTGGTGATATGGACTTTAAAGTAGCAGGAACTAGTGAAGGGGTTACGGCGCTACAAATGGACATGAAAATTTCTGGTATAAGCTTTGAAATTGTTGAAAAATCTTTAGAACAGGCAAAAGCTGGAAGATTACATATTTTAGAAAAAATGAATGCAGTGATTTCAGAACACAGTGATGATGTCAAAGACCATGCACCAAGGATGTTATCATTTTACATAGATAAAGACAAAATTTCTGCTGCTATAGGTTCTAAGGGGAAAAATATACGCAGTGTGTGTGAAAGAAGTAATGCAAAAATTGAAATAGGAGATGATGGTAAAGTTTCTGTTTTTGCTACGAGTGGCACTGAAGCTGAAATTGCAAAGAGTATGATGATTGATTCAATAACAGAACTAGAACAAGGTTCTATAGTTGATGTCAAGGTTGTAAGAATAGAGAAGTCTATTGTAGAGCTTGAATTTCTTAATGGCAGAAAAGGAAAAATGCACATAAGTGAAGTAGCTAATGAACATATAGATTCTATAGAGAGCGTACTTAAACAAGATGATACTTTCAAAGCACTAGTAATTGACTTCGAAAAAGGTGGGTGTCCAAAGTTGTCAAGACGTCGGGTTGACCAAGAGACGGGAGAGTTTTTTGAAGGTGAGCTTTACAACGAGGAAAGGAAAGATGGTCCAAATGACAGGGATAATTATTACAATAATTCATTTAGTAGAAAACCTGGAGGAAGTCACCATAAGAGGCCTCCTCGTCCTCGTTCTGGTTTCAGCAACAGAAATAGGCCGAAATTTGGTAATAATGATTCATCATCAGGTTTTTATTAAGAGTAAACTTCTTGCGTTACCTCTCGTCATTCCAGTGCTTAACACTGGAATGACACCCTTTCTGGTGAAGGTTGTTCTCAAATCACAATGTTAGTACAATTGTGGTGTTAGCTATAGCTAACCCAAGGTATCCGTTCAGCGGAGTGGTAGAATAAGGTAGACAAAGTGATCTAAAAAGATAATCATAGAGCAAAAGTGAGGTAATGTGGTAAACCTTTTAGAACTTTGCAAAAATTTACAGCAAAAAATAGAAAAACTGAAAGCAGAGATAGAAAACTTAAAAGCAGAAAATAAAGCTTTAAAGATAGAGAACGCTGAATTAAAGGAAAGGCTTGGTTTAAACTCGAAAAATTCATCTCTACCGAGCTCTAAAGAATTGTACAAAACAAAAAAGGATAAGCCAAAAAGCGAAAGGAATGTTGGCGATCAGGTTGGGCATAAAGGAAATTTTCATGCTACAATGGAAGCGGATAAAGTAGTAAAAATAGAGTTGCCTAATATTTGCGAATGCGGAGGAGAGCTTGTAATATGCGAAAAACCTTATGTTCACCAAAAAGTTGATCTTCCGGAAATTAGGCCTTATGTAGTATAGCATTTCTCATAATAGTCCGAACAGGTCATAGGAAGGCAGAATCAACAGCACGACGAAAGGATTCGAATAGAGGAATGTTTTTCCTGGCTCTGTTTTTTATAGCAAACCAATGATGCTCAATTTTGTTGAAATCTGGAGAATAAGGCGGCAGATACAAAATTTCTGCACCAACCCCTTTAGCAAGCTCGATAATCTTATCAGACTTATGAAAAGTAGCATTGTCAAGAATGACAGTCTGTCCAGGTTCCAAGATCGGTGTCAAAAATTGCTCAACCCATCCATTAAAAACATCCATATTACAGTGGCCTTCAAAGGTTAACGGAACAACTATCTTTCTTCCACTTAAGGCTGCAACCATACTGATTCGTTGAGTTTTCTTTCCAGATTTTAAGGCATAAAACCGCTGTCCTTTCTGGCAATATCCGTAGGGGTAGTCTTCGGTGTTATCAATGCCAGACTCATCTATATACACTAAGTTTTTAGGTTCTTTTGTCGCTATAATTTTCAAAAATTCAGCACGTTTTTCTTCGTTTCTTTCCTTGTATCCATATGTCTTTTTTTGCGCGTAAATCCAATTTTTTTAAGGGCTCGATAGATCGTTTGGATACTAACGTTGTTCCAAAGTTTAGCCATTTCCGATAGAGTCTTTCCTCCGTGTTCTCTGGCAAATTTGGCAAAGGTATCCCAGTCGGTAATTTTGTGATTGTAACCCCCATTTCCAAGTTTTTTTGATTGAAAGTCTCCTGTTTCTTTTCTTCTTTGCTGCCACTCCCATAAAGTAGTTCGTCCAATCTTAAATCTTGCTGCCACTGTTTCTCTGCTTTCTCCTTCGTCTAGCGCTTCCATTGCTTTTTTTCTTAAATCATAATACCAATTCTCACTGCACAACAAACAGATAGACAATAATGGAAAAAAAGCCATACTAAACTAAGTGTAATAGCGAGGTATAAATGGCATTAAGATCAAAATTATTGGATGAAAAAGTAGTGGAATCGGCAAAAGCAATGCTGAAGAAAGTAAGAAACAACGCATACGTTACAAAAAAACTAAATGCTGTAATTGCAGCAAAAAAGCACAGCATAACAGCGGTAGCAAAGATATGTTGCATTTCAAGAACTGCACTGACTGCGTGGATAAAGCACCTAAAATTTAACAGAGAGGAAAAATTGTTTGCTCCCCCTCAACGTCGTAGAAAAACTAGATTGAATCAAAGTCAACGTGAACAAGTTGAAGCATGGATACAAGAAAATCCTAATATCACCATTAAAGAAATGAGAATAAAAATCCAGGAAAGATTTGGTTTGGATATCAGTAAGTCCACAGTACACCGTAATATGCAAAGAATGAAATTCTCATATATTACTCCAAGACCAGTTCATAATGGTCAAGATAAAAGCAAACAAGAGGAGTTTAAAAAAAAATCTCAACGAAACTATTGGCAAATATCCAGAAAAAGAGCTATTTTTCTTTGATGAGTCTCGGTTTGGCACACATTCAAAAATTGGACATGGGTGGTTTAAAAAAGGCATTAGGACACAGGTTAAAATAAAATTAGGTAGGCAAAATTTCTATCTCTATAGTGCGGTTAATCCTAGAAATGGAGAGAGTTCTAGCTCAAATGTCAACACTGATTGCATGAATATATTTCTTGAGCAGATGTCGCAATATCTAGGAATACGAGAGACTTTTCTCGTTATGGACTGTGCTAGTTGGCATAGGTCAAAAAATTTAAAGGTACCTAAAAATATCGATATTATATACCTACCTCCATACTCACCTGAGCTCAATCCTGTTGAGAGGTTTTGGTTATATATAAAACAGAACATTTTGTGCAATAAAATATACGATACAATTACCCTGCTTGAGCGCACTTTGTGTAAATTTGTTACCTCTCTTACCCACTCCATAATTAAACAACTCTGCAATGTCTCCTATTTGTCCTCCTAATAATGAGAATTGGTATGAGAGGTTGTCCGGAAACTAGTAAATTCAAGCATATTCCCTCTTTAACATAACCCTACTCATAGCTAGGTATATGAAATTCTCAGTGGATGTTGTGAGTAAATCATACTCCTTCGATAGCCTTCTATTCCTATTAACCCAAGCAAAAGTCCTTTCTACAACCCATCTTCTTGGCTGTACTTTAAACCCTTGTTCTCTTGTTGGTAGTAGCTCAGGTGGCGTATCTTTGTGCACCCAAAATCTACATGGAGGCCTTTTAACAATTTCAATATCTATGTCATATTCTTCCTTTATGTGATTCTTTAAATTTCTTCCTTGGTATCCCATGTCAGCCCACATTTTTTTAACTTTAGTATATTTTGTTCTCATATTGTTTAATGCTATTTTAATACCATCTCTATCATTTTCGTTAGCAGCGCCTACGTAACAACCTAGTATAAAACCCTGAGTGTCTGTAATTATATGCCTTTTTCTACCCTTTACTTTTTTACTTCCATCATAGCCTTTGATCCTCCCTTTTCTGTAGTCTTTACAGATTGACTATCTACTATACAGGCACTCGGCTGCTCATTCCTTCCTATTTTTCTTCTACTATATTTTGTAATTTCATAATTCATTTTCTCAAAAATTCCCTGCTTCTTCCATTGCCTGAACTGCTCATACACAGTCTTCCATAGCGGAAAATCATTTGGTAAATACCGCCATTGACACCCTGTACGCAATACATAGAAAATTGCTTCTAATATTTCTCTTTTGCTATACTTTGGCGGCCTTCCTCCTTTCTTGTATGATACTCTGAAGTGTTTTTCTATTCTTGCCCATTCCCTTTCGCTTAGATCTGTTGGATACTTTTTTCTCATCTTTACCCCGTACTAAAATTTCAGATATTATAGCCTTTTACTTATTTCCGGACAACCTCTAAGAGGCTTTCCTAAAAATGAAGAAGTTATTGATACAAAAAAAACAGTGCATGACAACACTGTAAGACACAAAAAGACCTTCTTTCCTTTAGAATTCTTCTGCGATGGATTATAGCTTGAAGTTTTATAGACTGATTTTTCACCTTCATTTTTATCTCTACAGATTTTTGATAATTTACTATATGTGCTCTTTCTATTTACATCTTTTGGTGAATTGTTTGGAGTACTACTTCTTGAAATCAGTGGTTCACTGCCATTTAGTAATTGATCATTATCACCTTCACTTTGCTTCGATGCTCCTGGGGCACTTTTGCCAGTTATTTTAATATTTTTATTTTCTCCATCATCCAACTTTACTAAAGTCCCTGTTAAACCTTCTTTGCTAACATTCTGTTCATTTCGTAATGAAACATCTTGTGAATCATCGTGTGTATAAATACCATCTTCACTTACATCAAACTGAGTACCATTTGAATGTATAAAAATACTATTATTAGGACTTTTATATGTTTCGCCTTCATTTTTAGCAGTAACAAAACTTTCTTCACTTAAAATAGGACTTGATATATTTTCATTTGATCCTAGAAATATTTCAGCTTCATTATCAACTTTTTCCCGTCCTGAATCATCACCATCAGTGAATTCGGCGCCTGAATCATTACCACTTTCTTTGTTATAGTTGAGAAAACTAAAGTTATTAATATCAAAATTGTTACTGATACTCAGTTCTATATCTTCTTCACTTAACATTACTTTAGGATTATCTCTAGCAAACGTTGCTTCTTGAACACTGCTAGAAGTATCATTTTCACCTTCTGACAATAGTGTTTCACTACTAACTAGTGGACTGTTATTGTTCTCATCGTAACCTTTTGCCTCCTCATCCGATGCTACTAAAATTTTATTTTTGTTTTGTCCATCTAACTGTAGATTTATTGTAGCATCTTTTTTACTCTCTACTGTTGTCGATTTCTCTTGCACTATGCCCAAGTCAGTACTCTCATTAATCTGGGAGAAAGTTATTACAATCTCTTCTTGACTTTTCTGACTCAACTTTAGATCTTGATTTACATCAGTAAAGTATAGAGAGTAATTATCCCACTCAAGCCCCAGTATCTTCTCTTCATCGGGTGTGCCAGCCGAAATACAAAAACTACGAGTACTACTAGGCGTATCACATAATTCATCAAAACTACCGGTATTAGGTACACCACTTTCCTGTTCCAAATTCGTGTTCTCATCCTTATCCTTCACCTGTTTAGAATCAGACTCAACAACAGCACCAGATTTTCGAGGTACACTGTTCGCAAAAAATAATGGTGTAAGATTCGCCTTTCGCATATTTTTTCTATTCACACCACCTACTCCAATACAAATTTTTATTGACCACCACGAATCTTAGCTTGACATAATTATTAAGCCAATTAGAATGACTGTGTTTTGGTAACAGGTCAGGTCATGTATAACGATTAACTGTTACCTTCTGCAAGCTAAAAAAGATAGTAAAATTATCTCTTTAGATAGCAGCACTTGAAACTGAAATAGCAAATGTACAGTGAGTATAGATTTATGTTAATTTTTTATAGCTTACTTTCCTTAGACGCTTATAATAATGTGGCGATCATTTCACCTGTAGGGAAAAGATAATGAGGGATTTATGCAATCAAACCAACACACTTTATCTTATAGCTAGTGCTTTTGCAACTTTTACATTGCTCGCATCCGCAGCACTCTCTGCAGCCTCTTATTTTGGCCTTTTGTCTTCAGTTGAATTTTTGAACTCAACTCTTACAATCGTAACGGTTTTATCTATACTATCTTTTTTAGCGGTTGCACTTTCATATAAAATAATTAGCAGTAATGGGGAGATCGAGGCTAGGAAAAATAAATTTGCTAAAAAAGAGCTAGAAAAAGAACTAATTCTGAAGGAAAAAGCTAAAGAAACTGCAAACAATCAAGCAGAAGAATTAAGGAATCAATTACAGCAGAAAAATAAAGAGATAATTGATATAAAACAACAATTGGATGATAAATACAAGAGCATTTCTGAATTAACAACAGGAAAAGAAAAATTAGAAATAGAATTAAAAAGCCAAGAAGAAGAAATACAAAAATTAAGCACGTTAAAAAACAAAGAGTTAAGTCATAAAGATAGTGAAATCTGGGAATTAAAGAATCAGTTAGCTGCTCTTGATGATGAAGGGAAGGTTAGTGAATACAATACTAAGACGTTGAAAGGGAAAATGGAAAATTTTAAAAAGCAACGAGATTCTATTATAGAAAAATGCCAAACTATGCAACAGGAAATTGAAGAGAAAGATGCTTACCTTGCAACACTAGATTATAATTTAAATCAAATAAAGTACAAGAAAGAATATTTGGCGCATTTTCCTTTAGGTTAGAGATTTAAGAGGGAGAATGCAAAATCAAATGCAAGATTTAGCTTCAAAAGAAAAAATTATCCGAGAAATCGAAGATGACAGAGAAGGATTAATCGAAGAAGTTAACTTACTTGTTCAAAAAAACAAGACTCTTTGTGGTAAAATGACCGCTTATTCTAGTAAAAATGAAGAGCTGATCACCTTCATAAATGAAACATTATCTAATATAGAACGAGAGACAAAAGATTTAGAATGTCTTTATCACAATCAAGAAAAACAAGGAAGGTTTGTGACTTTTCAAACAATTGAAGATTTCTTAGAAAACTTGAAAGCACTTTACTCAAAAACAGCAGATGAAGCGGAGAAATTAAGTATTCGGGTGCAGAGAAAAGATGATTTAAGTAATCCTGTTGCCTCTCTCGCTCGCAGGAGTTTTATTCAAAAACATTAAAATTATGTTTAAATTAGCTTGACTCATGTTACATATCGTACATAATAAACTGTCTGTGCTAGGGAGAGGGTATGAGTGAAGTTACAGAGTCTATAGAACATGTTGTAGAACCTATCAGTGACCAAAAGCTGGGAGAGGAATTGAGTGCTGGGCCGCGGTGGTCAAAAATTGAGCGTAATAGCAATGAGGGACCAACTCCTGAAAATGACGTAGCCGATTCAGGTGATTATAGTTTGTTTTTCCAAGGAATAAGTAATCGTCCGGAATGTTATGACCTTGATCAGAGACATGAAACTGGGAAGATTGCTGGCACATGTGTAAAACATACATTGTCGTATCAAAATGAAACTGATGATAGTGATTTATACTGGAAAAACGATGGTCATTACCCTATTAATCCAAGAGACTCTGCTTTAATTAAGCTAGATCTACCACTGACTGAGAATGAGAAAAGCCTAATTGATGAATTTTGTAAAGAGTTAAAAGGTGTAGTAGCAAAAAATGATCAAGGTTATAGGGATAAGCATGAAAATTTTACAAACACTGCTTTAGAACGTATAGAGTGCATAACAAATAAATATTTGCAAAAAGGGATAAGGCTCAATTCAAAATGTAACGATGATGAGTATACTATAACAAGTTTAATTTTTAAGGAAATAAGAGATATTCCTGCCTATGAGGGTGTGTCAGATGACGAAAATATAGGTGTTATACGCAATATCATGAATAATTTACTATTAAAAGGCGGAAGAGTAAAATACAGTTCCTTTTATGATGATAGGTTATTGTATGCAACTTATGGGTTCAGTTATGAGATTTTTGCAGAACGTGAAGAAATCGATAACAAGCTAAAAAGCGTAGCATATGAAGGTATTATAAACAGTAGTGCCAAAGGCAAAGCTTTACACGCAGAAATGGATAATGGATATTTTTATGTAAAATATTCGCAAGATAGCACTGTTGAGGTTGCAAAAGTTATAAATAATCCAAAAGTGAAAGATTTAAGTTTTAGACATCATATATTTCATATTGGAGAGAGTATAGTAAGAGTTGAAAATGTAGGAGGAAAAAGAAATTATACAGATGTCTTAGGAGGTAGCGTTGAAATGTCTTTTACTACTCAAGTAGGAAAGATTAGTGTTCATCTATGTTCTAGTGATAAAGATAGTAATATAATAGAAGTAAAGCTTGATGGAGAGAGCCAGGAGAAGTTTGACAAGTTAAAAGGTCGATCAAGTTTAGGGGAAAGTTGCCTTTTAGGAGGAAAAAGTGTTCTACAAGCTGTAAAAGATGGAAATTTTGAAAGAAATGTATCTATAGAGTCAAGTAAAACTATTAAGCAATTAGATTGTGTAGTAAAAGAATCAGATGCTCCGTCTACTCTTATGAGGCCAATTGATAGTTTAGACCAGCTGCAAAAGATGGAAGTTTCGAAAGAAATAGTAGTGTGTTCATAAAGTCAACTAAAATTATTAAACAAAAAAAAGGTCTTGGAGGGGTAAAAAAAATTGATGTATTTTCAAAGTAAGATTCTTGGAGGTATTCAATAAACTATACACTCAAGGTAAGGAGAAGTAGTAGGGAAATAAGTATTGAGTTAATAATTTAGAGATTATTCTAAAAAAGTTGTCTTATTTAAGAACTTTCCTGACGTTTATGGTTTTTTAGATGTAGCCTTTTATGTTGGATTCAAAGGAGGATGAGCAGTAATGGATTGTTCCTCTACTTTCTCGAGCTTGGTGTTGAGATTTATGATATTATACAGCGCAAGGCCTATACATGCTAGTCCAACTATTCCCACAACCACTGCTACTGTAACATCGATTCTCAATGTATAAAATACAACGCTACCCACTAATAACACTGCACCAACAACACTAGCTAGGATTGCTTGCCTTTGTTGCGTTAACGGTTTGTCTTTTTCGTCTGTAGCATCAAAACATGGTTCAGCGGAAGATGTTCCTTCAGGGGCATTTGGCTCTTGCTTATCAGTTTCTCTATTAACGGAAGTTGGCTCTACAGTAGTTTCTATTGAGGAGTTTTGAGCTCTTTCGCTGCTTTCAAATATTGGTTGTTCTATCTCACTATTTTCATTACATAATTGAGTGTCGGTCTCTGTAGCTTTATCAACATTGGTTTGCTCTTTCACCTCAACTTTCACTTCTTCAACATCTGCTGGCATATTATTAGAAGTCCTTGATTCCTCTATAGCAGCTCCTTTTGCAGTGGTGGCTATCGTGCTTCCCTTCCTATTTTTAAATTTTTTAGCAATACCTTTTAATAGCTTTGGCGTTTTCATAGTTTCCCCCTTTTGTTAAACGGTGTAATTAAGACACTAATCCGTAGAACTTTTCCAACTGCTCACCCCATAGCATCGGTATTTCCCTTAAATCAGCTAACTTCAAACCCCTTGGCTGTCTCCCATTTACTATGTCTTCCTTTATTTTTGGTGCTAAATAATTTAATCTTAAAATTTGTTGTATGCGTCTTGTACCTATATTAATTTTAATGCTCAGCTCTTTCATACTCCTATATTTTCCTTCCTCCAGTTGACGTTTCCACAGATGAGCCCTTACCACTGCTTTCAGTAGCGCATTATTTGTTTTTCCTTCTGGTTCTACTACTGTGCATTTGTTTCCTTTCTTTTTTAGCCACATTGGTATAAATTCCACCTTATCCTCTGAACTCACCTCTATTCCATCTTCTTTTACCATTACTCTCTTTATTAACTTTCTCACCACTTCTTTCTGCTTTCCAAAACTTAAATTTTCCCATTTTTCTTCGGTCTTTTCTTTCCAATTTTCATATAGCTGCTCTGTCTTCATCATTACTTCTTTTTCTACTTCTCCGGCTATTACATTTCGGTTTTCTGATTCACAATCTTTTCCCCTTAGGTGATTGTTGCATACATAATATCGGTACCTTTTATTCTCCTTTTTTGAGTATGTCAGTGTCATATTTACATCACAGCTCTTGCACTTTATTATTCCCTTTAGTAGCGCCTCTTCATATTTTGCTTTTCTATACGGCTGATCCTTTATCAATTCCTGCGCTTTTTGCCATTTTTCTTCTTCTATTATCGCTTCATGCTTTCCTTTAGAGGTTGTCCGGAAACTAGTAAATTCAAGCATATTCCCTCTTTAACATAACCCTACTCATAGCTAGGTATATGAAATTCTCAGTGGATGTTGTGAGTAAATCATACTCCTTCGATAGCCTTCTATTCCTATTAACCCAAGCAAAAGTCCTTTCTACAACCCATCTTCTTGGCTGTACTTTAAACCCTTGTTCTCTTGTTGGTAGTAGCTCAGGTGGCGTATCTTTGTGCACCCAAAATCTACATGGAGGCCTTTTAACAATTTCAATATCTATGTCATATTCTTCCTTTATGTGATTCTTTAAATTTCTTCCTTGGTATCCCATGTCAGCCCACATTTTTTTAACTTTAGTATATTTTGTTCTCATATTGTTTAATGCTATTTTAATACCATCTCTATCATTTTCGTTAGCAGCGCCTACGTAACAACCTAGTATAAAACCCTGAGTGTCTGTAATTATATGCCTTTTTCTACCCTTTACTTTTTTACTTCCATCATAGCCTTTGATCCTCCCTTTTCTGTAGTCTTTACAGATTGACTATCTACTATACAGGCACTCGGCTGCTCATTCCTTCCTATTTTTCTTCTACTATATTTTGTAATTTCATAATTCATTTTCTCAAAAATTCCCTGCTTCTTCCATTGCCTGAACTGCTCATACACAGTCTTCCATAGCGGAAAATCATTTGGTAAATACCGCCATTGACACCCTGTACGCAATACATAGAAAATTGCTTCTAATATTTCTCTTTTGCTATACTTTGGCGGCCTTCCTCCTTTCTTGTATGATACTCTGAAGTGTTTTTCTATTCTTGCCCATTCCCTTTCGCTTAGATCTGTTGGATACTTTTTTCTCATCTTTACCCCGTACTAAAATTTCAGATATTATAGCCTTTTACTTATTTCCGGACAACCTCATATAGTACTTCCCAAAGTAAATGATAAAGGTATAATAAGCTATTTGAGTTATAATGGCGTATAGTGTGGATTTAAGGGAAAGGGCAGTATCGATGATAGAAAAAGGGAAGTCAAAGGTTGAGGTGGCAGAGCTTTTGGAGATAGGAATAGCAACTCTGTACCGCTGGTTAAGAAAGAAAGCCGCTGGTGAAAGCCTAAGGCCATCGAAAAACGGCAGCTTTATTCGAAAAATAGACCCAAAAATACTCGAAGAATATGTTAAAAAGAATCCAGATCATACGCTGGCAGAGATGAAACAAAATCTTGGATTTGGAATAAATTCAATTTGGTATAGGCTGAAACAGCTAAGAATTACTTTAAAAAAAAGTTACACTATATCAAGAGCGCAATCAAGAAGATAGGCAGCGATTTACCGATAAAATCTCAAAAATAGACCATTCCAGCATCTTATATATAGATGAAGCAGGAGTTGATAATAGGTTATACCGAGAGTATGGACGTGCTCCAATAGGAAAGAAAATTTATGCAGATATTCCAGGAAGAAAACGAGAGAGAATCAGTATAATAGGCGGGTGGATTGGAAAGAGATTTATTGCACCAATGACTTTCAAAGGTGGGTGTGACAAAGAGGTATTCAATACATGGTTAGAGAAGATGTTATTACCTAAATTGCCACATGGTACTACAATAGTTATGGACAATGCCACATTCCATAAAACTCCCAAAACAAAGGAGTTAATAGATAATGCTAGATGCCGTTTGCTCTATCTACCAACATATTCACCAGATTTGAACCCTATAGAGCATTGTTGGAATACCATCAAAAGCCGCCTCAGACCTTTAATGCATAAATATACAGACTTACAACTTTTGGTTGGTAATACCATAATGGAAATTTATCATTCATTTTAGAAAATACTATATTTCAGACTGTTTATTTTCTACATTCATACCCTACTAAACCTACGAATAACTTCTTTCTATAAAAAATTAAAGTCACCAAGTGCCTAAGATAATGCAACAGATTCTTTAATATTTCAATAACAGTGCCTGCAAGAACAGGGTTGGAAGTGTTCCTTTGTTTATTACCTTAGTATATGAATAAGGATTCCCCGAATCTAATATGTAATTGCTGTAGGCTGCATTTAGTAATATAATCTCATATTAAATAAGACGTTACTTAAGTTTATGCTAGATTCTCCGCTAATTTTGACAGCCATTCTTATATTTTTCATTTTTACGTTGTCATTCTTTTTTATAAGAAAGATATTTGGTTCCACAAACAAGAAGATAATAAAATCCTTTAGGAAAATTGTTCAGCAAATAAATGCATTAGAAACAGAAATGCAGAGTTTATCTGATGAGGAGCTTGCTGGTAAAACTGAAGAATTCAAACAAGAATTGAAAAATGGGAAAACGTTAAATGATCTTCTCGTACCTGCATTTGCAGTTGTGCGTGAAGCCTCTCGAAGGTTTCTTAACATGAGGCACTTTGATGTTCAACTGATTGGTGGAATGGTGCTCCACAATGGTATGATATCAGAAATGAAAACAGGAGAGGGAAAGACACTCGTTGCAACTTTAGCAGCATATCTAAATTCCTTAGAAGGGAAAGGCGTACACGTCGTAACTGTTAATGACTACCTTGCAAAACGAGACACAGAGTGGATGAGCAAATTATATAATTCTCTTGGGGTTTCTGTTGCGTTTATTACGAATAACTTGACAGACGAAGAGAGGAAAGAGGCTTACAGTGCAGATATCGTGTATTCCACAAATAACGAGCTTGCCTTTGATTACCTGCGAGACAATATGAAATTTTCTCAAGAAGACATGGTTCAGAGAGGCTTTCACTACGGAATAGTTGATGAAGTGGACTCAATACTCATTGATGAAGCTCGCACTCCGCTTATTATTTCTGGCCCGGTTGAGGAAAACAATCAGATATATAAGCATATCAATAAAATAGTAACCAAATTAGTTGACTCTGATTATGAAGTAGATGAAAAAGGTAGAACGGTATTCTTGACTGAAGATGGTATTTCACGAGTGGAGGAACTACTAAGATCATACAATCTCATTCCTGAAAATTCCTCGCTCTATGATACTGACAGCATGATAATGACTCATTATATGGACCAAGCATTACGTGCACATAAGCTGTTCACTGCTGATAAAGATTATATAGTGAAAGATGGAAAGGTAGTGATTATTGATGAATTTACTGGGCGTATGATGGAGGGCAGGAGATATTCCGATGGTCTTCATCAGGCACTTGAAGCGAAGGAGAATCTTGAAATTCAGCATGAAAACCAAACTTTAGCATCGGTCACATTTCAGAATTACTTTCGTATGTACAATAAACTTTCCGGAATGACTGGAACAGCAGCAACAGAGGCAGAAGAGTTTCGTGATATATACAGATTAAATGTAGTAAAAATTCCAACCAATGTATCTGTAAAAAGAGTTGATATTGATGATGAAATTTACGGTACAGAAAAGGAAAAATTTAATGCTGTATTGAAGTTTATAGAAGAATGCCACAAACGCCTTCAACCGGTCCTTGTTGGCACGGTGAGCATCGAAAACTCTGAGAAGCTTTCTGCGCTTTTGCAAAGCCATTCTCTTAAGCATTCAGTATTGAATGCTCGTTATCATGAACAAGAGGCGTACATAATAGCGCAAGCTGGGGTGCCAGGTAGTGTCACTATAGCAACTAACATGGCAGGACGTGGAACTGATATTCAGCTTGGTGGAAATGCTGAAATGATCGCAAAGGTGGAGCTAAAGAAGATAAAAAATGCTGATGAAAGAGAAAAAAAATATCAAGAAATAGTTGAAAGAGTAAAAAAAGATAAGGAAATTGCTATAAAAGCTGGTGGTTTATGTGTGGTTGGAACCGAAAGACATGAAAGCAGGAGAATAGATGATCAATTACGTGGCCGTTCTGGCCGTCAGGGTGATCCTGGACTTTCTAAGTTCTTTTTATCGCTCGAAGATGACCTAATGAGAATATTTGGTTCTGATAGAATGAGAAGCTTTTTACAAAAAGTAGGGTTAAAGAATAACGAAGCTATTCATCATCCATGGATCAATAAGGCACTTGAGAAAGCGCAAAAGAAAGTTGAAGCTAGAAACTATGACGTGCGGAAATCTCTACTTAAGTTTGATGACGTAATCAATAACCAACGTAAAGTTATTTTTAAGCAGAGAAACAATATCTTAGGCAACGAAATTAATGATTTACTTGAAGTATATAGCGAAGTAAATGAGAGCGTAATAGAAGGTATAGTCCAAAGTGGCTATTATGAGGATTATATTGAAGATATAGTCAAAGAATTCCATACAAGGTATGGAATAACGCTTGATAAAGAAGATTTAGCAAAGTTTTTAAACAAACAAGAAGCTTTGGATTATATAAATGATAAGATACAAGAATTTTTTACTGAGAAAGAAAAATATTTCAACAGTCAGCACACTACAGATTTGTGGAATACGATCGTGAAGCAAATGATGATAATGACACTTGATCATTTATGGAGGGAACACCTTTCAGTTCTAGAGAGCCTAAGACAAAGCATAAGCCTACGTGCCATGGGGCAGAAAGATCCACTGAATGAATTTAAACGCGAAGCTTTCTTGATGTTTGAGTCAATGCTTGAAAAATGGAAGGAACTCACCATTCACCGCCTAGCGCACTTTAAGTTGGCAGATAACCAAGAGATAGGCAATAGGTTACATTCTGCTAGAAATAGCAGACTTCCCAAAGTCTCAAGAAACGACAAGTGCCCTTGTAATTCTGGAAAGAAGTACAAACACTGCCACGGCGCGGTTACTGTGGTGAATTAATAATTATGGTTGTACAGTTTGTTTATTTCCATCAACATTACTGCAGCTAACCTCACTTAGCTTACTGTTTAATGAATACTCTGATGACTTATATGTAACTCCATAGGTAATACTACCAACTATCAGTGCAGATGCTACAGTAATTCCAATTATTGCTAGTGCAGGTAATGCAGTGGCATAGGCAAGTACTAGTGGAACTACAACAGCAGATATAACACCAACAGTAATTCCTGCTGTTATAGCTTTAGGTCTATGAATAAATGATGGATCTGCACCATAATTTAGTAGAAGTTTTGCTACTTTTGGATGTTGATAATTTAGTCTTGGATATTCACCATGAGTGTAATAAACAGCATAATATAAAGGAGTCCTTCCGTCTTTATCTTGTACATCAACACCTGCCCCTCCTTTTAATAGAGCCTCTGCTATTTGTGTATACCCGTTCTCAGCAGTATAATGCAAAGGAGTTTTTCCATCTTTGCCTTGTAGATTAACATCTGCTCCTTTTTCTAGCAAAACTTCTACTACTTGTGTGTGCCCATGTCTGGCAGCATAATGCAAAGGAGTTCTTCCTTTTTTATCTTGCGCATTAACATCTGTCCTTCCTTCTTTTAGTAGGATTTCCACCATTTGTACATATCCACACTCAGCAGTATGATGCAAAGGAGTAAATCCACATCCATTTTGTACATTAGTAGCTCCTGCCCTTAACAGAAGCCTTACCATTTCTATCTTATTCCCAAGGTGAACAGCATAATCTAAGGGAGTGAATCCCTTTCGGTCCTGCATGCTAACGTCTGCTTTTTCTGCAAGTAAGATTTCCGCTACTTGTGTATGTCCGTGCTGAGCAGCACAATGCAAAGGAAAGCCGTCATTAATATCAAAACCATTTGCCACCAAATGCTCTGCTAATTTTGCACAATTAAATTTAGCTGCGAATTGTAGTAAATCACCACATGGAAATTTCTTTAGATCAAAATTATTTTTTTCCCACCGTTTAAGAAATTTTTCTATAGTTCCTAAATTTCTTTCATTGGACTTAGCCTCTATTTCAGCTTTTATTTTATCGGCTATATTATCCTTGTTCAGGTTTTGGCTACAATTGACTGCTATTAGTATTTGACCTAACCCCTGCATTTTTTTCTCCAAGATATAAAATTTTATTATGGCATATGAAGTGGATTATGTCAATGAAAACCTAAGAAACTGGTTCTTCTTTTTTTCTATAGCTTTAGGTTTACCTACAATTTGAAAAACAACAAATTCGTCATTCCGCTACTCGTTAGCGCCTCGGCGGTATGATGTAGGGAAACCTTTCTTGGGTTAGCTATAAAGTTAAAATTCGACCAGGGCAGCCGCAATAAGGTAGCAAACGCCATCATGTCTTTAGGAGAGTTTGCTAATGAAGGCTCTTAAGTTGACGCCATTGCCTGAACGGATACGCCAATTTTTATGTTCATTTGTAACCGTTTATTATTTTACACCCCAGTCTTTTTCAAATATTGCTAGCCCTTGGTCAGTAAGTGGGTGATTAATTAATTGTCTAAGTACTTTTGCTGGCACAGTAATTGAATCAGCACCAAGCCTTGCAGCTTCTATTACATGCGCTGGGCTTCTCACTGATGCAACAAGAACTTTAGTATCAAAACCGTAATTAGAATATATAGTACATATATCTTCTATTAGCGATAAGCCATCATAGCTTATATCATCAAGGCGACCAACAAAGGGGGAAATAAAACAAGCACCGACCTTAGCGGCAAGAAGTGCTTGTCCAGGAGAAAAACATAATGTGATGTTAACAGGTATTTTATGCTCTGTCCATAACTTTTTACAAGAAATTAATCCTTCATGTATAAGAGGTAATTTGATCACAACATTATCAGCAATTTTTGCTAAATTCAGACCTTCTGTGATCATCTCTTCATGGCTATCTGCAACAACTTCAACACTAACAGGCCCTTTTATAATAGAGCATATTTCACGCACTAAATCCTCGTATTTATCTTTACGCCCGGACTTTGCTATTAAAGAAGGATTAGTTGTTATGCCGTCAATGAACTCCTTTAGTTCTTTAATTTCATTTAAATCAACGCTATCAAGAAAAATTTCCATATTAATCTCCTATAAAAAAAATACCCTTGCAAAATCTTGTCATCCTACCGCTTGACTTACAACCGTATGAACTTCCTGCGTTGTAAACATCAAATGGCCGATAACACAACTGTACAAATATTGAGACATAAGAGTAATTTGTACCAAGAAAAAAGATGTCATCCCAGTGCCCAGACCCCTTAGACAATGTACCATCTTTTGATTTTGTCCATTCTGGGCGGGGTTTTCAAGTTCTTTGATCTTAAATACTACATCTACTTTATCAAGATCAATGTTGACTTCTTTTACTAATGTCCTAATAAGACTACGTTTGGCTTGCCAATCTAGGTCCGATTTAACACTAGAATAAAAGCCCTTTATGCTATTTGTAATAAGATTCATTTTCTGCCGTATTCCCTTTTACCTTTTTCTTCTCTCCTTTAATCTCTTTTAAACGTTACTTCATTTTTTTTATTGCCTGCTTAAAGTCTTCCTTACTTATAGTTAGTGCATACTTTGTTGCCGTAAAAACTTCTGGTACCCAAATAATTGTAATAAGTATACACAATCTTTGTCAACTATTTTCGGCACTGGTATATTGACCTTACCCAGAAAAAGTGGAGAGAAAGAAAGGAGTTTTTTCGGGTAAAATAAAATTTTGGAGGATTAGAAATGGTAAGAGAATATACGGCAGAATTCAAATTGGAAGCTGTTAAGCTGGCAAATGAACAAAGAAAGGTAGGTCAACCAGTTGCAAAAGTAGCAAGAGATCTAGGAATAAGGGATAGTGTATTAGGAAAATGGATGAAGAAATATAACGAAAAAAAGTCAGCGGCAAATGCATTTCCAGATGTAGCACCTTATGACAAAGAGAGGTTTGATTTACAAAGCAAGAGTAACAAGGGAAAGAGACATTTAAAAAAAAGCCCTGGCCAGTCAAAAAGAGTAAAATATTTTTTTATATAGTAACTGCTATAAAGTACAGGAATTATGTAGGATTTTCTGCTAGTGGCTACTATAAGTGGACCACAAGAAAAATAAGCAGTAGAGAATCAGCAAATAAAGAGCTACTCGCAGCTATTCAAAAAATATATCAAGTTTCTAAATGTAGATATGGAGCTCCTAAAATTCATGCTGAATTGAAGGCTTTGGGTAAAAGTTGCAATTTGAAAACGGTGCAAAGTATTATGCAGAAAAATGACATCAGGGCTATACTGAAAAGAAAGTTTAAAATTAAAAAACAACAAACAGATAATAGAGCTGTAGCTCCCAATATACTAGATCAAAACTTTATTGTTGATCAACCAAATAAAGTATGGGATTACTTACATCAAAACCAAGGAGGGATGGCTATATTTGGCAGCAATAATTCTCACGTATGGTAGTTAATGAGTAGTGCAATAAATAAACAATTGGTTATGAACTCTTTATTAATGGCCATTAATAGGCGTAAACCTGTTAAAAATCTACTGCTGCACAGTGACCAAGGTTCACAATATACTGCGCAAGGGTATCAATATCTCTTAGCTGTAAAGAATATAGATGAGTAATAAAGGCTGTTGTTACGACAATTCTGTTGTGGAAAGCTTCTTCAGTTCTCTAAAAAGGGAGTTACCAATAGACACCTCTCGGCACTCTAAACAGCATATCAAAACTGCTATATTTGAATATATAGAAATTTTTTATAACAAACAACGTCACTATTAACTATTGCATTCCTGAGCATTTTGATTCATCATTCTCTTTGTGAAAAACATTCCAAACTTTCTCTCCACTTTTTCTGGGTAAGGTCAGATACTATAAACTATAAAAAAATTTCTCCGATAGTTCATATAGCAAGTAAATTCACAAAATGAAGACTATTATTTTTATTACAGGTGTATCTACGGTTGGAAAATCAAGTTTGGCTCATATATTAGGTTCAAAGCTTTTTATGCCTAGAAACTTTGCAATTCCACTAACTATAGCTAACCCAAGAAAGGTTTCCCTACGTCATACCGCCGCGGTATCTCAGCATAGATTCCGCTAACGAGTAGCGGAATGACGAATTTGTTGTTTTTCAAATTGTAGGTAAACCTAAGCCACTTTAGCTATATAGTACTTCCCAAAGTAAATGATAAAGGTATAATAAGCTATTTGAGTTATAATGGCGTATAGTGTGGATTTAAGGGAAAGGGCAGTATCGATGATAGAAAAAGGGAAGTCAAAGGTTGAGGTGGCAGAGCTTTTGGAGATAGGAATAGCAACTCTGTACCGCTGGTTAAGAAAGAAAGCCGCTGGTGAAAGCCTAAGGCCATCGAAAAACGGCAGCTTTATTCGAAAAATAGACCCAAAAATACTCGAAGAATATGTTAAAAAGAATCCAGATCATACGCTGGCAGAGATGAAACAAAATCTTGGATTTGGAATAAATTCAATTTGGTATAGGCTGAAACAGCTAAGAATTACTTTAAAAAAAAGTTACACTATATCAAGAGCGCAATCAAGAAGATAGGCAGCGATTTACCGATAAAATCTCAAAAATAGACCATTCCAGCATCTTATATATAGATGAAGCAGGAGTTGATAATAGGTTATACCGAGAGTATGGACGTGCTCCAATAGGAAAGAAAATTTATGCAGATATTCCAGGAAGAAAACGAGAGAGAATCAGTATAATAGGCGGGTGGATTGGAAAGAGATTTATTGCACCAATGACTTTCAAAGGTGGGTGTGACAAAGAGGTATTCAATACATGGTTAGAGAAGATGTTATTACCTAAATTGCCACATGGTACTACAATAGTTATGGACAATGCCACATTCCATAAAACTCCCAAAACAAAGGAGTTAATAGATAATGCTAGATGCCGTTTGCTCTATCTACCAACATATTCACCAGATTTGAACCCTATAGAGCATTGTTGGAATACCATCAAAAGCCGCCTCAGACCTTTAATGCATAAATATACAGACTTACAACTTTTGGTTGGTAATACCATAATGGAAATTTATCATTCATTTTAGAAAATACTATACTTGTAGAGAAAAAAGAATAGATGATGATCCTAAATATTTAATAAATTTGACTACTGAGGAATTTCAAAAATCTCAATTTTTTATTAATTGTGATATGGTACATTCTATCTTCATATAGCTTTCCTCTTCATACCTCAACTAATGAAATCAGAAGCATCAACTCCCTTTTGCAAGCAAGCAGCAATAACAGTGTTCATCATTAGAAATGCAATGGTCATTGGGCCAACGCCCCCGGGTACTGGGGTCATAGCTTTGGCTTTCCCTTTTATTCCCTCAAAGTCAACATCACCTACAAGCTTTCCTACGTTAACGCTATTTATGCCAACATCGATCACTATTGCACCTTTCTTTATCCAGTCTGCTTGAACAAAATTTGGCTTTCCGACTGCTGCAACTACTATATCCGCTTTAGAGCAATATTCAGCTAAATCCTTGCTTTGTGAATGCAAGATGGTGACAGTGCAGTTTTCTTGCAATAGCAGGTAAAACATTGGCTTGCCCACGATATTTGACCTACCAATTACCACTGCGTTTTTACCGGAAAGGTTCTCTTCAATTGACTTAATTAAATGCAAAGAACCTTTAGGAGTGCAAGGTATAAGGCAGTTTTTTTCACCTTTAACTAATTTGCCAACGTTTTCATCATGAAAGCCATCTACATCTTTTTCAACACTTACTGTGTTAATTACTCTGCTTGCACTAATATGATTTGGTAAAGGCAATTGCACTAAAATGCCATGCACAGATGGATCTTCATTTAATTCATTGATTTTTTCAATTAATTCATCTTCTGAAATATTATCAGGCAAAACAATGGTCTCAGAACTTATGCCTATTGATTCTGCTTTTTTCTGTTTGTTGCGAACATAAACCTGACTTGCTGGATTGCTGCCCACGAGAATTACTTTCAGGCAAGGAAAAATGTTATACTCTCTCTTTAAAATATCAATTTTTTGTGATAGCCTCTCACATAGGTCGTTTGCTATTTTTTTACCATCAATAATAATTGTCACTTCCTTGCCACTCCTTAAAGTCGGGTAATTTGATATCAAATAAATCCAATACTTTGCCAACAGAATGATTAATAATATCATCCAACGATTTCGGTTTAATATAAAAAGCAGGCACTGGTGGAGCAATAATTGCTCCCATCTCCGTTAATTTTAACATATTTTGTAAATGCCCAAGATGCAGTGGTGACTCTCGCACCATAAGAACTAACTTTCTTCTTTCTTTTAGCGTTACATCTGCAGTCCTTGTCAATAGATTGGAAGTAACACCTGATGCGATTTCAGACATTGTCTTCATAGAGCATGGTGCTACAATCATCCCTGAGGTTTTAAATGAGCCGCTTGCTATTTTTTCTCCAATCTTTTCTTCAGAATAGTAAAAATCTGCAAGCGATGTAATATCTTCAAGTTTTTCTTTAATCTCGTGAGCTAAAGTTATTTTCCCAGCACGACTTATCACTAAATGAGTTTCATAATCGACGTCTTTCAACGCTTCTAAAATACGCACACCGTAAATAGAACCAGATGCTCCACTTATTCCAATTACAATTCTGCTATTCACTTAACTCTTCTTCGTAGCTCATTCCCAATGCACGTTTATAGGTATCAAGCAATATTTCTTGTTCCTCTCTGTCATCATCATCCATCTTCCTCAGCCTAATAATTTGTTTCATCACTTTTATATCCCAACCTTCATCTGCGGCTTTTGCATATACATCACGAATGTGATCTTGCACATCCCTCTTTTCTTGTTCAAGTTTTTCGATTCTCTCTATGTAACCCTTCAACTCTTCAGCCGTTATTTTTACTGTATCTTCCATGAAACTCCACTAATTAATTGCTGCCACTAATATTACCAGTTTTTACTTGCACTTCAACAACAGTAATAATATTTTTATCTTTTTTTAAAATCTTAAAGCGAAAACCATACATGGAAAACTCCTCGCCTTCGTCAGGAATGCGCTCTATTTCATTCACAATCATACCTGCTAGAGTTGTAGCTTCTTCATCAGGGAGATTCCAGTATAACTGCCTGTTAATGTCCCTAATAGTAGATTTTCCTTCTATGTGATACATATTATCAGATATTTTCTTTATAAAATTCTCCGTAATCAAATCATGTTCATCCGAAATTTCTCCAACTATTTCTTCCAGTATATCCTCAAGAGTTACAATTCCCTGCAGTGCTCCATACTCATCAATAACAAATGCAAGGTGTTTCCTGTTCTTACGGAAGTTGTGAAGTTGCACGCTGAGCGGTGTACTTTCTGGTATGAACCAAGGCCTTGACATAACTTGGGTAATGTCAACTTCTTCCGCTTTATTATTCTTTTCACGCAAAGCATTTATTAGAGCTTTCACGTGAATTACACCTACAATGTTATCTGGTTCCTTCTGCCATAAAGGTACTCTACTGTGACTGCTGGTTAAAATCTCTCTTATTAACTCTTCTTTATTCCGATCTATATCAAGAGAAAATAGGTTTCTTCTATGGGTCATAATTTGTGATATCTCTGTCTCAGCCAAATCAAGTATGCTGCTTAGCATATCTAAATCCTGTTGCAACATAGTTCCTTCACTGCGGTGAAGAGTAATCATATTACGCATTGCATCCGCTGCAGATATCACTTCCTTATCTTTATGCAGCCCACATAATTTTAGGATGAGGTTAACAATAAATTGAATACCTAGTGTCAATGGAGAAAAAATCTTTACAAAAAACAATACAAAATAAGCAGAAAATGATGCAAATTTTTCAGGATTTTGAATAGCATAAGTTTTTGGTAGAACTTCGCAGAACAATAAAATACAAAATGTCATTATAATTGTTGATAGGAGAATGCCCTCATTTCCAAAAAGATTGATAAATATTGCTGTAAATAAAGCAGAGCAAGTAATATTAATAATTGTATTGCCGAGCAATACCGTTCCTATTGTCAATTCTTTCCTATTTAATAAGCGATCTATTACCCTGGCTTTTTTGTTACCGTCTAGCTTTAGCTTATTAACTCGAGAACGGCTAATTGAGGTTAAGCCTATTTCTGCTCCTGAGAACAAAAACGATAAAACTAACAAAACAAAAATTGCTGATGATACTAAGACCAATAACCAATCCATTAAAGTACGATGTTATTGTGATAAAAAATAAAATTAATTTTACATGTTATGAGAGGCATTTGCAAGCCTGAATTTATATTGCCGAATTTTATATACCTTTAATCTTAAAAAACAAATCATAAAGCATATTACACGCTGCGTTCACATGCTCATCCTCAATGATAAGTGGTGGGGTTACCCTTACTACTTTGTTGTTTAAAACCCTAGTTATTATTAAACCTTTATCAAGAGATCGACTAATAATTTTATCAGCTACAAGAGTTGCTAGTTCTATTCCCATTAGTAACCCTTCTCCACGAACTTCTAAAATCATCTCAGGAAATTCTTTAGCTAAAAGCAACAGCTTTTCTTTTAAATATTTACTAATTCTTTTAACATGATCAAAAAAGTCTTCTTTTAGCATTATATCGAGCACTGCATTACCAACAGTCATGGCAAGTGGATTGCCACCATAGGTTGATCCATGAGTTCCTGGAGTAATTGCTTCTGCTATATAATCTTTCACTAAACATGCAGCTACAGGAAAACCGTTACCCATAGCCTTCGCACAGGTTAGCATATCAGGTTCAATGCCGACATTTTGATAATGAAATAAAGAACCGATGCGTCCATATCCGCACTGCACTTCATCAAAGCACAAAATTATTCCTTGAGCTTTTGTTATTTCCCTTACTTTTTGAAGATATTCTACGTCTAGTGGATATACTCCACCTTCGCTTTGTATGGGCTCTAAAAATACAGCAGCTATTTCATTGTTGATTTTTTCTTCTAATGCTTTAATGTCATTTCTTGGCACTTTATCAAAACCAGAAAGGAGCGGAGCAAAACCTTCGCGTGATTTTTCATTGCCTCCAGCAGAAATTGCAGCAATACTGCGGCCATGAAAGCCTCCTTCAATTGTAATAATACGATTACGTTTTGCTTGCCCTTTTGAATAAAAGTAACGACGAATAAACTTAATTGCAGCTTCTGTTGCTTCAAGCCCACTTGAGCAGAAAAAAACTTTATCTGCAAAAGTCAGGGTTGTTAAACGCTCGGCAAGCCTTTCTTGCTCGGGAATAGTGAAAATGTTAGAGCAGTGCCATAATGAGCTCGATTGCTCTTTCAGCTTATCTGTAATGTATGGATGACAATGCCCTAAAGAAGTTGTAGAAATACCTGCAGCAAAATCTAAATATTTTTTACCATCTTTATCAAAAAGATATGCCCCTTCTCCCCTGACTATAGGAGTGTCAAGTCTATTATACGCATTAACAACATGATCCATTTTATAAGTATTGTGGTATTATCTATACTATACCTGAAATGAATCCATTAACACAAAGCTTTTCCTTTAACCTCTTATGCTACTTCAACTAAAAATTTGGCTAATGCAAACCTTTTTTGTCATTCTATAGCTAAAGTGACTTGGTTTTACCAACACTTATTAGCCATTGTAAAAGTTTTTGTTTCTATTGAATGATAGTTGTAGCCTATGCAAGAAGTTTATTGACTTTGAGCGCACTTTAGCCTATACAATTTTAATATCTTAAACTACTGGACATGCCCGATCTAAAGACAATGATGTTAAATTTTGGACCTCAGCACCCAGCTGCACATGGAGTGTTGCGTCTTGTTTTAGAGATGGATGGTGAAGTGATCGAGAGGGCAGATCCCCATATTGGGCTTTTGCACCGCGGTACTGAAAAATTAATAGAACATAAAACGTATCTTCAAGCTTTGCCTTATTTTGATCGCCTTGATTACGTATCACCAATGTCACAAGAGCATGCATATTCACTTTGTGTGGAGAAATTGTTGCAATGTGAAGTGCCAATTAGGGCAAAGTATTTACGTGTCTTGTTTTGTGAACTGACGAGAATACTAAATCATTTACTGAACGTTTCTTCTCAAGCACTTGATGTTGGAGCAATGACCCCTCTTTTATGGCTCTTTGAAGAAAGAGAAAAAATACTGGAATTTTACGAAAGAGCTTCAGGTGCAAGGTTTCACGCAGCTTACATCAGGCCAGGTGGAATTGCAGCAGATGTTCCAGAAGATTTGATTGAGGATATTGCAAAGTTTATAGAGCAATTTCCAAAATATATAGACGATGTTGATGAACTTTTAACAGAAAATAGGATATGGAAGCAACGCACTGTAGGAATTAGTGAAATATCAATTAAACAGGCACTTGATTGGGGCTTTAGTGGCCCAATGTTGCGCGCTGCTGGGCTTGCTTGGGATTTGCGAAAAAGCCAGCCATATGAGATATATGATCAACTAGATTTTGATATACCGATCGGCCAAAATGGCGACTGTTATGACCGTTATCTAGTTAGAATGGCAGAGATTAGGCAATCTATCAGTTTGGTGAAGCAGTGCATAGAGAAAATGCCTGAAGGGCAAATAAAAACTGAAGATAGAAAAATTTCTCCACCGTCAAGAGCAGAGATGAAAAAATCTATGGAAGCTCTGATTCACCATTTTAAGCTCTATTCAGAAGGATATCACGTACCAGAAGGTGAGGCTTACGCAGTTGTTGAGGCACCAAAAGGTGAGTTTGGAGTGTATATAGTTTCAGATGGTACCAATAGACCTTATAGGTGCCGAATAAGAGCACCTGGCTTTGCGCATTTACAAGCCTTAGACTTTATGGCAAAAGGACACATGCTTGCTGACGTTGCAGCAATTATTGGCTCACTCGATATAGTTTTTGGTGAGATTGATAGGTAATCATTGGTACCCGTTCAGGCAATGGCGTCAACTTAAGGAAAAATATCAGCGATAGTGTATAAAATTTCTCTCTAAAACTTTTACCATTAAATTATCCAGAAGCCGCAGGAAACAGCACTTTTGTTTCTATTTTATTTCAACAAAGAAGTTTAAAATGTGTCCTTTTTAGGTGAAACATGCAAAAAGGAAAAAATTTTATTCTACAAATTAAAAATATAATATACTCGAAAGCTTTTCAGAGAATCCATTGTGTTGGAAAAAACAGTTTTACACGAACAAGAAAACTTCCTTTTTCGACAGTATTTTCTATGATTTTAAAGTTAGTTAAAAAAAGTTTGGGAATAGAATGTGAACTTATGGAGCCATTGACATGTACCCTCAAAGCAAGCTTTTTCTAAAGCAAGGTATAAGATTTGCCATACAGGCTTTCAAGAATTATTAGAGCTAAGCATCCAAACAGCCTATCAGGATGAACCTGAGTATGGAACTTGGAGAGGCTATAGACTTATTGCAGCAGATGGTTCTGGTATGAGATTACCCAGCTCTGAGGAAATTGTATCCGAGTTTGGCCGCTTTAAACCAAATGGAACAACAGGCACAATGCCACCATTGGCAATTTGTTTGTTGATTTGTGTACTTCGCTGATTTGTAGTGCTCGTCTTGCGGCTTGGAATATAGGTGAACAAACGTTGGCGGAAGAGCAATTACCCGAAGTTATCACTCAAATGCGTTCATTAAATCAAAAGAAATTATTATTTATCTATGATCGTGGTTATCCTTCAGTAAAATTCATTCAGCAGCATTATGATTTGGAAGTAGATTTTATTTTTCGCTTGCAAAAAAGAAATTATAGCAAGCTATGGGAACGAATTGCATCTGGAGAATTAGATTTCGATTTTATATTAGAAAATGAAAAGCTAAAAAATAAAATGAAAGGACAGAAAGTAAGAGTTATAGTGCTGACATTAGCCAACGGAGAAACAGAGGTATTGATTACTTCACTTTTTGACCGAGTAAAATTTACTTTGGAAGATATCAGCAAAGCTTATGTGTTAAGGTGGCATATAGAGGAAACGACTCAAAATAGGTGCAGAATTAGAGAATTTTTCTGGCGTAAATTTAGAGGCTGTATTACAAGAATTTTGGGCAAACTTAGTCATGTGTAATATATTGTCGCTTCATATGTGTGATGCACAAGGGCCTTGGAATCCAGATCAAATTGCTGAGTATCGTTTAAATTTTTCAGTTTTATTTGGTGTAATGAGGCAGAAACTCTATCAGGTACTTATTGCGCCAAAAAACTTTCAAGCCCTTTTTAAGTATACGCGCTAAAGTTAAAATCCGACCAGGACGATTGTATAGCCGCGATAAGGTAGATAAGCCCAAACGCCATCATGTCTTTAGGAGAGTTTGCTAATGGAGGCTCTTAAGTTGACGCCATTGACCGTTCACTGTTAGACTGCATTCTGTGATTTTTAGCAAAACATGATCTTTCATTTGAGCTTCCTTCAATTTAAAATAAATACAGAAAATTGCTGCCTATAGCTAAACTGACTTAGATTTACCAACAATCGTCATCCCGCTACTTGTTAGCGGCTAAGAGATACCGCGGCGGCATAGCTATCTTCAAAAATATGGTTGAATAATTGTGTGTATAATTATTAATATTTTTAAACACTTTGGCTATGGCTTTATCTAAGTTTCTCGACCCTAAGCTGGATTTAACCTTCAAAAAAATATGTAGGGTCAAGAACTGGCGCGCCTACTTTAGGGTTTGGTGGCTGATCCATTGTTTTCACAATAGGCCTCAATCCAAATTCCCATGTTAACGTTTCCAGCTCCCGCCTCGTCAAACGCAGCATCCGCACTACGCTTTCCTAGCAGATTCTTTACCAAAGTTTATAACATATTGTGCTGGTGATGCTTTCGGTTTGTAATACCTTATTCTGTAGTCTGAATATAGACCCAGCGTTTTGTATATCCATTCGCTACTCCACTTCTTCCAACCAAACCCTCTCTTCACTTTCAGCTAATAAGTGATTTTCTATTTCACCTTCCAAACTTGCCTCCAGCAGCTTTTTTATAAATGGTGTAAATGCTCCATCCCTTCCTGTTAATGGTCTGCCTTCCCTTATTGATGACAGTATATTTGCTTCCAGTTCTTTGTAATCTACCAAACCGGTAGTTCTGTTTACTATAGTATTTTCTAAAATGAATGATAAATTTCCATTATGGTATTACCAACCAAAAGTTGTAAGTCTGTATATTTATGCATTAAAGGTCTGAGGCGGCTTTTGATGGTATTCCAACAATGCTCTATAGGGTTCAAATCTGGTGAATATGTTGGTAGATAGAGCAAACGGCATCTAGCATTATCTATTAACTCCTTTGTTTTGGGAGTTTTATGGAATGTGGCATTGTCCATAACTATTGTAGTACCATGTGGCAATTTAGGTAATAACATCTTCTCTAACCATGTATTGAATACCTCTTTGTCACACCCACCTTTGAAAGTCATTGGTGCAATAAATCTCTTTCCAATCCACCCGCCTATTATACTGATTCTCTCTCGTTTTCTTCCTGGAATATCTGCATAAATTTTCTTTCCTATTGGAGCACGTCCATACTCTCGGTATAACCTATTATCAACTCCTGCTTCATCTATATATAAGATGCTGGAATGGTCTATTTTTGAGATTTTATCGGTAAATCGCTGCCTATCTTCTTGATTGCGCTCTTGATATAGTGTAACTTTTTTTTAAAGTAATTCTTAGCTGTTTCAGCCTATACCAAATTGAATTTATTCCAAATCCAAGATTTTGTTTCATCTCTGCCAGCGTATGATCTGGATTCTTTTTAACATATTCTTCGAGTATTTTTGGGTCTATTTTTCGAATAAAGCTGCCGTTTTTCGATGGCCTTAGGCTTTCACCAGCGGCTTTCTTTCTTAACCAGCGGTACAGAGTTGCTATTCCTATCTCCAAAAGCTCTGCCACCTCAACCTTTGACTTCCCTTTTTCTATCATCGATACTGCCCTTTCCCTTAAATCCACACTATACGCCATTATAACTCAAATAGCTTATTATACCTTTATCATTTACTTTGGGAAGTACTATAGTTAAAAAAAGTTTGGGAATAGAATGTGAACTTATGGAGCCATTGACATGTACCCTCAAAGCAAGCTTTTTCTAAAGCAAGGTATAAGATTTGCCATACAGGCTTTCAAGAATTTAAGCATCCAAACAGCCTATCAGGATGAACCTGAGTTGGAGAGGCTATAGACTTATTGCAGCAGATGGTTCTGGTATGAGATTACCCAGCTCTGGAGAAATTGTATCCGAGTTTGAACCAAATGGAAACTGACCTTACCCAGAAAAAGTGGAGAGAAAGTTTGGAATGTTTTTCACAAAGAGAATGATGAATCAAAATGCTCAGGAATGCAATAGTTAATAGTGACGTTGTTTGTTATAAAAAATTTCTATGTATTCAAATATTGCAGTTCTAGTTTGTTGAGCAGAGTGTTGTGAAGTATCAATAAGTATTTCTCTTTTCAATGAGCTAAAGAAGCTTTCCACAACAGAATTGTCGTAACAACAACCTTTATGACTCATCTATGTTTTTTATGGATAAGAGATATTGATAACCTTGCGAAGTATATTGTGAACCTTGATCACTATGTAATAGTAGATTTTTGGCAGGTTTACGCTTGTTAACGGCCATTAATAAAGAGTCCATAACCAATTGTTTATTTATTGAACTGCTCATTAACTACCATGCGTGAATATAGATCGATTATTGTTGCCAAATATAGCCATCCTTCTTTGGTTTTTATATAAGTAATCCCATACTTTATTTGGTTGATCGACAATAAAGTTTTGGTCTAATATATTGGGAGCTACTGTCCGTTTGTTGTTTCTTAATTTTAAATTTTCTTCTCAATATAGCCTGAATACCATTTTTCTGCATAATACTTTGCACTGTTTTTAAGTTGCAACTTTTACCCAAAGCCTTCAATTCAGCATGAATTTTAGGAGCTCCATATCTACATTTAGAAACTTGATATATTTTTTGAATAGCTTCGAGTAGCTCTTTATTTGCTGATTCTCTACTGCTTATTTTTCTTGTGGTCCACTTATAGTAGCCACTAGCAGAAAATCCTACATAATTCCTGTACTTTATAGCAGTTACTATATAAAAAAATATTTTACTCTTTTTGACTGGCCAGGGCTTTTTTTTAAATGTCTCTTTCCCTTGTTACTCTTGCTTTGTAAATCAAACCTCTCTTTGTCATAAGGTGCTACATCTGGAAATGCATTTGCCGCTGACTTTTTTTCGTTATATTTCTTCATCCATTTTCCTAATACACTATCCCTTATTCCTAGATCTCTTGCTACTTTTGCAACTGGTTGACCTACCTTTCTTTGTTCATTTGCCAGCTTAACAGCTTCCAATTTGAATTCTGCCGTATATTCTCTTGCCATTTCTAATCCTCCAAAATTTTATTTTACCCAAAAAAACTCCTTTCTTTCTCTCCACTTTTTCTGGGTAAGGTCAGTATGGGAAAAGATGAAAGATGTACTAAAAAACCCAGAGATGATAAAAAAGGAATACCAACGTAGAGTATTAGAAAATAAAAATGATGAATCATCAGAGAAAAAGTTTGCAAGAAGAGAAAATCAAATAAAAGAAGGTATCGAAAAATTAATGGAAGATTATTATAGTCAAGAAAATGCAGGAGAGAAAGGATATATAAGCGAGGAAGAATTTAAACAGACAATGAGAAAAATGAAAGAACGCTTACAAGGGATAGAAGAAGAGAAAAAAAAGGTAGTTGATCAGAAGGCAGTAGAAAAAGGAATAAGTCTTATTATAAATAGCATAAAGAATTTTTATTCTAGTGTAAAATCGAACCTGGAACAGCTAGATTGGCAAACTAAGCGCGGCATTATTAAAGCATTAATAGGACAAATTAACATTGGTTGTGATCAGGTAGAAGTAGGATTTCAGATCGAAGAACCAGCACAGGATGGGGGAATTCTTAATTTGTATCATTGTACTACACATCGTAATAAGGGGGTTGGCAAAATGTGTCAAGCAAGTTTTTTCGTTTCTATAAATCTGGATTTCAGCGTTATGCGCTGGAATGACAACGTGAGGTAAATTTTTCAACATCCCAAAATTACAGAATTCAGTCTGTTTAATTAAGTGTGAACTGTTACACGAAAATTTTGTAAACAGATTAATATACCCTGTTTTTGCTATTCATCTAAAAATGGAACCATAGAGTACGTTGAGGAGCGTAAGCAAATTTTAATGCAAAAATTACTATCAAAAAATAGATTATGCAAGAGGTCTAATTATTCTGCCGCAATTTTGCTCTATCACACTTGCCACATTTAATATTCCAGCTTCATCATAATAATTTCCAATCACTTGCAAGGCAAGTGGTAAACCCTCATTGGAGAGCCCAACAGGAACAGAAATAGCAGGCAATCCTGCCAGACTTGCCGGCACAGTAAACACATCATTGATGCACATAATTAGCGGATCTGGCTTTTCATTTAAGCCAAAAGCTTCTGTTGGAGCAGATGGCACAAGTATGTAATCTATTTTTTCAAACGCTTTTATAAAATCATTTCTGATTAATGCCCTGATACACTGTGCTTTTTCGTAATATTCATTGTAATGACCTGAGGAAAGCGCATAAGCGCCAATTAAAATTCTTCTTTTCACCTCTTTACCGAAACCTTCTGCTCTTGTTAGTGAATACATTTCTTCAAGGGTATCAGCATCAACCCTGAACCCATAACGCACACCGTCATAACGAGCAAGATTGGATGAAGTTTCAGCAGAACAAATTAAATAATAGACTGGTATTGCATATTTAGTATGTGGCAGAGTAACGTCAACAACTTCAGCGCCATTTTCTTTTAAATAGGAAGCAACTTTCTCCCAATTATGGACTATTTCCTCTGAAATTCCATCCATCCTATATTCTTTTGGTATACCAATACGCTTACCCTTGACATCACCATTTATAAAGCTAGAAAATTTAGGCACTGGCTTTTCGCTTGATATTGAATCTTTTGTATCATAGCCACAGATTGCTTCCAGCATTAATGCTGAATCAGAGACAGAACGAGTAATGACTCCTGCTTGATCTAGAGAACTCGCAAATGCAATCATACCAAAACGCGAGCATCTTCCATAAGTTGGCTTTATTCCAACCACTCCACAATAAGCTGCTGGTTGGCGCACAGATCCACCGGTGTCACTCCCTAGTGCTCCAGCGCATAAAAATCCAGCCACCGATGCTGCAGATCCACCAGATGATCCACCAGGAACAACTTTTTCCCCATCGCTTTTTCTAATCCACACATTTTCAACAGGGCCAAAATAGCTATTTGTGTTCGCAGAACCCATAGCAAATTCATCCATATTAAGCTTACCGAGCATGGCTGCTCCACTTTTTAAAAGCAAGTCAGACACCGTAGATTCGTAAGTCGGAACGAAATTTTCCAGCATTTTTGAGCATGCTGTTGTTTTTATTCCTTTTGTACAGAATAGATCTTTGATGCCAACTGGTACACCCATGAGCGGCGAGATTAAATCATCCTTTTGCCTAGAGAAATGTTCATCTGCAGCTTTAGCAGCTTTCATTGCTATCTCTGGGGTTTTTGTTATAAATGCATTTAATTTCTCATTTTCAACCGCACTGATGTGCGCCTCTACGAGTTCAACGGCAGAAAAACTCTTTTTTTTGAGCCCGTCATGCATTTGTGTAATACTTAACTTTCTTAGTTCATTCATCAATATTTAATTTTTAGCAAGAGGTTAATTATAACATGGCACGATAAAAAATCCATACATTTATAGTTACAGCTAGAAATGTAGCTAAGGTAACTTAGATTCACCGACAATCGTCATCCCGCTACTTGTTAGCGGCTAAGAGATACCGCAGCGGTATGACGTAGAAGCTATACTTTTATACTCACCAACTCAGTATCCAATCCGGATTGTATCTTAAAAAGGTCAAAAGACTATAATAAGCAAAGGAGTGATACTGTGTCTGAGTGAAAATCGTTGAGATCCCAGTGTCTGCTGCTTGCATAGCATTTATTTACAAAAAAATAGTCATGCAAGAGACTTTGCTTGGATATTTGATATAATTTAGGTCTATTAAAGCAAAAAATACTAACATGAATGAAGTGATAACATTTGGTTGTCGTCTAAATTTTTACGAGAGCGAGTTAATCAAAGAAGCATTAAAAAAAGCAAAGAGAGAAAATGTTGTTGTGGTGCATAGCTGTGCAGTGACAAACGAAGCAGAACGTCAGGTAAAGCAAAAGATACGTAAGATTTACAAAAATGATCCAAATAAAGAAATTATCGTAGTTGGTTGTGCTGTTCAGTTGGATCCAGAAGTTTACAGTAGCATTCCTGGTGTAAGTAAAGTGCTCGGTAATCAAGATAAGCTAAAAGCTGAAAATTACTTACTAAATGACGATAAAATCTTGGTCAGTGATAACCAAGTAGAACCTGTTCTAATTAATGGATTTGAAGATAAGTCAAGGGCATTTATTGAAATTCAAAATGGTTGTAATCATAGCTGCACATTTTGTTCAATTACTGAGGCAAGAGGGAATAATCGATCTGTGCCAATAAACAGTATTATAGAGCAAATCAGGATCTTTGTAGAAAATGGATATCAAGAAGTAGTGTTTACAGGGGTTGATATTACTGACTTTGGTACAGATTTGTTGGGTAAGCCATCACTTGGTTCAATGATTAGGAGAGTTTTAAAGGATATACCAGAGTTGAAGAGGCTAAGACTTTCCTCTATCGATGTTGCTGAAGTTGACGACGAATTAATGGATTTAATAGCTAATGAGTCAAGACTTATGCCTCATTTACATTTGAGTCTACAATCTGGTAATAATTTAATACTAAAGAGAATGAAGCGTCGTCACAACAGAGAACAAGTGATAGAATTTTGTCATAAAATGAAGAGCTTGAGGCCTAATATAGCATTTGGCGCTGATATTATTGCTGGATTTCCAACAGAAACTGATGAAATGTTTCAGGATACAGTTGATTTACTGAAAAAAACAAATATAGTTTACCTACATGCTTTTCCATATTCAGAGCGGAAAAATACACCTGCTGCACGAATGCCACAAGTACCAGAGAATGTGCGTAAAGAACGAGTAAAAAATTTAAGAGAAGTAAATAAAGAAATTATGAGCAGTTTTTGTCAATCCTTGATCAACACTAAGCAAAGTGTTCTGGTTGAGCAAAATAATGTCGGTAGAGCAGAAAATTTTGCATTAATAAAGCTTGAATCAAAAGCTCAAGCCAAGAGTATTGTGAAAGTTAATGTTAAAGGAGTGGAAAATAATTATCTAATTGGAAATATTTTTTCTTAATTTTTGTACATTGAAGAAATATACGATATAGTAATTATACTGTAAATGATAATTGTGAATTCATTTATGATAACTAGAATATCTATTACTTTATTTTTGATTTTCATTTCATGTGTCTATTTTTTTATTACTTATATTAGTAATGATACACACATTGAGCAAGTACAACCCTTAAAATTAGAAACAGACAATAATAAAAGTGTGATACGTTCTGAGGAGGTTACTGCAAAAGAAATACCAATAAAATATCAAGAACTTGAAAGTAGTCCACCTTCTGTTTTCCAAGTAGCTGATCAGAAAAATATGTGGTCACGTATTGCAGATCAAGCTGAGCCTACAAAAGAAAAATCAAAAAAACTTGATTTTTATGTTAGCGCTAACGGTGGTAAGGTATACCATGATAATTCAGAAATATTTGTAAAGGGTATACAAGAAATAGGAAAAAGAGTCCTAACTTTAGTTGAAAGTCATTATGGTTTTATAATAAAAAATATAGTGGCAGATGAAATTAAAAGTATACAGCAATTTGATGGTAAAATTGATTTCCAGTGGTTTAGCAGCATGTCTTTAGGTTACTATGCTGGAGAAAATGGTAAAATTGATTTTGAAGCCGCGTATTCTATAGCCAATATTGAAGATAGTAATTCTCCTCCGGTATTTGATAAATCAGCAAGTATATTTGCGTTTTTGTTAAACTTCTATTATAATCCCAGCGTTCAGGATACACAATTTGCTCCGTACATCGGTCTTGGTATAGGACCAACAGTTTTTAGATTAAAAAGGATTAATGGGTCACCCCAAAATTCAATGCCACTGAATGTTCCTTGGTTTGCTTATCAAATAAAACTTGGTGTTGATTATTCAATAATCCCAGAAATCAAAACCTTTCTCGGCTATCGTTACTTTAGCGTTCCGATACCTGTTGCAGATGACATATCTACTCACAATATTGAAGTTGGTTTGATATTTAATTTTTAGTGATAATTTAATATATATATAAATTCTTATCTTTTCTATCTAACAAACCAAATGTTGGTACGATTGTTGCTTTTAAAAAAATGACAGTTTCTACTGTTCTAATATTATTCGCTAGCCTTTTTGATTTCTGATGCAATAAGCTTTGCTTATCTTCTCTATGTTCTATAAGCCCGCCGATTACCATAATTTCACCGCTCTTAATTTTTAACATAGAGTTCATTTCTCTGATTTCAACAATTGGAATGTCGCTATTTAATTTCATTTTACTCTGCTGTGCGACGTACTCTATATCTGGATCTTTAGTGTAGCCGTTAATTCTTGATAAAGTTGGATGTATATCCATGAATATTTCACTAGTATCAATGTTAATGCTTGGGTGGATTATTAGCACAACACCTATTGGGACGCTATTCATCTTGGTAATTAAGGTCTGATTAGAGTTTCTAGTATCTTTTTGTATATCGGAGGTAAAATAAATATGGTTTTTAGTAAATGAAATCATCGCTTGCTGATTATTTATAGCATGTACTCTGGGGCTTGAAATTACAGTTGAAGTGCCAAATTTGTCTAAATTTTTTACTAAATCTCCTAGATCATTTGCACCAAAGTTCATTGCTAGGTTAATAATGGAGTTATCTTGATTTATTATAGACTTAGTTCCATCTTGTAAGTCATTTAAGTTCATACCAGAAAGGTATTTGTCATCTAGCACAACTTCAACTATTTTTGCCTCTATCATTACTTGAGAAGACGCTAACTTCTTAACCTTATTAATATATTCTTCAACAGCTTTGTGGATATCTTTTCTAGCATTCAAAATAATAACACCAGCTTCTCTGTTGGATGAAAGGAATTCGCCATCATCCACCCCGTTAACATCCATTATTGCATTCAAGCCTTTTTCTAATGAATTCCATAAGTCACTACTGTATTGAGACTTCATAACATTGTTATAGTCCCTATCAACGTTACTTCCATCACTGTTAGTAATATTGTTATTAATGACGAAACTGCTTTGAGCAGAATGTTGAATATTGATGAAGTCTACGTAATAATTTTGTGCGTATGGCAAGTCCTGCTCAATTCTAATTACACCATTACTTGTTGAGTAACGCAGTTTGGCGCTATTTGCTATACTCTGAATTACTTCGTTTATATCCTTATCTTTTAGCTTTAAAATAATATTACCTGATATTTTTGGGTCCATATCCAAGTTAACGTCAGAAAGTTTTCCTATCTCAATCAGCAAATCCTTTACTGATACTTCTTCACTAACATTAATAGAAATAAGCTGATTACTGATTGTGAGATCGGGAAACTCTATTGGTAAAGGCATAATTTCTGGTATTGCCGGTTCATTAATCTCCAAAGAGGTGTTATATTGTTGCAACGGATAATCGTGCTTATAATTGTCTATGTTAATAGGATATTGCTTGGTAGGTAGATGTGTGCAAGAAATAATGAAGAGGAGTATTAAGCATTTAAAAATAGCCATTAGAACAGCATACAAAATCTATACTAATAGATTTCTATAAAAATATTAAAAATGTATTTAATCTCATTTTCATCGAGCAGATAATTGTCGTGTATTAGCTTTGGCTATGTATTTTTTGTATACTCTTCTTGTACTTAAATGTAGACCAGCATAGCCCTAATTTTTTTATATATTTTACTTCTTTCTCTGTATTTAATAATAGGCTTGAAAATAAATGGTAAGCCTATAATTGTTAAGCTTAGAGCTAGGGTTGAAAGTATACAACAGGCTTTGTGTTTACTATGTAGCTCTTTCAGGTAAAGCATCAAAAATCTACAAAATTTTTTGTAATTTTCTTCGATGTTTTTTTTGCTATGAGCCTTGCTAATGAAAATATCTATTGCGGTATGACCGTTATTGCACTTAATGTTAAGGTCTGCACCTTTTTCTGTTAACAACTGAGCTATATCAAAATAATCCTTTTGAACAGCAAGATGTAGAGGTGCAAAACCTTGTTGCTCACAAATGTTCATATTGGCTCTAACTTCCAATAACATTTTCACAATTTGTGTATGGCCTTTTTTAACTGCGAGTAGCAAGGGAGTTATGTTACATTTAGTAACAGCATTAACGTTTACCTTAAGCTTCAATAAGAGCTTAACTGTTTTAGTGTTACCATTATGGCTAGCTTTATGCAGCCTAGCGTTACCATTAAAATCTTGATCGTTTGCTTCTATTCCCTTTGAAACAAGAAATGTTACCATTTTTCTATTATTATGCTCAATAGCGCAATCTAACGCATCAAAACCATGGTTGTTTTTTGTGCAAAAAAACTCTTTAAGTTTAATTTTATCGTTACTTGCTTGCTGTTTTTTTGCAATAAGTTTTACTATTTGCATTTTGTTGTTATACGCTGCTAGGAAAAGCGTAGTGTTATTTTCTGCATCTTTGGCTTCTATATTTGCACCTTTCTTTATCAGATATTCTATAATTTCTGCTCTGCTGTCATAATGTGCGGTGCATTGATAAATGGTTAAAAACAAAGGAGTACGAAAATTGTTATCTTCACATTCGAGATTTGCTCCGCTATCAATTAAAATTTGAACACTTTTTTTAGAACCGTATAGTGAAGCTATATGAAGAGGAGTATAGCCCTCTTTGACATCTTTTTCATTAATTTTTGCGCCTTTTGTTATCAAAAAATCTATTAATTCCGTGTCATCTTGTAGTGCAGCAAGGTGCAGTGGAGTGAATCCATTTTTATCCTTGGAATTAATTGTCAGTTGGTTAACAAAAAGTTTAGCAACTTTCTTGTGTCCATGCATAATGGCGTAATGCAGAGGGTTTCTATTTTCGTTGTCTACGACATTGAAATCAGCTTCGTGCTCTAGTAATGACTTTACTCCAACTAAATCGCCTTCTTTTGTGAACTTATGCAAGAGAGTGATTCCACTTGCATCTTTTGAGTTAATATCAAATCCATTTTCTACTAATTGGTTTATATCTTCCTCACGCGCCATATCACTTAAATCTCTAATTAAACTCTTTTCGCGTTAATAATACTCCTACTTGATTAAGTTTAAATGAATCTGTGAGAAATGGCTAGTGCATTCTTGCATAACAAACTTTTGGCAGCACATTGGATGAAACGAAAAACTTACTTGACAAACTCCGCCAGCCCTCTTATCATGAAACTGAAGCTATTTATTTATCTTCGCAACCTCTGCAGTGGATTAATGACAAAAAACTTAATGTATTTGGCGTAAATCATGCTTAATTTTTTGCACTATGTGCACCTCATGTCTTTATAAAACTTTTAGGTTTCTACCTATACAAGCCGAAACGCGCTTATAAAGTGTTTAAGACAGTAAAAGACGTCAAATAGACAAGGGAGAATTTGAATACTAGCTACCCTAGGGTTTCTTTGCCTTTTTTTTTATTTGGTAAATTTCTTAACATTTATAGCTAAACGACAACTGTCATTCCTGTAAAGGTCAAGTATCCCGCTACTTGTTAGCGGGATCTAGAGATACCGTGACGGTATGACGTAGGATTGCTGTCATTCTGCTACTTGTTAGCGGCTGAGATACCGCGAATGAATCGCGGCATGACGGTTCGCGGTGGCATGACGATAAGCTCGTCATCCCGCTACTTGTTAGCGGCTGAGATACCGCGAATGAATCGCGGTATGACGGTTAGCGGCGGCATGACGTAGGATTGCTGTCATTTCGCTACTTGTTAGCGGCTAAGAGATATCGCGGTGGTATAGCTATAAATTGTTGATATCTTTTTTATATCACATTTTTAACTTACAATAGTTAGCCAGCGTTCCTTACATTAACCAAATCTTTCAAATTCTGCACTCACCACTACCTATAACTCACTTTCACGCAATATTGATCGTTCTTAAAAAGCAATCTAACATTTTTTATTCCTTGATTGCGAAGCTTTGATGCAGCTGATTTAGCAGCCTGAGCACTTTTAAAAAATGCAACATATCCCTTACTTTCTGCACTGTCTTGTTTCGGATGACGTTTCTGCATTTCTTTTTCATATTGCTTTCTGTAATGAGGAGTATTTTGTATCAATTGTTCTGACATCTTTCTTAGGTATTGAACTTTTACTTTTGCAAGCCCAGATTTATGAAATCCTAAGACTTGAGCTGCTTTTTCTGATAAGTCTATTATTCTGCCTTCAATAAAAGGCCCTCTATCGTTAACCCTTGTAACAAGCTTTCTTCCATTTTCTAAATTAGTGACAAGAACAAAGCAGGGTAGGGGCAAAGTCTTATGTGCTGCAGAGATCAAGTGGCGGTTAAACACTTCACCATTTGCTGTAAGCGTGCCGTGATCTTCTATTCCATACCACGACGCTGTCCCTATCTCTTCATAGTGTTTACAGTTTTTTGGATAATAAGTTATACCATTTATTGTGTAGCTGCTGCCAATTTTGTAATGACCTGCAGTGCAATTAAACCTGTTGCTAAAACTGCAACTACTCATCAAAACGAATATTAGACATAGGAAGGCTAGGTTTTTTATCATTGTATTCGGTAAGAGGGTTCGATACTATGAGGATTTTAAATTATACTATAATAAATTTAGTAATGAGTAAACATCTACTGCTAAATATTAACAAAACTCAAGAAGGAATAATACATATTATTGGTATAGGTGGAATTGGAATGAGTGCCATTGCTGAAATTCTTCACAATTCCAATTGCAAAGTTCAAGGCAGTGATGCACAATCAAACGACAATATAAATAAGTTACAAAAGCTAGGTATAGAGGTTTATATTGGTCACAATGCTAATAATATAAGCCAAGCTCAAATAGTTGTACATTCTTCTGCAATAGAATCTGATAATGTGGAGTTAATTGCGGCAAAAAATAACAATAAAACCGTTTTGCATAGATCAGACATACTTGCTGAAATTATGAAAGGTAAATATGTGATAGCGGTTTCAGGTTCAAGCGGAAAGACAACAACAACAGCTATGATTGCTTCCATTTTTGATCATTCTAATATTGATGCAACTGTAATTGTAGGAGGAATACTAAATTCGTATCAGAGTAATTCAAAACTTGGAAAGAGTGATACTTTTCTGATCGAGGCTGATGAGTCTGATGGAACTATGCTAAAAATCCCTGCAAATATTGCTGTTATAACGAGTATTAACGACGATCATATGGATCATTATGGTACATTCGACAATATTAAAAATGCGTTTTTTCAGTTTATAAGCAAAGCAGATTTTGCAGTTTTGCCTGATTCTGTAGGCATTAATTATGATGCGAGTAATTCTATAACGTTTGGGTTTGAGAATGGTAGCATAAGAGCCAGCAACATCGAACAACATAATAACAGCATGGAATTTGATGTGTTGATTGACAATAACCACAGAATAAAAAACGTAGTACTATCAAACACAATAGGAATGCATAAAGTCAGTAACGCACTAGCTGCAATATCAGTTGCGATAAAGCTCGGAATTAGCGATGCAGACATTAAAAAAGGCCTTTTTGAATTCAAAGGAGTAGCAAGAAGATTTTCTTTAATTGCCGATATTAAGGGTGTTAAGCTAATTGAGGATTATGCTCATCATCCAAACGAAATACAAGCAACTTTAACAGCAGCACGTTCGATTACTAAAGGAAAGATAATAGGAATTATCGAACCACTTCGTTTTGCTCGCATTCGTAATTTTTTTGATGAATTCATACGAATTTTCATGATGTTTGATTATGTCATCCTCACCCCTGTTCATCCCCCAGAAGACAAGCCCATTCCTGGTTGTGGAATTAATGATATACAAGAAGCTTTAATCAGTAATGGATTTAATAACACAAAAATTATGAATGATGCTTTGCTCATTTCACATTTTATTAGTGATTCGACAAGTCCAGGTGATATAGTATTATTTATTGGTGCTGGTAGTAATATAGCTAAATTGGCAAAAGAAACTGCAGCACTTATTGCAGAAGTTAAGGTTTAATGCGATGAATAAGATAATCAACAACGTATTTGCAAGAGAAATTTTAGATAGCAGAGGTTATCCCACTGTTGAGGTAGAGATTGAGCTCTGTGATGGAGCAATAGGCAGGGCATCTGTACCTTCTGGAGCTTCAACTGGTAAATTAGAAGCCTTGGAACTCAGGGACCAAGATGAGAAAAGGTATTGTGGTAAAGGAGTGCTGAAAGCTGTTCAAGCTGTAAATGGGATAATAGCAGATGAAATCATTGGAATGAATGCAGCGGACCAAAATGCAATTGATGAAGCATTAATTGAACTAGATGGAACAAAAAACAAATCTAAACTTGGAGCAAATGCAACTTTGGGTGTGTCTCTTGCGGTTGCAAAAGCAGCAGCAAACAGTTTTAAAGTGCCGCTCTACAGATATTTGGGGGGAGAGCAGACGAGTGTTATGCCGGTTCCACTCATTAACATAATTAATGGCGGAGTACATGCAGACAATAAGCTCGATTTTCAAGAATTCATGATTCTTCCGGTCGGGGCTGAGACTTTCAGTGAAGCAATCAGAATGTCTGCGGAGGTGTTCCACAACTTACGTAGCATTCTTAAGAAAAAAGGTTATAGCACAAACGTAGGAGATGAAGGCGGTTTTGCACCAAATATTGAAAGTACTGAAGAAGCACTTGATTTGATCATATACGCTATAGAATCAGCAGGTTATTCAGCGCAAAGTGATTTTGCACTGGGCCTTGATGTTGCTTCATCTACTTTTTGTCACAACAAAATTTACAAGTTTGAAAATAAAGAGCTTACTTCAAAAGAATTGACTGAATACTATTGTGACCTTGTGGAAAAATATCCAATAATTTCTATAGAAGATGCAATGAGTGAAGACGACTATGAAGGCTGGAAATTGCTTACTGCAAAACTAGGGAATAAAATTCAATTGGTCGGGGATGATTTGTTTGTTACAAATTGTGAACTGATATGCAAAGGAATAGAGGAAAAAATGGCAAACGCTGTACTGATCAAGCCAAATCAAATAGGGACGTTAACAGAAACGTTTAATGCAATTGAAATGGCAAAATCAAATGGCTATAAAGCTGTTATTTCTCACCGCTCAGGTGAAACAGAAGATACAACAATATCCCACATAGCAGTTGCATCAAATTGTGGGCAAATAAAAACCGGGTCGCTATCGCGTTCTGATAGACTCGCGAAGTATAACGAGCTAATGAGAATAGAAAGCACGTTAGGAAAGGATGCTAAATATTATCGTGGGTTAGCATGGGTTTTATAGACGAAGTAAAATTGTGTTTTAAAGCCGGTGACGGTGGTGATGGCTGTGCAAGTTTTCGTCGAGAAAAGTTCGTTGAATTTGGTGGTCCAAATGGTGGTAATGGAGGAAAGGGTGGAAACATAGTTTTCATCAGCGACGCTAATCTCAACACTTTGCTTCATTTTCGTTATAGAAGACACATTAAAGCAGATAGTGGAAAAAATGGTGCAGGCAGGGATAGATCTGGCACAGCAGGGAAAGACGTTATACTTAAAGTTCCAGTCGGTGCACAAATAATCGATGAAGAAAGTGAAGAGATAATAGTCGATCTTGACAAGCCTGGTATGGAATTTCAAGTAGCACAGGGTGGAAAAGGTGGACTTGGAAATACTAATTTTAAATCTTCTACTAATAAGGCACCAAGACATTTTACTTACGGTCAGCCTGGCGAAGAAAAACATGTATTATTAAAACTAAAAGTTTTATCAGATGTTGGAATTATTGGCATGCCAAACGCAGGTAAATCAAAATTTTTGACTCGCTGCTCAAATTCCGATACAAAAGTAGGCGATTATCCATTTACCACCGTAAGACCTCATTTAGGCATGGTAAAAGTGGATGATAGCGAAGTTGTAATAGCAGATATTCCTGGAATAATTACTGATGCTCACCTTGGAGTTGGGCTCGGGCATAAATTTTTAAAGCACATAGAAAGGTGTCAAATTTTACTTCATTTAATCGATGTAACTCACGATGACGTTGTTTCGGCTTATAGTTGTATCCATAATGAATTGGAACTTTACAATAGTGATCTTGTTGAAAAAGAAGAGATTGTAGTATTAAACAAATGCGACTTATTGAGGGAAGCAGAAATTCTGGAAAAGAAGAATCACCTAGCTAATTATCTCAATAAAGAAGTGCTGTGCTTATCAATTAATGGTGATTTACAGCCTATTTTAAGATTATTAAGTGAAAAATTGAAAAAGAGTAATTCTAAGGAAATCGATGTATATGATCCTTTTAAGATGTGAATTTCATTTATTTTATCATATAACTAGAATATATTTGTACGAACATTTGTTTTTGTTAAACACAACAAATCCCAGTGTCAGCTACTTGCATCTACCACACAACTGTACGAACATTGCAATTTGCAGGCAATTTGCGTGGCAGATGGTGTCATCCCAGTGCCCAGACACTGGGATCCAGCCTTTTCATAATCATCAAAACGTTGTATTTTAACATAAAACGGCTACTTTTATGCTTACCAACTTAATAAAATTTCTGGATCCAAGTGTCAAGCACTGTGATGACACCCTCCTGCTAGACAATGTTCGTACAGTTGTACATCTATAGTACTTCCCAAAGTAAATGATAAAGGTATAATAAGCTATTTGAGTTATAATGGCGTATAGTGTGGATTTAAGGGAAAGGGCAGTATCGATGATAGAAAAAGGGAAGTCAAAGGTTGAGGTGGCAGAGCTTTTGGAGATAGGAATAGCAACTCTGTACCGCTGGTTAAGAAAGAAAGCCGCTGGTGAAAGCCTAAGGCCATCGAAAAACGGCAGCTTTATTCGAAAAATAGACCCAAAAATACTCGAAGAATATGTTAAAAAGAATCCAGATCATACGCTGGCAGAGATGAAACAAAATCTTGGATTTGGAATAAATTCAATTTGGTATAGGCTGAAACAGCTAAGAATTACTTTAAAAAAAAGTTACACTATATCAAGAGCGCAATCAAGAAGATAGGCAGCGATTTACCGATAAAATCTCAAAAATAGACCATTCCAGCATCTTATATATAGATGAAGCAGGAGTTGATAATAGGTTATACCGAGAGTATGGACGTGCTCCAATAGGAAAGAAAATTTATGCAGATATTCCAGGAAGAAAACGAGAGAGAATCAGTATAATAGGCGGGTGGATTGGAAAGAGATTTATTGCACCAATGACTTTCAAAGGTGGGTGTGACAAAGAGGTATTCAATACATGGTTAGAGAAGATGTTATTACCTAAATTGCCACATGGTACTACAATAGTTATGGACAATGCCACATTCCATAAAACTCCCAAAACAAAGGAGTTAATAGATAATGCTAGATGCCGTTTGCTCTATCTACCAACATATTCACCAGATTTGAACCCTATAGAGCATTGTTGGAATACCATCAAAAGCCGCCTCAGACCTTTAATGCATAAATATACAGACTTACAACTTTTGGTTGGTAATACCATAATGGAAATTTATCATTCATTTTAGAAAATACTATAGGAGGTTGTCCGGAAATAAGTAAAAGGCTATAATATCTGAAATTTTAGTACGGGGTAAAGATGAGAAAAAAGTATCCAACAGATCTAAGCGAAAGGGAATGGGCAAGAATAGAAAAACACTTCAGAGTATCATACAAGAAAGGAGGAAGGCCGCCAAAGTATAGCAAAAGAGAAATATTAGAAGCAATTTTCTATGTATTGCGTACAGGGTGTCAATGGCGGTATTTACCAAATGATTTTCCGCTATGGAAGACTGTGTATGAGCAGTTCAGGCAATGGAAGAAGCAGGGAATTTTTGAGAAAATGAATTATGAAATTACAAAATATAGTAGAAGAAAAATAGGAAGGAATGAGCAGCCGAGTGCCTGTATAGTAGATAGTCAATCTGTAAAGACTACAGAAAAGGGGGGATCAAAGGCTATGATGGAAGTAAAAAAGTAAAGGGTAGAAAAAGGCATATAATTACAGACACTCAGGGTTTTATACTAGGTTGTTACGTAGGCGCTGCTAACGAAAATGATAGAGATGGTATTAAAATAGCATTAAACAATATGAGAACAAAATATACTAAAGTTAAAAAAATGTGGGCTGACATGGGATACCAAGGAAGAAATTTAAAGAATCACATAAAGGAAGAATATGACATAGATATTGAAATTGTTAAAAGGCCTCCATGTAGATTTTGGGTGCACAAAGATACGCCACCTGAGCTACTACCAACAAGAGAACAAGGGTTTAAAGTACAGCCAAGAAGATGGGTTGTAGAAAGGACTTTTGCTTGGGTTAATAGGAATAGAAGGCTATCGAAGGAGTATGATTTACTCACAACATCCACTGAGAATTTCATATACCTAGCTATGAGTAGGGTTATGTTAAAGAGGGAATATGCTTGAATTTACTAGTTTCCGGACAACCTCTAGAAAAGCTAATTTTGTGAGGTATGAAATGAGTTTTAGCAAGAGTAAGTTTTTTAAAGAAGTATCAAGTAACGGGTTTAAAAACATTAATAAAAGAAATGAAGAAGGAGAGACGATCTTGCATCAAGCAGTAGAAATCTCTGATTACAAAACAGTGAGATTATTAATAAAAAAAGGAGCAGAGGTAAATGCAAGAGATAAAAATGGTTATACACCTCTACACTGTGCAGTATTCGCAAAGAGTTTAGAAAATGTAAAAGTGCTGCTAAGGTCGGGAGCAGAAGTAAATGCCACTCAATATGTCACTGGATGTACGCCACTGCACTCTGCGTGCAAGATGGGAGGAGCAGGAGTTGAAATAATAAAAGAGCTGGTAAAGGCTGGAGCTGAAGTTAATCAACTGAATAAGTACGGCGCAACGCCAATGTATTACATCTGGGAAAGTGAAAAGTATCGTCTATGTGATAGCAAAGAGAGTGAAAAGGCGAGTAAATTTCTGAGAGAAAAAGGAGGAATAACAAAAAGTAGAGAACTGACGTGCTATGGAATAGAGGGGCTAGTGGGAGAAATAGCAGACATGTTGAATGGAAGCTACATGCCGGAGCTAAAAATAATAGAGATAGGAGAAATAAGGAAGAGAGACAAATCGCTAATAAAGAAAGAATGTCAAAATTTAGCAAGCAAGATAATCAGCCAAGTGAATGCAATGATAGATGAGGTGGTAAAAAGGAAGGCTTAGGTTTAAAGAAAAGGTGGGGTAAGTTATGGTAAAGCTGGGTAAAAAAGATAAGTCACTATTAGAGAACTCGTTTAAAAATATTTATGAAAGAGACGAAAAAGGAAGAACAGCTCTACATTATGCAGTAGAGGTAAAAACAGTGAGGTTATTAATCGAAAAAGGAGTAGATGTGAATGCAGCAGATGTAAGAGGACATACAGCACTGCATCTAGCGATAACGGAGAAACGTCTAGAAACAGTTAGAGAATTGATAGAATCAGGAGGGAATGTAAATGCTGAAGAGTATGGCAATAAATGCACTCCGCTGCATCTTGCATGTATGGTAGGAGAAAAAGAAATAGTGGAGGAGCTAGTAAAAGCAGGGGCTGAAATAGAGCAAGCAGATAAATTTGGAATAACAGCGATGGATTATGCGAAAAATAGCAAAGAAATAGCCGAGGTATTAAAGAAAGAAACAGAGAAAATGGAAAGTTTGTTAAAAAAATAAGAGTCGTATCAGAAAGCGCAACAGCAGTTGGTAAAGGAAGGGCTAGACCAAATTTGAAGGCTGTAGCTGATAAAAGTTGGTCTTTTTCATAAGAGTAAATGGATTGATGGAAAAAAGGAGTGGTAAGGCTCCTTGCACTACAAAAACATTTGCAGGAGAAACTATGAGAAAAAGAACATTAACTTGCCGATACGAGCCAGATGAATTAGCGGAACAACATCTAGCAGACGCCTATGAGCTGTTACTAAGGTATGCGGTAAAAAGAAACAATGAAAAGGAGATAAAGAAAAATGATAACAGTGGCCTTATATGCAAGAGTTTCATCGAAGAGTCAAGCGCAGAACAATACAATAGAGAGTCAAATTGCCGAGCTCAAGCATAGAATTGCTGCAGATAAGCATGAGTTATTGAATGAGTATGAATTTAAGGATGATGGGCTTAGTGGGTGGAGTTTAGAACGTGAAGGTTTAGATGCATTACGTGATAAAGTAGGAGAAGATCAAATTGATAAAATTTATATTCATTCACCTGACCGACTATCAAGAAAATCTGCACATCAAATGATACTACTTGATGAATTTGAAAAAGCAGGAGTAGAAGTAATATTCTTAAATCATAAGACTGAAAATAATCCAGAGTCTAAATTGTTATTGGGAATGCAAGGATTAGTGGCAGAATATGAGTGTACAAAGATTATGGAACGTAGTCGTAGGGGAAAACTCCATAGAGCAAAAAAAGGCTGTGTAAGTGTAATTGGCATTGCACCTTTTGGTTATAATCGTATAAAGCATGTAGATAGAGAAAAGACAAAGTTTGAAATAAATGAAGAGGAAGCAAAAATAGTAAAGCAGCTATTCATGTGGGTAGGGCAAGAGAGAATAAGTATAAGGGAAGTGATACGTAGACTAAGAGATAAGTCAATTAGAACAAGAACTGGAAAGAAGGTGTGGTGTCCAATAATAATTTGGAAGGTATTAAGAAATCCAGCATATAAAGGACAAGCAGCGTTTGGTAAATTAAAGAGGGTTGAAAGAAGAGAAAGAAATAAACAAAAGGTTTCTATCTGTCGCACAGATGAGGACAGCTGGATTTATATACCAGTACCAAAAATAGTTGATGAAGGGTTATTTAATAAAGTACAAAAGCAACTGGATGAAAATAGAAAAAGAGCAAGGATGCAGAGAGAGGGAGGAAAAAAGAAATATCTATTACAAGGTCTAGTTGTGTGTCAAAACTGTGGATATGCGTATAGTGGTGCACAATGTGGAGTTGAAGGAAAAAAGTTTAGCTATTATCGCTGTAGTAGTACTATACGTATTACTGATGGTAGGGAGAAGTGTACTAATAAATTGGTCCGTACAGATATGTTAGAAACAGCTATATGGGAAAAGGTGAAAAATTTACTAAAAAACCCAGAGATAATAAAAAATGAGTATCACCGTAGAATTGCAGAAAATAAAAATGATGAATCATCAGATAAGAAGTTTGCAAGAAGGGAAAATCAAATAAAACAAGGCATCGAAAAGTTAATGGAAGACTATTATAGTCAAGAAAATGTAGGAGATAAAGGATATATAAGTGAGGAAGAATTTAAACAGACGATGAAAGGAATGAGGGAACGCTTAAGAGGGATAGAAGAAGAGAAGAAAAAGGTAGTTGATCAAAAAGCAATAGAGAAGGGAATGAACCTTATCATCAACAGTATAAAGAGTCTTTATTCCAGTGTAAAATCTAATTTGGAACAGCTAGATTGGCAAACTAAGCGTGGCATCATTAAAGCATTAGTAGAACGAATTCAGATTGGTTATGACCAGGTAGAAGTGGCGTTTAGAATCGAAGAACCAGCACAGGATGGAGAGATTTTTAATTTGCAACATTGTACTGGACGTCATGATAAGGAGGCTGGCGGAGTTTGTCAAGGAAGTTTTTTCGTTTCTATTCCCAATGTTATATGGTTATGCAAGAAGTCTATTGTATGTTTACACTCTGCATTAAAGCTTTTGGTTAAGAGCATATCCATCCACCGCCGATAACTTGCTCATCTTTATACGCTACACAGGCTTGACCTGGACTGATGCCAAAGTAATCGTCGTTTAAAATGACACAGGCTTTATTTTTTTCGTCAGTTGAATGTATTGTTGCTAAACTTCCCGCATGTGATGATCTCAGCTTCACAGTTACTTCCATACCTTCCTTTGGTTGTTCTAACCAATTTAACTCTTTGATCAATATCTTTTTTTGCATTAACGCGTTGATCGGGCCTACTATAACCTCATTATTCTCTGTATTAATTTTTATCACGTAAAGAGGTTCATTGTGTGCGATACCCAAGCCCTTTCTTTGCCCCACTGTAAAATTTACTATGCCACTGTGCTCGCCTAGCACTTTTCCATTAACATCCACTATTTTACCTTTCTGTAGAGATTGTGGAGCTAATTTAGCTATTGTTTTACTATAGCTTTCGGAAACAAAGCATATATCTTGACTGTCCGGCTTTTCAGAAATTTGTAAGCTGAAATACTTTGCTAATTTTCTTATATCACTTTTATAGAACCCACCTAGTGGAAATCGCAAAAGCTTCAATTGCTCTTGAGTTGTAGCAAACAAAAAATAACTTTGATCTTTACTTTTATCAATGCTTCTGCACAACTTTACCTCACCATTTTTTTCTAACCTTCTCACGTAATGTCCTGTTACGAGCACATCCGCACCAAGATTTTTTGTAACTTGCAATAGATCACGAAATTTTACCGTTTGGTTACATCTCACGCATGGTATGGGAGTTTCTCCACGCATATAGGTACTCGCAAAATCCTCTATTACTTCCTTTTTGAATATTTCCTCATAGTTTAAAATATAGTGAGGAAAGCCAACACTTTCAGCTACACGCTTAGCGTCATAAATATCCTGTCCAGCGCAGCATGCACCCTTTCTTGCGTTAGCATTGCCATCAGTGCCATATAGCTGAAGAGTTACACCTATCACCTGGTACCCAAGGTTATGTAGCAGTGCTGCAGCAACCGAGCTATCAACTCCCCCGGACATTGCAACAATAGCCTTGGTCTGGTGCGGAGCTTTATCTTTTAGCAGAGGTTCAATTTCAAATTCTTTTAGCATAATCGCCTTAATTTATAAACGCAAATCTTGTGTCATTCCAACATACAACTGTGCAAACGTTTTGATTTGGGGGCAATTTACATAGTAGATGATGTCATGAAAGTAGCTGACACTGGAATCTAGCTTCTATTACACAAATTCATTAAAACAGCATATTTATTTGTAATCAAGTTTCCTGGATCCCAGTGTTAGCTACTCGGATGACACCCTTTTCTGCTAGAAGTTGCCTTCAAATTACTTGGTGCATGACACTGGGATCTCATTTATATTACATAATTCCATCAAAACAATTCGATAAACTACCTTCAAAAATAATTTAATCTTGCTTGAATAAAACATGGCCAAAATAATCCATGTTTTCAAGCACTTTTCCACTACCTAAGGCAACACAACAAAGTGGGTCATCTGCAACACGAACCGGTAATTTTGTTGTTTCACTGATAACTTTACCTAGATTACGTAATAATCCACCACCACCGGATAAAACTATTCCTCTATCGACTATATCAGAAGAAAGTTCAGGTGGAGTGCTCTCCAGCGCAGTCTTAATAGCAGAAATTATCTGATGTACAGGCTCTATTAAACTCTCTGCAACTTGGTATTCTGATAAAAGCATTTCTTTTGGCATGCCACTCACTAAATCCCTGCCCTTAATTATCATTCCCTCTTTGTTATTTTCACCTGGCAGACTGGCTGAACCTATGCTTTTCTTAATTTTCTCAGCGGTTGTTTCACCGATTAATAATTTATGATTTTCACGAATATATGATTTTATTGCTTCATCCATAATATCGCCACCTACTCTGGCAGAACGTGAATAAACAATTCCACCTAAAGAAATAATTGCAACTTCAGTTGTACCGCCTCCTATATCAACAATCATAGAACCCTCAGGTTCAGTAACCGGGAGCCCAGCTCCGATTGCTGCAGCCATTGGTTCTTCAATTAAAAATACTTCATTTGCACCAGCACTTTCTGCTGCATCTTGTATAGCACGCCTTTCAACTGGCGTGGATCCAGATGGAACGCATATGATAATATTAGGTTTATTAACAGTGAATTTTGTGTTTGCACTGCGTATGAAATATTTTAGCATTTCTTCCGCACTTTTAAAATCAGCAATAACTCCATCCTTTAAGGGCCTTATCGCCTCTATTTCTCCAGGCGTTTTCCCAAGCATCATTTTAGCTTTTTTACCAAAAGCATAAGGAACGTAACTTCCTTTTTCTTTTATTCTTGCTACAACTGAAGGCTCATCAAGCACTATTCCCTGATTTTTCTGATAAACTAAAGTGTTTGCAGTACCAAGGTCTATAGCAATATCGCTAGCAAACAAACCTTTGAAAGTAAAAAGGCTATAAAACTTTCCGGTTAATTTTCGAACAAAATTCATACGCAACTCAAGAAAATCATTTATTAAGACAAATTATACTTTTCAGATAAGTAGCTAATGCAGCACTCAACGTCTAAACCCTTACCTGTTACTTTTTTTAGCAGTTCCAGGCCACACTTTGCACTGTATATATTTTGAGATAACCAACTGATAAGTAAACTAAAATCTCCTTTTATTATAGCACTTAATGATTCGTAATGATTCTTTTTAACGCAAGAGAAAATCTGCACAGCAGCAATTAAAGCAATAATTTTTATAGGAAAGTAGCCCATAACACCGCTTGCCCAATATTCATCTTGAAAATAAGTGTTTAGCTCATTTTCAGCTTTTACTGGAATTTTATAGTGCTTCATACCTTCCAGCCACGCATCATGCAGGTCTTTGACTTCCAATGTACCATTTATTATATCTTGTTCTAACCTAGTTCTCAACATAATATGAGCTAACAGACTAAATTCATCTGCATTTTTTAAAAAAGAAGAAAGGTTTATTTCATTGAAAATCAAGTACAAATTTTCAACACTGCTAACTTTCTCGTTAGTTTTGCCTTTTATAGCAAATTTCTCTTTTATGTGTGGTTGAATGAACTCAATAAATTCTCTGGATGTTCCAATCATCCTTTCCATGAATAACCCTTGAGTTTCATACATAACATGTCTCGTAATTGGACTACTTATAGAATTTTGCGCTAAACATTTTTGATAAATTGCATAACCACTATGCCGTAAAAGTGAAAATAAACCATAACAAAAATCAGATTCATCATAATCTATAGGGTAGTAATAAGAAGTACGAATCTCATTTAGTGCAATACCCATTTGCTGTAAACATAATGAGCCAAGTTCAATCTGTTTCTGAGTAGCAACTTTTTGTATATTAGTAACCTTATCCTTTTTCTGCTTTTCAATTATTTTATCTACATTTTCGCTAAAAAATTTGCCTACCTTGGGGAATACTTCCCTTATATTCTTTTCTGTGATATCAGAGTCATAGTCAGCAAGCAGTGAGTCGTATTTTGAGCATTTTAATTGCTGCGATTTTATAGAAGCTACTTCGCGAATGAGTGTGATTAAATCAGTAAAACGTTCTTTTAGTTTTTCTAAGTTACTGGTTTCAGAATGAGATAGCTTCCATAAATCTTGGCATTCAACCTTAGCTTTGGATAAAGACTTTACTAAATCAATAGGAACAGCACTGTTGCTTTTATGTATTCTCTCTATTAACTTTAGCTGCTGAGTATTTGCACTTTTTTTGTTACCAAGAGCATCTGCTAATGATTCCTTTATTGCGTCATGAGAGATAATTTCATGTCTGATTTCTTCTAGAAGACTCATTTGTTCAACTTTGTCCTCTATATTCAATTGGCTTTGGTTTAGTACTTTTAGCGTATTTTCGATATTCTTTACCCTATATAATACTTCCTCTAAAAACTTATAAGATTGCATATTTGTTCATTATTTTAGAAAACATCTGTTTAATACCGTAATAGATTAATAATAAAGTTAAAAGTATATTTGCTTAAAGTACAATAAAAAATTGTACTTTTTATTCTTTTATTGGATTTTTCTACTCAGAGTCCAGCATATTATAGGAAAATTAATTGTAAGGTTGTAGAAAAAGTATTTAGTATTTTATTTCTCTTGACTATATTACAATATGGAGAGATATTAGCTACTGAAATTAAAGTTACGCACTATTTAAAATTTATGGAGGTTTAGTAATGTGGAGTAGACTGGTTATAATGTGCTGTTTTTGTTTATTACTTACTGGTGTAAGTTCTTGCCCAAAAAAAGGAGCAAATACAACAAATAAAATAAATTCTGTTGTTAAGCAGATAGGTGATAAAAGAGTTTTCTTTGGTTATGATGAATCTAGTATTGCTGAAGTAAGTGCAGATGCATTACTTGACGTAATGGAGGTGTTACAAGATAACCCTGACGCGAAGGTTACTTTAACTGGTCACACTGACAACCGTGGTTCTCATGAATATAATCTTGCGCTAGGCGCTAGAAGGGCAGATGCAGCTAAAAAATTTATGGTTAGTTGTACACCCTACATAGAAAACAGAATAAAAACTGCTTCTAAAGGTGAAACTGAGCCTTTGGTTAATGTAAAAGATGATTCTAGAAATTCTAAATATGAAAAAGAGCATGCTAAAAATCGTAGAGTGGAATTTTCATTTTCTGGAATAAAGAAATAGTTTCTTGCATTAAAACCTGGATCCCAGTGTCAAACACTGGGATGACATAAAGAAAGGGCACTGGGGTAGACAAAAAAGGACAAACTTGCATATTTCGTTGTTTGTTAGCGGGATCTATATATACCACAAATAAGTCGCGGTATGACGTAAGAGATCTGACCTGTCTGGCCATCAAGAGACATAATGGAATTAGAGTTATTATTTCAAAATGTGGTTAATAGTTTTGCTTTCTATAACAATCAAGTTGCAGTTGCAGTATCAGGTGGTGTAGATAGTATAGTCTTACTGCACTTAATGACTAACTGGGCAAAAAAAAACAAGCTTTCACTTCCTACAGCATTAACAGTAAATCATGGGTTACGTCCAGAGTCTCAAAAAGAAGCTGATTTTGTTGTAAGTTATGCAAAGGAACTTGGAGCAAAGGAATCGTTCATATTAAATTGGGAGAAGCAAAATATTAAAGGCAATATTCAGTTACAGGCACGAAAAGCACGGTATAAGTTACTAGCAGAGTGGTGTAAAAATAATAATGTTAAATATTTACTTGTTGCTCATCACAAAGATGATCAAGCAGAAACGTTCTTGTTAAGATTAGAGCGAGGTAGTGGCGTAGATGGATTATCATCAATGGACTACAAGTCTTTCCTAAATGGTATTTATATATTTAGGCCATTGTTAAATTTTAGTCGTAGTGAAATAGAAAAGTACGCTAAGCTTCATCGGTTAAAATGGATCGAAGATAGAAGCAACTATGACTTAAAATACAGGCGAACTTTATACCGTAACTTACTTAAAGCAAGTGATAATCAAGAGATTTTAACAGAGCGAATATGCCTCACAGCCCTTCATATGAAAAGAGCTGCAAAAGCGTTGATGCACTACACACGCCTTGCGTTTAATGACTGCGTTAATGTGCATGATCTTGGTTATATTGAAATTAAACTAAGTGAGTTTTATCAATTGCCAGAGGAAATAGCCTTGAGGCTTCTTCTTTACTCCATAATGGCAATTGCCAGTAAACATTATAAACCAAGGTACAACAGCCTTATCGTAATATTTAATAAAATATTGCAAAAGGATAGTAATGTTAACTGTACACTTTCTGGGTGTAAAATAAGAAAACATGGAGAAAATATCTTGATAATTAGAGAATCGTCAAAGATACAAGAAATTACCTTAAACCTACCTTTAAATGAACCTACTCAATGGGATAACAGATTTAGCTGCACAATACTCGGAAATCAAGAGTGTTCAGTTATCATCGCTCCATTAAAAAAAACACAAAAAGTTCCTGAATTTCTGAAGGATTACAACTGCTGCCCTGAAGTTTTCTATTCTTTGCCTGTAGTGCTAAAAGATGGAAAGGTGCTTGCTTATCCTGATGTAAATTATAACGGAAAAAATACCAATGACGATAAGGTTCAATGCATTATTAATAGCACGATAAAACAAAATTTGGTAAGCTTGATTAGTATTTAGTTAGAAATAGAAATGAAAAAATTTTTAGAAGGCTTATTGATCTGGTTAGTAATTATTGTTCTTATTTCAGTTGCTTATATTCAGTTCAGCGGAAATGTAGGTAAAAGTAAAACAATTATACCTTTTTCGGAATTTTTAACTAGACTAGAAGACAATGATGTAGAAAATATTGTCATAAAAAACCAGAGCATTGAAGGCAAGTTCAGGGACGGTTCAAGTTTCAATTCAAGCGGTGTCATATATAGCGACCTAATAAAAAATTTACATGATAGAAAAGTGAGATTCTCCTTTTCAACTGGAGATTCTGCCATGAACGTAATTGGTGGATTACTTATCTCATGGGTCCCAACATTTATCTTTATTGGCTTCTTGCTATTCTTTCTTAAACAAACACAAGCGGGGGGCAACAGAACTATAAGCTTTGGCAAGTCAAGGGCTAGACTCATGACTAGTGGAAAAAAAGTAACATTTGATGATGTTGCCGGAATTGATGAAGCAAAAGAAGAGCTAGTAGAGATCGTTGATTTTCTTAAACAAAGGCAAAAATTTCAAATATTAGGTGGAAAAATACCAAAAGGGTGCCTTTTGATTGGCTCTCCTGGAACTGGTAAAACTTTACTTGCTCGTGCAATTGCAGGAGAAGCTAATGTGCCATTCTTTAGTATTTCTGGATCTGATTTTGTTGAAATGTTTGTGGGTGTTGGTGCAAGTCGTGTTCGTGATATGTTTGATCAAGGCAAGAAAAATGCTCCTTGTATAATTTTTATAGATGAAATAGATGCGGTGGGTAGACATCGTGGCATTGGTCTTGGTGGCGGCAATGATGAAAGAGAACAAACATTAAATCAGTTATTAGTTGAGATGGATGGCTTTGAGTCTAATGAAGGTGTAATAATAATTGCTGCGACTAACCGTCCGGATGTCTTAGATCCAGCACTGCTTAGACCTGGTCGTTTTGACCGACAGATTACTATTTCTTTACCCGATATAAATGGGCGTGAAAAGATATTAAATACTCATATAAAGAAAATATCAATAGCACCAGATGTAAACGTGAAAACAGTTGCAAGAGGAACACCAGGTTTTTCAGGGGCTGATCTAGCAAATTTGGTGAATGAATCTGCACTTATCGCTGCAAGAAGAAACAAGAAGATTGTTACCATGGATGATTTCGAATATGCACGTGATAAAGTGATGATGGGCGTAGAAAGGCGATCTCTCATTATGACAGAAGAGGAAAAGAGACTGACTGCATACCATGAAGCTGGTCATGCGATGATTGCTGTTAATATGCCTGCTTCTGATCCTATACACAAGGCAACAATTATTCCACGCGGTAGGGCACTCGGTTTAGTTATGAGACTACCAGAAACAGATAGAGTGTCCCTCACAAGAGAAAAGATGCTAGCAGATATAACTGTTGCAATGGGTGGAAGAGTGGCAGAAGAGCTAATTTTTGGCTACGATAAAGTCACAAGCGGTGCATCTTCGGATATAAAACAAGCATCTGATTTATCACGCGCTATGGTAACAAAATGGGGAATGAGTGACAAAATAGGCCCGATCTATCACAATCGCGAACAAACCATACATGGTTCTGAGATAATTTCTGAAGATACGTTAAAACTTATAGATGAAGAAGTGAAGAAAGTTGTATCTTCTTGCTATGAAAAAGCAAAAGACATTTTGACCAAGCATAAGAAAGGCTTAGATCTCATTGCCGAAAATCTACTGGAGTTTGAAACTTTAACAGGAGATGAAATAAAGGACATATTAAATGGAAAAAAAATTGTTAGAGAGGAAAATGAGAAGAATGAGAAAATAAAAAAATCCTCTCTCTATGAGAGTTGACCTCATCTTAAAAATGCTAATCAGCTAACGCTGCAATAAAACATTCAGAATTGTAACTGTCAATATAAATTGTATTAAAATATTCATAATATTGCATTTTCATCACAATAATGCTATCATTCAGTTAGTATTAATGTTTAATGAGGTGTGAGTAATGATTGATATAGCTTCTATTGGTGTAAGTACAGTTATTGATCAGAATTATAGAAGAAAAGCACAATTATGTTTATCAGGATTATTTGTAACTGTGTCAATAGCAACTGTTACCTGGTTTATTTTCCCTGCGTCACAAAATGTATTAGCTCCGTTTTTACTTCCGGCTATGTTCTTGCTCTTCACTTTATCGATGGGTTATTACATGTTCATATTTAGTTGTGAAGAAAAATCTTTGGTAAAGAATGTTCTTGGTATGGTTGAACCGGCTGAATCGGTAAAGAGAGTGCATTGCCAAGAAAATATTAAGTCCTTATTAGCAGAAGTGAGAAGTACTACGAAAGATAGGTTTCGTAACGTGCTTGTTAATCTTTGTTTTGAAGATCGTAGTAAAGCACACAAACTTGCATTATATGTGAAAGAAATTGACGATATTGTGTCTTCAATAAAAAATAAAGACCTCTTAGACCATTTTGATCAATTTTTTACTATTACTGAAGTAAGCAATAAAAAAAATAGAAGTGAATTAATGAACCTCGCAAGGGCATATAAGATGATAAGTGAAGAAGATCCAGACAAAATACAGGATTTTTTAGCTACTCAAACAAAAAGTTATTCATATGAAATAATGTTACCTGAAATTGATAATTTTCTATCACAAGCTAGGTGATTTTATCAATAATTTCATTGTGTACGTGATTATCATTTTTTGTTTCAATTCCAGTGATAACACTGCACCTAACGGGCTCTTTTATGGCTATTTCCTGAAATCCTTTTCTGACCTTATTGTAAAAATTAACATCCATTTCTTCATATTTATTCTTGTCTTTTGCTCTATTTAACCCAACTTTAACATCAATATCTAGAATGAATGTAATATCTGGATATTTAATTTCCACTAGCTTATGTAAGTCCCTTATTAGCCCTAAGTCAACTCCAAACCCATATCCTTGATATGCAATAGTTGAATCAATAAACCGATCACAAATCACTATTTTTCCTTCTGCAAGAGCTGGTAATATTAATTTTTTCATATGTTCGCGCCTCATCGAGATAAGTAGCAAGAGTTCAGAAATAGGATCAATGTTATTCGTTAACAACACTCCTCTTATCTTTTCTGCAAAATCAGTACCACCTGGTTCTCGAGTCAATACCACATTATTTTCGCCGTGAATTTGCTTAAAATGATTTGCAAGTAGCTTAGATTGTGTTGTTTTACCAGAGCCGTCTATTCCTTCGAAAGTTATGAACATAAGTTTTATAATTATAATACTAAAAAAGAATATGCAAACAGTATACATAGAAACCGTTTGACATTTAAATAATAAGACCGTAAATTACATGTGGTATAATAATAGTCTATGGTTGCTCTGAATACTCCTAAAGTCGATTTTAGTTTTACTGCAAAAGATTTTAATCTTTTGGGAGTAGACAATAAATATTATGCATTAAGTGACTGTTGTGGAAAAAATGGTCTTATTATAATGTTTATATGCAATCACTGTCCTTACGTTCAGTCAATTATTAGCAATCTGGTAAGCGATGTTGATCAATTGAAAAAAGATTATCAGGTAAACACCATTGCAATAATGCCAAATGATGTAAATGAATATCCAGAAGATTCCTTTGAAAATATGATTAATTTTGCCAAGGAAAATAAGTTTACATTTCCATATTTAATTGATAGTACACAGAAAATAGCTAAAGAATACGGGGCTGTTTGCACTCCTGACTTTTTCGGCTTTAATTCCAATTTAAACCTTTGCTATCGTGGACGTTTTAACGACACAAAAAAAGAAAAGGTTCAAAGCTATGAAGTAGGAAGTAGTGACTTATTTCAAGCTATGAAATTTATTGCAGAAACTGGTAATTCTCCAATTGACCAAAAATCAAGTATTGGCTGCTCAATTAAATGGTCTAATTCTACAGGTTAAATATCATGCACAGTGGCTCTCAGCATTTGTTTGATATTATAATTTTGCTTTCTGCTGCTGTGTTTATAGTCATAGCATTTTGGAAAATGAATATTAGTCCAGTGCTTGGTTACTTCGTTGCAGGTGCAGTTATTGGTTCTCACGGATTTAATCTGATACACTCAGCTGAAGCAATGGATAATCTTGCAGAATTTGGTGTAGTTTTTCTATTATTCATTATAGGCCTTGAATTGACATTTGAACGCCTGATCGCTATGCGTATTCATGTATTTGGGTTCGGTTCTCTTCAAGTTATAGTTACCATGGTAGCAATATGGTGCATCGCTCTTGCTTTCGGAGTGAATACGAATATAGCAACAGTTATTGGTGGTGGGCTTGCGCTATCCTCAACAGCAATAGTGTTGCAGGTTCTGCAAGAAAAAGGTTCTCAAGCAAGTCAGGTTGGTAGATTGTCGATAGCAGTGCTATTAATGCAAGATTTTGCAGTGGTACCATTAATAGTATTGGTACCTTTACTTACTGGCAATTCTGAGCACAGCCTGATAAGCTCATTGGCAGGTTCATTGGTGCAAGCAGCTATTGCATTAGTGCTGATATTTATAACTGGTAGATTATTGCTTAGACCTTTATTTTCGGTTATTGCTAAAATGGAAAGTAATGAGATCTTTATATCAACAACGCTTTTAATAGTATTAGGAGCAGCATTTATTACTGAGCAATTCCATTTATCGTTAGCATTAGGTGCATTTGTTGCTGGATTGTTAGTTGCAGAAACAGAATATAGACACTCAGTAGAACACGCAGTATTGCCATTTAAAGATTTGTTTCTTGGCTTATTTTTCATGACTGTTGGTATGTCCATCAATACCGAACTTTTACTCAATAAGTTACCACTAATTACTTTATTATCGATTATCCTTATCGTTTTAAAAACATCTATTATATATATATTGTGTAGATTTTTTGGGTTTAAGAGTGTACCTGCTATACAAGCTGGGTTACTGCTTTCACAAGGCGGTGAATTTGCGTTTATTTTGTTTCGCTTAGCAGATGAGCTAAATGTGCTACCAAGTGAAATCGCTCAAGTACTTATGATGGTAACTACAGTAACCATGGCTTTCACTCCTCTTTTATCGGGGCTTGGAGATTGGATAGCAAACTCATTTAGCACTGAGAAAACAATATTAGATGATGAAGCTGTTGAAACAGATACACAAGATCTTTATAACCATGTGATAGTTGCTGGATTTGGTAGAGTGGGATATATGGTAACAAAAATGCTTACGGCAGAGCATTTAAGTTACGTTGTTGTAGATATTCAATCGAAAATAGTCAAAGAAGGAAAAAGTGATAGTTTTCCTATATATCTTGGAGATGTTACAAGATGTGAAATTTTAAAATCGGTAGGAATAGAAAGAGCTCAAGCTCTCGTTATTTCAATAAAGAATGAAGTTACTATAAAAAAAGTTGTTTCTTTAGTTGCAGCAAATTTTCCGCATGTAAATATTGTAATACGCTTACCAGATCTGAGTAATGTGGAGGTTTATAGAGATCTAGGAGCTAGTAAAATTATTCCTGAAACATCTGAGATAGGATTGCAGCTAGGTGGAGCTGCACTGAGCCTTAGTGGTATTAGCGAAAGTGGAGTTACGTCTTTAAAAAGTAGATTCAGAAAAGGCAATTACAGTATGTTAAAAGACCTTGGTAGTGATAAAGATGAATAACTACTTCTCTAATTTTATGTACAGAAAGCTTCAAGCTTTATTGAGGTTTTGCCTATAGTAAATTACGCACATAATCAACCAAATTAAGGAAAGTGCAAACCAAGTGATTGCATATTCCAAATGCTTCATTGGCTGTATAGCTACTTTGCTGCCAAAATTGTTCGGCCACAATATACACTTCTCTAGCTTAATACCTAACTCATTGGAAATTTCTTCTGTACTCAGGGTAAACCATGTATTCGAAGCAGTATCGTTCTTGATAAACCAATTTTTGCTTTTACTGCTATTGCAATATAAAACTCCACCTGCAGCTACTTTTTCAATTTTTGCTCTTTCCTCTTTTTTTTCTTTAACTATTCCTTTGTTCACTAGCATATAATTTCCAGTAGTAAGTAGCATAGGAGATAACACATGATAGCCATGTTGTCCTGCAAAAACATATAGCTCTATGTCACTTAGAATCCCATCAATCTTGACATGCCTATAGTTAAATTTTTCAAGGTCGTTATTGGGCAACAGATGAACAACTGGAAGGCTCATACTTTTAATAATATTATTCTTCCAGTTCAATCTGAATACTTGCCATAATCCTAATAAAAAAAGGAGCAAGCAAGGTACAATTAAAATAAATACTATTTTTTTTAACACTCTATATTTGTGTTCTTAAATAGTTTTCAACACCCATTAGTTCAATAAGGTCAATCTGTTTCTCAATCCAATGGAAGTGCTCTTCTTCATTTTTTAACATCTCTTCTAATAACATTACACTAACAAAATCTTTTTCTTTCTCAGCGATAGAAATCGTTTCTTTGATATCCTTAATACCTTTTCCCTCTAATTTCAAATTAGCTTCTAAGATTTTCCGTATTGTGTCTTTTGTAAACTTTCCATCATGCTTTGATATTTCGTTTGTATCCTGAAAATTTGGAACTCCTTTGAATAACAAAATTCTTTCTGCCAACTTGTTTGCATGTTCAAGTTCTTCGTTAAGCTCATTTTTTACCTTTTCTGCAAGTCTATTAATTCCATTGTTTTTGAGAACCGCAAAATGTAAAAGATACTGGCGTACAGAAGTCAGCTCATTGGTCAATAATTTATTCAAATGTTTTACTATCTCTTCATTCATAATCTTCCCTTAGTTCAATTCATCAGCATAATTTATATGATAACGATAGTTATAGCAACTCATTTAATATTTCCTTTGATAACAACCGTATTAAATAGCATGTCGTGGTATGTCTGTTTCTTTTTAGAAAAACAAGCAACTAGATACCAATAGAGGGTGAGCAGCACCATCATTACTTTCAATGCACTCAAGACATTCACTAATACTTCCTGATCTTGCAAAAGTTCAGTAAGGACAACTACTACACTGTTTAACAGAGGAAGAAAAAACTGGGAAGTGCTTCTGTCAAACGCTAAATTCAAGTCTATTTTAGAATTATCTAAATTGATAGTATATATATTCATTAACTGCTGACCAGGAGTTGCTTGGGCCTTTGAAGATATAAAATATGTGAAGTAACTACAATTTACACACATGTATGATAGATGTAAGATCAACGGAGAATCCTCTAATAGCAGTATAATTAATAAAGTTGGAATTAATAAAATTGCTACATCTATTAAATATGCGCAAAAGCGCCTTTTTATGCTGGCAATCTCTGTCATTACCTATCTTCCAAATATTTTATTATGAAATCTGTAAGCTTATCAAAATGTTGAAAACATAACAAATCTTCATAACCGCTTATTGATTGACCGTATATAATAGGTAAACAATTGGCATTTTGTGCACACAGAACATCTGTGATGCTATCACCAACGAAAAACACATTTTCTCTATTTATAGGCAACGTACTCTCTTCTAGTGCAAATAGCAGTGGGGTTGCAGATGGTTTATCTTCTGCAGTATCGCATGACCCAACCACTCTTTCAAAGTAAGAATCTAGTTTAAAATAGGCAACTTCTTTACGTAAATTAGTATTTTTCTTATTACTTACTATTGCTAGATAAACATTGTGGCTTTTCAGTGTCTGCAACATTTTCTCTACTCCTTGATTCAGAGCAATGTTTTGCAATAGTGCATCATCTAAATATTGTTGATATATCTGATTCGCTTTTTTCCACTGATCGCCAAATAAATTGACCATATAGCTCTTTCTCGACTCATGGGAATTTCTATCAGCAGCTTTATTACTATACCCCATTGAGTTTATGGTATGTTTAATAGCATTAAAAATGTTATCTTGAGTGTCAACTAAGGTATTATCCCAATCGAATACTACTGCTAATGGGCTGTTTTTCATTTCTATATTGTTATATATTTTAAGTTAATAAGTAAATAGCATTTTAATGAAAAAGATATAAATAGGACGCTCTACCACAAGTTATGTTAACTGTTTTTTATATAATTAGCTAATATACTGGTTATATGATATGTTTTAATAGGTAATAGGTATGGCCCAGACATCTCAAGAAAGTGTTGAAAAAAAGTTTAAAGACGTCTTTGAACGTTCTCCAGGTGCTTTTCCAGAAGGTACCTCATTAGAAGAGAAGGTTAATTATATCGCAAAAGGAACAAAGGCTCTAAAAGCTGTGAAAAGTAAGGAGCTTGAGAACAAGATGAAAAACGTTGCAGAATTGAATCAGAAACTTGAAAGTCAAGAAGGACGTGCAGATGAAAAAGCACGTCAAGATTTTGAAAGAATTGCTGAGCTTGACCAACAATATAAAGGGAAGGGCATCTTCACAAGTGAAAAAGTTGCAGAGCCAAAAAGTGACAAAAAACTCCAAGACACTCCGAGAAAAACTACAACAGCAGTTAAAGACCTTGAACATAATACACAAAAAAAGACTACTGAAGCTTCTGTGCAAACAGCATCAGAGCACGATTCACAAACCGTTAATCCCTCAGTGAGCAAGAGTTCTGTAAAAGAGAAGCTCAACACTGAGCCGGACAAAAAAGATACCACGCCTCAACCACAAGAAAATCAAAAAGAAGAAGGGTTTTTGAGTCTTCTGAAGCGCTTTGTTAAGAAAATATTAGAAAAATTTTTAGGTGAAGGTGAAAAGGATGTAGAGAATGCTCGTGGCATGAAAGAAGATGCTCAAAGAGATACGTCAAATAACGAAGAGCAACAAAAGAGTAAGCAGCTTGATGAAATTTTAAAGGACAAAAGTGTAAGCGAGGGTTTGAAGCAGGCAACAAAGCTTGAGAACCCGGCAATAACGCCTGTTAATACTCCTAAAGTGAATGAAGTAAACACGGGTCGTGAAAGGTGATCCGCTTTCAAGCTTCATTATACCGCCACGAACCGTCATACCGCCGCGGTATCTCATCCGCTAACAAGTAGCGGGATGACGATTGTCAGGGTGTCATCCCAGTGTCCCTATGATGTCATCCCAGTGCCCTGACTACTTGGATCTAGCAAGCTTTGCTTGCAAATAAGTCTAATACGCGTCGCGTTTTATGCCAAAACACAATTGGAGTTACATGCAAAATAGATCCCAGTGTCAGCTACTCGGATGACAAAAAAAGGAGCACTGGGATGACACCATTTGTTGTATTTAACAAAGTTCGTACTTAGCTTCATGTTAGCTATAAACATTAAGAAATTTACCAAGCGAAAAAAAAGGCAAAAGAAGCCCCAGCTAATATCTATTTTAGAACATTGGCGTTTTTTAAGTCTTAAACACTGCAATTTAGCTGCTTTTAAATGCAACTCACCTTAGTTTAAATGTTTAAGAAATTTACTAAGCAGAAAAAAAGGCAAAAGAAACCCCGTGTTAGCTAGTTGTCACTCCCTAATCCTGCAAATTGGCGTACTATACTGTCTTAAACGACTTATAAGCGCGTTTCAGCTTGTGTAGGTAAAAACCTAGAAATATTGTGAAGACATAAGGTGCACATAGTGCAAAAAATTAAAAATAAGACGCCAACTACGTTGTTTTCTTGCTGTTTAATCTGCACAGATGAAGATAACTGAATACCTTCAGTTTCATGATAAGGGGGCTGGCGGAGTTTGTCAAGTAAGTTTTTTCGTTTCTAACGGTTGTTGCCAAAAACTATGCAAGAAGTCTATTGACAGGTGATTAAATTATAATGTAGCCTATCGCCGTATATCCGGGGGTGGGTTGTTGTGAGGCTTTTTCACTTTTTATTCTTGTTAATGTGTTTTTCTCTGTATTACTATGCGGGTTTTATATTTTCGCCCTGCCCAAAAGCTACGGTTTGCTTTTCACCTGGAGAAGATTGTGCTGTACCGATAATCAACGTAATAGATCAGTCTAAAAAATCTATCTTAGTTCAAGAATATACATTTACTCTTGGAACAGTTGCAAAATCTTTGATTAATGCTAAAGAACGCGGTGTTGATGTTAAAGTCATCTTAGATAAATCGCAACTCTACTCAAAATATAGTGTTATAAATGAATTATTTTCAGGTGGAGTACCAATTTGGATCGATGATAAGCCAAAGATTGCTCATAATAAGATAATGATTGTTGACAATCAAAAAGTCATCACAGGGTCATTTAACCTTAGTAAGAGGTTGTCCGGAAATAAGTAAAAGGCTATAATATCTGAAATTTTAGTACGGGGTAAAGATGAGAAAAAAGTATCCAACAGATCTAAGCGAAAGGGAATGGGCAAGAATAGAAAAACACTTCAGAGTATCATACAAGAAAGGAGGAAGGCCGCCAAAGTATAGCAAAAGAGAAATATTAGAAGCAATTTTCTATGTATTGCGTACAGGGTGTCAATGGCGGTATTTACCAAATGATTTTCCGCTATGGAAGACTGTGTATGAGCAGTTCAGGCAATGGAAGAAGCAGGGAATTTTTGAGAAAATGAATTATGAAATTACAAAATATAGTAGAAGAAAAATAGGAAGGAATGAGCAGCCGAGTGCCTGTATAGTAGATAGTCAATCTGTAAAGACTACAGAAAAGGGAGGATCAAAGGCTATGATGGAAGTAAAAAAGTAAAGGGTAGAAAAAGGCATATAATTACAGACACTCAGGGTTTTATACTAGGTTGTTACGTAGGCGCTGCTAACGAAAATGATAGAGATGGTATTAAAATAGCATTAAACAATATGAGAACAAAATATACTAAAGTTAAAAAAATGTGGGCTGACATGGGATACCAAGGAAGAAATTTAAAGAATCACATAAAGGAAGAATATGACATAGATATTGAAATTGTTAAAAGGCCTCCATGTAGATTTTGGGTGCACAAAGATACGCCACCTGAGCTACTACCAACAAGAGAACAAGGGTTTAAAGTACAGCCAAGAAGATGGGTTGTAGAAAGGACTTTTGCTTGGGTTAATAGGAATAGAAGGCTATCGAAGGAGTATGATTTACTCACAACATCCACTGAGAATTTCATATACCTAGCTATGAGTAGGGTTATGTTAAAGAGGGAATATGCTTGAATTTACTAGTTTCCGGACAACTTCTGATTACAAGATACGATCTTTTTGGGATCTTTGAAGAAGTAAATAATTGAAATCTTTGTAATACTTGGTTGCAATGTTTTTTAGAGACAAAAGGTATTTTCCTATATCTGAATACAATAAATTTGTAATTCTGAAAAAAATATAAAACTATTGCTAATTATAATAATTGTGTAATAATTAAAACATAAGTTTTTAAGTTAAGGTAGTGTCGTGGGTAATCAATTGGAAGAAGTATCTAGTCCAATAAATATTCAAGCAGATTTAGAAGAGAACAGTATGGTTGATGGAATAGAAAAGCGGTCAAAAGAACAAGGTTTTTATGCAACACAGACCATACCAATTTATCAAGTTAATCAAAATATTACGTATTCATATTTAGCTACGCTCGATAGTCACTTAAAAACAGATGAGCATTGTGTACACGAAAGTAATATACATACTGACTTACTTAATTTTGCTTTTCATGGTTCCTTAGAGAAAGTTCAAGATCTATTAAACAAAGGAGCTAGTGTTGAGATAAAAGACAACAATGGTAACACGCCTTTGCATCTTGCTGCTGGCAGGGGCCACTTCGTAATCGTTGGAACCCTGTTAAAAAAAGGAGCTACTGTTGAGGTAATAAACAATGAAGAAGCTACTCCGCTGCATATCGCTGCTCAGATGGGTCACTTAAACGTAATTCAAGTTCTACTAGATAATGGTGCTGATGTTGATGCGCAAAAAGATAATGATGACACTGCCTTACATATTGCTGCTAAAGCAGGCTACTTAGAAGTAGTTCAAGTTCTATTAGGAAAAGGGGCTAGTGTTGAGACACGAAACGAAGAAGGATGCACTGCTCTTCATTCTGCTACTGAAATGGGTAAATTAAAAGTGGTTGAGTACTTTATAAGTGAAGAAAAAATCAATATTAACCAAGCAACCGATGATAATGACACTCCTTTGCATATTGCCGCTGAAATGTGTCACTTAGATGTAGTTCAATTTCTGTTAGAAAAAGGAGCCAGTGTTGAGGCACGAAACAACGAAGACTGTACTGCTTTGCATATTGCTGCTAGCGAGGACCACTTAGAAATAGTTAAAGCTCTATTGGGCCAAATGAATAATGCTGACATACGAAAGAATAGTTTCAAATGTGTATTGCATATTGCTGCTCGAGAGGGTTACTTAAAAATCGTTAAAGCTCTATTAGACAAAGGTACTGATATTAATGCAACAAACTATGAAGGCGATACTGCTTTAAATGAAGCTGCTGGATGTGGTCATTTGGAAGTAGTTCAATTTCTGTTAGAAAAAAGAGCTAGTTTTGAAGCACGAAACGAAGAAGGATGCACTGCTTTGCATATTGCTTGTGAGGTGGGCTGTTTAGGCATAGTTAAAGCTCTGTTAGAAAAGGGATCTGATGTTAATGTAGTAAGCGAAAAAAATGGCGATACTCCATTACATGAATCTGCTAGAATGAATCGCTACGATATAGTTGAATATCTTGTAGAGGAAGAAAAGGCTACTATTGATGTAAAAAACTTTAGAGGTGAGACTCCTTCCGATTTGGCAGATTCTAATGGTTACAAAGATATAGTTAAGTATCTTAGTCTTCGAGTAAGGGAGTGTCCCAAAACCTCGGGAAGTCTGGCTGATGATAAAAATGTGATACAGTATCAAAAAGTGACAGAAAATAAACACCTAACTATAACTAATAGAGCAATAAAGACCAGTTTCTGTGTAGGGATAATGACCATGTTGACAAGTGTGGCTATTGGATGTACTGCTATTCATCTTAGTTTATCAATATCAGCTACTGCTGCATTGATTGTTGGGGCCATTGCTGGTGGCATTACATATGCAGTATTAAAGCCTAATAGTAGGCTAAATGAATGTGAAGTGAATAGGCAAAGCTTACCTCAAATGCCTAAGGACGAATGTTGCATGTCATATTAGTTCTTGCATTTTATGTCATGCGTGTGAAAATGGTGTGTAGTATTTTTAACCGAGGTGAAGTTATGGAATTGAATAAATTGCAGGAAGTATTAAATTCTGCTAACGCTGATGTTGGTTTCAGTAAGAGTAATGTAGTTAGTAAAATAGAAGAGAGATCAAAACAAGTAGATCCAGGTACATTCTGCCAATTACATCTTGCTGTTTTAAAAAACAATAAACAAATGGTAGAAGCCCTTATAAAAGGAGGAGCTGATGTTAACACAATTGATGCGTACAGTCGTGATCCATTATATTATGCTATCTTGCAAGGGAACACAAGAATGGTAGAGATCCTAATAAAAAATGGAGCAAGTGTTAATAAGAAGTATAATGACGGAAGCACTCCTCTACATCATGCTGTCTTGAGCCAAAAAATAAAAATAGTAGAGTATCTTATAAACAATGGAGCTGATGTTAATGCGTTAGATGAAAAACGGCGCACTCCATTATACTTAGCTGGACGAAGTACACAAATGGTCTCGATTCTCATGAAGAAGGGAGCATTCCCTTTACTGGAAAACAGAGATATTGAATTTTTAAAGGATCTAGTTAAACGCATCAAAGATGATGATACAGAGTATTTAAAGGAGGTAAAGGTGGAACAGAAGGAGGGGCGGGTAGATGATAAGTATGAGTCAATTAAATACTCGTTGCTGCTTAGTGATAACAGCTCTTTGACCTCTATTATTAAAAGGAAAAAATTCAAAAATTTAATATCTGATTGGTCTTTCAACGTACCTGATTTAAAAGATAACCAAAAAAATTTGAATAAGGCACTGTTAAATCTTCTTACAGACTTTCCATTTTGTGACATTACAAGGTTTGAGGACTTTTTACACGATAACAAAGGTGATGATCTAAAAGCTGTTCTCAATCTTCAAAGGGGAGAATCCAAATTGACAATACTACATGTAATACAAGGTATGGAGTATTTAGCAGTGGAAAAAGACATAGGTTGTGCAGTTAGTACATTTATGACTTTACTTTTAAAATCTGGTGCTGATCCTAACATAGTTAACAGTGAAGGGCAAACACCTTTGCACTATGCTGCTTATTATAATACTTTAAATATACCTTTGCTTCTGAAAAAAGGAGCACGTGGTCAAACTGACAGACAAGGAAAAACTCCTCTAGACATTGTAATTATTAACAAAAAACCTTTTGAAGTGAATCTTTTAGAACAGATCTTTTTAACTCAGGAGCAATTGGAAGCAAAAAATGATTTAGAAGGTATTTGCGGTCATAGCTTTAACACTAATCGACTAAGAAAGTTTTTCAATCAGCACAAAGGAAATGAAGGTCTTAAAGAGATTCTCAATCTCCGTGATTGCGAAGGAAAGTCTCGAGTTTTTCAAAAGATTAGGGAGGCTTGTTATGGTAATGAAACTCATTTCAAAGAAGCAAAAAAGTTGCTGCTAGAAGCAGGAGCGATTGATTACGAAGAGTGGAAGGACAAAAAACGTTTGCCTAAGCTTAGAACTCTATGGGATGATTTAATATTAGATCAGTCGGAAAAGTTGAAAATATTTTTGGGTAGGGTAAATAAATCCAAAGATATAGATGAGTTAAAACGCGTTGTAAACGAAGCTATAGAACTTGGGGTAAGGCTGAACTTTCCTAACCAGGGTAGTATATACGGAAAGGTATATGAAAAGGAATATAGTTTTACAGATTTTGTGATAAGAAAGATTAGTGAATTAAGAAAGAGTTCCGAAGGTTCAAGGAATATAGAGGTTGCTAGTGGTATAGTATGTCAATTGATATCAAAAGGGGCAATTTTGTACAACATAAGCAGTATATATGTAATTGACGAACTGGAAGAGTTTGAAAGCCACAAAGCTAATATGAAAAACGCTTATGCAGATTATGAGAATCGTGCTTTAGATTTCATAACAATCGTTCAAAGCGCAACAAGTGGTAAGGTAAGAGACGTAAAAATCGACAACTCTACTCTCTGTCTTGAATATTCACAGGATAGTAAAGTAGATGTTGCAAAGATTACAAATGGAGCAAGGGGTTTAGGTATCACTCAGGAAGGTGTACAATACGGAAGAAATATAATAAAGATAGGTAAGAGTGAGGTAGAAATTATAACGGAAAACGCTATAAGGAATTATGTAGGCCTAGCAGATGGTAGTAATATAGTATTGACTTTCGATACTGGCTTGGGAGAGTTGGAAGTGAGATTATACCCTGATAAGCAAAATCTAATAAAGGTAGAAGTAGAAGATCAAGAAAAGTGGAAAAAATTACAGAATTGTGAGGAACGAATAGGGGAAAAATGTTTGCTTGGTGGGTGTTCAGTACGTGATGCTATTGAACGAGGTTTTTTTACTAGATCTGGAGAGTTGATTCGTTCTGAAACAATTAGTCAATCTGATGCAACAAAAGTGGGCCCTTGGGCAAAGCGCGAAAAAATGAGAAAAGCTTCAAGTCTTGAAGAAACAGTAGGCCATTCTCTATAATGAAGTGAGGGAGTGTTAAATAAACCATACGCGTCAAGTTAAGGAAAAGTGTAAGTAAAGTTGATAGAGTGAAGGAAAATAATAAGGTATAAATTCTCTTGGATATATGAATGAGAGAACTTACAATGGACAGAATAGCTTGCTTATCAAAAGACCTCAATGAATTCTTTAATGAAAAAGCAGACGAAATATCAATTGCAGTAGGTTTTATAAAAAGAAAGAGAAAACTTAATGGCTCATCATTCATAAAAGCTATGGTTTTTGGTAACATAGGAGTTGATGATTGCAGCATAGAAACAATGTGCCAATTGCTAAATGAAGACTCGATAGAAATTACAAAACAGGGTTTAGATTTTAGGTTTAGTGAAGAAGCAGTTGAGTTCATGAAAAAAATGTATAACGAAGCTTTGTGTTTATTTAAAAAAAGTCTACAGATTGATTGCAAAATTTTACAGCAATTTGGAAGCGTTAAATTATTGGATAGCAGCTACATTAGCCTGCCCAGTAGCATGGAAGATATGTACAAAGGATATGGCAGTAGCTATAGAGATTGTGAGAATAATACCAAATCAGGAATAAAGCTACAGTTAGTCTTTGATTACCTGAATCAAGCGCTAGATAAGTTAAATTTTATGGAAGGAATAAGGTCGGATCAAGGTTATAGGGATTATCTGAACGGTTTATCAGCCAATGATTTGCTAATATTTGACTTGGGCTACTTTGTGCCTAGTTCTTTTAAACAGATTGATGAAGCAGGTGCATATTTTGTTAGTCGTTATAAGTCTGATACCAATATATATGATATAGAAACAAATCAAAAAATAGAGCTATTGGAGTATTTAGAAGGTCAATTATCTTCAGAAAAAGAAGTATTATTAGGAAAGGAAGTAAAAATTAAGGTAAGAATTATATGTCAAAAGCTAACTGAAGAACAGTCTATGGCTAGAAGAAGAAAGGCTAATAAATTAGCAAAGTCACATGGATATACATCTTCTCAAAAGAATCAAAAGTTATTAGATTGGTCAATATTTATAACTAATGTTCCAGAGAGTAAAATTAATGCTGAACAAATATTGACGGTTTATAGAGTAAGATGGCAAATCGAATTACTATTTAAACTATATAAAAGTCATATCAATCTTGATAAACTAAAAGGAAAGACAAATCCATTTAGAGTATTGTGCGAGCTATACGCAAAATTATGTGCTATTCTCGTATTTCACGAAATGGTTGGCTGTGTAAAACTAAAAAAGAACACGGAGCTCAGTTTAACAAAGGCATTTATTGAATTGAAAAGGCGGGTTAGAGAGCTCTTTTTGATATTAAACAATATTGTCAATAATTTAAAAATTTTTCTAAAAAAGCTTACTATAATCTGGTCAAAGTTTTCTTTGAAAGACAGATATAGGAAGACCAGGGTATCTACTTTAAGCTCTCTACATTCCTTAACTTGACGCGTATGGTTTATTTAACACTCCCTGTTAAGATGCCTAATCTACTTTCAGCTCCTCAGTATGTAAACTGCGTGGTAAAGACTCTAATTCCTTTGCAGCACTTAAACTTTTATTTTTTGCATGTATACCAAGCTTATTGAATTCTCGAGCAGCAGGAAACACCCTTGCTTCAAGAGAGCCAGCAGTTTTATTATAATGATCAACAGCACTTTTTAAGCTCCTGCGCAAATTATCAAAGTTTTCACCCATTGTGCAAATGCGCTCATATAAAATATGACCTAGTTTACTGATTTTCTTTGCGTTTTCAGCTATCATCTCTTGCTTCCATCCATACGCTATTGCTCTCAGCAACGCAATTAGAGTGATCGGTGTTGCAATGATCACTTTTTTTTCCACTCCAATCTCTATCAAAGCAGGCTCATATTCCAGTGCTGCGCTAAAAACCCCCTCCCCTGTTAAGAAAAGCACCACAAGTTCTGGCGTATTTTCAAATTGATTCCAATACTCTTTTTTACCCAAATCATTTATGTGTTTTTTTATTGCCAGGGAATGGTTCTTTAATTTCTCCTTTTGTATTTGCAAATCATTTTGTGATATAGCATCCATGTAAGAATCAAGCGGCACTTTAGCATCTATTATTATTTGCTTTCCAGATGGCATTTTGATTATTAAATCAGGACGCAATAAATTATCCTCGTTTTTATCAATCACTGACGGCTGAGTAAAAAAATCGCAATACTCAATCATTCCTGCCATTTCTACCACTCTTTTGAGTTGCATTTCACCCCATTTGCCCCTAATGTGAGGTTTTCTCAGGGCATTAGCAAGGTTGGAAGTTTGGTTCATCAGCGCTCCAATTTGCTCCTTTAAACCTTCATAGGCCCCTACCCTCTCCTTTTCTAGCTCACGTATTTCATTATCGAATTTTTCTAATTTTTCTTTTATTGGAGTTACAACTTCGTTGATCGTTGCTTGTCTTTTTTTGAAATCGCTTTCCGTTTCTTTTAATTTACTATCGATTACTTCCTTTGCTAAGTTCAGAAAATTATTGTTATTTGTTTGCAAAGCATCAAGAGAGAGCGCTTTAAAAGTGTTTGTTAATCTCTCCTCTGCTTTTGTTAGTAATTCTATTTCCTTTTTCTTTTCCTCACGTTCTTTTTGCAGAGTTACTTCAAGTTCTGCTTTTTTGACCCTTAAATCAACTATTTCTTCATTCTTCGTAAGCAAAGTTTGCTTTGTTTCTTGAAGTTCTTGCTCTAATTTACATAAATTACCCTCAAGGTTTGCTTTCTTTTCGCTCAGTTTTTTTACGATAATGTAGAAAAATAGTAATAGAGAGACAACCAGAGCTATAGAATTGAAAAGCATCAGAATAAAAAAGCTGTATTTACAATTCTATATGATTTTTGTGTGTATAAGAAAGAAAAAAGGAGCACCTAAAGAGGTGACCTTACCCAGAAAAAGTAGAGAGAAAGTTAAGACGTTTTTATCATGAGAATAAATTGTGCAGGAATGCAATAGTTAATAGTAGAATGTCTACGTTATTTGTTATAAAAGATTTCTATGTATTCAAATATGGCAGTTCTGGTTTGTTGAGCGAGAAGTATCAATAAGCAGCTCCCTTTTAAGTGAACTTTTCTGCAACAGAGTTATCGTAACAACAGCCCTTATGGCTCATGCTGGAAATGATGTTTTTTGTATTCAATAGAAATTGGTAATTTTGAGAGGTATACTGTGACCCTTGATCGCTATGTAACAGCAGATTTTTATCGGGCTTGCGTTTATCAACGGCCATCAATAAAGAATCTATAACTAATTATCATGTTACTCATTAACCACCATGCGTGAATATAGGTCAATTATTGCCGCCAACAACCTTCTTTAGTTTTTATGTAGGTAATCCCAAACTTTATTTGGCTGATCAGTAGTAAAATTTTGATCCAATGTGTTCGGAGCCACAACTCGGTTGCTTATTTGCTGTTTTTTATTTTTGAACCTTCGTCTAAGCTTGGCTTTAATGCCATTTTCTTGCATAACACTTTGTACTGTTTTAATTTTTGCCTAAAGCTTTTAATTCAGCGTGAATTTTAGGGGCTCCATATCTGCATTTAGAAGCTTGATGTATTTTTTGAATATCTGCTAGAAGCCCTTCTTTTGCTAATTCTTTACTGCTTTTTTCCTTAGCAACCAATACCACCAGTACAAAACCCTACATAGTTCCTGTGTTTTATAGCAATTTCTATATAAAAGAATACTTTACTCTTTTTCTTTGCCCAGGGCTTTTTTTAAGATGTCTCTTTCTCTTGTTAGTTCTTTTTTTAGATCAAATCTTTCTTTGTCATAAGGAGCCTTTGCCTGGAAATGCGTATGCTCCAGACATTTTTCCATCATATTTTCTTACTTAACATACTGCCATCTATACCTAGATCTTTTGCTATTTTTGTACTTGCTTGACCTGTTTCTTTAACCAGCTTAACAGCTTCTAATTTGAATTCTGCTGTATATTCTCTTCTATTTGTCATATTTTGAAAAAACGTTTTATTTTACTCCAAAAACGTTTTAACTTTCTCTCTACTTTTTCTGGACTACTCCGAATCGGTTGACAAATTGGACGTTTGATAAGCATAATTTGGAGCTTCTTGTGTAATGACTATATCATGAGCGTGACTCTCTCTTAATCCTGATGCAGTAATAGTAACAAATTTACAATTTTTTTTCATCTCTTCTATATTCCTATTACCAGTATACCCCATTGCAGCTTGCAATCCGCCAATCAATTGATGGATTACTCCTGAAGCTGGACCTTTGAATGGAACTCTTCCTTCCACTCCTTGTGGAACTAATTTGAGTTTTGAATCTTTATCTTGAAAATAACGGCTAGCTGAACCTCGTTTCATTGCACTAATAGATCCCATTCCTCGATAGCCTTTATATGCTCTGCCCTTATACATAATAATCTCACCTGGGCTTTCGTCAGTGCCAGCAAAAATCGAACCAATCATCACAGAGTCAGCACCAGCTGCAATAGCTTTTGCAACATCTCCTGAGTATTTTACCCCACCATCAGCAATTAGTCTGACGTTTCTTGCTCTACACGCCTCTGCAACATTCTTGATTGCAGAGAATTGTGGCACACCAACACCTGTAACTATTCTGGTTGTACAGATTGATCCTGGTCCTATTCCAACCTTCACTGCATCAACACCCGCATCAATCAACGCTTCAACAGCCTCCTTTGTTGCAATGTTTCCGCCAATTAATTGCGTATTAGGATACATCTTTTTTATTTCCCTAATGGTATTGATAACGTTTTCGGAATGACCGTGAGCAGTATCCACAACAACTACATCAACTTCTTCTCCGATCAAAGCTTCACATCTGTCTATACCATCTTTTTTACCAGTGCCAATTGCAGCGGCAACTCTGAGACGCCCTTTACTGTCTTTACATGAATTTGGGTATCTATTGTATTTTTCAATGTCTTTAACCGTAATTAAACCTATACAACAAGAATTTTCATCTACGACCAAAAGCTTTTCTATTCTATTTTCATGCAACAATTTCATTGCTGATGCACTATTCACTCCCTGCTCCCGCACTGTCACTAACTTATCTTTTGTCATCACTTCGGAAACTTTTACATTCATGTTCTGGTCTTCAATAAATCTCACATCTCGGTTAGTTAAAATTCCAACTAACTTGCGTTGATCGACTACAGGAATGCCAGAATAATTGTGCTCTCTCATTAATGAAATTGCTTCCGCAACTGTTTTATCCGGTGAAATCGTAATTGGGTTATACACGATCCAACTTTCATATTTTTTCACCCTTCTTACTTCTAAAACTTGTTCATCTATTGATAAATTCTTATGTATGCAACCTATCCCTCCATGTTGGGCAATAGCTATTGCAAAGCCCGATTCAGTAACAGTATCCATTGCAGAGGATATGAGAGGGATATTTAGTTCTATACTATTTGTTAAATAAGTTTTTGTATCTGCATCGCAAGGCAATATATTAGAATAGGCTGGCAAAAGAAGTATATCGTCAAACGAATAACAAGCTTCCATTTTTTTCATAGGCTTTATTTAAAGCTTATACGCCAATTAATTAAATTGCAATAGGCAAAATTAGCTAGGAGCCTTTAATTGTATAGCTCTAACTGTTTTTAGGAGATAGAAAAGCTATATGGTTGCTAATACATTTTATTGCAAAATAAGCATTCTACATTATTTGCCAGCAAACAAAACTGCTCAATAGTTAAGTTTTCTGGACGCTGGTTTCCGCTCAATTTAGCGTTTTCAAGGACAGTTTCAGCGTGGTTCGTTATATTTTGCAAGCTATTTCTCAGCATCTTTCTTCTTTGAGCAAAAACAGCACGTGTTAATTTTATTAAGGTTTCCAAGTTTACTACAAACTTTGGGGTAGGCAAAGGATTTACTGTAATTACTGAAGAATGTATTTTTGGTCTTGGAAAAAACTCTTTAGGTTCAATATCAAATTCCTTTTTTATATCACATAGTAACTGGCTTAGCACTGATAAGGAACCATAATCTTTAGAATTGGGTCTTGCCGTAATGCGATCTGCTACCTCTTTTTGAAACATTAATGTCAAGTTCGTAAAAAATTTTATATTATTTAACCACTTTAAAAATAACACTACCGAGATATTGTAAGGCAAGTTAGCAATAACTTTAACTGGGCGCTCTATCAGCTCTTCTTCTGTAACATGCAGTGCATCCGCTTCTATAATTCTATACTTTCCTTGATGCTCATTTAGCAGTTGGTCATGGTGTTTTACTAAATCTCTATCTTTTTCTATAGAAAGTAGAGACTTTGGATTATGCACCAATATTTCTCTTGTTAATGCACCATATCCAGGACCAATTTCAATGACATTAAAATTTTCCAGACTACCAGCTAAAGCGACGATTTTTTTTGTTATCTCACTCGATAAAATAAAATTTTGCCCTAGACTCTTTTTTGGCTTCAGTAAAAATTTTCTCATATTATTTTCATTATACAGTATTTTATAAAAATTAGTTGACGAAAATTCATTGATAATTGTATATTATTAATGTGTTTAACGCCGGCTTAGCTCAATTGGTAGAGCAACTGACTTGTAATCAGTAGGTTGTCAGTTCAAGTCCGACAGCCGGCACTCTCGCCCATATAAGTAAAGTTGATGTCCTTTTTAATAGTAGCAAATTGGAAAATGAATGGAATGCGTTCTTCATTTGTTGACTTTATAGGCAAACTTAACAACAAGAGCAACGAAATTACCTCTAAGCTAGTGATTTGCCCTCCTTTTACGTCATTTCCAAGCAGTATAGAGTTGAACAATAATATTAATATAGGAGCACAGAATTGCCATCATAAAAAGTTCGGTTCTTACACAGGTGAAATTAGTGCAGAAATGTTAAAAGAACTAGGGTGTACTTACGTAATACTTGGGCATTCTGAAAGGGCTAATGAAAAAGATAGTGAAATAAAACTTAAGTCGGAAATAGCAATAGAATCAGGCTTACACCCAATTATTTGTGTAGGCGAAAATTCAGAAGATTATAAAAGTGGAAAAACAAAAGAAGTAATAGAATATCAATGCAAAAACCGCTTGCCAACACACGGTGAATATACCGTAGCATATGAGCCAATATGGGCAATAGGCACAGGTCATGTGCCAAATAATGATGCAATTGCTAAGGTGATAGAGGTAATAAAATTGTGTACTAGTAAAAAACACATTATATATGGTGGTTCAGTCAGTTCAGAAAATATAGAAAATTTGCTCAGTATCTCAAATTTATCAGGAGTTTTAATTGGCAGTGCAAGCTTAGATTTCGATCACTTTTATAAAATTATACAACAAGTTGAAAAAAAGTTTTCTCTTATCAATTCTAAAATCAGCAACTAAGAATCCTATAACAAATGGCATCATTTCAGTGTCAAGCATATATAGCTAACCCAAGAAAGATTTCCCTACGTCATACCGCGATTCATTCGCGGTATCTCAGCATAGATTCCGCTAACGAGTAGCGGAATGACGAATTTGTTGTTTTTCAAATTGTAGGTAAACCTAAGCCACTTTAGCTATATCTGTACGAACATCTAGTATAGCTAAAGTAATCTAGAAAATTAACGATATTTTATTCCCCGGTGAACGCTCTATTTTGTTTTCCAACTCTAGTTCTAAAAGAGCCATTAGAGCTATGTTGGTAGAAAGTCCGCTTGCTAGTATAAGTTCATCTATGTCAACAGGTACAGAGTTAATATGATCAACTATAACAGATTTTGCCTGTTGTAATTTTTCTTGTTTTTGGTTAACAAAATGGTGCTCAACATCAAATAGGTTTTTTTGCTGCGGAGGTAAACTAAACCTAATACTCTCTATTATGTCATCAGCGGATTCGATAAGCTTAGCACCGTTTTTAATTAAATAATTACTACCAGTACAGCGTGAATCTAAAGGGAAACCAGAAACTGCAAACACCTCTCTCCCTTGATTTAAAGCAAAATCTGCTGTTATTAGAGAGCCAGAACGTTTCGATGCTTCAATCACTGCAACACCCAGCGATAGACCAGATATAATTCGATTCCTCTGAGGAAAATATTGAGGCTTTGGTTTAGTAGCAAATGGAAGCTCAGTAATTACTAACCCACCGTTCCCAGTGATTTTTTTGTATAGATCAAAATTCTCTTTTGGATACACCACATCAATTCCGCTTGCTGTAACAGCAATAGTGGGATGATTTTTGTATATTACACTGTTTGCTGCAGTATCGATTCCTTTTGCAAGTCCAGAAACGATAACAAAACCAGCTTCACTTAAATCAAGTGCCAACTTATTGGCAAAATTTCTTCCATTCATCGAAGAGTTACGCCCACCGATTATTGCAATTATCTCACGGCTTAATAATGATATATCACCAAACGCAGTTATTACAGGAGGACAACTAGAGATATTTCTTAAAAGATCAGGGTAATCTGGGTCACATGCGGGTATAATTTTAGCTCCAATTCTTTTTGCATTATTGATTTCTTCTCGTGCATCTTGAATGCCATACACCTTATTATTAGCCACCCTATTGAGATATTTTAGCACCTCATCTAGCGATCCATGTGTTCTTAGTATACTAAAAAACTTTGTTGGTCCTATAGTTCTAGCCAAGCTTAACCATACTTCTAATTCTTTGTTGTTCAATTTATTTATCTTCATAAAAGGCTTGAATTTCTTATCAATTTAGTGTACCCAAGATAATGCAAATATACAGTGTTTTATGACGCATTTTGTTACAGATAAATGCATAAAATGTAAATATACGGATTGTGTGGAAGTATGTCCCGTTGACTGCTTCTATGAAGGTAAAAACATGCTCGTGATTAACCCAGATGAATGTATTGATTGCGGAGTGTGCATACCTGAGTGTCCAGTGGATGCAATTGTAACTGATGATTCCATAAAAGATATTTTAGAACTAGATGAAGAGTTACTGAACAGTGAACAAAAAATCTTCAAGTCATTTTACAACATAAACGTAGAATATTCACAAAAATGGCCAAATATCACAGCTAAGAAGCAACCCCTCTATACCGCAGAAGAGTATAAGGAAAAAAAGGATAAAACAGCTTATTTTGATGAAAATTTAGAATAATGCTACTGAAGGAAAAGAAACTTTTTGTATTTCAGGGTTGTTGTTTTTGGTTGCTGAAAATAGTTGCGTTATCTAAGTTGTTATGCTGATAAATTAGTATCGATTAATTTAAGGATTAAGGAAAAAGGCTTATTGACTTTTGAAATATTTGATTATAAAACTAGCTGTTAGCATTAAATCTTGGGGGTAAGTTATGAGTATAAATAAAAGAGAAACCATTAAAAAGATTGAAGGGTTACTTTTTCAAGCGAACGGTAATCTTGAAAAAGCATGTGATCTATTATCAACAGTAGAGTTAACCGAAGATGATATTAAAATATTGCTGGAAGAGATGATAAAAGAGTATCATAGCTTGTTTGAAAAGATTTCTTGGAGTTGTGGAATTACTGCAGGCAGTGCACAAGATGCCAACGCAAGCAGCTTCAACGAAGTTTTTAAGCTAGGTTCAAAAGAGTTAGCATTGGCAATGACGTCAGATCTCAGAAAGTCTTATGATCAAGAATTATTTAAGAAATATAAAAAAGAAGAAATGTCTTATCCTGAAGGAGAAGGAGTACAATTTATTAGAGAATTGAGAGTTCTAAGTAGAATACTTACTATATCTTTAATAAGGAAACTTGATGAAGTTTACAAGTTTACTCCAGAAGAAATTGAGCGTTTGAAGGAATATATGTTAGTTAGCAACTATGATATAAGCAAAAGTCTTTCTGATATAGACAAATATATGCATGCACTATCTGCCTTAATTAGAAACTCTTCACTTGATACAAAAAAGATATTTGAGCTAAATAATCGAATGATAATACACACTACAGCCTTAATTGATTTAGTAACTAGTGGAGTAGTGAAAAAAGAAGAAGCAAAAGAACAATCTGCTGAGGATTTAGAAAAGCTTATCTGTGAACAGTATAAAGGTGCAGCAAACACGCCACTACCGTTGCCGAGCACGCTATTTGAAGTGGATAAAAAAAGTGCTTGAAGAAAGTTTATAGTTAGCCAAAGTAGGTATTTAATAAGCTTAATGTAACCATTATGTATGCTATATAGCAAAACATAGAATGCTTATGATTCCAACTATAGCAATTTTAAGTGGTGGATTTTCTTGTGAGAGAGAAATATCGCTTATGAGCGGAAAAGCAGTCAAGAAGGCGCTTGATAGCCTTTCATATAATGCAATAGAAATAGATGTTGACAGCAATATTGCTGAAAAGCTTAAAAAAATTAATCCGGGTCTTGCTTTTATAGCTCTGCATGGACCTTATGGTGAAGATGGCTGCATTCAAGGTTTATTGGAAATCTTAGGTATAAAATATACACACTCAGGAGTTATGGCTTCGGCTGTTGCTATGAACAAGGCAATGTCAAAGCATATATTCCGGTCCCTTAGTATTGATACTCCAAAAGGTTATGTAATTAGCCGAGAAGATCTACTAAAAAATAATATTAAAATTGATTATCCGTACGTCTTAAAACCAATTAATGAAGGTTCAAGTATTGGAGTGTACATAATTTTCTCGCACGAGGATTACTTAGAACTGAAAGATAATAGTTCTACTATAATGGAAAAGATGATCGTAGAAGAATACATACCGGGCATAGAGTTACATACTGCTGTATTGCTGGATGAAGCAATTGGCACTATAGAAGTACGACCAAAAAATAAATTCTATGATTATGAAGCAAAGTATACAGATGGATTTGCAGAACATATATTTCCTACTGAAATTCCTAACAATATATATAAAATGACCTTGGAACACGCACTGAAAGTTCATCAATTTTTAGGATGCAAAACTATTTCCCGCTCAGATTTCCGTTATAATCCCAAAAATAACACTTTAAAAATGCTTGAGATTAATACACATCCTGGCTTTACTGAGTTATCGTTAGTGCCAGAAATTGCAAAATTGGCAAAAGGAATCAATTTTAATGAATTAGTTAAAATTATTATTGAAGATAGTTTGCAGCACAAAAATATTAGGGATTTAAGTCATGTTGAGCAGTATTACTAGAAGCCAAAGGAGTTTTTTGCGTAAGTGTGCCTTGGTTATTATCACAGCACTTTTTCTTACGCTAATACTTTACAGCTCACTTGATAAAATAATAAATCGATTTAATTACTACTTTACTTGGTATAATGACTGCCTATCTAGTTTATTACTCAGTAGTGGATTTTCAATCGACGAAGTAGTCGTGAGCGGCAATAAATTTACAAACAAAAAGGATATTCTAAGTTTGACAGATAGAACGCAACCTATCCTGTATATATCACTTTCAAAACTTGCCGGTAACATACAATCCGTAAGCAGGTGGATAAAACACGTAAGAGTTCACAGAATTTTGCCCAATACTCTACACATTAATATAGATGAGCATAAACCGTTTGCTCTCTGGAAAGATAATAACAAAACCTCGGTAATTGATTTCGAAGGCAAAGTGATCGTAGATGACTATCTAGTAGATGATCTTGTTGTAATTACAGGACAAAACTCGTTATCAAACCTAGAATTTGTTAGAGATGTGTTAGAGAGTAAAACTCAATTAAGTGACCACATTTCTTCTTTTGCTTATATAGGGAATAGAAGATGGAATATCATACTTGATAACGATTCCACAGTAAAACTGCCTGAAGATAACCCTTATAGTGCATGGGAATATTTAAACCACTTGCAAAATACAACTGATTTTACTTTCAGCGATTGGAGTATTATTGATATGCGTATTACTGATAAAATCTTTGTGAAGAGGTGATCTGCTGTAATCCAAGTAGCCCCTTTTCCTGTCATCCCAGTGCCCAGACACTGGAATCCCGCCGCGAACCGTCATACCGCGATTCATTCGCGGTATCTCTTAACATAGATCCCTTATTTAACCGCCATACCTTAACATAGATCCCGCTAACACGTAGCGGGATGACGGTTGTCGTTTAGCTATAAATATTTAAGAAATTTACCAAACGAAAAAAAAGGCAAAAGAAGCCCCGTGGTTGGCTAATTACTTACATTATACTTTCAAGTATGGCGTTTTTTTATTCTAAACGCTTAATAACCGCGATTTAGCTGCTTTTTAATGCAACTAACCTTTAGTCATAAATGTTTAAGAAATTTACTAAACAGAAAAAAAGGCAAAAGAAACCCTAGGGTAGCTAGTTATTCACTATCCATTTTTTAAGTTGGCGTTTTTTTATGTTTTAAATGCTTTATAAGCGCATTTTAGCTTATATTAGGTAAAAACCTAGAACTTTATAAAGACATAAGGTGCACATAGTGCAAAAAATTAAACATGAGACGCCAGATACGTGAGTTTTTTTGTCATTTAATCTGTACAGAGAAGATAAATAAATAGCTTCAGTTTCATGATAAGGGGGCTGGCGAAATGTGTCAAGGAATTTTTATGCAAGAGATCTATTGAAATGCCCCTGTAAAATTATACTATTAATTAGTGCACTATAAATTTAAAATTATAGATATGTTAAGCAGATTGGTAATTTTGCTATTAGTTTCCATACTTCCTTTTTCTTCATACTCATACCAGTTTAGAACCAAAGCAAAGCAAGCAGTAGTCTTAGATTTAGCTTCAGACTCGTTCATTTTTGACCATAATTCCGATGAAAAAATGGCCCCATCTTCAATGAGCAAGTTAATGACTTTATATGTAGCCTTCGATTATCTAAAAGCTGGAATAATACACATGGAGGATAAATTTCGAGTAAGTAGAAAAGCATGGGAAAGGAGAGGCTCTTCTATGTTTTTGAAAGAAGGTCAATTTGTTACAGTGAGAGAATTACTTGAAGGAATTACAATAGTTTCAGGTAATGATGCCTGCATAACACTAGCCGAGGGTATTGCAGGATCAGAAGAGAATTTTGTGGCTGAAATGAATGAAGTTGCACAAAATTTGAATCTGAATGACAGTCATTTTGTCAACTCAAGCGGGTGGCCAGATGAAGATCATTTTATGAACGCAAAAGACTTGGTAATGCTGGCAAAAAGGATTTTCACCGATTTTCCTGAATATTATGATTTATTTTCCGAACAATATTTGACATATAATGAAATTGTACAAAAGAATAAAAATCTTCTACTTTTTCACGACATTGGGGTTGATGGCTTAAAAACCGGCTATACAAATGCTGGTGGTTACGGCATTGTAGCATCTGCAAAACGAAATGATAGGAGAATTTTTGCTGTCGTAAATGGTTTAAACACTGAGAAAGAGCGAATAAAAGAAGCAAAAAGATTGATACAATACTCCTTAAATCATTTTAACACTAAGAAAATATTCGTTAAAGACAGCGTAGTTGAGGAAGTAAATGTTCTCTATGGAAAAGATAGAAAAGTGCCTATTACAGTTGCAAACGATGTTACCATAACTTACAACCGCAAATTGCATGACCAAATTAAGGTGCGTATTGAATATAAAGATATGATACCTGCACCCATTAAAAAAGGTCAAGAAGTGGGCAAAGTTTTTGTAGAAATACCAGGTATTGAGCAACAAACTACACCACTTTATGCAGCAAATGACGTGCAGGAATTGAATTTCGTAGAAAAGTTTTTTAGGATGTTGTTTTAAGTTTGATATTAAAGCAATTCCGAAAGAGAGATCTATTGCACTTTAGTGTAGTTTTAACTAACAATTTCTGTTACAATACAAGATTGAAGTGTTACGAAAATGTGCTGGTTATATTTGTTGCTGTCTAGTATCCTAGAGATACTGTGGGCTGTAACACTAAAGTTTAGTAACAGTTTTACTAAAGTTGTGCCTTCGATTGCAACATTGGTAATTATGATCATTAGCATTTATTTTTTATCTCTTGCAGCATGCTTTCTACCTATTAGAGTATGCTATGCAGTTTCCTCTGGAATATGCACAATTGGAATAACTATAATTGGTGCAACCACTTTCACAGAGAATATTAATTTATCTCAAGTGTTATATATCGTTTTAATTGTAATAGGAAGCATAGGGCTAAAGCTCTCTATTTAAACCTAAAAATTTATGCATGAATTGGATATATTTACTCTTATCGTCACTAATTGAAGTGTTCTGGGTCATAACACTTAAGCATAGTTATGGATTTACTCATCTCGTACCATCAATAATTAGCATACTCTCCATGGCTCTTAGTACATATTTACTTTCGCTCGCTACACGTTCTATACCTATCGGAGTATGCTATGCAATTTGGACTGGAGTGGGCGCTATAGGAGCTTCGATACTTGGAGTTTACCTATTTGATGAACCAGTTAATTTATTCGAAGTAATATGCTTTATTTTAGTTACATTCGGGATTATAGGATTAAAATTGTTTGATACTGCAAAACAAACTGTTGATAAAATGGAATAAAAGATCCCACTGGGATGAAAGAAGCAGATACTCCATATTGTCATGCAAATTGGAATCCAGACTTTTTTCTATATAGCATGGTGAAGACGGGAAACCGTAACCGTTCACACAATGGCGTCAACTTAAGGAAAAATGTCAGAGATTGTGTATAAAATTTCTCTCCAAATTTTTTATCATTAAATTATCCAAAGAGTGCAAGGGACAGCACTTTTGTTTCTGTTTTATTTCAACAAAAAAGTTTAAAATGTGTCTTTTTTAGGTGAGGCATGCAAAAAGGAAAAGATCTTATCTTACAAATTAAAAATGCAATATACTCGAAAACTTTTCAGAAAATCCATTGTGTTGAGTTTTACACGAACAAGCTTTTTCGACAGTATTTTCTATGATTTTAAAGTTAGTTAAAAAAAGTTTGGGAATAGAATGTGAACTTATGGAGCCATTGACATGTACCCTCAAAGCAAGCTTTTTCTAAAGCAAGATATAAGATTTGCCATACAGGCTTTCAAGAATTTAAGCATCCAAACAGCCTATCAGGATGAACCTGAGTTGGAGAGGCTATAGACTTATTGCAGCAGATGGTTCTGGTATGAGATTACCCAGCTCTGGGGAAATTGTATCCGAGTTTGAACCAAATGGAACAACAGGCACCATTGGCAATTTGTTTGTTGATTTGTGTACTTCGCTGATTTGCAGTGCTCGTCTTGCAGCTTGGAATATAGGTGAACAAACGTTGGCGGCAGAGCAATTACCCGAAGTTATCACTCAAATGCGTTTATTAAATCAAGAGAAATTATTATTTATCTATGATCGTCTTCAGTAAAATTCATTCAGCAGCATTATGATTTGGAAGTAGATTTTATTTTTTGCTTGCAAAAAAGAAATTATAGTAAGCTATGGGAACGCTGGCGAATTAGATTTTGATTTTATATTAGAAAATGAAAAGCTAAAAAATAAAATGAAAGGACAGAAAGTAAGAGTTATAGTGCTGACATTAGCCAACTGAGAGGTTGTCCGGAAACTAGTAAATTCAAGCATATTCCCTCTTTAACATAACCCTACTCATAGCTAGGTATATGAAATTCTCAGTGGATGTTGTGAGTAAATCATACTCCTTCGATAGCCTTCTATTCCTATTAACCCAAGCAAAAGTCCTTTCTACAACCCATCTTCTTGGCTGTACTTTAAACCCTTGTTCTCTTGTTGGTAGTAGCTCAGGTGGCGTATCTTTGTGCACCCAAAATCTACATGGAGGCCTTTTAACAATTTCAATATCTATGTCATATTCTTCCTTTATGTGATTCTTTAAATTTCTTCCTTGGTATCCCATGTCAGCCCACATTTTTTTAACTTTAGTATATTTTGTTCTCATATTGTTTAATGCTATTTTAATACCATCTCTATCATTTTCGTTAGCAGCGCCTACGTAACAACCTAGTATAAAACCCTGAGTGTCTGTAATTATATGCCTTTTTCTACCCTTTACTTTTTTACTTCCATCATAGCCTTTGATCCTCCCTTTTCTGTAGTCTTTACAGATTGACTATCTACTATACAGGCACTCGGCTGCTCATTCCTTCCTATTTTTCTTCTACTATATTTTGTAATTTCATAATTCATTTTCTCAAAAATTCCCTGCTTCTTCCATTGCCTGAACTGCTCATACACAGTCTTCCATAGCGGAAAATCATTTGGTAAATACCGCCATTGACACCCTGTACGCAATACATAGAAAATTGCTTCTAATATTTCTCTTTTGCTATACTTTGGCGGCCTTCCTCCTTTCTTGTATGATACTCTGAAGTGTTTTTCTATTCTTGCCCATTCCCTTTCGCTTAGATCTGTTGGATACTTTTTTCTCATCTTTACCCCGTACTAAAATTTCAGATATTATAGCCTTTTACTTATTTCCGGACAACCTCTAAGAGGCTTTCCTAAAAATGAAGAAGTTATTGATACAAAAAAAACAGTGCATGACAACACTGTAAGACACAAAAAGACCTTCTTTCCTTTAGAATTCTTCTGCGATGGATTATAGCTTGAAGTTTTATAGACTGATTTTTCACCTTCATTTTTATCTCTACAGATTTTTGATAATTTACTATATGTGCTCTTTCTATTTACATCTTTTGGTGAATTGTTTGGAGTACTACTTCTTGAAATCAGTGGTTCACTGCCATTTAGTAATTGATCATTATCACCTTCACTTTGCTTCGATGCTCCTGGGGCACTTTTGCCAGTTATTTTAATATTTTTATTTTCTCCATCATCCAACTTTACTAAAGTCCCTGTTAAACCTTCTTTGCTAACATTCTGTTCATTTCGTAATGAAACATCTTGTGAATCATCGTGTGTATAAATACCATCTTCACTTACATCAAACTGAGTACCATTTGAATGTATAAAAATACTATTATTAGGACTTTTATATGTTTCGCCTTCATTTTTAGCAGTAACAAAACTTTCTTCACTTAAAATAGGACTTGATATATTTTCATTTGATCCTAGAAATATTTCAGCTTCATTATCAACTTTTTCCCGTCCTGAATCATCACCATCAGTGAATTCGGCGCCTGAATCATTACCACTTTCTTTGTTATAGTTGAGAAAACTAAAGTTATTAATATCAAAATTGTTACTGATACTCAGTTCTATATCTTCTTCACTTAACATTACTTTAGGATTATCTCTAGCAAACGTTGCTTCTTGAACACTGCTAGAAGTATCATTTTCACCTTCTGACAATAGTGTTTCACTACTAACTAGTGGACTGTTATTGTTCTCATCGTAACCTTTTGCCTCCTCATCCGATGCTACTAAAATTTTATTTTTGTTTTGTCCATCTAACTGTAGATTTATTGTAGCATCTTTTTTACTCTCTACTGTTGTCGATTTCTCTTGCACTATGCCCAAGTCAGTACTCTCATTAATCTGGGAGAAAGTTATTACAATCTCTTCTTGACTTTTCTGACTCAACTTTAGATCTTGATTTACATCAGTAAAGTATAGAGAGTAATTATCCCACTCAAGCCCCAGTATCTTCTCTTCATCGGGTGTGCCAGCCGAAATACAAAAACTACGAGTACTACTAGGCGTATCACATAATTCATCAAAACTACCGGTATTAGGTACACCACTTTCCTGTTCCAAATTCGTGTTCTCATCCTTATCCTTCACCTGTTTAGAATCAGACTCAACAACAGCACCAGATTTTCGAGGTACACTGTTCGCAAAAAATAATGGTGTAAGATTCGCCTTTCGCATATTTTTTCTATTCACACCACCTACTCCAATACAAATTTTTATTGACCACCACGAATCTTAGCTTGACATAATTATTAAGCCAATTAGAATGACTGTGTTTTGGTAACAGGTCAGGTCATGTATAACGATTAACTGTTACCTTCTGCAAGCTAAAAAAGATAGTAAAATTATCTCTTTAGATAGCAGCACTTGAAACTGAAATAGCAAATGTACAGTGAGTATAGATTTATGTTAATTTTTTATAGCTTACTTTCCTTAGACGCTTATAATAATGTGGCGATCATTTCACCTGTAGGGAAAAGATAATGAGGGATTTATGCAATCAAACCAACACACTTTATCTTATAGCTAGTGCTTTTGCAACTTTTACATTGCTCGCATCCGCAGCACTCTCTGCAGCCTCTTATTTTGGCCTTTTGTCTTCAGTTGAATTTTTGAACTCAACTCTTACAATCGTAACGGTTTTATCTATACTATCTTTTTTAGCGGTTGCACTTTCATATAAAATAATTAGCAGTAATGGGGAGATCGAGGCTAGGAAAAATAAATTTGCTAAAAAAGAGCTAGAAAAAGAACTAATTCTGAAGGAAAAAGCTAAAGAAACTGCAAACAATCAAGCAGAAGAATTAAGGAATCAATTACAGCAGAAAAATAAAGAGATAATTGATATAAAACAACAATTGGATGATAAATACAAGAGCATTTCTGAATTAACAACAGGAAAAGAAAAATTAGAAATAGAATTAAAAAGCCAAGAAGAAGAAATACAAAAATTAAGCACGTTAAAAAACAAAGAGTTAAGTCATAAAGATAGTGAAATCTGGGAATTAAAGAATCAGTTAGCTGCTCTTGATGATGAAGGGAAGGTTAGTGAATACAATACTAAGACGTTGAAAGGGAAAATGGAAAATTTTAAAAAGCAACGAGATTCTATTATAGAAAAATGCCAAACTATGCAACAGGAAATTGAAGAGAAAGATGCTTACCTTGCAACACTAGATTATAATTTAAATCAAATAAAGTACAAGAAAGAATATTTGGCGCATTTTCCTTTAGGTTAGAGATTTAAGAGGGAGAATGCAAAATCAAATGCAAGATTTAGCTTCAAAAGAAAAAATTATCCGAGAAATCGAAGATGACAGAGAAGGATTAATCGAAGAAGTTAACTTACTTGTTCAAAAAAACAAGACTCTTTGTGGTAAAATGACCGCTTATTCTAGTAAAAATGAAGAGCTGATCACCTTCATAAATGAAACATTATCTAATATAGAACGAGAGACAAAAGATTTAGAATGTCTTTATCACAATCAAGAAAAACAAGGAAGGTTTGTGACTTTTCAAACAATTGAAGATTTCTTAGAAAACTTGAAAGCACTTTACTCAAAAACAGCAGATGAAGCGGAGAAATTAAGTATTCGGGTGCAGAGAAAAGATGATTTAAGTAATCCTGTTGCCTCTCTCGCTCGCAGGAGTTTTATTCAAAAACATTAAAATTATGTTTAAATTAGCTTGACTCATGTTACATATCGTACATAATAAACTGTCTGTGCTAGGGAGAGGGTATGAGTGAAGTTACAGAGTCTATAGAACATGTTGTAGAACCTATCAGTGACCAAAAGCTGGGAGAGGAATTGAGTGCTGGGCCGCGGTGGTCAAAAATTGAGCGTAATAGCAATGAGGGACCAACTCCTGAAAATGACGTAGCCGATTCAGGTGATTATAGTTTGTTTTTCCAAGGAATAAGTAATCGTCCGGAATGTTATGACCTTGATCAGAGACATGAAACTGGGAAGATTGCTGGCACATGTGTAAAACATACATTGTCGTATCAAAATGAAACTGATGATAGTGATTTATACTGGAAAAACGATGGTCATTACCCTATTAATCCAAGAGACTCTGCTTTAATTAAGCTAGATCTACCACTGACTGAGAATGAGAAAAGCCTAATTGATGAATTTTGTAAAGAGTTAAAAGGTGTAGTAGCAAAAAATGATCAAGGTTATAGGGATAAGCATGAAAATTTTACAAACACTGCTTTAGAACGTATAGAGTGCATAACAAATAAATATTTGCAAAAAGGGATAAGGCTCAATTCAAAATGTAACGATGATGAGTATACTATAACAAGTTTAATTTTTAAGGAAATAAGAGATATTCCTGCCTATGAGGGTGTGTCAGATGACGAAAATATAGGTGTTATACGCAATATCATGAATAATTTACTATTAAAAGGCGGAAGAGTAAAATACAGTTCCTTTTATGATGATAGGTTATTGTATGCAACTTATGGGTTCAGTTATGAGATTTTTGCAGAACGTGAAGAAATCGATAACAAGCTAAAAAGCGTAGCATATGAAGGTATTATAAACAGTAGTGCCAAAGGCAAAGCTTTACACGCAGAAATGGATAATGGATATTTTTATGTAAAATATTCGCAAGATAGCACTGTTGAGGTTGCAAAAGTTATAAATAATCCAAAAGTGAAAGATTTAAGTTTTAGACATCATATATTTCATATTGGAGAGAGTATAGTAAGAGTTGAAAATGTAGGAGGAAAAAGAAATTATACAGATGTCTTAGGAGGTAGCGTTGAAATGTCTTTTACTACTCAAGTAGGAAAGATTAGTGTTCATCTATGTTCTAGTGATAAAGATAGTAATATAATAGAAGTAAAGCTTGATGGAGAGAGCCAGGAGAAGTTTGACAAGTTAAAAGGTCGATCAAGTTTAGGGGAAAGTTGCCTTTTAGGAGGAAAAAGTGTTCTACAAGCTGTAAAAGATGGAAATTTTGAAAGAAATGTATCTATAGAGTCAAGTAAAACTATTAAGCAATTAGATTGTGTAGTAAAAGAATCAGATGCTCCGTCTACTCTTATGAGGCCAATTGATAGTTTAGACCAGCTGCAAAAGATGGAAGTTTCGAAAGAAATAGTAGTGTGTTCATAAAGTCAACTAAAATTATTAAACAAAAAAAAGGTCTTGGAGGGGTAAAAAAAATTGATGTATTTTCAAAGTAAGATTCTTGGAGGTATTCAATAAACTATACACTCAAGGTAAGGAGAAGTAGTAGGGAAATAAGTATTGAGTTAATAATTTAGAGATTATTCTAAAAAAGTTGTCTTATTTAAGAACTTTCCTGACGTTTATGGTTTTTTAGATGTAGCCTTTTATGTTGGATTCAAAGGAGGATGAGCAGTAATGGATTGTTCCTCTACTTTCTCGAGCTTGGTGTTGAGATTTATGATATTATACAGCGCAAGGCCTATACATGCTAGTCCAACTATTCCCACAACCACTGCTACTGTAACATCGATTCTCAATGTATAAAATACAACGCTACCCACTAATAACACTGCACCAACAACACTAGCTAGGATTGCTTGCCTTTGTTGCGTTAACGGTTTGTCTTTTTCGTCTGTAGCATCAAAACATGGTTCAGCGGAAGATGTTCCTTCAGGGGCATTTGGCTCTTGCTTATCAGTTTCTCTATTAACGGAAGTTGGCTCTACAGTAGTTTCTATTGAGGAGTTTTGAGCTCTTTCGCTGCTTTCAAATATTGGTTGTTCTATCTCACTATTTTCATTACATAATTGAGTGTCGGTCTCTGTAGCTTTATCAACATTGGTTTGCTCTTTCACCTCAACTTTCACTTCTTCAACATCTGCTGGCATATTATTAGAAGTCCTTGATTCCTCTATAGCAGCTCCTTTTGCAGTGGTGGCTATCGTGCTTCCCTTCCTATTTTTAAATTTTTTAGCAATACCTTTTAATAGCTTTGGCGTTTTCATAGTTTCCCCCTTTTGTTAAACGGTGTAATTAAGACACTAATCCGTAGAACTTTTCCAACTGCTCACCCCATAGCATCGGTATTTCCCTTAAATCAGCTAACTTCAAACCCCTTGGCTGTCTCCCATTTACTATGTCTTCCTTTATTTTTGGTGCTAAATAATTTAATCTTAAAATTTGTTGTATGCGTCTTGTACCTATATTAATTTTAATGCTCAGCTCTTTCATACTCCTATATTTTCCTTCCTCCAGTTGACGTTTCCACAGATGAGCCCTTACCACTGCTTTCAGTAGCGCATTATTTGTTTTTCCTTCTGGTTCTACTACTGTGCATTTGTTTCCTTTCTTTTTTAGCCACATTGGTATAAATTCCACCTTATCCTCTGAACTCACCTCTATTCCATCTTCTTTTACCATTACTCTCTTTATTAACTTTCTCACCACTTCTTTCTGCTTTCCAAAACTTAAATTTTCCCATTTTTCTTCGGTCTTTTCTTTCCAATTTTCATATAGCTGCTCTGTCTTCATCATTACTTCTTTTTCTACTTCTCCGGCTATTACATTTCGGTTTTCTGATTCACAATCTTTTCCCCTTAGGTGATTGTTGCATACATAATATCGGTACCTTTTATTCTCCTTTTTTGAGTATGTCAGTGTCATATTTACATCACAGCTCTTGCACTTTATTATTCCCTTTAGTAGCGCCTCTTCATATTTTGCTTTTCTATACGGCTGATCCTTTATCAATTCCTGCGCTTTTTGCCATTTTTCTTCTTCTATTATCGCTTCATGCTTTCCTTTATACTGTTTCTCATAATGCCTGATTTTTCCCATATATATTGGGTTTGTTATTATTCTCCTCACTGTTGCCTTTTTAAAGATATCTGATTTTGCTTTCGTTCGATATCCTTCTCTGTTTAACTCTCTTGCCAATTCTGCCATTGACTTCAGCTCCATATACCTCTCAAATATATGCTTTATTATTTTTGCTTCTTTTTCATTTATTATTAATTCCTTTTCTTTTACATCATAGCCAAGCGGTGGATTTCCTCCCATCCATAACCCTTGTTCTTTCGATGTTGCTATTTTATTTTTTACTCTCTCTACTATCATTTCTCTTTCTAGTTGTGCCGCCCCTGATAGCACTGTTTGTACAAATTTTCCCATTGGCGTATTATTGTCGAATATTTGTGTTACTGCTACAAAACTTATCCGGTGCCTTCTAAAAAATGATGTTACTTCTATGCAGTCCTTTGTTTCTCTTGATAACCTATCTAGCGTATATACTACTACACAGTCGACTTCTCCTACCTTTACATCTTCAAACAATTCCTTTATCGCTGGTCTATTCAAATTACTCCCTGAGAACCCTCCATCATCGTACTTTTTTGCCAATGCTACCCACCCTTCTCGGCTTTTTATATACTTCTCACATACTACTCGCTGTGCATCTAAACTATTAAACTTTTGTTCTAGCCCGTCTTCATTTGATTTTCTCGTATATATCGCGCATCTTACCTCTTTCAGCATTCTTTCTCCTTATCTCTCATTCCAAATAGGAGCGGTCCATTATAACTCATTCCCATTATTTTGCCGGCTACTGCTGATAATGACGTATAAAACTCTTCTTTATAGATTAAACCCTTATCTGTTACCATTACCGCATGCGTCTCTTCCCCTCTTTCTAATATTAGCTCTGTTCCCTCTACTGGCAGTTTATCGCTACTTATCCTTTTTCCCTTCTCTAGTCGATCTGCCAGGTATTCTAGTCTTTTTGCCCCTTTTCTTGATATTTCTCCGTACGCTTTTTCCTGCATTCTATAAGCTAATCTTGGTATCAGGTATTTCTTTGAGTATCTAGGCGCTCCTTCTCCATATACCTTTTTCCATATTTTCCTCACCTCTTCCAACGCTTTTTTCTCTAAATTCATTACTTTCTTTTCTATTTCTTCCTTTCTTTCCATATTTTCAGCCTCTCATAATTTCTCAAATAACTTTTCTATTCTGTCTGTTTCTTTCTTCAATACTTCAGTTACCTCTTTACTATTTTTCGCATAATCCATCGCTGTCATCCCAAATTTATCTGCTTGTTCTATTTCAGCCCCTGCTTTTACTAGCTCCTCCACTATTTCCACTTTCCCCACCATACATGCAAGGTGCAGCGGTGTGCATTTACTGCCATACTCTTCAGCATTTACATTCCCTCCTGATTTTATCAATTCTCTAACTGTTTCTAGACGTTTCTCCGTTATCGCTAGGTGCAGTGCTGTATATCCTTCTACATCCGCTGCATTCACATTCGCTCCTTTTTCAACTAATAAGCTCACTGTTTTTCCGTCTACTGCATAATGCAGTTCCTTTTTTGTCTCCTTAATATTTTTACCTGAGTTCTCTAATAATTCTTTTAGTGCATCCTCTTTTTCTTTTTTACTCATAACCTACCTCACCTTTTCTTTAAATTTAAGTCCCTTTTTTAATTCTCACCACCTCATCTATCATTTCGTTTACTTGGCACATTATCTTGGTTGCTAAATTTTGACATTCTTTCTTTATTAATGATTTGTCTCTCTTCCTTATTTCTTCGATCTCCATTATTTTTAGCTCTGGCATATAGCTCCTATCCAACTTGTCTGCTATTTCTCCCACTAGCCCCTCTATTCCATAGCACGTCAGTTTTCTACTTTTTGTTACTCCACCTTTTGCTCTCAAAAATTTACTTGCCTTTTCACTCTCTTCCCTATCACATAGACAATACTTTTCACTTTCCCATATGTAATACATTGGTGTTGAACCATACTTATTCAGTTGATTAACTTCAGATCCTGCTTTTACTAGCTCTTTTATTATTTCAACTCCTGCTCCTCCTATTTTACATGCAGAGTGCAGTGGCGTACATCCACTGACATATTGAGTGGCATTTATTTCCGCTCCTGACCTTAGCAGTACTTTTACATTTTCTAAACTTTTTGCGAATACTGCACAGTGCAGTGGCGTATAACCATTTTTATCTCTTGCATTGATCTCCGCTCCTTTTTCTATTAATAACCTCACTGTTTTGTGATCGGAATTTTCTACTGCATGGTGCAATACTGTTTCTCCTTTTTCATCCCTTTTATTAATATTTTTAAATCCATTCCTTGATACTTCTTTAAAAAACTTGTTAAAAGATTCTTTCTTTTCTTCGCTGAACCCCATTTCATACCTCACAAAATTATCTTTTCTAGCGCCAGACAAATTTCTTATATTTACCTGCTGCTATTCAAGTTATGTGCGTTTTGGCATAAAAAGGCAAGTCTTTTTTCGCGTAGTACACCTTTTTAACTAAATACTAATATAGTATATGAAGATATAAATATATATGCTTAATGCATTAAACATATTACTTGTTTCTCTTCCCAACCTCTGTTCAAATGACGATGTTCGTGCCACGTTAGTACGCCTGGGTAAAACACTAAAACGTAATTTTCCGGTTCATGTATTGAATCCTTTTGCTCTGAATTTAAATCCCTTTCAAAATGAATATTGTGCTCTGCCACACCAAATATTATAACTTTTTGGTTGGTAAAATCTTCTACTTTGTATAGTACTTCCCAAAGTAAATGATAAAGGTATAGTATTTTCTAAAATGAATGATAAATTTCCATTATGGTATTACCAACCAAAAGTTGTAAGTCTGTATATTTATGCATTAAAGGTCTGAGGCGGCTTTTGATGGTATTCCAACAATGCTCTATAGGGTTCAAATCTGGTGAATATGTTGGTAGATAGAGCAAACGGCATCTAGCATTATCTATTAACTCCTTTGTTTTGGGAGTTTTATGGAATGTGGCATTGTCCATAACTATTGTAGTACCATGTGGCAATTTAGGTAATAACATCTTCTCTAACCATGTATTGAATACCTCTTTGTCACACCCACCTTTGAAAGTCATTGGTGCAATAAATCTCTTTCCAATCCACCCGCCTATTATACTGATTCTCTCTCGTTTTCTTCCTGGAATATCTGCATAAATTTTCTTTCCTATTGGAGCACGTCCATACTCTCGGTATAACCTATTATCAACTCCTGCTTCATCTATATATAAGATGCTGGAATGGTCTATTTTTGAGATTTTATCGGTAAATCGCTGCCTATCTTCTTGATTGCGCTCTTGATATAGTGTAACTTTTTTTTAAAGTAATTCTTAGCTGTTTCAGCCTATACCAAATTGAATTTATTCCAAATCCAAGATTTTGTTTCATCTCTGCCAGCGTATGATCTGGATTCTTTTTAACATATTCTTCGAGTATTTTTGGGTCTATTTTTCGAATAAAGCTGCCGTTTTTCGATGGCCTTAGGCTTTCACCAGCGGCTTTCTTTCTTAACCAGCGGTACAGAGTTGCTATTCCTATCTCCAAAAGCTCTGCCACCTCAACCTTTGACTTCCCTTTTTCTATCATCGATACTGCCCTTTCCCTTAAATCCACACTATACGCCATTATAACTCAAATAGCTTATTATACCTTTATCATTTACTTTGGGAAGTACTATAGTAAAAGATCTATTGGATAATGGGGCAGATGTTAATGCAGTAGGTCAAGATAAAAAGACTCCTTTACATTGGGCTGCTGCACATGGCCGTAAAGATGCAGTAGATGCCCTACTGAAAGTAAAAGGGATCGATGTTAATGCACAAGATAAAGATGGAAAGACTCCTTTACACTTTGCTGCTGAAAGTGGTTATCAGCAGGTGGTGCAAGCTCTATTGGATAAAGGGGCAGATGTTAATATAAAAGATAAAAATGAAAAAACTCCCTTAAATTTAGCTAAGGCAGAAGAAATAAAAACTCTATTGCAAAACGCAGAAAAAACTGATGATGTTAATCCAGTATTGCAAGATGATGAAGAAGAAAGCCAAGTTCCACAAAATGCTGCTTTATTTGAGGCTGTTAAAAAAGGTGAAATTGATAAGGTAAAAAGTCTAATAAGTGAAGGAGCAGATGTTAATGCATTAGATGGAAACAGATTTACTCCTTTACGGCATGCTATTGTCAAAGGAGACAAAGATATGGTCTCGCTTTTCATTGATAACAAAGCAGATGTTAATGCACAGTCTGAAAATGGACGCGCTCTTTTACATGTTGCTGTTGACAAAGCCAACAAAACGCAACCACTCGATACAAGTATAATAGAAGCTCTATTAGAAGCAAAAGGGATCAATGTTAATATAGCAGATAAAAATGGAAGGACTGCTTTACATGAAGCCGCTAAAACTGACGATCAGCAAATAGTAACAGTTCTATTAGAAGCAAAAGGAATTTATGTTATTCCACTAGATAATACTAGCAGCACTCCTTTAAATCTTGCCTCTCAACAAGGCGGGAAACATATAGTAAAAATTCTAGAAGAAACGCAAAAGGATATCGAAGCTTTGTATTCAGCCGTTAAAAGTGATAATTATAAGGAGGTTCAAAGTCTATTAAGTAAAAAAGTAAACGTTAATTCAATAGACAGCAATGGAAAAACTCCTTTACATGAAGCTACTGCAAGTGGCCATAAAGAAATAGTAGACGCCCTAATAAAAGCAGGAGCAGATGTTAATATAGCAGATAAAGATGGAATGGTTCCTTTATTTGAAGCTGCTGCAAGTGGCCATAAAGAAATAGTAGACGCCCTAATAAAAGCAGGAGCAGATGTTAATATAGCAGATAAAAATGGAATGGTTCCTTTGTTTAAAGCTGCTTTCTATGGTCATAAAGATGCAACTGAAGTTTTATTAAATAGTGGAGCAAAGGTTGATACAGTAATGGAATCACTTCTTCAGAGTATGATGGAATATAATTACAATAGTAGCCATAAAGATATAGTTAAAGCTTTATTAAACAAGGGAGCAAATGCTGATGCAGTAGATTCATATGGACATACTCTTTTGCATTGGGCTGCTAGAGAAGGTTATACGGATATAGCAGAACTTTTATTCAAAAAAGGAGCGAATGTTAATATACAAGATAACGATCTATGGACTCCTTTACATTTTGCTACAAAAAATAAAGTGTTTATGGGTTATGCAGATCGTCCAGCAAACGCCTCTGCGGAAACAGTAAAATTCTTAATAAAAAAAGGAGCAGATGTTAATATAGAAAATGAAGATGGAAATACTCCTTTCAAATTAGCCACTGATGAAGGAATAAAAACTCTATTGCAACCAGCAGAAAAATCTGATGATGGTTCAGCGGGTGGATCATCGACAGATAGTGAAGGGGGTCAAGAGGAAGAAAAACGAGTAGGTGATGATACTGAACTACAATCAGATAATAGCAAAGAAGGGGAAAAAACCAGCACCACCAGTGCAGAACAAGGAACTGGTGTAAGCAACGGTAGTCAACCTACTGGATCTACACAAAATAAGGGAGGACAAACCAGCACCACCAGTGCAGAACAAGGAACTGATGTACAAGACAACGATGTAGGTCCTGTTGCTTCCACAGAACCTGCACAAACAGAAGAACAGCCGAGCTCTTTTTTTGGTAGTTTGTTTAGTATACTTATGAAGCCTTTTTCATTAATTGCATCATTTTTTGGTGGTTTTTTTTCATGGTTGTTTGGGTCTGACGAAGAAAAGTCTGACACACAACCTTATGATGATTCTTCTTCACCTGGGGTCGATCAATCAGTTGAACAAAATAATGGTGATCATAATGACCAGAGCAATGTGATTTGATAGTGATCTTCTACCGGAAAAGGTGTCATCCCAGTGTCAAGCACTGGGATGACACCGTCTTGGATGGAAAACTGGATTCCAGTGTCAAGTGCTGGAATGACATCATCTTGGATAACGTCACGCGCTGGAATGACAAAGAAGAGTGGGCTTTCATATGGTTATGCAAGAAGTCTACTGAATGTAAACCAGTTTCTCACACACACATTTTACCACATGATCGGCACTGATATTGAAATGCTCATAAAGTGTTTTATAAGGTGCTGATTCTCCAAAGCTTTTCATGCCAATAAATATACCGTTTGAACCTATGTATTTATGCCAACCCATTTCACTTCCGGCTTCAATTGCAACTTTAATGCTGTCATTATTTAATATTGCCGCTTTATATTCATCGCTTTGCTCGTCAAAAAGCCTCCAGCATGGCATAGAAACAATCCTTGTACCTATACCCTTTTCCTGCAATTTCTCCCTTGCTTCAACTGCAATTTCAACCTCGGACCCCGTAGCAAATATCGTCACTTTTAATTCTTTTGAACATTCACACAAAATATATGCACCAAACTTCGATAAATTAGCAGATTGATCGATATCAGAGTAGAACTTGCGCATGTAACTTACGTTTTGCCTTGAGAGCGCAAACAGTGCTGGAGATTCTTTCTTTTCGAGTGCAATGCTAACACACTCCAGAGTTTCAACTGCATCGGCTGGCCTAAAAACATATAGATTTGGTATAGCACGCAAAGAGGCTAAATGCTCTATTGGCTGATGAGTTGGGCCATCTTCTCCCACTCCAATTGAGTCGTGAGTCATGACATACATAACCTGCTGCTTCATCAGAGCTGAAAGACGTATAGCAGGACGACAATAGTCGGAAAATACCAAAAAAGTGCCGCCATAAGGAAGAATCGCGCCGTGAAGTGCCATACCATTCATACAAGCTGCCATAGCGTGTTCTCTCACTCCATAGTGGACATAAGAGCCACTATAATTATTGCTATTTATTACCTGCATGTGCTTATATTTAGTGCAATTTGACCCGGTAAGATCAGCAGAACCGCCGATTAATTCCGGCATATGTTGTGTTAAAAGTTCCATTACCCTACCAAAAGAAGATCGAGTAGCTTCGTTTGGCATTAGCTCACATATTTGTTTCTTCAGGTCAGCTAAAACACCAGCGATATTGTCTGGTAGATGTTTATCTAACCGTCTTTGAAGTTCTACATGATATCCTGTTACCCCAGCTCCACTTTTTGTCATCCCAGTGCTTGACACTGGGATCCATTCTTTTTCTTCTTTCCTGGTCACGCGCTGGAATGACATCGTGTAATTTTGTTTTGCTCTCTCAACAGTTTTCATCCAGGCGTTTTTCACATCTTCTGGTACATGAAATGGTTCATAATTCCAGTTTAATTTCTCTCTCATCTGTTTGATGTCTTCCTCCGAAAAAGCACCACTGTGAACAGAGGATGTGCCAGCACGGCTTGAAAATTTTCCGATAATAGTTTTGCAGCAGATCATTGTAGGTTTATCAGACTTTTTTGCTTGCTCTATTGCAAGGGATATGGCATCAAAATCATGGCCATCAATTTTGTCAACATTCCATCCATACGCTAAGAAGCGTTTCTCTACATCATCAGAGCAGGAAAGGCAAGTAGCGCCATCTATAGAAATATCATTATCATCAAAAAGAGCTATAAGCTTATTCAATTTAAGATGCCCAGCAAGTGATGCTGCTTCATGGCTTATTCCTTCCATAAGACAGCCATCCCCTAGCATCACGTAAGTGTAGTGATTGATTCTGAATTGCTTTTTAAGGATTGATTCAGCAAGTGCCATGCCAACAGCAGCGGCAAATCCCTGCCCTAAAGGGCCTGTCGTTGCCTCTACCCCGGAAGTCAAGCCGAATTCTGGATGACCTGGGGTCTTGGATCCCATTTGCCTGAAGTTTTTTAGCTCATCTATGCTAATATAACCTGTCAAATATAATATTGAGTATAGTAACATTGACCCATGACCGTTTGATAAAACAAAGCGATCTCTATTGAACCATTTAGAATCATCAGGATTATGATTCAGATATTTAGCAAACAAAACAGTTGCAACATCTGCCATGCCAAGTGGCATACCTGGGTGTCCAGAGTTTGCTTTTTGTACTGCATCAATTGATAAAAAACGGATGGCGTTTGCCATAGATTTTAAATGTGAATGATTCATGTGTTAATAGAAAAACTTAAAAATGAAGTATAAAAGATTATATCAGCAAAAACAAGTTGACACTGAGTGCTAAAATCCTTAATAATCTAGAGTTGAATCGTGAGAGTTTTTATATGACAACTGTTATCACTAGAAAGTATAGGATTAGCCGTAGACTTGGTGTAAATTTATGGGGTAGAGCTAAAGACCCAGTAAACAAAAGGAAATACCCTCCAGGTCAACATGGTATTCTTGGATTCAAGAAGTTATCCGACTTTGGTAAGCAGTTTGCTGCACATAAGAAATTTAAGTTTTACTACGCGATTTCAAGTAAGCAGCTCAGACGTACATTTTTAGATGCTTATAACAGAAAGGGTTATACGGCTGATAATTTTATCGGTATCTTAGAATCGAGATTAAGTTCTGTTTTATACCACTCTGGTCTTGTTCCAACAATTTACTCAGCAAAGCAGCTCATATCTCACAAGCACGTTACAGTTAATGATAAGGTGGTTAACATATCGAGTTATCGAGTGAAGCCAGGTGATATAATAAAAATAAGAGAAAGGGCAGCAAAAATCCCTGTAGTAGTAGAGGCTGAACAAAAACAAGAGCGCAAGGCTCCGGATTATTTAGAAGCAGATAGTAAAGAGCATTCAGTGAAGTATTTGAGGTCACCTCAATATTCTGAGGTTCCTTATTCAGCAGACATGGAAGTCAATTTAGTAGTAGAGTTTTACTCTAGATAGATAAAAAAAGCCCGTGTGGCGGAATCGGTAGACGCAGCGGACTTAAAATCCGTGGGTTTTGCGACCTTGGGAGTTCAAGTCTCCCCATGGGCACCAATTTAACTTAGCAGATAAATACAAAAAAGTATGAAATGGCTTGATATAGAAGATATTGTGGAAGCTCTGGAGGAAAAATTTCCAAATGAGAATATAATTAGTATCAGATTCACTGAGCTTAAAAAAAAGGTCTTGAGTTTAGAGGAATTTGATGATGATGAAAAACGCTGTAACGAAAAAATACTCGAAGCTATTCAAGCAGCTTGGATTGAGGAAAGATTAACCGCATAGCAATAAACCATACGCAAACGTGATTTCTATTACAATTTGCATATTGATTATGCTATTTTTTGGATCTAGCCTGGCAAGTTAATAATAATTTAACTAATTACAATTAAAACAGCTATAAGGTTAATTATGAGGCAAAGATGACAGCACAAAATTTGGTAAATGGAACGATCTTGGCAAGTGCTACGTTGAGATAAGTTTTGCATAAAAATACTGCTTTTACGGTGTGAGGCCAGAGGGTAGAGCCTTTGTAAAGCAGTTAGAAGGTTGTCATCTAAGTAGCGTGACCAGAGCTAGATTCCGCGAACACGCCGCGGAATGACGACTATGCAATATGCGTTGCGGAGTGACGATTATGGTCATACCGTCACGGTATCTCACAAACATGTAGCAGTAATGACAAAATCTCAAGTTATATGTATACTTTTATATTATCTACCTACTAAAAAAACAGAAAAATGCTCAAACGTAGCGGTCCAAAAAAATTAAAGTCTATAATAGAAAACTATGCATTAAAATGCATGAAAAATAAAATTAGCAAAAATGAAATACGTCTTATTTTAAACTGGCGAAATATAGTAGGGAAAGAAATAGCAGAGTGTACAAAACCGAAAAAGATCTCATATGCACAGAATATAAATTCTGGTGTGTTGCATCTGGTAGTAACAAATGGCAGCAAAGCATTGGAAATTCAGCATATGATTTCTCTTATAATAGAAAAAATTACGATATTTTTTGGCTACAAAGCAGTATATGGTATAAAAATTAAGCAAGAGAGTATTGACTATTTGACTATATAAGGTAATCTAAGTACATAGAATAATTTGGTATATTGAAGTGAGTAGAGTTTGTGAATTAACAAATAGAAAAAAATCTTTTGGTAATAAGGTATCACATTCGAATCGTAAAACAAAGCGTACCTTTCTTTTAAATTTACATAAGATTACGTTGACAAGTGATATATTGAATAAAAAGTTTAGATTTCGTGTGGCAACAAGAACTTTGAGAACTATAGATTACAAAGGTGATTTAGATGCTTTTTTGCTCAACACAAGAACGATTAAACTAAGTGAGAAAGCGCAGAAGATAAAAAGAAGGTTGAAAAAAGTTTTAGTAAAGCAAGAGGTAGAGTTAGCCGTTTCAGATGCATAACAAACCTCAATGGCTCAGAGCAAAAGCTCCGACCGGTGAAGTATTCAATGAGACCTTAAACATCGTTAAACTGCATAACTTGCATACAGTGTGCGAAGAGGCTGCATGTCCAAATATTGGCGAATGTTGGAATAAGCGTCACGCTACTGTAATGATTCTCGGTTCTGTTTGCACTCGTGCTTGTGCATTTTGCAACGTTGCAACTGGCATTCCTGATAAACTAGACCCTCATGAACCAGAAAATTTAGCAAAAGCGATAAAAAAGTTAAACTTAAAACATGTTGTCATTACTTCTGTTGATCGTGATGATTTACCAGATGGTGGCGCAAATCAGTTTATACAGTGCATAGAAGAAATTAGAAAGATAACTTCAGAAACAACAATAGAGATTTTAACTCCTGATTTTTTAAATAAGAAAGAAGCATTTGAAGCAATTGCTGTTGCATCACCTGATGTCTATAACCACAATATTGAAACAGTGCCGAGATTGTATGCAAAAATAAGACCACGAGCTCGCTATTTTCATTCACTATATTTACTGAAGATGGTAAAGCAGATTAATCCCAAAGTTTTCACAAAGTCAGGGCTTATGGTCGGTCTTGGAGAGACAAAAGAGGAAATATTTCAGGTTATGGACGATTTGCGCAGTGCTGAGGTTGATTTTATTACAATTGGTCAATATCTACAACCAACTCCAAAACATGCAAAACTTGATAGGTATGTTACCCCAGAAGAGTTTGAGCATTATAAATATATCGCTTACTCCAAAGGGTTCCTAGTGGTTGCATCAAGCCCACTAACTCGGTCATCATACCACGCTGAAGAAGATTTTAACAGGCTCAAGGCTTGTCGTTGACATTTGCGTTAATTCAAATTAATTTTTACTAATTATAAAGGAGTTTTTACGTAATGTCTACTATAAAAATCAAGAAGAAATCGCAATTAGTTAAAGAGGTATTCGATTCCGTGGCAAGTCGCTACGACACCATGAATGATATAATGAGCCTCGGAATGCACAGATTATGGAAAGATAGGATGGTAAATAGTGTGCATTTTACAAAAAACTCTAAGGTTTTAGATGTTGCTGGAGGAACTGGAGATATAGCAATAAGAATAGTAAGAAAAGAGCCAAGTGCTAAGGTTACAGTATGCGATATAAATCAAAACATGCTAAGCAGAGGACGTGATAAAGCTATAAATTCAAACCAAATTAATTTTGATTGGGTATGTGCGAATGCAGAAAGTTTACCATTTGAAGACTCCGAATTTGATTATTGCACAATAGCTTTTGGCATTCGAAACGTTTCTGACCGCAAGAAGGCTTTAAATGAGGCGCACAGGGTATTAAAACCACATGGAAAATTTATCTGCTTAGAATTTGCCCCTATGCACTATCAAAATGAGATATTTACCAAACTTTATGACTTATATTCATTTAAAGTAATTCCTAAAATTGGCAGCATAGTTGCTAAAGACAAGAGTTCTTATGAATATTTAGTGAAGAGCATCAGAGAATTTCCAACTCAGGCTGATTTTAAAATGGAAATTGAAGAGGTAGGCTTTAAGAATGTTGAGTTTCATAATATGAGCTATGGAATAGTGGCATTACACATTGGAACAAAATGAATATTAAACTCTGGTATAGAACGCTGGATTATTATCTCATCCTTCCAGTGTTTTTTTTGCTCACTATAAGCTTCATTCTTGTTTATTCAGCAAGCCCTGTAATTGCGCAGCGTCTTTTTCTACCACAGGATTATTTTATACGGCGCCATACAATTTATATAGTCCTGTCACTAATTACCTTGGTGACATTTTCTTTTCTCAACACAAGAACTATACTTAACCTCTCATTCGCAGGTTTCGCTTTATTTACTATTCTAGTAGCAACTGCGATAATACTTGGTATAGAGGTAAAAGGTGCGAAACGATGGTTACATATTGTCAAAATTTCAGTTCAACCATCTGAGTTCGTAAGGCCATTTTTTTCTGTTGTTATAGCTAGTATCTTGGCCAGCGAAATGAAGTTTAAAATACACATATCAATCATAATATTTCTGTTAGTTTTTGTGTTGTTACTTTTGCAACCTGATTTCAGTATGTCTATGCTTTTAACATATTCTTTTATTGGTCAAATGTTTATTGCATGTATACCACTTTTATACTTTCTATGCATAATAGGAATGGCCACAACTGGAACTACAATAGCTTACTTATGCCTCCCACATATAAAGCAAAGGATTTACAATTTTGTCTTTTTTACGCAGCGCGATAACTTTCAAGTCACAAAATCATTAGAAGCATTCAAAAGAGGTCAATTAACTGGGGTTGGACCTGGTGAAGGTAGCGTAAAAGCCTCTCTTCCTGATTGCCATACAGATTTTGTGTTTTCTGTTTTAGCAGAAGAATTTGGTTTGATTACGTGCTTAGCCACATTGATGTTATTTGGCATCATTTCCGCCCGCTTGCTTTACGTTGCATATAGGGAAAATGAATTATTTAATCTGTTAGTGATTCTCGGTATCTCAATGCAATTCATCACACAATTCATAATAAACATAGGGGTAACATTGAGTGTTTTTCCAACCACCGGCATAACCCTGCCGTTACTTAGCTATGGTGGTTCTTCTCTTTTATCTTCGAGCATTGCACTTGGCATAATGCTGTCTTTTAGTAGAAATCAAGCTATTGCATTAAAGTTTCGTGAGCGTGTTATGCTTGGAAGGTATATGGACTAAACTTGTACCGCTCACAACTATTATTGGTATCCCTCCAAAATGGGTATCTGTTCAGATGAGTGGCAAGAGATATTATGAAATCTGAAAGAGTTATGTGGAAATTTTTCAGAAAATATTCCACTGACATGCTGAACAACAAATACATCACTATGTCGTTTATCGCAAAAACTTATATTTTTCGTAACCATTCACACTTAATTCTGCAATTCTTTGATCTCACTCATAGAAAGACCAGTAGTTTGAGCTATAATATTAAAAGAAACACCTGCTTTAAGTAGATTCTTTGCGACTTCAATTTCCCTCTCTTTTCTACCTTCCTCTTTAGCAAGATCAAGTCTATATTCAAGAATGGCTTCTTCTTTGCGTAGATCCATTATCCTTTCTTCATAGGCTACTAAATCTTTTTCGTTCCAACGAAACTTGTCTAACTCATCATACGCCAGCTTTATTATTGGTGCTTTTTCTGCTATCTCTTTTAAGTCCTCTTCTGTTGTTTCTTCTGCATATTTAAAAAAGAAACACCACCTTTCTATTGTACTTTCTAGCTGCTCTACTTTACTTTTTGAAAATTTGGGCAATTCTATAAAGATAAATTGAAAATCTTTTAAGTAATGGCCGTTAGTTTTTATATCACGTATATTGTGAGTAGAAATATAATCAACTTCTTCAGGAAGTAAGTTACAATTTGATATAGCAATAAAGAAGACTTTCTTTAAATCAATGTAGTTGCCAGATTTATCTAATTGTCTTGAGTAGGCTTTAGCGGCATATAATTGAGCGCGTTTTTCGAAGCCCTTGTCTCTAGCGAGCTGGTCAGGTAAGGAAGCAGTATTACTACTACTCCCTCCCTTAGAAACGCAGCATGCAGGTTTCCCCACACTACGCTTGAGCCCCTTATCTAAGTTCTTCTTTTGTCGAACCGGCTTGTCTTTCATAAATCCTCAGAATACATCAACTTTAGTGGTGACACTAATAGTAGAGAACCTTCTCTTGAAAAGGAGCTTGCCAACATTCTTGTTCGTTTTACTCTCTCATCAAAATACTTTTTCCATTTTAAGTCAAGGGGATTTGCATCCGCTCTGATTTTAACATGTCGTCTGATAGGTATATCAATCAGCTTAAGCAGTCTTAAATACCGTATCTCTTTTGGTTTGTTCTTGCATATGGGTGCAGCAAAAACCCATTGGCGTTGACCCATTACTTTGAAGTAACGATTCTTTATCCAACGTAATCCTTTACGAGGATGTCTTTTCTTTGCCCATTTCCATAAACTATGCCAAATTTCATTGTCGATCTTTCTAAACGCTTTTTTAGCACACACATGGTGATAGTAATTTCCCCATCCTCTCAGTAGAGAATTGAGTGACTTAATTACTATAGCCTGAGTGTTCGCTATATTTGCTTTTATCAATGTACGTGCTTTATTCAGAAGTCTTTTAATACTTTCTTTCGAAGGTTTAATAATTAACTTCTTATTATATCTACGTACATTACAACCAAGAAAGTCAAACCCTGTTGTGATAGATGTAATCTTTGTCTTCTCTTCTGATAGAATTAAACCTCGCTCATGAAGAAAAGATGATACTAAAGGCTTAACTTCATTTTCCAGTACTTCATGTGTGAAACCTGAAATAATAAAGTCGTCTGCGTACCTGATTACATTCACTCCACTTCTGATTTTTCCTCTTCTTTTGCTACCTAATTTACCAAAGCGACTTTCTAATAACTGTTCAAGACCATCTAAGGTAAAGTTAGCTAGTATTGGAGAAATTATACTTCCTTGCGGAGTGCCAGCAGTTGTGGGATACAGAGTTTTCGATTCTAGGAAACCAGCTTTTAACCATCTATGAAGAATTTTCTTCTCCATAGGAATATGCTTCATGAGCCATTCATGGTTAATGTTATCAAAACAACCTTTGATATCACCTTCGAGTATCCATTGTAGTTGATTACGACTTGCCAGTAATAAGTGGCAAGCCACAGTAGCGTCTGCGCAGGATCTTTTAGGTCTAAAGCCGTAAGAGTGACGATCACTGATTGTTTCAGCTACCGGTTCCAACGCGAGCAGATACAATGCTTGCATCGCTCTATCTTTTATCGTGGGTATACCAAGAGGCCTTCTTTTGCCATTAGATTTACTGATATAAATTCGTTTGAGCGGAGAAGGTTTATATCCTCTTTGTTTTAGCAGCTTTATTCCTTGAAATTTAGCATTGCAAGTTGACCATAGTTGACGATCTACACCTGCTGTGGTTTTTCCTTGGTTTTCAGTTACTCTCTTAACAGCCAAAGCTTTTCCGCTAAAAGAGCGTGTGAGAAGATGTTGTAAAGCTTTTACCTTACCCCATCTTCCTTCTTGGACAGCCTTAACAATACGTCTTTGTAGCCTCACAATAACTTTCTGGCATTTCTTCCATGGCAATTGCTTCCATGCTTCAAAGCTTTCGGTAGATGCACTTACAGGTTTACTTGTAATCATCTGCTTTCCTACCTTAAGTGGTTAACAAAGTTTCTTGTCACGAGGGACCAAATGGAAGTCTGCTCGTTTTCACGAGAATTAATGTTACAAATTCTATCCATTTCGTTACAAAATGGCATTCGCTTTCTCCATTCTCCTTTACCTGCACTTCCATCAGCATTCCTTGCGGTTTGCTTGCCATGTAGGCGAAAATACAGGCTTACCCTGTTTCTCCAGTCATACAACAGTGGGTTAGGTGGCTTCTCTATACCGGTGGAATTGTTATTTGCGTACATCCAGAGATGAAAAATGTATCTTATCCACATTACCTTTTGGTCAGAGCTTATCAGCATCTTTAGCTCTTTCATCGTATCGGTACTTATAAAGCTTCACTTACGTTCACCATACCACTAAGCCTAGCCCTCCAACCACATGATGCTTGCAGTTTATGCCTCTCTCACGATTGAGCATCTTCTTTTTCAAGAGGAGGTTCATTGTCCGCATCGCTTGGCACCAACCGGTTGCCCGATTCGCACTGATGCGTAGACTCAGATGGCAAAACATCTGGTTTAATAAGTTTTAGAATCCTTTCAGTTTCTTTCTGAATGAATTCCTCTCCTTTTAAACAATATGACCGAAGACTTTCAGGTCGCACCATCTCAATTATATACCTGTTCCCACTAGAATCCCTGCAAAGAACATCAACAATGCTTTGTTTATCAGAAGCAATTTCAGGGTCTTGAATAGTACTTAAAAACTCTATATCTTTTATTCATTTTTACCAGTAAAGCCAAGAATATCATTGAGGAAGTGAATGAGGATGCCTTTATTTTTTTCAGTACCAAAGATACGCTTGAACGATATATCATTTTTGGGATCAAGAAACTTAGAAAAAGTCATAAGAAATCAACCTGGAGAGTAGACCGGCGGAGCTTCCCCACCAGTCTCTCGCAGAACTGTACGTAAACCTCTCAATTTATACAGCTCCCGTTATTCAGCCTTTTGATCCCAATCCTAGTGTCCAGTGATAGAAAATATTTGGAGACCTCTTTCTCACTTTTGCTAGAAATTGCTTTGCTAGTCTTCTATGATTTCGAAGTTTCTTATATTTGGCTCTGACCCATCCTACTAGGTGCCACTCTACATTTCTGAGAGATGGATACATCTCTGATTTATAAAACCTGCCATAGTACTGATACCAGCCTCGGACTATAGGATTTATTTTCTTTGATATTTTCTCTAGTGTTGTATATGTTTGCCTACGTATTTTCCATGACCTTATGGTTTGGTTGATCTTCTTCTTGGCTTTGTTGCTAATTGCAGGTAGAAATGAGACAAAATAGTTTCCTATTTTATTGTTCTTTGCCAGTCTAGGTCTGAACGTGTAACCCAGAAAGTCAAAGCTCTGTATTGGAAACTCATCTCTCCTATTGTCATCCTTACAGTACACTATTTGTGTCTTTTCAGGATGTAATTTTAGCTTAAACTCAGCCAATCTTTCTTCGATCTTGTCTTTTATGAATTTTGCCTGTTTCTGGGTTTTACAGTGCACCATTGCATCATCTACATATCTCTCAAACGGTATTGTTGGGTAGTTTTGCCTCATCCACATATCAAATGCATGATGCATAAATATGTTAGAAATGATTGGGCTTACAGAACCTCCTTGTGGAACTCCCTTATTCCTAACTACCTTACTGCCATCTGCTAGTTGAATCGGGGCTTTCATCCACCTTTCCACGTACAGTATGACCCACTTGCAATCTGTATGCTTCTTGATAGTTTGCAGTGCTAACACATGATCCAGATTGTCGAAAAATCCAGAAATATCAAGATCTATCGTCCAATCACTTCTCCAACATCTCTTACACGCTGTACTTACCGCATCCAGTGCAGACTTGTTTGGTCTATAACCATATGAATCTTCGTGAAATTCCGGCTCTACTAACGGTTCGAGATACATAGTAGCTGCTGTTTGCCCTATCCTGTCGAATACTGAAGGAACACATAAAGTTCTTTGTCCTCCTGTATCTTTTGGTATCGCAACAGCTTTTACTGATTCTGGAAAATAACTTCCGGATGACATCCGATTCCACAGTTTGTATAGATTATCTTTTAGATTTTCTTCAAACTTTGTTATCGAGACCTCATCTACACCTGCCGCACCTCTGTTTTTGGATACTTGTTTATAAGCTTTCCAAATCAGTTGCTTTGGTATGTCAAAAGATTTTGTTTTATTCATTAACTCTTCCCTTTCGGTTGATAAATAATTAAAACTAAATAACTCAGCCCCTTCGCTCCATTTCCATTACAAAAACTTCTTCACTACTACAAGCTAATCCGCCCCTGTTTTTCGCATCAGTACTCTCTTCCTTAGAGTTCAGCTCCTTGGACTTCTCCCTTATCATCGAAACGACAGGTTCCCGTAGTTCCACACAATAGCCTGAAATAGGTTCATGCCACCTATATGCCGGATGCCACCTACCCAGTAGACAAGTTCCCGATAGGCTTATCCCAAGTTACTTTTTCTCCCCTGGTTTTGACATCATCGCATTACCTTTCGACGTGTAATCAGTGGTTCACTTGCGTTCATCTCTCTATTTCACACATGACGCATAATTACGCCTTTTCCATAACGCTCACTACCTTGGCTCTTTACCAAAGCAGCTTATGGTTGTTTGAAGCCTGCTCTTGTAAACCGGCTCCGAGGGGTCCACCCTCATCTATTGTGCAGCTTTCGCACTTAGTTTGCTCTTTCCTGAACATTCCTTGTATCTCTACGGCACACAAAAAGCATTAATAATTATACACAATTCTGAAGAAATGTTCAACTTCTTTATGCTAAAGTCTATTAAAGTTAGCTGAATTTCAAGAGTTGGCAAATTGAGGTAGGTGTTCCTATTAATGTAGTACATCAGGCAACTGGCCTACACAATCTTGAAGATAGTGGTATGCTTGAAAAACCATAAACTTCAAGAGGGGGAAGCTAATTTCCTTAGAAAAGTCCTTAAATCATTAACCTAATATTACCTCCTTTCACACTTCTGCCATTTCCTCTTGACTTGCTATGCCTGCCAGATTAACGACATTGTGAACTGCTGTCTATTTTAATATCACTATTATCAGAATGTAAAGAGTTAAGCGAATGGCTACGCAATATTGGCTGTGCTTCACTCAATTTGCTACCTGGACCTAGCTGGTCACCAGCTTGATTTTTAGGACATTGTTGGCTAGGTGAGCTGCAACTGGTTTTGTTTTGTTGTTCTTCTTTAGTACTTTCAGATATTTTTCCATTTGTCATTTTTTCTATTTTTGCAAAAGTTGCTTTTCTACGTTCCATACGTTTTACTAGAAGTCCTGAAACTAACTGACGACGCTCTGAATCTTGTCCATCGATTTGTCTATGAAATTCTAAATCTTCTTTAAGAAATTGCTCACCATGTTTATCCATTTTTTTGTAAAATTCGTTGTATAGACTATCCATCGTCTCTAAAAAATTCATCTGCACTTCTAAAATCCTTTCATAAAAATCCTTTTCAGGCGGAAACTCCCTTTCCAGATAGCCTGAGTATACATCGATCACTTGAACGAGTAACTGCAGTGCATATTCTTTATTCAATGAGTCAATATGTAAAGACTTAGCTGCCGATTCCCTACTTGCTTCATTACCATAGCAATAATAAGCCAAAAGGTGATGAGAAAGTCTATGTAATGATAAAAGATCGTTTAAATTTTCAATAACTTCATTATTAGCTTTGCATATAACTTCACTATTTTTAGAGGTACTACAAACTGTCGTAAACGATAGCACCCATGATGCTAGTAAATTTATACTTCTAGGCTCTTGAGTTAAATAAACCTTATGGCATATAGCTAAAATACTTATATATTCTATAAATGGCAGAGTAAAATACTTATCTGCTTTTTGATAATCTTCTTGATTATTAATGCAATAAGGATACCCACATTTTATTAAGTTGTTTGCGTTGATTAACATCTTGTGTTGAAATTCACTTTGACCTAAAAAGTCGTCAATTTTAGTCAATATTTTACCCTGAGTACTACACTCATTTAACATTTGAGCTGCAATGGGCTTCATATAATTATCTTCTTTACACAGCTCATAAAATGACTTTAGATCAATGAATAATTCTTTGTAAGCATATAAGTATTCTCGAAAATAAAATTCAACATTATTTCTTTCCTTAAGAAATTTATTAAAGCTACCTGAGATAAATCCTTTCGTGCTACTTTGCCCTGATTTTAAAAATTGATTCAGATTAGGTATTAACTTCTCATGCTTGATATAAGACAACTCACCTAGTTTATTTAGTACAGTATAGCTTACTTGTCTTAATTTTTTCTCATTACCTAACAAATTAACCTCTACTTTACTAAAATAGCTATATTTAAAGTCATCATATTGAGAAAAGTTTTCATTAAAGTGCCCTAGTATCTCTCGCACGGCATTTATTTTTGCCTGCACTGCTGTTGCTTTCAGCACTTCTTCTTCAGATCCATTTCGCCTTCGTACTGAGTCAGGATGATATATCGTGCAGAGCTTTTTAAGCTTACTATCAACCTGCGTTTTAAAATATTCCTTATGATCTGTTATAGCTTTCTTTCCCGTACAAATTTTGTGTAGATCATTATCAAGATCAGATAATAACCCATCAGACTTCAGTAGCTTTAGTGTATCCTCGAGCGTAATATGATCTACTGCTGTTGAACCTTGCTCCTGTTGATCAACTTCAATATCAATCTCAAAATTTTCAGACATAACTTTTCCTCTTTTCCATTTCAAATAACAATAGATTAGTAGTAGAATGAAGAGAGAAAGCAATATGCTTATAAGTAAAAAAGGCAGCATTACTTTCTCGGTTAAACTATTTACTCATTCCTTGGCAGCTACTGCTTAGCTTTACTTCATCTATATCAGTACTTGGATTTTCAATTATCTCTATGTCAGATTCACATTCTGAACTATTATCATCTTGTAATTTTGAAACAGTTTTACTTGATTCACCTTCATTACTAGATTGAATATGGTTCGATATATACATATTTCCTGCTTCTTCCCATTTTTGTATTACAGCATTCACACCAGGAAGACAAAGAATTGTATTCATCTTTGCAAGTAATTCTTGATTAACTAGCTTATCCTCATTTCTTTCCTTATCAATTCTTTCAATTAACTCATTTTTTTCTTTAGCAATTGTCTCAATTAATTCCTTGAGGCCTTGCTTCTCTTTATGCATTTGCTTAACTAACTCCTCTCTTTCTTGCTCCATTTTATTAATTAATTCTTGATATTTCTCTTCTGTTTTTTTATTATTCTCATCCATTCTTTTTATTAATTCTTTTAAATCTTCTTTTTCTTCCTCAGACCTTTCTATTAATTCTTTTCTGTCTTGAACGACTGCGTCAATTAATTCTTTGAGCTCTGCTTTCTCTTTGTTTGTTTTTTTGATTAAATCTTCTTTTTCTTGCTCCATTTTGTTCAATAATTCCTGATATCTTTCCTCTGTTTCTTTTCCTTCTTCATCCATCTTTTTTACTAATACCGCTAACCCTTCTTTTTCTTCTTCGGATCTTTTCATTGACTCTTCTTTCTCTTTGGCTGCTGCTTTAAGTAAAGAAGAATACTTTTCTTCAATTGCTTTTAACTGATTTTCATGATTTTCTGATATTTGCTTACTTTGAGCTTCTAGTTTTGATATGATTGTACTTTGTCTATATATAGTATAAACTCCACCAACTAGTGCACCTCCAGCTGCTATTGGTAATAACATAAGAACCCCCCTAAAATAATATTGAGTTAGCATACCATAATGAATTTATAATACAACTAGAGGTTGTCCGGAAACTAGTAAATTCAAGCATATTCCCTCTTTAACATAACCCTACTCATAGCTAGGTATATGAAATTCTCAGTGGATGTTGTGAGTAAATCATACTCCTTCGATAGCCTTCTATTCCTATTAACCCAAGCAAAAGTCCTTTCTACAACCCATCTTCTTGGCTGTACTTTAAACCCTTGTTCTCTTGTTGGTAGTAGCTCAGGTGGCGTATCTTTGTGCACCCAAAATCTACATGGAGGCCTTTTAACAATTTCAATATCTATGTCATATTCTTCCTTTATGTGATTCTTTAAATTTCTTCCTTGGTATCCCATGTCAGCCCACATTTTTTTAACTTTAGTATATTTTGTTCTCATATTGTTTAATGCTATTTTAATACCATCTCTATCATTTTCGTTAGCAGCGCCTACGTAACAACCTAGTATAAAACCCTGAGTGTCTGTAATTATATGCCTTTTTCTACCCTTTACTTTTTTACTTCCATCATAGCCTTTGATCCTCCCTTTTCTGTAGTCTTTACAGATTGACTATCTACTATACAGGCACTCGGCTGCTCATTCCTTCCTATTTTTCTTCTACTATATTTTGTAATTTCATAATTCATTTTCTCAAAAATTCCCTGCTTCTTCCATTGCCTGAACTGCTCATACACAGTCTTCCATAGCGGAAAATCATTTGGTAAATACCGCCATTGACACCCTGTACGCAATACATAGAAAATTGCTTCTAATATTTCTCTTTTGCTATACTTTGGCGGCCTTCCTCCTTTCTTGTATGATACTCTGAAGTGTTTTTCTATTCTTGCCCATTCCCTTTCGCTTAGATCTGTTGGATACTTTTTTCTCATCTTTACCCCGTACTAAAATTTCAGATATTATAGCCTTTTACTTATTTCCGGACAACCTCTAAAAACTTGGTGATCTTATTAATTGATTATCTATTGTTGTATCACTTAAATAAGTTTCAGGGTTATCATCTATTACGTCATCAGTTTCTTGCCCGTTTTCGCTCCAGTTTACGGTACTCTTCCGGGTTTTTCTCTTAATTTTAGAATCACCTTGTTGTAAACTACCCAAGTTTTGTTCTTGCTCCGTTTTACCGGATGAATTACTCGATGCATTAGTTACTTTGTCTCCTTTACTAATATTCTGTTTATCTAAAAAAATAGGAGAAGCTTTTTTAACTTGTTCATGTAATATATCAGATATCTTATAACGACCATTTTTGATGAGATTGTTTAAATATTTTGTTTTGTTTCCCTCTTTATCAAAACAAAGGTCATGCAATCTTTCAAAAATAGAACAAACATCAATTCCTACTCCATGTAGTATTCTAGATAAATCTTTCGGCGTAAAAAGCTTTTTCTCGGCCAAGAAGTGATTTAAATAATTTTCTTCATTAAAACAAACTTTATGAAAGTTTCTTAAAATAAAAGTGGCATTATTTCCCGACATGGATAATATATTAGATAAATCACTTGGCGTAAAACCTGCCTTACGAAAGTCACCTAAAAGCTGTGTTTCGTTTCCTTTCTCATCAAAACAAACATCATGAAAATTTTTTAAAGCAGGGCAAATATTAGCTCCTGCTCCATGCAATATCTTAGATAAGTTACTCAGCGTAAAACTTTCTTCCTCGCTTAAGAAACGATTTAAGTATCTTTTTGTGTCTCCTATAAAACAAAAATCATGAAACCTCTTCAGACTCTTTTCTAGATTATTCTTTGCTCCACTCAACATACTACATAAATTACCCGGCCTAAAACCTACCTTACAGAAATCATCTAAAAGTTTTGTTATTTCTCTTTTCTCATTAAAGCAAACAATATGCAATCTTTTTAAGATAGAAGAAGCACGAGCTCCTGTTCCACATAATGCAGAGGATAAGTTACTTGGCCTAAAGCCTGCTTTATAGAAATCATCTAAAAGTTTTGTTCTTTTTCCTTCATCATTAAAACAGACATTATGCAATTTTTCAAAAGCATATCTAGCTCTAGTTCCTGCTTTACTTAAAATACTGGATAAGTTACTTGGCTTAAAGCTTTTTTCTCCACCTTTTTCCTCAATAAAAAAGTGCTTTAAATGCTGTTTTCTATTTCCTTGCTCATCAAAAAAAGTATCAAATAGTTCTTTAAAAGCTTTAGAAACATTAGCTCCTGCTCCATGCAAAATACTGGATATATTAGTTAGACTCATTCCGTCTTTTTCTAAAATTTTTAAATATTGAGTTTTATTTCCTTCTTCATCAAACCACAGATCATACAAGCTTTTGAAAGCTGCTGCAGCATTAACTCCTGCTCCATTCAAAATACTAGACATATTAGTTAGGTTTATCCCTTTTTCTTCTAGAGTTTTTAAGTATTGAGTTTTATTTCCTTCTTCATCAAACCACAGACCATATAAGTCTTTGAAAGCTGTTACAGCATTAGTCCCTACTCCATGCAAAATACTGGATATATTAGCTAGATTTATTCCCTCTTTTTCTAGGGTTTTTAAATATTGAGTTTTATTTCCTTCTTCACCAAACCATAGGTAATATAGATTTTTAAAAGCTGTTGCAGCATTAGCTCCTGCTCCGCCTAAAATACTGGACATATTAGTTAGACTTACTCCTTCTTTGTCTAGAGTTTTTAAACATTGAGTTTTATTTCCTTCTTCATCAAGCCAAAGGTCATATAAGTCTTTGAAAGCTGTTGCAATATTAGTTCCTGATCCACCTAAAATACTGGACATATTAGTTAGATCTATTCCTTTTTCTTCCAGAATTTTCAGATGTTGAGTTTTATTTCCTTTCACGTCAAACCATAGATTATATAAGTTTTTAAAAGCTGTTGCAGCATTAGTTCCTACTCCATGCAAGATATTGGACATATTAGTTAGATCTATTCCTTCCTCTTCTAGAGTTTTTAGATATTGAGTTTTATTTCCACCTTCATCAAACCACAGATCATATAAGCCTTTAAATGCTTTTGTAGCATTAGCTCCTACTCCATGCAAAATACTGGACATATTAGTTAGATCTATTCCTTCCTCTTCTAGAGTTTTTAGATATTGAGTTTTATTTCCACCTTCATCAAACCACAGATCATATAAGTCTTTAAATGCTTTTGTAGCATTAGCTCCTACTCCATGCAAAATACTGGACATATTAGTTAGATCTATTCCTTCCTCTTCTAGAGTTTTCAGATATTGAGTTTTATTCCCATCTTCATCAAACCACAGATCATATAAGCCTTTAAATGCTGTTGCAGCATTAGCCCCAGCCCCACTTAAAATACTGGACATATTAGTTAAATTTATTTTTTCTTCTCCTAGAGTTTTTAAATATTGAGTTTTATTCCCATCTTCATCAAACCACAGATCATACAAGCCTTTAAATGCTGTTGCAGCATTAGCCCCAGCCCCACTTAAAATACTGGACATATTAGTTAAATTTATTTTTTCTTCTCCTAGAGTTTTTAAATATTGAGTTTCATTCCCATCTTTATCAAACCATAGATCATGTAAGTCTTTAAATGCCGTAGAAGCTTTAGCTCTTGCTCCACTTAAAATACTAGACGTGCTAGCCAAATTTACTCCTTTTCTTTCTAGAGTTTTTAAATATTGAGTTTTATTTCCTTCTTCATCAAACCACAGATCATATAAGTCTTTAAACGCTGTGGGGGCTTTACCTCTTGCTCTATTCAAAATACTAGATATATTAGCTAGATTTATTCCCTCTTTTTCTAGGGTTTTTAAATATTGAGTTTTGTTTCCCTCTTTATCAAACCATAGACGATATAAGCCTTTAAATGCTGTAGGAGCTTTACCTCTCGCTCCGCCTAAGATACTGGACACATTAGTTAAGCTTATTCCTTCTTTTTTCATGACTTTCAGATATTTTTTTCCTTCTCCTTTAATTAAAAAACTTAAGAACTGATTAAATGCAGGTGTTCCTTTTTTACCAACCACACTTTTAGCAAATTTAATTTCTTCATCAATGTTTTTATTTTGAATTTTCTGATAACTAGATCTATTATTTTTTATATCTTCCAAAAGCTTTTCCATTATTCCTTTCGTAATAGGGCCAAATTCATGAGATTCTGACCAACGTAACGCTACTTCATGTAATTTCTCGTAATTATATGGAATATCAGACTTACCTATCTCATTTCTAATAACACTATTCAAATTTTCCCTATTAGGTTGGTTAACTGCAAGTATTAGTTTATCTAAAAATTTCTCTTTTATTTCTATTTCATTCTCATCAGAGAGTCTTCCTTTCTCTTCTTCTTTCTGCAAAGAAGGTGGAAGCTTTAATAGACTTAAAAGTTTCTCTCTTGTTGTTCCTTCTTGCACAAATTGATAAAGACCATTCCCATTTATACACGAACAATTTCTTAAAATTTTATATCTTTTTTCTCGAATATCTATACTATCAAATTTTAAAGGATAAGAATCTTTAGATTGCCCTTTTTTTAATTTTTTTTCTTCTGTAAGGTCTAGATCTGCATCAGTATAGATAATAAAATATTTTATATCCTTATCATTTTCTAATTTTTCAATGAAAAGAGTAAAATATTTATTAATAGAAAACGTATTCTTTCTTTCCTGTCTTTTGGAGGGAAATAACTGATCATAACCAATATTACTATCTGCATTATGAGCTTTTACATAAGTAACTCTATCTTTATAATTAATAGTAATATTATTAGATGTATCATAGCTTCTTTCCTCAAAACTTATGGAAAGCATGTTTTTATTCAAGAACATTTCATGCAAGAAGAGTATTAATAAATTGAATTCATATATAACTCCAGATATATAATTCTTAAGTTTTTTATCCTTTTCTGGAGCTGTTAAATCACACAATATTCTTTCTTGTAATGCTATATAATCGTCTTGAACTTTACTATTTTTTTTTATTTCGTTTTTAACGATGTTGTTCAGTTCTTCTCTATTAGGCTGATTAACTGCAAGTACTAATTTATCTAAAAATGCTTTTTTTGTTTCTTTTTCAAACTCTTGAGAAAGTTTTCTCCCTTTTATTGCTTTTTGCATAGCAGGAGAAAATTCTAATTGTCCTAAAAGTTCTTCTCTTGTTGCATCATCCTGCAAAAACTGATAAAAACCACTCCCTTGCGTATTATCATTTGTAAACAAAAAGTCTTTTAAAATGTCACATTCCTCTGTATTTATGCTATCAAATTTAAAAGGATAAAAATTTCTCAACTGTCCTTTTTTTAATTCCTTTTTTTCTGTAAGATCCAAGCCTGAATTAGTATAGACAATAAGATATTCTACATTATTTGATAAACTATCTGATTTAGAGATTAGATGTTTAACAAAACTACCAAAGTAACTATTAATAGAAGAACTTCGTCTTTCTTTAGTAAATAATTTAGCATAGCTAATATCATTATCTATATAATATTCGTCTACATTTTCAATTCGTATATGAATAGACTTCTTTTCGTAACGAAGAACAATATTACTAAAAATATCAATTTCAGAATCTTCAAACGCTAATGACAATGAAGGATATTTATGTTCATACGTAGACTTTCTAAGTGAGCAAAGCACTGACAAGTCTAATCGATACATAAGCCCTATCAAATGATGAGGAATGTATTGCTTAGTTTGACAAGTATTATCTAATTCATTCTGTCTAGGTTCATCTTGTAAATCACTAGGAGATTCTAAATCTTCATTACTAGCAACATTTACATCCATGCGCGCCCTTTTTGGTGCTTTATTATCTTTATCCATAACAGAACGCCCACGTTTTCTACTTGTTTTATGATTTTTCTTACCTGGACCCCTTGAATGACTACCTTGTTTATGCGAGGAGTTTTCTATATCTTGTAATGGTGTAGAAATGTAAGATTGAGAAATATTGTTTGAATTTGAACCTACCACATTACCGTAAGCTTCCTCTCTAGAAACTTTTATGCTTCTCTTTATATCTTTTTCAATATTACTAAGAAGTGGTACAAAATGGTTCCTGTAATTCACTATGTAAATAATATTATTACCTGTACCTACCTTACCTTTAGTAACATGTAATCCATCTATCTCTTTATCTCTCAATTCTATAGTCCTAACTTTCACGCCATACTTTTCGCATATCATTTTTCCTTCAACTTCAGGTCTTCCCCATATAGCGTTTTCCAACTTTAGAATTTTTATTTCTGAATCAGAGCTTGTATTTTCAATGTCTTCTGCAGTAAATTCAATACGCGGAATATATTCACAAAGTTTTTCACCTTCTCCTTTTAAAGCACTACCCAACCATGAACCTTTTTTTGATTGATTAACTTGTTGTGCATATTGCTTACAATTTTCCCGCAAAGACTTTACACTAAATCCTTTACTACCTGCAATCAGACCTTTATCTTTTAGCTCGTTCAATCCTTGAGCTATGGAATCAAAGAAACAATCCCCTTCACCTATAGCAGCTCCTATCTTAAAGCCCTCAGGCAATTTCTTCCTTAGTGTCTCTAAAAGTTGATTAAGCTTCTTTTTTTCCTCTTCATTCTTTGCATTTTTTATCCCACTGAAAATGGAAATAGGTTCTCTAGTAACAAAATCTGACTTTTCTAGAGTGCTCTTACTATTAGAGGTTGTCCGGAAACTAGTAAATTCAAGCATATTCCCTCTTTAACATAACCCTACTCATAGCTAGGTATATGAAATTCTCAGTGGATGTTGTGAGTAAATCATACTCCTTCGATAGCCTTCTATTCCTATTAACCCAAGCAAAAGTCCTTTCTACAACCCATCTTCTTGGCTGTACTTTAAACCCTTGTTCTCTTGTTGGTAGTAGCTCAGGTGGCGTATCTTTGTGCACCCAAAATCTACATGGAGGCCTTTTAACAATTTCAATATCTATGTCATATTCTTCCTTTATGTGATTCTTTAAATTTCTTCCTTGGTATCCCATGTCAGCCCACATTTTTTTAACTTTAGTATATTTTGTTCTCATATTGTTTAATGCTATTTTAATACCATCTCTATCATTTTCGTTAGCAGCGCCTACGTAACAACCTAGTATAAAACCCTGAGTGTCTGTAATTATATGCCTTTTTCTACCCTTTACTTTTTTACTTCCATCATAGCCTTTGATCCTCCCTTTTCTGTAGTCTTTACAGATTGACTATCTACTATACAGGCACTCGGCTGCTCATTCCTTCCTATTTTTCTTCTACTATATTTTGTAATTTCATAATTCATTTTCTCAAAAATTCCCTGCTTCTTCCATTGCCTGAACTGCTCATACACAGTCTTCCATAGCGGAAAATCATTTGGTAAATACCGCCATTGACACCCTGTACGCAATACATAGAAAATTGCTTCTAATATTTCTCTTTTGCTATACTTTGGCGGCCTTCCTCCTTTCTTGTATGATACTCTGAAGTGTCTTTCTATTCTTGCCCATTCCCTTTCGCTTAGATCTGTTGGATACTTTTTTCTCATCTTTACCCCGTACTAAAATTTCAGATATTATAGCCTTTTACTTATTTCCGGACAACCTCTAACATATTCTTCGAGTATTTTTGGGTCTATTTTTCGAATAAAGCTGCCGTTTTTCGATGGCCTTAGGCTTTCACCAGCGGCTTTCTTTCTTAACCAGCGGTACAGAGTTGCTATTCCTATCTCCAAAAGCTCTGCCACCTCAACCTTTGACTTCCCTTTTTCTATCATCGATACTGCCCTTTCCCTTAAATCCACACTATACGCCATTATAACTCAAATAGCTTATTATACCTTTATCATTTACTCTGGGAAGTACTATAGTTGAAAAAATCAACAAAGTAAAGTTATCTTTTTATAACTAATAACATTATTTCAATATTTTTGTCATTAAATTAATAATATGGTCGCTTTTGTTTAATTAAAAATAATAACCGTGAGAACTTTTTGTTTTGGGGTGCGTTGGTCTATCACTCAATACGTGCGAACTTTTCTATATAATAATTCTACTATATCGTAAAACCAGCTATATTAGCCTACTTTAGCCACATTTATATACGAATTAATTTGCCTAGCTTTGTTGCAGTAATTTTATGTTTTTATTTTCACAACGCCGCTTTTGTTTAAATTGTTCTCACAAATATACGTACTTTTTTCGTGTTTTTGAAGAAAGTAAATAATGAAATTTTTTGTGACGCTAAAGTTAGGTGTTTCTTTCAAAGGTATTCTATCCACAAGAAGATATTGCCTTGTTGTGTTTTCCATCTGACAGTTTCACCCTCACACGTTTAAAAGACCATTATAAATAAGCCATAAACTGTATTAGTTGATTGGAGTTTGAGTGATATCTTTATAATTAAAGGCATTACACCCAATAGGATCATTTTCTTTTTTAGCACTATAGTAGTTTCTAATGCCATGGCTCAACTGCTTGGAATAATCAAAATTAAATGCTCCATCATCAAATGATTCTTCCTTTAGATTCCTAAACCAATGTTTTATTTCTTGTTCCTTTGCATGCTTTGGTGGTACTGATGAAGATTTCTCAGGATGTTGTGCTGTACTATGGCATGACAAACATGAAGATTTTTTATTATCTATTGGACCATTAAGTCTACCTAAATATCCTAAAGAACTTTTCATCACATCGGGATTTATCCAACATTCTAATAACCTTTTTCCGATTATATAATCTGCCGTAAAATAATTAGTGTCGTTACCCCAAGCAATACCCATTAACTTCATATTCAACCATGGATTTTTATTATTTATGGTACAATCATAAATAAACGTACCTGCAACCCATCCTGTTTCTTCTGATCTCTTATCTTTGACTAAAAAGTCAATTTGAAATAATCTCAGTTGCTTAAATACCTTTGGAGTTCCTTTTTCAGATTGATTAATATAGCTAGTCCAAGAGATACTGTTTTTAAGAGTTGGAATATCCTTCTGTGTTGCTTCTGTGAATACTAATTTTGTGCTTACTGTACCATCTAAGAATTCCCCTCTGGTAATATCAGGATTGTTTATATCTTTCCAGACTTGCCCATATGTATAGCTACCTTGCTCATTAACAATAGAAATTGCCCAATTTTGTAGCATGGATTTTTGATCATTATGCAATTCACCAGGCTTAAAGGATCGTTCTCTCGTTAAACCATTAACAAATTCTCTACCATTTATCCCGTAGTGCATCCATGGCGCATGATAGAGGTTGTCCGGAAACTAGTAAATTCAAGCATATTCCCTCTTTAACATAACCCTACTCATAGCTAGGTATATGAAATTCTCAGTGGATGTTGTGAGTAAATCATACTCCTTCGATAGCCTTCTATTCCTATTAACCCAAGCAAAAGTCCTTTCTACAACCCATCTTCTTGGCTGTACTTTAAACCCTTGTTCTCTTGTTGGTAGTAGCTCAGGTGGCGTATCTTTGTGCACCCAAAATCTACATGGAGGCCTTTTAACAATTTCAATATCTATGTCATATTCTTCCTTTATGTGATTCTTTAAATTTCTTCCTTGGTATCCCATGTCAGCCCACATTTTTTTAACTTTAGTATATTTTGTTCTCATATTGTTTAATGCTATTTTAATACCATCTCTATCATTTTCGTTAGCAGCGCCTACGTAACAACCTAGTATAAAACCCTGAGTGTCTGTAATTATATGCCTTTTTCTACCCTTTACTTTTTTACTTCCATCATAGCCTTTGATCCCCCCTTTTCTGTAGTCTTTACAGATTGACTATCTACTATACAGGCACTCGGCTGCTCATTCCTTCCTATTTTTCTTCTACTATATTTTGTAATTTCATAATTCATTTTCTCAAAAATTCCCTGCTTCTTCCATTGCCTGAACTGCTCATACACAGTCTTCCATAGCGGAAAATCATTTGGTAAATACCGCCATTGACACCCTGTACGCAATACATAGAAAATTGCTTCTAATATTTCTCTTTTGCTATACTTTGGCGGCCTTCCTCCTTTCTTGTATGATACTCTGAAGTGTTTTTCTATTCTTGCCCATTCCCTTTCGCTTAGATCTGTTGGATACTTTTTTCTCATCTTTACCCCGTACTAAAATTTCAGATATTATAGCCTTTTACTTATTTCCGGACAACCTCTAAGTAGCCATAAAGCGTTATTCCGGTGACCATAGGGTGTCATTCCAGTGCTTGACACTGGAATCCAGGAAATTTTGCTTGTAAGTAAGCAAACTGATTTGGTGAGCATAAAAAGTGGCTGATCTTATGCTGAATAAACGCTTTTGATGAAGTTGCATGGAAAGCTGGATCCCAGTGTCTGGGCACTGGGATGACATCCTTCTTGGTGGAGTGTCCTCAAATCACAATGTTCGTACAGTTGTGTGTCACGCACTGGGATGACAGGAGAGAGGACACCATATGTTTATTTGATCGACAAATAAACACTAACAGACAAGAATACACCACAGTTAACTGTGGTGTGTACTGGCTGGTTAGAAAGAAAACTTCACACCAGTAAGAAGGAGAATTCCTTGGTTAGAAGGTACATCAGCATCAGACTCATCTTTCAGCTTACCTGTTTTGTTAGTCATAAAATAATGGAGAGCTGCGTAAGGAACAAATTTGTTCTTACTGCATGCAGGAGACAGATCATATTGAACGCCAAGTGCACCATCATGAAGCATATCTTTGTCATTCATTCTGCTGCCAAAATACGTCAAACTTGTGTAGATATTCTCATGTTGATACCCAGCTCCTACAGTCCAATACATGGTATCTATACTATCTTTACCAAATTGAGCTTTCAGCCCTTCCACTCTTTTGCCATCAGTAGCATCTTTACTATCAATTTCCGTATAGGTATCACCAATTAATTTTTTAATACCCTTCGGTTGACCAGATTTGCCCAAGTATGCAAAAGAAGCGGCAAATTTTACGCCTTGATCTTCATTAATCTTATAATCAGCGCTTACACCCAAATTAACACCCATCAGGTCATTATACTCTACAAATTCCTTATAAAGATGCTTATCTTTACTTAGTTTTTTCGCTTGACCATACTCACCAACTGCAGAAGTTTTAACTTTCACCTTATGTTTATCAAAGTCATATTCATATGATACGCCAGCGCTTACTATGTGCTCATAGTCTGGACCGACATGCTTTATCTCTTCTTTATGCTTTATCACCTCGGCACCACTTATAGTCTCCTTAAAAGGAACTGTTTCTTTTACAATAAACAAACTACTATCATAACGAGGTGAGTAGCTGATACCAAATCTTGCGCCCATATAATTTGGTGAGTAGTAAGCAACTCTAAATGGCAGTGTAGTCATAACGCCTTTGTTATATTTCCCTGCCATACGGAAAGAGAATTTTTCACTTTCACTCGAAAAACTTTCAGTGTAAAGACGTGGTGTTACATAAAATGGAAAGCTAGCAGCGCTTCCTTCTAAGTTCACTTTTCTGAACCAGTCACTATCTGCAGCTCCGTCAACAGTCGCAATTCTTGTTGCATCAAGCCTCATCAGAGCCTCAGGACCAAATTGGTAACCAAGCTTCACGTCACCATATTTTGAGTTAACAAACACATGCGCACTTCTGCCTTTTGCAGCATAAACACCCTGTGAAGCTCCCTTACCTTCGGTCACTGGGACATGAAACTGCACGTCAGCACCATAAAGAAGACCTAAATCTTCATTCTTATTTTCTGCTCTGAGGTGCAATATTGCATCAGCAATCATACCCATATCGTTGCTGTAATCACCAATATTTCCTATTCCTTCATAGAATATTGGATTTGCTCCTTTTGTTATATCTGGAGTGGCATTATAATACTCTGTAGATCTGTTTGGCGTAACGTTATAACGTTTATAATCTGCGCCACTTGGTCCAGCTTTGCCATAACCTTGAGCATCAACAACACCACCAAAAGTTATTCTTAAATTACTTTGCCCTTGATTGGTATCGATAATATCAACTCCACCAACTGAAACAACAGGACTTGCCTTACCTTTTTCCTCTGTATTTTTGTTAACAACTTTTATATCCTTCTTTACATCTTTAGCTTCAACTTTAGCATTCTTAGTTTTAGAACGCTTAGTTTTTGAAACTTTACCTTTTTCTATATTAGAATTCTTAGCGTTTAGAGCTTTCGCTTTTGAATCCTCTATAAGCTTTGCTTTTTTCTCATTTGCTAGCCTGATCTCCTCTTTTTTCTTCTGCTCGGCTGCTAATCTTAGCTCCTCTTTTTTCTTAAGCTCTTCAGCTTTTTTTCTTGGATCAGCATTACATATTCTGTCCATCTTTTCTTTCAGTTTTTTATTTGATGTTTTCATAACTTCCACTTTTCCAGAAGTTTTTGTGCTCTCTTGCTTTTTTATTTCCTTCATACTCTCATCAGGAAAGTCAGCTGCAAAACTGCTGAAAGAACATAAAGTTAATAAAGAAACTAGAGCAGTTCTAGTATACATAGACTTTTTCATGAAGTGCCCCCAAAAAATTTCGAAATCATATCTTAAATGTAAATAGTATAAAAATGTTGAAAATTCAACTTAAAGCAACCTTATAACGAAAATAAAAGTAAAATGCAATACCTTAAAAGCAACTTTCTTAATATGCTCAACGTGTATATTAACCAAAATTTAGTACAGAGGTTCGCTTGTTAGTGCATTATAACTCGACTATTTATTCTATGGAAGTAAAATTTTTCCACCACAAGTTATTTGCCATTCTTCTTTAAATTTCTTTAGGTATTCTTTTTTTTCGCACTCTAAAAGCAGCTCTTCCACACTTTTGTTGTAGCTTTCAGTAGTAATCCTTCCCTGATGATGCATGAACCTTAAGTAAATCAAATAAGTGTTAATTACATCTGTTTCACAATAATCTCGAATCTCTTGTATCTTGCCGCTATCGTATAAGTCCATAACTTGTGACCCATCAACTCCAATCTTACCAGGAAGATTAAATGCTGCACAAACTTCGTTCATTTTTACTCTCGCAGAAGCTCCAAAATCAGAGAGGGATTCAAGCAAATCACAATGCCAATCACTGCTATATCTCTGATTGTAACTATTCCACTTATCGCCAGCTTTATGAAAATATTCTGCTTGAATGCCATGGACCATAGCACGATACTTCAGCACTGGTATATCAAAAGTGCGTCCGTTGAACGAAACTAATCTTGGCTTTTTCTCTGATATGTAGTTAAAAAATCCTTTCACTAGCTCCTTTTCACTGGAATTTAGTGTGCCTCCAGATCTTATTTCTTGCAGTGTGAACACCTCATAACCACTCTGGTAGCTTATATTGCAAAGTAAAAAACTAATAACTACAACAAGGTGAAAAGGCTGACGCAGAAAAGAGTTTTGCCCATTTGTTATTTCGAGATGATATTTTGTTAATGCATCCCTCTTCTCTTCTACACTACTATCATCACTAATATTGAGTAAATTTTTGCAGGAATTTACATCTGGTATAGTTTCAATATCAAATACCAATAAAGAATTAAGCATTGCCTATATACTCCTCCGGACGGTCGATCCAAGGTCGCACTTTCACAAATAAAAAGAGGTGTACCTTGCACTCAAATAATTTTTCTAGTTCAGCACGCGCTTCGATATTAATTTTTTTAATATTACTGCCATCTTTCCCTAGCACTATTTTTTTATGACTATCTTTCAACACAAATATGATCTGTTTGATGACTAAACTCTTATCTTTTTTTTCCTCAAATTGTTCAGTTATAATAGCTGTAGAGTATGGCAATTCTTCACGCAAGTTCAAGAATAATTTTTCTCTCGTAATTTCTGCTGATAAAAAATTTGTCGAGGAATCGGTTATTTGATCTTCTTCATAAAACCAGGGGCTCACCGATGCAACTTCAGACAAGTAATTCATCAAATCAGAAAGTCCATCATTCTTTAATGCTGATATCATAAAAACCTTTTCAAATTTATAAAGCAAATTCAGATGCTCATGCGCCATCTTTAATTCAGGCCTTTTTACCAAATCAGTTTTATTGATAACCAAAATGCATCTGCCTTTTGTGCGCTGCAGCCGCATAAATATAGTCTTAATTCTTTCTATATTTTTCAAATAATTGCTTACATCAACAAGCAACAAAGTGATGTCACTATCCTTAACTGCCGACCATGCAGATTTGACTAAAGCTTTTTCAAGTTTTGTTTCTGCTGAGAAAATTCCTGGGGAGTCAGTAAAGACAATTTGTGTGTTGTTGCATGTTGCAACACCCCTTATTTGCGTCCTTGTTGTTTGCACTTTAGGGGTGACAATTGCAATTTTCTTGCCTATGATGCTGTTAATTAATGTAGACTTCCCAGCATTTGGTAAGCCAGCTATGGTTACAAATAAGCATTTTTGTTCTTTCACAAAGAAAATTATAAAGAAAACTGAATGCCCGCGTCAAGCTACTTATATGACAAGAAGGATGACAGAACCCTTTTTGGTTAGCATGCAAAAAGGAAAAAAACTTATTCTACAAATTAAAAATACAATATACTCAAAAACTTTTCAGAAAATCCATAGGAGGGTTTGCTAATGAAGGTTCTTGAGTTGACGCCATTGCCTGAACGACTGCTTGATTTAAGGGTAACGTTTTAACCATAAGGTCACTAACTCCTTAATATGTGTGTTCATAATTTGATTTTCCACGAAAGACATAATAGCAATAACCAGTGTAAGTTAAAATGATTGGTAAAAGCGGTATTATAACAATGAGCATTAAAGATAAACTTGGCCCAGAAGCGGCTGCATCCAGAATGGTATATTGAAAAGGTATAATCCATGGGTAGATACTAATTCCTAAACCTAAATATCCCATAAAAAAAATAGCAATACTGAGAAAGAATGGACGGTACTCCCGTTTAGTATTCTGAAGATCAAACCACAGCATGAAAAATAGCCAAGATGTGAGTAATGGAATAGAAAATAAATAATAAAAATTTGGCATGCTAAACCAAAAGTTTTTAATACGTTCATTTAAAAATGGTGTCACTACACTCACTAGTCCCATGAAAATACCTACAAAACCAAGCGTATAAGAAGCAACCTTGCGTGCCCATTCTTGTGTTATATTTTCTGTCTTCATTATGAGCCATGTAGAACCTAAAAGTGCATATCCAAATATCACAGCAATGCCTGTCATTACACTAAAAGCACTTGCCCAATCAAATTGGCCACCAGAAAAGTTGCGTCCGTTTACTTCTACACCATGTATAAATGCACCTAAAATCATGCCTTGGCAAAATGCAGCACCAAGTGACCCAAAATGAAAGGCATAATCCCATAATCGCCTGTATTTTCCTTCTGCCTTAAAACGAAACTCAAAGGATACTCCGCGCACTATAAGGCCAAGCAGCATAATAATGATTGGAATATAAAAAGCAGGCATTAATATTGAATATGCAAGAGGAAAAGCAGCAAACAACCCTCCACCACCCAATACCAACCATGTTTCGTTTCCATCCCAAAATGGTGCAATTGAGCTTATCATGTGATCACGGCATTTATCTGACGGTGCAAAAGGAAGTAAAATACCAATACCTAAATCAAACCCATCCATTAAAATATACAGTAAAACAGCTATGGCAATTAGTAATCCCCAGATTAGGGGTAAATTAATTAAGGAAGAAAAATCAAACATGATTGTTGTCCTTTCCAGATGTACCAGCATCAATCACTGAAGCTCCAATACCGTGTTTATAAAATTGCTCTTCTTCTTTAATGACAGGAATTCCTTTGTATATAAGTTTCAGAATATAGTAACTACCTGCTCCAAATATAAGGGTATACATAACGATAAATGCAATCAAAGACCATGCAACCTGAGGACCGGTAATCGCAGATGAAAATGATTCAATTGTGCGCATAATTCCATATACAGTGTAAGGTTGACGGCCAATTTCAGTAGTAAACCAACCTGCAAGTAACGCTATGAACCCAGACAGCATCATTGATATCCACCATCCATGTAAGAAACAACTTTGGAATAATTTGCCACGAAGATACTGTATAACACTTACTGACCCAATTATGATCATTAAAATTCCAACTCCAACCATTATACGGAAGGACCAGAATACCCATACTACAGGTGGTCTATCTTCTTTTTTCCATTCCTTTAATCCTTTTACTTCTCCTAAAAAATCATGTGTTAAGATCAAGCTGGCAAGATTAGGAATTTTTATCTCGTAGTGATTAATTTCATTTTGCTGATCCGGATAAGCAAATAAAAGTAAGCCAGCCCCTTTTTCGGTTTCCCATATACCTTCCATTGCAGCAATCTTAGCAGGTTGATGCTTTAGTGTATTTAATCCATGCCTATCTCCCATGAACAGCTGAAATGGTGCAGCTAAAGCTACCATAATGGTTGCCATACCAAGCATAGTTCTTGCTTGAGGAGCATGTCGTTTTCTCCAAAGATAAAATGCTCCTACACCACCAACCACAAAAGCTGTTGTAAGATAGGCTGCTGTTACCATATGAATAAAGCGATAAGGGAAAGAAGGATTAAAAATAATCTCTAACCAATTGGTTGGATATAGGAGACCATTCTCACCAATCGTGAATCCAGCGGGTGTTTGCATCCAACTGTTGGCCGCAATAATCCAAAAAGCTGAAATAAGCGTTCCCACTGCAACAATACAAGTAGAAGCAAAGTGCATACGAGAACTTACTCTATTCCATCCAAATAGCATAATACTCAAAAAAGATGCCTCCAGAAAAAAGGCTGTTAAAACCTCAAAGGAAAATAGAGGGCCGAGAACATTGGCTATGCGGTCAGAAAAAATCGACCAATTGGTACCAAGTTGATATGACATTACAACTCCAGATACCACTCCCATGCCAAAAGCAACGGCAAAAATCTTGATCCAGAATTTATAAACATCACGGAAACGTGTATCGCCAGTCTTAAGCCAACACCATTCCAAAAAGGCTAGAAAACTTGCAAGCCCGATCGTGAAAGCAGGAAATATAATGTGAAAGCCTATTGTGAAGGCAAACTGAATTCGAGCTAATAATAAAGGATCAAATTTAAACATTTTACCTAATACCCATGTATTACAAATAATAGCCAAATCTGCCTATAATTCAATCCATTTTTTCACAAAATTGACCTTACCCAGAAAAAGTAGAGAGAAAGTTAAGACGTTTTTGTCATGAGAATAAATTGTGCAGGAATACAACTGTTCTCCCTTGTCATACCGTCACGGTATCTCTAGATCCCGCTAACACGTAGCGGAATGACGATTGTCAGGCCAGCGCCCCTATGATGTCATCCCAGTGCTCCTTTTTTTGTCATCCCAGTGTCTGGACACTGGGATCCAGGTTGCTCACAAGCAAACTAGCATAGAAAGTGGTTACAACGTTTTCGATGAGATTATATGGAAAACTGGATCCCAGTGTCAGCTACTCGGATGACATCATCCTTTTTTTGGGATTCCAGCGTCACGCGCTGGAATGACACCTTCCGTATAAACATTAAGAAATTTACCAAGCGGAGAAAAAGGCAAAAGAAGCCCCGTGGTTGGCTAATTACTTACATTATACTTTCAAGTATGGCGTTTTTTTATTCTAAACGTTTAATAACCGCGATTCAGCTACTTTTAAACCGCAACTAATCTAAATTATAAACGTTAAGAAATTTACTAAACAGAAAAAAAGGCAAAAGAAACCCTAGGGTAGCTAGTTATTCACTATCCATTTTTTAAGTTGGCGTTTTTTTATGTTTTAAACGCTTTATAAGCGCGTTTCAGCTTATGTAGGTAGAAATTTTATAAGACATAAGGTGCACATAGTGCAAAAAATTAAACATGAGACGCCAGATACGTGAGTTTTTTTGTCATTTAATCTGTACAGAGAAGATAAATAAATAGCTTCAGTTTCATGATAAGGGGGTTGGCGAAGGGTGTCAAGTAACTTTTGCATTTAATCCATTTCTATGGCTTATATAATAATCGTTATTGTAGTATAATTTAGAATAATGCAATAGATACCTAAATGTTTTAGCTATTAATTATATGTTGCACAAAAGCATATATTGCCCTACCATCCAAGTAGGTTAGAAATAAAGAGGTTTTTATGAGTTTTACTTTACCTGAATTACCATACGATAAAACAGCTTTGGAGCCTTATATATCTGCAAAAACCTTAGATTTTCATTATGATAAGCACCATAAAGGATATTTAAATAAACTCAACGAGCTAGTTGAAAATACGGATTATCAACATGTAAAAATTGAGGAATTAATAACAAAAGTGCATGGTAATAGCGGCAACTTGCCTATATTTAATAATGCAGCACAAGTTTGGAACCATACTTTTTATTGGAATTCAATGAAAAAAAATGGTGGTGGTAAGCCTAAAGATGGTAGTCTTCTAGCAAAAAAAATTCAAGACGATATCGGTGGCTTTGATAAATTTTATGAAGAATTTTCGAGTCATGGAGTAAGCCAGTTTGGCAGTGGATGGGTATGGTTAGTGCTCGAAAAAGGTAGGTTAGGAAAGCTCAAAATCACCAAGACTCCAAATGCAGATTTGCCAATAATTTATGGCCAAGTGCCACTACTCACTATGGATGTGTGGGAGCACGCCTATTATTTAGATTGTCAAAACCGTAGAATTGACTACATAAAAGTTTTCCTTGATCATTTGATTAATTGGGATTTTGCAGAAGAGAACTTAGAAGAATATATGAGATGAATATACCCCGGGTAACAAAATTAGATAATGGTCTGCGCATAATAACTGAGCAGGTGCGTGATATTGATTCCGTAGCTTTAAGCATACGAGTTGGTGTTGGCAGTAGAGCAGAAAGTGCAAAGCAAAATGGAATATCCCATTTTTTAGAACACATGGCTTTCAAAGGGACGAAGACAAGAACTGCCTTTGAAATTGCAAAAGCTTTTGATGACATAGGTGGAGTTTTCAACGCTAGCACCGGTAGGGAAAGCACCACCTATTATGCAAAAGTCCTCAAGAAAGACATAAAAACTGGTATTGATATATTAATAGATATATTGATGAATTCCACGTTTCCAGAAGATGAATTGGAACGTGAGAAGGGTGTTGTAATACAAGAGATTTTTCAAACTAATGATTCACCAAGTGACATTATTTTCGACAAATATTTTGAGGCAGCTTATAAAGACCAACCATTTGGTAGGTCAATCTTAGGCACGCAAAATACTGTAAAATCTTTTACTCGAGGAGATCTAGATAATTACATAAATGAGCATTACTTTGGTGAGAATATGCTATTTGCCGTTGCAGGAAATGTTGAACATGAAGAAGTTGTTGCATTAACCAAAGATTTTCTCTCAAAGATTCATTCTAAAAAGCTGAAAAAAAGCCAAAATGCGAGCTGTACTGGTGGTGAGTATTTAGAACATCGTAAATTAGATCAGGTACACTTGCTAATTGGTCTACCTAGTGTTTCTCGCCATGACGATAAATATCACACGTTTCAAGTGCTTGATTCTATATTAGGGAGCGGAATGTCATCACGTTTATTCCAGGAAGTAAGGGAAAAGCAGGGATTAGCTTACTCTGTTTATTCATTTAATTCCAGCTATACTAATACAGGAATGTTTTCCATTTTTGCTGGTACAGACAGTAGTAACTTAGATAAGCTTTTAAAATCTATAACGACAGAGTTGAAGAAGTTGTCTACAGATGATCTGAAGGAAGAAGAAGTAAATAGAGTGAAAGAGCGAGTAAAATCCCAAATTTTAATGTCACGCGAAAGTGTTAGCTCACGTGCTGAAACATTGGGACACTACTACGGTAACTATAATAGGTACATCAGTAAAAATGAATTAATAGAAAAAATTAGTGCAGTTACCACTGCTAACGTAAAAAAAGCAGCAGAAGAATTGTTATCTAAGCATGAAAAAACCACTCTAGCTGCAATTGGAGAAATTGAATCATTGCCAAGTTACGATAAAGTGGTTTCTATGCTTAAAGCTTAGTGTACTTTAATTATGTTGCTTAAGCTCACTAAAAAGTTCAATGAACGGTTGCAAAATCCTTTCTATAAAAAGTTTACTTTCTGGTTCATCGCGTATATTACTTATCAGTTTATTCAAAGTTTTCTCGCTGTTTCGTAAAAATAAATAGCTTTCTACTGCTTGCACACCAGACAAGACAGTCAAAATTCCTCCTATCACTAGACAAGCAGCTATAGCAGGTACGGTACCCACTGCAATTGCAGTTGCGATTAATGATAACCCAGCTAAGAATGTAACGGCTGAAACGCAAAACGCTATTTGATGTTTTTCTTTATTGTTAACCATAAATACCTCACAAAAACTATATTTTTAACATACCAGTGTTGTCATGTATTGTCAAGTTTTTAAAGAAGATTAAAAAATGCAACGCACATGTGCAAAAGACGCTAACTATGGATTAGCCAAGGAAGAAAGAGTAGGAAGAGGAAGGCTTTTTCTGTTTTAGGGAATATAAAATAAGCGTAGAAAAATATGAACTAGGTGTATAATTCACAGTGTAGTGGTATCTCACTAATCCAATTATTTTTCTCCCGATCTAGCCTATCATCTAATATAGCCTGCCTTATTGATGCCATTAACTTATTCATAAAGAAAATATTATGAATGGTAACGAGCGTGTAAGCCAGGAGCTCTTTAGCTTTCAGTAAATGGTGTATATAAGCTCTTGAATGTTTTCTGCAGGTAAAGCATAAACAGTCACTTTCAATTGGGTTGTTGTCCAGCTCAAATCGTTGATTCCGCAAATTAATATGCTCTTTGCACTTTGAAGAAATAGAATTTCTGTTTTTTACTTTAACAAGTGCGCCACCATGCCTTGCTAAGCGGGTTGGATGCACGCAATCAAACGTGTCAATTCCAAGCTCTACTCCGCGAAAGATGTCCACAATTCCACCAATACCAAGCAAATGAGTAGGCCTGTCTTTTTTCAGGTGGTCCATAGTGAAAGAAACTACATCATGCATCTGCTCTTTACTTTGACCAAGTGATCCACCTATTGCTTGACCAAAAAATGGCAAATCGTTGATAAAATCACAACTTTCTCTACGTAAATCTTGATACACTCCGCCTTGACTAATTCCATACAGTGCCTGCTTGCCATTATTGTTTTTTTCAAATTCATTTAAAGAACGTTCAGCCCATCTGTGGCTCATGAGCATTGATTTTGCTGTGTATTCTTTGCTTACGTGAAATGGAGTGCATTCATCTAAAACTAGGATTAAATCTGCACCTAATTTCTGTTGAATTTGTACAGATTTTTCAGGAGTTAAGCAATAAATTTTACCATTAATGTAAGAACGAAAAATTGCCCCATCCTCATTAATTTTGATCAAAGTTTTTTGTTTTTTTCTTATTCCTTTTATCTCTTCCGAAACTGATCCGTGGCCTAAGCTAAATATCTGATATCCACCTGAGTCAGTTAGCATTGGCCCATTCCATCCTATCATCTTGCGCAAACCACCAAGTTTTGCAACAGTATTCTCTCCTGGTTGAAGCATTAGGTGATAGGTGTTGGAAAGTATGATTTGGGTACCAGCTTCACTTATTCTTTCAATATCTGCAGCTTTAATTGCAGCTTTTGTTGCGCAGAATATAAAAGCGGGGGTTTCTACGCTTCCATTTGGAGTTTTAATTGTTCCAACTCTTGCAGAACCTGATTGCTTGATTCTCTTGAATGAAAATTCTTCTTTCATCTATTTGCCTGAAAGTTCTGTTATGATGTTTTCTACTTTCTCAGGAGTAAGATTTTCATAGAAGTCATTATTGATCTGCACAACGGGAGCATTAACGCATGCACCTAGGCATTCAACTTCTTTTAAAGTGAACAAATTATCTTTAGTAGTCTCACCGATATTGATTCCAAGTTTTTTTTTAAAGGTATTTAAAACTTCTTCACTATTGCACAACCAGCAAGGAGTTGTTCTACAAATTTGTATTAGATATTTGCCTACTGGTTTTAAATTATACATGGTGTAAAAATTTGCCACTTCATATACACGAATATGTGGAATATGCAGCATATCAGCAACATAACGCATAGCAGATTCAGAAACCCATCCGCATTGCTCTTGAACCAGATATAGTAAAGGCATAACAGCACTACCTTCTCTACCTTTGGGATACATCTCTATAAACTTTCCCGCTTTCTTGAGGTTTTCTGATGTAAAACTAAACTGCTCTTCTTTTTCTATCATTCATGAGACTCGTGTAAACTTTAACAGATTATACCTGTAGAACCAATGATTGCAATTGTTGGTTTTTTGAGAAATAGCATAAAGCTTCTTAGCCCTCTTCAAGCTTATATTTACCTTTTAGTATAAAATATTATATTAATTTTTTAATTTTAGTTAAAATTTTCATTGACATTAACACACAGGAGTAATCATAATAGCATTTTATTAATATTTTAAATAAAATTATGTCTATATTAAGAAGATTGCTCGGGATCAACTCAAATACACCGGAAATTAAAGAAGCGATAGGTTTTAATCCAACAAACGTAGAATTAATTGAGGGGAATGGAGTTGCTTACGGACTCAGCTATCAAGATAATGGTAATGGGAGCAGTAAAGTAAAATTACTTATTAGTCCATTATATCAATCAAAAACATACGAATGTGGTACAAATATCAGCGTAGCAAATGAATTCAAAGATCAATTATCTCTCACATTAATAGAAGATTCAGCTGAAATAGATAAAGTTGGAGTTATCTTTCCTGAAGAAGGAATTAGCGAAGAAGGAGAAAAATGCGTTAAAGGCTTATCTTTTAACACTTACGGAATTAAACAATCAGTTAATACTCCTTCAGTTGAACATTTAGATAAAAGAAAATTACAAAAGAATATTGATAATAATAGTCTTGCAAATGTGGGCAATAGTTACTTTCAACCAAGAGCAGTGAAAGTTGGTAATGGTGACGTAATTGTAATCGCCCATAACTTAAAGGATCAAACTTTAGTTTCTTGGTACTTAAAGTCAAGCGAGAGCGGAAAATTTAAGGTATTGACTGGAGAAAAAGGTGTTACAGAAAGAAAATTGTTCAATTTTGATAATCAGGGGCAATTGGCATTAAATGGAAACACGATGCTTTATTCGCAAGTGAGCAAAAGGATTACTAAGGAAAATCAAGAGGTGAGAAAAACACGTATTTTTAAATTTGATATGGCTAAAGTGATTCAGGGTCTGAAGGATGGAGTTAATGGCTTTTTACTTGGTAATCGAAAAGGTCAAATAGATAATAAAGCACTATCTCTTTCTAGAGAACATGAAATAAGCTTTTTGCAGTATGTTGAACAAACGGAAGGAAATGATCTAGTTGCTTTTCTTGAAAATGACCAATCAGCTAATGAGCAGAGGTTACATATAGCAACTCTACTTAAAAATGGATCAGTGTCAGATTTTCCTATCTATCAATTTACAGATCCTATAGAGCAATTATATATTAAAGGCAACGGTCAGGGTGGTTTTATCGTAACTGCGGTAAGTGGAGAAAATATTGTAACTTTTAATCAAAACGGCTCTGGAAAATCTTCTGAAGCAACAATAATACCGGCAAATAGCATCAAAACTCTCAGTGATTTTGTTAATATCATTAACGGTCGATTAACGCCAGATATTATTTCTAGTAGTACCGTGGCTCCTATAACTGTTGCAGAAACGGTTGTGACTTCTAAGAAAACGCCGACTGCTGCAATTACTAGCACAGCAGAAACCGACGCTGTGAAGACTACTAAATTGACAACGGAAGCCGTTGCACCTACTTCTACAATAAGTAAACCTTCAACGGAGTCAACGACAGTAGCAAAAACAACTACTAGAGGTTGTCCGGAAATAAGTAAAAGGCTATAATATCTGAAATTTTAGTACGGGGTAAAGATGAGAAAAAAGTATCCAACAGATCTAAGCGAAAGGGAATGGGCAAGAATAGAAAAACACTTCAGAGTATCATACAAGAAAGGAGGAAGGCCGCCAAAGTATAGCAAAAGAGAAATATTAGAAGCAATTTTCTATGTATTGCGTACAGGGTGTCAATGGCGGTATTTACCAAATGATTTTCCGCTATGGAAGACTGTGTATGAGCAGTTCAGGCAATGGAAGAAGCAGGGAATTTTTGAGAAAATGAATTATGAAATTACAAAATATAGTAGAAGAAAAATAGGAAGGAATGAGCAGCCGAGTGCCTGTATAGTAGATAGTCAATCTGTAAAGACTACAGAAAAGGGGGGATCAAAGGCTATGATGGAAGTAAAAAAGTAAAGGGTAGAAAAAGGCATATAATTACAGACACTCAGGGTTTTATACTAGGTTGTTACGTAGGCGCTGCTAACGAAAATGATAGAGATGGTATTAAAATAGCATTAAACAATATGAGAACAAAATATACTAAAGTTAAAAAAATGTGGGCTGACATGGGATACCAAGGAAGAAATTTAAAGAATCACATAAAGGAAGAATATGACATAGATATTGAAATTGTTAAAAGGCCTCCATGTAGATTTTGGGTGCACAAAGATACGCCACCTGAGCTACTACCAACAAGAGAACAAGGGTTTAAAGTACAGCCAAGAAGATGGGTTGTAGAAAGGACTTTTGCTTGGGTTAATAGGAATAGAAGGCTATCGAAGGAGTATGATTTACTCACAACATCCACTGAGAATTTCATATACCTAGCTATGAGTAGGGTTATGTTAAAGAGGGAATATGCTTGAATTTACTAGTTTCCGGACAACCTCTAAGTTATGCTTGCGCTGCTATCATTTGGGCTGCCGCGTCAATCATAACGCCACTTGTGTGGGCTTGTGACAAAGTGCAAAGTAAGTTGAGTGAAGTACAGAAGCCAGAAAAACATCAATTTTTATCTAAGGATAATTCAAAGACTACTTCAGTCAATGGTATACCACAAACTGAGTTATAAGTTCTGCTTTTCAGCAGCATGAACTATATTGAAATGGAATAAAAAGTGAAAGAGTGTAAGCTTAAGTTACTTTAGCTATACTATATAAATTATTTTATAATATATTTAATGAGTTGTGAACCTTCTCTTACTAAAAAAAGCTACAAATCTCATATTTCCAAGCGTATGCGTAAGTTGCGAATGTATCATTGATGAAAATCTTAATCTGTGTAGTGAATGCAACAAAAAAATCAATTTTCTAACTAAGCATTACTGCAATGTTTGTGGCGTAGTAATCTCAGACAATATTTATACGTGTGGTAAGTGCATCATCAATCCTCCACCGTTTAAAGTATTAAGATCAGTTTTTGCTTATGATCAACATAGTAGAAACATGATTATAAATTTCAAATTTTTTGATAATTTGAATTACGTAAAAATCTATGCAAAGTGGATACACCAAGCTAATCAGGATACATTTCAGAACGCAGAGATCATAATTCCTATACCGTTACATAAAATGCGCTTGTTTAAACGTAAATATAATCAAGCAGCACTGCTTGCAAAAGAATTGAGTAAGTTGTCCAATTTATCCTATACGCCATTTGCAATAAAACGCCTTCGCCATACTGCGCCTCAAGCTGGTCTTTCACTTAAACAGCGTGAAAAAAATTTAAAGAAGGCTTTTAAAACAAGCAACAAGAAAATTATCGAAAATAAAATCGTGATATTAGTTGATGATGTGGTAACAACCGGAGCAACTGTAAGATCTTGCTCTCAGGAAATTTTAAACTCCGGTGCAAAAGAAGTGAGAGTGCTATCACTTGCAAGAACGGTGAATGATTGGACCTCTTGCATAAAAAATTAGCAGTCAGTATCATCCAAGTAGCTTGACTACTTGGATCTATTTTTTTCTAGATTCCAGCGCCAGCGTCACGCACATAGCTGTACGAACATTGTTTGCCAAGGAGGGTGTCATCCCAGTGCTTGACACTGGGATGGCTTTGTTGCATCGCTCTTCGGATAGTAGGTAACGCACAATAAATTTATGAAGCTATCTCAAATTTAGCCATGCCTATTTCAGTAAATTTGTTAAGCAAATAACATTTGAGTAGCAGTTCCCTCTCACGATTCATTTCAGATTTGTTCCTAAAACTAAATCCAAATGTCTTTTTTAATCGCGAGAAAAAACCTTCTATATAAGATCTTTTTCCATAACTCATCTCTTTTTTCCACTTCTTTATACCATCTTCATCATATGACTTTATGAGCTTGACTGCAGAATTTCTCTCAGCCATATAGTCTAACTTTGGATGCTCTGCTGCGTTGTTTTTCGGAGGAATTTTCGTTTTTATACCATATTGATTACACAGCTTATAGAGCTTTTCTCTGTCATATGCCCTATCTGCATATAGTACTTTTATGACATACTGAAAATCGACTTCTTTTAGCAAATCACAAGCTCCATAGTGATCAGCCGTTACTGTATTTTACAGCTATGGCTTTTTTGCTGTTTGTATTCAACATTACATGCAATTTTCTTGTCTGTTCATAGCTGCGATACTTTCTATCTTCGCTATTTTCTTTGCTATGACCAGGAGTGTTGTTGTATATACTAATTCCTGTACTGTCTATAGCAATTTCGATATCTTCCATATTATTTTCTGCAATCATTGATCTTAATATTGAGTTTCTTAAACCTTCTTGATGATTGTGAATAGCTGATAACTTGCAAATTTTTCCCAATTTGCTCAAGGTATCCTGCTATAAACCCAACTGTTTGCCTCAGGCCTATTCTAAATAAACAAGTTATTATGTGCACCAAAATTACAACTTTATCGCTATAAATATTGTTGCCACCTGGTATTTTTGGACCATTCTCGTACCACTTTTCTATGGCTTCGTTGATATAATGAAAAATATTTCCTCTTTTTTCTAGAAATTTGTTATATTCGCTATGGTTACTGACCCTCATTTTTTGTGGCATATTTTTTCTTCAACAGTTAAATCGCTATTTATAATGAATTTTGTCAGTAATCACTAATTTTTCTGCTGCTATGCAACAAAGCCCACTGGGATCCAGGAAAGTTTGCTTGCTCACAAGCAAACTAGTATAGAAAGTGGTTACAACATTTTCGATGAGATTATATGGAAAACTGGATCCCAGTGTCAGCTACTCGGATGACAGGAGAGGGGACTGGGATAGCAAGAGAAGAATTCTGGAACGACAAACCTCAAAAAAAACTTATGTAAAATCTAGCATTAACGAAAATTATACTTTTTTCATGCATGCTATGGTTTTTATAATTAACGGAGAGTGTGATATGGCGTTAGGTGATCAATTGAATGCTAAGACAGAACAAGAGCTCATAGACGACGGTGCTTTTATAAATGCTTTAGTAGAAAAGCTCGCAGCAGGTGTTGGTAATAGTGGTGTTTATACTAAAACTGCTGCAAATACTGCATTTGTTAAAACTGATGGTTCCAATATTTCAACTCAAGCAGATAAAGGAAAAGCTTTAGCAGATGCAATACTTGCTGTACAAGATAACAATAAAAAATCAGCTCTAGTGGATAAATTAGGAGGATTTCTTGATGCTGCCGATGCAGTGTATGGTGCTAGTAGCAATCAAGCAGCAAAAGCTTTCTTAGCTGATAAATATCCTTTTGTTAAAACTGCAGATCTTGGAGCAAAAGTTGCAGAAAAAGCTGTCGTGGATGTTCTAGTTCCTGCTCTTGCAACAGTTGGTACTGATGATACTAAGAAGGTTTATACTAAATCAGTAGCAGATACTGCGTTTGCTAAAATCGATGCTTCCAACCTTACAGAGGCAGCAAACAAGAAAGCTTTCGCGGAAGCTATACTTCCTGCACAAGACGGCGACAAATCAATTTTAGTGGATAAATTGGGGGACGCCATAGCTAGCACAGATAAAGCAGAGTATAATGTTGGAACTGAACAAACAGCAAAACAGTTCTTAAACAGTAGAGGGCTAATTCCATCAGAGGATGCAATATTTACTAGACTCACAAGCAATGACAATTTCAAAACAAGCGTTGCAATGAATGTCAATGCTAGTGATACAGGATTTCAAAATGCTGTAAGGGAAGTAATGTCACAACCGCGATTTGAGATTCCAGGCGAAGCAGATGTTCCAATTTCTGCGGATTGGTAATTCAGCGCTAGATCCAAGTAGTCACGCTACTTGGATGACGTCATACGGTCCTCGGATGACGAAAAAAAGGACTCGGATAACACCCTACAATGTCATTCCAGCGCGTGACGCTGGAATCCAGGTCTTTTTAGCTATCATAGGATGACAGAAGCAGACCCTCCACTTTGTCATTCCAGTACCCTCTTCTTGTCATGAAAGTAGCTGACACTGGTCTCCATCCAAGAGGGTGTCATCCGAGTAGCTGACACTGGTTTACTTTATGATGATGTCATGCAAGTAGCTTTCCATCCAAAAGGGTGTCATCCCAGTGCCTTGACTACTTGGATCCAGAAAAAAGAATGGTGTCATGAAAGTAGCCTCCTTCTCCTGTCATCCCAGTGCCTATTTCTTTGTCATCCCAGTGCCTTGACTACTTGGATCCAGGAAAGTTTGCTTGTGAGCAAGCAAACTAGCATAGAAAGTGGTTACAACATTTTCGATGAGATTATATGGAAAACTGGATCCCAGTGTCAAGCACTGGGATGATATCATCCTTCTACGTCATACCGCGATTCATTCGCGGTATCTCTAGATCCCGCTAACACGTAGCGGGATGACGGTTGTCAGGGTGTCATGCAAGTAGCTGACTACTTGGATCTGGTAGACTCAAATCACAATGCCCGTAAAGCTGCGACCCTAGAGCTACTATCTCTCACCCACTGCAAATATTGCACGGTACTATCCACTTGATCATCGTGTCGAGTTTCAGGAAACATTAAAGTCTCATACTCAAAATCGTTCAGCCATACTGCTTGGTGCGGCAGAAAAACCTTGCCAGACTCTATAATCGGAACAATTTGATAAAATCGAGTGAGTTTGTCATCATGTGGTACTATTTCGATAATTGGTAAATCACTGTTTGTCTTTAGCTCTTGCACCAATTGCTGACCACTTGTTTTTGCTTCGATTAAAATTGCGTGCGGTGTCCATCTTGCAGCTAGTGACAGAACTTGCTCTTTAAGCTTTGGATACTCAAGCTTTGCGCGATATACATCGAGTAAATAGAATTTATTGCCCACTTTTGTCCAGGTGGTGCAGACGCTAAAGTTGCTCATGTTGCTTGTTGAAACTGCAGTGTCCCAGCTTTGAGTTACATGCGAGAGATTGTCAGGAAAATTTCTATAGCGCTTCAGCCACTCTCGTTTAATTATACCACTTGAAAGTGGCAGAGGGTTTTGTTGATATTGTGCAGCAAAAGCGTAACTTCCAAGTTCAACCTTTATCATCTCAACTTCTTCTTTTCCTCCATCGAGGGGATATAGCAACTGACCTTCTTCTCTTGAGTATAATATTACGGGTGGTGTCATTCTAGCACTTGATGCTGTAATCCAGCTTTTGTACTCATTTGTAGTTACTCGGGTGACAGGAACAAGAAAAGGAGGCGCTGGCTTTTTGATTGAATAGATAATCTCCTTATTTTCAGATATCATCGGTAAACAAGTATGGTTCCATATGTTTTTCGGTTTGGAGAGAAGGTGCCCGGTTAAATCTTCTTGATGTAGCCTATGCATCACAAGAACAATTACTCCTTTTTTTCTATTGTTGAGCCTGGCTACTAAAGTCTGGTCAAACCAATTTGTAGCACGCTTTCTAAACGTTTCACTCAAAGCTTGGGCGGGACTCAGTGGATCATCCACGATGATGAAATCACCACCTTCACCTGTTAACGTCCCTCCAACTGACGTTGCGATTCTGTATCCTCTCTGCACTGTTTGAAATTTGTATTTGGTATTCTGATCTTTGGATAGTTCTACCTCTGGAAACAGCTCTCTATACCAACTAGACTGCATTATGCATCTTGTATCGAGCGAGTGCTTTTCGCTAAGCAGCCGAGAGTAGCTTGCAACTATTATTCTTGCAGTTGGCTGATTTCCCAGTATCCATGCGGGCCACGCAACACTAGCGCACAGGGACTTCATTGAACGCGGAGGCATATTGAATATTATTCGCCTCATTTTGCCAACATTTGCCGCTTCAAGTCTGTCTGCTATGACTTTTATATACTGATAATCATTATACTCACACCCCGGCACCACCGTTTGAAAGCACAGTTCAATGAATTTTAGAAAGTTCATGATATAATGTTGAAACCAACGCGTGACGCTGGGATGACAAAAAAAGGAGCACTGAAGGCTATAGGTGAGACGTTGCGGTATCTCTAGATCCCGCTAACAAGCAGCGGGATACTTAACCATCATCTACACCGTCATACCGCGATTCATTCGCGGTATCTCAGCCGCTAACAAGTAGCGGAATGACAACAATCCTACGTCATACCACCGCGGCGCTAACAAGAGATCCCGCTAACAAGCAGCGGGATGACGGTTGTCGTTTAGCTATAAATATTAAGAAATTTACCAAATAAAAAAAAGGCAAAAGAAGCCCCGTGGTTGGCTAATTACTTACATTATACTTTCAAGTATGGCGTTTTTTTATTCTAAACGCTTAATAACCGCGATTTAGCTGCTTTTTAATGCAACTAACCTTTAGTCATAAATGTTTAAGAAATTTACTAAACAGAAAAAAAGGCAAAAGAAACCCTAGGGTAGCTAATTATTCACTATCCATTTTTTAAGTTGGCGTTTTTTGATGTTTTAAATGCTTTATAAGCGTATTTCAGCTTGTATAGGTAAAAACCTAGAAATTTATAAAGACATAGAGTGCACATAGTGCAAAAAATTAAACATGGGACGCCAGATACGTGAGTTTTTTTGTCATTTAATCTGTACAGAGAAGATAAATAAATAGCTTCAGTTTCATGATAAGGGGACTGGCAAGGCTTGTCAAGCAAGTTTTTTGCAATATCAGGGGATAATTTCGACCATAAATCCCTATCAATAAATTTTAACAAAAATACTTCAGTGCATTTTCAAATATAAGCATTCCATCGCCATATTTTGGCACAGCAACACCTAAACGCTTGCTCTTTTCTTTTTCAAGGGGCCAATTATCTTGCTGGGTAAAAAATATTCCCCTTTCTGGATGGGGCATTAAAGCTAGCACTCTTCCACTTTTATCTGATAAAGCTGCTAGGTCGTATGTAGATCCATTCGGATTGTAAGGAAATTGTAGGTTAGCATAGTTGCCATTTTTATCAATGTAACGTAATGCGGTGGAATTGCTCTCAATCAATTGGTTCAAAATATCTTGATCCATAAAAAATTTGCCTTCCCCATGAGCAATAGGGAGATATAGTTCACTCAGACCCCGTAGCCAAACAGAATTACTCTTTGAATTAACTCTCACTCTAATCCAACGGCATTGATAATTGCCTATATCATTATGGATTAAAGCTAAATTAGAGAATTCTGGAATTAACTTTACTAATATCTGACAACCATTACATATTCCTATAATCAGCTTGTCCTGAGATAAAAACTCTTGAAACTCATCCAACAAGTTGTTTTTAATACGTAAAGCAAACGCATTACCAGCACCAGTGTCATCACCATAGGAAAAACCCCCTGGAATTGCAAGTATATTGCTTAATTTCAGTTCACCTGGATTATTTATGATATCGTTAATGTGAACGATTTTTACTTCAATATTACCAATACCAAGTTTTCTGCTGCATTCCATAAATGCAAATGCAGTTTCTTTTTCGCAATTTAAGCCATAACCAGATAGGACTGTGATTTTCATGAATTGCTAAAAATTAAAAAATTCGAATTTCCTTTTTACAAAATTTGCTACTAAATTTAACGCAAATAACACCAATAATAAAGCTATAATTGCGATAGCAGCAAGTTCAACAAATGCAATTTCAGGATTGCTTGACCATATGTATATTTGCACAGGTAGAACAGTCGCCGGATCGAAAAAGGACGTAGGTGTATCAGCAATAAATGCCACCATACCCATCATAAGTAAAGGAGAAGATTCACCTAAAATCCTTGCAATTGCAAGCACAGTACCATGTATTATTCTTGGTAACGCAATCGGTAAAGAGTGATCTAATATCACCTTGATGTGAGGTGCACCGAGCGCAAACGCTGCATCTTTTATCGTAATAGGAACATTCGCAAAGGCATTTTTTGTTGCAATTATAATATTAGGTAACATCATAAATGAAAGAGTCATTCCACCAACAAGTGGTGAAGAGCGTGGTAGCCCAAATATGCCAAGATAGAGAGTTAAGCCTACTACACCAAATATTATTGAAGGCACTGCAGCAAGATTATTTATGCTAATTTCTACAATATTAGTCATTAGCCTATTTTTAGGCATAAATTCGTAAAGACAGATGCCCGACATAATTCCTATTGGTAATGCTAATGCTAGGCACACTATAATTGTCATTAATGAACCGATAAACGCTCCTAAAATCCCTGCATTTTCAGGTTCACGAGAGTCAGATTTAAGGAATAAAGACTTATTAAAAAATTTTTTCACTCTCCTCTTTTCTTTTAGCCAATCAAGTAATTTAGCATAACGATCATTCAAATATTTATCTTTATTTATTGAATTAATTATACTTGACGCGGTAAACCAGATCTCATATTCACCACTATCTTTTACTTTCTTACGAAAAAATTTCTCTAGTTCTTTGTAAGAATTACGACTTAAAATTTCGTCACCGTCTTTAAAATCAGTTCCTCCAAACACCTTACGTAAAGAATCGTTGAGTAAGCCAATGGACTTATACCGCAAATCACTAGGATTACTCGCCAAAGCAAGATCAGCATTTATTTCAACTGGCAATAAAATTTTCGTTACTGTTAAGGCACTGTAAGAGTTAACTAATATACTCAACAATATACACACAGGACAGCCAAGTGAGATAACTAGTGCCGTGAAAGAACAAAAGCGTAGCGCTCTGTTCTTTTTATTTTTCCTTTTTATACGAGCATGTACACGCCTTGACTGAAGTAATTTAAGGAATTTTTTCTTTATACTCATTTACTTTTCTTTACACGAGGATTTGAAAAAACTTTCCCCTTTTTTGTCATGCAAGTAGCTGACACTGGGATCCAGCAGGCTTTGCCTGCAAATAATTTTTACATTTTCCATGAAAGCACAAACCAAAAGGAGAATAATGAATGCTGGATCCCAGTGTCGGAGCACTGGGATGACACCACAGCGGGAGGCAAACACAATGTTCGTACAGTTGTGTGTCACGCACTGGGATGACAAGAGAGAGTTCTGAGATGACACAATTGACATCACTCCCTATTGTATCTACTTAGATTTCTTTTTAACATAAGTAGTACGCTCTTTGATCCTTGCAGCTTTTCCAAATAGTTTGCACAGATAATACAGTTTTGCTCTACGAACCTTTCCTTTTCTTGTCACTTGCACTGAAACCAGTGCAGGAGAATAAACAAAAAACTGAGACACTATACTTTCTCCATGGCTCACTTTTCTGACTGCAAAAGAAGAATGTAACCCGCGGTTCCTTTTTGATATACATACACCTTCAAATATCTGTATACGTTCACTTGTACCGTCAACTACTTTAAAAGTGACCTTCAAATCATCGCCAGGACGAAATTCTGGTATTTCTTTAGCTAACACTTGCATTTGCTGTTCGTTAAATTTTTTAAGTAAATTTGTCATTTATCTCTCCACTCAATAATTCAGGCCTACGCTTTTTTGTTATAACATGAGACTGCTTCTGCCTCCAATCACTTATTTTTTTGTGATTGCCAGATAACAAAACCTCAGGTACTTTATATCCCTTCCACTGCTCAGGTCTAGTATATTGAGGATATTCAAGTACACCACCACAATAATTAAAACTTTCTTCAGTAATACTATCGGTATTATTTACTACACCTGGAAGAAGTCTAATGCATGCATCAAGAACCACCATTGCAGCTGGCTCACCTCCTGAAAGTATATAATCTCCAATACTTAACTCATAAGGAGTATACGCATCAATTATCCTTTGGTCAATACCTTCAAATCGACCACACAATATTGTTATATGAGGAAACTCTAATAATTCTCTGGCAATATTCTGATTAAACTTAGTTCCAGATGGAGTCATGTAAATAAACTTAGTGTTTTTATGAACAGAGAGCATACTATCTACTGCATCACCAACTACATCAGAACGCATAACCATTCCTGCTCCACCTCCATATGGAACATCATCCACAGTTGAATGTTTATCTTTCGCAAAAGAACGAATATTTATTACTTCAAGGTTCCATATTTTTTTTTCTAACGCTTTTCCGGCAAGAGAATAGTTCAAAAACCCCGGGAACATTTCTGGGAATATGGTTAATATTGTAACATTGAATGCCATTAAGGTTTATTTTAAGTTATTTGGGGCTATACTCTAAGAATAGTAAATTGATATAATATATAGTTAAATTAAACATGTCACTGAATAAAACGATATACGAAGGTAAAGCGAAAGCCATTATTGAAACTGAAGACTTATCAATTGTCATACAGCACTTTAAAGATGATATTACAGCATTCAATAAGGAAAAATATGAAATAATCGATGGTAAAGGAATAATTAATAATCATATTAGTGCTTTTATCATGGAAAAGCTTGAGAAAGCAGAAATTAGCACACACTTTATAAAAACTCTAAACGAAAGAGAACAGCTAGTCAAAAAACTCAAGATAATACCTCTTGAGGTAGTAGTTAGAAATGTCGCAGCTGGCAGCTTTTGCAAACGTTTTAATATCAAAGAAGGTGAGAGGCTTGCATCTCCTATAATCGATTTTTTTTACAAAAATGATGACCTAGCCGACCCAATGGTAAGTGAAAATCACATACTGTATTTTGATTGGCTATCTAGCAAAGAAATGGATGAAGTTAAAACTACAACTTTAAAAATCAACGAAATATTAGTTCACCTATTTTCAAATGCAAGTATATATTTAGTTGATCTCAAGTTAGAATTTGGCAGATTAATAAATGACAGTACTAAAATCGTTTTAGCTGATGAAATTAGCCCTGATAACTGCAGATTATGGGATAAAAATACTTATAAAAAGCTAGACAAAGATGTCTTTCGTTTGAATTTAGGAGATTTAAAGGAAGCATACCTAGAAGTTGCAAAAAGACTGTCAGTAAAGTTAGGTTAACTAAATACTACTCTATCAAGTGGAGGGTTACATGCCTCATCAAGTTTTCCAATAATTTCAATTTTTTCTCCACGTTTTTGGAAATGATTTTTCACGTTTTGCATATTCTCAGAACTTACGATCAATACCATACCAATACCACAATTAAATGTTTTTAGCATTTCTTTCTTCTCTATTTTACCCTCCTTTGTTAGCCATAAAAATATATCTGGCCATTTCCAGGAATTAATGTCTATGTTTGCAAATAAGTTTTTTGGAAGAATTCGCGGAATATTGTCTACCAAACCACCACCCGTGATGTGCGCAATACCTTTTACTTGTGACATGATAGGCAGCAAAGAATCAACATATATTTTTGTTGGTTCAAGTAGTATTTCACTCCAAGATTTATTATTCCATAGAGATGTATCGTTATAATTTATACCTAAGCTTTTGAAAACATGGCGCACTAAAGAAAACCCATTTGAGTGAATTCCACTTGACTCTAAGCCAACTATATAATCACCTGCTTTCATCATACTACAGTTTGGAAGAATTTGCTTTCGATCAACTACACCAACCACAAACCCTGCAAGGTCATAGTGATTATTACCATACATTCCAGGCATTTCTGCAGTTTCCCCACCAACCAATGCTATTTTAGCTTGCTTGCACCCCTCTGCAATGCCCTTAACCACAGATAATAAAACATCTTTGGTCAAAACGCCTGTTGCAAAGTAATCAAGGAAAAACAAAGGCGTTGCTCCTTGTGCAAGTAAGTCATTTACACACATTGCAACTAAATCTATACCTATAATATCATGTTTATTCACTTCTTGAGCTATCAACAGTTTCGTACCTACTCCATCAGTTGAGGAAACGAGTACTGGATGGTCATACTTCTTACTTAGTGCAGCAAAATCAAATAACGCAGAAAATGAACCTATTTCGCTGATTACTTCTTCTCTAGTAGTTTCTTGAGCAATAGGCTTGACTTCTTTTATTAACTTATTATATAGTTCAATATCTATTCCTGATCTGGTATAAGTATTCATAATCCTTTTATAAATTTTAAAATTGTTAATACTATATTAATGCCTTGATATAAAAAGTGCAACGAAACTTTCTCTTAATTGACTATTATATACTTACCAATATAGGGTAACTTAAATCATTTATAATTATCCAATGAACGAAAATACCAAAAACATACTGTTAATAACGGAACTGCTATCAGGACGGCTGCTTCATGACTTTGCTAACTCTATGAATGGAATAACGTTTGGCGTAGAAGAGCTTGAAGTAATAGATAAGAATGATGCTGATGCGCAGAAGGAAGCGTTGTTGTTTCTTAAAGAAAGCTCCGATGATTTAATATATAAACATAAAGTTATGAAGCAGGCATATTCTTCTTCAATGGATAATTATAGCTTTGATAAGACCAAATCTAATATCGAAAATTATTTATTAAAAAAAAAGTAAAGCTTACGTGGAAAATAGACGCATACTCTGCAAAAAATAAGGAAGATTTAATTGAAAAGATAAATAAGATAATTTCTAATATGGTGCTAACTATAGCCAGTGCAGTGGCGGAAGTTGAACTAGTATCTGTTTTACTGAGTCAAACAGAAGATAAAATGCTATTAACTATAAAAATTCTAAATGAACACAAACCAATAAGCAAATCATTAGTAGACAAATTAATCAAAAAAAATGACACTAATTTAAATACAAAAGATATTAATATCTATATGACCTCTTTATTATTAGAGTACTATAACACTGAAATGCATTATACTTGCGAAAATAATTTGCTGGAAATAGGTTTAACTATAACTTGAGTTGCATATTTGGTTATTACAACTTTTTCTTCGTGTCAAGGCATTCCCCGACAAGGGGTACCAAATCTAATTTTTGTAATCACTTAAGTCTAGTACTATTTTATTAATGTAGCGCTCATTTGCATCTTTGATGATAAACTTCATACCATTTTTATATTTAATGACTTCATCTACAGAAGGTACTTTACCAGCAATCGAAAGAATCAAACCACCAAGTGTAACATAGTCTTCTTCAGGGTCACGTAATTCTATTTTTAGATCCTCTTCTATATCTTTTATAAGAGCCCTTGCTGATACTTCAAACTTATTTTGAGACAATTCAGTAATGGTATATTCTGAATTTATTTCGTTTTCACTATCAATGTTTGGTATTAGTTCCTCTATAAGATCAGTCATTGAAATTAAACCATCAGTTCCACCATATTCATCCAATACGATAGCTAAGCATGATTTAGAAGAGTTCATCCTAACAAAAAGATTAGTTGTCTTCATCGAGGGTGGAACAAATATTACGCTTTGTATAATATGTTTCAGATTAAAATTTTTATCCCTATTAAAAATAACATCTTTTACATAAAAAAAGCCTATTACGTTATCAAAGTTATTTTTATAAATTGGTATTTTAGTGTGGCAAGTGTTTTTTATCTTCTTTATTATTTCACGCTCGCTTGACTCAATGTCTACTGCGCATATCTCTGTACGTGGAGTCATTATATCCATTATACCACAATCGCGGAATTTTAATAGACCATTAAATATATTAAGGTCTGGCAGATCTTTCATTAATGCCTCAGTCGCACACTTTTTCAACACAGAAGCTTTTTTGAAAAGGAAGAGAAAAATTCTATATGCTATTTTTTCTACTAAGGTTCTTTTTTTACTCAATTTATTCCCTGTAATGGCAAAAACGTTTTCAGATTAGATTTATCAAGAAAACTGTTATTAAATGTTTAATAAGCATGTGAATAATGTCAAATTAATTTGTGAATTATTTGTTGATATAAAATACCAACAATTGATCAACAACTTTTTCAACAACATATACATAGTTGTGTAACAATGCATGATGGTAAAGTATTTTCCATAAAAGAAAATTACTAACACTCTAAACACCTTACTTATACACATAAATCATAACAGAAAATCAATAATATACGAAAGTTACTCACATATTTATCCACAAGTTGAACAACACCAATTTTTACTGAATTTTAAGTTAGTAACAAGTTATTGATAGAACTATTATTATTACTATACTTTAATATACAAAAGAATAAATAGAATAGATTGGAAAGCGGCAAAACAACAATAGCGAAAATTATTAAGAGAAATGAGCCGGGTGGAAGAGTGCCTATCTGGCTAA